>CP045665.1:2400000-3600000 GCA_013457415.1 Enterobacteriaceae bacterium Kacie_13
CAGTGCCCGGTTTATCTTTCGTTAAAAATTATTCCGATTATCAGTGAGTTTTTTGTTAAAGAAAAAATAAACTGTGAAATTGTCCATCGGGTCAGCGACAACATGGTCGACAGCTTTAGCGAATCGTTATCACTTCGCCAGGTCGATTTAGTGTTTGGCGTCAGTAAAAATCTCGGGCTTTCGACCCAGTCCTTTCTGATTGGCCATGAAGACTTAGTGTTCATTTGCAGAAAAAATCACCCGCGCCTTGTGAGTGAGCTTCGTGAAGAAGATATCCCGCGGGAAGTATTTGGCTACATCCACACCGACGAATTACCGGCAATCACATCCCGGAAAAATATTGAAAACAACCTGATGTCGGCGCGAACCTTTTCGCTGAAAAGCCCTTCCTTCATGTCTATCCTCAGCCATGTCTCCTCTTCAGAGTCTGTGGCTATCATTCCACGCTGGCTGGCTGAGCGTTTCAAAGAAGTATTTGACATAAAAATTCTGACGAGTGATATCCCCTTCCCACGGGTGGAAATCGCCATGAGTTATAATAAAAACAATCTTAATAGAAAAATGAATACCCAGCTTTTTAATTATCTTAAAGAAAATTTCCGCGCCTGAACGTAAATCCCTGCCTGCCTCTAACCTGTTATAACAATAACAGGTTACCTGACACGATTATTTCTGTAACTCACCTTTTGGCATTTTTAATTCCGTTACTCTCAAACCCGAAGGCTCAGGTATGTTCAGATAAGTTCTTTTTTCGTTAAATTTAGGCTGTTCGTAGTGGATTTTATTCTAATAAATAGCACATTGAGATAGTTTAGATTTCTTTAAGAAATCATTAAAGAAAGCGAAACCTCTTCATTGTAATGATATATATGGGTTTTTCAGAATTGTGCGTTTCTTAACCTGTTGCTATCTTACAAAATTCGCTTACTTGAGTTATTGTGTTTGCACGGAATATGACTGTATTCCAGAAAGTCCTTAACATCGATTTTTATTATTCACAGATTAATTAAAGTATCGATGTTTGAGACCGGCCAGAATGGTTCAAATGAATGAACCTAAAAATTTCCCAAGGAAAAAATGATGTCTTTTAAAAAAACTGTTTTGTGTTTGACTCTGTCTCTTGCTGGTATGGCTTCTGCTTCTGTAATGGCTGCTGATGGCACTGTGAATTTCGAAGGTAAAATCTCCGATGCACCTTGCACAGTGTCTATTCCTTCGCAGAACCAGAATGTGATGTTGGGTACTGTACCTGCAGCTGACCTGGCAACGTCCGGAAGCCGTTCTACCGCTAAGAATTTCCAGATTGATTTGCTGAACTGTACTGCAGCGGTTAAATCTGCGCAGATTTCTTTCGGTGGCACCAGCCCGACTGAAGACGTGACCTTGTTCAACATTTCTTCTCCGGACGGCACCAGCGTTGGCACAGTGGCGACCAAAGTCGGCATTGAAATTGCGGATTCTAAAGGTGTGGTAATTTCTCCTAACACACTGTCTGGCGCCATGACGCTGACGCCAAGTGTGGCTTCGCAGTCACTGTACTTTACAGCGAACTACAAATCTTTTGGTACAGCAACAACGGGTGATGCAAACGCCACCAGCGATTTCACCATCACTTACCAGTAATAGCTAAATGCACTTCTATGTTGTCTGATTAATCATAGAAATATAAAACCGGGGTCAGGGTAATTGTTCTGTTTATAGCAGAAAGGATTTCTATTGCCCTGATTTAGGTTTTCATTCACTAAAGGTTAATATTATGTACGGTAAATTAATTATTTCCTCCTTAGCATTACTTATTGCTTCTCAGTCGGCATTTGCAGCAGGGGGCGGCGGGGTTGTATTAGGCGCGACGCGCGTTGTTTATGACGCCAGCAGCAAAGAAGCTTCGTTAAGTATCAATAATAAAAATGCAGACCAATATTTTCTGGTTCAGTCATGGATAGATGATGCCAATGGCAATAAGAAAGTGCCTTTTGCTATCACGCCTCCGCTTTTCAGGCTGAATGCTGAAAAAGAAAATATGATGCGTATTATGAAAACCGCAGGCGAATTGCCGGGTGATCGCGAATCTGTATTTTATGTCAATGTGAAAGCCATTCCGCCTGTGCCGGATAATGCTGATACACAAAATACGCTGCAACTGGCCATTAAAACCCGCATTAAATTGTTCTATCGCCCTAAAGGTCTGCAAGGTAAGGCGGCAGAAGCCGGTTCGCATCTGCAGTGGAGCCAGCAAGGTAAAGACTTAGTGGTTAAAAATCCGACGGCTTACGCAGTCAGCTTTAATGAAATAAATGTGTCCGGTAAACCGGTTAAAGATATCAACATGGTATTACCAAAATCAGAATCCCATTATGCGATGCCTGCCGGTGCCGGTAAAAACGTGTCGTTTACCTTTATTAATGATTTTGGTGGCGTTTCAGAACCAATAAACGCAGTCGCAAACTGATTATTTTTAAATACGACACCCTTTTCTTATAAGAGAATAACATGTTGCTGTTAAAAAAATACAATAAGAGTCGGACGGCACGGTTAGGCTCTTTGACCAGAAAAAACTGTAAGTATTTCGCACTGAATGCGCTGACGTTATTAATTATGTCCGGCAACAGTTATGCGGCGGGGTTTAACTCCTCCTTTTTAGAACAGGTTGATCCGGATAATGAAATTACCGATCTGTCGGCTTTTTCTTCTAAATCGGGCGGCCAGTTGCCGGGTAAATATCTGGTAGATATTTATATCAATAAAACCATTGTTGACCACCGCGAAATTGACTTTATTACCAACCCGGATAAAACAGCCTTTTCTAAAGGTGATACCACCGGATTAATCCCCTGTCTTTCAGAAGATGACCTGAAAGCGTATGGGTTAAAAGCGGATGCAGCTCTGGCGCTGGCTAAACGAGGTGATGCACCTTCACCGGCACCTGTCGTGGTCCCTGAACGGGCGGCTGCGGGCAGTCAATGCAGTTCGTTGCTGCAAACTATCCCCGGCGCTAAAACCACGTTTGATTTTGAAAGCCAGCGCCTGAACATCAGTATTCCGCAAATGCTGATGTCCAACACTGCGCGCGGTTATGTGGATCCTTCTCTGTGGGATGAAGGGATCCCGGCGCTGCTGTTTAACTACAACTTCACCGGTGCCAATGGCAACGATAATCAGGACAGCTATTACCTGAACATGCGCAGCGGTGTAAATCTGGGCGCATGGCGTCTGCGCAATTATTCCACCTGGAATGATAATAACGGCGAACGAACGTTTAATAACGTTAACACTTATGTGCAGCGCTCTATCGTTCCGTTAAAGGCGGCATTAACGCTGGGTGACAGCTATTCCAACGCCGATGTCTTTGACAGCCTGCAGTTTCGCGGTGCGCAAATCGCTTCAGATGACGACATGGTGCCGGACAGCCTGAAAAACTTTGCCCCGGTGATCCGCGGTATCGCCAGAACGAATGCGCAGGTAACCGTTGAGCAAAACGGCTATACCGTTTACCAGACTTACGTTACGCCCGGTGCGTTTGAGATAACGGATCTCTATCCCAGTTCCGATGGCGGCGATTTGACCATCAAAGTCAAAGAAGAAGATGGCAGCACACAAACCTTCATCCAGCCGTATGCTTCCGTGCCCATTCTTCAGCGCGAAGGCCACACCAAATTCAGCCTGACCGCCGGCCAGTACCGTAACGGTTACGGCTCTGAGAAAC
The DNA here is from genome assembly GCA_013457415.1 of Enterobacteriaceae bacterium Kacie_13. Lineage (NCBI taxonomy): Bacteria > Pseudomonadati > Pseudomonadota > Gammaproteobacteria > Enterobacterales > Enterobacteriaceae > Enterobacteriaceae bacterium Kacie_13. Next base: position 2,403,704 of record CP045665.1, read on the forward strand.
CTGATTTCGGCCAGTTCACGCTGATCCACGGGTTCAGTAAAGGCGTGACGCTGTATGGCGGGATGCAGGGAACGGAAAATTACGCGGCAACGGCGCTCGGCGTCGGTAAAAACCTCGGTGCGCTGGGGGCCATTTCTCTTGATGTGACGCAGGCCCGCACTCAGTTGCCTGACGGTATCAGCTCACAGGGGCAGTCTTATCGTTTCCTGTATGCCAAAACCTTTGCGGATACCAATACTGATTTCCGTCTGGTGGGTTACCGCTATTCCACCAGTGGTTACTACAGCCTTGATGACTCGGTCACGCTCAATGATCAGGATAACGATTACAGCGATTTCAATATGCGCACACATAAACGCAGCCGTATTGATGGTTCGGTTAACCAGCAGCTCGGTGACAACGGTGGTTCGCTGTATCTTTCTGCCAGTGTGCAGGATTACTGGGACAGCAGCAGCAAAGAACAGACGCTGCAAACCGGTTACAGCAATACCTGGAATGGCATCAGCTACAACATCGCCTATTCCGATAACTACATGGGCGACGAAAAACATGACCGACAGGTGTCATTCTCGGTCTCTATCCAGCTCGACCGCTGGCTGAAATCCGCCTGGGTTAACTACAACGTCACCCATGATTCCGATGGCCGCGTTCAGCAGAACACTGGCATCAGCGGTTCGTTGTTAGCGGACAAAAACCTGAGCTACAGCGTATCTCAGGGCTATACCAATCAGGGCGAAGGCAATAACGGCAACGCCAACCTGAATTATCAGGGCCAGTACGGAAACAGCAACGTCGGTTACAGCTACGGTAAAGACACGCATCGGGTCAACTATGGCTTGCAGGGCGGCGTCGTGGCACACAGTGAAGGCATCACGCTTTCTCAACCGCTAGGTGAAACCGTGGTTCTGGTGGCCGCACCGGGCGCTGATGACACCAGGGTCATGAACAACACCGGCGTGAAAACCGATTACCGGGGTTATGCGGTTGTGCCTTATACCAGTCCTTATCGTCGTACCCGCGTCAGTCTGGATACCACCAGCGTGGGCGATAAAGTCGAAATCGAAGAAAGCACCCGCGACGTTATCCCTACACGTGGCGCCGTGGTCAAAGCGAAGTTCAATGCCCGTGTGGGTTATCGCGTAATGATGACGTTAACCCGTGCGGACGGCAAACCGCTGCCGTTTGGTGCCACCGTTGCGCTGCTTAAGGAAAATGCAAAAAAAGAAGATGCCAGCGCTGGCATCGTGGGTGAACAAGGTGTGACCTATCTAAGTGGTTTGCCTGAAAAAGGCACCCTGATTGCCCAGTGGGGTAAGGGCGCTGATCAGCAGTGCAAAATTAATTATCAACTAAGCCAGCAGGATTTAGAGAGCGCTTTACTCACCGCTGCGGCTTCATGCCAGTCTGGCGAGGTGAAATAGTATGTGGAATATTTCTGTATTGAAAAAATTGCCTTTTAATTACGCCATAATTTTATTATTGCCCGTAATTTTATTTTGCAATACATCATTTGCGAGTTGCGTCCCCAGCGCCCCTATTACAGTGCCGGGCACAAGTAAAACAATTTATGTTTCCAGGGATGACACCGACCCGATATTGCGTGGCGATTATGAGTTATCCACTCTCACTATCACCATGAATTGCTACTATGACGACGATTCTAAGGCTTATGTATTGTCTACCAAGCCTAGTGGTTCATTATCTCCACTCTCACCCTTTGGCTCAGACTTTTCGGGAAATACTACCGTTGTATTGAGTGGGGGTGGATTAGGTCTGGAAGTCTATGAAATTGCTGATGGTCATCCTCCTGTCTGGTTTGGCAATTTTTCGCAGAACCCTGGCGCAGGGTTTCCTGCATCTAAAACGTTCAATGTGACATTTGGCGTTGATCTGGTTTCTGTTATGGGCGGTTCGGTAACAGCAGGAGAGCATACCTTTTCTGGAAAATATGGTGAGCTGTGGGATGATAGATCGGGTGGTGACTTGTACAATGTAAATATGGGTAACTTCTCAGTTTTTGTTATTCTCACCGGCTGCCAGTTAAATACTAATCAGGCCAACCTGACGTGGGACAGTCTTTCTTCTCAGGACATTCTCAGCGGTGAGGTGTCTACCAGAATGGCCGAGGTTGGGGCCGATTGCGGTCAGGTAGAAACCCCTGTTTCAATCAAGTTCACCTCCAGCCACGGCTATGTCAATGCAGCTCAGGGTATTGTCAGAACCGATGACGATGGCAGTAACAACATGGGTTTACAGCTGAGCTGGGAAAAAAATGGCCAGCCCATCGAGATGGATAAAACCACGCACGATACCGTAAAGGGCACCCAGCAATTTAACGTGGTCGCTAAGCCTGTGGCTATCAACCCGAAAAATTCTATTAAGTCCGGGACTTATAATGGCACAGTCACGATGATGTTTTCTTATCGTTAAGCGAAGGCATTTAAAATGAAAAAATTACTGTCTTACGGAATTTCATTTTCGTTATTACTGCTGGCAATGCAGTCCGGGCTGGCGACAGAAGTAAATAATGTCACCATTAATTACTCCATTAATGTAAAGCCCTCTACGTGCGAAGTTCATACCTCGAATGTGGATATTATTTTTAAAGATGCAATAGGCGCTAATATGCTGGCGTCGCTTGGTACTTTCACCAGCTGGAATAGCGGATATAGCATTGAGCTGACCGGCTGTGAACCCGGCGCCAAAATTGAAATGTGGATGGCGGGCGCGACTGATAAGGACGTTCAGTTTTATAAAAATGAGGGCACTGCGGAAAATATTATGGTTGAACTGTCCGGCGATGACAGGAATATCAGTTATCAGAATGGATCCGTACAGGTTTTTCAGCTCGCATCACAGGAAAGTAATCTGTCAATTCCCCTGAAGGCCCGCCTGTTAAATAACGGCTTTGGCCCGGCGACCCCAGGGACAGTTAAAGCCGTTGTGACGGCAACGTTTAGTTACCCATAATTCGTTACGGACACCGCTCGTTAAAACAGAGCAATTAAACAATCTATTACCGGAAATAAAAGGACTTCTCATGCAACATAAAAAACACTCTATCCTGACCACGTTAGCACTGGCAGGAATGATTTCAGCGGTCAGTGCTCAGGCGGCTGACACCACCATTAATATTACGGCAACGGTGACGGCGGCTTCCTGTACCACCAAAGCGCCCGCCTCCATTCCGATTAACTTCAGCCTGAATGCCGCGGATGTGGCTGCCGCAGGTGCAAACTCAGCCTGGTCATCTGATGCGACTATCTCTTTGTCGGGGTGTCCTGTGACGACCACTTCAATTGATGCTGTTTTCAGTGGCCCGGCTGTAGCCGGTGACACTGATGGCTACCAGATGAAAGATTCAGCCAGTGCAGCGATGACCTCCGGCAGCATTCAGCTGGCGAAATCAGATGCTACGTTGATCACCAGCGCGAAGAATACTTACACCGTGAATACGGAGGGCAATGCCGCGGAATTCAAAGTGAAAGCGCGTATGCATTCCATCACAGGCAACATCATGCCGGGCACCTATACCTCGGCTGTTGATGTGACTTTCGCCTATCATTGATCCATCAGTAAGCAGGTAAATTATGGGCACATTTAATCGCAGAGCCTGGCTGCTTCCCGGCTGTCTGGCTGCCATACTGCTCCCCTCTTTACCCTGCATGGCAGGGGGAGATGCCAGTGTCGCAGTGAATGCAACGGTAACGGCCTCCCCTTGCGTACTGGTGGCAACACCGGACGTTAATTTGGGCGCTTTTACATCCTCGAGTTTTACTACCGCAGGCAGCACGTCACCCTGGGTAGGATTTAAAGTCGATTTGGAAAAGTGCCCGGCAACCAGCACCACGGTGAAGCTGACGTTAAGTGGTACCACGGATCCGATCGATCCGCAGTATTACAAAAACACCGGCACCAGCAGCCGCGTGGCTATTGATGTAACCAGCGAAGCAGACGGTAAAGCGCTCAATCCCGGCGCAACCCTGTCGATTGGCATTGATCCTTTGTCGCATACCGCTTCATTCCCCATGAAAGCGCGGATGATCTCCCCGCAAGGGGGAGCCACCACCGGCAACGTGGCGGCGCAAATGGAACTGAGCTTTATTTACGGGTAATAAAAGCAGCATCTCTGATGCTGCTTTTTGTTCATAAATAGACTAATGCCCGGTTATTTCAGGAACCACCACTGCGCGGTAATCGCACAAACTCTACGCAAATAACTGATCATACACATGCTGCAAATGCCGCCCCATCCGCGCTTTCGCGCCCGCCCCGTCCCGCGCCAGAATCGCATCCAGAATCCCCTGATGGTCCGCATTCATCTCACGCGCAAAATCCACCTCGGTGTAATGGCTCTCAAGTCGCATGAACCTGCGTGACTGACGCTTATCCCACAGGTATCCCATCATGTCGTGCAGCACTTCATTGCCGGTCATTTCACTGATCATCAGGTGGAAACGACGGTCGGCTTCGAGAAATGCATCGTTGTTAGCATTGAGCTCATTGAGCTCGCGGGCGATTTCTTTAAGCTTTGCGCGCTGATCTTCTGTGCCATTGATAGCCGCAAGTTCAGCGGTCATGGCTTCATAAATCTGCCGCGCTTTGACCAGCGATTGCAGGCTGAATTCTTCCTCAGCAGGTGCAGCGTGGATCACCGGTGAACCGTCGGGCAGAGGATTACTCACATACACACCATTGCCGGTGCGTATTTCCACCCAGCCGGTGATCTCCAGCGCAATCAGCGCCTCACGAATCGACGAACGGCTGACGCCAAGCTGTTTGGACAGGTCGCGCTCGGAAGGGATCATCGCCCCCGGCGCAAACTGTCCGGTCTTAATACAATTAATCAGGACGTTAGAAATCTGGCGATACAGCCGTTCCACTTTCAGTGTTGGTAATTCCATTGTTCTCTCCGTGCTGGTGCTGAATCCCAGATCTGTTATCGCGATCACATTAATGATCGGGCTGATGCTGAATCATATATCGGTCTGGTGGCCTGACCAGCAGACCACCAGACCATGCCGTGTCCTAAGATTGAACTTAACAGCGGTCATGCGTCAACTGTATTGGTAAACATCAGCAAAAAATTTAAGGAAAACAGATGGAACAGACATGGCGTTGGTACGGCCCTAAAGACCCGGTATCGCTTGATGATGTGCGTCAGGCTGGCGCAACCGGCGTGGTAACGGCGCTGCATCATATTCCGAACGGTGAAGTGTGGCCGGTCGAGGAAATCAAAAAACGTCAGGCCGAGCTTGAAGCCAAAGGGCTGACGTGGTCGGTGGTGGAAAGTATTCCGGTGCATGAAGAAATCAAAACGCGCAGCGGCAAAGTTGAGCAGCACATTGCCAACTATCAGCAATCCATTCGTAATCTGGCCGCCTGTGGCATTGATACCGTGTGCTACAACTTCATGCCGGTTCTCGACTGGACGCGTACTGATCTTGGCTATCTGCTGCCGGACGGTTCCCGCGCGCTGCGGTTCGATCACATCGCGTTTGCCGCCTTCGAATTACACCTTTTGCAACGCGAAGGTGCCAAAGCGGATTACAGCGCCGAAGAACAAAAGCTGGCCGCAGAGTATTTCGCGGCGATGACGCAGGAAGAGAAAAACACGCTGGTTGCTAACATCATTGCCGGTTTACCGGGTGCCGAAGAAGGTTATACGCTGGAGCAGTTCCGTGCGCGTCTGGCAACTTACGACGGTATCGACAAGGCTAAACTGCGCGAGAACATGGCGCACTTCCTGCGCAGCATCGTGCCGGTTGCTGAGCAGTGCGGATTGAGTCTGGCGGTTCATCCGGATGATCCTCCCCGCCCTATCCTCGGCCTGCCGCGTATTGTTTCCACCATCGAAGACATGCAATGGCTGAAAGACACCGTTGACAGCATCCATAACGGTTTCTGCTTCTGCACCGGTTCTTACGGCGTGCGCGAAGATAACGACCTGGTGAAGATGATGACCACCTTTGCCGACCGCGTTCACTTCATTCATCTGCGCGCCACCCAGCGTGAAGATGTACCAGGCAGCTTCCACGAGGCTGACCACCTGGATGGTGATGTGGATATGGTCGCGGTGATCAAAGCCATCCTGACTGAAGAACAAACCCGCCGGAAAGCCGGTAATCTGCGCGCAATCCCGATGCGTCCGGATCACGGACATCAGATGTTGGATGACCTGAATAAGAAAACCAATCCTGGTTATTCTGCCATTGGACGTTTGCGCGGGCTGGCGGAGCTGCGGGGAGTTGAACGGGCTTTGAAGCAGAGCTTCTTCACAGAGTGATCCTGCGAGGCCGCGTACCGGGCGTGTGCGGCTTATTGATGGCCTTTCTGCCATTGAAAGGCTATCAGTATCATCAGGTAAGCGTTTTAGAAATTCAGACCGGCGTCATTGCCATACTGCGGCTGGGCGGTCAGCGGCGGCGTAACCGTCAGGGTTATCCAGTTCGACGTCACTTTCTGCGATTTACTGTCCTCCACCGTCACCGATAAACGATAACTGTTTGCCGCCCCCGGCGAGTCATCCCATTGCGGTACAATCACACTCCAGCCATCTGCGTTGCGGTTATTGGCAGGCGGCGTCAGACTCAGCGCCTGCGTATCGCCCTGCCAGCTTAACGCGGTCACAGAATTCAGTGCGCGTAGTTGTAATTTCAGCGGTACGGTTTCGCCCGGTTGTAATGTCCACGGCGGCGTGGCGAGGAATACCGACAGCGTTTTACGCTGTTTGAACTCCATCACCGGCATATTGTTACGATCCACCCTATCCATCCGGCTGCCGCGCAATGAGTGCGCCACCGCAACGTTTCGCGCCGATAACTGCTGATCCAGCGGTACCCCGAGGCGGTAGTTCAGCGTCAGTTTCACTAAATCTTGATTATCGCCGTCCTGCCCCGCCTGATGTTCGGCCATCACCGTCACCAGAGGCACCGGCGTATAGTTAAGACCGAACGACACTGCCGACGGATTACTCTGCCGCGTGCCGTTGCCAAACAAATCTACCTGATTGCCGAAATACTGTTCGTAACTCAGCGAGGCACCCACCTGACGGTAAAACGGCAGATAGCCTTTGGTGGTGATGTCGTAACCGCGCGCCTGACGACGCATCTGGGCAGACGAACTGCTGTCTGCTTTGTACGATGAAAACGGATGATAATAGTTGGTAGAGAAGCGCAGATAATCCGACCAGGCCTCGGCGCCGAGGCTGCCACGCGTGAGCTGATGGTCAAAATCGTTATCGATAAAGGCGTTGTACCCCAGCATCCACGCGCCGGTGTTGATCCGCTGACCTACGCCGAAATTCCCCACCGTGGCATCGCTCGCGCTCTGCAAACCTATCTGACTGTAAACCAGATTATTTGCACAATTGTACAACGGACTGAAAAGCTGGCCGGAACTGCCGTCAAGGTTATGACCGGTGACATCCAGCGTAGTACTGACGGTACCGAGTGGTGACAGCAGACTGTTGGTTTCCTTTTGCACCAGCTTCGCTGCCTGACTCAGCGCGATATTCTCCGCCTGCAAGCGTAAGGGGTCATCACTGTCTGCGGTGGTGGTACCGAGCTCTTTCAGCGTGGTCGCCAGTTGGGTTTCCGTCGCGGTCGGGCCGGTATTTTTTCTGATGTACTGACTGCCAAGGCTTGGCAATGCCGCAGGTTGTGAACCTGTACCGGAGTTAAACGCAGACTGTTCATCGCTGGCAGGAAGGAAACCGGAAAGATCGTAACTGAGGTCTGAAACCGGTGAGTGATTTTCAGTGGATTCTGCCATCAGCGCAGACGCGCTTACAGCATAAAAAGCAGATCCCCCTGCGATAAGCACAGAGAGGCAGGAAAGCCCCGCGTAACGCTTCAATAAATTTTGAAAAAAATCTGTGACGTTTGTCATGCCTTACACATTTTGCCAGTGAACCATGATCTTACCTGACAAGCAGCATAATTCAACCTTCAGGCCACGAAACGCCACACGGCAATGCCCCGCCCTCTCCTTTATGTCTTTTTTAACGACCTTTTTCCTCATCAATTACGCGGATAAAATGTAAACAAACATCGAATTAGTGGCTAAAATTACAACATAAAAAACCATTCACACACATTTCATAACATTTTTAACATCCATTCCATTTATCTTTACAGTCAGTTTTCACTTATTCTTAGCAGGTTAACGATTATCACAGCGCCACCCGACTGCTTTTGCAGCGCGTTGTTGATTGCACCATTTACCGCCCTCTATAGCGTTATGTATAACAAACAGGGAACACAAATGAGCAAAAAAACCTTGCCCGGGGTGACCCGCCGGCAAATTCTCTCGTTCACGGCTGCCTCAGCAGTACTCGGCGCAGCCAAGGCCGCCAACGCGGTGACCCTCAAAGGTACGCCCGTGTGGAGCCCCTTTGATGCCAGCCCGCCTCCGCAAATTGACCACGACGGCTGGGCGTTCTTCACCGACGCCGAAGCCGCCACCCTGGAAGCCATCGTTGACCGTCTGGTGCCCGCCGACGATCTCAGCGTCGGCGGCAAAGACGCCGGATGTGCCGTATTTATCGACCGCCAGCTGGCCGGTTTTTACGGCACTTACGCCCGTCTTTATATGGAAGGTCCCTTCCAGGACGGCACGCCGGAACAAGGCGATCAGTCACCTCTCGTTCCCCAGCAGCGCTACCGCCTTGGTCTGGCGGCGCTGGATAAATATACTCAATCGCAACATCAGAAGTTGTTCAAAGATCTGCCCGGTAACCAGCAGGATGAAATTCTGTCCGGTCTGGAAAGTGGAAAAATTGCTCTTGATGGGATCGATTCCAAATTGTTCTTCGCCATTGCGCTGAAAAACACTATGGAAGGGTTCTTTGCGGATCCGATTTATGGCGGCAACCGCAACATGGTGTCGTGGAAAATGCTGGGCTTCCCTGGCGCACGCTACGACTACCGTGAATATGTCGGCAAACATAACCAGAAACTCGATCTGGAACCGCTGAGTATTTCAGGCGGCGACGCATGGAAAATGAAGAGCTAAGGGCAGAACACTATTATGGCAAAGAAATTACCCAAAACTGATGTGGTGGTGATCGGACTCGGCTGGGCCGGATCCATCATCGCCAACGAACTGTGCGACGAAGGTCTGAACGTGGTGGCGATTGAACGCGGCCCGTGGCGCGATACCGCGCGTGATTTTAACGTGGCTACCGTGACCGATGAACTGCGTTATAACTCGCGTCAGGAACTGATGCTCCGCACCCGCCAGAACACCATCACCATTCGTAATAATCCGGCGCAAACTGCGTTACCCATGCGCGAATGGGGCTCGTTCCATCCTGGCAATGGTACCGGCGGCGCAGGTAACCACTGGGCGGGTATTACATTCCGTTTTCAACCGGATGAATTCCGTTTAAAAAGCCATCTGACTGAGCGCTACGGCGCAAATGCCATTCCTGAAGAGCTGGTACTGCAGGACTGGGGCACTGACTGGGAAGAGATGGAGCCGCATTACGCATCCTTTGAGCGCCTGGCTGGGGTATCCGGTAAAGCCAGCAATGTAAAAGGTGAGCATCACGAAGGCGGCAACCCGTACGAAGGTATGCGTTCGATTGAATATCCAACCCGCCCGATGGATCAGCCTTACGGCCCGACGCTGTTCGCCGAAGCCGCGCGCAACATGGGTTACAAAGCGTTCCCGGTACCCTCTTCGCTGATTTCCGAGCCCTACACCAACCCGCTCGGCGTGAAAATGGGGCCCTGCACCTACTGCGGTTTCTGCACCAACTACGGCTGTGCCAACTATTCGAAAGCCAGCGCCATCACCACCGTGTTACCGGCACTGATCCGCAAAGAGAATTTCGAAGCGCGCACCAACTGTGAAGTCATGCAGGTACTGACCGATTCCACCGGTAAACGCGCCACCGGCGTGGTTTACATCGATTCCTCCGGCGACGAATGGGAACAACCGGCGGATCTGGTGATTGTTAGCGCCTTCACCTTCGAAAACGTGCGCCTGATGCTGCTCTCCGGCATCGGCAAACCCTATGATCCCGTCAGCCTTTCCGGCACCACAGGCCGTAATTACGCCTATCAGACCGCCAACAGCGTGCAACTTTTCTTCGATGACAAAAACTTCAACCCCTTCATCGGCGCAGGCGCGGTCGGGATGGGCATCGACGACTTCAACAACGATAACTTCGACCACAGCGGATTAGGTTTCTTCGGCGGCGGCAGTATCCGTGTTACGCCAATCGGCGGCGCACCTATCGGCTATCGCCCTGTTCCACCGGGTACGCCGAAATGGGGAACCGAGTGGAAAAAAGCCACGGTCGCCAACTATCTCAGTTCGATGTCGATCGGTTGTGAAGCCAGCAGCTACACCACCAAAACCAACTATCTTTCACTCGATCCTAACTACAAAGACCGTCTTGGCCGCCCGCTGTTGCGTGTCACCTTCGATTTCCCTGACAACGACCTGAAAATGGCCGCTTATTGCACCGGTAAAGTCGCTGAGATCGCCAAAGCGATGAATCCGCGTCAACTGGTCGCTAACCCAATGAAGGGCCATTGGAATGGCACGCCGTATCAGTCTTCCCATGTGGTCGGCGGGTTCGTGATGGGGGCCGACCCTTCCACCAGTTCGGTGAACAAACACCTGCAAGTCTGGGACGTGCCAAATCTGTTTGTGGTCGGCGCTTCCGCCTTCCCGCAAAACCCGGGTTACAACCCGACAGGCACCGTCGGCGCGCTGGCCTTTAAAGCCGCTCACGCGATACGTAACTACTACCTGAAAAAACCGGGAGAGATGATTGCATGAAAAACTTAACCTCATTCTCACTCGGATTACTGGCGCTGAGCATCTCAGGCCTGGCGCATGCGGCGGGCGACGGTTCGTTCGATCAGGTTGAACGTGGCCGCTATCTGGCCACGGTCGGCGACTGCGCGGCCTGTCACACAGCCTCTACGCCGGATGCCAAACCCTTCGCCGGCGGCGTGCCCATTGAAACGCCGTTTGGCCGTTTAGTCGGCGCGAACATTACGCCGGATGCGCAAACCGGTATCGGTAAATGGAGTTTTGACGACTTCCAGCGCGCAATGTCGGAAGGGATCGGGCACGGCGGTAAGCGTCTGTACGGCGCGATGCCGTTCACCGCATACACCAAAGTCACCCGTGATGATAACGCTGCGATCTGGGCATATCTGCAAACGCTGCAACCGGTACATCACGAAGTTGAAACCAACCAACTGCCATTCCCGTTCAATGTGCGTACCAGCCTGATGGGCTGGAACTGGCTGAACTTCAACAAGGGCGAATTCAAACCGCAGATGGATAAATCTGCAGAATGGAATCGCGGCGCGTACATCGTGGAAGGTCTGGGGCACTGCGGCACCTGTCACACGCCTAAAAACATGATCGGCGGTGATAAAGACAGCGAATTCCTGCAGGGCGCCGTGGTTGAAAACTGGGTCGCGCCGGATATCACCACCAATAAACACACCGGTATCGGCAACTGGACGCAGGAAGATCTGATGCAATATCTGAAAACGGGTGTAAACCGCTTTGATATCGCGTCCGGTCCAATGGCGGAAGAGGTGACCAATTCGTCGCAACACTGGACGGATGCGGATCTGAAAGCCGTGGCGGTCTATCTGAAAGACAGCGGCCATGACAGCGGCAACCGTGCGCCTGAGCCGGTGAAAACCAGCGACAACGCCATGACCGCAGGGAAACATATCTACGCCGACCGTTGTTCTGCCTGCCACACGCCGGATGGCAAAGGTCAGGAAGGGTTGTTCCCACGTCTGGCAGATTCTGCGCTGATCAACCAGACCAACGCGACTTCCCTTATTCACGTGGTTCTGGCGGGCAGTCGCCCTGTCGCCACCGACACCAAACCGACTGCGCCTTCTATGCCATCCTTTGATGCAGGGATGAGTAATGAGGACGTCGCGAATGTGCTGACCTATATCCGTAACAGCTGGGGAAATGCTGCTGCGCCGGTGTCTGCATCAGACGTGAAAGATGTGCGCAATGACCTGAAGAAATAGAAAGGGTTTTATTCCAAATGACAAAGGCCGCTTTCGCGGCCTTTCTTTTTGTCACTCATTTTATGAATTAACTTTTACAGAGTATTTTCTCAATGCTGAGACGGCATCTGCATAATCTGTACCATTAAATGATCATCATTCTGACTGAGCTGCACCAGATGTTTGCACTCCACCTTAATCGCTGTGAGCTGATCATCCGTCAGGGAGTACGGTAGCGTAATATCGATATTGTACATGCCCTGCTGTTCTGCCAGTTCTATCAGACGCACGATATTGGTTTCATCGCTGACCTGTGTGGAAACCACCTGAAGTGCCAGCGCCCGCAGAGACTCTTGTTTCGATTTATCTTTTTGAGAGCGGGATTTCAACACCATGCCGAAAAACGGCATCACACCATAAATGGCGTCGACGAAACTCCATTTCTTTTTGCAGGATGCGGACAAATATTCCATATAGTCAAAGGATGCTTTTTGACTGCGCGCATCGGGTACCAGGCGGTTTTCATTCATCCCCTATTCCTCTTCCTGGTCAGGGTCTAGCCATTGAACGTCTGAGTTGAACGTGCGAAGGTGTGCTCGGATTTATTCCGTAAATCAATGCATATAGACACAATTATTCCTCTGTATAATGGCATAGTTCACCGATACTTTTCCAGTCGGTTCAGGCGCTTTCATTGTGAGACTGTAGTAGGCTGAAAGCACGAACACCCAAAATTCAGATTTTGTCGCCAGATTCCCCCAAATTATGGAATTCGTGCCGCAAGAATCATTACGTCCCATAGCGTCCGCCGCGCGCTCACGCTATGCTAACCACCGGATTTTTAACAGCAGCAAGCCAATGAATAAAATCGTTTTTGTAGAAGATGATGCTGAAGTCGGCAACCTGATTGCCGCCTATTTGGGCAAACATGATATCGACGTGCTGGTTGAACCCCGCGGCGATACGGCGCAGGCAAGAATAGAGCAAGAAAAACCCGATCTGGTGCTGCTAGATATTATGCTGCCCGGCAAAGATGGCATGACACTATGCCGTGATTTGCGCCCGGTGTTTCCCGGTCCGATTGTCCTGCTGACTTCGCTCGACAGCGACATGAACCATATCCTTTCTTTGGAAATGGGTGCCAGCGATTACATCCTCAAAACCACGCCGCCCGCTGTTTTACTGGCGCGACTGCGGCTGCACCTGCGTCAAAATCCGTCGCAATCTTCGCAAAGCGAACAACCGGTTCAGACACTGACCAGCGGCAACGCTCTGCATTTCGGCCAGCTGTGCATTGATCCGGTCAACCGTCAGGTCACGCTGGTGGATGAAACCATTGTGCTGTCGACCTCTGACTTTGATTTGCTGTGGGAGCTGGCAACGCACGCCGGGCGAATTATGGATCGCGAAGCGCTGCTGAAAAACCTGCGTGGCGTCAGTTACGACGGGCTGGATCGCAGTATCGACGTGGCGATTTCCCGCCTGCGCCGTAAGCTCTACGACAATACCCTCGAACCTTTCCGTATTAAAACGGTGCGCAATAAAGGCTATCTGTTTGCCCCGAACGCCTGGGAGTCACTGACGGAATGAGAAAGCTTTTCGTCCAGTTTTTTCTGTTACTCCTGGTCTGCTTTATGGTCATGGCGATGCTCGTCGGGTTGGTTTATAAAGTGACCGCTGAAAAAACTGGCCGTCAGTCCATGAATGACCTGATGAAAAGCTCGCTGTACCTGATGCGCAGCGAACTCAGGGAAATCCCGATCAAAGACTGGAATAAGACCATCAATACGCTGGATCTTAACCTGTCATTCAAACTGCACATCGAACCGCTCGGCAAACGTAAACTCAGCCCTGAACTCGATAAACGCCTCAAAGACGGCGAAATCATTGCTCTTGATGATGAATACACCTTTATTCAACGCGTACCACGCAGTCATTACGTGCTGGTAGTCGGCCCGATCCCGTATCTTTTCTATATGCATGAAATGCGGCTGCTGGATCTCGCGCTGCTGATGATCATCGGCCTGTCGTTAGCGTTGCCGGTCTTTCTGTGGATGCGCCCGCACTGGCAGGATTTGCTGCGACTCGAAAATTCGGCGCTGCGCCTGGGCAACGGACATCTCGATGAGAGGGTGAATTTTGATTCCACCTCGAGCCTGACTCGGGTCGGCGTGGCATTCAACCAGATGGCAGACAATATCAGCACGCTGATCGCCAGTAAGAAACAGCTGATCGACGGCATCGCCCACGAACTGCGCACCCCCTTGGTGCGCCTGCGTTACCGGCTGGCGATCAGCGAAAGTCTGCCCGAATCCGAACAAAATGCCATTAACCGTGATATCGGCCAGCTCGAAGCGCTGATCGACGAACTGCTGACTTACGCGCGTCTTGACCGTCCGCAGGTCGCGCTGCATCTCGAAAAAGTGAATCTGGCCGACTGGCTGGAAGACAAAGTGGACGATTTCAGGCTCATTAACACCGGGCGCACCATCGCGTACGAGGCGCCGCAAAATATCGATTTCGGCGGTGTGGATTTGCGGCTGATGGAGCGTGTGCTGGATAACTTAGTCAACAACGGCCTGCGTTATTCGCAGGAAACGTTGCGCATCAGCCTGTGGCTGGACGGCGAAACCGCCTGTTTGCAGGTTGAAGACGACGGGCCGGGCATTCCACCGCAAGAGCGTCTGCGCATCTTCGAACCGTTTGTGCGCCTCGATCCAAGCCGCGACCGCGCCACCGGTGGCTGCGGGCTGGGGCTGGCCATCGTACATTCTATTGCTGTCGCCTATCAGGGCCGCGTCGCCGTCGATAGCAGCCCGCTGGGCGGTGCCAGTATGCGTTTCAGCTGGCCGGTAAAACCGACTTTCAATCTGGCTGTAGAACAGTCCGACCAACACCATGAAGGGAGCTAATAATGACCATCGCGTATAAAAAATTGCACGACACCTTCGCTCGTTTATCCCGTTTCGGCCATTTATCTGCGATTGCCGGCTGGGATGCTGCGGCCATGATGCCGCCACAGGGCGGGCAGGCACGTTCAGAGGCACTGGCTGAGCTGAGCGTATTGACGCATCAGATCCTCACCGCGAAGCAGGTAGGTGAATGGCTGGAACAAGCCAGCGGCGAACAGCTTAACGACGTGGAACAGGCAAACCTGCGTGAAATGCGTCGTCATTACCAGCAGGCAGCACTGCTGCCTGAAAGTCTGGTGCAGGCAAAATCGCTGGCCGGTGCGCGCTGCGAGCAGGCATGGCGCATTCAGCGTAAATCCAACGACTGGGAAGGTTTCGCGGAAAACCTGAAAGAAGTGGTGAAACTGAGCCGCGAAGAAGCACAGTTTCGCGCCGACGCAGCCGGTATCAGCCGCTACGACGCCCTGCTCGATTTGTACGAACCGGGCATGACTTCGCAAAAACTCGACACGCTGTTTGGCAGTCTGAAAACCTGGCTGCCGGATTTGTTGCAAACCGTGGTCGAGAAGCAGAAAACAGAAAGTCGCATTGCGCCGCAGGGGCCATTTGAAATTGAGAAACAGCGTCAGCTTGGCCTGAAAGTGATGGATCGCCTGGGCTTTAATTTCGACGCCGGTCGTCTGGACGTCAGCGCCCACCCTTTCTGTGGCGGTGTACCTCAGGATGTGCGCATTACCACGCGTTATAACGAACAGGAATTCCTCAGCGCCATGATGGGGGTGATTCATGAAACCGGTCATGCACGTTACGAGCAGAACCTGCCGAAAGAGTGGCTCGGACAACCGGTGTCAAATGCGCGCTCCATGGGCGTTCACGAATCCCAAAGCCTGCTGTTTGAAATGCAGCTCGGTTGCAGCGAACCTTTCCTCAAATCCGTCTATCCGCTGGTGATCGAGCAGTTCGGTCAGCGTCCAGGTCTGGATGAAAGTAACTTTATGAGGCTGAATCAGCGCGTCCAGCCGGGCTTCATCCGCGTAGATGCTGATGAGCTTAGCTATCCGGCTCACGTGATTCTGCGTTATGAGATTGAAAAAGCACTGATGGAAGGCGAAATTGAAGTCGATGATATTCCGGGCTTATGGAACAGCAAGATGACGCAATATCTGGGCATCGATACTGTGGGCAACTACCGTGATGGTTGTATGCAGGATATCCACTGGACCGACGGCGGCTTTGGCTACTTCCCGACGTACACACTGGGCGCGATGTACGCCGCGCAGTTGTTCCAGTGCGCCAATAAAGCGATCCCGACCTTGCAAGATGATATCGCCCGCGGCGACCTGACCGCGTTGTTCCAGTGGTTGCAGCAGAATATCTGGCAGCATGGGAGCCGGTTTACCACCGACCAACTGATGAAGAATGCGACCGGCGAAACGTTAAATCCGGCGTATTTCAGAGCGCATTTGGAAAATCGATACCTGTAATTGATGGGCGGCATATAACCGTTGCGCTAAACTCTGACCGGGAAAGTTTCGGTTTCTCGTTGCAGATGCCGCTGCAAAATTGGCTTTCAAAATCTGACCGAGAATATTTCGGTTTCGTAATTGCGGTGATCGCTTAACCCACTGCGCCGAAACCGACCAAGGGAGGGAAGTGCTTTCCCTCCCTTGGATCCCTCCCCGCTTTTTCAAATACGCGCTATCGCAGGAACGACGGACGTGTTCCGCAGCTCCAGTCTGTGGCGCAAAACCCTGCCGCTACGCGGTGCCTTCTCTCGGTCCTGAAGCCTCAGGTCTTCAGGCCGCTCCGTTCAGCAGGATTTTTTGATCGCACCATCTCACCATTTTTAAAAGCAAACCGAATCATTTTTAAATTTTTATTTGTCCGTTATTTTTTATCTACCTGAGTCGGTGAAGTTGTGACCTAAAAAGCGTCTGGCCGCTTTCAAAAATCACGCCGGAGGGAGAGGTGGAAAACCGCGCGTTTTTTTGCGCGGGTTGTAACCCGACCGGAGGGCACCGCGCAGCGGCGGGATTTTGCGGCAATAGCTGCTGCCTCTGAAACAGAGCCGGGTTGCATGGCACGTGTTTTAAAAAACGCGGGAGTCCAGAGGGCGCGCGTTTACGCGTCCTTTGGGCCAGTTTGGGCGGCAGCCCAAGGTCTTGACCTAAAAGCCAGTTTGGATGGCAACCCAAGGTCTTGAATTTGACCTAAAAGCCAGTTTGGGCGGCAGCCCAAAGGATCCCCAGCACTCAGACAACTCTTTGATGTTACTGAAATCCCCCTTGTACATTCCGTTACACGCCGAAACCAATCACTCACGGACAACCGCATTCCTCACACCTATTATTCTTTCACCGGCCCCGCAGTGGGGCAGACACATAACCTAAAATTCTTGAGGAATGACACATGAAAAAAGTATTAGCTCTGGTTGTAGCCGCTGCAATGGGCCTGTCTTCTGTGGCTTTCGCTGCTGAAACTACTGCAACTCCAGCGCCAGCTGCATCAGCAACAACTACTGCTGCTCCTGCTGCTAAGCACGTCACTAAGCACAAAACTCATAAAAAAGTAGCTCAGAAAGCTCAGGCTGCTAAAAAACACAAAAAACACGCTAAGAAAGCGGCTCCGGTAGCTCAGAAAGCACAAGCTGCTAAAAAACACGTGAAACACGCTAAGAAAGCTGCACCAGTAGCCCAGAAAGCCCAGGCTGCTAAAAAACACGTGAAACATGCTAAGAAAGCTGCACCAGTAGCCCAGAAAGCCCAGGCTGCTAAAAAACACGTGAAACATGCTAAGAAAGCTGCACCAGTAGCCCAGAAAGCCCAGGCTGCTAAAAAACACGTGAAACATGCTAAGAAAGCTGCTCCGGCTGCAAAAGCGACTCCGGCAGCATAAGACGTACCGAGAAGTCTTTGTGAGCGTATCCACTCACCATTATCAAGACTGATGATTTAACACCCGGTTCGCCGGGTGTTTTTTTCTCCGGTTTCTATCTTGAGGTACTGATGGAAGATGCTGCGCCGCTACCTGTTCGAAATCACCCTGTGCTCTCTGATCCTGTGCGGTCTGATCACCCTGTTCTTCTACTTCTGAAGTTTTGAAGCCCGCTGAGATAATGCCCGTTATCTGCTAAAAAGATTGAGTTTTCAGACAAATATATCCATATCCAAAGATAACCGTCTATAATCGTTTCCTAATAACGGGTTTACGGGTTCTCCCTGTTTTCAAGGTCAGAATGATATGCGCATCGCATTACCTTTGTTTTTGTGCTTTTTCTGTTTCACCGCCAGTTCACTTGCCCATGCTGATTCCCCGGATGATGCAGAAGACGACGCACCTTCCATCTCTGTAAAAGAAAAAACTGCCCTGTTTTTTGGTCACGATCAGCGCCAGCCTGTTGCGAATACATCGCACTGGCCGTGGCAGGCTATCGGGCAAATTGAAACCGCCAGCGGAAATTTATGTACCGCCACCCTCATTTCCAAACATCTGGCCTTAACCGCCGGCCACTGTGTGCTCGCGCCGCCAGGTAATATCGATAAAGTTATTGCCCTGCGCTTTATTTCTCATAATCAGAAGTGGCGTTATCAGATTACTGCGCTGCAAACGCTGGTTGACCCTGCGTTAGGTAAAAAACTGAAAGCCGATGGCGACGGGTGGATTGTGCCACCAAAAGCGGCATCTTATGATTTTGCGCTGATCCGTCTGACTGACGAAAAACTGGCATTACCGATTAAGCCGCTGCCTTTGTGGGAAGGGTCGCGCGACGACCTCACCGCAGTGCTCAAAAAGGAAGGTCGGAAAGTAACCCAGGCGGGATATCCGGAAGATCATCTGGATGATTTGTATGTACATCAGGATTGTCTGGTCACCGGCTGGGCGCAACCGGGGGTGCTATCGCACCGTTGTGACACGCTGCCCGGCGACAGCGGTTCACCGTTATTGCTCAAAAATGCTGACGGCTGGTCGCTGGTGGCGATCCAAAGTTCAGCACCCGCTGCCCAGGACAGATATCTGGCCGACAACCGCGCGCTGGCCGTCCCTGCTATCCGCGATGCACTGAACACACTCTCTTCCGGCGCAGTCAGTGCCGGTGTGCCGACAACGCCTGCCGCTCAGTAATCCTTACGGTTTACCCGATATCAGAGACAAAAAACCGCCTTTCTGAACTGCACCTTACTCATTTGGGTATCCAACTTTTAGGGTGCAGTTCATTTCAGCGGTTTTTTTATGTTTTACTACACCAGTTGTTCCATGGTCTGCAAAATCCTTTTATCCGAGATCGGATATGGCGTCCCCAGTTGCTGGGCGAAATAGCTCACGCGAAGCTCTTCAATCATCCAGCGCACTTCCTTCACGTCTTCACTTTGCTGACGCACTGGCGGCAGTTTATTCAGCCATTGCTGCCACTGTTTCTGAATGCTTTCGACTTTCAACATCTGCGCACGGTCACGGTGTGGGTCCATCGCCAGCTTATCCATCCGGCGCTCAATCGCGTTAAGGTATCGTAATGTATCCGGCAGACGTTTCCAGCCATTTTGCGTAACGAACCCGCGGTAAATCAGACCCGACATTTGCGATTTTATATCAGAAAGCGCCAGCGCCATGGTGATATCAATCCGCCCTTTCAGCCGTTTGTTGATATTGAAAACCGTGGTCAGGATCTGCTCGACCTGAATGGCGATTTGCACTACGGCCTCATTGAGATTGGCGCGGACGTGCTCATGCAGTTTTGCGAAATCCTCTTCGCGCCAGACTAAGCCGCCGGATTGCGCAATGAGTTTGTCGATACCGCAAGAGATGCAGTCATCAATCAAATCCAGCACTTTGCCGTAGGGGTTAAAATACAAACCGAGCTTGGCTTTGTTTGGCAGTTTATCGTGCAGATATTTAATCGGCGACGGAATGTTCAGCAGCAGTAAACGGCGCATCCCGCCCCACATCGCCTGTTGCTGTTCCAGTTCGCTGTTAAACAAGCGGATGGCAATACTGTCTTTTTCATCGACAATAGCCGGATAGGCTTTCACTTCGTACCCACCGCGCTTTTGTTCATAGCGCTCTGGTAACGTACCAAAACTCCAGACGTGCAGGTCGCGCTGTTCAATACCGTCGTCAGCAACGGCGGAAAGTGTCTGCTGCACCTGCTCTTTCAGGCCGGATTTAAGCGCCGTCAGATCTTTGCTTTCACGCAGCGTTTTGTTTTTGTCATCAACAATTCGGAACGTCATTTTAAGATGATCGGGCACCTGATCCAGCTGCCAGTCTTCGCGTGACAACGTCACACCGCTCATCTTACGCAATTCTCTTTCCATCGAATCCAGCAATGGCATTTCGAACGGCTTGATGCGCCCCATCAGCGCATCCGCGTAGTTTGGAGCAGGAACAAAGTTACGGCGTAACGGCTTAGGCAATGATTTAATCAGCGCCATAATCAGCTCGCGGCGAATCCCTGGGATCTGCCAGTCGAACCCTTCTTCGCTCACCTGATTGAGCAGCGGCAGCGGAATATGTACGGTTACACCGTCGGCGTCAGTACCCGGCTCGAACTGGTATGTGACGCGCAGCTTGATGTTGCCCTGATGCCAGAAGTTCGGGTAATCGTGCGCGCTGATATTGCCCGCACCCTCTTTGATCAGCATACTTTTTCCGAAGTTCAGGCTGTCCTGTGGCTGCGTTTTCCACCAGGTATCGAAATGGCGGCCAGAAACGACTTCCATGCCCACGCGCTGTTCGTAGAACAGGAACAGCGTTTCTTCATCCACCAGAATATCGCGGCGGCGGGATTTGTGTTCCAGCTCCTCGACTTCGGTACGTAAACGCAGATTGGCGCGGAAGAACGCGTGACGCGTTTGCCAGTCACCTTCCACCAGTGCGTGACGGATAAACAATTCGCGCGACACCACCGGATCGATATTGCCGTAGTTAACGCTACGCGCCGCCACAATCGGCAGGCCGTACAGCGTGACTTTTTCGGTCGCCATCACTGCGCCCTGCGCTTTTTCCCAGTGCGGTTCGCTGTAGCTGCTTTTCGCCAGATGCTGCGCCAGCGGTTCGATCCATTCCGGTTCGATACGCGCAGCGATCCGCCCCCAGAGGCGGCTGGTTTCCACCAGTTCGGCGACCATCACCCATTTTGGCGGTTTCTTGAATAAACCGGAGCCAGGGAACACCGCAAAGCGGGCGTTGCGTGCGCCGGTATACTCCTGTTTATCAGCATCTTTTTGACCAATATGCGACAGCAAACCGGTCAGCAGTGCGCAGTGAATGCTGCGATAATCCGCCGGTTCGCTGTTGATTCGCAGGCCGAGTTCTTTCACCACCTGACGCAGCTGGGTGTAAATATCCTGCCATTCGCGCACGCGCAGATAGTTGAGGAAATCGCTGCGGCATAATTTACGGAACTGCGCGGCGCTCAGCTCTTTTTGCTGTTCTTTCAGGTAGTCCCACAAATTCACGAACGCCTGGAAGTCAGAATCTTTGTCAGCAAATCGGCGATGCTTCTCGTCTGACGCCTGCTGTTTGTCCATTGGACGCTCGCGCGGATCCTGAATCGACAGCGCCGAAGTAATGATCATGACTTCGCGCACGCAGCCGTTTTTCTGCGCTTCCAGAACCATACGTGCCAGACGTGGATCCACAGGCAACTGAGCCAGCTGGCGGCCGAGCGGTGTCAGAGAATAACGGCCATCGACGGCGTTATTGATGGCATTCAGCTCTTCGAGCAAACGCACGCCGTCCTGAATATTGCGTTTGTCAGGCGCTTCGACGAACGGGAACGCGGCGATATCGCCGAGTCCCAGCGACGTCATTTGCAGAATAACGGACGCCAGATTGGTGCGCAGAATTTCCGGATCGGTAAATTCAGGGCGCGAGAGGAAATCCATCTCCGAATAAAGACGGATACAGATGCCCTCAGAAACACGTCCGCAGCGGCCTTTACGCTGGTTGGCGGAAGCCTGTGATACCGGCTCAATCGGCAGACGCTGCACTTTGGTGCGAAAACTGTACCGGCTGATGCGCGCCGTGCCGGGATCGATGACGTATTTGATGCCCGGCACGGTCAATGAAGTTTCTGCCACGTTGGTCGCCAGCACGATACGGCGTCCTGAATGCGACTGGAACACGCGGTTCTGCTCGCTGTTCGACAGGCGCGCATACAGCGGCAAAATCTCTGTATGCGGCAGATCCAGACGGTTAAGCGCATCGGCGGTATCACGGATTTCACGCTCACCGCTCATGAAAATCAGGATATCGCCCATGCTTTCGCGACCGAGTTCATCGACCGCATCGAAAATTGCCTGCAACTGGTCACGATCCACATCGTCGGCGTCATCCACAATCGGGCGATAACGCACGTCAACGGGATACGTCCGGCCAGACACTTCAATGATCGGCGCATTATTAAAATGACGTGAGAAACGCTGCGGATCGATGGTCGCCGAGGTAATAATGACTTTCAGATCCGGGCGCTTTGGCAGCAACTGGCGCAGATAGCCGAGGATAAAGTCGATGTTCAGGCTGCGTTCGTGCGCTTCATCGATGATCAGCGTGTCGTACTGCATCAGCATGCGATCCTGCTGGATCTCTGCCAGCAAAATACCGTCGGTCATCAGTTTAACGAGGGTGTTTTCACTGACCTGATCGTTAAAACGGACTTTATAACCGACCGTGTTACCGAGCGTGGTGTCCAGCTCATCGGCAATACGGTTGGCGACGGTACGCGCCGCCAGACGACGCGGCTGGGTATGACCAATCACGCCTTTGATCCCGCGCCCGAGTTCCATACAGATTTTCGGGATCTGCGTGGTTTTACCGGAGCCGGTTTCACCCGCCACAATCACCACCTGATGGTCGCGGATGGCGTTATAAATGTCGTCTTTCTTCTGGCTGACCGGCAGGTTTTCCGGATAGCTGATTTTAGGCCGCGACGCTTCACGGGCGCTGACTTTCTTCAGGCTCTCGTTAATCGCGGTCTGGATTTCAGCACTTAATGCGTCGAGTGCTTCGGGTTTATCAATCTTTCTGGCACCCTGCAAACGGCGTTGCAGGCGTTGCCGGTCACGTAGCATCAGCCCGTCTAACTGCGCTGATAATGCCGCGAGCGGTGATTTCACGGTCGGAATTCCTTGTTGCATGTCAGCCGGAGAGCAAATCATATGCGCCAGCTGAATCTGAATGGGGGATGAGGAAGGTCACGCCTTGCCTGCTTGCATCTATGTTAACACAAGGTATTGAACATGCTGAAAAGTGGGGGTTGTCCCGCTGAATTTCAAGTTGTTCAAAAAAATCGATGATAGGTCTCTAAATATTGCGCTATCACTGCATAAGCTTTCTGAATAAAGTAAGTTCCATTCGGGGAACGTTCTGGTTATAAAAACCAACACCCTATGTATCACACAGTTAAGGAACTCACTAATGAGCAAAGTACTTGTTCTGAAATCAAGCATTCTGGCTAACTTCTCTCAGTCTAACCAACTGGCCGATTACCTGGTTGCACAGTATCAGTCCGCAAACAGCGGTTCTACCGTAACTGTTCGTGATCTGGCGGCTAACCCCATTCCTGTATTAGATGGTGAGCTGGTTGGCGCGCTGCGTCCTTCCGATGCTCCGCTGTCACCACGTCAGGAAGAAGCGCTGGCGCTGTCTAACACCCTGATCGACGAACTGCAGGCGCATGACGTGATCGTTATCGCGGCACCTATGTACAACTTCAACATCCCGACTCAGCTGAAAACCTATTTCGACCTGGTTGCCCGTGCTGGCGTGACGTTCAAATACACCGAGAAAGGCCCTGAAGGTCTGGTGAAAGGCAAACGCGTTATCGTTCTGACCAGCCGTGGTGGTATCCATAAAGACACCCCAAGCGATCTGGTTGCCCCTTACCTGTCTCTGTTCCTGGGCTTCCTGGGGATGAGCGACGTAGAATTCGTTTACGCTGAAGGCATCGCATACGGTCCTGAAGTGGCGACTAAAGCACAGACTGATGCGAAAGCCGCCATCGACGCCGCTATCAAAGAACTGGCTGCCGCATAATTGCAGTGATCACAATCTGAGTCACCATTCACTTAAGAATCTGTCCGTTCCGCTCAGATGTTGTTGTGATAAAACTATTGCGCGCCGAGAGGCGCGCTTTTTTATTGATAACTAATGTGCTTAACTTTATCGCTATTCTCCCAAACGATAAAGGATGCCGAATAATAATTCGAATTATAATCGCTTTTGATTCTGTCACTATCCTCAGTGAAATTCAGAGTAATATGATAAGCATAACCTGCTTCAAATTTATAACCGAACAATGGCAAGCAGGTGTCTTTTTTTAAAAATTTATAATCAGCTGCGTTATTAAATTGCCTTATAAAACCCGGCGATTCGCCCCACTGTTCAATATGAATTTTTTTAAGTTTTTGTTTTTCCGTTCGCCCTGGTGTCAGCAGACAAAGCGTATCTCCGGTAAAATAGGCGTGTGTTTCAGAAGGAACGGTTGGTGTATAACCTGAAACACATCCTGACAGAGAGAGAGACAGCACTACCAGTGTGAATTTTTTGAACATTATCAGCTCCTTTGATCAATGATTTAAAAATTTACAGATACTCTACCTGCTTCTCTTTCTTGCTCGTCTGCCAGATAACAAAAGATGCGGTATAAAAATCAGTATAAAAATGAGTTTCTTTCCGTTCTGGATCTTTAGTTAAAAAGATAGACACATGATAAGCACTGCCAACTTCAAATTTATATCCAAGCAAAGGCATGCAGCTATCTTTCTTTATAGTGAGATATTCACCTTCATTTTTAAAAAACGTTGAGAAACCGGGTGATTCACCCACCTTCTGAATAGATATACCGGTTAATTTTTGTTTTTCTGTTCGTCCTGGCGTCGTCAGGCAAAAGTTTCCGCCTACAAAAAATGCATGCGCATAAGCTGAAGGGGTAAAATGGTCCCCTAAAAAACATCCGGAAAGAGATAGAGCCAAAGAAAAAACAACGGTTTTTTTTATCATTATTGAACCCTTCAATAAGTTGGGAAATTGGTTAATATCAATTTGTAATATGATAATGCGCTATCTAATTTATCACCCTTATAGTTTCGATACTGATTCTTATACCATTCAGACTCTCCAAAATTCACAAGAAAAAAATAATCAGCCACAATTGAAGCCTGTTGCTCCATTGAATATTCATTAATCCTTGTTTTTCCTTCAAAATTATAATGATAATCGACAGCCCAACTCATACTCCCTCTCAGCTTTACCCACATGCCATTTTGGTACTGCCAGACATGCGTCATCTCATGGATAAACAGGTGTTTATGTGGATTGCTCGCTGTTGAATAATCATCGACATAATTCTCCCCTCGAAAATAAAGCTCGCCACTGGGCGTCATTCCTGTGTTCATATTTTGCAACCCAAAAGGCAAATAACTGCCTAAATGGATCCACACTCTTGAATAGTCAATATAGCTACCAAACACCGACCGGAATAGATTAATTAAAAATTTTCCGTCTTATTCGCATATACAATTAATGAGATGCAACAATCAAAAAGGAATCAGAAAGGGACCGGCACTTAACAATGCTAATTAAAAATATCAACGGAGAATGAATCACTCTCCGTCAGCCAGTTAAACACTCTTCACTTATTTATATCACTTACTTCTGCAACCACTTTCCGTTAATCCCGCGCACCCATTCGCCCTTTCCTGCTCTGGCGAGCAGTTTTTGCCCGGCGAGTCTGGCGACATCATCGGTGGTGACCTGATTATCCTGCGCGACCTGCTGATACTGCTGTTTGCGTGCATCGTTGATGCGCGTGGCAAATGCGATGCTTTCTGCATCCTGCTTTACCGGTGCCAGATAGCCGGACAGCGTTTCGCCGACCAGCCCCTGCTGTTTCGCTTCGCCGAGCGTCAGCGCGAACGCCTGACCACACAGCAGCAAGCTTGTGGTCAGCAACGTGAGGCTGATTCGTTTCATAAAGGCTCTGGACATATGCGCTCCTAGAACAGGTCGTTCTGGTTTTTCAGCAGATTCTCGACGTCTTTATCCACTTTGATATGGATCTCGTGCTCGATTTTGACGTTCATGTTGATGGTGATCGGCTCTTTCGGCGCAGCCAGTTCGATACGCGGCACGCAGCCGCTGAGCATCATGATGCTCAGCGCCAGACTCGGGCCGATAAGTCGCAGTTTCATTGTTCCTTCCTCAAGGTTTTTTCCTCTTTCTGCCCGGTTGCTTTGGGGCTTTTTGATAGCGAACTGGCCGGCAAGGCGATCTGCTGTTGCAACCACTCCTGAAGATTGTCGCCAAAGCGCAAACTGCGCCACAGCTGATAGATATTTTCCTGATGGGTGTAGTTGAGCACAATCTCGCGCTTTTCTTTCTCTCCACCGCGGGTGGTATCGGTGTAATTCACGCCATCAACCTTCGCCGCCATGGTCAGTTCGCCGAGATTATCAAGGCTTATCTGCGCCTGCGAACGGCTGATTTCCAGATAGCGCAGCAGACCAATCACCAGCCCGTTGGCAAAATTACCGCTGGCCATCGCATCGGCGAATTGCTGGTCAAGGCGTAACGTCAGGCCACCGTCGTTTTTGATCCACCCGTCATGAATAATCCATTTAGGATTGTCCACATACAGCGGCAGTTCGCCGTAGATCAGGCCGGACATCGCCAGTTGCTTCGGTTTCAGCGCGGTGAACAATTCGCTGAGATTGATTCTCTCCAGCTTAAGCACTGCGGCATCATGCTGCGGCATTCGCAACGCCGAAAGACTGAGGTGCCCGCGCAGCGCGTCCACGCCCAGATTGCTCAGCGTTAATGGCTGCGCCTCACTCCACGGATAATTCCCCTGCAAATCCGCGGTAATATTGTTCATAGTGATGAGATTATTCACTTCGCCAATACGCAGCATCACAGGCTGTTTGACGCCAAGCTGCCAGACAGCGTCTTTCAGGCGATAAGGCAAACTGAAATCCAGCCCGCTGAGATCGCCGTCTTTCAGCCACATGCCGCCGTTTTTCACCACCCAATGACCACCGGCGATAAAGCCCTGACCCCGCGCGGCTGAAAATGCCGACTGTGCGTAGAAAGACCCTTCACGTAATTTGATGTTGAAATCCGGCGTCAGCAGCGTCTGGAAGGCGGTCAGTTGCTGTTTCGGCCACCAGCCCTCGCCTCGTAAACGCTCGCCGTCCCAGCGGCCGGTAAGCCGGATCGGGCCGACCGGTTTGGCATCCAGCGATCCGCGCATATTGAAATGTGATGGCGTATCGCCGCTAAGCTGCAACGTCAGGGTCGCAGGCGGCAGATAACCGCCGTTATCAAAGGCGATTTTTTTGGCAACCAGTTTGATGTCGCCTTTAAATACCGTGGGCAGATCCGGATACTGCTTTTTGAAACGTTCTGGAATCGGACGCTGCCAGACAAAGGGGTGTTCAAGCGTCAGGCGTGGCGCATCCACATCGACGATGCCGTAATGAAGGCGGGCGAATCCGGTGGAAAGGCTGTTTACGCTTATCACGTTATCATGCCATTGGCCCTTGCCGGACATATCCCAGCGGCCACTGAGCGGCGGCAGATGGCCATTGCCCCAGTAGTTGAAATCCCACCGCCCGGCATCCGGCCAGAACTCCTGCGACTTGCCGTTAAGATGTAAATCAAATTTACCCCAGTAGCTATGCTGAGCTTTGAGGATCGCCTGCAACGGCCCGCTGACGCCCTGCGCAGAAACTTTCACTCCCGCCAGCGGCCAGCGTGCGTCGGTAATGGTCAGCTCCGGCATCGGTTTGCCCCAGGCGCGAAGCAGGGAACCGCTTTGCAGCGCCAGCGTCGGATTGAGCACCGAGCCGCTCAGTACGCCGGGCAGCGACGCACTCAGGGATGTTGCCTGCAAATTTGCCTGACCGGTCAGCCGGAAACCGAGATTGCTGTCAAGCAGCCCGATGCGCCCCGGCCCCATCGTCAGAACGACGTTGGCTTTGCCATTATGGCCCCGGGTAAGCACGTTGAGGCGCGCGATGATGTTGGTTTGATCAAAAGTCTTCGTCCAGTCGCTGAGCGTGATATTCACGCCGCCCGCCAGCGGTTGTGCGGCATAAGGCCATTGCCACTGGCCTTGTGCAATCTGCAACGATTCGCCATTAAGCTTCCACGGCAACATGGCCAGCGGCTGTGCGCTGCCCTTTTCGGTCAGGGTCAGCACACCTTCCGTCGCCTGCCAGCTCAGCTGTATATCCAGTGGATTGGGTACCTGCGCAGTTTGCATTTCGGCATGCAGTTCGCCGGATTCAGGCAGACGGTCGAACGTCGCGGGAAGTACTAATTTGCCACTCAGAGTGATGGGCTGTTCACTGCCCGGCGGCGTAAGGCTAAAGGTATGAATCGCCAGCGTGCGGTCGCCATCGAGGATGGCATCGAGCGTCAGAGATTCACCGGTAAAGGAAAGGTGCTGTACGCCATTGGTGTTATCCAGCTGTAATTTACCGGCGTATCGCTGCCACGGCGTAACGGAAAAATGGGCGATATTGACGCGACCAGCAGGGATCATCTTCTGAATATCGGCCAGAGCGCGCGCAGCGGTCTGGCTCTCGCCCGACGGCAGCTTAGAGAGACAGGCGGTATCGAGGGTCAGGGTGTCGAGATCTAACGCCCAGCGGCCGGAAGTGTTGCTCAGACGGGCATCTTTCGCATCCGCCAGCGTGCAGTCACCGGCGACATAGCGCAGCCCCGGCAGTTGCAGCGCGCCGTTGGACCAGTGCGGAGAACCTTTCAGCGAAAGCTGTGTACCTTCTGGCAGCCAGTGGCTGGCGACAAACGGTAACCAGCGCGGCACAGTTTTCCATAACACCCACATCAGCAGTACCAGAATCACCACTATACTCAGGATCACCTGTACGCTTTTCTTAAGTCCGTTCCTCATGACGTGCCTTGTCTTATTCTTCGCTAAGTGTCTAACTGCCCGCAAGATATCATAATTAGCGTAACAACTGATGGTTGAAAAGCCAGTATTCAAAACCCAAATAGCACAGGATAAATTGTCTGCCACCCCGCGCTCTGCTAGTTTGGTGGCATATTGCGAATTGTTTCTGAAACGGTTTATTCCTTAGAAAACATCAGGAAACAGTGTCGCCAGAGATTCAAACTCACTGCGGAGAAACACCATGAAAGTGGCTGTCTACAGTACTAAAAATTACGACCGGAAATATCTGGAACTGGTGAATGAGCATTATGGCTATGAGCTGGAGTTCTTCGATTTTCTGCTGACGCCGCAAACGGCGAAAACCGCGATCGGCGCGGATGCCGTATGCATTTTCGTTAATGATGAGGGCTCCCGCGAAGTGTTGCAGGAGCTGGCTGCTCTGGGCGTAAAAACGCTGGCACTGCGCTGTGCGGGCTTTAACAACGTTGATCTGGAAGCCGCAAAATCACTGGGCATTTCAGTG
This sequence comes from Enterobacteriaceae bacterium Kacie_13, assembly GCA_013457415.1. Taxonomy (NCBI): domain Bacteria; kingdom Pseudomonadati; phylum Pseudomonadota; class Gammaproteobacteria; order Enterobacterales; family Enterobacteriaceae; species Enterobacteriaceae bacterium Kacie_13. The sequence goes on from CP045665.1 coordinate 2,433,059, forward strand.
GTGCGCGTACCGGCATATTCACCGGAAGCCGTCGCCGAGCACGCCGTCGGCATGATGTTGTGCCTGAACCGCCACATTCACCGCGCCTATCAGCGCACCCGTGAGGCCAATTTCTCACTGGAAGGGCTGATCGGATTTAACATGTACCAGCGCACCGCCGGGATTATCGGCACCGGTAAAATTGGCGTGGCCACGATGCGGATCCTGAAAGGGTTTGGTATGCGAATTCTGGCGTATGATCCGTACCCAAGCCCGCTGGCACTTGAGCTCGGTGCAGAATATGTCGATCTCGACACGCTTTATGCCGAATCTGACGTCATCTCCCTGCACTGCCCGCTGACGCCGGAAAACCATCATCTGCTGAATGCGCAATCTTTCGCCAAAATGAAAGACGGGGTGATGATTGTTAACACCAGCCGTGGCGCACTGCTGGATGCCACCGCAGCCATCGACGCGCTGAAAAAGCAGAAAATCGGCGCACTGGGGATGGATGTATACGAGAACGAACGCGATCTGTTCTTCGAAGACAATTCCAACGAAGTGATCCTTGATGACGTCTTCCGCCGTCTGTCTTCCTGCCACAACGTTCTGTTCACCGGCCATCAGGCCTTCCTGACCAGCGACGCGCTGACCAGCATTTCTGAGACCACGCTGATGAATATCGATCAGCTGTCAAAAGGCGTGGCTTGCCCGAATCTACTGACAGCGTAAGCAGTGTCATGCAAGTCTAAAGGCTCACTTCGGTGAGCCTTTAGATTATAAAAATCTAGAGGCTCAGCACCCTGCTGATCTCCGTCCCGTAGCCGTTAATTGTCAACACATCCCCTTCAAGCGTGACCGTAGCAAACGGCAGACTGTTTTCGCCATCCACCATGCCTTTCAGGGTAATAAAGTCGGTGTTTTCCACGCGATCGTACCCCCCCCGGTGATCGTGTCCGGCAAAATAGGCGCGCACCTGATAACGGCACAGCAATTCCACCAGCGTTTCGCAATTCCACAGATTGTGGCTGTTGACCGGCGTCAGCGGATAATGGCCAAAGACCAGCACCGTTTCGCCCTGCGCTTTCGCCAGTTTCAGATGCTGCTCAATCCACTCCAGTTGCCTGCGCCCTACCGCGCCATTCCACGGCTGCGCCTGCGACTGCTGACATTCGGTGAGTTCATCGAGCATAAATTCCGCCAGCTGACGGTCGTCGCCGTTGGCGTGATTGCAGTACAGGCTGACGTCGTTGCCGTCGATCACCAGAAAACGGTAGCCCGGCAGGCCAAATTGATAATAACTTTTCGGCAAACCGAGCGCCGGAGTCTGTGCCGCCAGGTGGTGTGAAATCACCTGCGCATCGTGGTTGCCGATCAGCACCGCATGAGGATGGCGCAGCGCATCGTAGCTATTAATAACCGGATCAAAGCTATGCCAGTCGCGATCCACCAAATCGCCCAGCGTCACCACGAAATCGAGTTTTACATCATTAAGCTCAGTGATGGCGGTGGCAAGCTTATTCAGGCTGTTGCGGTAGAAACGTATTTTCTCAGCATCGGCGTCCGCATACTGGGGATCAGCAATCAGCCCGAAACGCAGCCGCTGACCGGAAATCATTTCATTAAAAACGTCGGGCGGCTGGTAGAACGCGCTCACTTTTCCGAGCGCCTTTTTCTGCTCTTCAGACAAGACCGGAGAAGTCGGAATAACGGTCATAACATGCTCCTGTCGGGCGGATTAACGAATGCCTGCCCGCATAAAGGATTGAACAAACTGACGCTGAAACACCAGAAATAACAACAGCAGCGGCAGTACAGTCATCAGGGTTGCGGCGCTGATAAGCGCCCACTGCACACCCTGTTCAGGTGCAGAAAACAGCTGAAGCCCGACCGTAATCGGCCGCACTTTCACCGAGTCTGTGATGACCAGCGGCCAGAGGAAATCGTTCCAGTGGAAGCTTATCGACACCAGCGCAAACGCGACGTAAATCGGCTTCGCCAGCGGAATATAGATTTTGCGCAAAATGTAAAAGCGGCTGGCGCCCTCAATGATCGCCGCTTCTTCCAGTACCAGCGGAATACTTTTGAACGTCTGACGCAGCATGAAAATTGCAAACGCCGAGGCGAAATACGGCAACGCGATCCCCAGCAGGCTGTCACGTAAACCCAGCGCGCCGATGGTTTTGTAGTTATTGAGGATCAGCACGTCGGGGCTAATCATCAGTTGCAGTAAAATCAGCGCGAAAATAACCCCGCCGCCTCTCATTTTGAAACGTACCAGCGCGTAGGCCGCCAGCGTCGCCAGCACCATCTGGCAGACGACGATCATCAGCACCAGCAAGGTTGTATTGAGAAAATACCGCCCGAACGGCGCGGCATGCCAGGCGTTAATGAAGTTCTGCACCGTCAGCGGCGCAAACAGCGAAAAACTGCCCTGTTCAGAGGCAGGATGAATCGCCACCCAGATGGCGACCAAAATGGGTAAAAACCACAGTAATGCTGCCAGCCAGGTGACCAGGTTCAGGCACCTTTTCGTTAAAGTGTTCTGCTTCACTGATAGTGCGCCCTTTTATCCATCAGATTAAATTTAATCAGCGCGACTGACGCCAGAATCGCCAGCAGCACCACGGTCATCGCCGACGCATACGGCAAATCCCAGTAACTAAACGCAGTGCGATAGATATAAAACAGCAGCAGGCTGGTGCTGTTGTTCGGCCCGCCGTTGGTCATAGCGATCACCTGATCGACAATACGAAACGCATTCATCGAGGCGTTGATCAAAATAAACAACGTGGTCGGCATCAGCAGCGGCCACTGCACACGGCGGAAGAAAAAGCGACGCGATGCGCCTTCGATTTCGGCAGCCTCGGACAGCCGCGGGTCTATCTGCTGTAACGCCGCGAGATAAAAGATCATAAAGAACCCGGCTTCGCGCCATACCGACACCGCCATCAGGCTGTATAGCGCGGTATCGGGCTGCCCCAGCCAGTTAACGGCGGGCAGAGAAAACAGCGCCAGTAGTTTGTTCAGTAATCCCAACTGCGGCGTATAGAAAAACAGCCACAGATTGGCGATAGCCACCATCGGCAACAAAGAAGGGATAAAAAAAGCCGCGCGGGTAATAGCGTTACCGCGCAGACGCCGGTTGACTGCCAGCGCCATCAGCAACGCCAACACCACCGAGAGCGGAATGGTTATCGCGGCGTACAACAGGTTGTTGCGCAGCGAGAGTAAAAAGGTATCGTCGTCGAGTAAGGCGCGGTAGTTATCCAGCCCGACGAACTGCGCCGGATGCCCGTTGCGCGCGGCGCTGAATACGCTTTCCCAAATCGTCGCCAGCGCCGGGTAATGGGTGAACAGCAGCAAAAAACAGAGCGCTGGTAACAGCAACAGATAACCATATAGCTGCAAAGACAACCCGCGTGTGCGGGGTGCCGGTGCGACAGAGTGCAACGTGCTCATGTCGTTCCTTACTGATAAGGTTTCAGCAGGCGGTCAGCCTGTTTCTGTGCAGAATTCAGCGCCTCAGCCGGCGTTTTAGCCTGCGTCACGGCGGCTTCGATCGCGTGGTTCATCAGTTCCTGAATCTGCACGCTGTTGTACGTCGACAATTCAGGCTGGGAATATTTCAGCTGCTCGCGGGCGACCAGCGCCTGTGGCACTTTTTTCACATAATCCTGCATGACCGGAGTTTCCCAGGCGGCGGGCGATGTCGCGACGTAACCGGTCGCGATACTCCAACGCGCCGCCTGCTCAGGCGCAGACACCCAGCGGATAAACTCCATCGCCGCTTTCTGTTGTTCCGGCGTGGTGTTTTTGAAGACGTACAGGTTGCCGCCGCCGGTCGGGCTGCCGCGCTGAGTTTTCTCAGGCAGCATTGCGACGCCGAACGGGAATTTAGCGTTGTCGCGCACGGTGGTCAGGTTACCGGTAGTGGTGACCATCATGGCGGTTTTACCGTCGATGAAATCCTGTGGCGTGGTGCCCCAGGCAATCGCGCCTTTTGGCGATACGGCTTCTTTCTGTGCCAGATCGGTCAACCACTGCAAAGCTTCGACGTTAGCGGGCGTATCGAACGTCACCGCCGTGCCTTTGCCATTATCGAGATGGCTGCCATTGGTGGCGGCGATCCCCTGGAAGTTCCAGTAACCGTTTGGCGTGGACGGGATCTCGATGCCCCACTGTTTCACATCGCTGCCGTCGCGTACCACCAGCTTCTTGCCAAAATCCACGACCTGCTGCCAGTTGGCGGGCGGCGTGTCACCATTCAGACCCGCTTTCTCAAACGCCTGTTTGTTCCAGTACAGCACCACCGTGGAACGCTGGAACGGGATGCTCCACACCTTGTCCTGAATGTGGCGGATAAACGCCGGATAGAAGCTGTCGATCCATTTTTTTCCATCTGCGTCGTTGGCCAAATCGCTCACCGGCAGGATCGCCCCCGCGTCAATGAGTGAATAGGCTTCGATATCGCCGATCACCGCGATCTGCGGGGCATTGCCGCCGCGAAAGGCGGTCAGCGCTTTGGTGACGGTGGTGGCGTAATCACCGGTGTAAACCGGCTGAATGCTGATATCCGGATGCGTTTTCTGGAAATCTTCCACCAGCGTATCCACCGTGTGGCTGATTTTTCCGCCGACGGCAATCGGGTAATACATTTGCAGTTTGACCGGAGCGGCTGCAAACGCTGAGGTGCCGGTAATCAACAGCAAAGCAGTAGCAAGACGAGAGAAGCGATGAACAGGTGACATGATTTTCCCTTTGGCATTTATTGTGTGTGAGGTCATAAAAGTGAATAAAATCAAAATATAAAATCAGACGGCAACCCGGTTTTCTGCAGGTAAGCAGACATGCTCAGCGCGATAACAGCGTTTGCCGTCCGCACTGAAGAAAAAATATTGTGCGCCAGTCGCCCATTGCAGCCCGACAATCTGACCTTCGGCAAAGCGTTTCATCCCCGGCACTTTTACGGTGAGCGGTTCGGGATATCCGGTTAATGCGCAGACCACCAGCGTATCCGCGCCCATATATTCATGACTAATGACCTGGGCGGTAAGACCGGCATGTGCGGCGTCCGTCAGCTGAATATCTTCTGCACGAAGCCCGAGGCTGATGGCCTCTTCATCGAGATTTTCCACCACCGGCACCGGCATATTGGCGAGATAATGATGTGTACCGCGAGGCACCAGCGGCAAGATATTCATCGGCGGCGCACCTAAAAATTGCGCGGCGAAAATGCTGGTCGGGTTGTTGTAGAGGTTGTCCGGCGTGTCGTGCTGTTCGATGCGACCATCGTTAAGCAGAATGATCTTATCGGCCATGCTCATGGCTTCGGTCTGATCATGGGTGACGTAGACCATCGTCAGGCCGAGTTTCTTCTGAATCGCGCGGATTTCGCGGCGCATGCTCTGGCGCAGTTTAGCGTCGAGGTTAGACAGCGGCTCATCCATCAGACACAGCTTGTTATTGGCGATCACCGCGCGCCCCAGAGCCACACGCTGTTGCTGGCCGCCGGAAAGTTGCGCAGGCAGCCGGTCAAGCAGCTGTTCCAGCTCCATCAGATTACTGACTTCTGCTAACCGCGTAGCGAACTGACGTTTATCTTCACCCCGCGCCCGCAGCCCGAACAGCAGATTTTCGCGCACGCTCATGTGCGGAAAGAGTGCGTAAGACTGAAAGACCATTGACAGTTTGCGTTCTGACGGCGAGCGCGCGGTGACATCTTCCTGACGAAATAATATCGCGCCGCTGTCGGCAGATTCGAGCCCGGCGATGGTGCGCAACATGGTGGATTTACCGCAACCAGAAGGCCCCAGCAACGCGATAAACTCTCCCTCTTCCACATCAAAACTGATGTCGTCGAGCGCGGCCTTATTTCCCCAGGATTTCCGGATGTGACGCAGTGATAAATAGCTCATGCCCGTGATGATTCTCTCTGACCGGTGATGGGCATAACCTAACGGGGCAAAATGACGGTTTTATGATGAGGAGATGACGGCAGGAAGACAGGCAGATTTTGCAGCCCGAAAGCGCCCTGTGTTACGCTTTCCGGCCGCAAGCTAAAGGTTAATCATTATCTGATGACATACGTTATCTGATAACGGCCAGAACCGATTTCTGCAGCAAATCCCTCCGCGCTGCGGATAAAATCTACCCCGTCGGGTTCGGATACGCTTTCTGCTGCCAGCAACGAAATAGTGGCTGTCGCATTCGGCGGGATCGTCACATCCAGCCTCACAGTTTTGCCCTGCACATCCTGGCCGGTGATTTGCCATTGCACGCCGATTTCACCGTATACCGAGTGGTAACCGGCTCTGACCCACGTCACATCACCGCCGATAAGCGGGCGTATGAGCGCGTGTTTGAAGCCCGGCCGTTCTTCATCCGCTTCAATCCCGGCCACGACCCGGTAAAGCCATTCCCCCACCGCGCCATAGGCATAATGGTTGAATGAATTCATATCAGCGCTCCACATCGAACCATCCGGTTTGATGCCGTCCCAGTGTTCCCAGATGGTGGTCGCGCCCGCTTTGACCTGATACAGCCAGGAGGGGAAATCGTCTTTCAGCAACAGTTCCCAGGCTTCCTTCGCCCGTCCGTTCTGACTCAGCGCATGACAGAAATACGGCGTTCCGACGAATCCAGTGACCAGATGACCGCCCTGTTCTTCTAACAGCTCGACCAGCGTGTCCGTCGTTCTCTGGCGGAATGCGTCGGGTACCAGATTAAAATACAGCGCCAGAATATGGGCGGTTTGCGTTCTCGCCGCCAGCCGTCCGGTCGGTGTGAAAAACTCCTCCTGAAAACTGCGGACAATAGCGTGATGCAGCGCGAGATACCTTTCGTGATCGTCGTGACGGTTTAGTACTTTAGCCGCTTTGGCGAACAACAGCGTGGACCAGGCATAGTAGGCCGTGCAGGTCAGATCATTGGGCGTCGCGCCAAAGTAGCTGCCCTCTTTGGCATCCAGCGCCACCCAGTCGCCGAACTGTAACCGGTAGCGCCAGATATTATTTTCTGCATGGGACTGCATGAAATCGATCCAGCCTTTCATGCTTTCATATTGATTTTCCAGTACCCGCGTGTCGCCGTACATCAGATACATTGTCCACGGATTGATCACCGCCGCATCCGCCCACGCCGATGCGGAATGCGTCCCCCCACCGGACAGCAGGCGATCATTCCCGCAGTGGCCGTCGAGAATATCCGGGATCACATGCGGAACGCCGCCCTCCGGTGTCTGGTCACAGCGCAAATCTGTCAGCCATTTGGCGAAGAAATTACGCGTCTGCATCAGGTAACTGGCGGTCCGGCAGAAGATCTGCGCATCGCCCGTCCAGCCGAGGCGCTCGTCGCGCTGCGGGCAGTCTGTCGGCACATCGATAAAGTTACCTTTTAGCCCCCAGAGAATATTGTGGTGCAGCTGGTTAAGATCCTGATGAGAACAACTGAAATGGCCGGTCGGCTCCATGGCGGAATGCAGCACGATGGCGGTGAAATTATGTAAACTCACCTCTCCCGGATATTCTTCAATTTTCACATAGCGAAAACCCTGCCAGGTGAAATGCGGATGATAAATTTCCTCGCTCTCGCCTTTCAGCGTGTATTCGACACGCTGTTTGGCCGAACGTAAATTATCCAGATAGACATTCCCTGCGGCATCGAACACTTCAAAGTGACGTAATATCACTTTATCACCTGCGCGCCCGGATACTGTAAACTCTACCCAGCCGCTTAAATTTTGTCCGAAATCAATCACCCGGTCGCCTTGTGGAGTAATGATTATTTCTTGCGGAGTCAGCAATTCTATCTGGCGGACTTTACAACTTGCTTGCGCGGTCAGTGTTTTTTTATCGTACTGAACAATATTCACCGGCCACCATGATGTTGCCGGATAGTGCTTATTATTCCAGCCCGTCAGTTCTTTTCTGGCATCATAAATTTCGCCGTCATAAATCTCGGAAAAAATAATGGGTGAGCGTTCACCTGTCCAGTCCTGGTCGGAATGAATACTCTTTTTTGTACCGTCGTTGTAGTGAATCACTAACTGGCATATCAGCGCAGTTTGTTCGCCATAGTAATTACGGTGACGGGTAAATCCCATATCACCTTTGAACCAGCCCGCACCAAGAACGGCACCCATGACATTCTCACCGGTTTGTAGCAAACCGGTCAGATCATAGGTCTGGTAAAGTAAATGATGATGATAACTGGTCCATCCCGGTGTCAGTTCATCATTGCCGACTTTGTTCCCGTTTAAATAAAATTCATATAACCCCAACGCACTGACATGTAATACGGCAAAGGCGATATTTGCGGCATTGTCGATTGCGAAACTTTTTCTCAGCGATGTGCTGGCCGAACTGTTCTTGTCTGCGGGAGTTTCAGCAGAGATAAATTCTGCCTGCCAGCCGCCGTTCAGTAAACCCGTGATGAACGTTGCGGCATGACTCCAGTTGCTGGTTTCACCGTAATTATCCTGAACCTGCACGCGGACGAAGTAACGCATTGAAGGCTGCAATGCTATTTCCCCGACATCCAGATTGCTCGATATTTCACTAATGACTTTTCCACTGTCAAAAATAATGGTGTTGAAATATTCATCCTGCGCAATTTGCAACCAATAAGAGATCTGCTTCACATTCCTGTTATGACTTTCAATTTCCCAGCCAATAACCGGCATGCGATCCACACCTTGTAATACCGGCTCCAGATCCAGGGTTAATTTTGCTATGGACAGCATAATTTGGCACTCCTTAATTACGTCAAATTATTAAAGGGTAAGGTGTATAGTGATTAGATTTTTTCTGCGGATATACCTGGAGAAATATAACGACTTTCTTCAATATAATTTTCAGATTCGCTTTTAAATTCATTTCGCTGTTTACCGTGGAAACATAACCATCCGACAAATAAACCCAGCGCGACAATAGTGGATAAAATTGAATACAGCGCGACAGGCCCGGCATCGAGTAGTAATGGCGTCACAAAGGCCAACAGCCCGCAGGACAACCTGGAAATCGCCACAATGACGCCCTGCGCAGTAGATCTCAGCATGGTAGGGAAGGATTCCTGCGACCAGACCTTCATGATGCCTTCAAAAGCCAGCCCGCTGCCCAATGCGGTAAAGAACAGGCAGCAGAACCAGGAAAGCGGCGAGAAGTTGAAAATAACCGGCAGGAAAAAACCACCGGCAAAGCAGAATGCACCAGCAATGAAGGTCGGGATCCGCTTAGGCGTATCAACGAAGCGCATGAACAGTATCCCGGCAATCACTCCGACCGGTAAGGTCAGCAGATTCCACAGGGAGTTTTTCTCAACGCTGATGCCGACCACGTTGACGGCGACGTAGGTGCCGAACTGCCCGCCGGTATTGGCAGCCAGGTTGGTAAACATATAGAAGATGCACAACGAGACAAAGGGCAGCAGATATTTTCCTTTGACCAAATCCCGGTACGCTACTTTTTGCGCACGAACGGTGGTCAGCCCTTTCTTATATTCATTTCGGGCGGTGAGCCACATCGGTGATTCCGCAATAGTGCAGCGCAATGCCAGCAAAATCACCGCCACGATGCAGACATGAAGATACATCACCTGTCCGCCAATGTGCCCCCAGCCGCCGACCACAGAGGAGACAGCCATAGTCATAACGATACCGAGAAACCACAGTAAATTAGAAAGACCTATAATCTTCCCGCGGTTCTTATCCGAGGCGGCTTCAGAAATGGTCGCCAGCGACACCGGTAAATCTGCACCCGTGGCCAGGCCGACCAAAACAGTGCCGGTTAAAAGTACCGGAAATTGATGACCGAACGCTAACAGTAGCGTGCCCATAATAATCATGACCATGGTCGCAATAAAAACGGTGCGCCGCCCGTAGCAATCCCCCAGCCTGCCACCGAATAATGCGCCTAGCGCAATACATAAGGTTAATATCCCGGAGAGAACGCCTATTTCAAAAGACGTGGTGCCGATCGCTTTTTGATATATTACCAGTGCGGTACCGTTCGAAACTATGGCGGCTGAATCAATATAAGACGCCATTCCTGATACCACACCGACATACCAGGGGTTAGGATGTTTGATTATAGACATAGTGATTCCTTTAGAAGTTATTGTGAAGATTAACACTTCATCTTTTTAATCCCTGTGACTTATCTAAACCTATTTTATTGCAATCAGATCACGCTATTACTCACTCGTGCGCGTTCCTGAGAGGGCGTTCGAGAGAATTGTTTTTTATAGGCTTCGGTCAGCCTGGCGTGATGTGTAAATCCGCACATCAGCGCAATTTTACCAATGGAATAATCGGTGGTGCGCAGTAACTCCTGTGTTTTGAGCAACCGGTAGCGCAACTGGAATTTCTCAGGTGTATATCCGGTGGTCTGTTTAATAAATCGAAACATGGTTCGTTTAGTAATACCGCTTGTTTCGCATAATTCCTGCCAATTGATAGCGCAGTGATAATTTTCAATGAGATGATTTATCAGGAAACGCTTGCCGCTTTCAACCCTGCCTGTCTTTTCTTCTTTTTTAGTCGCGCAGCGGTAAAGTAAACTGATAATGGCAAGCAGCGCTGACTCAGTAGAAGAAAAATAATCCGCACCGTAGTCCGGAGAGTTTTTATTATTGACCTCCCCCGCCAGCCGGATGATTTTTTCTAATTCACTTTCATTCAGGGAAAATCGTTTGTTTTTGGGCGGCAACGTGCGCTGTCTAATGCCGTCTTTTAGAATATCTATATTTTGAATGAAATAAAAAGATCGTGTGCGGTGCAATAGTATATTAATAACAGATAATTCGTTCGCCGATTCATAACAGTGAATGTCGCGGGAAGATACCAAAAAGAAATCACCCTGACAGATAAACTGCACCTGATCGTTAATAATATGAAATCCGCTGCCGTGCCGGACAATGACCAGTTCATCAAATTCGTGACCGTGGACGTCCTCCATCATCTGATGATGCATATCAAATAAGCTGAACGCATGATCGTCTGAAAGAAAGAAATCATCGACGCGTAATATTTTCATTTCTTCACCGGTTAATTGTGAAAATGGCGTATTCCTTTATAGCCTCACGCATATTATAAACAATAATTTCTGATGTGATGATTAGACCGTAATAATGATGACAAGTCTATATAGCGTGCTGGCACTGAGACGTAAACGACAGTGATATAAGTTTCATTTCCGACAATCGCCATGGGTTCAGGCCCGGAGACGGGTGTCACCGGCAATGACAAATCGGACACAGGGAAGGGTTAACGCCTCAACCTATTCACGCTATAACCCATTCACGCTATAATAGGCAGGCGAATGACGCATTAGTCAGATGAATCTATCGACATCAAGAATGCGGATGGAATATTTCTCAGGAGAGAAGATGAAAAAGGCACTGTTTATTCTGGCTACGGCCATAACTCTGAGCGCTTGCAGCATGAATCAGAATACCGCGGTTAAACAAACCGACTTACAGCATCACCGTTTTGAACTGCTGAGCGTTGACGGTCAGACGGTTCCGGCGGCGCAGGGGCGCATTCCGGAGATTGAGTTCGGAGAGAAAATGCACGTTTCCGGCAAGATGTGTAATAACTTCTTTGGCCAGGGCCAACTGCAAAACAGCGTGCTGACCGTGAAAGGCATGGCCTCGACCCGCATGCTGTGCAGTGATGAAAATCTCAATAAATGGGATCAAGTGATCGGTGAAGTGCTCAACAATGGCGCGACGGTGAACTTGCAGGATCATAAACTGACCCTGACCCAGGGCAAACATACGCTGGTATACCGCCTGAAAGACCGTATGTAATCACGAAGTAAAATGCATAAACGCCAAACCTGAGTTTGGCGTTTATCCCGCAGTACAGCGGCCTTGCATCAATGCAGTTTCGGAACACTGGCGGCCGTTCGACATGGAGCACATCCCGACGCGGCTACCATCAAGCTGCGGCGCCAGTCGCAATTGTCCGCCCGCCATCGAACATGCCGCATACGCCGGGCTGTCCATATTGACGGTACGCGCGCCGACATTCACGCTGTTGCCTTTTTGTGGAACGTCAGCCGACTCTTCATGGCTGCTGCATGCGGCTAATACCAGCACGCCGGTGGCCAGTAACACGCGAAACGCAGTGATCATCTGTCCTGCTCCTGAAATATAGGGTTGTAGCGGGGAATATTTTAGAACGGTCATCATATCCGACGTTTTTCGTCTGCGTCGAGTACTCCCGCGAAAGAACATCAACTTTTTCCTAAAAAATGGGCTTTTGTTCATAAACCGAAACACTTTTCTTTCCGGCGCTCCCCAAATCATTCACCTGACTAATAAAAACCCATGCACACAATCAGGATAAATTGATTATTCCGCCCTCTGCTAAGCTTTTATCATTCTTGCCAGCATAACCAAAAGTTTGCTGGCCTGTTTTTGTGAGCAAGCAAAGGGTATTCCATGATCACCACTGACGGTAATAACGCAGTCGCTTCCGTGGCTTATCGCACTAACGAAGTGATTGCTATCTACCCGATCACTCCGAGTTCTACCATGGCCGAAATTGCAGGCGCATGGTCAGGCGAAGGAAAGAAAAACTTATGGGGCGACGTCCCGACGGTAATGGAAATGCAGTCGGAGGCCGGTGCGATTTCCACCGTCCACGGCGCGTTGCAAACCGGCGCGCTGTCGACCTCTTTTACTTCGTCGCAGGGTTTGCTGCTGATGATCCCGGTGCTGTACAAACTGGCCGGCCAGCTAACGCCGTTTGTTCTGCACGTTGCCGCCCGGACGGTGGCGACCCACGCGCTGTCAATTTTTGGCGATCACTCCGACGTCATGGCCGTTCGTCAGACAGGCTGTGCCCTGCTCTCTGCCGCCAGCGTGCAGGAAGCGCAAGATTTCGCGCTGATTTCTCAGGTCGCCAGCCTTAACAGCCGCGTGCCTTTTATCCATTTCTTCGACGGTTTCCGCACCTCGCACGAGATCAATAAAATCGCACCGCTGAGTGACGATACGCTCCGGCAAATGCTGCCACAGGCGCAAATTGATGCCCATCGCGCCCGCGCACTTTCGCCGGATCACCCTGTCATTCGCGGCACGTCCGCTAATCCGGATACTTATTTCCAGTCCCGCGAAGCCACCAATCCGTATTACAACGCCACCTGCCAGCACGTCATTGATGCCATGAATGCCTTCGCCGCCCTCACCGGCCGCGAATATAAGCCATTCGAATACGTCGGCGATCCGCAGGCCGAACGCGTGATCGTGCTGATGGGATCGGGCATCGGCACCGCCGAAGAAGTCATTGAAACCCTGAACGCGCGCGGCGAAAAAGTCGGCGTGCTGAAAGTGCGTCTGTACCGTCCCTTCAGTGCCGGACATCTGCTGTCGGTGCTGCCGCAAAGTGTAAAAAGCATCGCGGTGCTCGATCGCACCAAAGAACCCGGCGCACTAGCGGAACCGCTGTATCTCGACGTGATGACCGCGCTGGCGGAAGCGTATTCCCGCGGCGAACGCGATTCCCTGCCAAAAGTGATCGGCGGTCGCTACGGGTTATCTTCGAAAGAATTCGGGCCCGACTGCGTGCTCTCAGTATTTCACGAACTGGCACGCAGCCAGCCGCGCCCGCGCTTTACCGTTGGCATTTATGACGACGTGACCGGCCTTTCATTGCCGGTAGTGGAAGAAGAGTTGCCTGAACGCGCTTCGCTGGAAGCCTTGTTTTACGGGCTGGGCAGCGACGGTTCCGTCTCGGCGACCAAGAATAATATCAAGATTATCGGCAACAGCACGCCGATGTATGCGCAGGGATATTTCGTCTACGACTCCAAAAAGGCCGGTGGCCTGACGGTATCGCACCTGCGCGTCAGCGAAAACCCAATCAAATCCGCCTATCTGGTAACACAGGCTCATTTCGTCGCCTGCCATCAGTGGCAGTTTATCGACTTGTATCAGATGGCGGAACGCCTGCGCCATGGCGGAATTTTCCTGCTCAATACGCCGTTCAGCGCCGATGAGGTCTGGGCGAGACTGCCGCTGGAGGTTCAGGCTACGCTGCATCAACGCGAGGCTCGTTTCTATGTCATCAACGCTGCGAAAATTGCCCGCGAATGCCGCCTTGGCGCGCGTATCAATACCGTCATGCAGATGGCCTTTTTCCACCTGACTAAGATTCTGCCAGGTGATGAAGCACTGAAAGAGTTGCAGGGCGCGATTGCCCGCAGCTACAGCAGTAAAGGCGAAGACGTGGTCACCCGCAACTGGATGGCGCTCGGCGCGACGCTGGAACAGCTGGTTGCCGTACCGTTGCAGCCGATCCCGGAAAATCCCCATAAACGTCCGCCGATTGTTTCCGATGCCGCACCGGATTTCGTCAAAACCGTGACTGCCGCGATGCTGGCAGGGCTTGGTGATGCGTTGCCTGTTTCCGCCTTCCCGCCGGACGGTACCTGGCCGACCGGAACCACGCAGTGGGAAAAACGCAACATTGCCGAAGAAGTGCCGATCTGGAAGCCGGATTTGTGTACTCAGTGCAACCACTGTGTCGCCGCCTGCCCGCATTCCGCGATCCGCGCCAAAGTGGTTCAGCCACAGGAAATGGAGAATGCGCCGTCAGGCTTGCAATCGCTGGACGTGAAATCCCGCGATATGCGCGGCCAGAAATACGTGCTGCAGGTCGCACCGGAAGACTGTACCGGCTGTAATCTGTGTGTCGAAGTCTGTCCGGCGAAAGACCGTCAGGATCCGTCGATCAAAGCCATTAATATGGCCGACCGCATTGAGCATCTGGAAGAGGAACGCGCCAACTATGATTTCTTCCTCAAACTGCCTGAAATTGATAAAACCACGCTGGAACGCATCGATATCCGCACCTCGCAGCTGATCACCCCGCTGTTCGAGTATTCCGGTGCCTGCTCCGGCTGTGGCGAAACGCCTTATATTAAGCTTATCACCCAGCTTTACGGCGACCGTTTGCTGATTGCCAATGCCACCGGCTGCTCCTCGATATACGGCGGTAATTTGCCGTCAACGCCTTACACCACTAACGCCGAAGGCCGCGGCCCGGCATGGGCAAACTCGCTGTTTGAGGACAACGCCGAGTTCGGTCTGGGCTTTCGTCTGACGGTCGATCAGCACCGACGCCGCGTGCTGCGACTGGTGGCGTCGCTGGAAGAACATATTCCGGCTGAAGTGCTGGACGGCCTGCGCGATGACACCGTCACGCCGGAAATAAAACGCGGGCATATTATCGCGCTGCGCAAAATTCTGGCGGAGATCGACACACCTGACGCGCGCCAGCTGGCAACCGACGCGGATTATCTGGTGGATAAATCCATCTGGCTGATTGGCGGCGACGGCTGGGCATACGACATTGGCTTCGGTGGTCTGGATCACGTTCTCAGCCTGACCGAAAACGTCAACGTGCTGGTACTCGATACTCAGTGTTATTCCAACACGGGCGGCCAGCAATCGAAGGCCACCCCGCTCGGCGCAGTTACCAAATTCGCCGAACAGGGCAAACGTAAATCGCGCAAAGATCTGGGTGTCAGCATGATGATGTATGGTCATGTTTACGTCGCACAAATCTCGCTCGGCGCGCAGCTGAACCAGACAGTGAAAGCCATTCAGGAAGCCGAAGCCTATCCGGGGCCGTCGCTGATTATCGCGTACAGCCCGTGCGAGGAGCACGGTTACGACCTTGCACTCAGCCATGATCAGATGAAACAGCTGACCACTACCGGATTCTGGCCGCTGTACCGATTTGACCCGCGTCGGGTGGATGAGGGCAAACCGGCACTGGCGCTGGATTCCCGTCCGCCAGGCGCAGGACTGACGGATACGCTCAATAACGAACAGCGTTTCCGCAGGCTCAATGCTCAGCAACCGGAAGTCGCTACCGCGTTGTATGCGGCGGCGGAGAAAGAGCTGAAACAGAAGTATGAGTTTTTGGTCATGCTGGCGGGGAAAAGTGCTGACTAAGGTCAGCTTTTAAATCAACCTCAAGGTCAAAGTCTGGGCGCCGGCCCACACCGGGTTAAGGGGCGTAAACGCGCCCCTTAACAATCCTGCGTTTATTTTAAAAAGCGCTATCGCGGGAATGATGGACTTGTTCTGCGGCTAAGGAGGGTGGCGCAAAACCCTGCCGCTGCGCGGTACCTTCTCTCGGTGCTGGAGCCTAAGGTCTCCAGCCCGCTCCGTTCAGCAGGATTTTTTGACCGCGCCATCTCACCATTTTTAAAGACAAACTAGACAAGATAAAACCTAGTCATTTTCAATTTTTACTTGGCTGTTTCCTATTTTCGTCCTGAGTCGGTGAGGTTGTGACCTAAAAAGTGTATGGCCGCGTTCGAAAATCGCGCCGTAGCGAGAGGTGAAAAACCGTGCGTCTTTGTGCGCGGGTTGTAACCCGAGCGAAGGGCACCGCGGAGCGGCGTGATTTTGCGGCAATAGCGGTAATACCTGAAACATAGCCAGGATGCATGGCACGTGTTTTTAAAAACGCGGGAGTCCAGAGGGCGCGCGTTTACGCGTCCTTTGGGCCGGTGTGGGTGGCAACCCACGGTGTTGAAGTTGAATTACCCCCCTGATCCAAGTCGATGCTTATGCCCCTTCATCAAACTCAATGACGCGGAATAAGCTTCTCCCTCGTCCCCCGCCATAATCGCCTCATAAATCCGTTTATGCTCGTTCAGACACATTCCGCCTTCCTTTGAGGAGTATTCGAAAAACCATTTGAAAATGGTGGTCAGCACATTGCCGAACGGGACGTAAAAACAATTACCGGAGGAGATGAAAATCATCCGGTGAAACTGGGTATCGATGTCCACCCACGCCTGCGCGTCGAAATTCTCCGCCACGTGACACATCTGGCGATAGATCCGCGAGAGCTCGATCCGCTGTTCTTTGCTGGCGTTCACGGCAGCAAGCGCGGTGGCGTGCGGTTCGATGGCTTTACGAAATTCAAGAAACTGATGATAAATCTCTTCGGTCGCTTCCATGCCCTGCATCCACTCCAGCAGTTGCGGGTCGAGCATATTCCATTGCGGACGCTCTTTAACACGCGTGCCGATTTTCGGGCGTGATTCCAGCAGACCTTTTGACGTGAGCAGTTTCAGCGCTTCGCGTAAGGCCGTGCGGCTGACGCCGAACTGTTCGCCGAGCTCAATTTCACTCGGCAAAATGGCACCGCAGGCCAGCTCGCCGGAGAGAATTTTACGGGCGATATCGCGGGCAATATGGGTGTTCAGACCGCGTGTCATACCTGCGGCGGTTTCAAACTGCATCGTCATGCTATTCCCTTTTACTGTGCAGATTGCCGACAGCATAGTTCAGGCGGCGAAACGCTGCATGCGTCCGCCGCGATGAAACTCACGAACTGTGCGCTATGGCGCCATCTGGCCGCCGTTAACGTCTAATATCTGACCGGTGATGTAACCGCTGCACGCGTGGGAGGCGAAAAACAGGAAGCTTGGTGCCAGTTCTTCGCTGGTGCCAAAACGGCCCATGGCGATAGATCCTGCGATTTTCTCGCGCACTTCCGGGCTTTTATCGGCGTGAAAAACCGTGTCGATAGTGCCCGGAGAAACCACATTGAAGCGGATATTATCTTTGGTAAATTCCTTCACCCAGTTGCGGTGCACGTTGTGCAACCAGGCCTTCGAGGCCGCGTACAAACTCGCGCCTGGCCCCCCGCCTTCACGTCCGGCAATGGACCCGGTACTGATCACCGAAGTCGTTTTGCCGCTTTGTTTAGCCGAATGGCGCAAATGCGGGATAGCAAATTTAGTGACCATCAGCGCCGAACGGGCGTTGAGATCCATTACGTGATCGTAAAAATCGTCGTCGATGCTCTCCAGTCCCTGACGCCCGCCCAGGCCGCCAGCGTTGTTGATCAGCACATCGATACCACCAAAGCGTTCAACGAAGTTTGCCACCAGCGCTTCACATTCGGCAGATTTCGTGACGTCCGCGCCAAAGTACGCGACTTCACCGCCGTTTTTGGCGATTTCCGCCGCCAGTTGTTCAAGGCTCGCATCGTGACGATGACCGTTAATGCCGACCTTCGCGCCCGCCGCGGCAAAAGCTTTTGCCGCCGCCAGACCAATACCTTTGGTTGAACCGGTAATCAAAACTCGCTGACCGTTTAAATCGTTAAACATACGTGCTCCTTCATTTTTCAGAGATAGTCAGAGGTGAAACGGATTGCCACGCCACGCTGAAAGCGTTTTCCGCTGTCGGCGCGGCGCGGTTATTGATGCGGACATTCAGCGTCCGGTTTTCTGTAAAGAGGATGTTGATTTCAGATTGCTGATCATCGTGGCTCACTACGCAGATACTTATGACTTCGCCGCGCGCATCGAGTGAAGTTTCGGTAGCCTCATCGAAATAACCGTGCGTTTCAAATACGCTGGCGAAAATGGCATTTTTGCCGTGAGTACGTAGCAGCAGCGCCGGTTCGTTGCGCAGGTTGAAATGCGGATCGCTGGCACCGGTGCGGGCTACGATTAACTCGCCGCCGTCGGGAAAAGCGCTGACCAGAGTCCGGTAACCGTCGCCATCAAGCCAGCTGAATAACGCGCAATCGCCGCCCGCAATCGTGCTGCGGGCGCAGTCCCACAGGTGCTGATATCCGTGACTTTCACCCAGAGGTTTCAGCACTTTCGCCACATCAAGCGTGACGTTGCTGCGTACAAACTGGCCGAGATGATGCAGGCAATAATCGTAACAGTGCGTCTGCTGGCTGGTCAGGCGGAACACATCGACGATAAGCGGCGAGCCAAGCTCCGGTAAATCCAGCATCAGCACGGTGCGCTGCTGTTTTACGCCGGGATAATAATCGCTCAGCCGGGCACTCATACCCTGTTCTGCCGGATTGTCCGTGACGAAGAAGTGCGGTTCGCCCCAGCGTTTTTCCGCCTCCAGACTGAGTCCGCCGTGCTGACTTTTTTCGTCCACCACTACGGTGTTGTGCGCGACGCTCTGCTTGCAGTAGCTGTTGTTTTCTGGAATATAGCGCCCGCCGAACTTGGGTTCGATATTCACCCAGCGGCCAAACCCGTAATCGCGTAAAAACTCACGGCCTCGGTTGAACAGGCTGAGGTGCAGGCCGTCAAAATGCCCGTGGTTGAGCGCAGAATGTAGGCGGGGAATGCTACCGTGCTGGCCGTACCACATCAGCGCCATATCTAGTTCGGCACTGCGCAAAATTCCGAGGCCGCCGTGTGAACCCTCCGGTCCGTCATGCAGTTCGACGCTCCCCCAACTGACTTTTAGCGGTGGTGCGCTTTGCAATGCTGCGGATAATTCCAGCGCCGCTGCGCTGACCCACAGGGTGTGCTGTTGTTGCGCGACAGCAACCCACTGCGGATTATGCGGATAGCGGTGATAGCAAACGCTGGCGGCGATGACTGCGCCGTCATCGCGGATATTGATGGTTTTGGAGGAGTCATTGAGCGCAGGCCAGGTCCCGTCGGGGAATGCGGTCTGCATCAGGGCTTCGCAGGTTTTACGAATGATCTGATCACGGAACTGATAAATCTGTAATTCCGGCTGACGGCGTTCAATCGCCTCGCTCAGCAGCAGTAAAGGTCGAAGCGCAAAACGGTGATAATAAGGCCCTTCGATGTAGTAACCGTCTGGTGAAAACAGCTGGCTAAGCTGGGCAAAAAAACCGCCGCTTTCGCTGTCCCCCTTCAGGCCATAAAGCGCTTTTTCGACCAGTGATAAATCGCCAAGTACGTAACCGCTGATGGCTGCCGCCGCCACTGACCAGATGCCGTGATTGTGCACGATATCGAAATCTTTGCTGTGGCGGTTCAGCGCGTCGTCAGCCATTACGCTAAACAAATTCTTTTCAATGTATGCACACTCTTCCTGACTCAGCGAGGGGATCAGGCAGTGGTAGCCTTCAACGGCGTACAGCCAGAACATGTTTTCGTTGAGCGTCTGATGGAAAAGCCGTCCCGGCGCATTGCTGTCTTTGCTGGTAGCGTTGCCGAGCGAAGGGTAAATGTCGGCGTAACCGGTCAGCAACGCCAGCGCGAAATCACGATAACGCGCCTCACCGGTGATAAGGAACAGACGCCCGGCGAGATTGACATAAAAGTAGTTTTGTTTGTGCCGCGTATGCTCAGCCCCTCCCGCTTCACCGTGACCGGGGATGCTATGCGGCTGCGCCATATAACGCTCAAGCAAGACGATTTGCTCGCGCAGCGCCGCGCCAGTCAGAGTATCCGCAGCAATATGTTCGCGGAGTTTCCCGGCCTCATGCATGGAAATCAACAACGGTTGCCACTGACTCATTTTCCGCTCTCCTGTGGCTGAGGCGCGACATAGCCGGTAGCGAACGAGGGCAGCGAAATCAGCCAGGTCTCCCGCTCGGCTTCCATTACCGCGCCACGCGTCGCGTCTTCATGATAGCCACCGGTCATTTTCTTACTTTTATCCGCTGGCGGCACGGTGAAGGTCGCGCTGCGGATCTTTTGTTGGTAGCGCGACTGGCCGGTGGAATTATCCGCCCAGGAAAGCAGCGGCAGCGGACGCACGCGGATCTGGTCGATCGATTTATAAGGCCACGCTACGTTCGGATCGGTGAACCGCGCCATGAAATCCAGTGAGGTCAGCAGGTTACCGCCTTGCGGCGTTTTATAGTGCCAAAGATCGATTCCCTTTTTCTGCGCCAGCAGCGCCATCATGCTGATCGCCTGTAAATTGAAATAGCTGTAATGAAAGGATCGGGTGCGCGCCAGTTCTGCGGGCTGCGTGCCGTCGGGTTTGAGTTGTACGTCGAGCTTACTTTTCATCAGCGTTGCCATATCGTCGATCACCGCTTTATCACCGAGATACCAGGCGATGCCTGACACCTGCGTCACGTACCAGTTACCGTGATTATTTTCGGTGCGCCCTTCCTTCTTCGCGATTTTGCTGCCCTGAAGCCAGTGCAGATACTCCGTCATCCACGCGTGGAGTTGCTGTTCGTCGTTGTCGCTCCACGCCGGATTGCCACGCAGCAAAATCAGCGAATCCACAATGCGCGTGGAGAAATAGCGCCCATCCAGCACACCGGCGTTGCGTCCCGGCGAAATTCCCGGCACGCCCTGCGCAAAATTCAGATTCGGGTTCATGCGCGTTTGTGGCGTGATAAACCAGGCGCGCAGCAGGCTGGCGGCTTTGTCGGCATATTTTTGTTCACCGGAGAAATACCAGGCCAGCGTCAGGTTCTGCACCCGCGCGGTGAAATCAGCCAGCCTTACGCCGTCACTTTGATCGTTTTTACTGGCCGGATTGACGCGCCCGTCCTTGCGGATCCACGGAAGGCCGTCGGGTTTGCTGTCGTCCGGCCACCAGTAAGCGCTCAGGCTGAGGTAATCGTGCTTCGAGCCGCCCGGCGGCGTCATGCCTTTGTCGGTCACGCTGAGATTGGGTTTGTTAAGCGCGGAATCCGCAGCGGCCAGCAGGTGACGGTACGCGTCAGAGGATTGTGGCGCAGCGGTGTTGTCGTGCAACTGCTGGCGGACTACTTCCATCTGCGCGGTATTGAGAAATGCCGGTTCAGCGGCGAAGACGCCTGCGCTGCCAGACATCATGATGAAGGCTGCGGCGAGCTGTTTTACCTCAACGGTACGGCACTTAAATAGCGTCATGCATTCTCCGGTTATAACGTTTTCTTTCGCTTTAGTACTACTAATAAAGCAATGAATGTTTATAAGCGCCAGTCAGAATTAGCCGAAAAAAGCCACAAATTGCCCATCAAGTGACCGACTTCACAAATCGATAACAAACTAAGCGTTTCTTATTTGTCGGACTTTTAATTCCATTACTCTCTTCTACGCTTGCTCAATACATAACCAAAAACACCTCACCTACAAATGAGAGAGTAACGACAATGGATATCAATGTTCTGGTCATGATCGGTTACTTCGTCTTAATGATTGCTATCAGTTATGCCTTCAAAAAGATGGCGTCAGGCTCCTCGAGCCACTATTTTCGCGGTGGGGGGCGAATGCTCTGGTGGATGGTTGGCGCAACCGCGTTCATGATCCAGTTCAGCGCGTGGACGTTCACCGGTGCCGCCGGTCAGGCCTACCGCTACGGTTTCAACGTGGTCAGCGTGTTCGCCGGTAACGTGTTCGGCTATCTCATCGCCTGGTGGTGGT
This sequence comes from Enterobacteriaceae bacterium Kacie_13, assembly GCA_013457415.1. Taxonomy (NCBI): domain Bacteria; kingdom Pseudomonadati; phylum Pseudomonadota; class Gammaproteobacteria; order Enterobacterales; family Enterobacteriaceae; species Enterobacteriaceae bacterium Kacie_13. The sequence continues at coordinate 2,455,180 of CP045665.1, forward strand.
TCGCCACGCGTTTTCGTCAGCTGCGGGTGGATACGGCCACCGAGGCTATCAACCACCGCTTCGGCAAAGGCAATGAACAGTTTTTTACCTGGATGATTATTCCTCTGAGCATCCTGAGCGCCGGGGTGTGGCTGAACAGTCTGGCAGTGTTTGCCAGCGCGGTGTTCAAACACGACATTACGCTTACTTTGTGGGTGACCGGCGTGGTAGTGCTGGTGATTTCATTGCTAAGCGGCGCATGGGGCGTGGTGGCGAGCGATTTTGTTCAGACGCTGGTGGTGGCGATTATTTCAATTGCCTGCGCGGTGGTTGCCCTGTTTAAAGTCGGCGGACCGGTCAAACTGGTGACCGAGTTCCCTTCTGGCTTCTTTACCGGACCAGACGTCGGACCGCATTACATTTCGCTTCTGGTGGCCTGCTTCCTGTTCTTCTTCATCAAGAACGTGCAAAGCATCAATAACCTTCAGGATTCCTACCGCTTTCTGAATGCCAAAGACAGTTTCAACGCTAAAAAAGCGGCGCTGTTCGCGCTGGTGCTGATGTTTGTCGGTACGCTTATCTGGTTCATCCCGCCGTGGGCGGTCGCCGTTCTGTATCCGGACGCCGCCACCGCGCACCCTGAGCTGGGGAAAAACGCTACCGATGCGGTATATCTGATTTTTGCCGAACGCGCCATGCCACTCGGTACCGTCGGCCTGCTGATGGCAGGACTGTTTGCAGCAACGATGTCCTCCATGGATTGCGCGCTGAACCGTAACTCGGGGATTTTTGTGCGCAGCTTCTGGACGCCGGTCGTCAACCGTAACGGCGCGCGCAGCGACAAGTATCAGTTGCGCGTCGGGCAGATAGCCTGCGTGGTGAACGGTGTGCTGGTGATCCTGGTCGCGCAGTACATGCACACAATGCAGACCGTGAGTCTTTTCGATCTGATGATGAAAGTCGGCACGCTGATGCAGGCGCCGATTGTCGTGCCACTGTTCCTTGGCGTGTTTATCCGTAAAACGCCGGACTGGGCGGGTTGGGCCACCGTCCTGTTCGGGCTGGGCGTATCGTACGTTGTCGCTAACGTCTTTACCGCACCGGACATGGCACGCCTTCTCGGTATCACATTGACTGCGCGTGAGTTACTGGACGTAGCAATTATGTGGAACATCTTCTCGCACATGGTGTTCACCGGTGGATTCTTCTGCCTGACAAGTCTGTTCTACCGTGAAGCCAATACCGCGCGCGAGGCACAGCGCAAACAGTTCTTCATCGATATGGAAACGCCGGTCTATGCCGACAACGAACAGGATGAGTTCGACCGGCTGCAACGCGATAAAATTGGCCGTATTTCGATGTACATGGGTGCCGGTTTACTGCTGATGGTGCTGGTACCTAACCCGCTCTGGGGACGGATCCTGTTCCTGCTGTGCGCCCTGTCGATTCTCATCTTCGGCTGGGTATTACACCGCAGCGCAGAAAAAGGCATGACCGCAGCGAAGGCAGAAAAAGCCGCAGCGGTGGATAAAGTGAAAATCGTGACGTCGCAGCGGTAATCACGGCAGTTAAGAAGACAATGCAGGGCTTTGCGTGACAGGGTTCTGCATTTTTATTACTACTCACGAGATAAAAATTAAACATTCAATAATTTCACTTACCCTTCTTATTAATACAAAACAATAAAAATAAAAACTTAATAATAAGGTGATATGAATTAAAGGATGTGTAAATATTATAATCATACCAATCATAGGGAAATTGAGATAAATGTGGAAAAAGAGATATTACTTATTTGTTGACAGAGTCGATGATGGCCCAATGGAATCAGGGGTGATATATGCGCATAAAGTCCTGAAAATTCCCGGTCATAATATTTTCACGTTAGGCAAAGCACCAATTTATACAGAGTTTGACCGGCGGATAGGTGATGCGATAGACGGAATTTCCTCCGTGCAAAACACGCGTAACTTATCGTGCATCACAGTGAATGATCGTTTGGACGTTATGGGGCATGGGCATCCTGGACAGGTCAACAAATTCGATGGGACTCGTCTCAACGCTTTTGCGCTGGCGTATGAACTGGTCTCCCACGGGCTGAGAGAGGTCGGTTTTCTAAAAATACAGGCCTGCAATATTTTACGAGACAGCGATGACTTTCTTATTCAGTTAAGAACGGAACTAAATATTAAGGGTGTAAAAGTGGGTTACTTGTCTGGAACCCGGAAATATATGAATCAGACGGCAACATTCCGTGGACACAGAGATAACCCCGCAGGTAACCCTTCCCGAGCAGATGAACGATTTCGTTACGTGAAAGGTAATATCGACATCCCCCTCCCCGCACCCTAAGTATGGAACCGTGATAAGGCAATAAAAAACCCGCTTTCAGCGGGTTTAGATATTGGAAAAAACAGACAAAAAGCGATATTAGTTGGGAAGCTCCGTCACCTGCTTGACTTCAGTTTTACTGATTTGCTGTTTTACCCCATTAGCATCGGTATATTCCAACAGGCCGGTTTCGGCTTCTTTTGGTTTACCGTCGCTGATGATGGTTCGCGCATCATTAGTCTGAATGGCATAGCTGGTACGGGTGCAGCCTGACAACGCTGCGACACTGATTAATGCGGCTAATGGCAGAATCAATTTCCTGTTCATCGTTCTCTCCTTTGTCACAGTGATTGAATAAATTAGTTATCCAACTCGCTCATGTTTTTAACCTGATCGCGGTTAATTTGCTCTGTTTTACCCGTCTCTGCATTTTTGTACGACACCAGACCGGTATCGTCATCTACCTGAGGTTTACCGTCCGTTACGATGGTTTTTCCATCCGTCGTTTTTATTGCCTGATTTGAGGCACAGCCTGCAACAAACAGTATTGAGACAGCGGCCAGTGATGCGGCAATAAGGTTTTTCCTTTTCATATCATCCCTCCTGAATTAGGGTTTTTTCTTAACAATGAGTCTATTAACTATAGTCAGGAATTTCACATTCATCTGAGATTCGGACAAATGGAAGTTTTTTGGTGATTTTCTGTCCATAAAAAACCCTGATTTACGCAAAAATCTACCTGACAGCAGGCAGCAAAATCCGTACCCTACTGCGCATAGACACTGGCGGCCTGCGCGCCGCGATTTTGCGAAAGAGAAATTTGTGACCAGTCCAATTCAGAAAGAAAAATACAACATCGATAAGCTTCAGAAACGCCTGCGTCGTGACGTCGGTAAAGCCATTGCTGACTTTGGCATGATCGAGGAAGGTGACCGCATAATGGTGTGCCTGTCGGGCGGTAAAGACAGTTACACAATGCTGGAAATTTTGCGCAATCTGCAAAAAAGCGCGCCGGTAAACTTTTCACTGATTGCCGTCAATCTGGACCAGAAACAACCGGGTTTCCCGGCGCATATTTTGCCGGCGTATCTGGAAGAGCTGGGTGTGGAATACCAGATCGTGACCGAAGATACTTATGCGATCGTTAAAGATAAAATTCCGGAAGGTAAAACTACCTGCTCCTTATGTTCACGTCTGCGCCGCGGGATTTTGTACCGCACTGCGACCGAACTGGGCTGTACTAAGATTGCACTTGGCCATCACCGCGATGACATCCTGCAAACGCTGTTCCTCAATATGTTCTACGGCGGCAAACTGAAAGGTATGCCACCGAAACTAATGAGCGACGACGGCAAACACATCGTGATCCGCCCGCTGGCGTACTGCCGCGAAAAAGACATCGAGCGTTTTGCGATTGCACGCGAATACCCGATCATCCCTTGTAACCTGTGCGGTTCACAGCCAAACCTGCAACGCCAGGTCATCGGCGACATGCTGAAAGACTGGGATAAAAAATATCCGGGCCGTATCGAAACCATGTTCAGTGCGATGCAAAATGTGGTGCCTTCACATCTCAATGATATGAATCTTTTTGATTTTAAAGGGATCCAGCACGGTGGTGAAGTGGTCGACGGTGGGGATCTGGCGTTCGATCGCGAAGATATTCCTATGCAACCGGTCGGCTGGCAGCCGGAAGACGATGAAATCACTGCCCCGGTTGAACGCCTGAACGTACTGGAAATTAAATAACGTTTCTCCAACCAGCCTTTAGTCATCAAAGCCCGCCGCTGAAGCGGGCTTTTGCTTTTCAGGAAAGAAGAACGGTATCGGTCCAGTTGTAGTTAGTCATCACCAGTTTCACCGGCAGGCTTACCGCGCCGAAATTCCTGTGCCGGTTTTCATGGAAGAATGCCCGCAGCGGCTCAGGCATAAATTCAGCGCTGTAACGCAGCAGCGTGCTGTGCCAGAAAATTTGGGGAATAGCGGCATTGGGATAGCGGTCTTTAATTTTTCCCGCCCATTTCGTCGCCAGCAGATGCTCTGCCAGCGACTGCCTGACGCGTAAGCTATCCCTGTCGGGAATACCCGCCAGCAGCAGCTGATTGGGCAGTGCTATCAGTTGCAACTCGCTGATTTGCATGACATGGCCGGCGCAGTGTTGTTCAAAAGTCTCCACGAGCCCGGCGAGATCTTCAGCGTCTTCCGGACTGTCGTACAGTGCCTGAGTGATCGCAAAAAATGTGAAATGCATACCCCCGGGCGGTGCGATATCCGCCAGTTTATCGCCCTGCGCGGCTGCGGTTAAATCGGACAACAGTCCGGCCATTGCTGCCCCAGCGCGGTTGCCGCTGGTAATAGCCAGTTTGGTCGGGTGATAGAAAGGTTCGGTTCTGGCTTTACCGGTCTCTCCGTGCGCATTCCATAAGTTCAGCGTCCTTTCGATCGTATTTTCATACGCCTGATGAATCATTTCTCCGGTGTGCAAAACTGACTCCTGATCGTAAGTTTTGAGATCCACGTGGCACAAATCCACGCCGACCGGGCTGACAGCACAAAAACCTCAAAAAGATTGAGCCAAATCAACATTACTACCGCTGAATCGGTGCACTATCCATTCCGCAGGTGAATGCAACGTCAAGCGATGGGCGTTGTGCTCCATATTGTCTTATTTCCAAATTTTTAGAATTAATGCATAGCACTTTTTGATTCGAACGACGCCGGTCTTCTGACCGGCTTTTTTTTGCTTTTTTTTCGCAGGATCTCTGCCCCTATAACCAGCGGCTTTTCTTCAGCCACCACGCGACGCCACCCACCAGCACCACCAGCGACACACAGAAAATTCCAAACCCCAAATGTGACGAGTTACCGGGGATGCCGCCGAGATTAACCCCAAACAGCCCCGTCAGAAACGTCGTCGGCAGGAAGACCATCGCCAGCATCGACATGGTGTAGGTGCGGCGGTTGAGGGAATCGGCCATCAGTGAACTGATTTCATCGGAAAGCACGGCGGTACGGGCGATACTGCCGTCCAGATCGTCCAGCCCGCGCCCTAAGCGATCCGAGATTTCCTGCATCAGGCGACGTTCATCGTCGTTCATCCACGGCAGGCGTTCGCTGGAAAGTCGCGAAAACACGTCGCGCTGCGGTGCCATATAACGGCGCAGGACAATCAGCTGTTTACGCAGCAATGCCATCTGGCCGCGCTCCGGCACCTGCTGTTCCATCAGGTCATCTTCGATATCGATGATTTTATCGTGCAGATCTTCGATAAAATCGCTGGTGTGATCGGTCAACGCATCACACATTTCCACCAGCCAGCTGCCCGTGTTCTTCGGCCCGCTGCCCTGCTGCATGTCGCTTATCATCTCTTCCATTGAGAAGACTTTGCGATGGCGCGTGGAGACAATCATTTTATCAGTAAGGTACACGCGGATGGTGACCAGCTGGTCCGGACGGGAATCGGCGTTGAGATTGATGCTGCGCAGCGTGATCAGCGTGCCTTCGCCCATGCGGATAACTTTAGGCCGCACACTGTCTCCGGCCAGCGCTTCACGAACCGTGTCAGGTAATACTGGCGTATTGTTAATCCAGTTTTCGCTTTCCGGACGGGTGTAATCCAGATGCAGCCAGCAAGGTTTTTCGTCCGTCGCGACGCATTGTACGCTGATGTCGCTCACACCGCCCTGACCGTCCAGCTGGAAGGCATAAACAGCATCGGCTACCTGTAGTTCTTTTCCCTTAATGACTTCCACGACGTTCCTCGCTTTATAATTCGTTAATTCTTCTCAGTTTAGCGTTAAGTGTTTGAAGTTCAAAAAACTCAACCGATGGCAATCTGCCCACTTTAATACGCCAGAGCGATGATGCTCTATTTTTGAGGTAAAATTTTGAGTATCAGGATGTGGCGGGTTTTTGCATTTCGGCCAGCTCAGGCATCACGCTGCGCATAACGTCGAAGAATTTCCGCAGCCGTGCAGGATAGTAGGTCGCGTAGGGATAAACCAGATAGACCGGCAGCGGCAAGGCGTTCCAGCCGGGCAATACGCGCTGCAACCGCCCTTCCTTTATGTCATCTTTGACCACCCACGCAGACACGATCCCCGCCCCCAGTCCGGAAAGCGCAGCTTTGCGAACGGCGTACAAACTGTCCGTTGCCATACGCGGCGAGATAGCGCAGCTTTCTGTCCGGTCATCACTGTCATGGCGGAGTGCCACTTCATTGCGATAATAAGTGCTGAACGCCACCCAGGGTAATTGTCCCAGTTCGTTCACCTGCGTCACCGGATACTGCTGCAACAGTTCCGGCGTCGCCACCACAATGCGCGGGACTTCAGCCAGCAGGATCGCCACCATTGACGGATCCGCCACGTTTCCTACCTGGATTGCGCAGTCGATGTCTTCCGAAAGAAAATCCGGCGTGCGGTCGTTGAGCATCCAGTCCACGGTTACGTTCGGGTAGCGGTGCAGATATCGCGTAAGAGGTTCGATCATTTGATCTTGCCCGAAGGCGTGCGGAGCGCGAACACGCAACGTACCGACCGGCTCATCGCCCGCACCGCGCAGTTGATCTTCAAGCGCCGCCCAGTGCTCAAGCAATAATTTCGCCTGCTGATAACAACGCTCACCATCGTCGGTGAGTTTCATCGCATGAGTGGTGCGCAGAATCAGTTTCGCGCCCAGTAAGCGTTCGAGCGACTGCAAGCGGCGGCTGACGGTGGGCTGGCTGGTGCTGAGCTGCACGGCAGCGGCTGAGAGGCTGCCACTTTCAACAATGCGAATGAACGTTTGCATCAGATCTATGCGGTCTATACCGCTGGTGAGAGGTGTATTCATACGTCCTGCGTATAACAGTTTTACCTTTGTGCAGGCTACCACTCATGAGCATTGAGGTGAAGAATGTTCTCCACGCAATCTAATTCATTCAGGAATACATCATGTCAGACCTTACGCAAAACTCACCGGCAAGCCCCGAAGCGGCGATTTCCGGCAAAATTATTTTCACTCTGGCGGCGGGCGCGGGTCTGAGCGTGGCGTCGATCTACTACAGCCAGCCGATGCTGGGGATTATGGGCAGCCATCTGCACGCCAGCACCGCGTCGGTGGGGCTTATCCCGACGCTAACGCAGGCCGGTTATGCGCTGGGGATCTTGTTTCTGATCCCATTGGGTGACCGTCACGATCGACGCACTATCATCTTGTTGAAAAGCATTCTGCTGGCGGTGGCGCTGCTGCTGTGCGGATTTGTGCCCGGCATTCACGGGCTGCTGGCGGCGAGCCTGATCACCGGCATTGGCGCGACCATGGCGCAGGATATCGTTCCGGCCTCGGCACATCTGGCTCCGGTGGCCCAGCGGGGTAAAACCGTGGGGACGGTGATGACCGGATTACTGGTCGGGATCCTGCTGTCCCGCGTGGTCAGCGGTTTTGTGGCGGAATACTTTGGCTGGCGGGTGATGTATCAGTTGGCCGCCGTCAGCGTTGCGCTGATTGGTATTGCACTGTGGCGAGTACTGCCACGCTTTACGCCAGCAACGCGCATCAGCTATGCGGCGCTGTTGCACTCGATGCTTGGCCTGTGGAAGCATCATAAAACGCTGCGGCGCGCGGCGCTGGCACAGGGTCTGCTCTCAGTGGCGTTCAGCGCGTTCTGGTCAACGCTGGCGATCATGCTCAACGATACCTATCATCTTGGTAGCGCCGTTGCCGGGGCATTTGGTCTGGCGGGAGCCGCCGGTGCGCTGGCTGCCCCCATGGCCGGGGCGTTGGCCGATAAAAAAGGACCGGCGCACGTAACCCAAATCGGAGCCGGGCTGGTGATGGTGTCGTTCGCCGCAATGTTCATACTGCCGTTGTTATCACCCCACGCCCAGCTCGCGTTGATTGTGCTTAGCGCTATCGGTTTTGACTTGGGCATTCAGGCCACGCTGGTGGCGCATCAGACACTGGTTTATGGCCTTGAGCCAGCCGCTCGCGGGCGGCTGAATGCCCTGCTGTTCACCGTGGTGTTTATCGGTATGTCGGCGGGAGCGGCACTGGGCAGTAAAGCGCTGGAATCAGGTGGCTGGCCGGGAGTAGTACTTCTCGCCACGGTGGCCGCCGCCGCCGCGCTGGTGGTGAGACTGGTCAGCCGTAACGAGTAATCTCCATCGAACAAAGAAAAAGCGCCTTTTTGGGCGCTTTTTGCATTTTTGCAGACTCAGAAATCAGTGCTTAATAATGTACATTTCCTGGCTATACGCCACGTCTTCAGGATTTTCAATCGGGTAGCCCTTCACCCACGGTTTGATCAGCCGTCCATTGGTGTACTGATAGACAGGCGCGATCGGAGCCTGTTCGGCGATGATCTGTTCGGCTTTGTTATAGTCCGCGTTGCGACGAGCGTCGTTGGTTTCACGGCTGGCGTCAGCGATGGCTTTGTCGTAATCGGCGTTGCTGAATTTGCTGATGTTGCTGTTGTGCGTTGAGGTCAGCAGCGACAGGAAGGTTGAAGCTTCGTTGTAATCACCAACCCACGAGGCGCGGATCACGTCGAAATTACCGGTGTTACGGCTGTCGATATAGGTTTTCCATTCCTGATTTACCAGCTTCACATCCGCGCCCAGCGTCTTTTTCCACATTGAAGCAACGGCGATAGCAATTTTCTGGTGGCTCTCGGACGTGTTGTATAACAGCGTCAGATGCAAGGGTTTGGACGGCCCATAACCTGCCGCCGCCAGCAGGCCTTTCGCCTGTGCATTCAGCTCTTCCTGCGAATACTGCTGCATTTCACTTTTGGCTGGCTTCCAGCCGTTGGTCACGTCAGGGGTAAAATGCCACGCTGGTTTTTCGCCGCTGCCCAGCACTTTATCGCTAATTACCGCACGGTCAATACTCATCGACAGCGCCAGACGCACGCGGGCATCGTCGGTTGGCGCACGGCGGGTGTTAAAGGCGTAATAATAAGTCCCGAGCTGATACGGGGTATAAACCTGCCCCGGAATATCATGCATCAGCTTTTTATACTGATCTTTCGGGAAAGACTCGGTGATGTCGATGTCATCTGCCAGATAGCGTTTTGTGGCATTGGACTCTTTATTAATCGGCACAAACGTCACTTTGGTCAGCACCGTATGGGCGTGATCCCAGTAATGCGGATTCGGTTCCAGCACCAGTTTTTCATTCACCACGCGCTCTTTAAGTACATACGCGCCATTGCCAACGAGATTACCGGGCTTGGTCCAGTCTTCGCCGTATTTTTCCACCGTGGCTTTATGCACCGGGAAAAGACTGAAATTAGCCAGCAGGCTGACAAAATACGGCACCGGTTTGTCGAGCGTGACGCGCAGCTGCGTCGGGCTAACGGCGGTAACACCCAGTTTATCCACCGGCATTTTTCCGGCAATAATCGCATCTGCATTCCGGATCCCCGCAAGTCCGGCGAACCACGCACCGCTCGATAGTCCTTTCGGATCCACCAGCCGCTGCCAGCTGTAAACGAAATCTTGCGCGGTTACCGGGTCGCCATTCGACCATTTGGCATCTTTACGCAGCGTGAAAAGATAGACCTGATTGTTTTGGTTCTGCCAGCTTTCGGCAACGCCCGGGATGCTTTTACCATGGGCATCCTGATTAACCAGCCCTTCGAACAAATCACGCGCAACCTGCGCTTCCGGCAGGCCGATGACTTTTGTCGGATCCAGAGAGGCAGGCTCGTCCTTGATATGGCGGACGATTTCCTGTTTGGCGGCGAGTTGTGTACCAGCGGGAACTTGTGCAGCGTTGGCCTGACTGAGGCTCAGTGCGACCAGCGCAGCACAGACAGAGTATGAGAGAAGCGGAAACGATTTTCCCTGCGGCATGAATTTCTCCTGTCATTCATAAAAACGATGAGCAATGAAGGAGTTGTATCATTTCTTGAATTCATACCCTAAAAGAATTCGCTCCAGATTTGCCTCCGCGCACAAAACTGCGACATCCGCCTTAAAATCAGGCAGATCCTTCGACGTCGATCCCGCCACAGTGAAACTTCATCGCTGGTTCAACATCCTGGGCAAGCCAGGTCGGCCCATCGAGATCAATAAACCTTGCACCAGCAGCAAGTGGCAAGGCGGTACGCACAGCCCGCGAAGTGCATAGCATGCAGCCGAGCATAATACCGAATCCTTGCTCACGCGCCTCCTGGGCCAGTCGCAGCGCACCGGTCAACCCGCCGGTTTTATCCAGCTTGATGTTAACCATCTCGTAGCGGCCTTTCAGCGCGGGTAGACCTTCAACCGTATGGCAGCTTTCATCGGCGCAGATCGGCAACGGATGGATAAAGTTCTCCAGTGCGGAATCCTCCCCGGCAGGCAGCGGCTGTTCGAGCATCAGAATGTCGAGATCTGCCAGTAACTGACAGCGCTCGGCCAGACCGTCGCTTTGCCAGGCCTCGTTGGCATCGACGATCAATGACGCGTTAGGCACTGCGGCGCGAACCGCCACCAGACGCTCGGCAATGAGCCGGTCATCCAGTTTGATTTTAAGCAGCGTCGCGCCCTTTTTCTGTAATGCCAGCGCCGCTTCGGCCATCTCTTCAGGTGTGCCGATGCTGACCGTCTGCGCCATGCTGATCGATGCTAATGGTTCTGTACCCGTGAGCTGCCACAAGTTCAGCCCGCTGGTCTGGGTTTCGAGATTCCACAGCGCACAATCCAGCGCATTACGCGCGGCACCTGCGGGCAGCAAATGTTGCAACTGTTCGCGACTCGCACCCCGCTCGATAGCGGTGACCACGCTGGCGATTTGCGCCATCACCGACGCTTCACTTTCGTCATAACGCGCATACGGCGTGCATTCACCCACGCCGCGAATACCATTCTCTTCAATTTCTACCGCCACCACACGCGCTTCGGTGCGGCTGCCGCGAGAGATCACAAAGGCCGTGTGCAATGGCCAGGCTTCCGGATAAAAGCGAACACTTCTCATAGCGGCTCCCTAAATTGATCAATGCCCGACGGCATACATTCAATGTATACAACTATTTAGCAAATAATCTATATCCAACCTACAATTGTTACCCTAAACTGAAAGCCGTTTGACTCCAATGGACACAGGAAAACATTATGACCCAAACCGTACACTTTCAGAGCAACCCGGTAACTGTAGCTGGCAAAATCCCACAAAAAGGCGACGTCGCCAAGCCTTTCACTCTGGTCGCCAAAGACCTTTCTGATGTGAGCCTGAGCAGCTTCGTGGGCAAGCGTAAAGTCCTGAACATTTTCCCTAGCATCGATACCGGCGTTTGCGCTGCATCAGTGCGTAAATTCAATCAGCTGGCCGGTGAAATCGAAAATACAATGGTACTGTGTATTTCCGCTGACCTGCCGTTCGCACAGTCACGTTTCTGTGGCGCGGAAGGCCTGACCCACGTGGTCACGCTCTCTACCCTGCGCGGCGGCGATTTCAAATCCGAATACGGTGTGGCTATCGCTGAAGGCCCCTTGTCTGGCCTGACTGCCCGCGCAGTGGTTGTTCTGGATGGTCAGGATAACGTGCTGTACAGCCAACTGGTGAATGAAATCACCACCGAACCAGACTATGAGTCTGCACTGGCTGTTCTTAAGTAATTTCTTTTTAGCAGATTTCAGATAAAAAAAAGCAACGGCTCAGTCCGTTGCTTTTTTATTAGCTGCGATAGCATAGTGAAAAATTACTCTTCGCTTTCGCCCGTTTCACCACGACGGCTGCTGAGGCCATATTCCCGCAGTTTATTGGCAATGGCCGTATGCGAGACGCCCAGACGTTTTGCCAGTTTTCGCGTACTTGGATAAGTCCGGTAAAGTCGGGTCAGCACCGAGCGTTCGAAGCGCTTGCTGATGTCGTCGAGCGAACCGTTCAGGGCTTCTTCGCCAATCGTCACTTCCGCATCAAAGTCCGGCAACACGATATCCTGCGGGCGCAGTTCGCCACCTTCAAGTTGCGTAAGCGCACGATAAATAGCATTTTTCAACTGACGGACGTTGCCCGGCCAACCGTAGTGCGTCAGGTAATTCGCCAACTGAGAAGAAAGTTTCGGGCGAGGCATCCCTTGTTCATCAGAGAAACGCGCTACAAACAGTTCAGTAAGCGGCATGACGTCAGCCGGTCGGTCACGCAGCGGCGGCAGTGTCAGGCTGAGGACATTCAGACGGTAGTAAAGGTCTTCACGGAATTCACCGCGCTGAACCAGCTCCACCAAATTCTTCTGTGTGGCGCACATCACGCGCACGTCGACCTTCACCTCATGCTCTTCACCCACGCGGCGAAATGTACCGTCGTTAAGGAAGCGCAGCAGCTTGATCTGCATTCTCGGTGACATTTCACCGATTTCATCCAGCAGCACCGATCCGCCGTTGGCCTGCTCGAAGAAGCCTTTTTTGCCTTCGACCGCGTTGGGATAAGCACCGGCGGCATAGCCAAAGAGCTCGCTTTCCACTACGTCATCCGGCAGTGAGGCACAGTTCAGACCGAGAAAAGGTTTTTTACCGCGGGCGCTGCGCAGATGGCAGGCATGCGCCAGCAAATCTTTACCGGTTCCGGTATCACCGACAATCAGCAGCGGCGCATCCAGCATCGCCAGCTTACGCGCCTGATCCAATACCTGACGCATTTTGCCGCTGACTGCAACAATGTGATTGAATTCGCTGTCGTCATTGACGGTGAGATCCTGCAACTGACGCCCCATGCGCGCAGCAGATTTCAGCATGATGACGGCACCCGCCATTGCGCCTTTTTGCTCTTCGTCATCCATGTGAATTGGCGTCAGGTCCATCAGGAAATCCTGACTGCGTATCACCACGCGTTCGCTGTGCGGCTGAGTGCTTTCGCTTTCCAGCCAGCGCGTGACGTTGTAACCCGTAATCAGGTTAGCGGCGTTATAGGTGCGAACTTTGTCTTCATCGAGTTCAAACAGCGCCATCGCTGCCGGGTTGGCCTGCTCGATTTTGCCTTTCATATCAATGGAGAACACCGGTTCCGGCATGGAGACCAGTAAAGCACGCAGTGCGCGATGCTCACGCTCGGAAGGCATGAATGGCACGGTGCGGACGTCGGTTACGCCATCAATACGGCGGATTTCGGCCATCAGGGCGCGAAAAGTATCGAAATCGAGTTGAGAAAAATTCAGGTAAATGCGGCCAATCGAGGCAATCTCGATACCGCGCAAATCAATACTGCGTAAAACCAGTAAATCGAGGAGTTCACGGGTAAGACCCAGGCGGTCTTCGCAAAAAACTTCCAGACGCATCAGTGTTGACCTTTATTAGCCGGTGCGGAAATCGCTGAGTGGCATAATACTCTTTCGTGTACAGCGTAAGAAGAGACTGTCACGAAAAGTTGACAAAATAATTGTACAACTCAATCCGGATTGTCACAAAGTTTGGGTAGGCTTTTTTGCCGCAAATAACGCGATTGCTGTCTTTATCGGCAACGCGCCGGTTTCGCCATCTGCGCCTTTATCTGCTACTATCGCCCTTCTGATTTCATCGCCAAATGGTTCCCGACTATGAAGTTTGTCTCCTTTAATATCAACGGATTGCGCGCCCGCCCGCATCAGCTCGCGGCAATTATCGAACAGCACCAGCCTGACGTCATTGGTTTGCAGGAAACCAAGGTTCACGATGACATGTTTCCGCTGGAAGACGTAAGCCAGTACGGTTATCACGTTTTCTATCACGGGCAAAAAGGCCATTACGGCGTTGCCATGCTGACGAAGCAGGAACCGGTCGCTGTACGCCGTGGTTTCCCTGGCGATGACGAAGAGTCTCAGCGCCGCATCATCATGACCGATATCGAAACGCCGCAGGGAATTCTGACCGTCATCAACGGTTACTTCCCGCAGGGTGAAAGTCGCGACCACCCGACCAAATTCCCGGCCAAAGAGAAGTTTTACCGTGACTTGCAGGATTATCTGAATACCAGCCTGTCGGTGAATAATCCGGTTGTTGTCATGGGCGACGTGAATATCAGCCCGACCGATCTGGACATCGGTATTGGCGAAGACAGCCGCAAGCGCTGGCTGCGCACCGGAAAATGCTCCTTCCTGCCGGAAGAACGTGAGTGGATGGAGCGCCTCAAAGGCTGGGGGTTGGTAGACACCTTCCGCGCCGCAAATCCGGACACTGCCGATAAGTATTCGTGGTTTGATTATCGCTCTCGCGGCTTTGACGAAAACCGCGGTCTGCGTATTGATTTGATCATGGCAAGTACGCCGCTGGCGACGCGCTGCATCGAAACCGGTATCGATTACGATATCCGTGGTATGGAAAAACCGTCTGACCATGCGCCAATCTGGGCAACGTTCGACCTGAAATAATGTCAATGAAAACGGTCGACGTAGTGGCCGCGCTGATTGAGCAGGACGGAAAATTGCTGCTCGCCCGCCGCGATGCCTCAAGCGATCAGGCCGGTCTGTGGGAGTTTCCCGGCGGGAAAGTCGAAACCGGGGAAAGTCAGCAGGCCGCGCTGGTGCGGGAGTTGCAGGAAGAGATGGGGATTACGGCGACAGTGGAAGATTTTGTCGCCACCAGCGAACTGCAACAACCTCAGCGTTTGATCCGTTTGCATGGCTGGCGCGTCAGCAGATTCATTGGGATGGTTACGTTACAGTGTCACTCTGAAATCCGCTGGGTATCGCCCGCTGACGTCATGACATTTGAACTCGCACCGGCAGATGTTCCGCTGATCGAGGCATATCTGAAACGATTATCCGTCTGACGGATAATTCAAATAAAAAGGCGCGGACTGATTTCAGTGCCGCGCCATTTTTTTTGCGTGTGCGCAGAACTTACTTCTTCAGTACTTCCCACTTCAGTTCGTTGGTGCCAACCACGTTGGGATCGCGCACGCATTGCAGCACCACACTGTCGGCGGTGACGACGGCGCCCTCACTGTAGCTCTGGTTATTGTAAACGCAGCAGTTGTGGCAGGTCGGCGCGCTGTTGTTATTATTGCCACTGTTCTCCCAGATTTGCGGCGGCAGCGGCACTACCACGTCCGCGCCGTTGTTGAAACCGGTACGGTTTGCCATCGCCGGTGTCGCCAGCAATGCGGAGCCTGCCAGTAAAACCATCAGCATTTTATTGATATTATTCATCACTGTTTGCTTCCTTACCTTTGGTGCTCGCTTTGCGGCGTTTAGGGGCGCTTTTGCCTTTCGCCACCGCGCCCGCCGGTTTGGAAGGCAGACTGCGGAATGCCGAAGACACCCGATTGGTTTTGGCCTGCATGATAAGATTCTGCAACGTCGCGACCAGCGGCTGCATGAAATCCTGATATCGGCAGTTCTTTTCGCTGATGCGCGTCAGGGTTGATTCCCAGTCGGCGGTCATGTCCGGTCGCCCGGCGATGTCCGGCAGCGAGTGGATAAGCGCCCGGCCCGTGTCACTGGAATGAATATAGCGCCCTTTCTTATACAAAAACTCACGGCGGAACAGCAGCTCGATAATTCCGGCACGTGTCGCCTCCGTGCCGAGTCCGTCGGTCGCGCGCAGGATTTTCTTGAGTGCTTTATCCTGTACAAAACGCGCAATCCCGGTCATGGCGGAGAGCAGTGTCGCATCGGTAAAAGGCCGCGGTGGCTGCGTCTGTCGCTCCACCACTTCACCTCGTTCACAGAGTAATTCATCACCCTTCGCCACCACCGGCAACGGCGTTCCTTCGTTCTCTTCATCCCGCTCTTTGCTGCCCAGCAGCGTGCGCCAGCCCGCTTCAGCCAGGAAACGTGCCTTGGCAATAAACTTGCCTCCGGCGATATCCAGATCGATCACACATTTGCGATAGACGGCGTCGGGGCAGAACTGCATCAGATACTGACGCGCGACCAGTCCATAAATCTTTTGTTCATTATCGGTCAGATTCACCTTGCTGCTGCGCGCAGTCGGAATGATTGCGTGGTGGGCATCGACCTTTTTATCGTCCCAGCAGCGGTTACGAATATCCGTGTCCATCGCTGGCTGCGGCATCAGATCTGGCTGATGTATACCGATGGCGTTGAGCACGGCATGACGTCCGGCGAAGTGTTCTTCAGGAAGATATCGGCTATCGGAACGTGGATACGTAATCAATTTGTGCGTTTCATACAATTTCTGGCAAATATCCAGAATTTGCTGCGCGCTCAAACCGAACGCTTTCGATCCTTCTATCTGTAAGGTAGAAAGCGAAAAAGGCAGCGGCGCAATGTCATTTTCACGTTTGTCATTATAGCCGGTGACGATAGCCGGCTGGCCGCCGATGCGCGCGACTACGTGATCGGCCAGCGGGCGGTGGAGCAAACGTCCTTCTTCATCCTGATAAGGTTCGCAGGATTCGCTGGGCTGCCACAGCGCCACAAAACGCTCGTCAGCGGGCGTCACAATGTGCGCTTTCACTTCGAAGAAATCTTTCGGCACGAAGTTTTCAATATCTTCATCACGACGCACCACCAGCCCGAGCACCGGCGTCTGCACGCGGCCAACGGAAAGCACGCCGTTGTAACCGGCGTTGCGGCCAAGAATGGTGTAAGCGCGGGTCATGTTGATGCCATACAGCCAGTCGGCGCGCGCGCGGGCTAATGCCGAAACGCACAGCGGAATGAAATCGCGATTATCACGCAGCCGGTCGATTGCCCGCTCCACCGCCTGCGGGTTGAGATCGTTTATCAGGCAACGTTGGGTGGCTTGGCGCTTCTCCGGCGTGAGTTCAAGATAATCCAGTACTTCATCCACCAGCAGTTGTCCTTCGCGATCCGGGTCACCGGCATGTACCACCTGCGAGGCTTCCTGTAACAAACGTTTGATGACATTGAGCTGTTTGGCGACGGAGGAACGCGGCTGTAGCTGCCATTTTTCAGGAATGATCGGAAGATCGGCCAGTGACCAGCGCGCATAACGGCTGTCATAGGCGTCCGGCTGAGCCTGTTCGAGTAAGTGGCCGACGCACCAGGTCACCACCTGGTCGTTACCGCAGGCTATGTAGCCGTCGCCGCGACGGTGAGGTTTCGGCAGTACGTCCGCAATCGCACGGGCAAGGCTGGGTTTTTCGGCAATGAACAGACGCATTAAACTGCACCCGTCAGCGCCGGAGCGCCGGTCAGTGTGATCGCCACTACCCTTTTCATCGTCCCATCCTTCATTTACTACGTCCTCATCATAAAGAGGGTGGCTATGTTAGCCGCTGGCGGCAGAATTAGTAAGACGGATAGAGACATCTGAGAACACGGTCGCTCATTTAGACAGCAAAAAACCGGTTTAATCAGAAAACGCTGAGTAAAACCGGTCATTGAGTAAACCTGTACTTTTAAAAATGTGACACGAATGGCGTACTGTCGACCGGGATAATTTGCAGACTCGCTTTTAGCTGGGGCGTCCCGAGGTAGAGGAAGCCGACAATTTTATCGTTCTCGCCGCATTTGAATGCGTTGCGCACGTCCGGGTGATCGGTCCATGCCCCGCTGCGCCAGATACCGTTGAACCCCTGTGCCAGCGCGGCCATCTGCATCGCTTGTACCGCGCAACCGGCCGACAGCAGTTGTTCCCACTGCGGGACTTTCGCGCTCTCTTTGCAGGCGGCAATCACCGTAATAATTTGCGGAGCGCGAAGAGGTGCCTGTGTGGCTTTCTCGATAGCTTTTTCGTCCGCACCTTCTTTGATGGCTGCTGCGCGCAACAGCTCACTGAACCTTACCAGACCGTCGTTTTCTGCGATCACAAAACGCCATGGCTGTAAGGCACCGTGATCCGGCGCACGCAGACCTGCGTTGATGATGTTTTGTAACGCCTGCCCTGACGGCGCGGGCGCGGCCAGACGGGAAGCGGAACGACGGTTGAGTAATAAATCTAAAGCATCCATTGAAATCTCCTGAGCAGAACTGAGAATAATTGCTATTAACCGTACGTTAACATAGCCGCCCTGCCATTTTCCAACTGCCTTTAGGGTTTCAGAGAATGACCCACCGCCAAATTCTGAAATGATTTAAAGCTGACTTTTCATCGGCGGGTCATTAGGATAGCGATACTTTTCCCGTCTTGTTGGAGAGACCATGCGCACATTGTGGCGAATTATCGCCGGTTTTTTTAAGTGGACCTGGCGTCTTCTTAATTTCGTCCGAGAATTTATTCTCAACGTATTTCTTATTGTGATCATTTTGGCAGGTGTTGGCATCTGGTACGCCGTGCAGGATAAACCTGTCGACACGACCAAAGGCGCGCTGCTGGTGGACCTCAGCGGTTCGGTAGTCGATAAGCCTTCGGTTAATAATAAAGTGCGCCAGTGGGGCCGCGAACTGCTGGGTACCTCAAGCAGCCGTTTGCAGGAAAATGCTCTGTTTGATCTGGTCGATACCCTTCGTGCCGCTAAAGACGACAAAAACATCACCGGTATGGTGTTGCAGCTGACTGACTTTACCGGCACCGATCAAGCGTCGATGCAATACATAGGCAAGGCACTGCGGGAATTCCGTGACGCGGGCAAACCGATCTATGCCATCGATGACAGCTATAACCAGTCGCAATACTATCTGGCAAGCTACGCTAACAAAATCTACCTGTCGCCGCAGGGCGCGGTCGATCTGCACGGTTTTGCCACCAACAATCTGTACTACAAAACATTGCTGGATAAGCTGAAAGTCACCACCAATATCTTCCGCGTCGGGACGTACAAATCCGCCGTGGAACCGTTGATTCGTGACGATATGTCCCCTGCGGCCCGCGAAGCAGACAGCCGCTGGGTCGGCGGGCTGTGGACCCACTATCTCAATACCGTTTCCGCGAACCGTCAGATAACGCCTGAACAGTTGTTCCCCGGCACGGCGGGCGTTCTGGCCGGTATGCAGGCCACTGGCGGCGATATGGCGCAGTACGCGCTGAAAGCCAAACTGGTGGATTCGCTGGCATCCCGCACCGAAGCTGAAAACGACATGGTGAAGGCATTTGGCTGGAATAAAACCACCAAAGACTTTAACTACACCAGCATCTACGATTATTCACCGAAACCAAAACCGGATAATAACGATCCGCAAATCGCAGTGATCTTCGCGACCGGTGCGATCAACGACGGTGAAGAACAGCCAGGTGCGGTCGGCGGCGACACCACTGCGCAGCAAATTCGCGATGCCCGTCTGGATCCGAAAGTGAAAGCCATTGTGTTCCGCGTAAACAGCCCTGGCGGCAGCGTCAGCGCCTCCGAAGTGATCCGCTCTGAACTTGCCGCTGCAAAAGCTGCCGGTAAGCCGGTGGTGGTTTCCATGGGTGGCATGGCGGCGTCAGGCGGTTACTGGATATCTACGCCCGCGAACTACATCATCGCCAGCCCGAGCACCCTGACCGGTTCGATCGGTATCTTTGGGGTGATCAACACTTACCAAAACACGCTGGATTACGCCGGTGTGCATACCGACGGCGTGGCAACCTCCCCGCTGGCGGATATTGCCTCTACCAAAGCATTACCGCCGGAGTTTTCACAGATGATGCAGCTGAACATCGAGAACGGGTATAAAACCTTCCTCGGTCTGGTGGCTGATTCGCGCCATAAAACGCCTGAGCAGATAGACCAGATCGCACAGGGTCATGTGTGGATTGGTTCGGACGCCAAAGCCAACGGGCTGGTGGATGAGTTAGGTGATTTCGATGACGCCGTGAAGAAAGCCGCTGAACTGGCGAAACTGCCAAAATGGCAGCTCAACTGGTACGTCAGCGAACCAAGCCTGAGCGATATGGTGTTCTCGCAGGTGAGCGCCTCCGTTCACGCCATGCTGCCCGCTGTCGTGCAGGCTTATCTGCCTGCACCGGTGAGCAAAATGGCGATGGAACTGAAATCTCAGGCAGATCTGTTCAACAACATGAACGATCCGCAAAACCGTTATGCGCTTTGCCTGACCTGCGGTGATGTGAAATAACGTTCATTTAAACCGCTAACAACCCGCCCGGAGCCTCACAGAGAGACTCCGGGCTTTTTTATGGTGGGACACCGGCGGCGAAATCTTTATACTCAGCGCAGTTGCTTTCATCTTTCAGAATAAGAACTTCCTTGATGACTAAAAAATCTATTTACGTGGCCTACACGGGCGGCACCATCGGCATGCAGCGTTCCGAACAGGGTTACATTCCGGTTTCAGGCCACCTGCAGCGCCAGCTGGCACTGATGCCAGAATTTCACCGCCCGGAAATGCCTGAATTCACCATTCAGGAATACGCACCGCTGATGGACTCCTCCGACATGACGCCGGAAGACTGGCAACATATTGCCGACGATATTCAGGCGCATTACGACGATTACGACGGTTTCGTGATCCTGCACGGCACCGACACTATGGCTTTCACCGCGTCCGCGCTGTCGTTCATGCTGGAAAATTTGAGCAAACCGGTAATTGTGACAGGGTCACAAATTCCACTTGAAGCGCTGCGTTCGGATGGTCAGATTAACCTGCTCAATTCGCTGTACATCGCAGCTAACCATCCGGTCAACGAAGTCACCCTGTTCTTCAACAATCGTCTTTATCGCGGCAACCGCAGCACCAAAGCCCACGCCGACGGTTTCGACGCATTTGCCTCGCCGAACCTGACGCCGCTGCTGGAAGCCGGGATCCACATCCGTCGCCTCTCCACACCGTCATTGCCGGTGGACCCTGCCGCCAGACTGATCGTACACAACATCACTCCCCAGCCGATTGGCGTGGTGACGATTTATCCGGGAATTTCTGCCGAAGTGGTGCAGAACTTCCTGATGCAGCCGGTCAAAGCGCTGATCCTGCGCTCTTACGGTGTCGGCAATGCACCGCAAAAAGGCGATCTGCTGAAAGTGCTGAAAGACGCCTCTGAGCGTGGCATTGTCGTGGTGAACCTTACGCAATGTATTTCGGGGCGCGTAAACATGGGTGGATACGCCACCGGCAACGCGCTGGCGCATTCAGGGGTCATCAGCGGCTTTGATATGACCGTCGAGGCAGCACTGACTAAGCTGCATTATCTGCTCAGCCAGACACACACGCCGGAAGAAATTCGCGAACTGATGCAGCAAAATCTGCGCGGCGAGCTCACCGAATAAGGGTCGATATGAAATCTGCATTGTTGCTGGTGGATCTGCAAAATGATTTTTGTCAGGGCGGCGCGTTAGCCGTCGCTGAAGGTGACGCCACCATTGCGATCGCCAATCAGATGATGGCGTGGTGTAAGAAAAATGATGTTGCCGTGGTGGCATCACAAGACTGGCATCCCGCCAAACATCGCAGCTTTGCGGCGAATTCGCATACTGAAGCCTGGACCGTCGGCGAGCTGAACGGCCTGCCGCAGGTATGGTGGCCGGTGCATTGTATGCAGAATGAACCTGGCGCCGAGTTTCATCCGGCACTGGAAATCAAACGTCTGGATTTCGTGGTGCAGAAAGGCACAAATATGGATATTGACAGCTACAGCGCGTTTTATGACAACGGGCATCTTTCAGCCACTATGCTCAACGACTGGCTGAAAGCGGCAAAGATCACCCATCTTTATGTCATGGGGCTGGCCACAGACTACTGCGTCAAATTCACCGTGCTGGACGCGCTGGCGCAGGGATATAAAGTCACCCTGCTGGCCGACGGCTGTCGCGGCGTAAACCTGCAACCGCAGGACAGCGATGAGGCCATTAAGTCGATGCAGCTGGCGGGCGCGAAAGTGAGTACCTCAGCGGCAGTGCTGAGGTAAGTCCGGTTCGAGGCGTCGGCAGGGATCCTGTCTTTGGAGTAAAACATGTTAAAAGTGATTGCTGAAGATTTTATTAAGCCGGAATCGGTCGGCACAGTCATGCCATTTTATTCTGAGTTGGTTGAGGCAACCAAACAGGAACCCTTATGCCATGCTTATGATCTTTTCATTGATGAAAAGGATCCGGGACATTTCATTTTTATTGAAGAGTGGCCAGACCATGCAGCGCTTGAGGCACATTGTGCCAGTGAGCATTTCAAACAACTTGTCCCGCTGATAGACCAACACAAACGTAAAGACGCCACCTATATTCTGATGAAATGTGCGTTCTAACGCCGCCAACGTTGGCAGAGAATAAAAGTCAGTGAAATCAGAAAACTCAAGCCCCGCAAATAGGGGCTTGTTGCCTTTTGCTGGTGCAGATTTGTCAGAGGTAAATTTCTCCACAAACTCTGGCAGCAGAAGATGTTTATCAGAAATACTTTACTCTCACTCCGGTCTTAGCCGAATCAACGTATCTTGTGCAAACTGCTGCTTAAGTTCCTGTTTGCTTTTGGTGACAATCTGCCCGTCTGTACCGATACTCATGTGCTGCGCGTCCACGTTGTGACGCGACTGATACAGCATCACTGCCTGCAAACTGTGATCTTTTTGTTCCGGGGTCAGCGCGACGCCATCGGGCCATTTGCCCAGTTCTACCGCCTGTGCCAGACGCGCATAAATTTCCGGCGTCATCACGTCAATGAGTTGGTTAATTTCCATCTGTTACCCCCCTGCTCACAGCAATTATTCACAACAGTTTGAATAATTGCTGAATCGATTTTGTCGGTAAAATTACGCGTTTTCGTTCGCTGCGTTTAGCCTGCGGTTTTATCGCCGTTTTCACCATCAATAAAACTCATCGATGCGGAATTCACGCAGTAACGCTCGCCGGTCGGCTGAGGGCCGTCAGGGAAAACGTGCCCTAAATGCGCATCGCAATTGGAACAGCGGATTTCCACACGCTCCATACCGTGGGTGTTATCCGTCAGGTATTTGATTGCATCATGATGCACGGGTTGATAGAAGCTTGGCCAGCCGCAACCGGAGTCATATTTAGTGTCGGAGTAGAATAGCGGCGCGTTGCAGACCAGGCAATGGTAGATGCCGTCGCGTTTGTTATGCAGCAGTTTGCCGGTGTAAGGGCGTTCGGTCCCGTGTTCCTGCGTCACATAACGTTGAATTTCAGTAAGTTGTTCGAGTGAAGAAGATGATTTGGATTCATTGCTCATAATAATCGTTCTCTGACGAATAGAAAAATCAACTAAAATAACAGTTTATAATAACAAAAAATTAACAACAGGTCTGCGTGTTTTGTCCTAAACTGTAGGGCATCAGCGTTAGCCAGCTCCAACTTGTGATGGCGATCACACTCCTGATGTTCCGACACTTTATATTCTGTTTTTCGCCCCCATCTGGTTGTGAGCCGATTAAAAAAACGGAACGTGCAATTAGCGAGCAAAAGTAGGTCCTCGCTTTGACTTACAGCAATAATTGACACGATTCCGCTTGACGCTCAGCAAGGTTTTTGTAATTTTACAACCAACCTTTTATTCACTAAAAAAATAGCTGGTGGAATATATGACTATCAAAGTAGGTATCAACGGTTTTGGCCGTATCGGTCGCATTGTTTTCCGTGCTGCTCAGGAACGTTCTGACATCGAGATCGTAGCAATCAACGATCTGTTAGACGCAGAATACATGGCATACATGCTGAAGTACGACTCAACTCATGGTCGTTTCAACGGTACCGTAGAAGTGAAAGACGGTCACCTGGTTGTTAACGGCAAAACCATCCGTGTTACCGCTGAGCGTGATCCAGCTAACCTGAAATGGAATGAAGTTAACGTTGATGTTGTTGCTGAAGCAACTGGCCTGTTCCTGGACGACGCGACTGCCCGTAAGCACATCACTGCTGGCGCTAAGAAAGTTGTTCTGACTGGTCCATCTAAAGATGACACCCCTATGTTCGTTATGGGCGTAAACCATAAAGAATACGCTGGCCAGGAAATCGTTTCTAACGCTTCTTGCACCACTAACTGCCTGGCACCACTGGCTAAAGTGATCAACGACAACTTCGGTATCGTTGAAGCGCTGATGACCACTGTTCATGCAACTACCGCTACTCAGAAAACTGTCGATGGCCCGTCTCACAAAGACTGGCGCGGCGGCCGCGGCGCATCCCAGAACATCATCCCTTCTTCTACCGGTGCTGCTAAAGCAGTAGGTAAAGTAATCCCAGCTCTGAACGGTAAACTGACTGGTATGGCGTTCCGCGTTCCTACCCCTAACGTTTCCGTTGTTGACCTGACTGCACGTCTGGAAAAACCAGCAACCTACAAAGAAATCTGCGCAGTAATCAAAGCAGCTTCTGAAGCAGGCGATCTGAAAGGCGTTCTGGGTTACACCGAAGACGACGTAGTATCTACCGACTTCAACGGCGAAAAACTGACTTCCGTATTTGATGCGAAAGCAGGTATCGCTCTGAATGACAACTTTGTGAAACTGGTTTCCTGGTACGACAACGAAACTGGCTACTCAAACAAAGTACTGGATCTGATTTCTCACGTTTCCAAATAATTGGCAATGTTGATGAACTGATTAAAGGGCGACGCAAGTCGCCCTTTTGCTTTCTGTCGGATGCACTTTTTTATCAGGCACATGAGTGCGATCAATCTTAAAGCCTTGGTTCATCTGTAGTCTTGGTTCTTATCATCGTAATTATTTATCTACCCGATATAAAATCAACAGGACACCAGATAATGATTGAGCAACTCCTCTCCCTACCCGTTGTAAACCAAATCTCAACGACCGTCAGCCAGCGTCAGATAGACGAACTGCCGGTTATCGTGGTTTCTCATCCGAAAGTCCGTGTAGCCGTAGCCCTGCAGGGTGCACATCTGCTGGCATGGCAGCCTGAAGGTGAAGAACCTGTTCTGTGGATGAGCAGCGCCAGCGCGTTCAAAGAAGGCGTGGCAATCCGTGGCGGTATCCCAATTTGCTGGCCGTGGTTTGGTCCTGCCGGTAAACCTTCGCATGGTTTCGCACGTAACATGCCGTGGGAGCTGACCGATCACAAAGAAAGCGATCAGGGTGTGGTATTAACGCTGACGCTGAAAAGCTCCGAAGAAACACTGGCACTCTGGCCGCATGATTTCACGCTGACAGCGCGATATACGCTGGGTGAAACCTGTCACATTGAGCTGGAATCAATCGGTGATTTCCAAGCCAATAGTGCCCTGCACACTTATTTTAACATCGGCGATATCGCAGATGTGAGCATCAAAGGCTTGGGTGGCAGCTTTATCGATAAAGTGGATGGTGCAAAAGCCAAGCAGGAAACCGGGGATCTGACTTTTTCCGGCCAGACTGACCGCATCTACACCCAGCCGCAGGCGACCAGCGAAATCATCGATCCGGTACTGAAACGTACACTGGTGATCGCCCACGAGAACAACTCAGACGTAGTGGCATGGAACCCGGGCGCGCAGCTTTCTGTCAGCATGGCGGATATGCCGGATGACGGCTACAAGACCATGGTCTGCGTAGAAACAGCGCAAGTCTCCCACACGCATACCTCGACACACGCCGCACCAGCACGTCTTGCGGTAACATTCTCCCTGCGTAAATAAAACGCCGCTCGAGAACATCTCAGTTTGCATCATGCAGACATGACAAAGGGGCCAATTGGCCCCTTTTCTTATATTTTCGACGCCAAATGTAACCGGAACGAACTATTGAGGTGCGTTAAATCTCTTTACCCCTTTCCGCTTATATTTCATTGCCCTTCAGATGTGCAAATGGGGCATTCCGCCCCATTAATGTGCAATTTACGCACCAATGCAGTGCCTGTCGGTTAGAACGTGTAAGTCACACCGGTCCAGACAACGGCGGAATAGGATTTATCTACCATAGGGCTGTCTTTCACCTCATCCGCTAAGCGAATGTAACGACCAGTGAAGAATGCCTGCCATTCTTTGGTGAAGTTATAACGCGCAGAAAGTTCAGCATACGGGCTGAAGCTGTCATCCGCCGTATAACTGCCCAGGCCGCTGCGACGAGATTCGCCTTTGCTGACGCCGTAGTAGTAATCATTCTGGTTGCTGCTGCTCCACATCACACCAAAGCCCGGCACCAGTGCCCAGTTATCTTCACGGATCGGATACAGGTAAGCGGCATCCGCGACCAGACCATTGCTGTTGTTCAGCACATCACCGTTGAAGGTGGCGCGCAGCGTACCCCAGTCTTCAATATGCGAGTACGCCAGACCGCCCATCAGGGTGCCGCGACGTTTATTCAGGTGTTTCATCTGATGGTCATCAGAATCATCGGGATCGAAACCGAATGGAATATAGGAAGCCGTCGCGCTGAATTTGTTATGTTCATCTTTCCACAGGTAGTAACCCGCAGTCAGCGATTTGAAGTAGAAATCGTCGCTTTCGTAAGAAACAACCGGCACCGGATAAACTTTGTTGTCATAACCGCGGTACGGGTTGACGTCGCCCAGCGCTGATGCGCCCAGGGACCATGTGCCTGCCACAGCCGCATGACTGAAAAGCACTGCCGCGCCCACGATGGACAGTGTTTTAAGGTTTGGAGTTTTCATTGTCTTAATTCCATTAAGTAAAAAATCTTGCCTAGTGTAAATGAAGAGTAAACGTTGCGCTTAGCATTTACAGTTTTCAGGGATCCATTACACAAGCATCGTCGGTAAAACCGGTGCGATCGCATAATTTATCTGCAAAATATGAAATAAAAATGACTAAAGAAAACGCTTTCTGGCTGGAGAGCGCGTCCCGTAAGGCTTTTCCGACCGTTAGTGAGAACTGAGTCATTGATATGACTTAAAAAACGCCAGAAGCAGAGAGGAAATTTTTGTAATGCCAAACTACGCTTATAAATAGATGAAAGACTTAGCCTGAACCGGTTGCCCGCTCCACCGATTTAAGACAGTTCTTAGTCAGTCGCAACTGTCGATATCCAAGGGGTTCTGCAAGTTGGCATAAGGGTTGCTGTATTCAGGTGGGATCTTTCTTCCGGGAGCGATTGTGTAAAAGTAGATTTACGCTCTCAATTACCTGTGCTTTACCCAAGTCATGTGGTCGCCGCTTAATTCGCTACGGCTCAGGTACGAAGGGTAAAATAACGAAGGACGGGCATCGTATGAACATATTTGACCACTATCGCCAGCGCTATGAGGCTGCCAAGGACGAAGAGTTCACACTGCAGGAATTTCTTACCATTGCTCGGCAAGATCGCAGTGCATATGTCAATGCGGCGGAACGTCTGTTGATGGCAATCGGTGAACCAGTGATGGTAGACACCGCGCTTGAGCCACGCCTGTCGCGTTTATTCTCGAACCGTGTTGTTGCACGCTACCCTGCATTTGAAGAGTTTTACGGTATGGAAGAGGCTATCGAACAGATCGTCTCCTATCTCAAACATGCCGCGCAGGGCCTGGAAGAAAAGAAACAAATCCTTTATTTACTCGGCCCGGTGGGTGGCGGTAAATCCTCACTGGCCGAACGGCTAAAATCCCTCATGCAACGCGTACCAATTTATGTGCTGAGTGCCAACGGCGACCGTAGCCCGGTAAACGATCATCCGCTCTGCCTGTTTAATCCACAGGAAGATGCGCACATTCTTGAAAAAGAATACAACATTCCTCCGCGCTACCTCGGCACCATCATGTCGCCGTGGGCCGCAAAACGCTTGCATGAGTTTGGCGGTGACATCACCAAATTCAAAGTCGTCAAAGTCTGGCCGTCGATTCTCGAACAAATCGCTATCGCCAAGACCGAGCCCGGCGATGAGAACAACCAGGACATCTCCGCGCTGGTTGGGAAAGTGGATATCCGTAAGCTGGAAAACCACGCGCAAAACGATCCTGACGCCTACGGCTATTCCGGCGCACTGTGCCGCGCAAACCAGGGTGTGATGGAATTCGTTGAGATGTTTAAGGCGCCGATCAAAGTGCTGCATCCGTTACTGACCGCTACGCAGGAAGGTAACTACAACGGTACTGAAGGGATCTCCGCCCTGCCGTTCAACGGCATTATTCTGGCTCACTCCAACGAATCGGAGTGGGTGACCTTCCGTAACAACAAGAACAACGAAGCCTTCCTCGACCGTGTATACATCGTAAAAGTGCCTTACTGCCTGCGCGTGTCGGAAGAGATGAAAATCTACGACAAACTGCTCAGCAACAGTGAACTTTCCCATGCACCGTGCGCACCGGGAACGCTGGAAACGCTGGCCCGCTTCTCGATTCTGTCGCGTCTTAAAACGCCTGAGAACTCCAGCAGCTATTCCAAAATGCGGGTATACGATGGTGAAAGCCTGAAAGATACCGACCCGAAAGCCAAGTCTTATCAGGAATACCGCGATTATGCGGGGGTGGACGAAGGCATGAACGGGCTCTCGACGCGTTTTGCGTTCAAGATTTTGTCCCGCGTCTTCAACTTTGATCATGTGGAAGTCGCCGCTAACCCGGTTCATCTGTTCTACGTTCTGGAACAGCAAATCGAGCGCGAGCAATTCCCGCAGGACATCGCTGAAAAGTATCTTGAGCACCTGAAAGGCTATCTGATCCCTAAATACGCTGAATTCATCGGCAAAGAGATCCAGACCGCTTATCTGGAATCCTATTCGGAATACGGGCAAAACATTTTCGACCGTTATGTCACGTACGCTGATTTTTGGATTCAGGATCAGGAATACCGTGATCCGGACACCGGCCAGTTGTTTGACCGTGAATCGCTGAATGCCGAGCTGGAGAAAATCGAAAAACCGGCCGGGATCAGCAATCCAAAAGATTTCCGTAATGAGATAGTCAACTTCGTGCTGCGTGCCCGCGCCAATAACAGCGGTCGCAACCCCAACTGGACCAGTTACGAAAAACTGCGCACGGTCATTGAGAAAAAAATGTTCTCAAATACCGAGGAATTACTGCCAGTTATCTCGTTTAACGCCAAAACGTCGACCGATGAACAGAAGAAACATGATGATTTTGTCGACAGAATGATGGAGAAAGGATATACACGCAAACAGGTTCGCCTGCTGTGTGAATGGTATCTGCGCGTGAGAAAATCCTCTTAACAGGGGATTGTTGGCAACGCCGTTTGGGGGAAATATGACGTATTTTATTGACCGTCGGCTTAATGGCAAAAACAAAAGCGCGGTTAACCGCCAGCGCTTTTTGCGACGCTATAAGTCGCAAATCAAACAGTCGATTGCCGAGGCCATCAACAAGCGTTCGGTTACCGACGTCGATAGCGGGGAGTCAGTCTCGATCCCCAATTCTGATATCAATGAACCCATGTTCCATCAGGGTCGCGGTGGCTTGCGCCACCGTGTTCACCCCGGCAATGACCACTTTGTGCAGAATGACCGTATCGAAAGACCGCAAGGGGGCGGTGGCGGCGGCAGTGGTCAGGGCGATGCCAGTCAGGACGGTGAAGGCGAGGACGAGTTCTCCTTCCAGATCTCCAAAGATGAGTATCTCGACCTGCTGTTTGAGGATCTGGCGCTGCCAAACCTGAAGAAAAATCAGCATAAACAGCTGACTGAGTTTAAAACCCACCGCTCAGGCTACACCTCCAACGGTGTGCCGGCCAATATCAGTGTGGTGCGTTCTTTGCAAAACTCGCTGGCACGCCGTACGGCGATGACTGCGGGCAAAAAACGGGCGCTGCGAGAACTGGAGTCAACGCTTTCTGAAGTTGAAATCAGTGAACCGGCGCAATTACTGGAAGAAGAACGTCTGCGCAAAGAGATCGCCGAGTTGCGGGCGAAAATCGCCAAAACGCCATTCATCGATACCTTTGATTTGCGTTACCGCAATTACGAACGTCGTGCTGAGCCTTCAAGTCAGGCGGTGATGTTCTGCCTGATGGATGTCTCAGGTTCGATGGACCAGGCAACCAAAGACATGGCCAAACGTTTTTACATTCTGCTCTATCTGTTCCTGAGCCGGACGTATAAAAACGTCGATGTGGTCTACATCCGTCACCATACACAAGCCAAAGAAGTGGACGAACAGGAGTTCTTCTACTCGCAGGAAACAGGCGGGACCATCGTTTCAAGCGCACTGAAGCTGATGGATGAAGTCATTCAGGAACGATACGATCCGGCGCAGTGGAACATTTATGCCGCGCAGGCCTCCGATGGTGACAACTGGGCTGACGACTCCCCTCTCTGTCACCAGCTTCTGGCACAGAAGATCCTGCCCATGGTGCGATATTACAGCTATATCGAAATCACCCGCCGCGCCCACCAGACGCTGTGGCGTGAATACGAAGTGCTACAGCAGAAGTTTGGTAATTTTGCGATGCAGCATATCCGAGAACAAGAAGATATTTACCCGGTGTTCAGGGAGCTTTTTCATAAGCAAACTGAAAATGGGTGAGATTGAGATTG
The DNA here is from genome assembly GCA_013457415.1 of Enterobacteriaceae bacterium Kacie_13. Taxonomy (NCBI): domain Bacteria; kingdom Pseudomonadati; phylum Pseudomonadota; class Gammaproteobacteria; order Enterobacterales; family Enterobacteriaceae; species Enterobacteriaceae bacterium Kacie_13. The sequence continues at coordinate 2,485,599 of CP045665.1, forward strand.
AGATAAATAAAAAGCCGGCAAATAAATCTGCCGGCTTTTTTAATACGTAAATTTTTTGTGCACTTAATTTCTCTAAACGAGAAATTACATGCCGTAAACCAGATTCACAGAAGTGACGGTATCGGTTTTATCCGGCGCACTGGCTGGTGGTTTGGTGTTGTAGGTGACGTCGTAAGCGACTTTCAAAGAGAAGTGGCTATTGATCGCTACGGTCAGCGCGGTTTCAGAGTTCAGCGTGGTTTCATCGTTCGCTAACACGGAAACGCCCTGGGTGAACTTAGCGGTATCGCTTATCTGATAACCGTAGGTGCCTGAGCCGTAAGCCAGCGCGCGCGTGGTGTTACCGCCCTGCTGGAATTCATCATGACGAACACCCGGACCGGCTTCCAGATTCAGCGTATGAACCGGACCGCTCCAGATCTGACGACCGTAACCGACAGTGGCCACATCACGCGCGCGGTAACCATTGTAACGGTCACTCAGCCAGCTGGCCTGACCGAACAGATAGTTGGCGTTATCGATATTGTAACGGGTACGGGCACCGGCCTGATACTTCTCGGATGAACGCACACCGGAAGAGGACGTGTTACGCGCAGAACCCCACAGGCTGTTTGCCGTGTTGGTACCAAACCAGGTCATCGTGGTATCGGCATTCAGCGTTGAGTTGCTGGTATTACCGGTTTGTGCACTGTAACCCGCCTGAACATTGCCCACGAATGGCTTTTTCGCCTGAGCAGGGTCATCTAACGCGGTGAAAATAGTGGTGTCTGCAAGGCTTGAGATACTGAACAGCGAGGCACCGCAGACAACGGCACACACTGGTAAATGACGTACAACCCGAAAAAACATTTTGCTTCCCCAATATGACTTAAGGCAAATAACGATATTGAACTACACGATTAATGCCATTAATTAGGATCCGTTAATCAAGCCTGGCAACTCCGTTTCGATGGCACATACATACAAATTTTTTACCGCAACAAATATAACGCACTCAGCCCGCGATATCTTATTAAAGCGACTTTTTTAGACAGTTCCTAATCACTTAAATTATTAGCAAAAACTTCATGCAATAAAAAAACGCAATCATTACGTTTTGTGGCGTTGATTTTTCATTCCAACGCCGGTTCGTCACGAAAGCTGTGTGATAGCACGTCATGTGGCCAGATAACATGCTCTCCGGCGGACCCCGCCAGAGTAATCATGGCCCAACAGCGAACAGATTTCCGTCGAACGCACTGCGCAATCTTGTCCTTTTGAGCAATGCGGGGTAGGTTTGTCCTGATAACATCTTATTTTTGCCTCGGGTTCCTCGAAGGCAGCCTTCAGGAGGAGTGGTCATGGCTTTACAACAAGACATTATTCAGGCGCTGCACGTTAAACCGCAAATCGATGCCGCGCAGGAAGTGCGTGTCAGCGCCGATTTTCTCAAAAGTTATCTGCTGGCCCATCCCTTTATTAAATCTTTGGTACTCGGCATCAGCGGCGGGCAGGATTCTACTCTTACCGGCAAACTTTGCCAAACGGCAATTAGCGAATTACGTGCACAAACGGCTGACGACAGCTATCAGTTCATCGCGGTGCGTCTGCCTTACGGCGTGCAGGCCGATGAATCCGACTGTCAGGATGCGATCACCTTTATTGAGCCGGATCAGGTTCTGACGGTTAATATCAAAAATGCCGTGCTGGCGAGCGAAGCGACGTTGCGTGAAATCGGTATCGAACTGAGTGATTTCATCAAGGGCAACGAAAAAGCCCGCGAGCGTATGAAAGCGCAGTACAGCATTGCAGGAATGAAGAAAGGCGTAGTGGTCGGCACCGATCACGCGGCAGAAGCAGTCACCGGGTTCTTCACCAAATACGGCGACGGCGGCACGGACATCAACCCGATTTTCCGTCTGAACAAACGTCAGGGGAAAGCGCTGCTGAAAGAACTCGGTTGCCCGGAACATCTTTATACCAAAGCGCCGACGGCAGATTTAGAAGAAAACCGCCCTGCCTTGCCGGATGAAGTGGCGCTGGGCGTGACCTACGAACTGATCGACGATTATCTGGAAGGCAAGACTATCGACGAGGCGTCCGCAAAAATTATCGAAGGCTGGTATCTGCGCACTGAGCACAAACGCCAGCCGCCAGTGACGGTGTTCGACGATTTCTGGAAGAAAAAATAACTCTTTCGGAACAATGAATTTACGGACACTCCCAGAGTGTCCGTGTTGTTGTCCACTCTGGTTCACATCCCCCGCTCACCTGATTGTCACAAGTACCTTCCCATTCATTAACTAAATCATTACCCTTAGCGTCCTTTCTGATGACTGACAGTGATGTTTTCAATGCAAAAATTCCTTTTTCTGTTGCTTAGCATGGTATTGCTTGGCCCGCTGGGTATTGATTTATATCTGCCCGCCATCCCGGCGATTGCCATCGGTCTGAACAGCTCAGAGGCGGTGATTCAGTCCTCGATTTCCTTATTCATTCTGGTGATGGGGCTGGGGCAACTGGTGGCCGGGCCGCTGGTGGATAAATTCGGTCGTCGCCCGATCGCCATTATCGGGATAGTTGTGTACCTGGCAGGTGCAATTATTGCCGCGACATCCGTCGCGCCGTGGATGTTCCTGCTTTCACGCGTGGTTCAGGGGCTGGCGGTGTGCTGTACGTCGGTAGTGATTTTCAGCGGCGTGCGCGACCGCATGAGCGGCAACGATGCCGCCCGCGCCTACGGTTTTCTTAACGGCACACTGAACATCATTCCGGCCCTGGCACCGCTGATCGGTGGCTTGATCGCTCAGTACTACGGCTGGCGGGCGCCATTTTGGGTGCTCAGCGGCTATACCGTGGCGATCCTGTTGCTGGTCATTTTCAAACTGCCGGAAACCCGCCCGGCAGATACCCAAACCAATACCGGTCTGCCGTTTCGTCAGTACGCCCGTATTTTGTCGGACTCGCGCTTTATCACTTTTGCGCTGGTGAACGCCGGTGCGATGGGTATGGCGCTGACCTACGTCTCCCTGGCACCGACGGTGCTGATGAATGTCGCCGGACTCACGCCACTGGAGTTTTCCATCGTCTTCGGCGCGAACGGGTTCTGGATCATGGCGGTGAGTTTTGTTGCCAACCGCATTATCCGTAAGGTCGGACGTCCGGTGTGTTTAAAAACGGGCGGCATTTTGATGTTTATCGGCTGCGCCGGGTTGATTGCGGGGATCACGCTGGTCCCACCGGCGGAACAAACTGCGACCTGGTTGTACATGCTGCCAGTCGCCAGCGCCTGTGCCGGACTGGCCTTTCTGATGGGGCCGGCGACCAGCTATGCGCTTGAGCCGTTCTCCAGTGAAGCAGGTGTCGCCTCTGCGCTGGTCGGTTCGGTGCAGATGGCAGGAGGTGCGTTGTTCGGATTTATCGCGATGGCGCTGCCGTTACAGCCGAAGCTGAGCGTAGCGCTGGTGATGCTGGCCGGGGGGTGTCTGGCAATGCTGGCACGTCGTGCCAGCAAAAGATCGACGGGCCGCCTGACCCGTCTGGAGAAGTAAGAGTTTTAGACTGTTGTTACCGGTACACGGGGTGCGAGCGCACTCAGCAGTTCATACCCCAGCGTACCGCAGGCGGCAGCAACGTCATCGACTGGCAGATTTTGCCCCCACAGCTCGACCGGCGTTCCAATCAGGGCCTGAGGGCACGGCGTTAAATCCACCGCCAGCATGTCCATTGAGACCGTCCCGACCGTTACCGTGCGCACGCCGTCTACCCATACCGGCGTACCGGACGGCGCATGGCGCGGATATCCGTCCGCATAACCACAGGCCACCACACCAATGCGCTGCGACTGCGACGCCGTATAACGTGCGCCGTAGCCCACGCGATCGCCCGGATTCAGGTGCTGAATACCTATAAGCTCACTGCTGAGCGTCATCACCGGTTGCAGGCCGGTATTGGCGATGTCATGCCATTGCCCGCTCGGCGATGCGCCATAAAGAATAATGCCCGGTCGCACCCAGTCATTATGCGTATGCGGATGCCACAAGGTCGCGGCAGAGTTAGCCAGGGAGCGCGGCCCGCTGATGCCCTCTCCTGCCTGCGTAATCACCGCCATCTGTGCATCCACGCCTTCCGCGCTGTCGGCGGTGGCGAAATGGCTCATCAGGGTGATTTCCCCCACCTGCTTGAGCGCGCGCAGCCGTTGCCAGATTTCTTTGATGCGGTCAGGGGCAAAACCCAAACGGTTCATGCCGCTGTTTACTTTCAGATAGATATTTACCGGCTGGATGAGCTGCGCCTCTTCCAGTGCGGCAATCTGCCAGTCGCTGTGTACCGACGTGGTCAGGCGAAAGCGGTCAACCGCGGCCAAATCACTGGCGCTAAAAAAACCTTCCAGCAACAGAACGGGGCCTTCCCAGCCCGCTTCGCGCAATAAAATCGCTTCTTTAAAATCGAGCAGTGCAAAACCGTCTGCCCCGGACAAGCTTTTCCAGATACGCGAAATACCGTGGCCGTAGCCGTTGGCTTTCACCACCGCCCAGACCTTGCTGTTTGGTGCAAAACGGCGGATGACGTCCAGATTATGAGATAACGCAGAGAGAGATAAGGTGGCAGAAATCGGGCGAGGCATACCAGCTCCGGCAGTAAAAAAAGTAGCGCCTGCGCCACGACGGAACAGGCGGAATTAACAGCGGGTTCAGCCCACCGGATGCATTTTATGCGAGCCGGCCGGCTGCGCGATAAAGCCGGGGCTGTAACGCTCTACCGACAGATCGTCGGACGGGATCGCCGGAGTGACACCGGACATAATGTCAGCCAGCAGTTGCCCGGAGCCGCAGGCCATAGTCCAGCCCAACGTTCCGTGGCCGGTATTGAGGAACAGGTTTTTGATACGGGTACGGCCAACGATCGGCGTGCCGTCCGGCGTCATCGGGCGCAGGCCGGTCCAGAATGTCGCCTGTTCCACGTTACCGCCGTTCGGGTAAAGATCTCTTACAACCATTTCCAGAGTTTCACGACGTGCCTGCGCCAGCTTAAGATTAAAGCCGACGATTTCCGCCATCCCGCCCACGCGAATTCGATCGTCAAAGCGGGTAATGGCTATTTTATAAGTTTCATCCAGCACGGTAGATACTGGCGCAGAAGCCGGATCGGTAATCGGAATGGTCAGCGAGTAACCTTTCAGCGGATACACCGGAATCGAGACCAGATCAGCCAGCAGCGCGGTGGAATACGAACCGAACGCCACCACGTAGGCATCGGCTTTCTTCACGTCATCACCACACTGGACGCCGGTGATTTCGCCGTTTTCTACCAGCAGCTTGTCCACGGTACGGTTGAATTCAAACACCACGCCCGCCTGCCGGGCCATCTCTGCCAGCTTGCGGGTAAACATCTGGCAGTCACCGGTTTCGTCATTCGGCAAACGCAGGCCACCGGTTAGTTTGTGCGCGACCTGCGCCAGCGCAGGTTCAGCTGTCGCCAGCTGGCTGGATTCCAGCAGCTGATAAGGCACACCGGCATCCTCCAGCACGGCGATGTCCTTCGCGGCGCTTTCAAACTGCTGTGCAGTACGAAAGAGCTGCAACGTGCCCCCCTGACGTCCTTCGTACTGAATACCGGTATCTTCACGCAGTACTTTCATGCAGTCGCGGCTGTATTCCGCCAGACGTACCATGCGGCCCTTGTTGGTCTGATAATGATTCATGTCGCAATTGCGCAGCATCTGCCACATCCATTTGAGCTGGAACTGCGTGCCGTCGAGGCGAATGGCCAGCGGCGCGTGTTTCTGAAACATCCATTTTATCGCTTTGACCGGGACGCCGGGAGCCGCCCAGGGTGCCGCGTAGCCCGGTGAGATCTGCCCCGCATTGCCCGCGCTGGTTTCTTCAGCCGGACCCGACTGACGGTCGATAACCGTCACCTGATGACCCGCTTTGGCCAGATACCATGCACTGGCGACACCGACCACACCACTGCCTAAAATCACTACGCGCATATCGACTCCACTCCACGCCCAAACAAAGCATAATATTCTGATGACAGGAAATTAACCTGACTGCCAAAAATCGCCAACACAGGCGTTCATAACCGTGAGTTGTTTCACAATTATTTATCGTTCATTGTCGGTTTTTTTTCAATAGGGACAAATAAATAACGATATCGCGCAACATTATCACTACGCACAGAGAAATTTATGGTTTTTTGACAGCAATGACAGCGTTGATGTCATCAGGATTTATGACCGACGGAGTGAGATTTTTAACGGCCATTTATTCTTTTATATGACCATTTATGTAGAATAAATAACTACAAACATAAGCAACGGTGATATTCCCTCATATCCCCAAGAGATAACGCGGATCCTGCCTTTGGCCGTTTATAAACCCGCTGGAAATGCTACCTGCATCACATTTACCTCAATGACTCAAAAATTCACCTACACTTTTACCGGTTACCGTTTCAACGCTTTCCTTTCCACCCTAAGAGGACGATGTGTGAATAATTCAAACTTTCTGAAACTTAAAGATGGTACGCAGCTTTTTTACAAAGACTGGGGAAGTGGGCAGCCGGTGGTATTCAGCCATGGCTGGCCCCTGACGTCGGACGCCTTCGAAGACCAGATGCTGTTTCTGGCCAATAACGGTTATCGCGTGATCGCCGCTGACCGCCGCGGGCACGGTCGCTCCTCGCAGTCGTGGGACGGCAATAACATGGATCAGTATGCTGATGATCTGGCCGAACTGACTGCCCATCTTGATTTGCAGGACGCGGTCCACGTGGGACACTCTACCGGCGGCGGCGAAGTCGCCCGTTACATTGGCCGCCACGGCACCTCGCGCGTCGCCAAAGCAGTGCTGATTGGCGCGGTCCCGCCTATTATGATCAAAACCGACTTCAATCCGGACGGCCTGCCGCTCTCGGTCTTTGACGGCATTCGCGACGGCGTGAAGAACGACCGTTCACAGTTTTTCCGCGATCTGCCGGAAGCGTTCTACGGTTTCAACCGACCGGGAGCGAAAGTGTCCGAGGGTCTGAAAGAGAGTTTCTGGCTGCAAGGCATGCAGGGGTCGATCAAATCATTGTATGACTGCGTGAAGGCCTTTTCTGAAACAGACCAGCGTGAAGATCTTAAGAAGATGACCCTCCCGACGCTGGTAATCTACGGCGATGACGATCAGATTGTACCGCCGGTGTCTTCCAGTAAAGCGGCGCTAAAACTGTTGCCACAAGGCATTGAGAAAGTCTATCCGGGCGCATCGCATGGTCTGTGCAGCACACATAAAGACGAAATTAACAAAGATCTGCTGGCGTTTATCCGCAGCTGAATTCCCTGCTCTTTTAATAAAGCATCCGGCCCTGCCTTGCAGGGCTTTTTTGTTCCTGCCACGGGGCAATTGACAGCGTGCAGACGTGAGGATATAGATTGAAACAGGAACGGATTTCTGGTCTTTATCAGGCAGCAAAATCAGATTGAGCTACGATTACTATTGGACGTGCGAAATATTAAGAAAAGGTTGTGAATCAAACACTCTGTAGCGTCCATAACTGAATGAGGGTGCGGCTTATGACGACAGTGACCCAAAAGAAAAATACTGAGGACAAACGTCTTAGCGATGGACCGGACTGGACGTTTGATTTGTTGCAAACCTATCTCACAGAGATCGACCGGGTGGCGAAGTCATACCGGCTGGACACTTATCCTCATCAAATCGAAATCATCACTTCAGAACAGATGATGGATGCCTACTCCAGTATCGGTATGCCCATCAACTACACCCACTGGTCTTTCGGCAAGAAATTTATTGAAACCGAACAGTTGTATAAGCACGGCCAGCAAGGCCTGGCGTATGAAATCGTCATCAACTCCAACCCGTGTATCGCCTATCTGATGGAAGAAAACACCATCACGATGCAGGCGCTGGTCATGGCCCATGCGTGCTACGGACACAACTCTTTCTTCAAAAATAACTATCTGTTTAAAAGCTGGACCGACGCCAGCTCGATAGTCGATTACTTGCTGTTCGCCAAACGCTATATTAGCGAATGCGAAGAGCGTTACGGTACCGAGGAAGTGGAGCGGTTGTTAGATTCCTGCCATGCGCTGATGAATTACGGCGTTGATCGCTATAAACGTCCGCAGAAAATCTCTTTACAGGAAGAACTGGCGCGGCAAAAAAGCCGTGAAGAATATCTGCAAAGTCAGGTGAACACGCTGTGGAAAACCCTTCCGCGAAAAGATGCTATCGATGCGCCAGAACAGGCTCGACGCTTCCCTTCCGAGCCGCAGGAAAACCTGCTGTACTTCATGGAGAAGAATGCGCCGTTGCTCGAACCCTGGCAGCGCGAGATTTTGCGCATCGTGCGTAAGATAAGCCAGTATTTCTATCCGCAAAAACAGACGCAGGTGATGAACGAAGGCTGGGCCACGTTCTGGCATTACACCATCCTCAATCATCTGTATGACGAAGGAAAAGTGTCCGACCGCTTTATTCTGGAATTTCTGCACAGCCACACTAACGTGGTGTTCCAGCCGCCGTACAACAGCCCGTATTACAGCGGGATTAACCCGTATGCGCTGGGTTTTGCGATGTTCCAGGACATCAAACGTATCTGCCAGGAGCCGACGGAGGAAGATTACTACTGGTTCCCTGATATCGCCGGTTCCGACTGGCTGACCACGCTGCATTTCGCGATGCGTGATTTCAAAGATGAAAGTTTTATCAGCCAGTTCTTGTCGCCGAAGGTGATGCGCGATTTCCGCCTGTTTACCGTGCTCGATGACGACCATAATAACTACCTGGAAATCGCGGCTATCCACAATGAAGAAGGCTACCGGGCGATTCGTCAGGAACTTTCTGCGCAGTACAATCTGAGCAATCACGAACCAAACATTCAGGTGTGGAACGTAGATTTACGGGGCGACCGTTCACTGACGCTGCGCTACATCCCGCAGGATCGCGCGCCGCTGGATAAAAGCCGCCGGGAAGTGATGAAGCACGTGCACCGTTTGTGGGGCTTCGATGTGTTTATCGAGCAACTCAACGAAGACGGCAGTGTCGAACTGCTGGAACGCTGCCCGCCGCGTCCTGCGCCATTGTGATTCAGGTTGATTTCAGGCATTAAAAAAGGGCGCTCGGCGCCCTTTTCTTCTTTCCGCAATCCCGGTTTATTTCTTCTGTTCGGTCAGATCGCCTGGCATAGTGCCCTGCATGCTGTGCCAGATCTCGCCGCTCTGACGGCCATAATTGCGAACACAATCAACAATCTGCTCGTAACTTTTCTCGTGGCAAATGTCTGACAATTTTTTGTAGAACGCAATCGCCAGTTTACGAGCCTCCGGATTGGAGAAGTAATAACGCCCGACGCGCTGATATAAACCGCGCAGACCGTTGATGATCAGCCCATAAATCGGGTTACCGGAGGCAAACGCCAGACCGCGGAAAATATCGTAATCAAGCAGCATAAAGGCTTCTGCGTTATCTTCCACCTCGGTGGCCGTCGCGAGTACTTTCTGCGTTTCGTCCGGATTAGTGCGCATCGCTTTACGGATAAAAATTGTCGCAATATTAGTACGAACTGACAGCAGATTGTCGATCAGTTGCGGAACGCTGTCGTGGTCGAGACGCGCCAGCGTTTCCAAAATATTCAGGCCGGAGGTTTCCCAGAAGTTGTTCACTTTCGTCGGCTTCCCGTGCTGAATGGTTAGCCAGCCGTCGCGGGAAAGGCGCTGTAAAACTTCACGTAACGTAGTACGGGTTACCCCAATGAGTTCTGAAAGTTCTCTTTCAGCCGGTAAAATTGAACCGGGCGGGAACCGACTGTTCCAGATACTTTCGATGATATACTCTTCGGCAAAACCGGCAGGACTTTGTGCCTTAATAACCATGTGTTTGTCGTTCCGTTTGGGGCATTTATTGGGGATAAAGTTACGCTCATCATACCAGATGAAAATCGCGGGTTATAGCGCCCAGGCGGAACCAATGTCGAAACTGTGCAGGGGTTGGCAAAATTTTAAATTTTTGAACAACTTATTGCGGTCATTTATCCGGTCGCCGCAATAATGAGAATAACGTCACACGTTTATCCATTTGAAAGATAAGTAATAATAACAGGAGTCTTTGGGGAATATGGAAACTACGTTTACGCGCGCATTTGTAAAAAACTTTCTGGGGCAATCGCCCAACTGGTACAAAATAACCATTCTGGCGTTTCTGGTCATCAATCCGCTGGTATATTTTCTGGTCAGCCCCTTTCTGGCAGGCTGGATGCTGGTGGTGGAATTCATTTTCACGTTGGGTATGGCGCTGAAATGCTACCCGCTACAGCCGGGAGGTTTGCTGGCCATCGAAGCCGTGATGATAGGCATGACCAGCGCGGAACGTATCCGTGAAGAGATTTCCGCCAATCTGGAAGTGATCCTGCTCCTGATTTTCATGGTCGCTGGCATCTACTTCATGAAGCAACTCCTGCTGTACGTCTTCACCAAACTGCTGCTGAATTTGCGCAATAAAATCGCCCTCTCGCTGGCGTTTTGTTTCGCGGCTGCGTTTTTGTCCGCCTTTCTCGATGCCCTGACGGTGATCGCCGTGGTGATCAGCGTTTCCGTTGGTTTCTATTCTATCTACCACAAGGTCGCCTCCAATCAAAGTGAAAGTACAGACATCAACGATGACAGCTCCTTTACCGGTAATCAGCAGCATCAGGCGATCCTCGAGCAGTTCCGCGCCTTTCTGCGCAGCCTGATGATGCACGCAGGCGTCGGCACGGCGCTGGGCGGCGTGATGACCATGGTCGGCGAACCACAAAATCTGATCATTGCCAAAAGCGCGGGCTGGCAGTTCGCCGATTTCCTGATCCGCATGTCGCCGGTCAGCGTGCCGGTGTTTATCTGCGGCTTTATCGTCTGTGCGCTGGTCGAGCGTTTCCGCTGGTTTGGTTATGGTGCACAGTTGCCGCAGCCAGTCTTTGAGGTACTGAAGAAGTTCGATCAGAAAAACAGTGAAAACAGCACGCGACAGGAGCGAATCAAACTGGGTGTTCAGGCGCTGATTGGCGTCTGGCTGATTGTGGCGCTGGCGTTCCATCTCGCAGAAGTGGGCCTGATTGGTCTGTCAGTGATCATCTTTGCCACCGCGTTCTGCGGCGTGACCGATGAGCACGCCATCGGCAAAGCCTTTCAGGAATCTCTGCCGTTTACCGCCCTGCTGACCGTCTTCTTCGCCGTGGTTGCGGTGATCATTGAACAGCACCTGTTCAGCCCGATCATTCACTTTGTGTTGCAGTCCGCGCCCTCGCATCAGCTGTCTTTGTTCTACTTGTTCAACGGCCTGCTCTCGTCAGTCTCAGACAATGTCTTCGTCGGCACGGTGTATATCAACGAAGCCAAAGCCGCACTGGAAAGCGGTGCTATCAGTCTCAAACAGTTTGAATTGCTGGCGGTGGCAATCAACACCGGCACAAATTTGCCATCCGTGGCGACACCCAACGGGCAGGCAGCCTTTCTGTTCTTGCTGACCTCTGCGCTTGCGCCGCTGATCCGTTTGTCCTATGGACGGATGGTATGGATGGCGCTGCCCTATACGGTGGTGATGACGCTGGTCGGCCTGCTGTGTGTACAGTTCCTGCTGCCGGAGATGACGCAGTGGTACACCGATATGGGCTGGATTGCACTCAGCTGATGTAAAAGGTGAAACGCCGGTAATTTCTGAAACGATGGTCTTCTTAGAAATTACCGAAATTAAAGTGGAATAGTCCGTATTAACGCAATTATTTACCTAATTTTTATTTGTACAGGCTGGCAGCGTGAGGTAATTGGTTTACACTGCGTCTCAGTAGCTAACTGCAGGGAAAAAATGACTATGTTGCAATATCTTAACCGTTGCTCACAGGGACGCGGTGCCTGGCTTCTGATGGCACTGACCGCGCTTATCCTCGAGCTGGTTGCGTTGTATTTCCAACACGTGATGTTACTTAAGCCGTGTGTCATGTGTATTTATGAGCGTTGTGCTTTGCTGGGTATTTTAGGTGCAGGGCTGGTGGGGGCTATCGCGCCAGCGACCTGGTTACGTTATGCCGGTATTTTAATCTGGCTGTACAGCGCTTACGAAGGGATCCGCCTGTCATGGGAACACACCATGATCCAGCTGCACCCCTCTCCGTTTGCGACCTGTGATTTCGCCGCACGCTTCCCGACCTGGCTGCCTCTGGACAAATGGTTCCCTGGCATGTTCGTTGCCAGCGGTGACTGTGCAGAGAAACAGTGGGAATTCCTGTCGCTCGGCATGCCGCAGTGGCTGGTCGTGGTGTTCAGCGTCTTCATGGTGATCGGTGTGCTGGTGCTGCTGGCTCAGTTCGTAAAACCGAAACGCCGCGATCTTTTCGGCCGCTGATTCACAAATTTTTATCACTAAGCGCCTGCGGGCGCTTTTTTATTCCTGATTTTTCAGAAACAGCCAGATACCCACCACAATCTGCCAGCAGGTAATGGTGTAAACCGACATCCGTTCAATGATACCCACCGGCAAAACGTTCAGCGATATTGTGAACATGCTGACCAGCCCGACGCCCCCCAGCAGCAGGCTAAGCCGCGAAAATACACGCCACCCATCGCTGTTACGCTTCACCCATGCCGCCGACAACAGGCACAGGTTCCCGCCCCCTATCGCCATTACCGCACCGGTTTGATGCAACGTCACCCCGTCAGTGCCCCCACCGCTGTGGAACAGCGCGATCATCACGCCGCCCATCCCGTGCAGCAGGCCGAACAGTAGAAACAGCGAGCGCCCCGGCTCGTGAAAAATACGACGCAACAGCCAGCAGGCGCTAAAAAACAGAATGCCTTCAATCGCAAACCCACTGTTCATCAGAGTATGCAGCGGTGAACAAATATCACGGCCATCGGCGGTCATCCCGCACGATGCAATACCTAAATCGCTGATGTAGTTCTGTCGATAAGAGTAATCAGGCGCATGCCACGCCAGCGCGCTGATTTTTTCCGCCAGCAAATACTGCGCGCCGCCCAGCGTGAAGCACAGCCCGCCCCCTTTTTGCCACAATGTCCGCATCCAAAACGTTCCTTTCAAAGGTGTGGTGTGATTCTAGCGGAAGTTCCCAGGCCTGCCCGCAGGCACAAAAAAAAGCGTCCAGTTAGCGCTCAGTTTTCCTGAACGCTAACGGACGCCTTTTTGATAACTTTGATCAGCCTTCCGTGGGATGAAACCCTGTGGAATAAATAATGCAGCTTATATGCCAACTCACTGCGGATTTTTAAATCCTCACTTTTTCAATGTCTTGGCTACAAGCTGCAATATCACAGTTTTGCTTGTTGCACTCTTTATCGACATTTTCTCAACAATATCCCTGCCAGAGTGCAGCGGGGAGAAAAATGCATCGTTGATAAAGAGTGCCACGTGGGTGATGCGTGCATTACTGTCAAAATTACTCTTTGGTAATCGAATCGAGATACAGCTGGCTACCCGCCACATTCTGGCTTGCGCCCTTCACGTTATCCCGAATCGCCACCAGCAATTTACTCTGAAGCGCCACCACAAACGGTGAACTGCGTTGCAACTCGCGCTGTAAGTCCGCATAAAGTGCTTTACGTTTGGTGGGATCGGACTCAGCAGCTGCCGCACGCGTTTGTTTGCTGATCTCCGGGATTACCCACTGGATCCGTTGTGCCAGCGTTTTCGGGCCGTTTGGCACGTTGTACGCGAAGGTGCTGGCGTTGGTGTTCGGATCGAGGTAATCGGCCCCCCAGTAAGTGAAGATCGACTGGAATTTATGCGCGCGCATACGCGTCAGCACGTCGCTTTCCACCAGCGGATGCACGACTAAGTTAATATCCGCTTTAGCAAAGCTGGCCTGTAGCGCTTGCGCTATATCGGAGTACGGAGGCTGATTGATAACAATTAAATCGATCTTTGTCCCTGGCGCGATACCGCCTTTACTGAGGATTTCCTTCGCTTTGTTCACGTCATATTTAAATGGCTGATCGTCAATTGCCCCGGCCAGACCGTCAGGCAGAAACGTCTGATGAATACCATACTGACCTTTCAGCAGTTCAGTCGAAATCCCCTGATAATCCACCAGCCAGCGTGCCGCTTCCCAGAGTGCAGGGTTCGCCAGCGCGGGCTGCGTGGTATCGCCGACGTTAAACGCCAGATAGAACACTTTGGCCGCCGGGAACTGTGCTACATGCACGCCCTTCTCTTTTTGCAAGGAGCTGAACTGGTCGGCACCTAAATCGTAAGCCACATCCGCATCGCCGTTAAGTACCAGCAGACGACGGGTGGAGGGATCACCGACGTTCTTAAACAGTACGTTCTCCAGCTTAGCCAGCGGTTTGGCGTTCGGATTACGTTTGAAAATCAGCGCTTCATGCGGCACATAGTTACGCACCTCAAACGCGCCACTGCCCGCTGAACGGGAACGCAGCCAGCTGTTGCCGAAATCATCCTGCTCGACGTGCTCTTTCAGCAATTTACTGTCGACAATCCCTGCCACCGGCGCGGATAAAATGCTCAGTACCAGACCGCTGCCGATATCAGCAGGCCAGTTCAGCTGCACTTTATCCTCGCTCAGTTTTTTCAAATTGCCGTCAACGTTTTCAGGCGTCCAGCCCAGTTCACCGAGAATAAACGACGGGCTTTTATTGAGTTTCACCACGCGGGTAAACGAATAAATCACATCGTCGGCGGTAACCGGATTGCCGCTGGCAAATTTCTGTCCGCTTTTTAAGGTGAAGATCAGGCTGTGCCCGTCCGGCCCCGGCTGCCAGCTGGCGGCAGCGTCAGGATCGAGCTGGTCAGGATGCTGACGGTTAGATTGCACCAGTTGCTGATAAAGGTTTACCAAATTACCGGAACTGACGGTTTCAAAACTTTCCGCCGGATCCAGGCTGATGATACCTTCAAGCGAACCGGCCACTACCAGCGTATCCGCCGGTGTTGCCGCATCCACGCGGGTGACAGCCATCATGAGCAGAAATAACAGGGAAGGAACACGTACTTTCATTGAGGTCGATCTCCACAGGTGAAAAGACAGTTTTTTCGAGTGTAGAGGTGCAACGGCAAGGCCAGAACAATGAAATAAAGCTTTGTATTTTAATAAAATAGATTAAGGAATAAAGGGCAGGATTTATCGTCAAAAAGGGGAAGATAGCGCGATAGCACCTCCCCTCTGGCTGGGGGAGGCGAAAACTGAGCGGTTCAGCTCAACACATGCCCCTTCGCCATGTGCACCGCCCTGTCACACATGTGATCAATCACATCCGCATCATGGCTCACCAGCAGCATGGTCAGGTCGCCACCCGCTTTCAGGTCATTAAGCAGATTAAGAATTTCCGCCTGTACTGACATATCCAGCGCAGAGGTTGGCTCATCGAGCAGCAACAGTTTTGGCTTTAGCAGTAATGCACGGACGATCGCCACGCGCTGACGCTGCCCGCCGGAAAGCTGATGCGGATAACGATTCATCAGCGCCGGGTCCAGCCCAACCTGCCGGAAACCTTCGGCAATTTTCTGTTCGATATCCTGCTCTTTGATGATTTTCAGCGGCTCCGCCAGCGTGCGCCGCAGCTTGTGTTTCGGGTGCAGTGACGCATACGGATCCTGAAACACCATCTGCACGTCACGACGCAGACTGCCGGTGAACGGTTTGCCGGGTTTGACATCGTTGCCAAGCAATTTCAGGCTGCCGTCCCACTGCCCGTTAAGGCCGGCCAGCACCCACAGCAGAGAGGACTTTCCACAGCCAGACGGACCAACCAAACCAAAGCATTCGCCCTTATTGATGGTCAAATTGACGTTATGTACCACGGTGCGGACTTCGTGCCCCATCCGGTGTGACACACTGAGCTGATGCAGTTGCGCGATAGCTTCACTCATGGCGAGACTCCTTTTTCAGTGAAGCCAGAAGCTCACGATCCAACACCGGCAGGCGTTCGCCGTGAGTGAATTTACTCGGGCGGCACGACCACAGCGTATGGGTATAGGGATGTGTGGCGTGCGCCAGTTGATCTGCCGGAAGTTCATCCAGCAGTTCGCCTTTGTACATCACCAGTACGCGCTCGCAGTAATGCGCCACCTGCTGTAAATCGTGGCTGATCAGAATCAGCCCCATATTGCGTTGCTCCACCAGACGTTCGATCAAGCCGAGCACCTGCTCTCGCATGTCAAAATCCAGCGCAGAGGTCGGTTCATCGGCTATCAGCCACTGAGGATCGTTAATCAACGCAATCGCCAGCATCACGCGCTGCCCCATCCCGCCAGACAGCTGATGCGGATATTGCTGTTGCAAAAATGCCGGATTCGGCAGACCGACGGCATTAAGCATGTCGTTCACTTTTTCCTGACGCTCTTTGCGACCGAGGCGCGTGTGCAGGCGTAGCGGTTCTTCCACCTGCTTGCCGATTTTCTGCGTCGGATTCAGCGCGTGTTTCGGATCCTGCATTACCATTGACACACGGTTACCGCGCAGACGGCTCCACTCTCGCTCTTTCAGGGTCGTCAGATCATTATCGCCCAGCGTCAGTTGCGTCGCGCGCATCTGGCACGGGTGCGGCAGAAGCCCCATCAGGGCGCGGGCGGTCAAAGATTTACCCGAACCAGATTCGCCCACCAGCGCCACGCGTTCCTGACCGACGTTGAGTGACAACGACTTCACCAGCTCCAGCGGGCGCTCGCCCGGCAGATAGATGGTCAGATCTTTGGCAATCAACCGGTCGCTGTGCAACGTTTTTTGATGGTTCTGCCGTTGATGCAGAGATTGCGTATCAGTTGCCATGTCGTGGATCCATTTTGTCACGCAGGCCATCGCCCAGCAGGTTGAAAGCCAGGCTGGCGAACAGAATCGCCCCGCCCGGTGCAGCGGCGACCCACCACTGGTCGAAAATCACTTTACTCCCTTCGGCAACCATCGAGCCCCATTCGGCGGTCGGTGGCTGAATACCCATGCCGAGGAAGCCCAGACCGGCAGACGCCAGAATGATGCCGCCCAGACTAAGTGCCGCACGCACCACGGCGCTTGGCAGACACAGCGGCAGAATGTGGCCGAACATCAGACGAAAACCGCCGATGCCCTGCATCCGCGCCGCAGCCAGATAGTCACTGCGGCGCAGCGCCAGCGTTTCCGCCCGCGCCTGACGTGCAAACGGCGGCCAGCTGGTGAAAGCCAGCGCCAGTGCGCCGTTCATCAGGCCAGGGCCAAGAATAGCGACTAACGCCAGCGCCATCACCAGACTTGGCAATGACATCACGATGTCCGTCAGGCGCATCACAATACGTTCGTACCAGCCGCCGATATACCCGGCGCTGATGCCGATCAGCATGCCGACCGGAATAGTCAGGATTAAAATCAGCGACACCAGCAGCAGCGTCGGGCGTGCGCCGTAGACCACACGGGAAAACAGGTCGCGTCCAAAGCCGTCGGTACCCAGCCAGTGGGCATGCGAAGGCGGCAGCAGACGCATTTCGATGTGCTGAATATTCGGGTCAAAGGGCGCCAGCCAGGGTGCCAGTAACGCGGTCAGCACCAGAATCGCCACCAGCACCGTGCCGATGGAAAGAGCAGTGATGCGCCGCGCAGGCTTCCAGACGCGGGTCTCGGTTTCGGCTTCAACCTGCGTGGTTTGTTCAGGGATCATTTGAGTCATATGCAGGCCACTAGCGGGTTCGCGGATCGAGCAAATAAGTAAGGGCGTCAGCCAGCGCGTTCAGCAGCACAAAACAGGTGCCGATCAGCAGCGTAGCGCCAAGAATTGCCGGGGTATCTGCGGCGAACAAGGCGGTCGTCAGGTAACGTCCGACGCCCGGCCAGGCAAACACGGTTTCGGTCAGTACCGCTCCTTCAAGCAGGCTGGCATAAGAAAGCGTCAGCACGGTGATGAGCGTTCCGAGCACGTTCGGGAAGACGTGGCACAGCAGTACGCGCACCCTGCCCGCACCTTTCGAACGCGCCAGAATCACGTACTCTTTATTCATTTCACCGAGCATAGAGGCACGCAGCAGGCGCGTGATCCCCGCCATCGACAGCATCGCCAGCACCGTTACCGGCAGCCACAAATGGCTGATGGCGTTGTAGAACATCTCGCGGTCACCGGAAAGCCAGGTATCGATTAGCACAAATCCGGTGCGCGGCGTCATGGTGTACATGTACAAATCGTCGAGACGCCCCGGCCCGCCAGCCCAGTGCAGAACGGCGTAAAACAGCAACAGACCAAGCAGGCTCAGCCAGAAGATCGGTACAGAATAGCCCAGCAGGGAAACCAGTCGCGCGATGTTATCCAGCCAGCTTCCCGGTTTCCACACGGCCAGCAACGCCAGCAGAATGCCCAGCGTCCCGCCGAGTAAAATCGCACAGGTTGCCAGTTCCACCGTCGCCGGGAAAGTGCGCAATAAATCGCTGGCCACCGGCTGCGCGGTAATACGGGAAATCCCCATATCGCCGTGCGCGAGATGATCGAGATAACGGATGAACTGCACCGGAACAGACTGGTCCAGCCCCAAATCGCGGCGGACCTGCACGTAAGTGGCCTCGCTGGCGTGGTCACCGGCCACCTGCAATGTCGGGTCAATCGGTGCCAGATGCGAAAGCGTAAAGGTAAACGCCAGCAGGCCGAGTAATGTCAGCGCCAGCGAAATCACGCCGGTCAGCAAACGACCTGACCAGCGCCAACCCTGCCGGACAAATCCGGCGGGTGTTGAACTGTCTGTCATTACTTGGTGACCTTGCTGTAGAAGACCATGTCAGGGTTGATGCCCTGCACGTACCCTTTAACGTTGTCGCGCACGGCGATCAGGCTCTTGGCCTGCAGACCGATAACGAACGGTGAATTCTTCTGCACTTCCAGCTGCAACTGACGATAATCCGCCACGCGTTTGGCCTGATCAGGTTCCGCAATTGCAGCCAGCGTCAGCTTGTTGAGAGCGGGAATCGACCAGTTGGCGCGCCATGCCAGCGTTTTGCTGCCATCTTCCGGGTTGAATGCAAACGCCGAGGCGTTAGTGTTCGGGTCAAAGTAATCCGGTCCCCATGAGGACATGTACGCATCGTAGTCGTGGGATTTAATTTTGGTGGAAATCTGCTGGCTTAAACCCGGATCCAGTTTCACGGTCACGCCGCCCTGCGCGAAGCTGGCCTGCAATGCCTGCGCGATGTCCAGATACGGCGGCTGGTTGGAAGTCGAGAGCGTGAAGCTGACGTTTGTCAGACCGGCCTTGGCCAGAATTGCTTTAGCTTTCGCCGGATCATAGGTGTAAGGCGTGTCATTGAGGGCGCCGAGGTAACCTTCCGGCAGGAATGACTGATGCACCTGGAACTGATTTTTCATCAGGTCATGCGCAATGTGGTTGTAGTCGAACAGATAACGCGCGGCTTCCCAGAAGGCAGGATTACCCAGCGCCGGAGAGGCTTTGGCGTTGAACTGCATGAAATACAGCGACGCATAAGGGATCGCCAGTGGTTTCACGCCTTTCTTGCCTTCGAGCGCGGCCATCTGATCAGAACCGAGGTTACGCGCCATATCAGCATCACCCTGCTCGATCAGCAGACGGCGGGCAGCCGGATCGGGCACGTTTTTAATCAGAATGGTTTTCAACTTTGGCGCGCCTTCCGGCGATGTCGGATTAGCGGCCAGAATCACCACTTCATGCGGAATGTAGTTGCGGATCTGATACGGGCCGGAACCGGCGGAATGGTTGCTCAGCCACTGGTGGCCGAGATCATCGCCTGCGGCATTAGCCTTCACCAGTTTGCTGTCGACGATGGAAGAAACCGGCGCTGACAGCAGGCTCAGCACGAACGATGGGCTGACGTCTGCAGTCCAGCTAATTTTGACGTGCTGGTCATCAATTTTGGTCAGGAAAGTATCAACGTTTTTGTCGCTCCAGCCCAGCTGAGTCAGGATAAAGGACGGCTCGAGGTTCAATTTCACTACGCGGGATAATGAGAAGATCACGTCATCGGCAGTCAGCGGGTTACCGCTGGCGAAGGTCGCTTTCGGTGAGAGCGTAAAAGTCAGGCTGCGGTTATCTTTCGCTGCTTCCCACGAGGTCGCCAGCGTTGGTTTCAAGTCGATCGGATTATTCGCGTCAGACTGCACCAGACGCTGATAAAGATTGTTGAAAGCCTGAACCGTCGTCAGCTCAAAACCCTGAGCCGGGTCGAAACTGGACGTATCATCAATAGACTGTGCGATAACCAGCGTGTCCGGCGGTGTGGCAGCCTGAACAGAGAAAGTAGCCGCAATAGCCGTAAACAGGACGGACGGTAATAAAGCTTTCATCAAGACAGACTCTCCAAAGTAGCGAAATTGCTAATATTTTATAGAGTGTAAAGTTTCTTCAACCTGCCAGAAAGTCTGATAAATACTATCGTTATGCGAATTTTGCATAACGTTATCTGATTGGTTATTAAAGCGTCGGAATGCGGGCTGGCGGGGAATTGTTACTGTACAAATTGGTACTCCTCCCCCTGCTAAGGGGGAGGTCGCTGGATCAGAAGTCATAGGTCGCGGAAAGCTTGAACTCACGCGGATCACCCTGCGTCAGATAACCGCCGGTTGCTGATGCCCAATATTTCTCGTTAGTGACGTTTTCCAGATTGGCGCGCCAGGTCAGTGTGCTTTGTCCGACTGGCATCGCGTAACGTACGCCGAGATCCAGACGCGTCCAGCCATCCACTTTCAGTTTGTTAGCTTCGTCAGCGAACTGCGAACCGGAACGGATCACTTTACCCGTTGCTGTCACACCGCTGCCGCCCGGAATATCCCATTCCCCACCGATCACCCACTGATAACGCGGAACGCCCACGGCATCATTACCATCATAGGTGCCGCTCTGCGTTTTGGTCATCTCCGGATCCATCCACGTCACGCTACTGTTGAGGCGAACGCCCAGTATCGGCTCCCCGAACACGTTCAGTTCGACGCCACGGTTACGCACTTCTCCGTAGTTGCCGTAGGTGTAACCCTCGCCGGTCGCGCGGTACATACCAACCGGCTTTTTGATTTCATACAGCGCCAGCGAACCTGCCACGCGGCCAAAATCGGCTTTAACGCCCACTTCGTTTTGCTTCGAGGTTTCGATGCCGGACACCTGCCCGCCGTTGGTTACAATACGGCCATTATAAGTCGTCCCGGAGGTTTCTCCGGCCTGCAACGCTTCAATGTGGTTGGCGTAGAAGGAGTAATGTTCCCACGGCTTGACCACCAGACCGAACGCCGGGGTGACTTTCATTTGATCGAACGAGGTATTTTCGGAACCGTCATAGTTATAGTTTTTCACTTCAACGTTCTGACGGCGCAGACCGGCGATAAATTGCAGACGGTCATCGAGTACCGACATCGTGTCAGACAGCGACACGCCGTAGGAACGGGTGCGGTTGCGCACCAGCGGATCGCTCATGTCACCCCCGCTATAGAGATTCGTCAGCGGCTCACTGTAATCCACCGGATCGTAAATATTGGTTTTGATCGACGCCGCGGTCATGGTGTATGCGGTTTTATATTTGCGATACAGCGAGGACATACCGAGATTCACGTTGTGACTGACCGCACCGGTATCAAATTTGCCACGAACGCCCGCCTGCGAGGAGAAACTGTCGGCGAAGTATGGCACCGTCATGCGACTCATCGTGGCGTTGCCGTCGTTATCCTGCAACGTCGGCGAACTGTATTTGCCGAATTCATGCGTGTGGTTGGCGCCGGCGGCAGCGTAAACGGTCCAGTTATCGGCCACGTCATACTCACCTTTCAGCATGCCAAATTCGTTTTCCATATCGGTCGAGGCGTATTGCTGACCGTAATTGCCGGTCGCCGACGGGGCATCAGGGATCTTTGTCGCTTTACCCAGATACACCACCGGACGCCCACCGTGAACACTGGTTTTGCTCATGCCAAAGTCAAGGGATGAACGGAAGCGGTCGCCGCGATAATCCAGCCCGACAGAGCCCAGCGTCAGACGACGTTTTTCATCATCAATGGCGCTTTCCCCTTCGCGATGAACCGCATTAACGCGCACGCCCCACTGATTGTTATCGCCAAAGCGACGGCCAACGTCTACAGCGCCACCCACCTGTGAAGCCGAGGTGTAATCCACCGACACACGGTTAATATCCGCATCAGTAGCGCGTTTTGGTTCAATATTGACGTTACCGCCCACGCCGGTTCCTCCCGGCGGTACGCCGTTGAGGAAGGCGCTGGAACCTTTAAGCAACTCGACGCGTTCGGCGAATTCTGTTGGCAACAGCTGACGCGGCAGCACGCCGTACAATCCGCCGTAAGAGATATCGTCGCCCGACAATTCAAAACCACGAATAACAAACGTCTCAGAATAGTTGCCATAGCCATAACCGGTTTGCACGGCAGCATCGTTGTTCAGCACATCACCCAGCGTGCGGGTTTGCTGATCCTGCATCAGTTTTTCGGTGAAGCTGACCACGTTAAACGGAACATTCATCGCGTCCTGTTCACCCAGGATCCCAAGACGTCCGCCGTTGGCGATTTGTCCATCCAGATACGCAGGCACCGTGTCATTGCCGCCGGGAGTGAAGGTTTGCGGCTCTGCGCTGACGGTAATGGTATCGCCGTCTTTTGCCGGGGAGGTCTGGGCAGTTGGTGAGGCCGCAAACGCGGGCAGCGCCAACATTCCCAATGCGGCAGAAATGACTGCCGGCAACATCCGCCGTTTAAAAACAGGCGGGTGCGGTGAAACAAATGAGTGAAAATCTCCACTTTTAGTGTGCATAGTAGTTCCCTGAAAAAAGTTCAAATGCTAATAGTAATAATTATCAAAACGATTTGAATTATGCTGATCGGAAAACTAATTGCAACTGCCTTTAGGGCAATAAAAGCAAGGTAAACAGGATGTTAATAGGGGTATACATCGGAGGCTAACAATCTTTGGAAAATGCAGTCGGTTAAGAGTCTGAATTCAGGGGAATAAATATGCCAGGCGATAAGACTGGCTGCGCAGACGAACATCGCAGCCAGACAATCGAGAAGATAATTATTTAGCTCAGACCGGGGACATCGAGACCGGGAGAAACAGAAAGCAACATCCGCACCTGCCTGACCAGCTCGCTCATACAGTCATCGCGCATACCGTAACTTTCCAGCTCTTTTTCGAGGGCAAACAGATACTGCGCGTTGGTGCCAAGCGGCCCGCTCGCCTGCGCGATCAGGGGCGCGATAATCTGGTAATTGGTATCAGCTTCGTATTGTGGATGTGAAGGATCCATAATGAACACCAGCGCGGTGACCTTGCGACCGTCGTCGAGATCCAGTTCACACCACGTTGGGCGATAACAGCCGGTCAGCATTTCACGCTTCCACAGCAGTTCCAGTTCTTCGTGTAACTTATCTTCCGGCAGGCGGAA
The DNA here is from genome assembly GCA_013457415.1 of Enterobacteriaceae bacterium Kacie_13. Taxonomy (NCBI): domain Bacteria; kingdom Pseudomonadati; phylum Pseudomonadota; class Gammaproteobacteria; order Enterobacterales; family Enterobacteriaceae; species Enterobacteriaceae bacterium Kacie_13. The sequence goes on from CP045665.1 coordinate 2,508,954, forward strand.
AGCCAGACCGGTGGTTTGCCCGCCGTCACGCAGCGCTAGCATACGACCAGGCTGCGCCTGGGTGCCGCGCCCTGAAGTCAGACGTAAACAGAAAGCACGGTGATAACCGCGCAGTGTGGCAGGCCGCGCCTCTTCCGAGTCGAAAACCGGGTTCCACATCAGCGAACCATAACCAAAAATCCACACTGGACTGTTGTCAGGGCGTCGCACCAGTGTGCAATCGAGTGAGGCGGCGCGTTGTTCGGAGGTTAATAACATCGATTCATCGATGCTGCCGAATGCTGTTTTGCAATCTGCATTTCGCAGAAAATCTCGAGTTAACATTCATTCCCTCCTTTAATACGACGTACTTTTGAACATGCCATACTGTTAACGCTGTGTACTCCGTTTATCTCGATGAATGGTTATCTGCAGGGACAGATTTCATAGCGCCTAAGAATTTTCGTATTCCCCTGCACGTAGAGACCTTATTCGTTTCTCTCGTTGCAATCAAGGTTGAGAACGATCACAAAACGAAAATAAAGTGATTATTTTATGAACATTGTATGAATGTTGAATTTTAGGCGGGAATATCACAGATAAACCGACAAGTTCTGCCTCGCCGCAAGAGCGGTGCTACGCTTCCGGGAGGCAATGCACAGGCCGCTTATGAATCGCCTTATCTGAGCGAAAAAAGCGGTTTTTCACCTGTTCAGCCTGTGGGTATCGTGATTATTTACATAAGTTGACGCAATGCGTCCATAAGGTAAATATGAAAACCCAAACACTTGATTAGTATTGTTTTAATTATTTAACACGCCAAGTTAAGTCAGCGTATAAGCGCCTGTAATTCGCCACACCTGATGATAAACAGGCAGTACGTCGTTTTTTTGTGGTTAACCTGCATTATTTTCTGTTAATAGATTAATTTATCTCCTATACTTAACAGGTTACACCATTACGCACCCATGCGTTTTTGCTGATAACCGGTGGACAGGCGGTTGTTATTTTTCGCGGATCTGGCTTTGCTGGTTCGCGCATGCTTATAAGGAGAAAAATCATCATGGTGTCGTCTCAGGAACATCCCAAAATCAAAACCCGCCATCAGGAGTACTCCCTGATTTTCCCCATTGTCGCGCTGATTGTCCTCGTCATGTGGGGCAACAGCAGTAACTTCCCTTCCGTCGTCGGTATCAATTTAGTCGCCCTGGTGGGTATCCTCGCCAGCGCCTTCAGCGTCGTTCGTCATGCCGACGTGCTGGCACACCGTCTCGGCGAACCTTATGGCTCGCTCATCCTCAGCCTTTCAGTGGTCATCCTCGAAGTCAGTCTGATTTCGGCCCTGATGGCGACAGGCGATGCCGCACCCGCGCTGATGCGTGACACCTTATTCTCGATCATTATGATCGTCACCGCCGGTCTGGTGGGCGTTGCCCTGCTGCTCGGTGGCCGTAAATTTGCGACGCAGTATGTGAATCTTGGTGGTATCAAGCAGTATCTGATGGCGATTTTCCCGCTTGCCGTCATCGTGCTGGTACTGCCTGCGGCGCTGCCCGGCGGTAACTTCACCACTACGCAGGCTCTGTTTGTGGCCGTGATTTCTGCCGCGATGTACGGCGTCTTCCTGCTGATCCAGACCAAGACGCACCAAAGTTTGTTTATTTACGAGCATGAAGACGAAGATGAAGAAAGTGGCCACGGAAAGCCCTCTTCGAAAAGTAATCTGACACACACCCTGTGGCTTATCGTGCATCTGGTGCTGGTTATTGCGGTGACTAAGTTCAACGCCAACCCGCTGGAAAGCCTGCTGACCGAGTTGAATGCGCCCGCGCAGTTCACCGGTTTCCTGGTGGCACTGCTGATTTTGTCTCCTGAAGGGTTGGGTGCACTGAAAGCCGTACTGAAGAATCAGGTACAACGTGCAATGAATTTATTCTTTGGCTCCGTGCTGGCGACAATTTCACTGACCGTTCCGGCCGTGACCGTGATTGCTACGCTGACCGGCCAGAACCTGATTTTCGGCCTTGATCCTGCAAACATTGTGGTCATGCTATCGGTGTTGATTCTGTGCCAGATCTCGTTCTCAACGGGCCGTACCAATGTCCTGAACGGTACCGCCCATCTGGCCTTATTCTGTGCATATATGATGATTATTATGCTTTAAATAAAGCGCACCACATTTATAAAAGCCATAACAAGAAAGGCCGCTCATCACGAGCGGCCTTTTTATTGCAATCAGTTTGAGTTAATTATGAGTAAGCATTCAGCGTTTTCTGACACAGCTCAGAGCGCACGCAGTCCTGTTTATCAAACTTAATGATGCCGACCATCTCGTCTTCTTCGAAGCGGGATAATGCATCGCTGAGACCCGATACTACACCGCGCGGTAAATCGCACTGGGTAATATCACCGTTAACAATCACCGTCACATTTTCACCGAGACGGGTCAGGAACATTTTCATCTGACTGGCGGTGACATTCTGGGCTTCATCCAGAATAACCACGGCATTTTCGAAAGTACGTCCTCGCATGTAAGCGAAAGGCGCAATTTCAACTTTCCCAATTTCCGGCCGCAAACAATATTGCAGGAATGAAGAACCCAGGCGACGTAATAAAATGTCGTAGACCGGACGGAAATAAGGCGCGAACTTCTCAGAAATATCGCCAGGCAGGAAACCGAGATCTTCATCGGCCTGCAATACCGGACGTGTCACAATAATCCTGTCGATTTCTTTGTGAATTAATGCCTCTGCCGCTTTCGCAGCGCTGATAAATGTTTTGCCACAGCCCGCTTCACCGGTGGCAAAAATTAACTGCTTATTCTCTATGGCTGATAAGTAATGACCTTGAGCTTCGGTACGTGCTTCGATAACAGAGTGGTCGCGTGTATCTCGTGCCATTCCAATCGATTCTAAACCGCCCATCTGCACTAATGATGTCACAGATTCTTCCTCGCGCTGGCGGTGACTGCGTGAGTCGCTACGAATGACTCGTTTTGCTTCACGGCGAGCTTTGATCACTGCTTTCTGTCTTCCCATAGTGGCACCTTACAGTTTGATTCACTTAACGCTAAGGCGGTTGCCCGCACGGTTATGTTTCACGCACAAATGAGGTTTTGGTCTCCTTTTAGACCAATTGAAGCCAATGAATAACGTGAAGAGGAAAATCGACTGGATGATTATTCAATAATCGACCAGATGTTTTCTTTTCACGTGGAGGCATTGTCACTCTTTTCGATATTAACGTCGAAAATGACAAACCGCTGACCCGAACAATTACGTTGCCAGAATTAAAACCAGTGCATTTCGCCGAAGTGTTTAAGAGCCTCCCGGATTTAGGAGAAGAAGAGTCAGTTAAAGAACAGGGTTGTTGTGTGGATGAAGACATCTTTGAAGAAAGATGAGAATAAACTGAAAATGAAGGGGTAAATAATAAAGAGTCGGAAGCCTTGCCCTCGTTTGCATTTAAGCGACAACAACGAGTGAATGTGTGAAGCTTGTTATTTTCGTTCACCAGCCCAAACAAGGACTTTACCATTCGCGCTCCCCGCAGTATTAGTTCTTCTATTAATCACGGCGCTTGCCGTTCACGTTGAAAAACTACCTGTCTATGATTTCAGTATAATGACAGCTGAAATAATTGCGTTACCAAAATGTAAAAAAATTTGTAGCTGCCGTCAACAGGATCTTGAGGATCTTTTCAGGATCCTCCTTAAGGTTGTTTTCTAACCGCCACTGTGTCGCATCACATTAAGATGGCGGCCGTGGCGTTCACGAACAATGTTTCAGTACACCGCCCTATGCGTCCGTACAGCGCCTCTCTTAATGCGTGATATCTCCCAGGTTAGCTACCCCATAATGACTGTTGCATAAATTAGGTGGAAAACCTCCCACAGTATCGTCAATCAACGCTACGCGTTTGCAGGATGAAGAGTATTGTCATCTTCGTTTTAAGCCGAATAATTCCTATACAGAACAAAATAACTCTGTTAATTTATGCACCGAAGCACAGTGCAAAAGTGCTCCAGTGCCCAACCTTTGAAACCAGGATGGGTTTTTAAGATGAACGATATGCTCAGGATCAGCAGCTTTCGCGATCAGTGGCTGGAAGACTTTTTCCATTTCGCCACACCACATCGGAAAATCCCATGGAAGCTTGCGGGTGTTCTGGAAAGAAAGCTGGATATGATTAATGCTGCGATGGATTATCGGGATTTACTCTGGCTACCCGGAAACCGTTATGAAGAATTAGCGCCGCCGTTCAAGGGTTTTTCGTCAATACGGGTGAATGACCAGTATCGCCTCATTTTTCACTGGCGTGAAGGTAAGGCACATGGTTTATTTCTGGATCCTCACTGTTACAGAAACCATCGATAACGACAGGCAAAATCGTTGCAATTTTAATGAAGGCATACCAGAAGGAAAGTCGTATGGATGTGACAACACGTAAACCCGCAACCGTCGGGGATATTTTGCAATATGAATACCTTGAACCAACCGGTCTTAGAATTAATGACCTGGCCGTCATGCTGAATGTTCACCGCAATACCATCAGCGCACTGGTCAACAACAACCGTAAGCTGACCATTGATATTGCTTTCCGGCTGGCAAAAGCCTTTGAGACGTCTGTCGAATTTTGGCTGAATCTGCAAAAAAATGTCGATATCTGGGAAGTGCAAAATAATCCGCGCTTAATGGCTGATATTAGTCATGTTGTTACTCTCAAAACCTTTCTCGAGCGGCCTGAAAGCCATCCCTAGCTAACAGTAACGTCTTCACGGGCAGGATCAGGCCTTACGCCTCAATCAACCCCTGTCCCAGATAATGATTCTGATCTTTCACGCCCGGCAGCGTGAAGAAGAAACCGCCGCCGACCGGACGGATGTACTCTTCCAGCGGCTCGCCATTCAGGCGTTTTTGAACGGTCAGGAAGCCCTTTTCCAAATCGTGCTGGAAGCAGACAAATAGCAACCCCATTTCCAGTTGCCCGGAATTAGTCACGCCCAGCGAATAGCTGTAACCGCGACGCAGCATCAGATTATCGTCGGTTTCTTTAGTGCGCGGATTCGCTAAACGGATATGTGCATCCAGCGGGATCACCTTCCCTTCCGGGTCCTTGGTGTAATCCGGCACGTCGTGCTCTTTTTCCATTCCCAGCGGCGCGCCGGTGGCTTTGTGGCGGCCAAAAATCGTCTGCTGCTCCTGCAACGGCGTGCGGTCCCAGAATTCGACGTGGAACGGAATAATGCGCGTGGCCTGATAGCTGCCGCCGACAGTCCAGGAAGGTTCGCCCTGATCGGCAGTTACCCAGATAGCTTTGTCCATCAGTTGTTTGTCTTTGCTGTCAGGATTCGCCGTACCGTCTTTGAAACCCAGCAGGTTTATCGGCGTTTCTTTGCCCTGACTGCGGGCAGCGTGTGACGAAATAAAGCCGTCACGGCGCCAGCGCACGCTGAGCAAATCCGGCGTGTACTTGATGATGTCGCGCAGTGCGTGCACCACGGTATCGCTGTTATTGGCGCAAATCTGCAACAGCAGATCGCCGTGGCAAAGCTTTGCATCAAGGGAATCGTTGGGGAAACGTGCCATACGCTGCAACTTCAGCGGCTTGTGCGGCGCGAGACCGAAACGTTCATCAAACAGGGAATCACCGGCGGAGAGCGTCAGGGTGAGGTTGTCAGGATAAATCTCTGCACCCATAACGCCGGAATCCATCGGCGGAAATTTCGGATCCACGGAAGGCGCGGTGCCACCGGTGGTCAGGAAGGCAAAGCGCGTGTCGAGCAGACGGAACAAACGCTCCAGATCGGCTTTGGTGGTCGCCAACACGTCAAAAGCCACCAGCATCATGGCGGCCTGTTGCGGCGTCAGAATACCGGCCTGATGTTCGCCGTAGTAAGGCTGTTTACCCCAGCGTTCATCGGGGGAGACAGTGCCGGGGGTGTACTCGTTTTTCGCACCAGGTGTTTTCTCGGCCTGCGCACCGGTTGCGCCGCCCAGGGCAAATGCCCCGCCTAACAATCCCACGCCTTTTAACAAACGGCGGCGGGAAGAAGAAGTCACGTCCTGCTGAACGGATTTATTATCGTTTTTATTGCTCATTGCTGAAATCCCAAAATCAAAAGCCAGATCTTGCGCGGTTGGCTCCTTCCCCTCTCCGGAGGGGAAGGCATCAAGATTAATCCAGACCCAATACGCCACGCAGTTTGGCTAAATCTTCCGCCAGCGTCGTGATCGGCCCTTTCATTGCATTGCGGTCGGCATCGGACAGTTTTTCGTAGTTTTCGTAACCGTCTTTAGTTTTGTATTTATCGAGCAGCGTATCGACAGTTTTGAAGTTCGCGTCGATCTTATCCAGCAGCGGTTTATCGGCTTTTTCCAGCAGCGGACGCAGCAGGTTCACGATTTTCTGTGCGCCGTCGAGATTGGCACGGAAATCCCACAGATCGGTGCGGCTATAACGGTCTTCTTCACCGCTGATTTTGCTGGAGGCTACTTCTTCGATAAGCCCGGCAGCGCCGCCGACCACTTTGCTTGGCGGGAAGGTCAGATCGGTGATGCGTTTTTGCAGATCCACGGTGTCAGCATACAGTTTGTCAGCAAACTGCTCAGTGCCTTTGGTGGTTTTATCGGCGAAGAGGATTTTCTCCAGACGGTGGAAACCGGTAAAGTTCGGATCTTCGGCTTTCTTCTCAAAATCGTCTTCACGGGCATCAATACTGCCGTCGAGGTCGGAGAACAGTTCAGCGATCGGCTCAATACGCTCATAGTAAACGCGGGTCGATGCGTACAGGGATTGCGCTTTTTTCAGGTCACCCTTTTTGACAGCATCAGTAAAAGCTTTGGTGTGGGAAACCAATTCACCGACCTGCTGGGTCACGTAAACTTTGTATTCAGCAATCGGGCCAACCAGCGCCATGGCGTCCGGCCTGGTCGCCGTCGCTGCCCCTTCTGCGGTCACGGTGAGTTTCCCTTTCGGATTGCTCAGCAAGCCGCAGGTCATGTCGTATTCGCCCGGTTCAAGATTGGCAGTCATTTTCTGGGTGAAACCCGGCGCGATATTTTCGCGCTCTTCCACCACCATCACACCTTTCAGTATTTCCCACTCCAGCCCTTTCTGGCTGGCGTTGTGCACCACAAACTGCGTTTTACCGGCTGGCACGGTCAGCGCCATCGGATCACACTGTTTATCGTTAACAGTAATTTTAACCTGACGGACATCAGCAGCCAGCACGTTGGCACTCAGCGCAAAGGCTGGCAGGGACAACAGTGCAATCTGTAAAGCTTTACGGCGAAACAGCGGGGATGAATATGACATGTACAACTCCATGACAAACTGTGTGAAGAAGAAAATAACGTAACATCAGCGTTGTGTTTTGTGCCCGGCGGAAGCCGGTGCGGCCACGGGCGATTTGCCCTGTGGCATAAAGAACAGGAACAGCGCCGGGATCAGATACAGGAAATACACCGAGACTTCACTGACGGTCGGGGCTTCCTGATAACCGAACATACCTTCCAGCAGCGTGCCGAATAATGAATGGGTGGAGAGCGTACCGCTCAGATCAAAAGCGATATCCTGCATACGGTTCCACAGACCCGCTTCATGGAAGGCGCGAATAGCCCCCGCAGCCAGACCGGCGGCGACAAACAGAATAAACAGGCTGGTCCATTTGAAGAACTTCGCCAGATGCAGTTTCACACCGCCGTAATAGATGAGGAAACCAAGCACGATTGCCGCGCCTAAGCCCAGCAGCGCGCCGATTGGCGCTTCAATTCCCACATCCTGCTGGAACGCGGCCAGAAGAAAGAACACCGATTCCAGCCCTTCGCGCGCCACGGCAAAAAACACCATCGCCACCAGCGCCCAGCCCTGCCCGCGACCGGAGTTCAGCGCGTTATCGATAGCGCCTTCCAGATGCACTTTGATCGAACGCGAGACTTTGCGCATCCAGAACACCATGTAAGTCAGAATGCAAACCGCAATCACCGCCACAATCCCCTCAAACAACTCCTGCTGTTTTTGCGGGAACTCGCCGGTGGTTTCATTGATAAAAATACCCAGTGCCAGACACAAGGCCGCGGCCACGATAACGCCAATCCAGACCACGCCGAGCCACTGCCCGCGTTGCGTCCGTTTCAGATAACTGGCGATCAGGCTGACGATCAGCGCGGCTTCCAGCCCTTCGCGGAACATGATAAGAAACGGAACGAACATAGCGGAACTCCCGTAAAGCAATGAACCTACAGATTGTGCATACACTCTGTAAAGAAAAGTAAAATAGAAACGATAGTGATTATCATTCTTGCCAAAAGAATTACAAGAGGCGGCACGCTGTTTTTTGTGTACAAACTGAGAAATGCGCACGAAAAAATATTGCCGGTTGTTTCAGAGAAAAAAATGCGCAGGAAAGGAATTGCAAACGGAGCCCTGAGGCTCCGTTAAAACTACAGTGATTTCATCGGATTCCGGTGAAATTATATCGTTTTGTACTCGGCTTCAGCCGTGTTGAAGCGCTCTTCCACCGCTTTCGACGGTTTGCTGCCCATCAGGCTGACAATCCAGATGGCCACGGAGGCGAAGAGGAAACCGGGGATAATTTCATACAGTTCGGCCCGGCCGTACTGTTTCCACAAAATCACCGTCGCCGCACCCACGATCATACCCGCCAGCGCGCCGTTGCGGGTCATGCGTTTCCACATCACCGAGATCAGGATCACCGGTCCGAATGCCGCACCAAAGCCTGCCCACGCATAACTCACTAAGCCCAATACGCGGTTTTCAGGATTGGCCGCCAGCGCAATCGCCACCAGCGCCACAACCAGTACCATCGCACGGCCAATCCACACCAGCTCCCGCTGGCTGGCGCCTTTGCGCAGAAACGCCTTGTACAAATCTTCGGTGATTGCGCTGGAACACACCAGCAGCTGACAGCTCAGAGTACTCATCACCGCCGCCAGAATTGCCGACAGCAGGATACCGGCGATCCACGGGTTGAACAGCAACTTCGCCAGCTCGATAAACACCCGCTCGCCGTTCTGCGTCACGTTGCCCGCTTCGCCCGGATTATTGCTGAAGTACGCAATGCCGAAGAAGCCAACAGCGATGGTGCCCGCGAGACACAGGATCATCCACGTCATGCTGATCCGGCGTGCGCTGCGGATGGTGCGATGGGAATCAGCCGCCATGAAACGCGCCAGAATGTGCGGCTGGCCGAAATAGCCCAGCCCCCAGCCCAGCAGCGACAAGATCGCCACCAAATTCATGTTCTTGAACATATCGGTGTATTCAGGGTTTTTAGCGTTGATCACCATCATCGAGGTATCAATACCTCCGACCGCGAGAATGACTATCACAGGCGTGAGGATCAGCGCAAAAATCATCAGGCTGGCCTGCACGGTGTCAGTCCAGCTGACTGCCAGGAAACCGCCGATAAAAGTATAAATGATGGTCGCCGCCGCTCCCGCCCAAAGGGCAGTCTGGTAGGTCATGCCGAAGGTGCTTTCAAACAAACGCGCACCGGCCACAATCCCGGAGGCACAATAAATGGTGAAGAACACCAGAATCACGATCGCCGAGATAATACGCAGCAGTTTGCTGGAATCTTCAAAGCGATGGGTGAAGTAATCCGGCAGAGTCAGCGCATTATTGTTGGCTTCGGTATGAACGCGTAAGCGCCCCGCCACCAGCTTCCAGTTCAGGTACGCGCCGATGGTCAGACCGATGGCGATCCAGCTTTCGGAAATACCGGAAATGAATATCGCTCCCGGTAAACCCATCAGCAGCCAGCCACTCATGTCAGAAGCCCCGGCGGAAAGCGCAGTGACGACACTGCCTAAACTACGACCGCCCAGAATGTAGTCATCAAAGTTTTTGGTCCGTAAATACGCGATGAGGCCGATCAAAATCATCCCGAAAATATAAACACAAAACGTCACCAGCATCGGTGTGTTCATTGTCATGTCCGTCTCCACTTCTTGTTATTAGTTTTACTGATTAGCGATGCATTTTCATGCAGGCCGGCACCTGTCTGTCCTGACGCCTCACTCTTAAAAGAGGGTCAAAATCATGCCGGGGCGAGATGATGGCTGAAACCCGCGAAGGATGCAGCATGACTCTCCATATTTTTTCTTTATACAGGCGGTTAATAGGGCTTTTATTCAAATTTCTTGTCGGGCGGATACTGGTTTAGCGAAAAGTTGATTTCAAGAGTTTTAACAATTTAGATACACAAAGTTTACGCCGCATCACACTTATCCTGTCGCAAGGTTGCACGTTGCAAACTCAAAGGTTGTACCCACCACAACCACAGTGAATAAGGCAAAAAGCAATTTACACTGATGCAATTGCGGTTATTCAGATGTTAAAAATGCCAGCCAAATCACATCAGGCACACTTCCTGCATTAACAGGGTTGCACAAGGTTGCAACATAGAAGATATTGCTTGCCATAAACATAATGAAATCACCTGAATCTTTTATATGGAGTGTTTGCGCATGGGTATGACGACGATGGGCGTGAAGCTGGATGAAAGCACACGCGACCGGTTGAAAGTGGCGGCACAGCAGATTGACCGCACGCCTCACTGGCTAATCAAACAGGCAATATTTTCCTATCTGGAACGACTGGAAAGTGGTGATTCGCTGCCGGAAATTCCGGCAATGAACGGCACTGCGCCTGAAAGTGCTGACGAAACCGCCGCGCCGCTGGGGCAGGAATCACATCAGCCTTTCCTCGATTTCGCCGAGCAAATTCAGCCACAATCTGTCAGCCGTTCCGCCATCACCGCCGCCTATCGCCGACCGGAGCCGGAAGCGGTTTCCATGCTGCTTGAACAGGCTCGTTTACCCGCGCCGTTAAATGACGCCGCGCAGAAGCTCGCCGCCGACATCGCCACCAGACTGCGTAACCAGAAAAGTGCAAATGGCCGCGCCGGTATGGTGCAAAGCCTGTTGCAGGAGTTCTCACTTTCCTCGCAGGAAGGCGTGGCGCTGATGTGTCTGGCCGAAGCGCTGCTGCGTATTCCCGACAAACCTACGCGCGATGCGTTAATCCGCGACAAAATCAGCAACGGCAACTGGCATTCTCATCTTGGCCGCAGCCCCTCACTGTTCGTCAACGCTGCAACCTGGGGCTTGTTGTTCACCGGCAAACTGGTGGCAACGCACAACGAAGCGAGTCTGTCGAAATCGCTAAGCCGCATTATCGGTAAAGGCGGGGAACCGCTGATCCGCAAAGGCGTGGATATGGCGATGCGCCTGATGGGCGAGCAATTTGTGACTGGCGAAACCATTGCCGAAGCGCTGGCCAACGCCCGCAAGCACGAAGATAAAGGATTCCGCTATTCCTACGACATGCTGGGTGAAGCGGCGCTGACAGAGAAAGATGCGCAGGCGTATTTGCAATCTTATCAGCAGGCGATCAATGCCATTGGCAAAGCCTCAAACGGTCGCGGTATTTACGAAGGACCGGGAATTTCCATCAAGCTTTCTGCCCTCCATCCTCGCTACAGTCGTGCGCAGTACGAACGCGTGATGGAAGAACTTTATCCTCGCCTGCTGTCGCTGACCTTACTGGCACGCAGCTACGACATCGGCATCAACATTGATGCCGAAGAAGCCGATCGTCTGGAAATCTCCCTCGATCTGCTGGAAAAGCTCTGCTTTGAGCCGGAACTGGCGGGCTGGAATGGCATCGGTTTTGTCATTCAGGCGTATCAGAAACGCTGCCCGATGGTGATCGATTACCTGACCAGTCTGGCGCAGCGCAGCCGTCGCCGCCTGATGATTCGTCTGGTGAAAGGCGCTTACTGGGACAGCGAGATCAAACGTGCGCAGGTCGAAGGGCTGGAAGATTATCCGGTCTATACGCGCAAGGTTTACACCGATGTTTCCTATCTGGCGTGCGCCCGCAAACTGCTGGCGGTGCCTAACCTGATTTATCCGCAGTTCGCCACACATAATGCCCATACCGTAGCAGCGATTTATCAGCTGGCGGGCAACAACTATTATCCCGGTCAGTACGAATTCCAGTGCCTGCACGGCATGGGTGAACCGCTGTATGAGCAGGTGGTCGGCAAAATCGCCGAAGGCAAACTGAACCGCCCTTGCCGCATCTATGCGCCGGTCGGAACGCACGAAACGCTGCTGGCGTATCTGGTGCGACGTCTGCTGGAAAATGGTGCGAACACCTCCTTCGTTAACCGCATCGCCGACGCCACACTGCCGATTTCAGAGCTGGTTGCCGATCCGGTGCTGGCGGTTGAAGCACTCGCGGCAAGCGAAGGACAGGTCGGATTGCCGCATCCGCGCATCGCCCTGCCGCGTAATCTGTATGGCGCCAAACGCGTAAATTCCGCGGGTCTGGACATGTCCAGTGAGCATCGCCTGGCCTCCCTTTCCAGCGCCCTGTTGCAAAGCGCCAGCCATCCGATCACCGCACAGCCGATGATTGATGCGCCCATGGACGACGGCGACTTCCTGCCGGTCATCAACCCGTCTGAAAATACCGACATCGTAGGCCATGTGCGCGAAGCGACAGAAGCGGAAATCAGCCGTGCGCTGGATGCCTCCGCCGCTGCCGGTGCCATCTGGTTTGCGACGCCTCCCGAAGAGCGTGCCGCAATCTTGCAACGCGCAGCAGAATTGATGGAAGCCCAGTTGCAAAGTCTGCTTGGCGTGCTGGTACGCGAAGCCGGAAAAACCTTTAATAACGCCATCGCTGAAGTGCGCGAAGCGGTCGATTTCCTGCATTACTACGCCGGGCAGATCCGTGAAGATTTCACCAATGATACCCACCGTCCGCTCGGGCCGGTGGTGTGCATCAGCCCGTGGAACTTCCCACTGGCGATCTTCACTGGTCAGATTGCGGCGGCACTGGCTGCTGGTAACAGCGTGCTGGCGAAACCGGCGGAACAAACGCCGCTTATCGCCGCATTGGCCGTTGGTATTCTGCATGAAGCCGGTGTTCCGGCTGGTGTGCTGCAACTTCTGCCGGGTAAAGGTGAAACCGTCGGCTCGCAGCTGGTAAATGACGAACGCATTCGTGGCGTGCTGTTCACCGGTTCGACTGACGTGGCGGGTATTTTGCAACGTAACATCGCTGGCAGACTGGATCCGCAGGGACGTCCGACGCCACTTATCGCCGAAACCGGCGGTCTCAACGCGATGATCGTCGATTCTTCCGCCCTGACCGAACAGGTTGTGATGGACGTGGTAGCCTCAGCGTTCGACAGCGCGGGTCAGCGTTGTTCCGCCCTGCGCGTGCTGTGTATTCAGGATGACGTCGCCGACCACACCTTGCAGATGCTGCGCGGCGCGATGGCTGAATGTCGGATGGGCAACCCGGAGCGACTGTCGACGGACATCGGTCCGGTCATTGACAGCGAGGCCAAAGAAGGTATCGAGAAACACATCGACGCTATGCGTGCCAAAGGCCGCACGGTGTATCAGGCAACACAAACTTTCGCAGCCGACCAGAGCGAATGGGTGCGCGGGACGTTCGTCAAACCGACGCTAATCGAACTCGACAGCTTCGACGAAATGAAGAAAGAAATTTTCGGCCCGGTGCTGCATGTAGTGCGCTATGCACGTCAGGATCTGGATAAGCTGATCGGTCAGATTAATGCTGCTGGTTATGGCCTGACGCTGGGTATACACACCCGCATCGACGAAACCATTCACCGCGTTACGCAACAGGCGCACGTCGGCAACATGTACGTGAACCGCAACATGGTCGGCGCAGTGGTCGGTGTACAACCATTTGGCGGCGAAGGTCTCTCCGGCACCGGTCCGAAAGCAGGCGGTCCGCTATATCTGTACCGCCTTCTGAGCAGCCGTCCGCAATTCGCCGTGCAGCAGACCCTGCTGCGTCAGGATCGCGAACTGCCGCTGGATACCTCCGTGCGTGAAACTTTGCTGGCACCGCACCGCGCCCTGCAACAATGGGCGACCGGGCACAAGCAAAGTGAGGCTTTCATTGCGGTCTGTAAGCGCTTCGCTGAAAGCAGTCAGGGCGGCACCCTGCGCACCCTGCCGGGGCCAACCGGCGAGCGCAATACCTACGCACTCCTGCCGCGCGAACGCGTACTGGCATTAGCGGACAATCAGGACGATGCGCTGATTCAGCTCGCCGCCGTCACTGCCACAGGTTGCCGCATTCTGTGGCCGGAAGCTCCGTTGCAGCGCGAATTGTTCAATCAGTTGCCGAAAGCCGTGCAGGATCGTGTGGACTTCGCTAAAGACTGGCAAAACGATACGCAGGTCTTTGATGCGGTGATTTATCACGGCGACGCCGATCAGTTGCGTGAACTCTGTCAGCTTATCGCCAACCGCCCCGGCCCGATTGTTTCCGTGCAGGGCTTCGCCCGTGGCGAAGACAATATCTTGCTGGAACGCCTGCTTCATGAGCGCTCTTTAAGTGTAAATACTGCAGCAGCAGGGGGAAATGCGAGTTTGATGACCATAGGGTGATGGTGGGGTTCCGCTTAACGCGGATCGAGAGTATTTCGGTTTCTCAATTGCCATTGGGTTCCGCTTAACGCGGATCGAGAGTATTTCGGTTTCTCAGTTACAGTGATCACTTAACTCGCAGTGCCGAAACCGCCCAAAGGAGGGAAGTGCTTTCCCTCCTTTGGATTCCTCCCCGCTTTTTTAAACACGCGCTATCGCCGGGTCGATGGACATGTTCTGTGACTCCCGCGTGTGGCGCAAAATCCAGCCGCTACGCGGTGCCTTCTCTCGGTCCTGAAGCCTCTGGTCTTCAGGCCGCTCCGTTCAGCAGGATTTTTGATCGCGCCATCTCACCTTTTTTCAAAACCAAATTAAGTGTTTTTTGGAATGATCCGAGTGGGTGAAGTTGTGACCTAAAAAGCTTTAGCCGCGTTCAAAAATCACGCTGCAGGGAGAGGTGGAAAACCGCGCGTTTTTTTGCGCGGGTTGTAACCCGACCGGAGGGAACCGCGCAGCGGCGGGATTTTGCGGCAATAACGGCAGCTGCTGAAACAGAGCCGGTCTGCATGGCACGTGTTTTAAAAAACGCGGGAGTCCAGAGGGCGCGCGTTTACGCGTCCTTTGGGCCGGTTTGGGCGGCGAGCCCAAGGTCTTGGTCTTGGTCTTGATCTTGAGATTGAGGCTGATTTTTAAATCTCCCCATTCGCGCCCCGCGCGCAAATCCCTTTGTCATAAATCCTTCATCCTCCTGATTTACCCTCCCAGTAACAAAATAACTCAAACTGTGTGTTTTTATTTCTGACGATTCATCAAAAGGAGTTTTGACAATGCAACAACCTGTATCTCTGCTCGCCCGTGCCATCGCTGCCGCTTTGCTGCTTTCCGCTTCTGCCGGTTCATTTGCCGCTGAGGATAACGCCTTGTCTGACCGTGGTGCCAAAGGTGTACTGACCGAGCAAGGTGGCGCGCGCCGTCTGAGCAGTGACCAGACAGCCGCGCTAAAAGCATCACTCTCTGACAAAACTGTTAAAAACGTGATCCTGCTGATAGGAGACGGTATGGGTGATTCAGAAATTACCTCCGCGCGAAATTATGCTGAAGGCGCAGGCGGCTATTTCAAAGGCATAGATGCCCTGCCGCTAACCGGCCAGTACACACACTATTCTCTTGATAAGAAGACGCAAAAACCTAACTACGTCACTGATTCTGCCGCCTCTGCCACCGCCTGGACCACCGGCGTAAAAAGCTATAACGGCGCCATCGGCGTGGATGTGAACGGTAAAGATCACCAGACGATCCTCGAGATCGCTAAAGCGGCAGGGAAAGCAACCGGCAACGTCTCTACCGCAGAATTACAGGATGCAACGCCCGCCGCGCAAATCGCGCATGTCACATCCCGCAAATGCTATGGTCCGGAAGAAACCTCTGAGAAATGTGCCACCAATGCGCTGGAAAACGGCGGACGTGGTTCGATCACTGAGCAGCTGTTGCAGGCCCGCGCCGATGTCACGCTCGGCGGCGGCAGGAAATCATTCAGCCAGCTGGCAAAAAGCGGCGAGTTCCAGGGTAAATCCCTGAAAGAGCAGGCACTGGCGCAGGGTTATCAGTGGATCGAGAATGCAGAGCAGCTCACTGCCATCACTCAGGCCGGTCAGCAAAAACCAGTTCTGGGCCTGTTCTCGGAAGGTAACATGCCGGTGCGCTGGCAGGGTCCGAAAGCCTCTTATCACGGCAACATTGATAAACCTGCCGTCACCTGCGAAGCCAACCCACAGCGCACGGCGGATATTCCTACGCTGGCCGCTATGACCGAAAAAGCCATCGACCTGCTGAAAACCAATGAAAAAGGCTTCTTCCTGCAGGTAGAAGGCGCGTCAATTGATAAGCAGGATCACGCCGCCAATCCGTGCGGACAGTTCGGTGAAACGGTCGACCTGGATGAAGCCGTACAGAAAGCGCTGGAGTTCGCCCGCAAGGACGGCAACACGCTGGTGATCGTGACCGCCGACCACGCGCATTCCAGCCAGATCATCGAAACCGATTCTAAAGCCCCCGGCCTGACGCAGACGCTGACCACAAAAGATGGCGCACCCATGACCATCAGCTACGGAAACTCCGAGGATGACTCGCAGGGGCACACCGGAACCCAACTGCGGATCGCAGCGTTTGGGCCACACGCGGCAAATGTGGTGGGTCTGACAGATCAGACTGATCTCTTCTTTACGATGAAAGGGGCAATGGGGATCGAATAATTTGCCGAAACCGCCCCAAAGGAGGGAAGTGCTTTCCCTCCTTTGGATCCCTCCCCGCTTTTTTAAACACGCGCTATCGCTGGGTCGATGGACATGTTCTGTGACTCCCGCGTGTGGCGCAAAATCCCACCATTTTAAAAGAAAAAACCTGAGTAATTTTAACAAGTTTTTTTGAAATGATCGGAGCGGGTGAAGTTGTGACCTAAAAAGCCGTGGCTGCATTCAAAAATCACGCTGGAGGGAGAGGTGGAAAACCGCGCGTCTGTTTGCGCGGGTTGTAACCCGACCGAAGGGCACCGCGCAGCGGCGGGATTTTGCGGCAATAGGAGGAATTTCTGAAACACAGCCGGGATGCATGGCACGTATTTTAAAGAGCCGGAGATTCTTAAGAGGCGCGGCGATAGGCGCCTCTTAAGGCCGGTTTGGGTGGCAACCCAAGGTCTTGAAGTTGAAGTTGAAGTTGAAGTTGAAGTTGAAGTGAATTTTAAACCCGCCCCCTATTCCCCTCCCCCAGTTCCCATAATTTCCTTCTTATCAGCTGCTTAAGCTTCAGCGCCGCCTGAGATACCGGCTGGTCGCGACGGTTGAGGAGGATTACCTCAAAGGGTAACGGCTCCACCACTTCGCAAATCTTTAGCTGATCCACATACCGTTGGGCGGTAAACGTATCCACCACGCCGACACCGCCGCCGGCCAGAACCATGTCGGCGATGACGGAATAGGTTTTGATATGCAACGAAGACTGCGGCGTCAGGCCGTTTTCCCGCAGGACGCGGTTAAGCACCAGACCAAGCGGATCCTGCTGTTGCAGCATCATCAGATCGTTTTCACATAACCATGCCAGCGACACCGGCCCTTCTACCGGGGAGTCTTTCGGTAACAACGCGACCATATTGCCCTGATAGATCGACTCCGAAACCAGCTCCTGCGTCGCGGGTTCGCCAAAAGCCAGCGCGAAATCCATTTTGTATTGCAGTAAATCCTGACTCAGCGTGTTGAAGTGCCCTGTGACCAGTTCGACGCTGCCGCCCGGCGTCTGACGGCGGAAATCGACCAGTACCGGCGCCATCACGCTGTGACCCAGCGCGTGCGCGGAACCGATGCGCACATGCTGGCCTTCGCCCTGCCGCAACTGCTCAGCCAGCGCACCAATCGCCTGAATATGGCTAAATAATGCCTCAACTTCCGGCATCAGTCTGCGCCCTTCCGGGGTCACGATTAAGCCCTGCGGGGTGCGGTCAAACAGCGTAAATCCCAGCTGCTGCTCAGCGTGATTCAGAACACGGCTGACGTTCGGCTGCGATACATTGAGCAAACGCGCCGCGCCGCTGACGCTGCCCGCCTGCAAAACCGCCTGAAACACTTCGATATGACGTAAACGCATGCGTTGCCTTATTTCTGAGTCGTCGCCAGATACGAAAACGCACTCAGCAAGCTAATGATGTTCGCCACGTTCGGGCTGTGATAGCCGACAGTGACCGCATCGAGCCGCTCGACACCGGGGATCAGGCAGAACAAATCGGCCAGCACTGGCCGGGCGGTCATCAGTTCGAGATGATACGGCGGGCTGAATCTCCCGGCGGTAAGCGGCGCGGGCTTGCTGACCGCCAGCGTCGCCTGTTTGCGGATTTTCGCGCGGGCAATCGCCGGGCTGTCGGACTCGGCGGCGTTGGCGGAAATCGCACGTTTGACGCAGACGTACTGAGATTCAGGATAATGACGGCGGATCCAGGTTTCGAGATGATCGTCACCGGTCACCAGCCATAGCGGGACATTCAGTTCAGCACCGGCGGCGGCGTACAAATCGCTTTCGCCGACCACGTTGCCGTTGAGTTTCACGCGATAAAAGGCGCGGCCATTGATGGTGTGCGCCAGTACACCATGTTCACCGGCTGCGGTGTGGAAACCGACGAACATCAGACCGTCGTACTGCTGTTGTTGCAAACCTTCAACCATCGAGAGACCGCGCGGTTTCCCCTGCACCAGACGGGCACGCGGGTCGATTTTATCGGCGCGCAGGTTTTGCATCATCGCGTGGCTGTCTGCCACGGTCACTTCCATGGCGCCACCGGCAAACGCACCGTCTATCGCCGCGTTCACTTCCTCTTCCATTAATGCCCGCGCCGCGTCGTAGTCAGCATTGCCGGGGCTGCACTGCTCCGGGCGCATTACGCCCGCAATACCTTCGATGTCAGCAGAGATAAAAACTTTCATGATGGGTTCCCTTTTATATTGGCGAGGCTGTCGAGGACTTCACTCAGCCCCAGCCGGAAATGTCCGTCGAAACCGCAAACGGTTTCGGCGCTGAGCATGGCGTCGATGACCGCGTGCTCGGCAGCGTCGGCAGCCAGCGCCAGTAATGGCTCAAGTTTATCATCGGTTAACGTGACACCGTCACGCTGCGTGGAGAATGCCAGCGCGATATCGCCGGAACCGTGTCCCCAGTAACTGCCCAGACGCCCAAGTCCGGCACCGGCGCGTTTGGCAATGCGCCCAAGCTGGCGGCTGTCGAGATACCGGTCGCAGGCCATGATGATGATGACTGAACCGGCATCGACCTGTGGCGCAAGCTGCGGCAATCTGTTGGCAATGGCGTCTCCGGCGCGGACACCGTCGAGCGTCAGTTCAGACAGTTTACCGAAGTTCGCCAGCACCAGAATACCGAGCGTGGTATCGAGTTCTTCACACCAGCGCGACGCCGTGCCGATGCCACCCTTCAGGCCAAAGCTGCTCATACCGCGCCCTGCTCCCACGCTGCCACGGGCGAAGGTTTTTGTCGCGCCGTCCAGTGCAGTGAGCGCATCATCTTCACTCACCGCCATGGCCTGAATATCGTTGAGCCAGAAGTCGTTACATTCGAGGATTAGCGGGTTAATGGTTGCATCGGGGCGACCAATCTGCGGAAACTGGCGACAACTGCGTTTTATCATGGCATTGAACAACGCGCCGGTAGCGAAGGTGTTACTGAGCAGAATCGGGGTTTGCAGCTCGCCCAGTTCCATCACCTGAATCAGCCCCATCGGCTTGGCAAAACCGTTAAGCACCGCGACGCCGCACGGTAAAGGATGCTGATAAAGATTATCGCCGGGCGGCACAATCGCAGTGACGCCGGTCTGCACATCTCCCGCTGCCAGCGTGCTGTGGCCGACGGTAACACCGGCGACGTCCGTTATCGAGTTAGTCGCCCCGCACGGAAAGCGAGGGCGAAAGATCTGACGCGTCGTACGCCAGCGTTGCAGCAGCGCCACCAGCGCCTGCTGCATAAATTCATCATGTTCAGGGTATTGCGAATGCATCACTCTTCCATTTCAGCGGGTTATGTCAGGGGGCTATTTCTTCAGTTTAGGATCCAACGTGTCGCGCAGCGCGTCACCGAGTAAATTAAATGCTAAAACCGTGAGGAATATCGCCAGTCCTGGGAAAACGCTGACGTTCCATTTTCCGGCCATCATCATATTACGGCTCATCGCCAGAATATTCCCCCACTCCGGGACGTCCGGCTCCGGGCCAAGACCAATAAAGCTCAGGCTGGCAGCGGTCAGAATACTGGTGCCAATGCGCATGGTGAAATAGACAATCACGTTCGACAACGTGCCCGGCAGGATGTGGCGCAAAATCACCACACGGTCTGGAGCACCGACGCAGCGTACAGCTTCCACGTAGGCACTTTGTTTAATGGAAAGCGTCGCGGCGCGCACGATACGGGCGAAGACCGGCACGCTGAACACCGCGACGGCAATAATCACGTTGTTGAGGCCAGGGCCGAGAATAGCCACCACCGCAATTGCCAGCAACATGCCGGGAAACGCGAATAACACGTCGGAGCCGCGCATGATCAGCATATCCAGCCATTTACCGTAGTAGCCCGCCAGCAGGCCGAGCAGCACACCGGCGACCATACCGAGCGTCACCGAAAAAATGCCGACATACAGTGAAATCCGGGCGCCAAAAATGATGCGGCTGAGCACGTCACGGCCTAAATCATCGGTACCGAACCAGTGTTGCGCCGTCGGGCCGACGCCGAGCGCCATCCAGTCCGGCGTCATCGGGTCGTAAGGTGCCAGCCACGGCGCGAATACTGCCACCAGAACCAGCAGCAAAATAAATCCGCCGGAAACCAGCGCCATCGGATGGCGTAAAAATGTCTGAAAAAAGTCATACCACGGCGAACGGATATCGTCGTTATGCGCGGCAACCGCAGCCGGTTGGGTTTCACTCAGCCCAGAGACGGGATCGGTCATATGCAGCTCCTAGCGCAGGCGGATAGCGGGATTGACGACGGCGTACAGCACGTCAACCAGCAGATTAATCAGAATAAATTCAAACACGAATAACATCACCAGCGCCTGAATCACCGGCTGATCCTGCGTCTTGATCGACTCGATCAGCAGCCAGCCCAGACCCGGCCAGCTGAATACGCTTTCGACGATAATCGAACCGCCGAGCAGGAAACCAAACTGCAGACCAAGCATGGTGATGATCGGGATAAGTGCGTTGCGCATGATGTGTTTCCACGTTACCCGCCGCGAACGGAGTCCTTTGGCTTTGGCGGTGCGCACATAATCTTCCTGCGCGACGTCGAGAAATGCCGAGCGGGTAAAGCGCGCCATTACCGCCGCCACCGAGGAACCGAGGGTGATCGCCGGCAAAATAATGTCGGTGGGCTGATTAAATCCGCTGACCGCAAACAGCCCGAACGGCATGGCGACAAACTGGATCAGCAGCAGTCCGAGCCAGAAAGGCGGCATGGATATCCCGCCGACTGCCATGCTCATCAGCGTCCAGTCCTGCCATTTGCCGCGTTTAAGCGCCGACACCACGCCAATTATCAGCCCCAGCACCACCGACCAGGCGAACCCCGCCAGTGCTAACAAAAGCGTCGGCATAAATCCGCTTTCGATCACATCGGATACCGGCTGACGGGTGCGATAGGTCGTCCCCAAATCGCCATGCACCATCCCATTGAGCCAGTGCCAGTACTGCGCAGGCAGCGGATCGTTGAGGCCAAGCAGTTCCCGTGCTGACTCAACCGCCTCAATCGGCGCATCCTGTCCGGCGTAAATACGCGCAGGGTCACCCGGCAGCAGCTTGATAAAACCAAACACCAGCAAAGACACCACCAGTAAAACCGGGATCATCTCCAGTATGCGGCGAATAAAATAGGTCAGCATAAATGTGTTTCCCGTATCTTCATGACAGGTGCGGGCAAGGAAGCACCTCCCTGCCCGCGCGTTCTTAAAAATTACTTGAACTGTGCCTGATTGAAGACAAGCGATCCGTCTGCCAGCATATAGACGCCGGTCAGATCTTTGCTCTTGCCGACCAGGTTATCCGGCACGCCGAGGAAAGCGACCGGAGCATCGGCCCACAGCAGTTTCTGCGCATCGGCGTAGGCGGCTTTACGTTTTTCGAGATCGGCGGTTTGCAGGCCAGCGGTGATCGCCGCATCTACCTGTTTGTTGCTGTAATAAGAGACGTTATAGGCCGACGGGATCCAGGATTCGGTGGCAAACAGCGGACGCAGCGCCCAGTCGGCGTCACCGGTCGAAGCCGACCACGCGCCGTAATACATTTCAACTTTGGCATCCGCCGGTTTCGGCGTGCTCCACAGACGCTGGTTGAGCGTACCCGAATCCATCGGCACCAGTTTCACGCGCACGCCAATCAGCGACAGCTGCTGTTTCAGGAACTGCGCGCTGCGGATACGGTCTGTTTTATTCGAGCTCCACATCTCCACATCGAAGCCCTTCTCATATCCGGCTTCTTTCATCAGCTCTTTGGCTTTGGCGATGTTGTAGCTGTAATCCGGCGTGGATTGCTTTTGGTAGAACTGAACGTTTTTCGGCAGCGGCGACGTTGAAGGTGAACCCATCCCGGCGAAACCGACTTTCAACCACAGATTGCGATCCACGGCATAGTTGATCGCCTGGCGGACGCGCACGTCAGAGAACTCTTTTTTCTGGGTGTTAAACGCGATGTAGTACAGATAGATGCCAGGATTTTGCGAGATATCCAGCTTCGGATCGCTTTTCACGGTTTCCACCAGATCCGATGGCAATGGATAGACGGCTTCCACGCCGCCGGATTTCAGTTTTGCCACCTGCGTGGAGTCTTCCGGCGTCGGATACAACGTCACGGAATCAACTTTTGGCCAGCCTTTCTGCCAGTAGTTGTCGAACTTCACCAGCCTGACGTCTTTGCCCTGCTGCCATTCCACAAACTTGAACGGACCGGTACCGACAGGATGTACGCTCAGATCCTGTTCGTTCGGGTACTGTTTTAACGAGGCCGGGCTGTGCATGACCGCAGACGGGTGCGCCAGCGTATTAATCATCGCACCGAACGGTTTGTTGAGGATGATTTTGACCTGATAAGGCGTCAGCACCTCCACGGATTTGATCATGCTGAACAGCGAGTTACGCTTGAGTTTATTTGCCGGATTGGCGAGACGGTCGAGGTTGATTTTTACTGCCTCAGCGTTGAACGGCGTGTCGTCCTGGAAAGTCACATCATGGCGCAGATTGATGGTGAATTCAGTCGCGTCAGCGTTGCTGGTGTAATCGGTCGCCAACACAGGTATAAGAGCCATTTTGCTGTCGAACTGGAACAAGCGTTCAAAGATGCCGCTCTGAATGGAATAGCTCAGGGTATCCGTGGTGTCATGCGGGTCGAAACCGGTCACGTCGGCATACATCGAAATGCGCAGGTCTTTAGCCTGTGCCGAAGCGGCGAAACAGAGCGCCAGACCGGCCGCGATAAGGCTTTTACGTAGAAACGTCGAGTGCATAGTATTCCCCTGTGTATTCAAATGATTAACGTAGTGATGAATAACCTAGACAGACACCCAGTGGTGCGGAGCGACCTGACTGTATTTGATTTTTTCTATTTGAACCCCGGCCGGATGTACCGGCGATTTCACTTCTACATCGTCAAAATTGCGTAACGCGCGCCGGGTGGGATCCGCGACCGGTACGGAGCTGAGCAGGCGTCGGGTATACGGATGCTGCGGGTTGCTGAATACCGAATCGCGCGGACCAATTTCCACAATCTGCCCGCTATACATCACCGCCACTCGATTGGCGATACGTTCAACCACTGCCATGTCGTGGGAGATAAACAGCCACGCGACACCGGTATCTCGCTGTAAATCCATCATCAGATTCACCACCTGTGCCTGAATCGACACATCCAGCGCGGACACCGCTTCGTCGGCGATAATCACCTGCGGTTGCAATGCCATCGCGCGCGCAATGGCAATGCGCTGACGCTGACCGCCGGAGAATTCGTGCGGGTAGCGGCGGGCAAAGGACGGATCCAGGCCGACACTTTTCAGCAACTGGTTGACGGTCGGCGTGGCGTCGGCCAGCGACTTTTTCAGGCCGTGAAGCAATAGCGGCTCGGCAATGGAAAAACCAACGGTCAGTCGCGGATTGAGCGAGGCATACGGATCCTGAAACACCATCTGGATCTGACGGCGCACCGCCTGAAACGGCGTGTCGCGCATCAGCGTGATTTCTTTTCCTTTGAGGTGAATGCTTTCCGATTCACTGCCGACCAGCCGTAAAATCGCCCGCCCCGTGGTGGATTTGCCGCAACCGCTCTCGCCCACCAGCGCCAGCGTTTCGCCCGGCCAGATAGAAAAATCGATCTGCTCTACGGCATGAACTTCTTTGGTGATACGGGACAGCACGCCGGAGCGGATCGGGTAACAGACGCGCAGCCCGCGCACATCGAGCAGCGGAGGTGCATCGTAATTAGCCGTCTTTTGATCGTCTTCGGATAAAAAAATGTGAGGCTCATCACTTGCAATCGATTGCTTCTCTGCACCATTTTTTGGGGAAACGGCAGCACCGGCCTGCGTGCTCAGCAGCGGGAAACGGCGTGGCCATTTCAACCCCTGCATGTCACCCAGTTTCGGTACGGCCGCCAGCAGTGCGCGGGTATAAGGATGCTGCGCATTGGCAAAAATCTCAGTCACGCTGCCCTGTTCCACCACTTTGCCCTGATACATCACCACCACGCGGTCGGCGATTTCTGCCACCACGCCCATATCGTGCGTGATAAATAACACCGACATGTCTGTGCCCTTTTGCAGATCGCGCAGGATTTGCAGAATGCGCGCCTGCACCGTGACGTCCAGCGCAGTGGTCGGCTCGTCCGCGATCAACAGCGCAGGGTCGCAGGCCAGCGCCTGCGCTATCATCACGCGCTGACGCATCCCGCCGGAAAGCTCGTGGGGATAACATTTAAGAATGCGTTCGACGTCAGGAATGCGAACCTGTTTAAGCAGTTCGCGGGCTTTGATCAACGCATTGGCTTTGGTCGCCATGCCGTGATCAAGCAGCCCTTCAGTGAGCTGATCCCCCACGCGCAGCACCGGATTGAGAGAAGTCATCGGCTCCTGAAATATCATCGACATTTCCTGGCCGCGCAGCTTACGACGGGCTTCTGCCGACAGCGAATTCAGCGTATGCCGCGCGCCGTTGCGACCGAAGAACTCAATACTGCCCGCATCGATGTGCGCCGAGTCGGGCAGTAATCCCATTACGCTCAGTGAAGTGACGGATTTGCCGGAGCCGCTTTCGCCGACCACCGCCACCACTTCACCTTTATTAATAGAGAAGGAAACACCTTTCAGCGCCTGAGTTTTGCCCTGCCGCCCGGAGAACGTCACCGATAAATCGTTAATCTGTAAGATGGGTAGGGGCTCATTCATCAAAAAGCGTCTCCTTTATTGAGGTCAGAAATATGTGATTTGGGCGATTACACCCAGACTTCGCCGTGCTCATAGCGCAATGCGGGTTCCGCGTCCTGCGCCAGCCAGATAGGGCCATCAAGATCGACACGTTCCGCCTGCACCGCTACCGGCAAAGCCGCTTCCATCGCAATCGACGAACCAAGCATGCAACCGACCATAATCCGCAGACCCAGCCGCCTCGCCTCTGCGGTCATCGCCAGAGCTTCGGTCAGCCCGCCACATTTATCGAGCTTGATATTGATCATCTCGTAGCGATCGGTCAGCCCGGCGATATCGGTGCGTTCATGACAGCTTTCGTCGGCGCAGACTGGAACAGGATGCAAACAACGCACCAGATCTTTGTCATTACCGGCGGGAAGTGGTTGTTCGATCATTGCAACGTTGAATTCGTGCAGCGCGAGAAACAGACTTTCGAGATCTAATCCGAGCCATGATTCGTTGGCGTCAACCACCAGCGTCACCCGCGGTGCGGCGGCACGGATAGCCGCCACTTTCTCAATAATCTGTTCACGGTTAAGTTTGATTTTCAGCAATTTGGCTCCGCCAGCCACCGCCACTTCGGCCGCCCTTGCCATGTTTTCCAGTGAATCCAGACTGAGTGTTTCTGCGGTTACGATGGACACCGGCGCTGACATATCAAGCAGTTGCCACACCGTCTTGCCCTGTTTTGCCGCATCGAGATGCCACATTGCACAGTCGAGGGCATTGCGCGCTGAACCGATCGGTAAGGCCTGTTGCAAGGCATCACGATCCAGACCGGCTTCGACCCGCGGACGGATCAGACCGAGCTGCTCACACACGCTTTCCGGCGATTCCTGATAATGTGCAGTCGGCGTACATTCACCGGTTGCCGTAAATTCGCCGTCGGTCAGAGTGACGCGGACCACCGTCACAGCAGTGCGCGTTCCGCGTGAAATTGCAAAAGGCTTCGTCAGCGGCAATTCCACAGCGCCGAAACTCATCTTCATCATCAGCCGTTGTCCTTAATCCATTGCGCGATGTTTTTAATGCCAAAACGCACCGGATCGGTGGCGGGCACGCCGAACTCTTCGCTGATTTGCGCCAGCGCCGCTTTAGCTTCTACTTCACTCACCCCGGAGGTATTGAGGGAGAAACCGGCGATTTTGACATCGGGACTGGTCAGGCTGGCCGCGGCCAGGTTGGTATCGAGGCACTGGCGCAGCGTTGGCATAAACTGGTGCGGCAGATGGCGCATATGCGGGCGACCAAGCTCATGACACATCACCAGTAAATGCGCCTGCGCGCCGTGGATCAGCCCCATGCTGACGCCGGCAAAAGACGGATGGTATAGCGAACCCTGACCTTCAATGATGTCCCAGTGATCGTCATCGTTGGCAGGCGCGAGCAGCTCCACCGCGCCAGAGATAAAGTCGGCAATGACCGCATCAATCGCGATACCTGCACCGGCGACCAGCACACCGGTCTGGCCGGTGGCGCGAAAATCAGCCTTGAGATCCAGATCCTTCATGGCCGCTTCCAGCGCCAGCGAGGTGTACATTTTGCCGACCGAGCAGTCGGTGCCGACGGTCAGAATACGTTTGCCGCTGCGCCTGATGCCGGTACCGGTGTCCAGTTCCGGGCGCATATGGCGTACGTCGAACAGCTGTACATTGTGTTCGGCAGCCAGTTCGACCAGTTCAGGGATATCGTTCAGCCCCTGATGCAAACCGTTGGCGACGTTCAGTCCGGCGCGGATGGCGGTTTTGATGGAATCGATCCAGTGCTTCGGCAGTTTGCCGCCGGAGTTTGCGGTGCCCAGCACCATGGTTTTCGCGCCCTGCGCTTTGGCGGTGGCGATATCGAGATCCGGTAATCCGAGCGAAACGGAATCCGTCGCCAGACGAATCTGTCCCACGCAAGATTCAGGACGCCAGACGTGAATACCGCGCGCCGTTTTGGCCGCCAGCGGATCCATTACATCGCCCAGGAATAGCAGGTACGGCATCGGTATTTGCTGCATGTCATTTTCTCCGTAAAGGTTTTTTAGAATGCGTTGTTGTAATGCATACGCAGACTATTCCATGCGAAGTCCCGGCTGACGAATACTTGTTTAACGAGGGGGTATAACCTGAGGCTATAGGTTTAGTTTATTGAATTTGTTGTGGTTATTTGAATAGCGAAGATGGGGGAAGTAAAAACAGACAGGCGGCAGAATAACAAACATAAAAAAAGGCAGAGCCAATGAACTCTGCCTTTGCGATTACCTTTTTCAGACACAGAATGGGGTAATAATTTCGTACACTAACTTAGAAGCGGTAAGTCAGCGCTACAGCAACCACGTCGTCAGAGCTCACGCCCAGTTTGTTGTTGTCGTCGATCTGGTTGATCATGTAGTCAACATAGGTATACATGTTTTTGTTGAAGTAGTAAGTCGCGCCGATTTCGAAGTATTTAACCAGGTCAGCATCGCCCACGCCTTCGACATCTTTGGCTTTAGACTGCACGTAACCGATTGACGGACGCAGACCATTTTCGAACTGGTACTGTGCAACTAATTCATAACCCTGAGTTTTGTTAGCGAAGCCGCCCGGGATTGACGCCAGATTGCGGGTTTCGTTGTACATTGCAGAGAGATAAATCTGGTTTGCATCGTATTTCAGAGCTGTTGCCCATGCTGACGCTTTGTCACCGCCGCCGATAGCGGAGTTGGCTTGTGCGTTAGTACGATCAGAAGAAGAACCTGCGATAACCGCGCCGATGCCGGAACCTGCGATATCTTCATAATCGATGGATGCGCCGTAACCGTCGCCGTTCGCTTTGTTGGAAGCACGGCCGTCGTTTTCGTTTTTACCCTGATACTGCAAGGCAACGTTCAGACCAGTGACCAGACCAAAGAAGTCCTGGTTACGATAAGTAGCCAGACCGTTAGAACGACCTACCATGAAGTTATCGGAGTTAGCGGTATCACCACCAAACTCTGGCAGCATATCGGTGAAGCCCAGTGCGTCATATACAACACCGTAGTTGCGGCCGTAATCGATAGAACCGAAATCTTTCACTTTCAGACCCGCGAAGCCCAGACGGGTTTTATTGCCCAGGTCGCCCTGAGATTCAGCGTGGTTAGCCTGAATATTGTATTCCCACTGGCCATAACCGGTCAGTGTGTCGTTAATTTGGGTTTCGCCTTTGAAGCCCAGACGTGCATAGGTGTAATCGCCGTCAGAACCGGTGTCATCGGAGAAATAATGCTTGGCAGTAACACGACCGTAGAGGTCCAGTTTATTACCGTCTTTATTATAAATCTCAGCTGCATTTGCGGTAGAACCCACTGCAATTAAAGAGACCGCTAAGGCCAGCACACTGCGCTTCATCATTATTTAAATTTCCTTGATTTTTTTATAAAGGATTTCTCATGTCCGCTTTCTTTTATATGACGGGAATATAGGACTATGAGTATTTGTACATGTTTTTAAATGCGTCTGTCTGTAAAACGACTTGAACCTTAACACTGCGCACAAAAAGTTAAAATGGAAAAGTTCGGCGTTCTGAGTCTTTTTTGCGTAAAGAGATGTAACATAATGTTTCCATAATAAGCAGCTAAACCCCTGATTATATGCGGTTTTTGCATAACGATTTGCACCAATATGATGCAATGCATTAATTTGGTGCAAAATGCTTTGCGATTTGTAAAGTAGTTGCAAGCCAGATCACCATTCTCCGGTGATTATTTCCATTAACAATCGTTAAGGAATTATCTGAAAAATGATGCCCTCTTGCCTTTTAATAGTGCATAGCAGGATAATTATTTTCATGTGAACGTCCTTATCTAATAATTAGAAAAAGCAGCCATAAGAATTTTGTACTACGCAATTTATTTGCGATTAGGATTTTTAATAAAGACTCCGATTAAAATAGAGGCAATACCCAGATAAATATAATTACGCAGGTTATTAAATTGAACGTAA
Organism: Enterobacteriaceae bacterium Kacie_13; assembly: GCA_013457415.1. Classification (NCBI taxonomy): domain Bacteria; kingdom Pseudomonadati; phylum Pseudomonadota; class Gammaproteobacteria; order Enterobacterales; family Enterobacteriaceae; species Enterobacteriaceae bacterium Kacie_13. The sequence goes on from CP045665.1 coordinate 2,538,316, forward strand.
TTTCACTTTTCGCCTTGCCCGACTTGCTACTTTTTTATTCAAATTGGGCTTTGGTTAAATACGAAGAATTAAATGAGAGATAACGTCTGGAAGGTGACTGAAAGATTTTAGGTTTTTTTTAATCTTCTGAGTGGCTATTGATACCCCAACCTTCCCCTTCGCAGGGGAAGGCGCAAGGATTTAACGGAACTGCGCGGCGTGGAGCTCTGCGTATCGGCCCTGAAGGGAGAGCAAGGTTTCATGCGTACCCTGTTCGACAATTCCTTCCTTATCAACCACCACAATACGGTCAGCATTCTGGATGGTGGCCAGACGGTGGGCGATAACCAGCGTGGTTCGTCCCTCAGAGAGTTCCGCCAGCGATTGCTGGATAGCCTGCTCAGTGGCAGTATCCAGCGCCGAAGTCGCTTCATCGAGGATCAGGATTGGAGGATTCTTCAGGAAGATGCGCGCGATGGACAACCGTTGCTTCTGGCCACCCGAAAGTTTCACGCCACGTTCGCCAATCACCGTATCCATACCCAATGGTAAACCTTCGATTACATCATCTAAACGGGCGCGGCTGGCCGCGAGGCGAATTTCTTCTTCGCTGGCACCCAGCTTGCCATAAGCAATGTTTTCACGAATGGTGCCGCCAAACAGGAAAACGTCCTGCTGCACGATCCCGATGTTGTGACGCAGCGAGGTTTGCGTCATATCACGGATATCAATCCCGTCGATGGTGATACTGCCACTGTCGAGCTCATAAAAGCGCGGCAGCAACGAGCACAACGTGGTTTTCCCCGCGCCGGACGGCCCGACAAACGCCAGCGTTTCGCCTGCATTAATAGTAAGCGTGATCCCGTTAAGGATTTTGCCAGCAGGCGTGTAGCCAAAGACGACGTTGTCATAGTGAATGTCGCCGTTCAGATGGCTGACGACCTGCGCATCGGGACGGTCAACGATATCCGGTGCGGTGTCGATAAGCTGCGTAAAGCGTTTAAAACCGGCAATCCCTTTCGGATAGCTTTCCAGCACCGAGCTGATTTTCGCCACCGGGCGGAAGAACACTTCTACCAGCAGCAGGAATCCGACAAATCCGCCATACGTCAGTTGGTCGTTAATCACATACCAGGTCCCGGCAATCATGACGATTATCTGCACCAGCCGGGTACTGAGATAACTCAGCGTCAGGCTGGCAGTCATTATCTTGTAAGCTTTCAGCTTGGTGATGCGGTAGTTGTCGTTATCCGACGCGAACAGCTTTTGCTCATGCTCTTCATTGGCAAACGCCTTCACCACGCGAATGCCGCCGATGCTTTCTTCTATACGTGCGTTGAAATTACCCACCATCCCGAACAGACGCCGCCATGTATCGGTCATTTGCGCACCATAGCGGCTGACCATCCAGGTCATCGCCGGAACAATAATGATGGTCATCAGCGCCAGCTGTACATGCACGGTCGCCATCAGAATAAAGGCACCGATAAACGTCATCACCGCGATGAACACATCTTCCGGGCCGTGATGTGCAATCTCCCCCACTTCTTCCAGATCTTTAGTGACGTGAGTGATGATATGGCCGGTCTTGGTATTGTCGTAATAACGGAAAGACAGTTTCTGTAAATGGCTGAACGCCTGACGGCGCATGTCGGTTTCAATACCTACGCCCAGCGCATGCCCCCAGTAGTTCACGATAGCCATTAATAGGGTGTTGATGACATAAATCAGCAGCAATCCGACGGTCGCGCCGATGATAAGCACCCAGTCATGGGCGGGAAGCAGCTTATCGATGAAGGTTTTGATCGCCATCGGAAAGCCCAGTTCCAGCAAACCGGCCAGAATGGCGCAGCCGAAATCGAGGAAAAAAAGCTTTTTATAGGGGGCGTAATAAGAGAAGAAACGGCGGAGCATCAGGCATCCTCATAGAAACAGCCCGGAGGCGGGCAAGTCCGTCAGTCTAAATGAAAATAGTTATCGATAAAGATAATTTTAGACCTGCCCGCCGGATACCATTTCTATAGCGATTTTCACAGAAGCTTGCGTACTCCGTTAAAAATGACACCAAATGCCGCATTTAGCGCCTGCCATGCGATCTCTTCAGTGATCGCCTCATAGGTCGTCAGCACCGCTACGAAGGTCGATTTTTGCGACGCCAGCAATGACTCGTACTCTCCCGAGCGAAAGCTGCCTTTGCCTTTTTCAATCTCCCATGTCAGTTGCAGCAACGCCTCAATTTGCGGTACTGCGCCGTTGGCGACCGTATTCCAGTTCGCGCCCAGTGAATTTTTTGCTGCATTAATGGCGCTGTCACGTAAATCAAAAATATCACTCATCACATTTACCCCTGATTAGCTTGCGTAATGCCTGAACCGTTTTTTAATACCAGCTGATAAGTCAGCATTGCCTGTAAAATGACTGAGACCTGTTTTCGCTGAATGCTGATATACGCCGGTGAGTCCTGCACGGAACAATGCTGCCGTTTATATTTAATCTGATAGAAGATATTTCGCAGGCCAAACATCTGCTGATCAATCGCCGGATTGTTATTTAGCAATTTGGTACGGGATTCAATCAGCGATAAATCCGTTTCTACAGAATTAAAAAACTGACTGTCGGTCTCTGAAGGTGGGGAAATGAGCGAAAGCGACTGCCCCGCCATCACAGGCGCGGCGCTGCAGGCTGCGACCGGCGAGACAGTTTTGACGTCTTCCGCCATAGCCTTCGCATACCATGTCACAAACTGCTGATCGGCTTTTATTTGAAAGGTTGTGATTTGATTATCGAGCGTCTGATCATACTTATGCGTTGAGCATCCGCTTATTATCACCACGACGATAAATATCGCGAGGTTAAGCTTAAACAGTGATTTCAAAATACCTCTCCTGTGCCTAATTCCGGTGGCGGGAATTATTCTATTGCCCGTGCCATCAAAAACTAGCCACAAGAGATGACCGGCGCAACCGGCCGGTTAATCATTTTTTCTCACAGGTGTGGTCATTTTTATTATTGAGAGTAAAAGTTGAAATGATATTTAATTTATCTGCTGGCTGTTCTGCCAGCGTGTACCGTTATCATTAATAACCTCATAATCCATCATTCCTGACAGGTTTTTATCCGCCGGGATGCCCACCCGCAAACTGGAAAGCGGTTCCACCATGACCCCCGCTAACTCCGTCGCCCCTGACTTCAACGATGAAATCGTCATATGCCACGGCGTCGGGTTTTGGATCAACAGCTTATTGCCGGTTGCCTCCTTCCCGATGCTGAACTGCAATTTCTGTGCATCACTTTCCTTGAGTTCGCCGATTTTTTCTGGCCTGACAAACACTTTCATGCGGATTTTTAACGGCAGCACGACCTTTTTCTCGCCTTTATTCCGCGTTTCGGTATTTGGCGGAATTTGGTAGATATTCAGCCAAAATACGCTTTCGCGATCCTGCGGCAGGCTTCCGGCAGAAACCAATAACAAGCGAATGTTACGGATCTCCGCCGGTTTCATTTTGAACACCGGCGGGTTGATCACAATCGGCGTATGGACCTTATCCGGATTCACCGTCGGGTCACCGTTATCCGTCCAGACCTGTACTACTACCGGTTCTTTCTCAGAGTTTACTAATGAAAGTGATTCCGCGATGCTGCCCGAGTTGAACACCACGCGGGTCTTTTCCGCATTAACCACCGCGCTGGCGTCAAACGCCGTGCAACAGAGCATAATCCCCGCCGCAACGGTGACTTTATTGAAAACTGACCACCACTTGTAACTGTGCATTGACGCTCCCCGCTGTCACTGTTTCGCCACTGATTGCCTCCAGAGACGCTGTAAAATTTCCGGTGTATGTGGTGACACCGTCCGTTGAATCATCTTGGCTGGTGGTCAGATCTTTGTAGGCGTACCAGCCGCCATCATTTCCCGTCGTCATAGTTTTACTTGAAAGCAGGTTTAAAACATTGCCATTCTGATCGTAGATACGGATCCCTACGCCCGATGCAACACCCGATGATCCATAATTGGTATCTAGCAAATGCGTTAAACCATTAGTTGATGTCAGACCCAGTGTTGTCGCGGCGGTGACCGCTGTAGATTGATTCACCAAAAAACCCATCGCGACATTTGCTGATGAACTGGTTGATTTACTTACGCTGGATACAGCCGAGTCCTCACAGCTTAAGCTGATGTCAAAAGTACTTTGGCTGGTTTCTCCATTATTCAGAGAGGCAGTGGAAATTGTCGGTAATAGAACAACTGATGGATAATCTTTCACCAGACACATTGCACCACGAACAAAAGTAACATTGTTGTACAAACCATAGGCCGCTGGCCAGGCGCTATACCAACCATCATGATAAGAGTATGAGTCTGCACCATCAGTAACATTCGTTGATAAACCCGGCCCTTTAAAAGCTATATAACCATAAGGCTGAGAATAACTCATAAGCCAGGTTGTGCTACTATTATAAGAATAAGTTGTTGAATCTATTTTAAATAACTCTACGTTGACGCCGCTGAATATACTAGCAGGTATATAAATGTAGGTTTCATCCTGAACCCAGTTATCCGCAACTAACTTTCGTGCTTTCCAATATCGCGAGTAATATTCTCCTGTAGTGGTGTTGGTCAATCTGTAAGCAACATTTCTTACAGGGCTGTAATAAGCATTATCAACTTCATCAGTTGTATACATGCCTGTATATGCATTATCACCATTCGTACCATACATCTCATAGATGGAATCGGCATCGGCTAGCGCACATCTGAAGAGGATCTGATTCTGACCATAATTCGTTGAAGATGAAGCCTGTAAAAAGTCAGCTGTGGAACTGGCAAGTAAAGTTCCTGATGGCATAAAACTTGAACTGGTACTTATAGAGACAACGGAAGGAAGCCCTATATTACCATTGCAAGTATCACAAGCCCCACTCCAACTTTTTGCTGTATAACCAGCTTCAATTAGTGCAGTAGTCAAATAGCTGGTTCCTGTCACTCTCGTACACGTCGCCTGTGAAATACCAGGAAGCACCATCCCGAGAAGACTCATTAAAAAAAATACTTTTTTCATCACTCAAAATTCCTCGTATCATCATGCAAGTGACATGAATTACCTAACAATGTTAAAATTATTGTTGTTTTTAGCCATTCATTGTTTCGGGTGATTTATTTACAAGGCAACGTTAACTGAACAAATTCATTATCACCCGTTGCTGGTAACAGATAATTAATTTTGCATTGTTCCGCATCACCTTTACCCCATGAAACAAATAACACACCGGAACGATCATTAATTCGCGCATAGATCTGCCCGGCCTGCCCGACCATGCCTAAGCTCTTACCGTCTTTATTTGTCACATCTGCGCCCATCGGGATCATTTGTTTATCGCTGAGTATGGAATTTATCAAAACCTGCTGGCCTGATATTGTTTCAAAATTCACCTGAACGATAGCACCGGAATAAGGTACAACCTGCTGACTGCCGCCCTGAATATCCACTTTTGAGTTTAATCCCTTTGGATCTAAACTCACGGTGTTATAACGATAAGGCGATAAAGACGGCATAATGGCGTAACCAAAACTGTCTATTTTTGCGCCCTGCCCGTTCTTTATTTCAGCACCTTTAGCACCCTTAGCTTTTACCAACGCAAAGGTATCGCTGACATATGGCCCATAGGTCACGCCGCCAGGATGAATAAGTAATGTGCCTGATGTTCCCATGCCAAATTGTTTATAGCCTGTACCTTGCGAATAAGAAGCGCGGAGTGCACCTTTGGAGGTGTTCTGCTGCAAAGAGCCGCCCCATGTCATTTCATTGCCGCTGTTCTGATAGTTCTCCACACCGCTGTATAAAGAATAGGATAAGTTACTTTTTTCACCAACACTTCCGGAAAGACTGGTTGTTGCGGATTCTGACGTTTTATTTTTAGCTACGTTAAATGAAACATTAGAACGGGAATTTGACCAGTCCAGCGGCATAGAGAAACCGATGGAAATGGTGTTCTCGGTATATTTCTGGCGATTTGTCGTATCCTCTTCTCCACTGTAATAGTTACTTCGGGTGGTATAACTGGTTCTTTGTCTGCCGACGTTGACGTTATAACTGATCCTTTTATAACTATTACTGTATCCCAGCTGTAATTGGGTAATGCGGGAGTTATTGCTGTAATAATCAGAAGTACTGGCGTTGAGTGACAGTGAGCCAAAGGTATCGAAGCTTTGCGCAATAGTGGCGCTAAACTGATTCTTCTGACTTAACGTATCTGAATAGTAAGTTGTCGTATTTTCTGCTGCACGTCTTACGCCCAGCACATCCTGCAAATCGCGAAAGCCCTTCGTAGAATAACGATACGCCGCCAGCGTCAGGTTCGTTCCGGTAGTAAAGGTTTTGCTGTAGCTGGCCTCGGCACGCTAGCCTGACTGGGTTTTATTATTTTCAACCACGGCATGTGAATAGGTCGTGTTAAGCCCGATAGCGCCAAATTGCGTGGCCATGACACCACCGAGTAAATAGGCTTCGTAATCTTTTGCCAGACGCACCCCGGCGTTGCCGGTAAAACGGTTGCTGAGCCCGCGCTGAATTACCCCTTCCATAAACTCGTTATCGACATTGTAATAATTACGCACCTTACCGAGTGCAACTTCATAATTCCACATGCCCGGACGTATAGAATCCGGTACTGCCGAGTAAGGAACAGTGAAAGATGCGGTCTGCCCGTTGGCTTCGATAACCTCAACCTGTAAATCGCCCTGACCTCGAGTATTGTTCAAATCGTCAATGACGAAAGGCCCCGGTGACACAACGGTTTCATAAATTGTTTTCCCCAACTGGCTGACCACGACACGCGCAGTTGTGCTGGCAACGCCGCGCACTTCCGGCGCATAGCCGCGCTTGCCTTGTGGCATCATTCGGGTATCGCTGGCGAGTTTGACGCCATTGAAAGACAGGCTGCCAAACAGGCTGCTGTTGGTATAACTGTCACCTATCGTGATTAAAGAATCGATCGACGGCAATGGCCGTTGTGCGTTTGTACGCACGCTGGTCCACTTTTGACGTGTACGTCCGTCCGTTTCGTTGTAACTGAAATTTGACTGATTTCTCAGCTGCCATAAGCCAATATTGGTGCCGCTATTGAGACCACTCCAGAGGTTTTTTGTGGTATATCCTCCCGTATTCTTTGTTTCATAATAGTTGGTATTGTGCTTAACAAATAAACCCAGGCTACCGCTGTCCCACTGAGAAACTGGAATATAACCACGTGGTTGGCGATACAATGAGGCCTGAGGTATGAGTAGTTTTAATTGCTGAGTCGGTTGGTCAAATTCCCAGGATGCCCCTTTAGAAAGTGCAGAGAAACTGACGCATTTATTTCCAACCGGTAGCAAGGAGACAACATCCGCTTTTAGCTGAATAAGTTTGATATCATCAGCATTCAGGCAAGGTTGAGCTTCCTCACCTTTTTTAATACTGCTAAATGTAATTTCTACATTTTCTTTTATTAGCTTATTATTGACATAAATATCAACATGATAATTTCCTGATTCAATCCTGAACACTTTTTCATTTAATTTTTCGAGATTCACAGCAACACCGGAACCTTCCAGCAAACTGGGATCGAAATAAAAATCATCAGCTTTCGCGAAGGGCTGATAGCAGGATAAAATGCCTGCCGTTAATAATGAAAGTGAGTACGGTATTTTTTTATTATGGATTGATTTCATACTTATGACTCACTCTTGCCCCCTGATCGTTAATATAATCAATGACCGCCGTGTCATTTTTCTTTAATTGGAGTTTTTGGAACGTCACACTTTGTTGTGAAAAGGGTGAAAGCATGTCAGCAGATTGCGTATAAAGCTTATCGCCCTGCTTAATCTTTATGCTGGCAATAGAAACAAAAAAGGGTGAGTCATTCTTTATCAGTAATGAGGTTCCGCCTGACTGCGCTGTAGAAATCAGTGTAATTTCATCAGAAAGATGTCCAATACGACTGGCGATTGCGGCAGGACGGTAGAATACTTTCACCCGATTTTTAAGCATCACCAACATTTTATTTTTATTCTGAGCCGCCTCGCCACCTGCATTGATGGGTGGGATTTGCAGAAAGTTAAAATAAAAAACTGACTCGCGGTCCTGTGGTAACTTTTTATTACCCGTAAAGGAAATTCTCAATACTTGCCCGCTGTTAGAAGCGATTTTAAACAGTGATGGCGATGCGATAAAAGGTGCCTTCGCAGTCAGGGCAGTTGAGTTTATATCTCCATCATCCAGCCAAGTTTGTACGGCGTAAGGGATAATATCTTTGTTACTAAATTCAACATTGACTGAATGATTATCAGAAGGATAAATAATCCTGTTGCCTATCATGGTCACGCTGGCATAAGTCGTTGCAGAAAAACCAAATGACAGCAACAGCATTGCATTAAATAATTTTTTACTGATTTTAGAATTGAATAACATTGGCATTGCTCTTGTCATTGACTCTTTGGTTTAATTAATCATCATAGTTACTGTTTTTAGATAAAAGATGGCAGACAGCCTGCCATCTTTTACATGTACCCGGACTTACAAATAGCTCACCGCGTACTCAACAGAACCTGCTACGGTGCCCGCAGCCGCCTGGCCTGTTGCATAATACTGCACATAGAATGTTGCACTGGCACTTTCATCTCCAACAGCTAAACCAAGTTCATTATTAGTGCTGGTCCAGGTGGAGCTTAAATCAATCTCTGCATTAGCCGTATCCAGTAATTGCAGATTTACGTTGGTTGCAGTGCCAGTATTTTTAAGTGTGCCTTTATTTGCTGTATCCACCAGATTGCCTGAGAAAACGGTGTTAATTGTTGTAGCCGTTTCAGCAGCTTCACAACCAGAAAGCGCAATTTCAAAAGAAGTGGTTCCGGCAACATTACCGGCAGTAGTTAACGCACTTACCGCTGCAGTAGGTAATAAAACAACCGGAGCAGAATCGCTATTTACCGTCACTTCACAAGTCTGATCGGCTACTTCACCCTGAAATGAAATGGTGTTATCAGATACAGCCGATGCCGTCATTGAATAACCCGCTACCAGCAAACCAAAAGCCACCAAACTTTTCTTATTCATGCGTTGTTTCTCCATTAGATTAATTTCCTTCTGACGCAACCCATTTTGAACTGCTTGCCAGAGGTGATAATCATAAAGTTACGACAACACTCAGCAAACACATCTGCATTAATCACCATTATTAGTTATTTATTCTAAAATAAGGTGACTTTCACCCGTTTCATAAAGGAATTGATGTAAAACCGCTTTTATCTCAGAGAAATAATCTACAATTATCTTTAACATCCTGAAAACATATTTAAAACTTACACCTTCTTAACTAGGAATATTCTCAGGTTAATTAAACATGCAGAGACCAATTCTTACATTTATGTCTATATCCGGTTAGCTAATAAACATTTTGCGGATTACTTATCCAAGAGGTTTGAATAAGTAAACGATGAAACATTTCCAGACTGATAATAACGTTATGACTTTGTAAAAATTGATATAGAACAAAAGTCTGCTTTCATCGTAATCTGCCGTTTTTGCATACTTTCACTTTCCAACTCTGAAAGCTAAATCCCCCTTTGATCTCCTTTCCGCCTTCAGCGATACTGTTTAAATACACAGCTCATTGGCTTTGTGACAGATAAAAGGGAACATCATGGGAGCATTTACCGGTTTTACGCAGGCTGGCCTCACCTTTTTGCAGGAGCTGCGTCAGAACAACGACAAAGAGTGGTTTGAAGAGCACCGCGATATCTATCAGCAGCATCTGCTGGAGCCGATGCGCAAGCTGGTGGAAGATCTCAGCCAGGATATGGTGGTGATTGATGACCTGTTTGAAGTGCGTCCGGCAATAGGTAAGACGATATCCCGAATGCACCGGGATACGCGCTTTTCTCACGACAAGTCGATTTACCGCTGCAACCTCTGGCTGACGTTCAAACGTTCGCGTAAGAACTGGACCGATGCCCCGACCTACTTCTTTGAGTTCGGGCAGGACTGGTGGCGTTACGGTTTGGGTTATTACAGCGCGTCAAAGACCACGATGGATTTGTTTCGTCAGCAGTTGCTGAAAAAGCCGGAGGAATTTTTGCAGATGGCGAAATGTATCGAACCGAATTTCACCATTGAAGGTGACAGCTATAAACGCCCTCTGGTGAAAGAGCAGGATCCGGCGCTGGCGGCCTGGTACAACAAGAAGTCTTTTGCGCTGATCAGCGCCCATATGGATATGGATCCGCTGTTCTCGAATGAGCTGGTAGGGATTTTAAGCAAAGATTTTCATCGCATCGCGCCGCTGTATCATATGCTGATGAAGATTGAAGGAATGAAGAAAAATCAGCTGGCGCTGGGCGAGTAAGCATAAAAGGGGCGAATTCGCCCCTGTTTGTTTATCTCAGGAGAGGATTTTAGCGATATCTACCGGCTTACCGTATAGCCAGCCCTGCGCGATAATCTTCGGGTAATGTGCCATTAAGAAATCCGCCTGATGCTGCTCTTCTATCCCTTCGACGATGATCTTTGAACCAGTCTGCGCAAGCATCTCCAGCATCATTTTGAGCATACGGAAACTCACCGATTCGATACCAATCGCATCGGTGAATATCTTGTCGATCTTGATAATGTCGAATGAGATTTTGCTCAGGTAATCCAGATTGGAATAACCGGTACCAAAATCATCCAGCGCAATGCGGTAACCGTATTCTCTGAGCCGTACCAGCGCATCTTTAAGAACGCGATGGTCTGCGGTTGATCGCTCGGTTATCTCTAATACAATCTGCTTACGATCAAATCCGCCTTTGTCGATCTCCTCTTCCATAAAGACTTTGAATTCTGGATCCGTTACATCCGCCGTGGTGATATTAATGCTCACGAACAGCGCTTTATTTTCGCGCAGCAGCGGCGACATTTCCCGCAAGGTACGGGCGACGACGGAACGGGTCAATGCTTTGATCTGATTAGTGGATTCGGCAAGTCTGATGAACACGTCTGGTGGAATATTATCGCCATTAATATCTTTCCAGCGAGCTAAGGCTTCGTAACCGATTACCTTACCCGTTTTTATTTCCACAAACGGCTGGTAGTTAACACAGATATCATCACAGCTGATGGCCGTTTTAAGTTTATTCTGTAAGGAACGGTTATTTCTGAGATATTGCAGAACGGCAAAGGTGAAAATAGCGCCGGCCAGTAACCCGACCAGCGTGATGAATACGACGGCAATGGCTGAGAGTGAGAAAATCCCAATGTGGGTATTTCTGGCCATCACGCAGATATCATATTTATTGCTGCACTCGGAGAAACGCGCCTGATGCCACCACGAAAATCGTCCCGGCTCGCTCACGTCCTTCACCAGACCGGCCGTCTCGCCGAACAGCCTGAACACGTGGTCCCGCTTGTGGTTTATCATCACCGCGCCGAACCCGTCATACGGCACATAAATGTCGCGAAACGCAGCGGGAGTGGGAAACAGCAAAACGTTTTTAGATTCCATCATGTCAGCGGTGATGCGCGGATCAACAATACCGCTGAACGATGTCCAGATCCGCTGCCCGTAACGGGTCACCACATCGGGAATTGACATGGTCACCGGTTCCGGTAAACGTCCGCGCATGGCGGTGCATTTTAGCTGACGGTCTTTGGTGTAGCCGATATCGGAGATAAACACCGATGTAAACGAAAGGTAACGGATCTCATCGAGAAACCTGTCACTGCAGGCTTCAAACCGTATAGCATTGACATTACTGACGATGTTATGAGATTCGTTAGCGACTTCGAGCCCGCGGGCCATAATGTGCCGGGCATAAGAAGCCAGATCGTCGCGATCATAAGCAGCCACCACCAGATGCGTAACGCCGAGCGTCACCGCCGTCATCAGCAAGGTACTGAGCAGAAATAATAAAGGTCGGCCAAAAGGGTTTGCGGGCTTCATGGTGCACCTGAAAGAAATATGTTGATGCCGTATTTTTATAAAGAGACCGGCGGATATTCGCCAAATTTGCACCCTGCCAGCGCCATTAACTGACTGAACGCGACATTATTATTGATTTTCAGCTTATCCATAATAGCGTGTTTCATCCGGCTGATGCGGCGATAATCGGTTTTCTTTTTATCCGCAATATGGGTGATGCTCATCTGCTGGCTAAACATGATCAGCACTTCCCACTCATAATCGCTCAGCATTTCAAAATCGTAATGACGTTTTCTGTCCTCATAAAAAAGTACGCTGACCATACTTTCTGCACTAAGTATCTGAGCCGCAGAAGCACGGCAGCCCTCAACACCTAATTGTTTCATATAGATAGCATCGGGATTGCTTTGAATGAGTAAAGCAGGGATTTCAATTTCAGTGTGAAGAATAATATCAATAGCAGGAAATTTCGCTTTGAGTTTTCTTAAGAAATCCAGACCTTCAATAATAGAAGTACTGGCGTCATAGACTTCACTGAAAACCACATCGAGTTTTCTTAATTCAAGCAATGATTTAAGAGAAACAAAATTATAAAGTGCACCCTCAATAATAATATCGCCCTCCTCTCTCAGGATCTGGGTCATTGTTTCGTTGACCATCGAAAGAGGTTCCATAATTGCCACTTTCTCTCTTCTCTTCCACGCCATTCTTTATTCCTTACTTTGATGAAATCCTCGGTTTATTTTATCAACTTAATTTGGGATTTTTGATTTAGGAATATATTTTAAGATTAGGTCAAACATTATGAAAAAACCAGCGAAAGGGATGAATACTTCAAGTGATGTCAGGTATTTGTATTATTTCAGAATAAAAAACCACCAAGATCCTGACAAAACAAAAATTAAACAATGTTTTAATAGCGTAGTAACTAGGAATAATCTCATCTAAATTAAACCACAGATGACTTTTGGCATTGCAGATATGGATTTCTTAGTAGCAGCGGGGGCGCTGTTTCATTTTTGAGGCGACCGGGGATATTTCGGTTTCCCGGTTGCACCGGGGCTTTCAAAATTTGACCGGGGATGTTTCGGTTGCACTGGGGCTTTCAAAATTTGACCGGTGATGTTTCGGTTGCACCGGGGCTTTCAAAATTTGACCGGGGGTATTTCGGTTTCTCAATTGCAGTGATCACAGGATGTTTCGCGCCGAAACCGACCAAGGGAGGGAAGTGCTTTCCCTCCCTTGGATCCCTCCCCGCTTTTTTAAACACACGTTCGCTGGAACGATGGCCGTGTTCTTTGGCTCCAGCACGTGGCGCAAAAACCTGCCGCTACGCGGTGCCTTCTCTCGGTCTTCGAGCCTAAGGTCTCGAAGCCGCTCCGTTCAGCAGGATTTTTTTATCGCGCCATCCCAACATTTTTAAAAAGCAAAAGAGAAAATTTGCACAGCGTTTTTGTTTTTTTGAAATGATCTGAGCGGGTGAAGTTGTGACCTAAAAAGCTCTGGCCGCGTTCAAAAATCCCGCCGGAGGAGAGGTGGAAAACCGCGCGTTTTTGCGGCAATAGCCGGCGTTTCTGAACCAGAACCTGGGATGTTTCGGTTTCTCAATTGCAGTGATCACAGGATGTTTCGCGCCGAAACCGACCAAGGGAGGGAAGTGCTTTCCCTCCCTTGGATCCCTCCCCGCTTTTTTAAACACACGTTCGCTGGAACGATGGCCGTGTTCTTTGGCTCCAGCACGTGGCGCAAAAACCTGCCGCTACGCGGTGCCTTCTCTCGGTCTTCGAGCCTAAGGTCTCGAAGCCGCTCCGTTCAGCAGGATTTTTTTATCGCGCCATCCCAACATTTTTAAAAAGCAAAAGAGAAAATTTGCACAGCGTTTTTGTTTTTTTGAAATGATCTGAGCGGGTGAAGTTGTGACCTAAAAAGCTCTGGCCGCGTTAAAAATCCCGCCGGAGGAGAGGTGGAAAACCGCGCGTTTTTGCGCGGGTTGTAACCCGAACGAAGGGCACCGCGCAGCGGCGGGATTTTGCGGCAATAGCTGCGGCCTCTGAAACAGATCCGGGTTGCATGGCACGTGTTTTAAAAAACGCGGGAGTCCAGAGGGCGCGCGTTTACGCGTCCTCTGGGCCAGTTTGGGCGGCAGCCCAAGGTCTTGAAGTTGAAGTTGACCTTCAAGTTAACCCTAAAGTTAACCCTAAACTTGCCCTTTCTTCTTTTTGTTACGAATGACCAGCCAGCTAATCAGCCCCATTACCGCACCCATAAATATAAACCAGATGCCCAGCAACAGCTGCGGTGCCATTTCGCCCGCCGGCGTATCGGGGCTGCCGACAATCAGGCCATGGAGTGTGGCAACAACGCCGATTACCAGCAAAATCATGCTGTTGCGTAATAAACGACGGGCTACGGTCATAGGTTGTCTTGGAGTGGCCATCAGTGCGTCCTTGAGCAATAAAATAAAGATAAGGGCGCATCATAGCGCCCTTCGTTTTTATGTCAAAACAGACAGCTCACATTCCGTGGCGTCAATCAGCGACGATTGCGTACCAGCTGATATCGACGGGTGAGATATTCCACCGGCGCACTCCAGATATGTACTAAGCGGCAGAACGGGAACAGCAGGAATAAGGTCATGCCGAGCACCAGATGCACGCGGAAAATAAACGCCACACCATCGAGATGAGCCGCAGCGCCGCCATGGAAGGTGACGACAGACTGCGCCCAGCCGACCAGTTTCATCATTTCGCTGCCATCCATGTGCTGTGCGGAGAACGGAATGGTGCCGAGACCCAGCGCGCACTGAATAACCAGCAGCGCGATAATCATGATGTCACCGAAACTCGAGGTGGAACGCACACGTTCGTTGCTCAGACGACGCCACAGCAGCATTGCGCCACCAATCAGTGTCATCACGCCGCACGCGCCACCCGCCCACATTGCCATTTGTTGTTTCACCGGCACCGGCAGGAAGGATTCGTACATCCAGTGCGGAGTCAGCATCCCGAAGGCGTGACCGGCGATAATGCCGAGGATCCCGACGTGAAACAGCGGTGATGCGATGCGCAGGATCTTTTTCTCGAGGATCTGGCTGGAACCGGCGCGCCAGCTGTACTGGCCGTAGTCATAACGCAGCCAGCTCCCGACCAGAAAGACCGTGCCGCACAGGTACGGGTAAATATTGAAGAAGAAGTTGTTGAGGAAGTCAGTCATTTGCGTGGTTCCCCCGCAGGTGTGTCGTCAAGGTTCAGATACTGTGGCGCAACCGCACCGGCGAAGTGTTTCTGGCGCGCAGCTTCTTCACCACTCGCACAACTTTGTTCGCCGAGGAACTTGATTTGTTCCTCTTCCCATACCGCATCCAGTGCGGCGGGGGTGTCATCGCGCGCTTCCTGTTTGATGCCTTCACGCACTGACTCAGTGACAATGTCACTTCCTGACAGTGCCAGCAGCAAATCAAACAGTTCGGCGTAATGGCTGTCGCGTTCCTGTAAACGGGCGCTCAGCAATGCAAGGATCGGCGCGATATCGCGCAGGCCTTCGCGCGCCAGCTTTTCATCACGGGTGGTCAGATACTCCAGATAAAGCGGCAGGTAATCCGGCAGCTCGCGGCTGTCAATTTCCAGACCAGCTTCGCGGTATTGCTCCATCAAATCCACCATCGCCTGCCCGCGGTCACGGGATTCGCCGTGAACATGCTCGAACAGCAGCAGCGAGGTGGCGCGGCCACGATCGAACATCGCGGTGTACGCCGACTGCGCATCCAGCAAATCTTTCTGGCAGAAATCCGTGATGTACAGCGCCAGATCCAGGCGCTGTACGGCGTTCAGTTCCGGCGATTGAGTTACCGCTTCGAGCAACTCCATCTGGTGTTCCCAAAGGTCTTCAGAAGGATAATCCAGCAGTAATCCGATGAGTCGTAAGCTGTTCATTAGCTTTTCCTTTCGGTTTTCGCGCCGATGTCGATGGCATCAATGCGTTTGCTGTTAAACAGGTTGAATTTAGTGTCACTGCCGTGGCAACCGTCGCCGAAGCTGAAACCACAGCCCTTGGCTTCCGGGAAGGCTTCGCGAGCCTGTTCACGGTGGCTGGAAGGCACTACGAAACGGTCTTCGTAGTTAGCGATAGCCAGATACCGATACATTTCCTGCGCCTGTGCCTGTGATAAACCGACCTGCTCAAGCGCGCTGGTGTCCAGCACGCCATCCACCGTTTCGGCGCGTTTGAAATGACGCATGGCCAGCATACGTTTCAGTGCGCGCAGGACCGGTGCGGTGTCGCCCGCGGTCAGCAGGTTCGCCAGATATTCCACCGGAATACGCAGGCTTTCGACATCCGGCAGCACGCCGCTGTGCGGCAATGCGCCCGCGTCGGCAGCCGACTGAATCGGAGACAGCGGCGGGACGTACCAGACCATCGGCAGCGTGCGGTATTCCGGGTGCAGTGGCAGTGCAAGTTTCCATTCAATCGCCATTTTATAAACCGGCGACTGACGGGCGGCGTCCATCACTGACAGCGGAATGCCGTCAATTTCGGCCTGTGCGATAACATCCGGATCGTTGGGATCGAGGAAGATGCTCATCTGGCTTTCATACAGATCTTTGTCGTTCTCGACAGAAGCAGCTTCGGCGATACGGTCGGCGTCATACAGCACCACGCCCAGGTAGCGGATACGGCCTACGCAGGTTTCGGAACAGACCGTTGGCTGGCCTGCTTCAATGCGCGGATAGCAGAAAATACATTTTTCTGATTTGCCGCTCTTCCAGTTGAAGTAGATTTTTTTGTACGGACAACCGGTCAGGCACATGCGCCATCCGCGGCATTTGTCCTGATCGATCAGCACGATGCCGTCTTCGCCACGTTTGTAGATAGCGCCGCTCGGACAGGTCGCCACGCATGCCGGATTCAGGCAGTGTTCGCACAGACGCGGCAGGTATGCCATGAAAGTGTTTTCGAACTCGCCGTACATCTCTTTCTGCATGTTGGCGAAGTTCTGATCGGCAGAACGCTTGCTGAACTCAGTGCCCAGATCGTCTTCCCAGTTCGGGCCGCCGACAATTTTCTTCATGCGTTTGCCGGTCAGCAGCGAGCGCGGACGTGCGACAGGCTGATGTTTACCGTCTTTAGCGGTATGCAGATGCTGATAGTCAAAATCAAACGGCTCATAATAATCATCAATTTCCGGCATATGCGGGTTGGCGAAGATTTTGTGCAGCAGATTGGCTTTGTTACCCATACGCGGCTGCAACTTGCCGTTGATTTTACGGATCCAGCCACCCTTCCATTTCTCCTGGTTTTCCCAGTCGTGTGGATAACCCAGACCCGGTTTGGTTTCGACGTTATTGAACCACGCGTACTCCATCCCTTCGCGGCTGGTCCAGACGTTTTTACAGGTCACGGAACAGGTGTGGCAGCCAATGCATTTGTCGAGATTCAGCACCATGCCGACTTGTGAGCGAATTTTCATTTGGCTTTCTCCTGTACTTTTTTAGGGAGGACTGCGGCCTGCACGAAGTCGTTGCCTTCATCATCTAACCAGTCGATGCGGTTCATTTTGCGCACAATCACGAATTCATCGCGGTTTGAGCCAACGGTGCCGTAGTAGTTAAAGCCGTAAGACAGCTGTGCGTAGCCGCCAATCATATGGGTCGGTTTCGGGCACACGCGGGTGACGGAGTTATGAATACCGCCGCGCTGTTGGGTGATTTCAGACCCCGGAATGTTCACAATGCGTTCCTGCGCGTGGTACATCATGGTCATCCCCGCCGGTACGCGCTGGCTGACTACCGCACGGGCACTCAGCGAACCGTTGGCGTTAAAGGCTTCGATCCAGTCGTTGTCTTCGATGCCCAATTTGGTCGCATCGTCTTCACTCAGCCAGACGATCGGACCGCCGCGACCTAAGGTCAGCATCAGCAGATTGTCGCTGTAAGTGGAGTGAATGCCCCATTTCTGGTGCGGCGTCAGGAAGTTGAGCGCCATCTCCGGGTTGCCGTTCGGTTTCGCGTTCAGCAGCGGTTGCGCGGCGCGGGTGTCGATTGGCGGACGGTAAACCAGCAGGCTTTCACCGAAGGCACGCATCCACGCGTGATCCTGATAAAGCTGCTGACGGCCAGACAGTGTGCGCCATGGGATCAGCTCATGAACGTTGGTGTAACAGGCATTGTAAGAGACGTGTTCATCTTCCAGACCTGACCATGTCGGGCTGGAGATGATTTTGCGCGGCTGAGCCTGAATATCGCGGAAGCGAATTTTCTCGTCTTCTTTATTCAGTGCCAGATGTGTGTGGTCGCGGCCCGTGTTAGCACTGAGCGCCGCCCAGGCTTTTACCGCGACCTGACCATTCGTTTCCGGGGCCAGCGTCAGAATAACTTCGGCAGCGTCAATCGCCGTTTCAATGCAAGGACGCCCGATGGCCGCACCTTCCAGCTTGGTGTAATTCAGCTTTTTAAGCAGATCAACTTCGCTGTCGGTGTTCCAGTTGATCCCTTTACCGCCGTTACCCAGTTTTTCCAGCAGCGGCCCTACGGAGGTGAAGCGCTCGTAGGTGTTCGGATAATCGCGTTCGACCACCATCAGATGCGGCGCGGTACGGCCCGGGATCAGGTCACACTCGCCTTTTTTCCAGTCTTCCACACCGAATGGCTGCGCCAGTTCGGCAGCGGAATCATGCTGGATCGGCAGCGTGACGAGGTCAGTTTCCACGCCGAGATGACCCACGCAAACGCGCGAGAACTCTTTAGCGATGCCTTTATAGATTTCCCAGTCACTTTTGGAGTCCCACGCCGGGTCAACGGCGGCAGACAGCGGATGAATAAACGGATGCATGTCCGAGGTATTCATGTCGTCTTTTTCATACCAGGTGGCGGTCGGCAGAACGATGTCGGAATAGAGACAGGTGCTGGACATACGGAAATCAAGTGTTACCACCAGATCCAGTTTGCCTTCGCCGCCCTGCGTCTGCCATTCGACTTCCTCCGGCATCACACCGCCCTGTACGCCTAAATCTTCTCCCTGAATACCGTGTTCGGTGCCCAGCAGATATTTGAGCATGTACTCGTGGCCCTTACCGGAGGAACCCAGCAGGTTAGAGCGCCAGACGAACAGGTTACGCGGGAAGTTCTGCGGATTGTCTGGTTGCTCAGCGGCGAAACGCACGCTGCCATCTTTGAGTGCCGCTACGGTGAAATCAGCCGGAGACTGTCCGGCGGCTGTCGCCTGCCGGGCGATATGCAACGGGTTAACGTTCAGCTGTGGCGCTGACGGCAGCCAGCCCATGCGCTCGGCGCGGACGTTGTAATCGATCATACTGCCGGTAAATTTGGATTTATCTGCCAGCGGCGAAAGCAGTTCCTGCGGCGCGACGGTTTCGTAACGCCACTGGCTGGAGTGGTTGTAGAAGAACGAGGTACTGTTCATCTGACGTGGCGGACGCTGCCAGTCGAGACCGAAAGCCAGAGGCTGCCAGCCGGTTTGCGGACGCAGTTTTTCCTGACCGACATAGTGGGCCCAGCCGCCGCCGCTCTGACCGACGCAACCGCAGAAGACCAGCATGTTGATAAGGCCACGGTAGTTCATGTCGAGGTGATACCAGTGGTTCATCCCGGCACCCACGATGATCATCGAACGACCGTGAGTTTTATTGGCGTTATCGGCGAATTCGTGGGCGATGCGCTCGATGTTTTGCTGCGATACGCCGGTAATTTTCTCTGCCCAGGCTGGCGTGTAGGCTTTGATCTCATCAAAGCTTTGCGCGCAGTTTTCATCGTTCAGACCGCGTTCAATCCCGTAGTTTGCCAACGTCAGATCATAGACGCTCGCCACCAGACCGGTGCTGCCGTCAGCCAACTGCAGGCGTTTCACCGGCAGTTTGTGCATCAGAATTTCTTCCAGCGCCACGCTGTTGAAATGCTCGCTGACTGCACCGCCAAAGTACGGATAACCGACGTTCACTACGTCATCATGGTTACCCAGCAGGCTCAGTTGCAGGCTGACGTCTTTGTGGTCTTTCCCTTCACGGGACTCCAGATTCCACTGCCCTTTCTCGCCCCAGCGGTAGCCGATAGAACCCAGCGGCGACACCAGCTCACCGGTGTTCTCGTCAAAAGCGATAGTTTTCCACTGCGGGTTGTTTTCCTGACCCAGGTTATCCACCAGATCTGACGCACGCAGCAGTCGGCCTGCGGCGTAGGAGCCGTCCTCGCGCGGTTCGAGCATGACCAGCATCGGCATGTCGGTATAACGGCGCACGTAGTCGGTAAAGTACTGGCTTGGATTATCGATATGGAAGTTTTTGAGGATCACGTGGCCCATCGCCAGTGCCAGCGCGCTGTCGGTGCCTTGTTTAGGGGCCAGCCATTGATCGCAAATCTTGGCGATTTCAGCGTAGTCCGGGGTGATCGCTACTGTTTTGGTGCCCTTGTAACGGACTTCGGTGAAGAAGTGGGCGTCCGGCGTACGGGTCTGCGGAACGTTAGAACCCCAGGCGATAATGTAGGAAGAGTTGTACCAGTCAGCAGATTCAGGCACGTCCGTCTGCTCGCCCCAGGTTTGCGGAGACGCCGGTGGCAAATCGCAATACCAGTCGTAGAAGCTCAGACACACGCCGCCGATCAGCGACAGGTAGCGCGCGCCGGATGCATAAGACACCATCGACATCGCCGGAATTGGCGAGAAGCCGATAATGCGGTCCGGGCCGAAGGTTTTGGCAGTGTAAACGTTGGATGCGGCGATAAGCTCGTTCACTTCCTGCCAGCTGGAACGTACAAAACCGCCGCGTCCGCGTGCGGCTTTATATTCTTTGGCTTTTTCAGGCTGGCTGACGATCGAACCCCAGGCATCCACCGGATCGCTGTAGGTCAGTTTGGCTTCGCGCCACAGCTGGATAAGCTTTTTGCGCATCAGCGGATATTTCAGGCGATTGGCGCTGTAAAGATACCAGGAGTAGCTGGCACCGCGCGGGCAGCCGCGTGGCTCGTGGTTTGGCAGATCAGGACGGGTACGCGGATAGTCAGTCTGCTGGGTTTCCCAGGTGACCAGACCGTTTTTGACGTAAATCTTCCAGCTACATGAACCGGTGCAGTTCACACCGTGTGTGGAACGGACCACTTTATCGTGCTGCCAGCGGCTACGGTAGCCGTCTTCCCAGTCACGGTTAGTATTCAGCGTCTGGCCGTGGCCGTCAGCGAAGGGTTCAGCTAGCTGTTTGAAATAGCGAAACCGGTCAAGAAACTTGCTCATCCGGGAATCTCCTGTGCAAAGGCCTGTGGCGCTTTGTCGTTATGTGAATGGCGGGGAATTCAATTACATTGCTCACGTTGGCCTCAGGGTATTCACGCGCGTGATGAGTACCTTTGATTGCGATCAAGTGAGCGCCGTCGTATAAAAATTCACATAACGAAAAATACCCCAAAAGAGGTATTTGATAAAATACGCGTAAGTTACTGATTTATTTTGTGTAAATCGTTTTATTTGGAATTTTTTTTGACAGGGAAGTACAGAGTGGAAAATGAGGGGTATTCAGCACGCCCGCCGGTTTGCATGACATAAACCAGCGGGCAATATTGAGGAGTTCAGAGGAAGTCTTTGGCTTTATTGAGCAATGCAGCTTTGGTGATGACGCCCAGCAGACGGCGGGATTGCGCATTTTCCAGCACCGGCAAACGTTCCAGCGGCGAGTTGCTGAACATCGCCCACGCCTGCTCGTAACTGGCCTGCTGGAACAGCGTGGTGAACTCTTGTTCGATAAACGCATCTATCGGGTCATCAGATTTCAGGCTGCCGTCAATAATACCGCTCGCCAGCACATTGGTCGGCACCACGCCGAGGAACCGCTCTTCCCGGTCCACCACGTAGACGTAGCGCGTGCGCTGTTTCAGCCCTTCGCTGACCACTTCAGACAATGAGGCATCGACGTACATTTTCGAGCAAGGGGTCACCAGCGAGCCGACGGTGCTGTATTCAAATTCATTCTTCGCGAGGAAGCGGGCGTTGTGGCGCGTCAGCACCGGGTAAGTGCCGCCCTCTTTCAGGCGCGAAGCGACGACATAAGAAATCGCCGTCGCCAGCATCAGCGGGAACAGCAACGAGCTGTTAAGCGTCATTTCGAACGCCATCATGATTGACATCAGCGGTGCGTGGCTGGTCGCCGCCAGCAGTGCGCTCATGCCGATGGCCGCGTACAATCCGACCGGTCCGGGATCGAACCCGAGCCATTGCAGGCAGGTACACACCAGCGCCCCGCCCGCTGCGCCAATCAGCAATGACGGCGTAAACAGCCCGCCCACTGCGCCCGAGCCGATGGTTATCGCCGTGGCGACAATTTTTAAAATCAGCAAGACCAGCAGAGACGTCTGCAAATCGCCGTTGTTTAAAATGAGATCGATGACTTCAAAACCGTTGCCCAGCACCAGCGGTGAAATCATCGCCACCAGCCCGACGCCCAGTCCACCCAGGCCAAGACGCAGTGCCGGATGAGAGACAGGCTTCATCCACTGGCGGACTTTTTCGATCGAAGAGATAAACAGCGGCCCGAGGAGCCCGGTTGCAGCGCCGATAATCAGTACAGTGATGATCGCGCCAAATGACGGGCTAAACGTTGCCGAAGAATAGAGGTACAACAGTGCATAACCGGTCAGCGAGCGGACAGTGAGCACGGCCACTGACGCGGAGATAAACAGCGGGATCAGCCGCTGGACGGCGGTCACACCAAAGGCGATTTCTGCCACAAACAGCGCACCGGCAAACGGCGCGTGATACACCGCCGCCAGCCCGCCCGCGGCGGCCATGGCGATAATATCGGACTGATGGACGCCCTTAAAACGCGAAAATCGCCCGAGCAAACTGCCGCTCAGCGCCGACAGCTGCACCATCGCGCCTTCACGCCCGATCGACCCGCCGCTGGCGATGCTGGCGAGCGACGACAGACCGCGCAGCACCGTGCTGACTATCGGAATACCCGGCAGCCGCTGGTCGATCACATCGAGGTAATCCGGCATTTTGCCGTGCTTGTCTTCATGGCGCAGTGCCCACAGCAAGATGAATCCGGCAATAATGCCGCCCGCCGTGGTGATAAGCGGCCAGGCCAGTCTCGGATATTCATTAAAAGCTTTGGTGATATCGCTGCCGTCGGTAAACATCAGGTCGTTGATGCCGGAAATTGCGCCGCGAAAGGCGATCGTCACCAGCGCGGCGACAATCCCGGTGGGAATGGCGATCAGCAGGTTTACCCAGTCACCCTTTTGCAGGGAATCGAATGCTTTCAGGCCCATCAGGTTCTCTTAGTGAAAAAGGTGCTGGCAGGGAGAATAGCATTTTGGCGGGCGTTTCTCATGCCCGTGACAGGGGGGAACCGGAAGAATGCGGTCAGGCGGGAAGTAATTTTTGCAAAAATGAAGATGCACTCTATGCTTCGTGAGCAACAGGTACATTCAAAGGAATTAATATGGTGGTTAAAGGTCTTTCCAAGGGGTTTTTTCTTACGATTTTACTGATCGTAACGTTGGCTTTTTTTGATGTTTTGCAACCTTACTATTCATCCGTTTTGTGGGCGATTATTCTGGCGGTTATTTTCAATCCGCTGAAAAACCGGCTTAAACAGTATGTCGGCGATCGCAACGGCGTGGTCTCGTTACTGACGGTGCTGATCATCTGTCTGATTGTGTTCACACCGCTGGCGATCATTGTTTCCTCGCTGGCGATTGAGTTCAACGCCGTTTACACCAAGCTACAGGGAAATGAAACGCATCTGCCGGGGATTCTGGCCGATGTAATTCATCACCTCCCGCGCTGGGCGCGTCATTTCCTTTCCGACCATGATCTGGACAGCACTACTGAAATCCAGAAAAAACTGTCAGACGTGGCACTTCAGGGTAGCCAGTATCTGGCAGGCAGCGTGTTCGTGATCGGTAAGAGCACCTTTGGTTTTGCTCTCGGTTTCGTCATCATGCTGTACATTTTGTTCTTCCTTATCAAAGACGGCGCGTATCTGGTGAACCTGATTCTGGCAGCCCTGCCGCTGTCGAGCTATGTGAAGCATCACCTGTTTATGAAGTTTGCCGCCGTGGCGCGTGCGACAGTCAAAGGCACAGTGGTGGTAGCGATCGTTCAGGGTGCGCTTGGTGGTCTTGCGTTTTACATTGCCGGTATCGAAGGCAGTTTACTTTGGGGTGCGCTGATGGCGTTTCTGTCGATCATCCCGGCAGTGGGTTCAGCCATTATCTGGGTACCGGCAGCGATTTATTTCTTCGCCTCAGGCATGCTGTGGAAAGGTGTCTTCATCGTGGTGTTCTTCGTCGTGATAATCGGTCTGGTGGATAATATTCTGCGTCCGCTGCTGGTCGGCAAAGATACCAAAATGCCGGACTATCTGATTCTGATCAGTACGCTCGGCGGAATGGAAGTCTACGGCATCAACGGATTTGTTATTGGCCCGTTGATTGCTGCGCTGTTTATCGCCTGCTGGAATATCCTTTCCGGGCGCGATCATCGCGATAACATTGATGAGATTGACGAAGACTTTATCGAGGAAGGGAAAAATCATCCGGGTGCCTGATAACCCCCGTGGTGTTTTCACAATGAGCGGCTTAATCCCCGCTCATTTTTTTTGCCTGTGGCCAGCCTAGGCTGACGCGCGCTCATCGCACCACAGTTCGAAGAGTTCCGGGTTCAGCGGCCGGGAGTAGAAATATCCCTGCACTTCATCGCATCCCAGCCCGCGCAAAATATCTACCGTTTCTTCGTTTTCGACCCCTTCCGCCAGCACTTCATAATCTAGCTGTTTGAGTAAACGGATGACGTTTCTGACGATCACCAGACTGCCGTGATCCGAAGAAATCGTACCGACAATCGAACGGTCAAGTTTGATGGTATCCATGGGGATTTTACGTAACACGTTAATGTTGCTGTATCCCGAACCAAAATCGTCCAGAGAAATACGGAATCCGCGCAACTTAAGCATTTCAAGTCCTTCCAGTGCGTCGGGACTTTCGAGCATTTTCTCAGTTTCCAGGCACTCCACGCTGAGTAAAGACGGTGACAAACTGTGGCTGAGCATTTTCTCCTCCAGCGCGTCGGCAAAGCCGGGGCGGGAGAAATCACTGGCCGCCAGATTTATCGAGACCGGCACCTGAAAATTCTTATCGCACCAGAGACTGATTTGTTTGATGGCATGTTCGATCACCCAGTCGGTCAGTTCGCTCATCAGGCTGGTTTTTTGCACCAGCGGAATAAACTGACCGGGCATGATTTCGCCCAGCAACGGATGCTTCCAGCGGATCAGCGCTTCTGCACCGGTCACGCTGCCGGTCGTCAGGGAAATTTTCGGCTGATACACCAGATACAGGCCGCAGCCCTCGTGAAGCGCCTTGCGCAGTTCGGCCAGAAGCTGGAAGTCATTTCTCTTTTTGTTGTCGATTTCGGCGTCATAGGTCATAAACCGCTTTTTCTTACTGATCGCCTCATGCAATGCACTCACCGCCCGGCGGAGAATTTCGGCAGGCGTCAGTTCGTGTGTATACAGCCCGGAATCGCCGATGTGAATATCAAGGTTAAGCGGGATCTGGCTGTTGAGGCTGGCCTGCGTGCCTTTAAGGGTGTCGGCGATGGCTTCAAGCGTGGTGGACTCACTGTCTTTGAGCAGGAAGGCGAAACGTCCGACCGCCACCGCGTATAACAATCCATCCAGATTAAGTTTGGCTTTCAGCTTGAGCGCCATATCCTGCAACAGGCTTTCCACCGCGCCCATCCCAAGAGAACGGGCAACCTCATAGGCAAAAGCGATATCAATGCAATCGATAATCACCAGCCTGTTGTCCGCACCGTTCAGATAGGACATATCGCGCAGGAGTCGCTGACGGTTGGGCAGCAGTGTCACGATATCGACGTACCCGACGGCGTGCCAGGTTTCCAAAAATACCGAAACAAGATCGGCGATTTTCTCGAACGTTTCGATATCTTCCGCTGAGAATTCGCGCGCATGATTGTCCAGAAGGCACAACGTTCCGACGATCACCCCTTCACGCGTTCTGAGCGGACAACCCCCGTAGAAACGGATAAACGGCGCTTCATGCACCAGCCGGTAGTGCCTGAACATATCATCCTGCAAAGTATCGTTGCAGATAAGAGTTTGTTCGCTGCGCACGGTATGCGCGCAAAAGGCATCGGTGAGGCTGGTTTCGGTAAAGGGTACGTTTTGGGCGGATTTAACAAACTGTTTTTCGTCATCAAGGACGGAAACAAAACACATCGGCACATTGAGTAAGCGACAGGCGAGAAAAGTATATTTTCGCAGCGTATCGTCACGGCCTCTGTCATTTGCTTTAAGAGCATCGATCGCCGCATGCCTTTTTGCTTCATTGTTACTTAGATTAGTCAGCATGGTTACACTCTTAAAATCAGAAATTTTTCTAATAATATTCTTATACCTTTTTTGCGTCACATTCGACCCGTTTAGTATCGATGCGCTATTACAGGTATAAAAGCCCTAAATTTTATTTAATTCAGCGGGGAAACTGTTAAGAAAGGTAAAACTTTGTGCCTGAAACAGGGGCCCGACAAGGTTAACTAATAACGATAAAATAACAAAGAAAATGCTGAAAAACTCACATTTTGCGCGCCGCGTGGCATTGTCCTCATGCATCTCATGGATTATCTGTTTTAGTCTGTGCTAGCCTGCTGGGAGAAATCTGCCGTCACGGGCGAAGACATTCCGCAGGCTGGCACGCAGACTCTTCAAAGTTTTATTTAACTGATTGATTAACTATCAGATTATCTGAATATCACAGACAGTCGTTGAACCGGGCGAAGAATTAACGAGCGGGTAATACTTCTCTATCTGTAGGAGCCACACAAATGAAAAACATTATTTTAAGCATGATCGCGAAGATCTCCCGGATGGAAGCAGACGCCAAGCAACTCACCGCGCAGGTGGAGGCTCAGTCCCTTCTTCTTAGTGCACTGTTTTTGACCGTAGGTAAAAATGGCGGTCCGCAGGAAATTATCGAGAGCGTGAATAAAGCCATTAATTCGGTGCTCGATTCGGATGATGACTCCATGAAATCGGATGCGACGCTTTTATTCGAGCAATTTCAGTCCATTATTTCGACCACAAGGTTAATCGATCAGGCTGACCCGGAACTCAACACCGATACCCTGAACGCGATGAACGGTAAAGGCCCGGACGCTGTAGCAGAATCATAACAGCAAGTTAACAAATACTGGGCGCATTCGGCGCTGCCTTCGGAAAAATCCTGTAATGCGTTCTGAAAAGTGCAATGACGGAAATTCACGACTACGCTTTAAGTCTGCAAACAAAGGAGAATACGATGTCATCACAAGATTACGATAAAGACCTGAACAAAGACGCAAACCGTCTGGCCGATAAAGTAGAAAACAAAGCCAATGAATTTGCCGGTGAAGCGCAGAAACAGTTTGGCAATTTTGTTGACTCACCTAAGCACCAGATTGAAGGTGCCGCCCGTAAGTTCTCCGGACAGGCAAGCGAAGCCCTCTCGGGCGTGGCTGACAAGGTGAAAGAAAATCCTCTGTCCGGCCTTATCGCTGCAGGTGCCATTGGTGTTGTGCTGGGCTTGTTGCTTGGCCGTAAGTAAAAGACCTTCTGAAGATCGGGTGACCGGTCCTTAGAAACAAAAAATCCGGAACTTCAGGTTCCGGATTTTTTTTGGGATTTTTTCACTGCCTGAGAGGAAGTTATTTCGCCCAGCTTGGCTTATTCAAAATGTGATCCTGCCAGTCTTCCACATCATCTTCGCGTACAGCGATATAACGCACGGAGATCTGCGCGGTATGCATCGCAGATTTAGAGGCCTTATTCAGCAGCGGATGCCATGGGAACAGCGGTTTACCTTCGCCAATCAGACGATAGGCGCAGGTCGGCGGCAGCCAGTCAAAAGTGGTCAGGTTTTCGCGGGTCAGTTTGATGCAGTCCTCTTCGAGCGTGAAACGACGCTCGTAGTTACGGCACTGACAGGATTTGATGTTCAGTTGGTTGCAGGCAACGTTGGTGAAGTAGATTTCTTCGGTATCTTCATCAATCAGTTTGTGCAGGCAACATTGTCCGCAACCGTCGCACAATGCTTCCCATTCTTCATTGGTCATTTCAGGCAGCGTCTTTTCCTGCCAAAAAGCGGGTTCAGTCATAGTGTGCATCCGGTAGAAGTAAAATGAGGGTGCTTATATAGACGCTTTGGCCGGCAGATGCAAGCAAAGCCGCCGGAAAGCAGCGCCGGCGATGAGGTTAAAATGTCTCAGATCACCCGAGTGGTGACTTGCTTGCCATTAAGTGTAGCTAAGATTTCATCTCCTGCCTTTAGCGGGCCGACGCCTTGCGGTGTGCCGGTCAGAATAATGTCACCGGCGCGCAACGTGAAATAGCGACTCATGTATGCGATCAGCGGCAAAATTGGCGTCAGCATGTCGCGGGTATTTCCTTCCTGACGGATTTCGCCGTTGATCAGTAAGCGCAGCTCCGTCTGCTGCGCATCACCAAATTCGCTTACCGGAATAAAACCACTGATCGGACACGAACCATCGAAACCTTTGGCCTTTTCCCACGGCTGACCTGCAGCCTTGAACTGGGTCTGCAAATCGCGCAGTGTCAGATCCAGCGCCAGACCGTATCCGGCTATAGCATTGGCGACGCGATCTTCTGTCGCCTGCTTTAATGGCGTGCCGATAAGCACCGCCAGTTCCACTTCATGATGTACCGACCCGAGACCCGTTGGCAGCGCGATGGGCTGACGGATATCGCACAGTGCGGTTTCTGGTTTAATAAAAATCACCGGATCCGCAGAGACCTGACTGCCCATCTCTTTAATATGATCAGCGTAGTTATTGCCCACGCACACTACTTTGTTCACCGGAAAATCCAGTAAAGCGCCCTGCCAGTCTCTGTGTTGATACATAACGCGACTCCTTAGTAAAAGCCCTTAGCCGCTGAACGGATTATGCGGTGCAGGTGCCAGCGGTGCAGACGGCGCTGGCGTTAAGTCGCCAGATATTGCCGGAGCCTGTCCCTGCGCGCCCATTATCCCGTCTGCCATCATACCGATGCTGAGTGCGAAATAGGTTGAGCGATTCCAGTGCATAATCGTGCGGAAATTGTCGTAAACCAGGAACGCACGCCCCTGCACGTCATCTGGCGTAATAATCCACGCGCGGGTCGCCGTCGAGGCAAGCGGGCTGCCATCTGTCTGAGTGACACCCAGTTGTTGCCAGTAGCTGGCCGGGTGCATCTGGTTATTTTTCAGACCTGCCAGAGCAGCATCAAAGTTAGCCGGAAGTTTAACCTCCTGACCCCAGCCCTGATTGCCTTTCCAGCCTTCTTTAGATAAGTAATTTGCCGTGGAGGCAAACACGTCGTCGGTATTTTTCCAGATATCGATTTTGCCGTCGCCGTTGCCGTCAGCGCCGTAGTTGAGATACGAACTGGGCATGAACTGCGATTGTCCCATTGCGCCTGCCCATGAGCCTTTCATCATATCGCTGGAAGCATGGCCGGAATCGACGATTTTAAGTGCGGACATAAATTCTTTGGTAAAGAACGCTTCGCGACGGCCTTCGAAGGCCAGCGTCGCCAGCGCCGAAAACACATCCTCTTTACCCTGAATCTTACCGAAACCGCTTTCCATCCCCCACAGGGCGACGATGTACTGCGGCTGCACACCATAACGATCACTCGCTTTTTGCAACGCAGGCAGGTTATTGCGGTACTGTTCCTGAGCAGCTTTAATTTTCCACTCAGGCAGGACGCGGGTCAGATAATCGTCAAGTGTGATTTTCTTTTCAAGCTGATTGCGGTCTGAGTTGATGACGCGATCGACGAAATGGATATTAGCGAAAGTGCTGTCAATGGTTTGCTGGCTGATGCCCTGCGCACGCGCCTGAGCCTTAAGCTGTTCGACGTATGCCGGGAACTCTGCGGGATCTCTTCCCTGTTCGGCCAGAGAGGTTTTAGCTGGCGCAGCAGTGGATGCTGTAGCAGGTGCCTTTGCAGCTGCGGCTGGCGGCGTTGTGGGTTGCCCGGAGGTTGCTTCCTGTGCTGCGCAACCGCTGAGGATAATCAGGGGCGTTAAGACTGCCAGTGCCGACAATTTCATCAAACTCTTCCTTTTGACATTCAAAAAATGATTCATCGCTGTAACCTTAGATACTACAACGATGAATGCAAGTTAAGACGTCTGAAAGTTCGGGAAATGCCGAAACAAATGTCAGGAAAGCGTTATTTATTGCTGTCACTCAGGTGAGTGTTCAATAAACTTTCAACCGGCGGTGGCACTTGCAGATAATAACCCTGTTCTTCGAGTGCCTGTCGTACTTTCGCAATATCGGCTGTGGCTAATTTTTCACGGGTGGCCAGATTTAGCATCATTGAAAACTGTGGCACGCCAAAACCTTTGAGTAATTCTTCCGGCACGCGAGAGAAATCGTCTTTTTTTTCTACATAAAGATATGTCTGGTCACGTTTAGTACTTCGATAGATCACACAATACATTTTTTTAACTCTATTAAATTGAAACGGTGGCTTGCCTAGATATAACTGTAACTATACCATGCTTAACGTACATCGGAATATCGCCCCCCGAGTGGTATTCCGGGGATTTAGAGTTGCAAAGACTGAGTCAGGATAGATGTCACAATCGCCAATAGAACTAAAAGGCAGCAGTTTTACCTTATCGGTTGTTCATTTACACAGTTCACAACCTGAGGTTATTTATCAGGCATTACAGGAAAAAGTGGAGCAAGCGCCCGCCTTTTTGAAAAATGCCCCTGTTGTTATCAACGTTGCCTCACTGAGTGGTGAAGCAAACTGGAAAGACATTCAACAGGCTGTCGCTTCTGCAGGCTTTCGCGTTGTTGGCATCAGTGGTTGCAAAGACGAAAAGCAAAAACGCGCACTTTCCCGCACCGGTCTACCGCTGCTGAGTGAAGGCCGTGCACAGCGTATCGCCGCCGAGCCGCCTGTTCCTGTCGTGCCCGACAATGCCCCGGCCAAAACCCGCATTGTCAGTACGCCGGTCAGATCCGGACAACAAATTTATGCCCGTAACAGCGACCTCATTGTGACGAGCAGCGTCAGCGCAGGTGCGGAACTGATTGCCGATGGCAACATCCACATCTACGGCATGATGCGAGGAAGAGCGCTGGCCGGTGCCGCCGGTGATGCGAATTGTCAGATTTTTTGCACACACCTCGGCGCAGAGCTAGTCTCTATCGCAGGGCAATACTGGTTGAGTGACCAAATCCCGGCCGATTATCTCGGTCAGGCCGCGCGCCTCAGCCTGATAAATAACGTGTTAACCATACAACCTTTAAACTAAGCCCTTTTGACAAGGAATCCATTCATGGCACGCATCATAGTTGTTACATCGGGTAAAGGGGGCGTTGGCAAAACCACTTCAAGCGCGGCCATCGCTACCGGTTTAGCTCAAAAAGGCAAGAAAACTGTTGTTATCGATTTCGATATTGGTTTACGTAACCTCGACCTGATCATGGGCTGTGAACGCCGCGTGGTCTACGATTTCGTTAACGTGATCCAGGGTGATGCCACGCTGAATCAGGCTCTTATCAAAGATAAGCGCACCGATAACCTGTTTATTCTTCCGGCTTCGCAAACGCGTGATAAAGACGCGCTGACCCACGAAGGCGTAGAAAAAATTCTTAATGATTTAAACGAAATGCAGTTCGACTTCGTGGTGTGCGATTCCCCTGCGGGCATCGAAACCGGTGCGCTTATGGCTCTGTATTTTGCCGATGAGGCTATCATCACCACTAACCCGGAAGTCTCTTCAGTTCGTGACTCCGACCGCATTCTGGGCATTTTGTCTTCAAAATCTCGTCGTGCGGAGAAAGGCTTAGAGCCTATCAAAGAACATCTGCTTCTCACTCGCTATAACCCGGGACGCGTCAGCCGTGGCGATATGCTGAGCATGGAAGATGTGCTGGAAATCCTGCGTATTCCCCTGCTGGGCGTGATCCCTGAAGACCAGTCAGTACTGCGTGCGTCCAACCAGGGCGAGCCGGTGATTCTGGATCAGGAATCCGATGCAGGTAAAGCGTACGATGACACCGTCAGCCGTTTGCTTGGTGAAGAACGTGCGTTCCGTTTTATTGAGGAAGAGAAGAAGAGTTTCCTGAAACGCCTTTTTGGGGGATAAACCATGGCCTTGTTAGATTTCTTTCTGTCCCGTAAAAAGCCGACAGCCAATATAGCCAAGGAACGGCTACAGATCATCGTAGCAGAGCGACGCAGGGGGGACAGCGAGCCCTCTTACTTGCCCGACCTGAAACGCGACATTTTAGCGGTGATCTGTAAGTACATTAAGATTGACCCAGAAATGTTGCAAGTTCAGTTCGAGCAAAAAGGTGACGATATCTCCGTATTGGAGCTAAATGTCACCCTGCCGGAATCGGAAGAAACGCCTAAATGACAGCAGTTGATTTGCCTGTTTTAACGGTTTTTCTGCCAAAATAGTGTCCCCCTTTTTTTAGGGGGCCCTTTAAATCAATATGTTTAATTTATACTGTATAACCACCCACTGTTTAAATAACCACTCCTGCTTTTATCTCGCCCATTTTCTGTTTTCATAAACATTCTGATTAAGACTCATCCCATTTAGCCTTGTCTTAATTCTCTTTAGTGTGGCTTTATGGCTTCTTTCAATCGTTATGTGATTGCACATTATTAAGACGACGGCTGGAATAAAATCCGACCATAAAAAAAGAGCGGAAATAATTCCGCTCCTAATATTTGTTTACTGAATCTAATATCCCTTCAGGGACGTCGAATCAGTAATCTTTCAGTATTTCTGCCAGCCTTTCCGCTAACAGTTTACCGCGCCAGCCGCTGATTAATTCCGGCTGAGATTCCTTGTTCTTTAACTTCCAGTGGCTGCTGAGCAGTTGGTTTATCTGCCGACGTGAAGCCAGAAGTTCAACGCTCAGTCCGCTCTCTTCGCTTACCGTCTGAATCAGCGCTTTAATGTCTTTGAAGACTTTGCGATAACCCGCCTGGTCGATCAGATTCAGGATAGGTGCCGGGAGTTCGGACTCATCCAGCGCATTGGATTCTTCTACCAGCGCCAGCAACGTGCGGCCGTGATAACGAATTTCCGGACCGCTCAGGCCAAGGGATTCGAGCTCGCCCAACGAACCCGGCTGATAACGCGCAACCTGCCAGAGATTTTCTTCACGCACGACAAAATTCACCGCCAGGTCACGCTGGCGCGCCTGATTGAGGCGCCACGCGGCCAGCAGCTTCAGGCAACCCAGCTGACGCGGACGCAGCTGGAAAGCATTGGTGATTTCGAGATAAGCCAGTTCCGGCTGCAGCACTTCTTTACGGCGGCGACACAAAGCCAGACATTCGTCGAGCGCAGCGTCCATCCACCCTGCTTCTTCGGTTTCTTTCATCAGCTGGTCGGCGAGCGGTAGCAAATACCACACGTCTGCCGCAGCGTACACGCACTGCTTTTCGCTCAGGGGACGGGCAATCCAGTCGGTGCGAGATTCACTTTTGTCCAGCTCTACGCCGGTCGTTTCCGCCACCAGACGCGCAAAACCACAAGACAGCGGACGACCGCTGAATGCGGCCAGAATCTGCGTATCAATCAGCGGCGTGGGCATCACGCCAAATGCGTTGAGGAAAACTTCAAGATCTTCGCTGCCCGCATGCAGGAATTTCACCACATCAGGATTGGTCAGCAGATCGATAAATGGCTGCCAGGCGGTGATCGGCAAAGGGTCAATCAGCGTCAGCTTTTCGCCATCAAATAACTGGATCAGGCCCAGCTGTGGATAATACGTGCGGGTGCGGACAAACTCGGTATCGAGCGCAATTTTGCTGTGCGCTTTGGCCTGAAGACAAACCTGCTCCAGTGCGTCATTGGTGATAATCAACTGATAATTCAAATCTCAATTCTCTTAATCATAACTGCGTTATAACGTGACAACGCCGGACAATGCCGGCGTTGGGAGTCTGACCACGACTGAACAGCGCGCTAACCGTTATGCAGCGTCCTGTTTGGGATCGACTTTCGGTTTTGCCTGTTCATCGCGAAGTTCGCGCCGGAGGATTTTTCCAACGTTAGACTTCGGTAACTCGTCGCGGAACTCGACTATCTTCGGAACTTTGTAGCCAGTTAATAACCGGCGGCAATGTGCCAGGAGTTCTTCGCTGGTCAGTGACGGGTCTTTCTTCACCACGCAAATTTTGACGATTTCACCCGACGCGTCATTTGGTACGCCAATAGCAGCGACCTCAAGAACCTTGTCATGTTGTGAAACCACCTCTTCAATTTCGTTAGGGTAAACGTTGAAACCGGAAACCAGAATCATGTCTTTTTTACGATCAACAATCCGTATGAAACCCTGCTCGTCCACTGTAACGATATCGCCCGTCGATAACCAGCCATCTTTTAGCACCTCATCGGTGGCCGAAGGCCGTTGCCAGTAGCCCAGCATCACCTGCGGGCCACGTACCAGCAACTCGCCCGGCTCACCCATGGCGACATCCTGACCGTTATCATCTACCAGACGGATCTCTGTTGAGGGCACAGGCAGTCCGATACTGCCGCTGTAATGCTTAAGATCATAGGGGTTACCGGCTACCAGCGGTGAACATTCAGTCAGACCGTAACCTTCCAGCAAATGTTTTCCGGTGAGTTTTTCCCACTTATCCGCCACCGATTTCTGCACCGACATTCCGCCGCCTACCGAGAGACGCAGCGTAGAGAAATCGAGTTCGCGGAAATCTTCGTTATTGAGCAGCGCGTTGAATAACGTATTCACTCCGCTGATGGCGGTGAAGGGATACTTCGCCAGCTCTTTCACCATCCCCGGCACATCGCGCGGATTGGTGATAAGCAAACTGCGCCCCCCCATCTCAAGGAACAGCAGGCAGTTCACGGTCAGCGCGAAGATGTGATACAGCGGCAATGCCGTTACCACCAGTTCATGTCCCGGGCGCAGCAGCGGCGCATAGGCGGCTTTCGCCTGCTCCAGATTCGCCTGCATATTGCGGTGAGTCAGCATCGCGCCTTTCGCCACGCCGGTCGTGCCGCCGGTGTATTGCAGGAACGCGAGATCGTCATTAATCACATCAGGCTTGATGTATTGCAGACGGCGTCCACGCTGCAGGGCCGTGCGGAAAGAAATTGCGTTAGGCAGATGGTATTTCGGCACCAGCCGTTTGACATATTTGACGACAAAATTCACCAGCGTGCCTTTAGCGGCAGAGAGCTGATCGCCCATGCGTGTCAGAATCACGTGCTTGATCTGCGTTTTGTACACCACCTTTTCCAGCGTATGGGCAAAGTTGGAGACAATCACAATCGCACTGGCACCGCTGTCGTTGAGCTGATGTTCCAGCTCACGCGGCGTGTATAACGGATTGACGTTAACCACCACCATGCCTGCGCGCAGAACACCAAACAGCGCAATCGGGTATTGCAGCAGGTTAGGCATCATCAGTGCTACGCGGTCACCTTTCTGCAAACCCAGTTCATTTTGCAAATAGGCAGCAAAGGCACGGCTACGCTCTTCGAGTTTCCGAAAAGTCATCACCTCGCCCATGTTGATGAATGCCGGGCTGTCGGCATAACGCAACGTGGCGTTCTCAAACATTTCGACCAGCGAGCTGTAGCGGTCGGGATCGATGTTCTCAGGAACATCTGCCGGATAACGTTTTAGCCAGACCTTTTCCAAGGTATTACTCCTGAATTTGTTACCATCTCAATTCGATATGCGACGAGTTTTATCACGTCTTTAACAATATTTTAACTCAGCTTACCAGTTGTGTTTTAAACAATGTCGAGGTTGAGAGGCGGGTCACTATTTACCTGCCGTCCGTGGCGAAAAAAGAAAAAGGCGGCAATTAAGCCGCCTTAACAACGATCTCGTCTGTCTGTTATTTCTTTGGCTGCGGCACCACCAGCTGTGCTGAAACCGGTCTTGCTGCCACAGGAGGCGCACCGTGAAGTGACGGCGGTCCGCCATGTGGCGGTGGCCCACCATGAGGTGGCGACCCACCATGAGGCGGTCTATTCGGTGACGACGCTCTCCACCCGTGCGGGCCCCATGTCATACCAGCCGGGCCCGAACCCCGGCCCAAATCCTCGCCCCCAGGAATCATAAGGGCCTCCGTAGCCCCAGCCCCATGGCCCCATAGGTTGCGGCGGCATGACCACCTGTTGCTGGATACGCCAGCGTTTATAGCTGTTGACGTTGACGGTCACAAAATCATAGGACGTCTCGCCAATTTTACCCTTCTCAACGCCGGTTATCGGCCCTACCACGGTGACCAGCTGGTTGCGGTAATCCACCGGATCCACAAATCCGTTGATGTAGGCCAGAATACGCCCGCGTGAGGCTGCGCCTAAAATCGGTCGTGCGCCGTCATCCAGCGGGACGGTGGCAATTTCGAGACGGGTTTTGTTTTGCATATTGGTGACAGACACCACTTTGCCGCCAAAACGCGACTCCTGCCCGACGTAAAGATTCGGCGCGCCCTGCACCGCCTGTAAATTCATCTGCGGCGTGGCCGTCGTGCCGCGAATTTCATCGGGTACGGTGACACATCCTGATAAAACCAAAACGCTCAGTGCGATGGCACTCAACGCCAGTTTTTTGCCTTGTGTAGCTGAGAACTGCTGAACTGCGGACCACTTACGCATTGCGATGACTCCTGTGCATACTCTCAACTCTGACCGCTATTTTAGGTACAAGTTGCCGTCGTTACCGGCCCGGCAGCTTTTTCCACGTCACTTCATTACGCAGATAGGTCGGTTCTGCGTCCTCGGGATTCACCCGGATACCGTTTTCCCAGAGCTGAAGCGCCAGCGGCAGCATGTCTTCTGCCTGCGGCAGTAACATTTTGCCATCAAATAATTCTGCTACCGGAGATTCACCCAGTAAATGCGGATAGGTTTCCCAGCCAGTGCCGACGGTGGCAAAGCGCCCTGATAATTCTGCGGCGTGGCCCAGAAGCTGTTCCGGCTTGATCACTTTCTCAGTGTTTTCGCCGTGCCAGACTCCCTGCGCATCGCGGGTAAATTCGCCCCAATACACTTCACCCATACGGGCATCAATCGCGGCCAGCACTTGTTGTGCACCGGTCTGGCGATACGCACCCTGCGCCATGGTTTGCAAGGTCGAAACAGGAAGCAGCGGCAATTGTGCGCCAAACGCCAGCCCCTGAGCCACGCCAATGCCGATACGCACGCCGGTAAAACTGCCCGGCCCGCGGCCAAAGGCCAGCGCGTCCAGCTGACTGAGCGTCAGCCCCGCTTCGGCGAGGATCTGCTGCACCAGTGGCAAAATGCGCTGCGTATGCTCGCGGGCGCAAAGTTCAAAATGAGCGAGCGTTTCGCCCTGATTGTAAATCGCAACCGAACAGGCTTCTGTCGCCGTATCAATTGCTAAAATTCGTGTGGACATGCCAAACCTCAGGCGGGGGATTGAATAAGTTAAACCCTTTTTTGCGGGGCGGATCCTAGCATAAACAACGGGCTATTTCTGCTCTTCAACGTTTCGCAGAAAGCGGATCGCTTGCGCTAAATCACGCGTACGCGGTGCAGGTGGCAAGCTGTTGAGGAAAACTTCGCCATACGGGCGCATTACCAGCCGGTTGTCGCAAATCACCATCACGCCGCGATCGTCGGTATCGCGGATTAACCGACCGACGCCCTGTTTAAGCGTGATCACCGCATCGGGTAATTGTACTTCATTGAACGGATCGCCGCCGCGCAGGCGACAATCCTCAATGCGCGCTTTAAGCAGCGGATCGTCCGGTGAGGTGAACGGCAGTTTGTCGATGATGACGCACGACAACGCATCGCCGCGCACGTCGACACCTTCCCAGAAGCTGCTGGTGGCAACCAGTAACGCATTGCCAGCTTCAACAAACTGCGCCAGCAGCTGGCCTTTACTGGTTTCACCCTGCAACAACACCGGCAGCGTGAGCGTGGCACGGAACTCTTCCGCCAGCTCACGCATCATCTGATTCGAGGTACACAGGAAGAAACAGCGGCCTTTATTGGCTTCGATAAGCGGCCTCAGCATGCGTGCCAGCTGTTTTGAAATACCGCGAACATTAGTCTCAGGCAGAAAGCGCGGCACGCACAACATGGCCTGCGTAGCGTAATCAAACGGGCTCGGAAGCAGCAGCGTTTCGGCGTCATCCAGCCCCAGACGGTCGGTAAAATGGTGCAGCTGATCGTTCACCGAAAGCGTCGCCGAGGTGAAAATCCACGCCCCCGGCTTTTCTTTCATCATGTCACTGAATTTGTCGGTGACTGACAGCGGCGTCAGCGCCAGGACAAAGTTGCGCGAGTTACATTCATACCAGTAGCTGTAGCCGGGAATCGAGACGTCCTTCAGGCGTTTGAGGCGGTTGCGGTAAAGCGTGGCGCGCTCGAAGGCGGCATCCAGCAAGGCTGAACGTCCCAGCGAGAGTTTGACCACGTCATAACACAACTCAAGAGCATCATCGAGCAGTAACAGCGCGCGCTGGATGGATGTCTGCCCGAGCACATCGCGCAGGTTGCCGCGAAAACCGGGCTCGCCGAGCGCCAGACGGAAATCCATCGTGCTCTGGCTGAGGCGGTCGGCACTTTTCTGTAACTGCACGGAATCGCGCACTTCGGTGCGGTAAGCGATGTTGATGTCTTTCGCCATGTCCAGCAGCTGGCGGCTGGTGAGCTGCTGGCCAAAATACTGGCTGGCGATATCGGGGATCTGATGGGCTTCATCGAAAATCATCACGTCAGCCTGCGGGATCAGTTCACCAAAGCCGCTCTCTTTGACCACCATATCGGCCATAAACAGATGATGGTTGACCACCACGACGTCGGCGTCCATCGCCTTGCGGCGTGCTTTCACCACGAAACACTCTTTATACAGCGGGCAGTCGCTGCCAAGACAGTTGTCATTGGTGCTGGTAACCAGCGGCCAGACAAAGCTGTCCTCCGGCACCACGTTACAGGTGCTAATATCGCCCTCTTCCGTATTGCTCGACCAGTGCCGCAGATGCGCCAGTTCGCTCAGTGCCTGACTGGCGAGATCGCCGCCGGACAGCGACTGCTGTTCGAGACGTTCCAGACACAGATAGTTTGAGCGCCCTTTCAACAGCGCCAGACGCCCTTTGAATTTCAGCGCGGCGGCGACTTTAGGCAGGTCGCGGGAATAGAGCTGATCCTGTAAGTTTTTAGAGCCGGTGGAGATGATGACTTTTTTGCCCGAACGCAATGCCGGGGCGAGATAAGCGTAAGTTTTGCCGGTACCAGTGCCGGCTTCCACCACCAGCCCCTGCCTTTCGCTAATGGCTTTGCTGACAGCCTGCGCCATCAGACGCTGAGGTTCACGAGGTTTAAAACCTTCAATTTTCTGCGCCAAAGCGCCGTCTGTTGCAAAATCGTCTGTCACGCTGTCTCTCTACCTGTACGGATCAGCAGTGATTATGCCAATCCCTTGCCTTCACTACCACCGCCATCTGCCAATCCAACGTATTCAGCCTTTGTGATACCCTTACCGCCATCAATAAAATGTGACCAACAGGAGCACACAAATTATGACTATCGAACGGATCCGACCTGAACCACGTATGTCCGATGTGGTCATCCACAACGACACGATTTATTACACCGCCGTACCAGAAAACCTGGACGCGAATGCGAAAGATCAGACAGCTGAAACGCTGGCGATTATCGATGCAGTGCTGACCGAAGCCGGTTCAGACAAAAGTAAAATCCTCGATGCCACGCTGTTTCTGGTGCACAAGGAAGATTTCCCGGCGATGAATGAAGCGTGGGACGCGTGGGTGTCTCCCGGGAATGCGCCAGTGCGCTGTACGGTGCAGGCCAACCTGATGAACCCGAAATATAAGATTGAAATCAAAATCATCGCGGCCCGTTAAGCGCTGGCAGCAGACATAAAAAAACCTCCCGCAGGAGGTTTTTTTATTTGGAACGTTATTACGCTTTTGCGCCAGCAACCGCTTCTTTCGCAAGCTCAGTGATTTTTGCGTAATCACCGTTTTCCAGCGCGTCCGCAGGTACCAGCCAGGAACCGCCGATGCACAGCACGCTTTTCAGCGCCAGATAGTCACGGTAGTTTTTCGGGGTGATCCCGCCGGTCGGGCAGAAACGCACTTGCGGGAACGGCCCTGCAATGGCCTGCAGCGCTTTCACACCGCCGTTGGCTTCTGCCGGGAAGAATTTAAACTCGCGCAGGCCAGCATCCAGTCCCATCATCAGTTCAGACACGGTGCAGATCCCCGGAATAAGCGGAATTGAACCGGCGTTGGCCGCTTTTAGCAGCGCGTCGGTCAGCCCCGGGCTGATGGCAAACTGCGCTCCGGCTTCGGTGACGTCGGCCAGCTGCTGTGGATTCAATACGGTACCGGCACCAATGATCGCTTCAGGCACTTCTTTCGCAATGGCACGGATAGCGTCCATCGCACAGGCAGTACGTAAAGTGACTTCCAGTACACGCACGCCGCCGGCAACCAGTGCTTTCGCCAGAGGAACCGCGTGTTCCAGCTTATTGATAACAATCACAGGAACAACCGGCCCTGAGGTCAGAATGTGTTCCGCGCTTGTTTTCCAGTTTTTCATCTTGTTCTCCATTCATGCCCGCAGGCATCGTTGTGATTGATGGCGCGCCCCTGCCACAGGGTCCGGTAACTTTTCAGAAAGAAGAAATCACCGGAAACCGACCACACCCGATTGGACAATACTTCTCTCCCCGTCCTGCTTGAAGCCGCAGCGGCGGTGGATACGCTCACTGCAACTTCAATTATTTGGGGGAGTTACTCATTTATTATTTTGGTTACTCGAACTCGTTCCATGAACGGCCGTCACGGGTGATCATCGCCACAGACGCGACGGGACCCCATGTTCCGGACTGGTACGGTTTTGGTGCTTCGCTTTCCGCAGCCCATGCGTTCATGATGGAGTCGACCCATTTCCAGGCTTCTTCTACTTCGTCACGACGCACGAACAGCGCCTGGATCCCACGCATGGTTTCCAGCAGCAGCCGCTCATAAGCATCGGCGATGTGCTGCTCGTTGAAGGTTTCCGTAAAGCTCAGATCCAGCTTGGTGGTTTGCAGACGGTGCTTGTGCTCCAGACCCGGCACTTTGTTCAGCACTTCAATCTCAATACCTTCATCCGGTTGCAGACGAATGGTCAGCTTGTTTTGTGGCAACTGCTGGTAAGAATCACGGAACAGGTTCAGCGCAGGGTTTTTGAAATACACCACGACTTCTGAACATTTGCTCGGCAGACGTTTACCGGTACGCAGGTAGAACGGCACGCCCGCCCACTGCCAGTTGTCGATATCCACGCGGATAGACACAAAGGTTTCCGTGGTGCTGGATTTCTTCGCGCCCTCTTCTTCCAGATAGCCAGGGACTTTTTTGCCCTGCACAAAACCGGCGGTGTACTGGCCACGTACGGTATTTTCACGCACGTTGGACTGATCGATGCGGCGCAGCGAGCGCAACACTTTGACTTTCTCGTCACGGATGCGGTCGGTGCTCA
Organism: Enterobacteriaceae bacterium Kacie_13; assembly: GCA_013457415.1. Classification (NCBI taxonomy): domain Bacteria; kingdom Pseudomonadati; phylum Pseudomonadota; class Gammaproteobacteria; order Enterobacterales; family Enterobacteriaceae; species Enterobacteriaceae bacterium Kacie_13. The sequence continues at coordinate 2,579,784 of CP045665.1, forward strand.
GATCAGCTGGCGGAGACATCGCAATCATGGTCAGGATTTGCAGCAGGTGGTTCTGGATCATATCGCGCATCTGACCCGCTTCATCGAAGTAACCCCAACGGCCTTCGATACCCACTTCTTCCGCCACAGTGATCTGCACATGATCGATGGTGCGGTTGTCCCAGTTACTGGCGAACAGGTTGTTGGCAAAACGCAACGCCAGCAGGTTCAGTACCGTTTCTTTACCCAGATAATGGTCGATACGGTAAACCTGAGATTCAGCGAAATATTCAGCGACCTGATCGTTAATGACCTGAGAAGACTCCAGTGAATGTCCCAGTGGTTTTTCCATCACAACGCGCGCAGGTTCTTTATTCAACCCGGCTTCGCCCAGACCACGGCAAATAGCCCCGAAGTGGCTTGGCGCAATCGCAAAATAGTTAATAGTGGCGCGATTCTTCTGGTCGAGCATTTTGCCCAACACTTTAAAATGCTTCAGATCGTTGACATCAAGGTTACAGAAATCAAGACGGGCACTGAGTTTTTCCCACAGTTCCGGATCAATTTTTTCTTTCATGAAGGTGGTCAGCGCTTCTTTGACCACTTCGGTATAGGCCGCTTTGTCCCATTCCGCACGTCCGACACCGATGATTTTGGTATCAGGGTGAATGTGACCTGCTTTCTCTAACTGATACAGGGAAGGCAACAGTTTACGACGCGCAAGATCGCCTTTTGCACCGAAAATAACCAGGTCACACGCCTGGGCTGTCTGGGTTACCGCCATGTTCTTCTCCTTAATGCAGGAATACCCTTCTTCCCCGTCATACTTTGCGCTGCAGATGCGTTGGCTGCGCGAAATATGACGGGGAGTGTATTTGGGTACATATTGTAATTTTATTTCAGCGACAATGTACTCTGATTGCCTGTAAGCCGTAAACCTTGATCTGAGTGCGTGATAAATCTCCGGAAAACCTTCTTTTTATCATAAGTCTCTGGGATACGGTCAAAACACACTGAATCCTGTAATTTTATGACAAAACCGAACTGAATTTACCATACTGAAAGTTAGATCCCGGTCAAACTCTGACAAAAAAAGCCGTTATTTCGCCTGACTGACGCTGCCAACGGGATAATGCGCGTAGTATATTTTCATCAAACAGACATGATTTCCTCTTTTCAAAGAAATCGTCGAAACCTATGAGTGGCATGTTTATGAATACATTGGAAAAAATTCAAACCCATCTCGACATTCTGAGTAAATCAGAACGAAAAGTGGCCGAAGTTATCCTGGCATCGCCTAACATAGCTATCCACTCCAGTATCGCCACTCTCGCCCGCATGGCCGATGTCAGCGAACCTACTGTAAACCGTTTTTGCCGTCGTCTCGACACAAAAGGGTTTCCGGATTTTAAATTGCATCTGGCACAAAGTCTGGCAAACGGCACGCCCTACGTGAACCGTAACGTTGACGAAGGTGACAGCGTCAGCGCCTATACCAGTAAAATCTTCGAATCGGCCATGGCAAGTCTCGATCAGGTAAAAAACACTCTCGACATTGCCGCTATCAACCGCGCCGTTGATTTGCTCACTCAGGCCAAAAAGATTTCTTTCTTTGGGCTGGGCGCATCCGCCGCAGTGGCGCATGATGCCATGAACAAATTCTTCCGCTTCAATATTCCCGTAGTGTACTTCGACGATATCGTCATGCAGCGCATGAGCTGCATGAACTCCAGCGAAGGCGACGTCGTGGTGCTGATTTCTCACACCGGACGCACCAAAAATCTGGTCGAACTGGCGCAACTGGCTCGTGAGAACGACGCCACGGTCATCGCCATCACCTCTTTTAATACACCGCTGGCGCACGAAGCAACGCTGGCGCTGTTACTGGATGTTCCGGAAGACACCGACGTTTACATGCCGATGGTCTCGCGTATCGCCCAGCTCACGCTGATCGACGTACTGGCCACGGGTTTTACGCTGCGCCGCGGCACAAAATTCAGAGATAACCTGAAGCGCGTCAAAGAAGCGTTGAAAGAATCGCGCTTTGATAAAGGGACAGTCATTCCTGCGCAGCCTGAGTAAGGCACCATATTAGTAACAAGTTGCAGATTTAATAGGGAATCTGGCCGGAAATCTTCGCGCAATGTGCGCAGGTTAAACGTCAGACACGAGGTCAGCGGGTCACACAGGTGAAACCCTTTTGTATTACAATTACACCTCAACCCAATGTGGACTCGCTGTTTTTTTGCAGTATCAGGCACCAGTTAAAGGAGTAAGGCATGTCCAGAAGACTCAGAAGAACGAAGATCGTTACCACACTCGGTCCCGCCACCGACCGCGACAATAACCTGGAAAAAATCATTGCTGCCGGCGCTAACGTCGTGCGCATGAACTTCTCACACGGCACCGCTGAAGACCACATTCTGCGCGCCAACAAAGTGCGTGAAATCGCCGCCCGCCTTGGCCGCCACGTGGCAATCCTTGGCGACCTGCAAGGCCCGAAAATCCGTGTATCCACCTTTAAGGAAGGCAAAGTCTTCCTCAATATCGGTGACAAATTCCTGCTTGATGCCAACATGAGCAAAGGCGAAGGCGACAAAGAGAAAGTCGGCATCGACTACAAAGGTCTGCCCGCTGACGTGGTACCGGGCGATATCCTGCTGCTCGACGATGGCCGCGTACAGCTGAAAGTGCTTGAAGTTCAGGGCATGAAAGTGTTCACAGAAGTGACTGTTGGCGGGCCGTTGTCCAACAACAAAGGCATCAACAAGCTGGGCGGCGGGCTTTCCGCTGAAGCCCTGACTGAGAAAGATAAAGCAGACATTATTACTGCGGCTAAAATGGACGTAGATTTCCTGGCAGTTTCTTTCCCACGCACCGGCGAAGATCTTAACTACGCACGCCGTCTGGCGCGTGCGGCAGGCTGTAACGCACAGATTGTCTCGAAAGTGGAACGTGCGGAAGCCGTGGCCACCGATGCGGCGATGGATGACATCATTCTGGCGTCTGACGTCGTTATGGTCGCGCGTGGTGACTTAGGCGTGGAAATCGGTGACCCGGAACTGGTCGGTATTCAGAAGAAACTGATCCGCCGTGCACGTCAGCTGAACCGTGCGGTAATCACCGCCACGCAGATGATGGAATCCATGATAACCAACCCGATGCCTACCCGTGCGGAAGTCATGGACGTGGCGAACGCCGTGCTCGACGGCACCGATGCGGTGATGCTGTCTGCGGAAACCGCTGCCGGTCAATATCCGTCTGAAACCGTTGCCGCGATGGCGCGCGTTTGTCTGGGGGCGGAAAAAATCCCAAGCATCAATGTTTCCAAGCACCGTCTGGACGTTGAATTCGATAACACCGAAGAAGCGATCGCCATGTCCGCTATGTATGCGGCCAACCACCTGAAAGGCGTAACGGCGATCATCTCGATGACCGAATCGGGGCGCACTGCGCTGATGCTTTCACGCATCAGCTCCGGTCTGCCTATCTTCGCGATGTCCCGTCATGAGCACACACTGAACCTGACCGCCATCTACCGTGGGGTAACGCCAGTGTTCTTCGACAGCCATAACGACGGCGTAGCGGCGGCGCAGGACGCGGTGAATCTGCTGCGTGACAAAGGCTACCTGCTCTCCGGCGATCTGGTGATCATCACTCAGGGTGACGTCATGAGTACCATCGGTACGACGAATACCAGCCGAGTCTTACGTGTTGAATAACATTTCGCGTTCAATGAAGGCAAGTGTAATAAATTAGTATTTAAAGCCCGCAGAAATGTGGGTTTTTTATTTATCCTCAAAATACTCCCTGACCCTGTTATTTGTAAGGACATATACGAAGTCGCATTGATCATTATTTTGCGACTCTGATGTCATATTTTTGACGTTTTCATATCCGCCAGATCATTCTGCATAAAATACCCTTTCTCTTTCTGCGCCTAAATATAACTTTTTATCTTCCCGGAGCGCTGTTTAAACGCAATAAAATGAATAAGAAATACAGATTACTCTGGTGTGATTATAAAGAATTTGAATATTTTCAGTCTTTTCATGTGATCTTTATCACATAAAATCATGAAATCCGCGCGGATGTGATAAATGTTCAACGCCAACGTTGAATGATAATGATTTGCATTTATAATGATTTCCATTCGTTAAATCCTTGTATAAATCCGCACTAAGGAAATCAAACAAGAGAAACTGCCTTATATTTTAGTTAATTCAGATTAAAAACACACATACCCGACAGGCATGGCCATAAGCCCTGCCCGATAACGCATACGTTCAAAACATAATCCCTGAAAATCCGGGCGGACGCCGCACGCCCGCAGCGGAATAACTGCCACATAACAAGGTGCCAAAAATGAGCCAGATAAATAATTGGGAACTGATGCAAAATCCCACCGGTTCCAAGCCTGAAATAAGCAAAAATCAGGGCTATATTTTCAATCAAAACAGCACGCCGGAATGGCAGACGCAGATTGAACAAGGCATTGAGTTAATTAAATCTCACATTAACCATACGGAAAAACCTTTTTCCGGCGTGTCTCCGGCTGAATTAGCCGAACAATTTCGCCATATTGATTTAACCAAACCTTTAGCCGGGACGCGGCTGGCGCTGGAAGAACTGGATGATTTATACCTTCAGCACGCCGTTTATTTCCATCACCCGAAATACCTCGCTCATCTCAACTGCCCGACCGTGGTGCCCTCACAGCTGGCAGAGCTGTTTATCAGCGCGATAAATTCCTCGGTGGATACCTGGGATCAGAGCGCGGGCGGCACGCTGATTGAGCAAAAGGTGATTGACTGGACGCTGGCACGCATTGGTTTCGGTGCGCAGTCGGACGGCATTTTCACCAGCGGCGGCACCCAGTCTAACCTGATGGCAATGCTGCTGGCCCGGGACAGTCACTGCAAACGTACCCGCCCGCAGCACAGCATCAAATATCAGGGTCTGCCGCCAGAAGCCAACCGTTGGCGAATTTTCAGCTCGCAGGTCAGCCATTTCAGCATTCAAAAATCTGCAGCCCTGCTCGGTCTGGGTTATGACGCCGTGGTGCCGGTTGCCTGTGACAGCGCATTTCGCATGGACATCAATGCGCTGAAAATAGAAATCGAACGCTGCCATGCAGAAGGCCTGATCCCAATTGCGATTGTCGCCACCGCGGGTACCACCGATTTTGGCAGTATCGATCCGCTCCATGACATCGCCGAAATCTGCCGTAAAGAGAAGATCTGGATGCACGCCGATGCTGCTTATGGCTGTGGATTGCTGGTTTCACCGCAACACCGCCAGCGCATCGAAGGCATTCATCTGGCGGATTCTGTCACCGTTGATTATCACAAATCCTTCTTCCAGCCGGTGAGTTGCAGCGCATTTCTGGTTAGCGACCACAGCCATCTGGAGCACGTAACGCATCACGCGGAATACCTCAACCCGCTCAGCGCCAAGCTCGAAGGAACGCCTAATCTGGTGAACAAAAGCATTCAGACCACCAAACGGTTTGATGCCCTGAAGATGTGGCTGACACTGCGCGTGATGGGTCAGCAGGCGCTGGGTGAATCATTCGACGTACTGCTCGAACGCGCCAGGGAAACTCATCAGATGATGGAAAACAACCCGAATATCGAAGTCCTGCACAAGCCAGAACTGAGCACGCTGGTGTTCCGCTTTGTGCCGCGCATGTCGATGAGCCATGAACAAATTGACATCATCAATGCCGACATCCGTAAGGCGATTTTCCGCGACGGCAGCGCTGTGATTGCAGGCACCAAAGTTCATCAGCGCCAGTACCTGAAATTCACCTTACTGAACCCGATGACCACCACGGAAGACATCGCCGACGTGCTCGGTCTCATCACGCATTACGGCAAAGAATTGACTGCCGCCGCGCTGAGCGCCGCCAAAAACCGGTAACAGGAGCTGCACCATGAACATCACCCCGTCCCAACAGACGTACGACTTCATCGCCATCGGCATCGGCCCTTTTAACCTCGGTCTGGCCTGTCTGACAGAGCCAGTTAAAGAGCTGAATGGCCTGTTTTTAGATCAGAATGATGGCTTCGACTGGCACACCGGCATGATGCTGGAAAGCGCCCATTTGCAGACGCCTTTCATGGCCGATTTAGTGACGCTGGCCGATCCGACCAGCCCTTACAGCTTCCTGAATTACCTGAAGCAGCAAGGCAAGCTCTACTCTTTCTACATTCGTGAAAACTTCTTCATGATGCGCAAAGAGTTCAACCAGTACTGCCAGTGGGCGTGCGAACAGCTGACCAGTCTGCAATTTTCCACACGCGTGGAGCTGGTGACCTGGGATGCGGCACAGGAATGCTATCTGGTGCATGCGCGTTCGACTCAAGGCGCCGATAAGCAAGTCTATCGCGCGAAACGTCTGGTGCTCGGCACCGGCCCTTCACCGTGGATGCCCGCCTGCGCCCGTGACGCCGGAAGCAACGTGCATCACTCCTCAGCGTATCTGCCCAACAAAGAACAGGTGCAAAATTCCAAATCCATTACCGTGGTCGGCAGCGGACAGAGCGCGGCGGAGATTTACTACGACCTGCTTTCTGATATCGATAAGTACGGTTATCAGCTGACATGGGTGACGCGCGCGCCGCGCTTCTACCCGCTGGAATACAGCAAACTGACGCTGGAAATGACCTCGCCGGAATACATCGACTACTTCCACGACCTGCCGATGAGCAAACGCGACCAGCTGAATCGCGAGCAGAAGGGCTTGTACAAAGGCATTAACGCCAGCCTGATAAACGACATCTACGATCTGATGTACACCAAGCGTCTCGACGGGCCGCTTAAGGTCGATATGTATACCCATTCGGAACTGACCGCCCTCACCCGCAACCGCAGCGGTCAGCTTGAGATGAGCCTGTTGCATCACGAACAACAGCAGGAATATCGCCACAAAACTGAATCGGTGATCCTCGCCACCGGCTACAGCTATCAGCCGCCGCAGTTTATCGAAGGGATCTATAACCGTATTCAGTGGGACGACGCCGGACGCTACGCTGTCAACCGCAACTACAGCATTGATGCCCACAATCAGATCTTCGTACAAAACGCCGAACTGCACACCCACGGCTTCGTCACGCCGGATTTGGGTATGGCGTGTTACCGCAACAGCACCCTCATCCGCGAAATGCTGGGTAAAGAGGTTTACACGGTGGAGAAATCGATCGCCTTCCAGACCTTCTGTGCCCGCAGTCTGGCAGACCAATAACGGAGAAATGCCCGATGTTTGATATCAATCCGACCTCCGTTTTCTCCTGCCCGCGTGACGCAGGCCTCCTGACGTTGCGCCCGCTGAATCTGGCGAAAGACGCCGCGGTCTTGCACGGCTGGATGATTCAGCCCTACGCCAGTTTCTGGGGCATGCAGAACAGCAGCGTTGGCGAAGTGGATGCATTTTATCGCGACCTTACCGCCGGTAAACCGCAGGCTGCACTGATGGGCGAAATCGACGGTCAGCCGCGTTTCCTGATCGAATGCTACCCGGTGCAGGACGATCCGCTGCATGAACATTACGACGTGCAGCCGGGCGATATCGGCATGCACATTCTGCTCGCCCCGGCAGAAAAGCCGGTCGCAGGTTTCAGCTGGCAGGTGTTTTCCGCCGTGATGGAATACCTGTTCAGCCTACCCGACGTGAAACGTGTGGTCGTCGAACCGGATGTACGCAACGAAAAGATCCACAAACTGAATAAACGCGCCGGTTTCCGCTATCAGAAACAGGTGCAACTGACACACAAAACTGCATGGCTGGCGTTCTGCCAGCGTGAAGATTTTTTGCAGGCCAGCCAGAAGGAACACGCCACAATGACGACCTCAACACTGCAATCCGGCCAGCATTTACAGCCTGAAATCTGGGCGAAAGCCAACGCCCTGTTACTGCGTAAATGCCTGTCCGAGCTGACTCACGAACGCCTGCTCGAACCGAAAGCGTTACAGTCCAGCGGTACCTGGACTGACTATCAGCTAGCGGTTCCGGCATCTGAAGTCGAATACCGTTTTCGCGCGCGCCAGCTTCCGCTTAACGACTGGATGATCGATCTGGACAGCATTCAGCGTCTGGACAATTTTACTGGGCAGCCGCTCGATGCGCTGAAATTCATTATTGAATTCGCCGAACAGATTGGCATTTCACAGGCTATGCTGCCGACTTATATGGAAGAAATCAGCAGCACGCTCTACAGCAGCGCGTATAAGCTGGCGAACAATCACACCACTGCGAAACAGCTGACTGAGGCGGATTTCCAGACGGTGGAAACCAGCATGACCGAAGGCCACCCGAGCTTTATCGCCAACAACGGTCGTATCGGTTTTGACGCCGGAGACTACGTGCGTTATGCGCCGGAAGCGGCGAATCCGCTGAAATTAGTGTGGGTGGCGGTACATCATGATAAAGCGCATTTCGCCACCACTGAGGGTTTGCCGTACGAAAAACTGATTGCCGAGGAACTGGGCGATGCGCAGATTTGTGCCTTCACCCAGAAACTGGTGGATATCGGCGTCGAGCCAAAAAACTATTACTTTATGCCGGTGCATCCGTGGCAGTGGCAGAATAAATTGCTGACCGTTTTTGCTCCGGATATCGCCCGCCAGTTCCTGATTTATCTCGGCGAAGGTGAAGACCAGTATCTGGCGCAGCAGTCGATCCGCACCTTCTTCAACGCCAGCCAGCCCACGCACCGTTATGTCAAAACAGCGCTGTCGATTCTGAATATGGGCTTCATGCGCGGGCTTTCGCCGTATTACATGGCGACCACGCCTGGCATCAACGAATGGCTGGCGGAGCTTGTGGAAAACGATACCTATCTGCAATCCACCGGTTTCAAAATTTTGCAGGAAGTCGCGTCGCTCGGATATCACAACCACTACTTCGAAGAGGCGATCAAAGGCGACAGCGCCTACAAGAAAATGTTTGCCGCGCTGTGGCGTGAAAATCCGGTGGCGCAGCTGCAACCTAATCAGCGTCTGATGACCATGGCCGCCCTGCTGCATACTGACAAACACGGTGATGCGCTGATTGTCGAGATGATCAAATCCTCCGGTCTGGCGACCGGCGACTGGCTGAAGCGTTACATGCACGCTTACCTAAGCCCGCTGCTCCATTGCTTCTATCAGTACGATCTGGTGTTTATGCCGCACGGCGAAAACCTGATACTGCGCTTCGAAAACAATATTCCGGTGAACGCATTCATGAAGGATATTGCCGAAGAAATCGCGGTGATGAACCCGGATGCCAGGCTGCCGGAGAAAGCCAAACGTCTGGCGGTAGATGTGCCGGATGAACTCAAGATCCTGTCGATTTTCACCGACGTTTTCGCCGGCGTATTCCGCTTTATCGCCCGTATTCTGGAAGAGCACGGCGACTATCCGGCCGGACAGTTCTGGGGCGTGGCGGCGGAAGTCGTCCGCGATTACCAGCTACAGTTTCCGGAACTGGCAGAGAAATTTTCACGCTATGACATGTTCGGCCCGGAGTTTACCCACTCTTGCCTCAATCGCCTGCAACTGGCCAATAACCAGCAGATGATCAATCTGTCAGATCCGGCGCAAAACCTGAAATTTGCCGGGACGCTGGAGAACCCTATCGCGGCCTACGCTAACCGTTACTAAGCAGATTTTTTAATCATATGCGTTTTTTTAGCGCGGCCTGAGAGGGTCGCGCTTTTCTGATTTTGAGTAATGGAGAGTTCTCTTTATGTCGTCCGTTTCTGAACCGGCCTCAAGGCTGAGTTATCGCCAGTGGCTTTTTCCGCTTTCGCTGGTGTTATTCGAATTCGCCACCTATATCGCCCACGATATGATCCAGCCGGGCATGTTGCAGGTGGTGAGCGATTTCAGCGCCAGCGCCGACTGGGTATCGACCTCACTGACCGCCTATCTGTGCGGTGGCATCTTACTGCAATGGCTGCTCGGCCCACTGTCCGATCGGCTTGGGCGACGCCCGGTTTTACTCACCGGCGTGGCCTTTTTTACCCTCACCTGTTTCCTGACCGTCTTCACGCAAAGCATCGAGCAATTCATTCTGATGCGGTTCCTGCAAGGAATGAGCCTGTGCTTTATCGGCGCAGTCGGGTACGCCGCCATTCAGGAAGCATTCAATGAAACGCTGAGCGTCAAACTGATGGCGCTGATGGCAAATATTACGCTGATCGCCCCGCTGCTCGGGCCGCTGGCCGGTGCGGCGTTCATCCATTACGCGCCGTGGAAAGCGATGTTTGCGCTGTTCTCGATGATTTCTGCACTGGCGTTTTGGGGGTTGTGGCGGAGTATGCCGGAGACCGCGACAGGCCGTGACGGGCGCTTTTCGATGCGCAGATTGCTGGCGGATTACCGCGAAGTGCTGACCAACAAAGGCGTGATCACCGGCTCGCTGTCCATCGGGCTAATAACCCTGCCGCTGCTGGCGTGGGTAGCGCAGTCACCGGTGTTACTGATCCAGGACGCAGGCATGTCACCGCTGCACTACGGCTGGCTGCAGGTACCGGTGTTTACCGGGCTGATTATCGGCAATATTGCCCTGGGCAAACTCAGCGGCAAAGTGAATATCCGCACGCCTGTCTGGCTGGGCATTATTCCGATCACACTGGGTCTGACGATAGCTGCCGGTTCGGCGCTGTTTATGGTTCATGCATGGGGATGGATAATCGGCGGGCTGAGCCTGTACGCGCTAGGCACCGGGCTGGTGAATGCCGGGCTTTACCGCCTGACGCTGTTCTCCAGTCCGACAGGCAAAGGCACTGTCGCGGCGGCACTGGGGCTTATCACTATCATCGTTTTTGCCGTCGGTATCGAAGTGGCGAAGCAGCTGTACTTTGCGTGGGGTAACGGCATCTTTATGCTGGCGGGACTGGTTTGCGGACTAACCGGTACGCTGATGATCACGGCGTTTCTGAAAAGTTGTCAAAAAGCCTAATAAACCCTTCTCTGAAGGTGAGCATACGCAGGAGAGTAAAGCGTCCGCGCCAGGGATGGCGCGGCCCGAGCCATCAGGGATGATTTCACGGCGTCTTTATGGTCTGCCGGTTTTCACCGCTGCTGGCTCTTAGTCATCACTCTCAGGTAACTATTTCTTCGGGAACAACTCTTTGCGCGCGTAGGGTTCAGTCTCGCCCGGTTTACGGGTTTTCAGCAGCTTGAGGATCCAGGTGTATTGCTCAGGGTTCGGCCCGACCAGTATTTCCACCTCTTCATTCATCCGCCGTGCAATGGTGACATCATCGGCAGTCGCCAGATCATCCATCGGCGGACGCACAAAGATATCCAAACGTTGTTCATGGCCGTTATACACTGGAAATAACGGCACAATCGCCGCCCGGCAGACTTTCATCAGACGTCCGACCGCCGGAAGCGTGGCTTTGTAGGTGGCGAAGAAATCCACGAACTCGCTGTGTTCCGCGCCATGATCCTGATCCGGCAGATAGTAGCCCCAGTAACCCTGTCGCACAGAACTGATGAACGGCTTAATGCCGTCGTTTCGCGCATGCATCCGTCCACCAAAACGACGGCGCACGGTATTCCATAAATAATCGGTCAGCGGATTCTTCTGATTGTGGAACATCGCCGCCATCGGCTGACCACTGGCGGCCATCAGCATCGCCGGGATGTCTACGGCCCAACCGTGTGGGACCAGAAAAATCACGTTTTTGCCGTCGGCCTGCATCTGATCGATGATTTCTTTGCCGTGCCATTGCACGCGTTCCATGATCTTCTTTGGGTTGCGTAGCGCCAGCTCGGCCATCATCACCATCGACTGTGGCGCACAGGCAAACATTTCATCAATGATGTGTTCACGCTCGGCTTCGGGCGTGTCAGGCAGGCAGTACAACAGATTGATTTGCGCACGACGACGCGCGCCTTTGGCAAATTTCCCGGCCAGGCGGCCAAGACTGCCTAAAATAGGATCGCGCACTTTGGCAGGCACGTAAGCCATCCCCGCCATCGCACCGACGCCCAGCCAGACGCCCCAGTAACGCGGATGATAAAAGGCTTTCTGAAATTGCGGAATAAATTCTGAAGTCGATCGTTTTTCTTTTTCTGGCTGCATACTCAGGCTCTTATGACAAATTCTGGCTTAATGATAAGTGCAGTGATTTATTTTGCAATAAATCACTGCTCATCAGCATTTAGCCGGGATGTATGTTCCTGAACAATCAGTCCAGCTTCAGTTGCGGAACGACCTGGCGAACGGTGGCGAGATACGTACTGCGATCTTTACCGGTCAGCCCTTCGGTGCGAGGCAATTTGGCGGTCAGAGGGTTAACAGCCAGCTGGTTGATCCACATTTCGAAGTGCAAATGCGGACCGGTAGAACGTCCGGTGTTGCCGGAAAGCGCGATGCGGTCGCCACGTTTCACTTTCTGACCCGGTTTCACCAGCAACTTACGCAGGTGCATATAACGGGTCATGTACTGACGACCGTGACGGATCGCCACGTAGTTACCCGCCGCCCCGCCATTTTTGGCGATCACCACTTCGCCATCGCCGACCGCCAGTACAGGCGTACCGACCGGCACGGCGAAATCGACACCACGGTGCGGCGCAATACGACCGGTTACCGGGTTCAGACGACGTGGATTAAAGTTAGAGGAAACACGGTACTGCTTTCCTGTAGGGAAACGCAGGAAGCCTTTCGCCAGCCCGCTGCCGGTACGGTCATAAAACTTGCCGTCTTCGGCACGCACGGCATAATAATCTTTGCCACCGGTGCGCATACGTACTGCCTGCAGCTCACTTTGCTCATTCTTCCCGTCGAGCACTTCGTGAGACATCAAGACGGCGAAATCATCACCTTTCTGTAATTTTCGAAAATCAAGCTGCCACTGCAGCGCTTTGATGACGGCACTCACTTCGGCACTGCTCAGCCCGGCAGCTCTGGCGCTGGTGACAAAACTGCCATTCAGCGTGCCTTTCACCACCGAATCTTTCCACTCACCTTGCAGAGTTTGCAATGAGGATTTAAAGGTGTTGCCAGAACGGTCAAAAGTGTAGGTTTCGCGACGGGATTTCTCCCATGTCAGGCGCTGTAAATCACCCGCGTCATTGAGGGTCCATGAGATCTGCTGCCCGATTTTCAGATTACGCAAATCCCGGTTTGCATCAGACAAGGCCGCGATTTCCGACATATCAATGCCGTACTGATTCAGGATGCTGCTGAGGGTATCGCCGGTAGAGACCACATACTCATGCACACCGGCTTCGTTAACGATTTTATCGTCCAGATCATCCTGTGGGATGTCATCATCGGCTGGTGCGGTTTGATCGATAGGCTCGCTGGCTTCGGGAAGCAGCGAGCGCAATTGTTCGTGATCGAGGGCGATATTTTTAACAATCGGTCGGGTATCTGAGAGGTCATTGTCCGGGTGATAGGCTAACGGTTTCCAGACGGCCACAGCCAGTGTGACGACGGTAAGCGACCCCAGCATGATGCGGTGGGGCCGTGGAAGGTTGCTATACGCCAGAGCGATAGATCGGGCTATCAGCTGCACTTAATTCTGTCCTTTTAGCTTACTTCAGGCAGCTCAGGTATTGGTTCGTCAGCTGTGACAGAAAGTTCACGTAGCTGTCCGCGCCCAATGCAATGCCGCTCCCCAGCGGATCCAATGTGCCCATACGCACGGTTGTTCCCTGGGCAACAGCCGTGATGACGGCTGGCCTGAATTGTGGCTCAGCAAAAACGCATGTCGCTTTTTGCTCAACCAACTGAGTTCGAATGAGATGTAAACGCTGTGCTCCGGGCTGTATTTCGGGGTTGATCGTAAAGTGACCAAGTGGCGAAAGGCCGAAGTGTTTTTCAAAGTAGCCATAAGCATCGTGAAAAACAAAATATCCCTTACCCTGCACAGGCTGCAGCATATTACCAATATTTTTGTCAGTTTTTGTAAGGCCTTCCTCAAAACGTGACAAGTTTGCATCTAATTGTTGCTTTTTTTGCGGCATCAGTTCGACAAGTTTGTTATGGATCACGATTGCGGTCTCACGAGCGATCTCCGGTGACAGCCAGACGTGCATATTGTACTGGCCGTGACTGTGCTCATCTTCGTCATGCCCCTTGCCGTGATCGTGGTCATGCTCGTCATCGTCCGAGCCTTTCATCAGCAGTGGTTTCACCGCTGCCAGCGTGGCAATTTCCACCTGACGATTTGGCGGAAGCTGCGCCGCAGATTTGGTCATGAAGGCTTCCATTTCAGGCCCGACCCACACCACCAGATCCGCACTGCGCATACGCTGGATGTCAGAAGGACGCAGCGCAAAATCGTGTGGCGAGGCGCCATCCGGCAGCAACACTTCCGTTGGCGTCACACCTTCCGCGATGGCTGAAGCGATAAAACCGAGTGGACGGACAGATGCCAGCACGGCGGCCTGCGCGCCCAAAGCCGCACCGGCACCCAGGATGGCGGCTGCCAGGAACAACCGTTTAACGCTTTTTTTCTGTATCATGCGGGGTGAACTCATCTTCATGTTGGGGGAAAACTGGTTATTTTTCGCGAAACGCAATATTATAACATCCGATTTGTTCTGCAAGACCCAATGACATGCCCACTTTAGCGACGCTTAAAAATATTTCGGTAACTTTCGGTTCCCGCCGCGTGTTGTCCAACATCTCGCTGGCGTTACAACCGGGAAAAATACTTACCCTCCTTGGCCCGAACGGCGCAGGGAAATCGACATTAGTGCGCGTCGTGCTTGGCCTGATTGCGCCAACCGAAGGCACGATGAGCTGCGAACCCGGCTTACGCATCGGCTACGTTCCGCAAAAAATTCATCTTGATCCCACCATGCCACTGACCGTCAGCCGCTTTATGCGCCTGAAACCCGGTGTCAAAAAATCCGATATTCTGCCTGCGCTGAAACGCGTTCAGGCTGCTCATCTGTTGGATCAGCCGATGCAAAAATTGTCCGGTGGTGAGAATCAGCGCGTCCTGCTGGCGCGGGCATTAATGAACAGTCCGCAACTGCTGGTGCTTGACGAACCGACACAGGGCGTCGACGTCAACGGGCAACTGGCGCTGTATAACCTGATCGATAGCCTGCGCTGCGAGCTCGGTTGCGCCGTGCTGATGGTGTCACATGACCTGCATCTGGTGATGGCCAAAACCGACGAAGTGTTGTGTCTGAACCAACACATCTGCTGTTCCGGTTCGCCAGAAGTTGTCTCCACCCATCCCGAATTTATCGCTATGTTTGGCAACCGCGGCGCGGAACAACTGGCGATTTACCGCCACAATCATAACCATCGTCACGATTTAAAGGGAAAAGTCATTTTGCGCAACAGCGGAGGTCGTGACGCATGATCGCTTTATTATTACCGGGCTGGCTGGCGGGTGTTTTACTGGCAATCGCTGCCGGTCCGCTGGGCTCTTTTGTCGTCTGGCGACGTATGTCTTACTTCGGCGATACGCTGGCACATGCCTCGTTGCTTGGCGTAGCGTTTGGTCTGCTGTTGAACGTCAATCCGTTCTATACCGTGATTGGCGTGACCTTGCTGCTGGCGCTGGTGCTGGTCGCGCTGGAGCGTAAACCGCATCTGGCCGTCGACACCCTGCTCGGCATCATGGCGCACAGCGCGCTGTCGCTAGGTCTGGTGGTAGTCAGCCTGATGTCCGGCGTGCGCGTGGATCTGATGGCGTATCTGTTCGGCGATTTGCTGTCGGTCACTTACAACGATATCTGGATGATCGGCATCGGCGTAACCGTGGTGATTGCGGTTCTTTGCTGGCAATGGCGTTCACTGCTGTCCATGACCATCAGCCCTGAACTGGCACACGTCGACGGTGTTAATTTACAACGTTCACGGGTGATTCTGATGATGGTGACGGCGCTGACCATCGGGCTTGCGATGAAATTTGTCGGCGCACTGATCATTACCTCCCTGCTGATTATCCCGGCAGCCACCGCGCGCCGTTTTGCCAAAACACCGGAACAGATGGCGTCGGTCGCGGTAGTTATCGGCATTGTGGCCGTCACGGCAGGTCTGACATTTTCGGCGTTTTACGATACACCTGCTGGCCCTTCTGTGGTGCTCTCGGCGGCCGTCCTGTTTATGCTGAGCCTAGGCAAAAAACAGGTTTCCTGACACACCTCACTGAAATAAAAACGGACGCCACTGAGCGTCCGTTTCTGTTTCTAATGCTCGGATTTTACGTTTCCTGATCCTGTTCCTGCATAGCCTCACGCCTCGCCTGACGCCAGTGCATCACGGGCGATACCGTCAGCCCGTGAACAACTACGCTGGTGACAATCACCGTAAACGCAATATTGGTCATGTAACCGGCTTCCGCCCCCTGCAAACCATGAGTATACGCATAGGCGATATAGTTCATGCTGCCAATGCCACGGATCCCAAACCAGCCAATCATCAGCCTTCGCCCGCGCGGAACGCGCATCCCAAAGGTGGTGATATACACCGAAAGTGGACGGATTACGATAAACAGTAACGCCGCGAAGACCAATCCCATCGGTTCCCAGTGCTCGGCCAGCGTAATGCCCAGCACCATGACAATCCCGGCGGCGAACAGCCGTTCAATCGTGTCGCCAAAGGAAAGCGCGTCACCGACCATCAGCCCGATAGAGTTGGTCGGCCTTTCCGCCGACATCGAATGGCGTGTATGCGGATTCACCATCCCCTCTGCCGGAGGCGGACGAGTGCCTTCTGTAAGATCGTCCGGCGGATTCATTGTCACCACTCGCACCTCGGCACTGCGTAAACCGACACCCGCCGCAAACGCCGCCAGGAACCCGGACGCATCCAGACTTTGCGCAGCAGCATAGCTCAACGCGATTAACGCCAGCGCCAGAAAATCACTGGGGGCAACTGAGCGCTGACGACTGTGAAAACGCGTGGCACTCAACCCGACCAGCCGCCCCATGGCATAACCGATCGCCAGACCGCCCAGCAAGGCCCAGACCACGTCCCGCCATGCCCAGTCCCAGATAGCTGCCGATGACAGTCCGTCGTGCGCAGTAAACAACATCAATGCCAGCATTAAAATCGGTAACGCGGAGCCATCGTTCATCCCCGCTTCACTGGACAACGCCACACGCAGTCCATCGTCGTCATTGGCGTCATTCACCGCAATCATACTCGCCAGGACCGGATCGGTAGGCGCAATGATAGCCCCCAGCGCCAGCGCTAACGGCCAGGAAATCCCCGCCAGATAATGCGCCAGCGCGGTAACGCTCAGCACCGTCAGCAACATCGCCGGGAACGCCAGTAAGGCCCCTACACGCCAGCTCTGCGAGCGGAACGGCAATCTAAGTTTCAGACCGGTAATAAACAGCGATGCAGCCATCGCGATTTCTGTGAAACGCGCGGTCAGCGTCGAATACTCAACCAGATCTACATGCAGAAGATCCAGCACCCACGGCCCGCAGACAATTCCTGCCGCCAGATACAACCCAAACGTGGTCACCGGCCCGCGCGAAATCCAGCCAGATGCCAATGACATAATGAGCAACAGTCCGCCGACCGCTGCCGTCCATCCTAAAAATCCCATGTAAGTTCCCTGATAAATAACATCTTTTAAGCGTAGTACATTCGTGGCAGCAGGCTGGTTCGGGCACAAAAGGCGCGGCGAAATGTATTCTCCTGCGCTAGAATCAAAGCTTAATTCCTGCAATAAGGTTATATAAAAGTGATTAAATACAGTGTGCTATATCCGAACATCAAAAATGGAACCTTTGATCACGAGTACTATCGCAATGTGCATTTACCGCTGATCAAAGAGAAAATGGGCGCGTACTGCCACTCTTACGCCATCGACAAAATTCAGGATAATGCCCCGGCGGAGACGCCTTTTATCGCGGCTTGTCACATCTATTGCAATTCGATGGAAGATTTCGAGAAAGGCATGAAAGAACATGCAGAAGAGTTTGTGGCAGACGTCGCCAACTTTACCAATATTGAACCGGTAAAGATGATTTTTGACGTCGTTGTCTGATTTAACGGTAATATTTTAAAAGATAAAAAAGGCTATCCCCTTTTTGGTAATAGCCTTTTCAATCGTACTTTAAGGATGTGTGTTTCGTTCTGTTTGCAATAAAGCGATCAGTTTGATTTTGATAATAATTTTTTAATCGACGTACTCGGTTCCCGCTTTATGGTGTGCAAGAACTCCTGCGCTTTATTGTTGACCGCATATTCCGCACTGACACCGAAATCCTGCACCATCGCCCACTTTTCGAACATTGCCTCATCACTCTCACGCATGAACCACAGCATTCGTATTGCCGTCACCGCCACCTGTGGAATTTGCGTCACCGTACCGTTAATCCACTTATTTAAGGTGCTCCGTGGCAGTCCAAGCAGAATGCATAACGCGGGCTGATCGATGCCGAGTCTCTGAACGTAGTCCAGGAACTCATTTGCGTTATCTGCCATTGCCTTATCTCCTGTTTTCTAAGACCACACTCATTCTACAGGAATCTCGTAGAGATTTCAGCCTGTCGCTATTCGCTACGAAAATTCTTAAATTAGATTCATTTCGACACCTGGTTTCGTGTCCAATAGCTACAAATAAGCGCGCTAAGTGAAACAATTTCATGTATCGGTATAACTTTACGTTTCTTGACATAAGTCAAACATGCAGTGAATGCGTGAAGTAAGTCACATTCACCATATGTATGATTATTGAAAAGAGACAATTAAAGCGTTCTGTGAGCGCATTAATTTGTTGCTAATAGATACTTATTTCAATGTCGGAAAATACTCATGAAAGCACAGCTTACAGAACGTAACACTCAGATCATTGCGGCTTATACCGCGGGCAACACCAACAAAATGGAACTGGCCCATTATTTCGGCGTGTCGGCTTCGACAATCCGACGTGTACTGGCGGGTTTTGTGATGATTTCGGCTGGAACAGTGGCGCTAAGTCCGACAATCGCATTGGCTGAATTAAAAGGTGAGGAACTGGCTGCGGCTCAGGCTTACATCGCTGCACAATCTGACATGCCCCAGTATTTGAAAACTGCCATTTTGAATGGTACTAATTTAACCGAAGTGAATTACCAGTTGAAAAATAATGAATACGTCATTCAGGCCACCCAGGAACATATCAAAACACCACCCATCAGCCTGGAAGAATATCGACAACATCAAAGTGAAAAGCAGGCTGCCGAACTAACTGCATACCATCATAACAACCCGACCGGAACCCCAACGCATCAGATTGCTGAAGCCACTCACTTAGACGCACCCTCCGACGCAGCGTTACATGATGCCCGAGTTGCAGCCCGCGTAGCCGATCAGGTCGCCACTTTCAACGCCATGAAAAATGCCGAGGCGCAGGAAAACCAGCGCCAGGCCCACGCCAGCCGCATGCCCGCGCTAAACAACGCCGAAGCGACGCACCTCGACGCGCCGTCCGATGCAGACCTGCTCGCCGCGCGCCACGACGCCCGCGTAGCCGATCAGGTCGCCACTTTCAACGCCATGAAGAATGCCGAAGCGCAGGAAAACCAGCGTCAGGCCCACGCCAGCCGCATGCCTGCGCTCAACAACGCCGAAGCGACGCACCTCGACGCGCCGTCCGATGCAGACCTGCTCGCCGCGCGCCACGACGCCCGCGTAGCCGATCAGACCGCCACTTTCAACGCCATGAAAAATGCCGAGGCGCAGGAAAACCAGCGTCAGGCCCACGCCAGCCGCATGCCTGCGCTGAACAACGCCGAAGCGACGCACCTCGACGCGCCGTCCGATGCAGACCTGCGCGCCGCGCGCCACGACGCCCGCGTAGCCGATCAGACCGCCACTTTTAACGCCATGAAAAATGCCGAGGCGCAGGAAAACCAGCGTCAGGCCCACGCCAGCCGCATGCCTGCGCTGAACAACGCCGAAGCGACGCACCTCGACGCGCCGTCCGATGCAGACCTGCGCGCCGGGCGCCACGACGCCCGCGTAGCCGATCAGACCGCCACTTTCAACGCCATGAAGAATGCCGAGGCGCAGGAAAACCAGCGTCAGGCTCACGCCAGCCGCATGCCCGCGCTCAACAACGCCGAATCGACGCACCTCGACGCGCCGTCCGATGCAGACCTGCTCGCCGCGCGCCACGACGCCCGCGTAGCCGATCAGACCGCCACTTTCAACGCCATGAAAAATGCCGAGGCGCAGGAAAACCAGCGTCAGGCCCACGCCAGCCGCATGCCCGCGCTAAACAACGCCGAAGCGACGCACCTCGACGCGCCGTCCGATGCAGACCTGCTCGCCGCGCGCCACGACGCCCGCGTAGCCGATCAGACCGCCACTTTCAACGCCATGAAAAATGCCGAGGCGCAGGAAAACCAGCGTCAGGCCCACGCCAGCCGCATGCCTGCGCTGAACAACGCCGAAGCGACGCACCTCGACGCGCCGTCCCACATTGAGCCAGAAACCGTTACTTCACCAAAAAACATCGAAAATCAAAAAGCAGAGTCACAAATTCAACTTACGAGTGAGAAATATGCTTCTGCTAATCGGAAATCTGTTACTCAGCTGACCTCAACCCCAGCCCAACAACCTGTTATCCATCAGCAAGTTCGTTCAGCTTATTACGACAAACAGATCACCGCGCTTAATGCAGAAGCTGAGCAGAACCACGCTGAAGTATTAGCAGAATCCCACAGCCGCGCAGTGGGCGATGCGCAGACCCTGAGCCAGGCGAATGACTACACTAATAAGAGATTCTCAGACCTGAAATCTCAGGTTGATGACAACAAAGATCAGGCTAACGCAGGTACCGCCTCCGCGCTGGCGGCTACCGGTATTCCGCAGGTAGAAACGGGTTCAGATTTCATGGTCGGCGCAGGCGCCGGGACGTACGGCAATCAGTCAGCGATTGCCGTCGGCGTGTCGGGTCACCTGACTGCAAAGACAGTCACCAAACTGGCTGTTTCCGGCGATACGAACAACGGTTTTGGTGCATCTGCAGGCATTGGCTGGAACTTCTAATTTTCCATGCGGCTGGCTCTGTCCGGGCTGGCCGCCTTTACTCTGAGAAATCAATATGACTAAATTTATCGTACTGACCGCCGTGGTTCTGCTCGCGGGTTGTTCATCCCAGGCTTCAAGAATGGCCGATTGTCAGGCGCAGGGGGTGTCTCGCGATGCATGTTATATCGCTGAACAAAACCGTCAGGCCACTATCACCGCTGCCGCTGAAAAACAGGCAATGGAAAATGCTGCGAAACAGTATGCACAGGCCACGTCGAAGGTCGTAAAAGTCCGCATCGCCGGTGTCGCGTTGAAAATTTATCCAGCCGATAAACAATGCTATGTCGATGGCGTAGCTGCAGCGATGACCGAGGATAACAACGACGCAACCACCTATCAGCAGGGCCTATACGATGTTATCCATTACAAACGCACCCACAAAATTGTGTTGCTCAATAAAGGACAGATTGTCGGGCGGGCCAACGGATGAAGAAACACCATTCTGACCAGTTCCGTCATCTTCCCCCGGATCAACAATACGCCTGTCTGCTGATGCTGAGACAACTCGAAGAAACGCAGTTACCGGCAGGTGTGAACTGCCTGGCTTTTTCGGTGATCATGCAAAACGGTCATATGGCGACCCTCAGCAAATTCGATGCAAAACCGGATGAAGTTTCTGTCGTCGTGAGCTGGGATAAAGACCGTCAGCTCACACAAGCATTTCCGCTATGAACAGAAATTAAACACGCAGTTAATGCTGACGAAGGATGAGTCATTCCTGATGGGTATTTTAGATTTTATATGGCACGCCCGGAGCTCTACCGGCGTGCTTTTTTTACACCCGTTATAAAATGCCTCTTAGCAGGCAACATTATTGACGTGAGAAGTCAGACGGTCATACTACATTCGAAAATTGCTCTGATGGACGGTGCCCGGTTGATACACACACTGCCCATGCAGCTGTCATAAAGTTCATCTTCAAACACGGTGGAAAGCCTTATGTTTTCACTCAAGAAACCTTTTCCTTATCTCAAGTGACAACTGATGAAAACCACAAAGACGTTAACTCAAGGCCAACTGAAAAAAGTGCGCAGGCGTGAACGTCTGGCTGCGATGACACCGGCTGAACGTAAAGCCAATGACAAGTACAGAGCGGAGAGTAAAGCGCAGGCAAAAGCGCAGAAGGGCTCTCCTGCCCCCCACTCTCAAACCCACGATGACTCTTTTGCCCCACAGTATGTGAATGATGCCAGCCGGGAATCAAATTCGGCCGCTATCCCTGCAGAAACTCCAAACAATTATCTGGGAAAACCTGCTGTTCATCTTACTGGTAAGGCCGACCGCCAGACTCTTGCTTATCGCCCTCTCATCACAGTACAAAAATTTCAGGGATCTTGCGCGCAGGATGATGAAAAAATACCTACCTCCTCCTACCACTACCAGCCTCGCAAAGTCCGTGCAGGTAAAGAGGGGGATTTTGACCGTTACTGGAACGAAGCGGTAAAGCAAAAGCTTAATCCTTACGTGTACCTCGAAGAAATCACTGCACGGCGTAAGGCAGAAAAATTAACCAAACAATCAGCAGGCTGACCGCTGAATGAAAATGTGAAGTTTGTGCGTTTATTGTAATCTCAGGCGTTCTCTGCTATAGAGAACCCTAAATTAATCCCCCATCCCGCCAGTCGTTGTCCTTCCAAAACTCATTGCTCTAATTAATTGAAGAGTCTGTTCAAAAATTTACGTTTGTAACTAATTTGCGTTTGTAACTATGCTGACATGCTAAGAGGATGGAATCTCGTGCTTATCACGTCGCTGACCATCGCGCAGGAGTCAATGTGGGACTTCTCAACGAATTTTTCACGCGCATTTTCGGGACAACGTTAGCCGAAAATACGCAACAAACGATACCTCGTAAGGAGTTAAAAATGGCAAAAGTACTGGTTCTCTATCATTCCATGTATGGTCATATTGAAACCGTGACCAAATAACTTAAAAATTCGATAAAGTTCGTCTAAAAGCGCATTAAATAACAGTTAGTTAGAATCTGTAGAAATCGTCAATCGTGAACTTTAGCGAAATTTGGCGATATTTTATGTCCCATGGGTACCCCATAACTCGTTCCATTAATTTACTGTTCCTTCTGAATTAGACTCCACCATTTCAAATCATAGGTAAGCTGCTCCGGCTTTTTGTTTACTAATCTGTGCGAGCCGCAATTCAAACTTAAGTCAAATTATCCGTGCAAGTACCGTTCTGCTTGCATTAACATTAGCCATACTTTCAATAAGGAAATTTGAAAATGGCAATTCCTGCTTATCTATGGCTTAAAGATGACGGCGGCGCACTGATAAAGGGTTCCGTAGACGTAAAAGACCGCGAGAACAGCATAGAAATAACTTCCTTCAGCCACAACCTCTACATTCCTACCGATGGCAATACCGGCAAGCTGACAGGAACACGTGTGCACGGTGCCCTGATTTTTGAGAAAGAGTTCGACAGTAGCAGCCCATACCTTATGAAAGCAGTTGCGACTGGTCAGAGTCTAAAATCCGCTGAGTTCAAGTGGTACAGAATCAACGATGCAGGCCAAGAGGTGGAGTATTACAACATGCTTCTTGAAGGGGTGAAGATTGTCTCAGTAACCCCGATGATGCACGATTGCAAGACGGTGATTCATGTTGGTCATCTTGAACAGGTTCAGGTTCGTTACGACAAAATCACATGGTCGTATCTTGATGGCAACATCCAGTATTCTGATGCCTGGAATGAGCGGGTGACGGGTTAAGGGGCTGTTGAATGGATACGGTCGAGGAACTAAACGGAACGTACTTCTATCGCGGATTCTCCAATCTGTCATCGGGTGAATTGCTGTTTTGGATTTTCCTAGACACTACCGCTGAGCATTTCGGTGTTGATGATTTCCTGACTATCGGGCTGATTCTGCTTGGTCAGCCAGAGATTGCCACCAGAGGGAAACCAGCAGGGGCAACACTTGGAACTTCACCGATGAGCAAGCAGTTACGCCATTATCTCAACGTCAAAACCATGCGTTTACCAACACTGACGTCAGGGAGCATTAAGCGCCTTAAATTCAGCTATGTTACCAATCTGGGGGCTTTTGTTGGTCGGTGGATTCCCATTCTGGGTATCGTCATCATTGCCGCTGATGTCTCACAGATTGCCTACAAAGCCACGAACAAGTACAACACCATAGCGCGGGGTAATGACAAACTGTGGTAAGCAACGAAGACGTCATAGAGTGGTACAGTGACCGATTCAATAAGCCTGTACTCTTCTCAAAGAAACAGATCCCTGTCACGCTTGAAACGAGCCTATCCACCGGTCGATATGTGTGGGCAAGTGAGACAGGTGCTGAAATCATGCAGGAGTATTTCGAACGGTTTAGCGTTGACCCTGATGGGTTCAGTTTTGAGAAGTATTGGCCTGAAGAGACGTTTATCCTGTTTGCTCTATGCACCTGTGGTGGTGACGACGATGAACCGCAACCGTTAACACTCAGAATGCTGGCAGAATCCGCCAGAGCTGGTAAATGGCTATATGACTGATTGAAACATAAACCCGGCTTTTGCCGGGTTTTACATGCATGGAATATCGTCAAATTCATCTGTCGTTGCATCGTTGATAATGAACGTCACAACGCCGGAAATTATCGTTTCTTCTCCCTCTAGATCACCGCCCTCGATCAATGTTGCCTCATCTGGCTGGTCGAGAGATTGCAGGCTCAGCGTCGGGCTGAACCGCATTCGCTTGATACAGTATTCGCCGCAGATATTTGCGGCAACAATGCTGCCCTCCAATGGTCGCCGCGCTGAATCGATCACCAGGATTGGCGCGCCAGCTCGAGTTTTCGGCACGCATAAGGTACTGACCAGGTTTGCTGTACCATTTGCATATTTGGTCGGGAGACACGCGTGTTTCTGTGAAGTCAGCGGCTGGAGAAGGAAAACCCATATGGTCACCTATGATTTAACTGTACACACATACAGTATAATCATGGAGTATTGCGATTGTGAAGTGGACGAGAGGACAAAAAAGCTAGAGTGATGATATCGATCTCAAGGCTGGAACTATGACGATCAGACGCAACTGCACTAAATTAGGAGCGTTTACCCTACCAAAAACCGATGCTGGTACAGACAGAGTGATCTATCTCATCAAACCAGCAATCGATGCGTTAAAAAATCAGGCCGAGTTAACCCGACTGTCAAAACAGCATCGAATAGAAGTTAACTTGCGTGAATATGGTCGTGCAGTATCCCATGCATGTACTTTTGTTTTCAGCCCGAGAGTGACACGCCATAATGAAAACTCCAGCTATCATTATGCAGTGGGTTCACTCAGCGCAATCTGGGAAACAGCACTGAAACGCGCTGGTTTAAAATACCGCAAGGCATATCAGTCTCGTCACACCTACGCATGCTGGTCGCTTTCTGCGGGAGCAAACCCGTCATTTATCGCATCACAGATGGGACACTCAAGCGCCCAGATGGTGTTTAACGTTTATGGCAGTTGGATGCCGGAAAGCAGTGCTGAGCAGGTGACGATGCTAAACCAGAAGTTAAGCACTTATGTCCCATGCGTGCCCCATGAGGTAAAAGGGGCTGTATAAAACATGCCTAATTGCCCTAATTAATTGATGAGTCTGTTCAAAAAATTGCGTTTGTAACTCAGTGCTGATGCGCGGACGATGGACTCTCTTGCTCATCACAACCGCCGGGCTGGCGGAGGAGTAAACGTGGGATTTTTAAGCGAATTTTTCGCCCGTATTACCGGCTCTAACACCGGGCAGGATACGGAAAAAACATCACCTCATGAGGAGTTAAAAATGGCAAAAGTACTGGTTCTCTATCATTCCATGTATGGTCATATTGAAACGATGGCGCAGAGCATCGCAGAAGGTGCGCGCAGCGTCCCCGGGGTTGAAGTGACAGTGAAACGTGTTCCGGAAACCATGCCCGAAGAAGCTTTTAAAGCCGCTGGCGGCAAGACTGGTCAGACCGCAGAGATAGCAACTCCGGCAGAACTCGGCGATTACGACGCCATCATTCTCGGCACCCCAACCCGCTTTGGTAACATGACCGGACAAATGCGTAATTTCCTCGATCAGACCGGCGGACTGTGGGCGAAAGGTGCACTTGCCGGTAAAGTCGCCAGCGTATTCACCTCCACCGGCACCGGCGGCGGGCAGGAAATGACCATTACCTCTACCTGGACGACCCTCGCTCATCACGGGATGATCATCGTTCCTATCGGTTACACCACCCCTGAACTATTTGATATTTCACAGGTTCGCGGCGGCACGCCTTACGGTGCGTCAACCATTGCCGGTGGCGACGGTTCGCGTCAGCCAAGCGCTGAAGAGCTGCGCATTGCAGTGCACCAGGGTAAACACGTTGCGACCATCACCAGCAAGCTGGTGAGTTGATATTTCAGCACGAATAAGGCGCAGCCTCTGCGCCTTAAAATCCCGTTTTCTGAACCAAAAAAAACGGCCCTTGCGGACCGTTTTGTCACTGACGGAAGGTTACTCCCGTTTGAATCATTAACCACGCGACGCGATGATGTTTTCGGCGACGTTGCGAGGTGCCTCGGCGTAGTGATCGAACTCCATGCTATAGGTTGCACGTCCCTGCGACATGGAACGCAAAACGGTGGAGTAGCCGAACATCTCTGAGAGCGGCACTTCGGCTTTGATGATTTTTCCGCCGCCGCCCGCGATCTCGTCCATGCCCTGCACCGTGCCGCGACGGGAGGATAAATCGCCCATCACACCACCGGCGTACTCTTCCGGGGTTTCCACTTCCACTTTCATCATCGGCTCAAGGATAACCGGGTCCGCCTGTCTGGCCGCTTCTTTGAACCCAAAGATGGCCGCCATTTTGAACGCCATTTCCGAAGAGTCGACCTCATGGTATGAGCCGAACGTCAGCGTGACTTTCACATCCACCACCGGATAGCCCGCCAGAATGCCGTTGTTCAGCGCTTCGGTGACGCCCTTCTCGACGGCAGGAATAAACTCACGCGGCACTACGCCGCCCTTGGTGGCATCGGCAAACTGGAAACCCGTCCCCGCCGGTAACGGCTCAAGCGTGAAGACCACATGGCCGTACTGACCTTTACCACCTGACTGACGCACAAACTTCCCGTCCACATCTTTGACCGTTTTACGCACCGTCTCGCGGTAGGTGACCTGCGGTTTACCAATGTTGGCTTCCACGCCAAACTCACGTTTCATGCGGTCAACGATGATTTCCAGATGCAGCTCACCCATCCCGGAAATAATCGTCTGGCCGGACTCTTCGTCAGTCCGGATACGGAATGACGGATCCTCAGACGCCAGTCGGGAGAGCGCAATGCCCATCCGTTCCTGATCGGCTTTGGTCTTCGGTTCGATGGCCTGCGAAATCACCGGATCCGGGAATTCCATGCGCACCAGTGTGATAATGTCGGTTGGATCACATAACGTTTCGCCAGTGGTAACATCCTTCAGCCCGACGCAGGCGGCAATATCACCAGCCCGGATTTCGTCGATCTCAATACGGTCATTGGCGTGCATCTGCACAATACGGCCGATGCGTTCTTTCTTGCCGCGAACCGGGTTGTAAACACTGTCGCCTTTTTTCAGCACGCCGGAATACACGCGCACAAACGTCAGCTGCCCGACGTACGGATCCGTCATCAGTTTGAACGCCAGCGCCGAGAATTTCTCACTGTCGTCAGAATGACGGAAAATCTCGTTGCCGTCTTCGTCAGTTCCCGCAATCGGCGGAATATCGAGCGGTGAAGGCATCAGTTCGACCACGGCGTCGAGCATGCGCTGAACGCCTTTATTCTTGAACGCGCTGCCGCACAGTATCGGTTGGATTTCACCGGCGATGGTGCGGATACGCAAACCCTGGGTGATTTCATCCTCGGTCAGCGCACCTTCTTCGAGATATTTATCCATCAGCACATCTGTAGCTTCGGCGGCGGCCGAAACCATTTTTTCGCGCCATTCTTCTGCCAGCGTCTGCAACTCCGCCGGGATCGGCGCATAGCTGAACGTCATGCCCTGGGTTTCGTCATCCCACAGAATAGCGCGCATTTTGCGTAGATCGACCACGCCGGTGAAATGCTCTTCGCTGCCGATCGGGATAACAATCGGAACAGGATTGGCTTTCAGGCGATCGACCATCATCTGGCGCACCCGGAAGAAGTCCGCGCCCTGACGGTCCATTTTGTTGACGAAGGCCAGACGTGGCACTTTATATTTATTCGCCTGACGCCAGACGGTTTCAGACTGCGGCTGCACGCCGCCGACTGCGTCATACACCATCACGGCACCGTCGAGTACACGCATGGAACGTTCCACTTCAATGGTGAAATCCACGTGCCCCGGCGTATCGATAATGTTGATACGATGCTCATCAAACGAATGATCCATCCCGCGCCAGAAACAGGTGACAGCCGCCGACGTAATGGTGATGCCGCGTTCCTGTTCCTGAGCCATCCAGTCAGTGGTCGCACCGCCGTCATGCACTTCGCCCAGCTTGTGATTCATGCCGGTATAAAAAAGAATACGCTCGGTGGTGGTGGTTTTACCTGCGTCGATGTGTGCTGAGATACCGATATTGCGGTAGCGCTCAATTGGCGTTTTGCGAGCCATATAACGTCCTTACTGGTTGATGGCTAAGTTGGCGGGGAGTGGTTTCACGGCCCGTCACAAAGTTCTGGGTTGTCTTTCATAAAGCAATTAAATTCTTAACACGGAGAGTATACTACAATTGTACGAGTATATTCGTACAATAAGTTTTTTCTATCGATGAAATTGGCGAGCAGCCTTCGCGTTGTACAGTGGCGAAGGGATACGTTATATTGCGCGGCCGCCGATAAATGCACATTCACGAGGATAAGCCAATGATAGCCAACCACCCGGAGCGCGAGCAGATCCGCCTTGAAAATGTGCTGACAGCGCTGGGTAATCCTTTGCGACTCGCAGTCGTGCGTACCCTGGCAAAAGGCGGAGAACACCCCTGCGGTACCCTGTTGCAGGGTTTATCGAAATCGACGCTCACCCACCACTGGCGCGTGCTGCGAGACAGCGGCGTTATCTGGCAACGTCCTGACGGACGCGCGAATTTACTTTCTTTGCGCCGTGAGGACCTCGACGCCCGCTTCCCCGGCCTGCTTGATTCCCTGCTAAATGCCATCGAATCCGACGGCATCACGCTGGAATCCACACAGAAGCATATCTCCGAGCAACACCTTTAGTTTCCACAAAGCTGTGATTTCACCAGCTGGCAGAACGTATTGATTATAGACGATGCGTGGCTGTCCTCCCTGCGGGCGAGATACAGCGGCGCGCTAAGCTGCGTGCTCGCCGCCAGCGGCAGAAAAACCACGCCGTCGCCGCCCAGCCGGGTCATAGACTCAGGCACAATCGAAATCCCCAGCCCTGCGCCGACCAGACTCAGACACGACGTCAGGCGCGGCGCTTCCTGCACAATGTGCGGGCTGAATCCGGCACGGACATACGCGGCGAGTATCGCATCGTATAGCCCTTGCCCTGCCCGCCGCCGGTATAATACAAATGGCTCGTTGCTGAGATCCTCCAGCTTCAATGGCTGCTCAGCCGGTTGTGATGCCAGCCGGTGTCCGACAGGCACCGCCACCCACATCGGCTCTTCCAGCACTTTTTCCATCACTAATTCAGGCTTGTCTTTCACGCGCATTCGCACAAACGCAACGTCCAGCTGCCCGGCGACGACCGCCGCCAGTAATTCCCCGCTGCCGCTTTCCTCCAACTGAGTACTGACCGAAGGATAAATCTCGCGATAGCGTCGCAGCAGCGCAGGCACAAAGGTATGCAGCGCCGCGGAACTGGTGAAACCGATGCGGATCCGACCCTGCTCGCCCTGTGCGGCGCGCTGCATAGCCGCACTTAGCTGCCCGGCGCGCGCCAGCACCGCACGGGCTTCATGCAGCAACACTTCACCGGCTTCAGTAGGAACCACACCTCGCGCAAGACGCTGTAACAACGGCACGCCGAAATCCTGCTCCAGCCCTTGCAACAGACGGGTTAGCGGCGGTTGCTGGATAAACAACAGTTCAGCGGCGCGAGTAATACTCCCGGCTTCCACTACGGTTACAAAAGCGTTAAGACGTTTCAGCTCAATCATTGCCATACCCTCAGAGTATTCCTTATCACTATTATAGGCATTAGACATCATGGCATGTCCGCGCGCATCATCCTTATGAAATTTATGCCTTTGGCGTGTTTGGATACTATTGTTGGGAGAGTGAGGAAATGGCCGACTTATCGCAGGAAAAAATAATGCTCGATACCGATAATGACACTGCGCCGCAGCCTGGCTGCGGACAACTGTTTATGGGATTTTTTGTGCTCGGGCTGACCGGGTTTGGTGGAGTACTGCCAATGGCGCGCCACATGCTGGTGGATAAACGGCGCTGGCTGACGGCAGATCAGTTCACCGAATTACTCGGGTTATGTCAGTTTTTGCCGGGCGGCAACATCATCAATTTATCGGTCGCCTTAGGGATGGAGTTTCGCGGGCTGCGCGGTGCGTTGTCGGCCATTCTCGGGTTGATCCTCGCCCCGACCCTTTGCGTGGTACTGCTTGGTCTGGTGTATGCCCGTTACCAGAATGAACCGCTGGTGGAACATCTGTTCGCGGGGATGGCGGCGGCGGCGGCCGGTCTGCTGCTTTCGACCGGGATCAAAATGCTCAGCCCGCTGCGCGGAAAATGGCGTCAACTGGCGCTGGTGGCCGTAGGTATCATCGCCATCGCCTTGTTCCGCATACCGATGTTACCCGTCATGCTGGTGCTGGCACCGGTGAGTATTTTCATCTGCGCAAAAGGGAAATTCTGATGACAGTTCTCTTCTCCCTCGCCCTGTTATTCACCGAGCTTTCCCTGCTGGCCTTCGGTGGAGGTAATACGATTTTGCCCGAAATGCAGCGCGCCGTGGTGGATGTACATCACTGGATGAGCGCCCAGGAATTCAGTGCCCTGTTTGCGCTGGCGCAGGCGGCACCCGGCCCGAATATGATGATCGTACCGCTGATTGGCTGGCAAGTGGCGGGGTGGTCGGGGCTGCTGGTGTCATCACTGGCGAAGTTCGGTCCGTCGTCCATTGTGACGCTTATCGTCATGGGTGGCTGGAAACGCTACAAAGACAGGCCGTGGCGGCAGGTTATCCAGCGCGGGCTGGTGCCGGTCACCGTCGGGCTGGTGGTGTCGAGCGGACTGCTGATCGCCGAAGCCTCAGCGACTACAGCCATCATGGGCGGCATTATCATTTTGTGTACTCTGCTGGCGATGAACAAACGCATTCATCCCCTGTGGGTGCTGGCGGTGGGCGCGGTGCTGGGGCTGGTGTTGGGGTAAATGTTGGGATACACAGAAAAGGCTGCCGGAGGGCAGCCTCGATTTAATTGCGAACCCGATCGCAGCATCCATCCGGCAAATAGAGTATTGATCCGATATTGAGTATTTATATATATCAATCATTAAGGATGATAATGAAAATCACACCTCTCAGCCTTGCCATTTCTGCCCTTCTTCTCTCAGCGACGGCCTCTGCCGACAACACTCAGCCCGAACTCAGCCAGCGTGAAGTGACGCTGCTGACCGTCGATGGCCTGCAGTTTAAAGATCTGAATCATTCCGGAAAACTTGAACCCTATGAGGACTGGCGGCTGACGCCGCAAGAGCGCGCAGCAGATCTGGTCAAACGCATGACGCTGGAAGAAAAAGCGGGGGTGATGATGCACGGCTCGGCACCGACGGCCAACAGCCCGATTGGCGCGGGCACCCATTATGATATGGCTGCTGCGAGAAAAATGATCGAAGGCGCCAGGGTCAACAGCCTGATCACCCGACTGTCGGCGGAAGACCCGGCGGTGATGGCGGAAGAAAACAATAAACTCCAGCAAATCGCCGAAACCACGAGGCTGGGCATCCCTGTTACCCTCAGCAGCGACCCGCGTAACTCGTTCGAATATCTGATCGGCGCCAGCACCTCTTCCGGCAAATTTACTCAATGGCCGGAAACCCTGGGACTGGCCGCGATCGGTAATGAAAAAGTCACCCGTCGCTATGCCGATATTATCCGTCAGGAATATCTGGCCGTCGGCATTCGTGAAGCGTTGTCGCCGCAGGCGGATCTGGCGACCGAACCACGCTGGGCACGGATAAGCGGTACTTTCGGCGAAGACCCGACCCGCGTTCACAATATGGTGCGCGGCTACGTTGAAGGGATGCAAAACGGCGCGGACGGCCTGAACACGGGCAGCGTCATTTCGGTCGTCAAACACTGGGTCGGCTATGGCGCGGCTGAAAACGGTTTCGACAGCCACAACGTCTACGGCAAAAACGCCGTCTTTCCCGGCAACAACCTCAAAGAACACATCTATCCGTTCACTGGCGCGTTTGAAGCCAACGTCGCCAGCGTGATGCCCACCTACTCAATCCTGAAAAATGTCTCCATCGAAGGTAAACCGCTGGAACAGGTCGGCGCAGGCTTCAGCCATCAGCTTCTGACCGATATTTTACGCGGGCAATACGGATTCAAAGGCGTGATCCTCAGCGACTGGCTGATCACCAGCACCTGCGATGACGTCTGCACCAACGGTACGCCGGAAGGTAAAGAACCGGTGCCAGGCGGGATGTCATGGGGAGTCGAAAATCTGACGCCACAGCAACGGTTCGTCAAAGCCGTCAAAGCGGGTGTGGATCAGTTCGGTGGCGTAACCGACTCGCAGTTGCTGGTCAATGCGGTTAAAGAAAAACAGCTTACCGAAGAACGCCTGAACGAATCGGTGATACGTATTCTTGAACAGAAATTCCAGACTGGGTTGTTTGAAAATCCGTACGTCGATGTGCAGAAAGCGACAGAAACTGTGGGTCGCGCGGACTGGCAGAAAGAAGCCGACGCCGCGCAAGGCCATTCGCTGGTGCTGCTACAAAATACCGCCGATATTTTACCGCTTAAGAAAAGCCAGAAAATCTGGCTGTACGGTATCGCACCGAAAGCCGCTGAAGCTGCCGGATTTACTGTGGTGGATTCACCGGAGAAAGCCGATGTGGCGCTCATCCGCACACAAGCCCCGTATGAGGAACTGCATCAGGCGTGGTTCTTCGGTAAGCGTCATCATGAGGGATCGCTGGTCTTTACCGGAGATAATGCCGATTATCAGGCGATCGAGAATGCCAGCAAACATGTGCCGACGGTGGTGACGGTGTATCTCGATCGGCCAGCGATTCTGAGCAACGTGAAGGATAAAGCCAAAGCCATCGTGGGGAATTTTGGCGTCAGTGATACTGTGCTGTTTACCCGCCTCACCAGCGGCGAAGCCTTTACCGGCAAACTGCCGTTCGAGCTGCCGTCGTCTATGGAGGCGGTGCTGAAACAGCAGTCGGATATGCCCCATGACAGTGACTCTCCGCTGTTTGATATCGGGTTTGGGCTGGCGCGATAATCCTCTCAGCGTCTGCGCTGTCACGGCATTCGCGTGGCAGCGTTTCTTCTGAAAAGTCCCCTTCGCATAAATTTAATAACCTACAGGTTGATATCTTCACTCCGTTCCCTCCTTCTACCGCGCTCAACGAAAAACAACAAAACCCATGATTTTCATGCGGATAAAATGTCGCCACTTCACACTTTTTGAATAAAGTTCACTTGAATTTGTAAAATAATAATGATAACAATTATCATTAAGTTTAACATTCGTCTCGTTTTCGTAAATACCCTGCCTGTTTGGGCCGGGTTTTCGTGCGGAACGTGGTTGGCTTCCGGGTTTATTTACACACGCATCAATTAATTACTCGATAATTAATCGGGTTATTTATAGGGATTATTACTATGTTGTTGGCTTTTCCCCTCAAACGCTCGGTGCTTTTGTGCGCCATGGCCGTTGCCGTTCCGGCTTCCTCTCTGGCCGCAGAAGATACAGTAGTTATCAAGGCATCACAGGCCGATACTGCTGATGCACCGACGCAGGGTTACAGTGCTAAAACATCAAAAAGTGCGACGAAAACCGACCAGCCGCTGATCACCACGGGTCAGGCCGTTTCGGTCGTAACCCGTCAGCAGATGACCGACCAAAATGCCACGACGGTCAACGCAGCGCTGAACTACACGCCGGGCGTGTTCACTAACTTTGCCGGCGGCGCAACGCGCTATGACACCATTTCCCTGCGTGGTTTCCACGGCGGCGATGTCAACAACACTTTCCTCGATGGCCTGCGTATTCTAAGCGATGGCGCAAGCTATAACTCCATTCAGGTTGATCCGTGGTTCCTCGAACGTATTGATGTGGTAAAAGGCCCCTCCTCTGCCCTTTACGGCCAGAGCATTCCCGGCGGTGTGGTGGTTGAAACGACCAAACGTCCGCAGTTCGCTGAAGAAGGTCATTTCCAGCTTTCCGGCGGCACACAAAATACCAAGGGCGGCGCATTCGATTACACCAATGCGATCAACGACCAGTGGGCATTCCGCCTGACCGGTATGACCCGCAGCAGTGATACCCAGTATGACCATCAGCGCGAAGAACGTTATGCGATTTCCCCGCAGCTTATGTGGCAGCCGGATGAAAATACTTCGCTGTTACTGCGCGCTTACCTGCAAAAAGATCCGTCCGGCGGTTATCACGCCGCAGTGCCTGCCGACGGCAGCCTGTACGGCCAGAAGCTGAGCCGGGGTTTCTTCGACGGCGAAACGGATCGCAACCAGTTCAAACGCTGGGAGCAGATCTACAGTTACGAATTCCAGCACGCATTTAATGACGTCTGGTCATTCCGTCAGAACGCTAACTACACTCACTCCAATACCGAACTGGATCAGGTGTATCAGGCAGGCTGGAACGCAGATCGCACGCTGATGAACCGCTATTACTCCGGAGAGAAATCCTCTCTGGATACTTTCGCGATTGATAACCAGCTCGAAGCAGATTTCGCCACCGGCGAACTGGCGCACAAAGTGGTGCTGGGCTTCGACTATTCACATTTCGTGAACGATCTGAAATCTGATGGCGCGACTGCCGGGACCCTGAACCCGTACACCGGTGTCGGCATCGATACGCTGGATTATTACAGCCACTCGCGCGGCAAAAACCGTTACGAGCAAATGGGCACTTATCTGCAGGACGAAATGAGCTGGAACAAGTGGTTCCTGACTCTGTCCGGCCGTTATGACACGCTGAAAACCGACAGCCGCAGCTACGAAAGCATCTACGGCACCGACAGCCACAGCGAGCGCAAAGACAGCCACTTCAACAGCCGCGCGTCCCTGCTTTATGCCTTCGATAACGGGATTTCTCCTTACGTCAGCTACAGCCAGGCAATGACACCTTCTGCCCTGCCAGGCGCAGACGGCACTCTGCTCAAACCAATGCAAAGTGAGCAATACGAAGCCGGGATCAAATACCAGCCGGTCGGTACATCCGATATGTACACCGCGGCACTGTATGACCTGACGCAGGACGACGTGGGTAACCGCGTAGTGGTCGGCAGCTATTACGAGCCAGCGGGTAAAATCCGTTCTCAGGGTCTGGAGCTGGAAGCCAAGAAACAGGTTACCGAGCGCTTTAACGTGATGGCCGGTTATACTTACAACAAAGTCCGTATCCGCGATGCCAGCCAGAACAACGGCAACACACCATACGTCACACCAAAGCAAATGGCTTCCATCTGGGGTCAGTATAAGACGCCGGTCGGTGTGGATCTGGGCGCGGGTGTGCGTTACATCGGTACACAGTGGGCGGATAACGAGAACACGCAGCACATGCCTTCCGCCACGCTGGTCGATGCTTCACTGCGTATGAATCTGGTGCAGTTCAATCCGCAGCTGAAAGGTGCCTACGTGCAGCTGAACGCCAACAACCTGTTTGATAAGAAATACGTCGCAGCCTGTTATGGCACCAGCTATTGCTACTGGGGTCAGGAACGTACCGTTGTCGCCACCGTGGGTTACGATTTCTGATAGCGGTAGTTATAGGGTTTTTCCCTCCCCCTGCACAGGGGGAGTTGGAGACCTCAGCCTCCGCGACTGGAAAGAAGAGAATAAAGCATTTATTGAACGTGAAGGATCTTATTGAAAATCAATGGAGCTTGTGGCTGAAGAATTTGAGCCAACTGAACAGGCCTGAACAATGTTGTCGCAGAGGATCAATACGGGCAGTATGGCGGCTACCTGAGACAATAATAAATAAAGGATTTTAATGTTCCGAAAATCGGCTCTGATGACTTTACCTCTGCTGACAACGGCGGTATTCCTGCTGACAGGATGTCCCCCGGCACCGGATTTGACACAGTGGCAGCGTCCTGATACGGACGTCGACGGCGTGCGCATCGCAATGGGTAAATGCGGCGTACAACTCCCTGGCCCCGATATCCCTAAAACAGATAATGAGTCAGTTCTTTATTACCAATGCATGGAGAATATGGGGTTTACCCGTAAAGACGGATTCAAGATTTGCAGCATTCGTATTTACCATGATACACCAGCCTGCCTTGAACAAGAGCAGGGGCATCCCTTAAGTCAGAGCCAGCTGGAAGCGCTGCCTTTTGTCGCAGACAGAGGGTTTCATCCGATTAAGCCGGATTCTGGCGTAACCATATATTCCCTGATTACCTGGCGTAAAATGGGAGCTTCGCAGCATTTTTCTCATAAAGTTGAAAACGACAAACAAGCACTGGCGGTAATGTATCAGTGTGGTTATCCGCAACCTTTGGGCTCGGTGTCTTACGTACCAACGCTACGCAAAGCGGCTATTGTTCAGCAATGCATGCTGGATAAAGGTTTCGAGCCTAAATACAAACTCAATCTGGTATGTCGCAATTACCCGCAAGTCACTGGCTGCCCCAAAACATAACTATTCCCTCTGACATTACCCGTAAGACACTGTATTTACGCTGGAGAGATGTGCTTCGGCATCGCCTTTTCACTGCCCGGAGGCTCGTTCTCTTCGTATCTCAATGAAAAAATAGGTTCAGCGTTCTTTCTCATCAATCCAGGCAATGAGATCGGCAAGCCTGTTCTGCGAAAACACAGCGATACCATGTTCAGTAAGCAGGGATGCTGCGACTCCCATACCTGCCTTACGCTTGCCGCTAAATGAACCATCATAGATAAATTGGCTACCGCAGGTTGGGCTGCCGTCGGTTAACAGCGCAGCGGTGCAACCTGATTCCTGTGCAGCCCGCAGCGCCAGCCAGGCGGCGAGCTGATATTGCCCGGTTACATCCTGCCCCGTAATTTCAAATATTCTTACCTGCTCCGGCATGCCGTCTTTACCCGCAGCAGAAACAATCTCAGCCGGGGGACGTGGCGTGGGTAACCCGGCAGCCAGTTCAGGGCAGTGGATCACAAGACGCTGCTCTTTCTGCCAGCGACGCAACTGATCAAGCATTTGTGCTTTCTCACTTCCGTCATAGCGGACTTTGAATCCCACCAGACAAGCACTTACCAGTATTTTATTTATCATCGTCATCGTATATCAGGGCAATGGAATACCCGGATTATTCCTGGTTAATACGAAGGGTCTACTCATGAATATTACCATCGCGAACATGACCCCGGACAACAAGTATTTTGGGGCGTGATTGCGATATTGAACTAAAACAGCCCGTAACAGGCTGCGTAGCAATAAAGCGCAGGGAGCGTTTCTCCCCACGCAGGTCATGGTGCGGTTTTATCGTAAATAAGCGGTTAAATGTGAAGGAATTGTGCAGGACCCGGCAAAAAATGCGTTCGGGACAGGGAACTTTTCGAACAGCATGAGAAAGCTTTGGCCTGTTGGCAATAAATCCTTATAATTAGCGGCCCTGAAATGTGATTCGTTACGCATACTGAGTCTCATTAAAGTGCTCTGTGAAAGTACCGTGTCTCTCCGGTGGTAAGCGTACCGGGGGGAAATCAACATTCTGACAACAACTGCCAGTGTGGCATTAACGACCAACGAAAATATGAAAATGAGCATTCGCGCGATAGTTACCCTGGTTTTGGCAGTTGCTGCGTACAGCCAGGCATCTTTTGCTGTGGTATATCCTCTTCCGGCGAACAATGGTCGTCTGGTCGGTGAAAATATTACGGTCACTGTTCCGCAGGGCAGCAGCCTGCCACTGGAACACTTTGCAGCGCAATACCAGATGGGTTTGAGCAACATGCTTGAAGCTAATCCTGGCGTTGACCCGTTCCTGCCAACCCCTGGCACCGTGCTGACTATTCCGCAGCAGTTAATCCTGCCGGATACGCCGCACGAAGGTGTTGTCATCAACAGCGCAGAAATGCGTTTGTACTATTATCCGAAAGGCAGCAATACCGTTGTCGTTCTGCCAATCGGTATTGGTGAACTGGGCAAAGACACGCCGCTGAACTGGGTGACCACTATCCAGCGTAAGAAAGCCGGCCCGACATGGACCCCGACGGCAAAAATGCATGAAGAATATGCAGCCCGCGGCGAGTTTCTGCCTGCCGTCTTCCCTGCCGGCCCGGACAACCCGATGGGTCTCTACGCGCTGTACGTAGGCCGCCTGTATGCGGTTCACGGTACCAATGCAAACTTTGGTATCGGCCTGCGTGTCAGCCACGGTTGTGTGCGTCTGCGTGATGCTGACATCAAATGGCTGTACGACAACGTGCCACAAGGCACCCGTGTTCAGTTCATTAACGAGCCGGTAAAAGCCACCGTAGAGCCAGACGGCAAGCGTTATGTTGAGATCCATAACCCGTTGTCTTCCAATCAGGAAGAATTTGATTCACAGCAGCCAATTCCAATCAGCCTGACGGGCAGCTCCAACGCCGTAGCAATGGATCCAAGTGTGAATCAGACTGTAGTTCAGCGCGCAATTGAGATGCGTGCAGGCATGCCGGTGCAAATCAACTAAGCGTTGAGGCGTAGTTAGCGTGAGACTTTGGAAAGTCCCGAAATTTTTTCGGGGCTTTTTTTTGGAATTTTTTTGGACTTGCGTCCAATGGCGGCTTTAAAAAGACCGGGGATGTTTCGGTTTCTTAATTGCGGCTGCCGCGCAATCCGGCTTTTAAAAAAACCGAGAAAGTTTCGGTTTCTTAATTGCAACTGCCGCGCAATCCGGCTTTAAAAAGACCGAGAAAGTTTCGGTTTCTCAATTGCGGCTGCCGCGCAATCCGGCTTTAAAAAGACCGAGAAAGTTTCGGTTTCTTAATTGCGGCTGCCGCGCAATCCGGCTTTAAAAAGACCGAGAAAGTTTCGGTTTCTCAATTGCAGTGATCACAGGACGTTTCGCGCCGAAACCGACCAAGGGAGGGAAGTGCTTTCCCTCCCTTGGATCCCTCCCCGCTTTTTCAAACACGCTTTCGCTGGAACGATGGCCGTGTTCTGGTACTTCCGCGTGTGGCGCAAAACCCTGCCGCTACGCGGTGCCTTCTCTCGGTCTTCGAGCCTAAGGTCTCGAAGCCGCTCCGTTCAGCAGGTTTTTTTTATCGCGCCATCCCACCATTTTAATAGAAAAAACCTGAGTAATTTTAATTATTTATTTTTTTGAAATGATCTGAGCGGGTCAAGTTGTGACCTAAAAAGCTTCTGGCCGCGTTCAAAAATCGCGCCGGAGGAGAGGTGGAAAACCGCGCGTTTTTGCGCGGGTTGTAACCCGAACGGAGGGCACCGCGCAGCGGCGGGATTTTGCGGCAATAGCAGGCGTTTCTGAAACAGAGCCGGGTTGCACGGCACGTGTTTTAAAAAACGCGGGAGTCCAGAGGGCGCG
The DNA here is from genome assembly GCA_013457415.1 of Enterobacteriaceae bacterium Kacie_13. Lineage (NCBI taxonomy): Bacteria > Pseudomonadati > Pseudomonadota > Gammaproteobacteria > Enterobacterales > Enterobacteriaceae > Enterobacteriaceae bacterium Kacie_13. Next base: position 2,619,472 of record CP045665.1, read on the forward strand.
CGTTTACGCGTCCTTTGGGCCAGTTTGGGCGGCAGCCCAAGGTTTTGACGTTGGGTTTGGGCGGCAGCCCAAGGTCTTGACGTTGGATTTGGGCGGCAGCCCAAGGTCTTGACCTTAAGGCCAGTTTGGGTGGCAACCCAAGGTCTTGAATTTAGTGTGCGAGAAACTTCTCCAGAAACTGTTTAGTCCTCGCATGCTGCGGATTCGAGAACAACTCCTTCGCTGGCCCCTGCTCCACGATCTTCCCCTGATCCATAAAGATCGCCCTGTCCGCGACATCACGCGCAAAGCTCATCTCATGGGTCACAATCACCATAGTGCGGTGTTCAAGCGCCAGCGCGCGAATGGTGTTGAGGACTTCGCCGACCAGCTCGGGGTCGAGCGCAGACGTCGGTTCATCGAACAAAATGACTTCCGGATCCATCGCCAGCGCACGGGCGATCGCCACACGTTGCTGCTGCCCGCCGGACAAACGGCGCGGGTAGGCATCCTCTTTACCGCTCAGGCCGACTTTTTCCAGCAGTTTTCGCGCGGCGGCAATCGCTTTCTCTTTCGGTTCACCTTTTACGATGACCGGGCCTTCAATGATGTTTTCCAGCACAGAACGGTGCGGGAACAAATTGAAGTTCTGAAACACAAACCCCACCTGCTGACGCAGCTCGCGGACTTTATTTTTCTGCTTACTGATTGGCTTATTACCGTCAATTTCGATTTTACCGACCTTGATGGTGCCACCGTCCGGCTCTTCCAGCAGATTGATGCTGCGCAGCAGCGTAGTTTTACCTGAACCGCTCGGGCCGATAATCGCCACCACTTCACCGGCGTTCACCTGTAAATCGATACCGTGTAACACCGTTTGGCCGTTGAATTTCTTAGTCAGTTGCTTAACGTCAATGGTACTCATGAAGGCTCCTGATCCTGACGGTTAACACGGTCTTCCAGACGGTTTTGCAGGAAAGATAAAACGGTCGCCAGCACCCAGTAGATTATCGAGGCGGCAAGATACATGGTGAACACTTCCAGCGTGCGCGAGGTCACCAGCTGCGCCTGACGGAACAGCTCCGGCACCTGAATAGTCGCAGCCAGCGAGGTGTCTTTCACCAGACCGATAAAACTGTTGCCGAGCGGCGGCAGCGCGGTACGAGCGGCCTGCGGTAAAATCACGCGGCGCAGCGTCTGCCAGTGGTTCATGCCAATGCTGGAGGCGGCTTCCCACTGCCCTTTTTCAATCGAAGAAATCGCCGCACGCAGGGTTTCAGAGGTGTAAGCCGCCGTATTAAGCGACAGGCCGATCATGGCGGCCGGAATAGGATCCAGCTCAATGCCAAACTGCGGCAGGCCGTAATAAATCATAAACAGCTGCGCGATAAGCGGCGTACCACGAAATACCGACACGTAAAAACGTGAAAGCCATGACAGCGGCCAGAAACGCGAAAGGCGCATCAGCGCCAGTATAAAGCCCAGTAATAACCCGAAAATCATCCCGCCAATACTTAGCTGGAGCGTAAACAGGGTTCCCTTCAATAAAAATGGTGCTGAATCCAGCACCAGTTGAATACTTTCTTGCATCCGATAAAGACCTTTTGGATGTTTGCACTTAAAGTGCCGGGAGCAAAATCAGCTCCCGGTACGACGAGCATTATTTGGTAACGTCAGCCCCGAACCATTTCTCAGAAATCTTGGTCAGTGAGCCGTCTTTCTGCATTTCGGCAATTGCAGTGTTGATCGCAGCCAGCAGTTCCGGGTTGTCCTTACGGATGGCCACGCCGGATTCCTGACGGGAGAACGGTGCGCCTGCAACGGCTAACGTATCACCGGTCTTTTTCACCAGATCCAATGCTGCCAGACGGTCAACCAGAATCGCGTTGATGCGGCCTACGCGCAGATCCTGATATTTAGTCGGGTCATCATCATAAGTACGGACATCTACGCCAGGCACGTTGGCACGCAGCCACTGTTCGTAGTTGGTTCCCAGACCCACGCCGACTTTTTTGCCTTTCAGATCTTCAGGCTTAGTAATCGACCCTTCTGTGCCCTTCTTCACCAGCGCCTGAATACCGGAAACGGTATACGGTGTAGAAAAATCGTATTTTTTCTGACGCTCTGGAGAAATGGTTACCTGATTGATGACGACGTCGATACGCTTGGATTCCAGCGAAGCCAGCATGCCGTCCCACTTGGTCGGTTGCAGCCTGGCTTTTACGCCCATGTGCTGCGCCAGCGCCTCTGCAAATTCCACTTCAAACCCCGTCAGTTTGCCATCTTCACCCTGGAAACTGAATGGAGGATAGGTTCCTTCCAGCCCGACGATCAGCGTGCCGCGATCTTTAACTTTCTTTAACAAACCTTCATCGGCGAAGCTGTTGCTGACCATACCAGCGGTCAATGTCACTGCCACAGCACCCAGTAATAAACGACGACGCAGTGTAGAAAAACCCATATTCACCTCATTTATAGTTAATTATAAAACGTTATATACCCTATGGATTTGCGCACAGTAGCACCCGTTGCATCAGTTATCAGGAATATAATTCTATAATCTTAGCTCAAAATGGAATAAGCACACTTTAAGCCATCAAAACGATCCGTTCCACCCATCACAGCGATATGTGATGCCTATACAAACGGGTGATAGGCAAACAGCGCAGGCGCTCCGCCGGTGTGAATAAACAGGATCGGGCCGTCGTCCGGGAAGAGTCCGCGTTCGATGCCATCGAGTAAACCCGCCATTGCTTTACCGGTGTATACCGGGTCGAGCAACATCGCTTCCTGTTCGGCCAGCAGTTTAACCGCCTCCATACCCGCTTCGTTCGGCTCGCCGTAACGCGGCGCGAAGTACTCATCCCACAAAATAATCGGTGGAACGTTTTCTTCCAGCTGCAATTGGGCAGCGACTTCCCGGGCGATCGCTTCCACTTTCGGACGTTGCTCATGCGCTTTTCGTGACACTGTCACGCCAATCAGGGCGGTATCCGGCATCAGATGGCTCAGTGCCACCGCCAGACCGGCATGTGTACCGGCACTGCCGGACGCCACCACTACGGCACTGAAATCCACAAAGCTGGCGGAAGACTGCTCTGCAATTTCCAGCGCACACTGCACGTAGCCCAGCGCGCCTAATGCATTTGAGCCACCGACCGGCACCACGTAAGGACGGAAACCCTGTGCTTCCAGACGCTCTGCCTGCTCAGCCAGCTGCGCCATCGGATCGTACAGGGCATCGCACATCACCACTTCAACGTTAAACAGGTCCAGCAAAAGACGGTTACCGTTGGTCAGATAATTTGCCTCAGCGGTGCCAATCGGGTTTTCCAGCAGCGCGACGCACTTGAGCCCGAGCTTTGCAGCCACGGCGGCGGTCTGGCGCACGTGGTTTGACTGAATAGCGCCGGCGGTCACCAGCGTATCCGCCCCCTCGGCCAGTGCATCGGCAACCAGATATTCCAGCTTTCTCAGCTTGTTACCGCCCATCGCCAGCGGAGTGACGTCGTCACGCTTGATGTATATGTCGCGGCCAACGTGTTCTGAAAGGCGATGTAATTTTTCCAGCGGCGTGCTGTTGCCCAGTAAATCGAGACGATCAAAGGCATCCAGCCGGTTTTTAAGTAATGAAATTTGAGCAGGCACAGTGTTCCCCTGACGCGCAGCCGCACGGCTGAGCGAAACCGTAAAAATGAATTATTAGGATAAGAAATGATATTGATGATTAAGTATATAAAGAATGTATACAAACTGGAGACAAAAAAACAGGCTCCCGGAGGAACCTGTTTAGGGTGTTTCATTGTCATTCTGTGCGAAACGGACTCAGGCGGATTTCTGCCAGGCCAGATACTGATCGTATTTGCGCAGGGCAATACGGTAGTTATCGTGCGCCGCCACCGGCACATCACTGATGATGCGCTGATGGATACTCTCCCCTTTCAGTTTATCGAGAGGATAGTTGCTGGCAGATAAAATCTCATCCAGACGGCGGAGGCGGACAACGTACTCGCGCACCGTGCTGTGATTCATTTCAGTCTGTTCAAACAGATATTGCTTAAACGCCATGATGTCGAAATACGACGAATGGCTGTTACAGCTAATCTCACTGCAAAAACGACACAGCGCGGTCAGTTCTTGCGACAGGTTGTGCCACACGTCGTCATCAATAGGCTGGTCCATCTTGGCGATGGCCTCTTTATTGATGATTTGCCCGCGAAACACCAGTGCCATCCTGTCGAGTTCTTTTGCACACTGTGAGCAATGAGTTTGACTATGTTTAAAATCTTTAAGATAACGGCTTAAAGGCCTTGTTTTGATTCCCGCTGGCATAAATTTATTCCTGATAAGGGACATAAAATGTATAACCGGCCAGGAAAAAGCGGATCAGTGGTCGTTGGCCAGGCGCATTCGCAATCGCTTAATCGCCTGACTGTGCAGCTGGCTTACCCGGGATTCCCCGACTTCCAGCACTGCCCCGATCTCTTTTAAATTCAACTCTTCCTGGTAGTAAAGCGTAAGGACTAACTTTTCCCGTTCTGGTAACGCATCGATGGCTTCCATCACCCGGTGGCGTAAATTGCCCTCCAACAGATGATGTAACGGGTTGGCCTCTTCGTGCCCTTCCATCAATGCCTCGGCTGAATCGCCGTGCTCTTCACGCCACTCGTCATAAGAAAACAACTGGCTACTGTTCGTGTCCATTAATATTTGCCGGTATTCCTCGATGGGAATATCCAGCGCCTGCGCCACCTCTCCTTCGCTCGGCGGACGCCCTAATCGTTGTTCTGCATGATGCATTGCCTGAGAAACTTCACGCGCATTGCGTCGCACGCTGCGCGGCACCCAGTCGCGGCTGCGCAACTCATCAAGCATCGCGCCACGAATACGCTGAACGGCATACGTGGTAAACGCCGTGCCCTGCATCGCATCAAATCGCTCAACCGCATTCAACAGGCCAATCCCCCCCGCTTGCAGTAGATCATCAAGCTCTACGCTGGCGGGAAGCCGTACCTGCAAACGCAGGGCTTCGTGGCGCACCAGGGGAACATAGCGCTGCCACAAAGAATTTTTGTCTATCACGCCGTCGGCGGTATACAGATCGCTCACTGTCGTAACCTGTAAAATTAAGGGTCTGTAGCATTGTGACAGTGGAAACCCTGTTCAATCGGCAGAATAAGGACAAAAAAGCGCGGCTATTTTGATTATGTCTCGAACATCGACCTGTCGCTGCCCTTTTGTCGCCGATCAAAATAGCGCAATTTTTGAACTATTTATAAAGATTATCCTAAATTATACCAGCCCCTGCACAGAAGGGATTGCACAAATTCGTAAGTTTTGGTTAAAAAAAACCCCGCCGAGGCGGGGTTGGACTGTGTTTTTCGGGTTATCCGAAAAATTAGCCTTGCAGCAGGGTCAGTACGGACTGAGGAACCTGGTTAGCTTTAGACAATACTGAAGTACCAGCCTGTTGCAGGATCTGCGCTTTAGACATTGCAGAAACTTCTGTCGCGTAGTCAGCATCCTGAATACGGCTCTGTGCAGAAGACAGGTTAGTGGTGGTGTTGCTCAGGTTGGTGATGGCAGAATCGAAACGGTTCTGAACCGCACCCAGTGAAGAACGGAAGGTGTCGACTTTAGCGATAGCCTTGTCCAGCAAAGCCAATGGATCCGCAGTAGCAGTACCTGTGTACTGCGAAGTTGCAGGAGTAGTAACGTTACCACTTGCGTCGGTAATATCGCTGACCTGTAATGTCACTTTGTTGGTTGTTGCCGCGCCAGTTTGGTTAGTAGCATCGTCATCACCGGTGTCAACCAATGAAGCCGCTGTAGCAGCATAGTTTTTACCTTGGAAAGTAACATATGCTTCAGCAGTACCAGTTGAGCTCGCACCTACCTTAACCAACTGTGCCGCTTGAGTAGCAGCTGCTGTCAAACCATTTGCAGGGTCTGTATATTCAATATCTGCTTTGTTTAAGATTACTTTACCACTGTCACGGTCTACAGACGCGGCATAGTAATCGCTACCTGATTTAACGACATATTGATCAGTTGCAGCCCCTGCTTTAGTTTCAACGTTACGTAAAGTCAGTGTTGATGCATCTACACCTAAATCTTTAGCCGCTGAACTCAGGTCAACTGATACTGGAACTGTTGCAGCAGCCCCATTTACCTGTGTTACAGCATCACTTACATTCAAAGAATTTTTAGATACTGAAAAACCTGACAAACCTAAAGTTGAAGAGTCGATTTTCTGCAGATCGATAGAGATAGTCTGGCCGTCGTTTGCGCCAACCTGGATTTTCATGGTCTGGTTAGAAGCCAATACGTTCACGCCGTTGAACTGAGTCTGACCAGATACGCGGTCGATTTCAGACAGACGGGAGGTGATTTCGTCCTGGATTGAAGTCAGGTCGGAATCGGAGTTGGTGCCGTTAGCAGCCTGAACGGACAGCTCACGAATACGTTGTAAGTTGTTGTTGATTTCGCTCAGTGAGCCTTCAGTGGTCTGCGCAACGGAGATACCGTCGTTGGCGTTACGTGAAGCCTGAGTCAGGCCGTTGATGTTTGAAGTGAAGCGGTTAGCAATTGCCTGGCCCGCTGCATCGTCTTTCGCGCTGTTGATACGCAGACCGGAAGACAGACGCTCGATAGCAGTGCTCAGAGCGGACTGGGATTTGTTCAGGTTGTTCTGAGTCATCAGAGACAGCGTGTTGGTATTGATAACTTGAGCCATGAGTGTATTCCTTCAAATCTGGTTAAGGGTTCGGGCTTATTGCCCACGGCGTTCATCACCGTCCAAACTTGTATCGGCGATACTCCAGCAACCTTTAGAATTATTTCTCAAAAAAGCTCACTTTCTTACTTTGAGAATTACCCCTCCTTATACCGGCTATTCACGCCATTACTTTTTGTTGCAATCCATTAAACTTTTTCTCCGTCGTGCCGATAGGGCTTAAAGACTCTTATACAACCCGTAAAGGATACATATGGCCACTATTTCTTCATTAGGTATCGGTTCAGGCTTAGACCTCAATACCCTGCTTGCTAACCTGACGACCGCAGAAAAAGCACGCCTGACCCCTATCAGCGCCGCGCAAAGCAGCTACAGCGCCAAGCTGACAGCCTATGGCACTATGCAAAGTGCATTGCAAACCTTCGCTGATGCCGCCACCGCGTTGTCCTCCACCAATACTTACGGCGCAACCACTGCGACGTCGAGCAACACGGCGGCGTTCAGCGCATCCACCACTGCCGGGGCTGCTGCGGGTAAATATTCGGTATCGGTGTCGAGCCTGGCTTCTGCCCAGTCATTAATTTCAGGCACGCAGACCAGCAACACCACGGCCTTAGGGGCAACAACTACGGGTAACTCCCGTACGCTGACAATAAGTCAGGGTGACGGCAGCAAACCCCTTTCCATTAACCTGACCGATTCACAAACATCACTGACCGGCGTTCGCGATGCGATCAATAAAGCTGGCGGCGGCGTGACAGCCAGTATCGTGAAAGTCACTGACAGCAGCTATAAGCTGGTGCTGAGTGCGAACAACACCGGTACAAACTCTGAAATGACTGTCAGCGTGACCGGTGATGATCAGCTGAATAATATTCTCGGCTACGATTCCTCCACCGGCACCGGCGCGATGACCCAGAACGCCGCAGCGGGTAATGCCAAACTGACATTCAACGGCATTGATCTGGAGCGTCAGAGCAACACAATCAGTGACGCGCAGGACGGTATTACCTTAACGCTGAGCGGAACTACGACAACCGCCGCGACGCTGAGCGTAGTAAAAGACACCAGCACGGCGACCACGGCGATCCAGACGTTCGTAGATTCCTACAATGCCTTGCAGGATACCTTCACCAGCCTGACCAAATTCACCGCGACCGCGACCAACTCGGATACCGCAGACACCACCAACGGTGCTTTGCTCGGTGACAGCGCACTTCGCACCATCCAGACCCGTCTGAAATCCGCGCTTGGCGCAGCGTCTGGTTCCGGCACCATCACTTCCCTGTCGAATATCGGTATCACCACCGATCCTGATACCGGCAAGCTGGAAATCGACAGCACCAAACTCAGCACGGCGCTGACCAATAATACGGGTGCGGTTCAGACCATGATGGTCGGCGACGGTAAAACCACCGGTGTGATGACCAACATCACTAACCTGAACAGCGGTTTCCTGAATGCCAGCACCGGTACCATTGCCAACGCAGAAACGGCAGTCAACGCCACGCTGAAGACGCTGACCACGCAGTACAACAAGGTCAATGACAGCATCAACACCACTATTGCCCGTTATAAAACGCAGTTCACTGCACTCGACGTGGCGATTCAGAAGCTCAACAGCACGGCCGATTATCTGACCAAGCAGTTCGATGCCATGACCACGTCCAGTTCAAGCTAGTCAGGAAGGAAGAAAAATTATGTATAACGCTAAAGGAACCCAGGCCTACGCACAGGTAGGCTTAGAAAGTGGCGTAATGAGTGCCAGTCCTCATCAGTTAGTGGTGATGTTATTTGATGGGGCGCGTAGCGCCCTTATCCGTGCTGGCATTTTTATGCAGCAGGGAAATATTGCCGATAAAGGCAAAGCGCTCTCTAAGGCCATTAATATTATCGACAGCGGACTGAAAGCCGGAATGAGCCGCGAGAAAGGCGATCCCGATTTAGTGGATAACCTCGAAGCGCTCTATTCCTATATGGTTCGCCGTTTATTACATGCCAATTTACACAACGATCAGGAAGCCATCACGGAAGTGCTGGGTTTACTGGAAAATATTGCCGATGCCTGGCGGCAAATCGGCCCAAACTATCACCCGTCGCAGGACCAATATAATGGATCAACATCAGTATCTGGTTAATGAATATCAACTGATCCTGACTTTAAGCGAGCAGATGTTGCGGCTGGCGAAAGAAGAAAAATGGGACGAGCTGGTCGAGCTCGAAATCAGTTATCTGAAAGCCGTGGAAGCGACCACCACGTTACCGGTATCCGAAAGCACGTCGATGGCTATTCAGTATGAAGTACGCAAATATTTGCGTCAGATTCTGGATAACGAAAATATGATCAAAACATTATTACAAGCCCGGATGAATCAACTCACCGAGCTGATTGGACAGTCGTCAAGACAACAGCAAGTGAATATGACGTACGGAAAAATTGATCTCCGTTCAATCGCATTTGGCGATCGCCAATAATTATTACTTTTGTTTTATATTGTTCTATTTTATCAAATATTTCTTGTACATACTAAGGTTTCAGAGGCAGAGAGCGCGCAGCTGCCAGAGCTAATTCTCTCTGTCTCCATCCCTGACTTTCGCCTTAACCGGTGACCAGTTTGTATTAGTAACAAAGTCGCGCAGCTTTGATTTATATTCAGGCAACTGGACGCCGTCGTCGTCATATTCGGGCATCATTACCATGGTACGTAAAATAAAAGTCACCCCAGGGATAGGATCGACCTCGCTACTTATTCAGCACAGTGAACTTTTTATTCAAGATGTGTATATCGACAAACCTCAGTTACTCCTGATCCAAAATGGCAGCATGACGGTTCATTATCAGCATCAGGAAGTCTCCCTGCAAACGGGTGAAATGCTGGTGCTCAATAGCGGGCAAACGCTGGGGCTTACTCATCAGCTTTCCGAAAACGGGCCATTTAGCTGCGCGATTATGGCGTGGGATAATGCCCTGCTGACCGATGCAGGATTGCACACGCCGGCGTTTAAACCCCCGCTGATTACTGTTGATCACCTGCAGGTCATTCCCCACGTTCCCGTTGCTTTCAGACAAAGTTTTATCGATACACACAATGCCATTCTCTGGCATCACGGTTTGCCTGCGCCAATTACCCGGCACCGGATGCTCGAACAGTTGCTGTGGCTGTCACAGCTCGGCGTGCGCTATTCCCTGCAACACAGCGAAAGCATGACCCAGAGGGTGCGCGAGTTGCTGGTCAATAATTTGCATAAAGCCTTTACGGCCGCCGAAGTGGCCGAGCAACTGATGATGAATGAAGTGATGCTGCGCCGCCGTCTCGCGGCTGAAAACAGCGTACTGCGTAACCTGATGATTGACGTTCGCATGACCCACGCCCTGCGCCTGTTGCAATGCACGGATCTGGCTATCTCCCATATTGCACATCAGGTGGGATATGAAAGCGGTTCGCGCTTTGCTGAGCGGTTTCGCAAACGTTTCGGTTTCGCGCCCACGGCGATTCGCGGACATTTACGCGCGCAGTCGGTGCAGTCCCCCATCACAAGTGATGTTCAATAACAATTAATGCCAAATGCTTACATTACAAAATCATGAGCAACATCACACAATAATTGATTACCAGATGTTAACGGAATATCATACCCGCCGGTTTTTATGAATGCTCAGGGGTTGGTTGTGCACGTTTGGTGGGAAGTGATTAAAACGATTTACTGGGGCGGGCTGGGTATCGCCGTGCTGTTCACCCTGCTGGTGAGCCGCGATACGATTAAGATCAGGCTATTAACGTCCGGCATTATTGGATTTACCTGGCCGATGAGCCTTCCTGTGGTCCTCCTCTTCTCTCTGTTCTGACCCTCAAAAAAGAAAACCCGGCTTTCAGACCGGGTTTTCAGATGACGTGTTATGTCAGTCTTCATGCTGTCATTACAAGGGGTATTATTTACGCGTCTGCACCCAAAAACCATGGATCAGACCCGGGAAATAACCCAGTAAAGTCAGCAAAATATTCAGCAGAAACGCTCCGCCTAAACCATTACCTATCAGTACGCCCAACGGCGGTACCAGAATGGTGATCAGTACTCTCCAGATTCCCATTTTGTATCTCCCTTTGGTTATCATTGTGTTAATGATAGTTCCTCCCTAAAGAGACAGACATCAGAAGAAACTTAATTCATCAATTCCAGCATAATTTCCATATCCCGCCGGGTTTTCTCCAGAATTTCCACATCGCCCTGCCGGTGTTCAGCATCGGTAATCTGGTGGATCTGGCGCATCTGCCATTTCACCTGATTTTTTTGCTCTTCGGTCATGCTCCGGCACATCACGATAATAAAGTTGCGCAGCATCAGATGCTGCATGGCAGTTTCTTCGACGTGTTTATTGACCGACATGACCAAATCTATAACCTGTGTATCTGCCATTGCATTTCCTGCGCGAGTAAAAGAATCAACTCAGCCAAAGTAGCACGACACACCTGACTTCTAAGCCCACAGAACACGGGATTACCCCCCCTATTTCAGCTGCTGGCCTCTGCAGGAACTCCACGGAAAAATCCTTCGATCACAACGGCCTGACGGAATGTCTGCGCGCAATCACAAACACAGGAAAATATAAAGTGATACGGGTCACATTTTATCCATATTTCCTCCCCCGTCTTGTGATCTGCTCTATAGTTTACGTAATAAAAAATGTGTTCATCGGGTGGCTTTCTACGCCCGTTATTGTGTCTCTTGTTTTGTTTTCGGGTTGAAATTCCAGGTAGTTTCCTTGTAGTCAGGACAATTACCCCATCATATTTGGGGTTCAGGAGGCAGTATGTCTGAATATCATTATTTACTGGTTGGCGGAAGCCGCGACGGACAAAGGCATGTTGATGCATGCCATCAGTTTTCGTTGTGTTTCTGGGAAGATGCATCAAAGAATGTGGATCGTGAGTTTTACGGTAAACGTAACGAGCGTTATAAAGTAAATCCGGAGAAAGGCGCTGACGGAAGATGGTATCTGGTGGGGTATTGCGGCAGTTGTTCGAAAATTCCCGCTGACGTTCTGACCACTCAGGCGAATACCAAACACGTGAAACCAATGATGTAACTGCCGTAATGTCAGCGTGAAGTGTAAAAGAAGTGAAAGTGTGAAGTAGTTAAAGACCCCGCCACTAAAGCGGGGTTTTGTTTTTATACCTCGGGAGCCATACCCTGAATATTTCTGGCATAGAAAGCGACCTGCCCGCCGAGCGTAAAATGCGCCTGCTCATGCCCCTGACGACCAAGGGTGGCTATGCGGACAATCTCCCCCTCAAACTCACCGTCATGGATTGCGGTAATCGCCACATCCAGCTGATAGCTGGCAGGATGAATACCCACGGGGAAAGTGAGTAACTTCACCCTGTCTCCCACCTGAAAACGGGTTAACAGCGGTAAGGGCGCCTGTTCGAACAAGTCCTGATCCATTGGTGACTCCTTGTTTTTCAGTAGGATTAATTAGAGGATAGGACATGTTGCGTCGTTTTGCAGAAACACGACGTGAGGCACTTCTCCCTTTTAAACATCTTTTCAGAAACTTTTAACATTTTTAAAAATTCTGGTTTTAGAAAATCGCTTAAGGAACTCAACGTGACTAAATTAACACCCGAGCAATGCATTATTCTCACCGGTTTTACCGGTATTCTGCACGGAGAGTTTGAGGGATTTCACGAAGATTTAGAAAAACGATTGGGTCGTGATGTGCAGACATCCGAACTGGGCTACCCGGAGTTTATCCAGGAATGCCGTGAGCTGTACGAAGAGGATTTTAACGCGCTGATGCCTGACTGACGGGGCTGTGCAAAACAAGGCCGGGCAGGCAACAGGTACGCCGCCCCCTGCCCGGTCATGTTGTTAAGGTTTTATAATTCCGCGAATAAAGTTCTCATTCACTCTGATTACATTGCCTGTTTCAACATTCATCACCTGATACTGTACGGGTGATACCTCGTTCAAAATCGTGATCACTTCAAACAAACCTGGTGTAAAAGTAAGCGTAACAAAAACGCCAACAGGATAGACAGCCATAATTTTATCCTTTATTCAAACACTTATAATGTGCTTCTTTCATCTCACCGCGATTGCAGGATGTAAATTAATTACGGTGAGTTATTGCATTGTATACATTTCTTACAGTGGAAGAATATGAGGTAAAATAAACAGGGATGACAGACAAACTGATCACATTTTGATCAATTCAGATAACTCTGACAGACGTGGCGAAGACTTCTTCAATTATTACGATTTCCTTGCACCTTCACATGCCCCCCTTCCCATCATCCTTCAGGCAGTCCCTTGTTTTCGGGTCGTTTTCGGTTAAGAATATAAATCTAAAATGTTACATTGAGAGCCACGCCGTGAGTGCCCAGATTTTTGAAACAGATGTCGCCCACCCACATTTAGCCCGCCTGATTGCCGAACTGGACGCTTATCAGTATCCGCTCTATCCGCCTGAATCTTTTTACGGTGTGAATATTTCTGAGGTAGATGAAGGTGATATCACCTGTTTTATGGCGCGCGTCGATGATGACTGGGCCGGATGCGCCTGTCTGTACATCTCAACACATCGTATCGCCGAGATGAAACGGGTGTACGTCAATCCCCTGTTTCGCGGTCAAGGGATCGCATCACTGCTCATCGCCGCAATGGAAAAAAAACTGAAAGAATTAGGGCACACAGACTTGTATCTGGAAACGGGTGTGTTTCAGGAAAAAGCCATCACACTGTATGAGAAACTCGGGTACGCACGTACACAAGCCTTTGGTGATTATCTGCAATCGCCGGATCCGCTGAGCGTTTATATGATGAAAACCGTGGCCTAGTGGAGTTCTCCATAACACTGTCAGGATGGCAGTGTTATGGAGACTGTATCACATCAGGACGTTGCTTTTGGTGGCAGGCAGGTCATTTGAAGGAATGACCCATTTTTTGAGTGTGATAATAAAAAAATTCTTACCCTTGGTGATTTTCGCACCGCGATCGCCACATTCCAGCGCAAGTTTAAAAAACTCGTCACTGTTAATACTAAAAGCCAGTTCGACTTTTTTCACCATACCGGAATTCAACAAGTCTTCGGCTTCGTGCAGGGATTTGGCCTGAATGACTGACATAAATACCTCGAGAATGCTTGGGGACGTTATACAGCGGACCCATCCACGCTATTTCATTTTTGTTGCGTATTTATGACAGTCTTATGAATCTTGCCCAAACCGTGACATTCGGCACTTAGGTCAGACGATAATGTGCGTCCGGCACCGGTGTGTCAGGGAGCTGAGATTGATTGTTCATCTCCAGTAAATTGATTTCGATGTTGGTGCACATCGCATCCATCGGCAGGTGGTTGTTGGCATAACCAAACGGCATCTCCAGCTCTTCGGCCAGCGTATCGAGCGACAGAAACGTGTAGGAGATAAAACCGGACACCAGCAGCGTCATGTAATGCAAATCCACTACCAGGGCGAACGGCAGCAGGCTACAGAAGAGATACACTGTGCGGTGCAACAGCAGCCCGTAGGCGAAAGGGATCGGCATACTGACGATGCGCTCGCAACCGCCGACTACCTGTGAAAGCTGCGATAGCGTGGTATCCATATGCGCATACACAACGTCCGATATTTCCCCGGTCCGGCGGCGTTCCGCCAGCCACTGCGACAACCGCAGCTGTACCATGTTAGTCGGTGCGCGTCGCGACAGAATATCTTCAGCATCTTCGCCTAACAGCCGCTCAAGATCAGGCCGTGGATCACTGTGGCGCAGCTGGTGCTTGAGGCTGTAACAGAACGCCAGCAACAAAGCCGTCACCCGAGGTGCTTCGCCCGGACAGACTGCCATCACCTGACTTTGCAGCGTTCGGCAGGCAATCAGCAACCCACCCCATAGCTGACGCGCTTCGATATAGCGCGAATAGGCTACACTGTTTCTAAAGCCAAGGAAGATAGCAATCGACACGCCGAGCAGACTGAAAGGCGCCAGCGTCAGTTTCACGCCAAGCGTTTCGTACCAGGGCAGGCAAAGGATGGCGGCCAGTGACATCAGAAGATTGAGACTCAGACGGAACATAATGCTGGGCAGCACAGAACCGTGCCAGACGAACAAACGCAAGAACCAGTGACGGGGTGGGCGGATTATCATTTTGTGCAGGTGCTTTTGGCAGGTGGAAACATTTTTTCGCGATTCTGGCAAATAAACCTGCACAAGCAAAGGACAATTTTGTGACATCGGTAACATTTATTTTTTAGAAAACTCATTTTCGTTCACAACGTAACCTTCACGTTGAACAATAAATTGAAACAATTCCTGCCTGCTATCAAGTTGTGCTTGTTTGCTGTCGATAATAATATCGTAACGTAATTATTAAAAAACTAAGTCAGGATCTTTTGACTGAAATAAACAGATCTTAAGCTCTAAAAATGACGGATGTCCTGTGAGAGCCTTCGCAAAGGTCAAAAGAAGGATTTGGGCTATGGTAATTTTATTTATTGTTTTGGCATTGCTGGGTCTGACTGCGTTGTGGGTGATCCGATCGGCCATGCAGGATATTGATAACGATTATTAGCAGTTAACGTTAAAATTTTTTTGCGAAGTTTATCTTTGCTGCCCTTGTATTTCCTTCCCGCCTCAAAAAATCAAATAATTGCCCCTGCGTTGCCCCACCGGGCCACAGGTAGCAATTCTTTTCTAATTATTCCATTGAGTTAATACATCACACAGACATGTTCATCACATCCTGATAAGCCGCCACCAGCTTGTTACGCACCTGCACGCCCAGCTGTAATGAGATCGACGATTTTTGCAGATCGACCATCACATCGTTGAGGCTGACACCCGGCACACCCATTTCGAGTTTTTCGGCCTGCAGCTTTGCGTTGTTTTGCGTTTCACTGATCTTGCCTAATGCGGCTTTCATTTCGCTGGCGAAACCAGCCTCTGAAGTGGCATCGGGTTGCTTTATCGCTCCCGCCTGCACTGCCGTCGCCTGCATTTGCTGTAAAACGCTCTCAATGCCTTGAATTGACATGCTTTCTCCGCTTATCGCTGTATCTGTGACCAATGGGGTTCTTTCATGGAATGACACCCTATCACATCAGTTTTTTCCTAAACGCCGCAATTGACCGCAAAAACCATGGCTTATCGGGCCATTAACTTTGCCTTGCGCGACAAATAATGACTCACCTAGAAAATAGGCCTGCCTGTATGGGGGTTTGAAAAATATCACGCTTCAACGATTGCGCACTTGGGAGTCTGTTTTGTTACGAGACAACATGAACACCACCATCCAACAGCTAAATAGGGATCTTGTATGAGTTCCGCAATAGCCGGCGCAGAAAGCCCTCGAAGCGGTTTTACTGCGTTGCTTAATCGCCTGCGCGCCAACCCAAAAATTCCTATCGCCATTGCTGCTGCCGCTGCTGTGGCTGTTATTGTTGTTATGACGCTGTGGGCCAAGCAGCCGACGTATAAGGTGCTGTTCAGCAACCTCAACGACAAAGATGGTGGCGCGGTCGTCACCCAGCTCACGCAGATGAACATCCCCTATCAGTTTTCTGATAATGGCGGTGCGGTTCTGATCCCTGCGGACAAAGTGTATGAAACCCGTCTCAAACTGGCTGCGGCCGGTTTACCAAAAGGCGGCGCCGTTGGTTTTGAACTGATGGATCAGGAGAAGTTTGGGATCAGCCAGTTCAGCGAGCAGATTAACTATCAGCGCGCACTGGAAGGCGAACTCTCCCGCACTATCGAAACGCTCGGTCCGGTCTCCAGCGCCCGCGTTCACTTAGCCATTCCGAAACCTTCTTTATTTGTCCGCGAACAAAAAAATCCTTCTGCTTCAGTGACCCTGAATCTGCAGCCGGGCCGTGCTCTGGATGATGGCCAGATCAACGCCATCGTTTATATGGTATCGAGCAGCGTCTCCGGCCTGCCACCCGCCAGCGTGACGGTGGTCGATCAAAGCGGTCATCTGCTGACTCAGTCTGACAGCAACGGGCGTGACCTGAATGCCTCGCAGCTGAAATATGCCAATGAAGTGGAAGGCCGCCTGCAACGTCGTATCGAAGCCATTCTGCAACCGGTGGTGGGTAACGGTAATGTCCACGCGCAAATCACCGCGCAGATAGACTACGCCACCCGTGAACAGACTGATGAAAATTACCAGCCAAACGGTGCTGCGGATAAAGCGGCGGTACGTTCACGCCAGCTCAGCACCAGTGATCAGATCGGCGGTTCAGCGGTCGGCGGTGTCCCAGGCGCACTGAGTAACCAGCCAGCTCCGGCGGCGACCGCGCCAGTGACGACGCCTCCGGCGGCTACTGCGGCCAACGGCGCACAGAATCAGGCCGCCAATGGTCAGAATGGCGCGCAAAACAACACAGCGAACCGTTCAACAGTGCCGTCGAACAGCCGTCGTGATGAAACCACAAACTACGAAGTCGATCGCACCATCACCCACACCCAGCATAGCGCCGGGGCGGTACAGCGCCTGTCTGCGGCGGTGGTCGTCAACTATCAGACCGGTGCGGATGGCAAATCCAAACCGCTGACCGACGAGCAGTTGAAGAAGATAGACGATCTGGTGCGCGAAGCGATGGGCTTCTCCACCGAACGCGGCGATACGCTGAACGTGGTGAATACACCGTTCAATGAAGCGAGCGACGACGCCGCCGAATTGCCGTTCTGGAAACAACAAGCGTTCTTTGATCAGTTGATCGATGCCGGTCGCTGGTTACTGGTGCTGATTGTTGCCTGGCTGCTGTGGCGCAAAATGGTTCGTCCGATGCTACGCAAACAACAGGCCGAAAAAGATGCCGTTGCCGCCGCCGTTCTGGCCGCGTCCCAGCCTCAGCCTGAAGGCAGCAAACCGGTCAAACTCAGCAACGACGAACTGGAAAAACGTAAGCGTTCTCAGCAGCGCGTCAGCGTCGAAGTGCAAACTCAACGCGTTCAGGAGCTGGCCGATAAAGATCCTCGTATCGTCGCCCTGGTTATCCGCCAATGGATGAGTACCGAACAACCATGACTATGACCGGAACTGAAAAAAGCGCCATTTTGATGATAACGCTGGGCGAAGACCGCGCGGTAGAGGTGTTCAAGCATCTCTCCCCGCGCGAAGTTCAGCAAATCAGTGGCGCGATGGCGAACATCCATCAGATCTCCAATAAGCAGCTGGCCGAAGTCCTGAATGAGTTTGAGGACGAATCCGAGCAGTACGCCGCGCTGAGCGTCAACACCAGTGAATACCTGCGTGCGGTACTGACCAAGGCGCTGGGCGAAGAACGTGCATCCAGCCTGCTGGAAGATATTCTGGAATCCCGCGAAACCACCAGCGGCATGGAAACGCTCAACTTTATGGAGCCGGTGATTGCCGCCGATCTGATCCGCGACGAGCATCCGCAAATCATCGCCACCATCCTTGTGCACCTCAAACGCGGTCAGGCAGCCGATATTCTGGCGCTGTTCGACGAGCGTCTGCGTAACGACGTCATGCTGCGTATCGCCACCTTCGGCGGTGTCCAGCCAGCGGCGCTGGCAGAACTGACGGAAGTGCTGAACAACCTGCTCGACGGTCAGAACCTCAAGCGGGCGAAGATGGGCGGTGTTCGTACTGCGGCGGAAATCATCAACCTGATGAAAACCCAGCAGGAAGAAGCGGTTATCGAAGCGGTACGCGGTTACGACGGCGAACTGGCCCAGAAAATTATCGACGAGATGTTCCTGTTCGAAAACCTGGTGGACGTGGACGATCGCAGTATCCAGCGCCTGTTGCAGGAAATCGAAGGCGAATCGTTACTGGTTGCATTGAAAGGTGCCGAGCAGCCACTTCGCGAAAAATTCCTGCGCAACATGTCGCAGCGTGCAGCCGATATCCTGCGCGACGATCTGGCCAACCGTGGCCCGATGCGTATGTCTCTGGTGGAGAACGAACAAAAAGCAATCCTGCAAACGGTTCGCCGTCTGGCAGAGTCTGGCGAAATGATGGTTGGCGGCGGAGAGGATTCCTATGTCTGATAATCCAACCCCGGAGAAGAAAACCGCCGAAGAGCGTCAGACCGAGCGTCTTAACGCCCTGCCGTGGAAGCCCTGGAGACCGGGTGATCTGGCGATGCCTTCTTTTGCATCGCCCCTCGAACCTCTGTTTCAGGAAGGTGAAGAAGAACAGAACGACGGCCAGCCGAAAGTGCAGGTCGATCAGAATGAACTGCAAAACCTGCAGCGCCACGCCGAACAACAAGGATTCCAGCAGGGTCTGGAAGCTGGTCAGAAACAGGGCTACGCCGCTGGTTTTCAGTCTGGTCAGGACGCCGGACAGCAGCAGGGGTTGCTGGAAGGCCAGCAACAACAGGCGGTGCTCACCGAACACTGGCAGGTACTGGTGGCTGATTTCCAGCAGACACTCGACGCGCTCGACAGCGTCATCGCCTCGCGCCTGATGCAAATGGCGCTGACGGCGGCCAAACAAATTTTGGGTCAGGCACCGATATGTGACGGTTCCGCCCTGCTCAACCAGATCCAACAGCTCATCCAGCAGGAGCCGATGTTTAAAGGCAAACCGCAGCTTCGCGTCAATCCGGCCGATTTTGAACGGGTTGAAACGCAAATGGGCGCCAGTCTGAGCATGCACGGCTGGCGTTTGCTGGCCGATAACCAAATCCATAGCGGCGGCTGTAAAGTCAGCGCGGAAGACGGCGATATGGATGCGTCCATCGCCACGCGCTGGCATGAGCTATGCCGTCTCGCGGCACAGGAAGATCTCTGATGACCGCCCGCCTGAGTCGCCTGCTGAAAACGCTCGACAATGCGGAAAAGCGCATGAGCCGCACGCCCTCCGTGCGCCGTTATGGCCGGCTGACCCGCGCAACGGGGCTTATCCTCGAAGCCACCGGTTTGCAGATGCCGCTCGGTGCAACCTGTCTCATCGAACGCCACGACGGCCCGACCGTGCAGGAAGTAGAAAGCGAAGTGGTGGGTTTCAACGGCCAGAGCCTGTTCCTGATGCCGCTTGAAGAAGTCGAAGGTATATTGCCGGGCGCGCGCGTGTATGCGCGGATCTCGCCCGACGGCCACACCGCGGGTAAACAACTTCCGCTCGGTCCGCAGCTGCTGGGCCGCGTGCTCGACGGCAGCGCCAAACCGCTGGACGGCCTGCCACCGCCCGATACCGGCTATCGCGCTGCGCTGATCACCCCGCCGTTTAACCCGCTGCAACGTACGCCTATCACCGATGTGCTGGACGTTGGCGTGCGCGCCATTAACGCCCTGCTCACCGTCGGTCGCGGCCAGCGTATGGGGCTGTTCGCCGGTTCCGGCGTCGGCAAATCCGTTCTGCTCGGCATGATGGCGCGCTACACCAAAGCCGATGTCATCGTGGTCGGGCTTATCGGTGAACGTGGTCGTGAAGTAAAAGATTTTATCGAGAACATTTTAGGTGATGAAGGCCGCGCCCGTTCGGTGGTGATCGCCGCGCCAGCGGACGTTTCGCCATTGCTACGTTTGCAGGGCGCCGCCTATGCCACGCGTATTGCTGAAGATTTTCGCGATCGCGGTCAGCACGTATTGCTGATCATGGATTCTCTAACCCGCTACGCCATGGCTCAGCGTGAAATCGCCCTCGCCATCGGTGAACCTCCTGCGACCAAAGGCTACCCGCCGTCCGTTTTCGCCAAACTGCCAGCGCTGGTTGAACGTGCCGGTAATGGCATCAGCGGCGGCGGGTCGATCACCGCCTTCTATACCGTACTGACCGAAGGCGATGACCAGCAGGATCCAATCGCCGACTCCGCCCGAGCCATTCTCGATGGTCACGTGGTGTTGTCACGCCGTCTGGCGGAATCGGGCCACTATCCGGCCATTGATATCGAAGCGTCGATCAGCCGTGCAATGACGTCCCTGATCGACGATGCGCAGTACGCTCGTGTACGGAATTTCAAACAACTGTTGTCCAGCTACCAGCGTAACCGTGATTTGGTCAGCGTCGGTGCGTATGCGGCGGGCAGCGATCCGATGCTCGATCGCGCCATCCGGCTGTACCCGCAGATGGAGAACTTCCTCCAGCAGGACATCATGGAACGCAGTACCTATGAAGATGCCTGTCTGGAACTGAACATGTTGTTCCCGGGCTAACTTTTTAACCAATAAAGGTAAATCAGATGGAAAACACATCACCATTGATCACCCTTTGTTCTCTGGCGCAAAAAGCGCTGGATCAGGCGACCAGTCATTTAGGGCAAATCCGGCAGTCGCATTCTCAGGCTGAAGAGCAGCTCAGTATGCTGCTCAACTATCAGCGCGAGTATCGCGACAAACTCAACACCACCATGACCGGCGGGATTGCGGCGAACACCTGGCAGAACTACCAGCAGTTTATCGGCACGCTGGAAGTCGCCATTGACCAGCACCGTAAACAGTTGCAGCAGTGGGATCAGCGGCTGAATGCTGCGGTTAACCAGTGGCAGGATAAGCAACAGCGGCTGAACGCCTATCAGACCCTGCAAACCCGTGCCAGTGAACAGCAGCGTTCGCATGAGAACAAGATGGATCAAAAGCAGAACGATGAATTTGCCCAACGCAGCGCTTACAGGAAAAAAACGCTATGAATCTGAATATCTTGCCTGCGGCCGTCACTACGGCAAAAACCACCGTGTCAGCGGCGTCCGGCAGTGCGACCTCTTCTTCTGCCACGGCCTCTGATGCCACCTCTGCCGCAGATACCTCCACGACGGGTGTGACTGCCGATTTCGCCACTCAGTTGCAGGCACAGCTCGGCGAAAAACTTGATCCTAAACTTGCCAGCCAGCTCTCGCAGCTCGGCCAGAAGATCAGCGCTAAAGGCCAGACGGTGGATAAAACCACGCTCACCCAGGCGGTGACCACCGGTGAAGAGGACGGCAGCCTCACCCTTGATGGCAGTGATCTGAGCAAAATGATTGCGGCGATCCAGCTGTTGCCCAACGGCAGCCTGAAAGGCACAGATCCCTCGTCGGTGAAAAACGCCGCGCTGACCGATAAAGATAAAGACACCAAAACGGAGGATGCCACCTCCCTGCCGGTGCAAGCATTGTTCGCCCAGCTGGCGGCGCAACAGCAACCGGCTCAGCAGATGCAGACCGCGACCGTTGCGCTCACGCAAACGGCCACCTCCGGGAACGCCACCGATGCTGATAAAAAGAGCGCGTTACTCGCCGGTCTGACTTCCGCATCTTCTTTACTGGCTGATGATGGCAAAACGAGCGTGACTGACAGCGCCACAACGGCAACGACGACGGCAACAACGCATACTGCCAGCAAGAGTGCTTCCACGGTGACCCCGGATTTCAGCAGCGCGCTGGCTTCCATGACCGCCGCAACCGGTAATGCAGCCGTAACGCCGCAAACCGAAAGTCGCACAACCGACGCCATCCAGAATCTGGTGAATAACACCGCCGTGGCCGTTTCTTCTGCGCCGGTTTCCACCACGCCGACCACCACCAGCGTAGTCACCAGCCCGGGCACGTCATTGCTGAACGCTCAGCTGGGCACGCCGGAATGGCAGCAGCAGCTCGGTCAGCAGGTGATGATGTTCAACCGACAGGGATTGCAGAGCGCCGAACTGCGTCTGCACCCGCA
This sequence comes from Enterobacteriaceae bacterium Kacie_13, assembly GCA_013457415.1. Taxonomy (NCBI): domain Bacteria; kingdom Pseudomonadati; phylum Pseudomonadota; class Gammaproteobacteria; order Enterobacterales; family Enterobacteriaceae; species Enterobacteriaceae bacterium Kacie_13. The sequence continues at coordinate 2,641,802 of CP045665.1, forward strand.
GGATCTGGGTTCCATCCAGATCAGCATGAAAATCGAAAACAATCAGGCGCAGCTGCACTTTGTTTCCGGCCACAGCGCAGTCCGTTCCGCCATTGAAGCCGCGATGCCTGATCTGAAAACGGCGCTGGCGGATAACGGCATCAGCCTCGGACAGAGCAGCGTCGGCAGCGACAGCTCACAATGGCAGCAGGCGCAGCAGCAAAGTTCACAATCCGGTTCCCAGCAGGGGAACGCCTCAAGCTGGGCGGCCTTTAATGCAGGCGGTGTGAACTCAGCGGCGGATGCCCTGCCGGTTCCGGTGTCCCTTGCGCAACGTATCAGCGGCAACAACAGCGTCGATATCTTTGCGTAACGGTTTGCAAAATTGTTTCAGGTAATTGCTGACGGTCAGTGTTCACCTAATTCAAACGGCAGAGCTGACCTTATTTTCCCCGCCTATTCTGACTATTGAACAACAGCATAAGCGGGATAATCATTCTCAGAATTGACTCAGCAGGTAAACCTTCCTCAGCTTACCTGCTCATACTTACAGGAAATCGCCTCATCCATGTCTGACTCTGCACTCTCGGCCTCGCGCAAAAAAAAGCGACCACTTTTGATGATTCTGCTGTTACTGGTGGCCATTGGTGCTTGTGGTGCGGCGGGTTACGCCTGGTGGATGTTGCACAAACAGCAGTCGACTGCGGGTACGCAGACCGCTGAAGTGAAGAAAAACGAGCCGCCTGTGCCGCCGATTTTCCTGCCGCTGGATACTTTCACCGTCAACCTGCAAACACCGGATAATGATCCTGACCGCGTGCTTTACATCGGCCTGACCCTGCGTCTGCCGGATGAAAAGAACCGTGCGGTCCTTAATGAGTACCTGCCCGAGGTGCGCAGCCGTTTGCTGTTGCTCCTTTCTCGTCAGAAAACGTCGGATTTAGTCAGTGAAACCGGCAAGCAACAACTGGTGCAGGATATCAAACAAGTTCTGGACATGCCCCTGGTCAAAGGTCAGCCCCCACAGGTGATCAACGACGTGCTTTTCACTGCTTTCATACTGCGATAATCAAATTATGGGCGACAGCATTCTTTCACAGGCCGAGATCGACGCACTGCTCAACGGTGACAGCGGCGACAGCGTTCCTGAAGCCACCAGCGCCAAAAATCAGGCGGCCGATGACGGCGTAAAACCTTTTGATCCGACGACGCAACGCCGTGTTGTGCGTGAGCGTCTGCAGGCACTGGAAATCATTAACGAGCGTTTTGCCCGTCATTTCCGCATGGGGTTATTTAACCTGTTGCGCCGCAGTCCGGACATCACCGTCGGGCCGATCAAAATTCAGCCCTATCACGATTTTGCCCGCAACCTGCCGGTGCCGACCAACCTCAACCTGATCCATCTCAAACCATTGCGCGGCACGGCGCTGTTTGTATTTGCGCCAAGCCTGGTGTTTATCGCGGTGGATAACCTGTTCGGCGGCGATGGTCGTTTTCCAACCAAAGTTGAAGGGCGTGAATTCACCCACACCGAGCAGCGCGTGATTAAACGCATGCTGACGCTGGCGCTTGATGCCTATGAAGACGCCTGGAGCGGCGTCTACAAACTGAGCGTCGAGTACGTACGTGCGGAATTACAGATCAAATTCACCAACATCACCTCTTCCCCGAACGATATCGTCATCACGACGCCGTTCCACGTAGAAATCGGTGCGCTGAGTGGTGATTTTAACATCTGTATTCCATTTAGCATGATTGAACCGATTCGCGAGTTGCTGACCAATCCTCCGGTTGAAAACTCCCGTCATGAAGAGAGCCAGTGGCGCGAAAATTTGGTCACCCAGGTTCAACAATCTGAGCTGGAACTGGTGGCGAACTTCGTCGAAATTCCGCTGCGCTTGTCTCAGATCCTGAAACTGCAACCGGGCGATGTGCTGCCGATTGAAAAGCCGGATCGCCTGATTGCCCATGTCGACGGCGTGCCGGTGCTGACCAGCAAATACGGCACCTTAAACGAACAATACGCTCTGCGCGTTGAACATTTGATCAACCCAATTTTAAATTCTCTAGATGAGGAACAGCCCCATGAGTGACACCAATAAACCGTCTGACGCGGGATCGGAAAACGTTGACGATTTATGGGCTGATGCGTTTAACGAACAACAATCTGCGGGCGGCGCCAAAGCGTCAACCGAGGGTGTTTTCGCCGCGCTGGGCGCCCAGGAAGGAGCCGGTGGCTTGCAGGATATCGACATGATCCTCGACATTCCGGTGAAACTAACCGTGGAGTTGGGCCGCACCAAGATGACCATCAAAGAGCTTCTGCGTTTGTCGCAGGGTTCCGTGGTCTCCCTTGACGGTCTGGCCGGTGAGCCGCTGGATATTCTGATCAACGGTTACCTGATTGCTCAGGGTGAAGTCGTGGTCGTGGCCGATAAATACGGCGTGCGCATCACCGATATCATCACACCGTCAGAACGTATGCGTCGTCTGAGCCGCTGATGAACCAGAACGCCGCGACGGATTCTCCGTACATTTCCGGCCCGGCAAACCATGCCACAACGCAGGCCTCAGCACCGGTGGTGCCCGCAAGTTCCGTACTGACCCAGGTCAGTTCGGTGCTCGGCGGCATTCTGCTGCTGATCCTCTTTATCGGCTGGGTGGCAAAACGCACCGGTCTGGCACCACAAGCTAAAAACAACAAGCTGCTGAAAATCACGTCCAGCTGTCAGGTCGGGCGCAGTGAAAAAGTGGTGATTGTGGAAGTGGAGAATACCTGGCTGGTGCTGGGTGTGACCGCTCACAGCATCACACCGCTGCACACCCTGAGCGCGCCACCGGCTGAAAACACGCCGGTTTCCACCACTGAACTGCCCGCCGATTTTCGTCAGCTGATGCAAAAAATGTTAAAACGTCCGGGAAAGCAGGCATGACCTTTTTGAAATCTCCCTTACTCACCCGCCTGTGTCTGCCGCTGTTGTTGCTTATCAGCCCGTCAGCCTTCGCGCAGTTACCGGGCATTATCAGCCAGCAAATGGCTAACGGTGCCCAGAACTGGTCTTTGCCGATTCAGACGCTGGTATTTATCACCACGCTGACCCTGCTGCCCGCAATGCTGCTGATGTGTACCAGCTTTACCCGCATCATTATCGTGCTGGGTTTACTGCGAAATGCGCTGGGTACGCCGTCCGCACCGCCAAACCAGGTGCTGCTCGGCCTGGGTCTGTTTCTGACCTTCTTTGTGATGGCGCCGGTTTTCGACAAAATCTATTCCGACGCCTATCAGCCGTTTACAGAAAACAAAATCAGCATGCAGGACGCGATGGACAAAGGTGCTCAGCCACTGCGTGAATTCATGCTGCGCCAGACCCGCGAAACAGACCTCGCGCTCTATGCCCGCCTTGCCAACCTGCCGCCTCTGGCGGGTCCCGAAGCGGTGCCGATGCGTATCCTGTTACCGGCTTACGTCACCAGCGAGCTGAAAACGGCTTTCCAGATCGGCTTTACGGTGTTTATTCCGTTCATGATTATCGATCTGGTGGTCGCCAGCGTCCTGATGGCACTGGGGATGATGATGGTGCCGCCCGCGACCATCTCACTGCCCTTCAAATTGATGTTATTCGTGCTGGTCGATGGCTGGCAACTGCTGCTCGGATCGCTGGCGCAGAGTTTTTATAGTTAATTAATGCAATTGCCTGACTTTATGGCGCTCCTCACTCTGCGAAGAGCTGAATGAAGATATCGGTCAGCTCCCTCCCCTGCGAAGGGGGAGGAGCAAATCTAACCCGTATTAGATGAGACAGAATAATGACTCCTGAATCAGTTATGGCGATAGGTAACGAAGCGATGAAAGTCGCGCTTGCCGTCGCTGCCCCGTTGCTGCTGGCGGCGCTGGTGACCGGTCTTATCGTCAGCCTGCTGCAGGCCGCAACGCAAATCAACGAACAAACCCTGTCCTTCATCCCGAAGATTCTGGCGGTGGTTGCCACTATCGTTATCGCCGGTCCATGGATGCTGAACCTGCTGCTTGATTACATGCGCACGCTGTTTTCCAGCCTGCCCTACATCATCGGTTAACCCATGGTTTCCTTCGACAGCACCCAGTTAGCCGGATGGCTGAGCATGTATTTCTGGCCGATGCTGCGCATTCTGGCGCTGGTCAGCACCGCGCCCATCACCAGTGAAAAACAGGTGCCAAAAAAGGTGAAAATCGGCCTCGCGGCGATGATAACCTTTCTGATTGCGCCCGCCCTGCCGGTGGTCGATACACCGATTTTCTCAACACCCGCGCTGTGGCTGACCATGCAACAAATCATGATCGGTACTGCGCTCGGCCTGACCATGCAGCTGGCGTTCGCGGCAATCCGCATGGCCGGTGAAATCATGGGGCTGCAAATGGGCATCTCTTTTGCGACCTTTTACGACCCCAGCAACCGCCTGAACTCACCGCTGCTCGCACAGTTTCTTAACCTGCTGGCAGTGCTGCTTTTTTTGAGTTTTAATGGCCACCTGTGGCTGATTTCCCTGCTGGCTGACAGTTTCCACACCCTGCCCATCAGCCCGAACCCGATGAATGCCGACGGTTTTATGGCCGTCGCGCAGGCCGGCAGCCTTGTATTCAGCGGCGGGCTGATGCTGGCGTTGCCCATTGTCACCCTGCTGCTGACGCTGAACATGGCACTCGGCATCCTCAATCGCGTTGCGCCGCAGCTTTCTGTTTTCGTAATAGGCTTCCCGCTGACGCTCAGCATCGGCATTCTCTCCATCGGTATGATGATGCCCCTGCTCGCCCCGTTCAGCGAACATCTGTTCAGCGAAGTCTTTGATAAGCTGGTGCTGGTGATGAATCAGCTGGCAGCCGGACGTTAATATTTCCCGGACTAACGTCATAAATAAAACAATATATGCGGGCTATTATTACCTTTGGCGTTGAATTATAAATTACCCCTTCTGTTTATAAGAATTTTCTTTCCTAATGATTCCTCTATTCTATACAATTCGCGTCTTGTTACTTTTGCTAATATTTTAATAGTCATTCAGACAGGGGTTTTCGTGAAAACAACTCAACATCTCGCGCGTGCAGGGATATTCCTCCTGACCGGTGTATTACTTGCAGGCTGCCAGAATACAGCCCCATCAGATTCAGCGCTGCATTCGCTGGTCACCTCGCTGCCACTCGCCGTGTCCTCACAAGCCTCACCTTCACAGGTTGCGCCGGTCGAAGAGAATCAGGGCGTATCCAGAACATGTCAGAAAGAACTGGCGTCGCTAAAGCAAATAAGTCCGAAAAATTATTCTGTTAAAAAAGCGGCCTATGATCGGTTAGTGATAAATTCTTCACAATACGACGGCATTCGTGGTGACGTTAATTCCACTACGCAGGATACTATGGATGCATTATATAAATATAAAATGAATACTCTGTGTTCTGATATTGAACACGATGTGATGCAGGCGTTAATTCGCAAAGGCGAGAGCGCGAAGTAAATCACAAGGTAGCACTCTTTTATAACATGATGCTCATCAGAAAGATGAGCATCATTAAAAATCCAATTTTTTAAAAATAACTACAGCCCTTTCCCCTTTTCCACAAACTGCATATCACCGACTTTACCGACCGTAAACTGACCGTCTTTATAGGTAATAATGGTGACGCTGGCGTTTTGTAACGGCGCACGCAGGTTTTCTTCCGAGGTCATGCCGTCAAGCATAGCCATGATCGCCATGCCGTGGGAGACGATCAGCACATTGCCGCCGCCCTGGGCGCTGACTTTCTGCGCGATGTCTGTCAGCGCGGCCTGCATGCGCTGGTGCACCTGCGCTGCGTTTTCGGTGGTGTGTGAAGGATCGACTTCAGCCAGCGTGTTCATCATGGTTTTCAGTGTCACCTGGCCTTTAGAGAGTGCCTGCGTCAGTGCCGCGAAATCCTTATAGCCAAGTTTTTTGGCGACCGGTTCCCACATCAGCAATTCATGTTCACCTTCAAACGGGCCAAAGAACGTTTCACGCAGGCGCTGATCTTCAGTCACTGGCAACGGTTGTCCGGCTGACGCTAAGGCGATTTTTGCAGTCTGACGCGCACGTCCTGCATCACTGGAATACGCACCGACAAAATGTATGTCTTTCAGACCGCGGCCAAGCTGCGATGCGACTTCAACACCCGCATCGGTGAGGGGTGTATCCGACCAGCCCTGCGCACGGTGCGCGGTGTTGAACAATGTTTTGCCGTGACGAGTGACGTAAAACGTCACTTCACCCTTTTCACCGGCATTTTGCGCTATGGGCGCGGCAGACGTTGCCGCAGTGGCATGGCTGAACAATACCGGCAGAGTGAACGCGAACAGGGAAAACAGGGTTTTGGCTAACGTTTTATTCATAACAGCATCCTTATTGTTGAGGTTGATTAAAAGATCTTGAATTTGTAATCCAGACGGAATTCCGCCGCAAAACTGTTGGCGTTTTTAATATTGCCGTGGGAATCGACAACGGGTGCCGTGCCTTTGTGTTCGTACGTCCGGCCTGGGCCAATCATGAAAAACAACGACAGATCTTTGAGTTTTTTCGAAGCCGGCTTCCAGACGGAGTAAACGTTGAACTCCCCCTCCTGCACAGACTGCCCTTCGAAATCAAAGAAGCCATAGTGTGTGTTGATGCCCAGTAACACTTCCGGTGTGAGGTGATATCCGACATCCAGCGACAACACCTTTTCCTCGTCGCGCATATAATCAAGACCGGCGGTGGTCATCGCATTAAATGTACCGCGTGAGTTTTTACTCATGTGTCGCGGATACATGCCTATGCCGCCATCTTTATTGGCGTCGGTATAAGCCAGCCCGCCCTTGGTGACCCAGCGGTTATATTTCCAGGTAACGTCGCTGGCGTAATGATTGGCGCGGGTGTCGAAATCCTTTTTGCTGTTGGCCATGCTGTTCCATTTATCCAACCCTTCTGTCATGTATATCTGCACGCCGTAGGTGATCACTTTATTTTGTTTGATGTTCATTTCCAGACCGTTTCTGCGCAGATAATCCTCACTTTCGCCGTAAAAATAAAGCGCGGTCAGATTGTCGGTTTTGATCTGAAAATCACCGGTATAAATGGAATTGATCGGTTTGGAATCGCTGGTCATGAAATCGACTTTGTCCGGTGAGTCACGGTTGGATGACTTTGTCAGATAAGCCAGGCGCAGGCGGTATGCGTCGTAGGAAATATCCCCACTCCAGCCCGCATACGTATTGGGTGCGGCGCGCATCGAGGTGGTCACCGCGCCGAGTTTGAGCAACTTCCAGCCGCCATAAAGATTGGCATCAACGCCACTTTCAGAGAATTTGGCCTTGCCATAAAACTGGCCGAGTTTATTGAATCCTTTTGCCTTACCCTCGTCGTTATATAAAATCCCTCTCGAAGCAAAGTTATCGGCGGCGGCGAGTTTAATCACGCCATAATAAGAAGCATCGACGCCAATGAAGTCCGCTAAATAACCGGACTTATAATCCAGCGCCAGCCCCTGCCCCCATGCGGAGTGAACGTTGCGTTTGTCCGTTTCCCCTTCATCCAGATATTTCCATATATTATGCGTACCGAACTCCAGAGAGCTTTTTTTAACGAAATCCGTTTCTGCAATATCGTCGACCCCTGCCAGTGCCAGTGTTGGTGTACAAAGAAGACCGAAAGCCAATGCCAGAGCGTGCTTTTCCATAGCCTTTTTTTCCATTGTGTCATAACCCGAGGTAAGTGAAATTTCAGGGCGCATTTTCAGCAGGCAAAAAAAAACCTGAACCGAAATCTCCCGAGGCGCGCGAGATTTCAATTCAGGTTTTGCCTGCTGATGCAGTAACAATCCGGAAGCAAACATAACGGGTTTCTGAAAATAAGAACATCAGGAACAACGAATTTCAGGCACTAAAAAATAGATTTGTGACATCAGTCATGATTATTTATGGGGAGTAAGCGAATGACTTATATATCGATAACACTTAAGTAACCGATATATTTACTCATTCGCTTAGCTTATGAAAATAATAATACCTGGCGAGCTGACACCCTTATTTATCGGCTGACTGGCGAATTAATAACGCCATCACTTCGTAATGCGCGGTATGCGGAAACATGTCGAACAGCTGAACGCGTTCGATGCGGTAATCCGGCAGCAAGGCAAGATCGGCCGCCATGGTTTTCGCATTGCAGCTGGAATAGAGCACCGTCGCAGGTGCCATATGGCTCAGATAGTTGCAGAGGGTTTTTCCAATGCCGCGACGTGGCGGATTGACCAGGACCAGATCCGGCACTTCTCCCTTGCCTGTGGCAAAACCGGTGGAGTCCAGCGCCTGGAATTCAACGTTTTGCAGCCCCAGCCGCGCTGCGGATTCTTTCGCACACGAGATGGCTTCGGCGCTGATTTCAATGCCGGTCAGCTTCATGTCAGGTGTCGCGCAGTGCAGGCCAAAACCGCCGACGCCGCAGAAAAGATCCCACATGCTGCTGATATTACCGCGTTCCCGCACCCAGTTGCGCGCCGTGGCGTACAGTTTTTCGGCCACCTGCGGATTAGTCTGGAAGAAACTTTGCGGGCGAATAAACAGCGGCACATGGTTGAATTCTTCTTCCAGACGCTGAACGTCAGTCAATGGAATTTCCGTATCCCCTTCGAGGATCGCCATGTGCACCGGCTGAATATTGGCGGAAATGACTTTCAGCTGCGGCAGTTGCTGTTGCAGCCACGGCAGAGCGGTTCGCAGTTGCGTCAGTTTGCTCTCTGAGCGCAGGACAAAGCGCAGCATCATGCCGCCGTCCTGCTGGCTTTCGGTCAGCAACATGAATTTCAACTCGCCGCGTTTACGGGCGACGTTATACGGCGTCAGTCCGGCGCGGGCGATGAAGGTTTTGAGCACGGCAAAGACCGCAGGAAAACTGGCCGGATACAGCGGGCAATCACATAAATCCACCGGCGTACCGTCGCGATGCAACATGCCGAGCAGCGGGCGCTCCACACTGCCGCTGACCACCATTTTGGCTTTGTTGCGAAATGCGCGCTCTTCACCCGTTACCGGTTCGCACCATTCTCCCACCGGCATTCCGCTCAGCAGACTGTGCAGATCTTGCTGTTTATCGGCCAGCTGGCGGGAGTAGGGTTTGTCGAGCCACTGGCAGGAGCGGCAGCTTCCGGCGGTGTAGAGAGCGCAATGCATGGAAAGGTTCCGGTAATCAGATGCTGGAAAAAACTGGCGCGCAGTGTATCACCGCGCGACATGAAAGGCTCACAGACGTTGTGCGTTATTTATAGCGCGCAAAGAAGCGCTGACTGCTGGCGGGCACAAACAACAATAGCAGAACCACGATATCGGGGATTTTTTGCATCAGCAACGCATACAGGAATTCGCCCTGCGTTTCGACGTTAAAGCGAAAGATGCGTGGCCCGAACCAGTCAAATGACGCCAGCAGCATGTAGCTGACAACAATCACCTGACAACCGATAAATGCCCAGCGTCCCCAGCGGCGCGCTCGCATCATGGCATAGGCCGCCCGGCATTCCACGAGGATAATCAACATACTGGCGAGCATGATGATGCTGTTCAGCCAGGATTCGGCGCTGACTTCGATAAAACTCATCAGCCCGGAAAACCCCATGGCATCAAACAATAATATAAATTCCAGCAGGCGCGTCGCCACAATCGCCGATGCGCCAATCATAACCGGTACAGGAATAAACGAGAGTTTCATACTTCCCTTTTGGCTCTCCATTTAAAATCAGGGCAGAATCAATCTGCCCGGTAATTTTTTGTTTTAATTGCGTGCGGCACGCTGAATCTCTTTCACTCTTTGCTTTTCCGCCCGAGACATAAACCACCACGCAATCATCCCGATAATGCCCACCACCAGCAGGATCAGCGTCGCCAGTGCGTTGATTTCCGGATTGACACCCATGCGTACACTGGCAAAGACCAGCATCGGTAAGGTCGTCGCGCCTGGCCCGGCGACAAAGCTGGCGATAACCAGGTCGTCTAACGACAGCGTAAACGCCAGCAGCCAGCCAGAAATCAGAGCAGGCAGGATCATCGGCAGCGTGATGATGAAGAACACCTTCAGTGGCGGTGCACCTAAATCCATCGCGGCTTCTTCGATAGAGCGATCCAGTTCGCGTAACCGCGCCGACACCACCACTGCGACGTAGGCGCTACAAAACGTGACGTGCGCCAGCCAGATGGTAAACATGCCGCGTTCCGCAGGCCAGCCAAAGGCGTGCCCCATCGCCACAAACAGCAATAACAGCGCCAGGCCGGTGATGACATCAGGCATGACCAGCGGTGCAGTCAACATAAACGCAAACCCGGTGGAGCCGCGAAAACGCCTGAAACGCACCATCACGACCGCCGCCAGCGTGCCGACGATTACCGCCATCGTCGCCGCGGCGGTCGCAATCGTCAGGCTCATGCCAACGGCGCTTATCATCGCGGAGTCATGGAAAAGCTGAGTATACCAGCGGGTAGACCAGCCCGCCCAGACCGTAACAAGCTTGGAGCTGTTGAACGAATAAATAACCAGCATCAGCATCGGCGCATACAAAAACGTAAAGCCGACGATCAGAATAAGAATTCGCCACGGCGAACGAACAACCGGTAACTTATTCATTCTTTATCTCCCAGCTCTTTGTTTTGGTATTTGTGGAACCAAAGGATCGGCATGATGAGCAGCAACAGCATGATCACTGCCACCGCAGAGGCCACCGGCCAGTCGCGGTTATTGAAAAATTCCTGCCACAAAATACGGCCAATCATAATGCTGTCCGGCCCGCCGAGCAGCTCCGGGATAACGTATTCGCCCACCGCCGGAATAAACACCAGCATCGAACCGGCGATGATCCCGCCTTTGGTCAGCGGCATAATCACTTTGAAGAAAGTTTTCAATGGCCGCGCACCGAGATCCAATGACGCTTCCACCAGCGAGTAATCCATACGGGTCAGCGCGGTATAAATCGGCAACACCATGAACGGCAGATACGAATAGACAATCCCGATATACACCGCCAGATTGGTGTGCAGGATAACCAGCGGCTGATCGATAACGTGCAGCCATAGCAACACATTGTTCAGCACGCCGTTGTCCTTCAGAATGCCCATCCACGCATAGACGCGGATCAGAAACGACGTCCACGATGGCAGGATCACCAGCAACAACAGAATATTGCGCGTCGAAACCCTGCTGTGCGCCACCGCCCATGCCAGCGGATAGCCGATCACCAGACACAGCGCCGTTGAGACAGCCGCTACCTGAATCGATTGCAAATAGGCTTCGATGTATAGCGGATCGTCGGTCAGCGAAATGTAATTGCCGATGTTCAGTGCGATATCCAGCATGCCGTCTGAAAAGGTGACCAGATCGGTATACGGCGGAATGGCGCGCGCCATCTCAGCAAAGCTGATTTTAAAGACGATAAGGAACGGCAGTAAAAACAGCAGCAGGAACCACACCAGCGGCAACAGGATCACCAGCTTGCGGCCATGACGCTGTTGGAGACGGCCAATGAGAGCTTTGAATCCGCCCGGAGGTTTGCTGACCGGTTGTTCAGAAATAACAGACATTTTCAGCCCCTTAAACAGTCAGCACGACGCAGCTGTCGGCTTCCCAGCACAGGCGCACTTCATCGCCCCAGGTTGGCATGCCTTTGCGGAAACGATGGCCGTTTTGCAGCTGCGCAGTGATCATCTGCCCGCTGTGCAATCTGACGTGATAGATCGACAGGTCGCCCAGATACGCGATGTTCACCACTTCGCCCACCGCAAAGTTGCTACCGTCTTCCGGCACGTCTTCGCACAACATGATTTTTTCCGGACGCAGCGCCACAAACACGGGTACGCCGTCCACTACTGACGCATCGGCATCGACTTTCAGCGGATGGATTAAGCCTGGTGAGGTCAGGATCAGTGCGTCGTCCAGGCGCTCTTTCAATACGCCTTCGAATACGTTCACCGAGCCAATAAACTCTGCGCTGAAGCGGCTGGTCGGATGCTCATAAATTTCTTCCGGTTCGCCAATTTGTACGAACTTACCTCGGTTCATGATGGCGATGCGCCCCGCCATGGTCATGGCTTCTTCCTGATCGTGCGTAACCATCACGCAGGTCGCGCCAACGCGCTCAAGAATATCCACCACTTCAAGCTGCATGCGATCACGCAGTTTTTTATCCAGCGCCCCCATGGGTTCATCAAGCAGTAATAATTTCGGGCGCTTCGCCAGACTGCGGGCTAACGCCACGCGCTGACGCTGACCGCCGGAGAGCTGGTGCGGCTTACGCTTAGCGAATTCCTGCATGTGGACCAGGGTCAGCATTTCAGCCACGCGGTTTTTGATTTCAGCAGACGGCAATTTGTCCTGCTTGAGTCCGAACGCAATGTTCTGTTCTACCGTCATATGCGGGAACAGCGCATATGACTGGAACATCATGTTGATCGGTCGCTGATACGGTGGCACCTGCGAGAGATCCACGCCATCAAGGACGATCTGCCCCTGTGTCGGCTGCTCGAAACCTGCCAGCATGCGCAGCAGCGTCGATTTCCCACAGCCGGATGCGCCGAGCAGAGCGAAAATCTCGCCTTTGTAGATAGTCAGACTGACATCATCGACAGCGGCCTGGCCGTCAAAAGACTTGGTTAAATTACGGATCTCCAGCAAAGGCGTGAAACCCTTCTGGGACTTAGGCTGCGGGCGGGGAATAGCGTCGTTCACTCAGAGAAATCTCCGGTATCAGAATAAAGCAGGTTCAAATAAGCATAACAGTCAGGGGGAAAAGTGCCTGACCCGTATGCCCAAACGTCATCCCAGACAAAACGTCAGCGGCCCCGCCGTGATTCTGCGGAGCCGCTGTGAAGTCTTCCTGACCTTTTTAAAACGGTACTATTTGCCCGTCTTAACTTTGGTCCATGATCTTGTGATCACACGGTCAATCTTAGGATCCTGAACTTTCAGGCTGAAAAGTTTGGCCTGCACATCCGCTGGCGGATAAATGCCCGGATTGTTACGCACATCTTCGTTGACCAATGGCGTAGCCGCTTTGTTGCCGCTGGCGTAGTAAACGGTGTTACTGACTTGCGCTATGACTTTCGGTTCCATCAGATAGTTGAGGAACTGATAGGCTTCGTCGAGGTTTTTCGCATCTTTCGGGATAGCAAACACGTCGAAGAATGCCAGTGCGCCTTCTTTCGGAATGCTGTAAGCCACGTTAACACCGTTTTTCGCTTCTTTCGCGCGGTTGGACGCCTGCATCACATCACCAGCCCAGCCGATGGCCACACAAATGTCGCCGTTCGCCAGGTCATTGATGTACTGAGAAGAGTGGAAATAACGAATGTTCGGACGCAGTTTCAGCAACAGATCGTTCGCCGCACCGGTGTAATCAGAGGCTTTGGTGCTGTTCGGATCTAAATGAAGATAGTTAAGCACGGTCGCGTAAATTTCCGCCGGCGCGTCTAAGAACGATACGCCGCAGCTTTTCAGCTTCTCTAAGTTTTCAGGCTTGAGAACCAGATCCCAGCTGTCGACGGGCGCATCTTTACCGAGCACCGCTTTCACTTTATCGACGTTATAGCCGATACCGGTGGTCGCCCACAGGTAAGGAATCGCGTATTTGTTGCCCGGATCGTGCTGAGCGACCATTTTCAGCAAATCAGGATCAAGGTTTTTGTAGTTAGGCAGTTTGCTTTTATCCAGCGGCTGGAATACACCGGCCGAGAGCTGGCGCTCCAGGAAACTGGCCGAGGGCACCACGAGGTCAAAACCGGTGCTGCCTGCCATGAGTTTGCCTTCCAGCACTTCGTTGGAATCAAACACGTCGTAAACCACTTTAATGCCCGTTTCCTTCTGGAAATCAGGCACGGTATTTGGCGCGATATAATCGGACCAGTTATAAATATGCAGCGTTTTCTCTTCCGCAGACGCTGTGACGGACGCGGCCATAACCAGACCGGCGACAACACCCGATAACCACTTTTTACGCAGGGTGAACATCCGTTACTACCTCCAAGACAGGTGAATATATTATTGAATTTGTATCACTGAAATGGATACAAAACCCTTCACGACAATGCCAACTGCCGCCCATGAAATGTGCATAGGCATTCAATGTTGACGAATACGCTGCCTGCGAATTAACCGTTTGGTTTTACGACGTAATCACGCGTGATGCAGAGTCAGAAGCATAGCGCCTGCAACTCCCGTGTACCAGCCTCCTGAGACAAAACCGGCGTTTATCGATTATTTATGCAAATAAGCTGTAGACCGTCTGGCATTTTAGCCATTAACAAAGTGAAATATAGTGCAACAATGGGCAAACAGCAGCATAACTTATCGTGAAAGCGAATAAAGGCAGCGGAGCCGTGGTTGATACGGCTCGCAGGGAAGGATCTTCAGAGGAAAGAGAAAAGAATAAAACGAATCAGTGAAGAAATGGCAGATTGACCGCCGCCGCAGGGGTGCCGCCTTCTTCCTCATCACCAATAAACAGCAAGTCATTGGCATGGGCTTCGAGAATAATCATCGACATCTGTTCTTCTGCCTGTTGCAGGAAGAAAGAGAACTGCTCATGCGTAACGCCCACTGCGATCGTCAGCGACTGGCAAACAATCAGCTTCGGCAGATTATCATCCTGAATATCCACGAAGGCTTTAATGGTCAGAGAGCTGGCATTGATCGAGCTTAAATCGGCGACCAGCGGGATAAGCGCCGTCGGTTTCACTTCGGCCAGCGCCGAGAACAAAATCACGTTGTCCACAATGTCGAGCTTGGCATCAAAAATGCCATCGAAATTCTGCATATGCGGCAGATGGAGAGCCTGACAGGAATCACACTCGAAAAAAGAAATGCCCAGCTGATCAAGCCAGCGCCGTAGCAGCGCCAAATCAGGGACGATGAGCGAATCCATAGAATGCCTCACGAGTTCAACAACGAAAATAACCCCAACTCGCTACGCACACGGCGTTGCGAAGGGGCGATAGCTTACGGAATTATACCGGCCAGCGCTACGATCAATACCGGGTTAGTCAACATTAGGCCGATCAATTGAGATTTAGCCGCCGGATTTTAAGCGAAAACCCGGTTTCGCACGTTGCTCGATGTAGTCGATCATCATCCCGGCGATGTCCAGCCCGGTGGTGGTTTCGATACCTTCCAGACCTGGCGACGCGTTGACTTCCATGACCAGAGGTCCGCGATGCGCCCGCAGAATATCCACACCGGCGATATCCAGTCCCAGCGTCTGCGCGGCTTTGACGGCAATCTCTTTTTCCTGTGGCGTAATTTTCACTTTCGTCGCCGTTCCGCCACGATGAAGATTGGAGCGAAAGTCCCCAGGTTTAGCCTGTCGCTCGATCGCCGCGACTACGCGTTTACCGACCACCAGACAGCGAATATCGCGCCCTTGTGCTTCGCGGATATATTCCTGCACCAGAATGTGTGCATTCAGTCCACGAAACGCATCAATCACACTTTCTGCCGCCTGGCGGGTTTCCGCCAGCACCACGCCGATCCCCTGCGTGCCTTCCACCAGTTTCACCACCAGCGGTGCGCCGCCGACCAGCGCAATGAGATCTGACGTATCGTCCGGCGCATTGGCAAATCCGGTGATCGGTAAATCAATTCCCTCCCGCGCCAGAATCTGCATCGAACGCAATTTATCGCGCGCCCGGGTGATCGCCACCGATTCGTTGAGCGGAAAGCTGCCCAGCATTTCAAACTGTCGCAGCACGGCGGTGCCGTAAAAGGTGATAGCGGACCCAATGCGCGGGATCACCGCATGATAAATATCCAGCTGACGTCCGCGATAATGCACGCTTGGCGCAGCAGGATTAATGTTCATATAGCATGACAGCGGATCGATAATGTCGATCTCGTGCCCCCGGCTCAGAGCCGCTTCTTTCAGGCGCTTGCACGAATACAAAGACCCGTCACGGGAAAGAATTGCAATCTTCATCCGACACTCCATCGCCGATTAGCGCGTTGCCCAACCTTGTTTATGCAATGCGTCCAGCATAAACGGACGCTGTTCCTTTTTAAGTGTGCGAATGATCAAATCACTCCAGGTATCGCGGCGGGCATTGCTGTCGCGCTGAAGATAATATTCGCTCAGTTCTTCGTCATACTGCGCCAGCACGGCGTTATCCACTGGCTGATAGCTATTTTCATGGACCAGTAAAGACTGCGGCATGCGTGGCTTCACCTGATGATCCTGCGCGGGTGTCCCCATACAGAAGCCAAACAGCGGCATGACAAATTTTGGCAACTTCAGCAGTGCGACAACGTCTTCCACCTGATTGCGGATCCCGCCGATAAACACACCGCCGAGCCCCAGAGATTCTGCCGCCGTCATGGCGTTCTGCGCCATCAGTGCGGTATCAACGCAGCCCAGCAGCAATTGTTCGGCAAGACCGAGTTCTGCTTCAGGATTGATCTGCAGATTACGGTTGAAATCCGCACAGAAAACCCAAAATTCAGCGGCGCTGGCCACGTATTTCTGACCACCGGTATACTCAACCAGTTTTTCGCGCAGAGCAGGACTGGTGATGCGGATAATAGAAGAAGACTGCAAAAAGCTGGACGTCGATGCGCCCTGAGCCGCCGCAATAATCGCTTCGCGCTGTTCGTCTGACACAGGCTTATCGGTAAACGCACGAATGGAGCGGTGTGAGCGCAGGAGGTCGATAGTCGGTGTCATGAAGAGTCCCTGGATTAAATAGTGTGAACATCAGCGCTCAATGATTGATGCAGTGAGCACAGTTTGCAAGGTTTCAGGATCCAAATGCTGTAACAATGTGCAGTCCCTAAAAATGCCTGCAGGTTCATTTGGATAGGTCAGAGGTATCGGACTAACAGGTAATTCCTGCTTTTTTTTATGGTTTGCAACAGGCATAGTAGCGACATCAAAAAGGTGATGCAGTTAACAAAACGAATCATTTCCTTTTCATTCATTTTTAAAACATACAAAGGAGTCTCCATGTTTGCAGTAATTTTCGGGCGTCCTGGCTGTCCTTATTGTGTACGTGCAAAAGAGTTGGCTGAAAAACTGACTGAAGAACGTGATGATTTCAACTTCCGCTATATCGACATCCATGCAGAAGGCATCACCAAAGCCGATCTGGAAAAAACCGTCGGTAAACCGGTTGAAACGGTTCCACAGATTTTCCTTGATCAGCAACACATTGGCGGCTTCACCGATTTCGAAGCATACGCGAAAGAACATCTGGCATTGTTCAGCAACTAATTGTTCTGTAACGATTATCAGTCACTGATCCGGCGTTTCACTGGATCAGTCAAAAAAAAGAAGATACACACAGCAAAAAGGCGCTCATTGAGCGCCTTTTCTTTTGGCCGGGATCCGGCATTGATTAAGGGTGTCTGAACTGTCGGTACCCCGTTATCAGCAGTTGGACCAGCATCGCGCCAAGCACACACCAGAATATAGCGCTGGTGGCGTACGCGATTTCCTGCACCGGTGGGCGAACGCGGGGGAAAAACGCCCAGCGTAATAAAAAGCAAACCGGTATCGATGTCAGCCCACCGATGAAAGAAGACAATATCGGCGACTCCCGGGCAATTAATGCCGTCACAATGCCGGGCAACAGGAAGAGCAGCAGACCGTATTCAGGTCCGGGCGCAGTGGTTCTGACAACGATCCAACTATTTTTTAAAGAGATAAAAATCACGATAAAAAATAGACAACAAAGAACGGGGGCTCTGACTGTGCGCCAAAGTGCCATTTTACTTCCTCCTTAAAGTTGGCGAGTTTTCACAGGCTGTCTTCAAATGCATCTGATGCGTTCTGTTACCTGATTGAGCCTTCTGGCTCACTTCCCTGACGTGCCACGCAATCCCGCGTAACACAAATTAAGTGTTTACATCATTTTATCCGGGCTTTTCTCTGGCTGTAGAGACGTTCTGTGACTAAAATGACGCCCGAAACCTGCTTTTCCCCGTCGTCTGCACTGCGCAGTCTCGGTAAGAACGGGCCAGGATTTTTCTCTTTCTGAATTTATCCTTTACATTCTCCTATATCAAGAATTTGTTGGTAAACAATAAGTTATCCTTGTGAATATAAACGTCGCTAGTTTGTTAAACGGGAATTACATCCTGTTATTATTTGTAGTTTTGGCGCTCGGTCTGTGCCTTGGAAAAGTGCGTCTGGGCTCCGTCCAGCTCGGAAATTCTATTGGCGTATTAGTGGTTTCCCTGCTTTTAGGCCAGCAGCATTTCAGCATTAACACCGAAGCGCTGAATCTCGGCTTTATGCTGTTTATTTTCTGTGTCGGCGTCGAAGCCGGACCCAACTTTTTTTCGATTTTCTTCCGCGACGGCAAAAACTATTTCATGCTGGCGCTGGTGATGGTCGGCACCGCCATGTTGCTGGCACTCGGACTTGGGCGGTTCTTCGGCTGGGACATTGGCCTCACCGCCGGTATGCTCGCCGGCTCAATGACCTCTACGCCGGTGCTGGTGGGCGCAGGGGACACGCTGCGCAATACCATGGGCGGCAATAAACTTCTCGGCCCAGAGCTCGATAACCTGAGCCTCGGCTATGCCCTGACCTATCTCATCGGGCTGGTCAGCCTGATTTTCGGCGCGCGCTATCTGCCAAAACTGCAACACCAGGATTTACCGACCAGCGCGCAGCAAATTGCCCGCGAACGTGGTCTGGATACCGACAGCAAACGCAAAGTCTATCTGCCGGTCATTCGTGCCTACCGCGTGGGTCAGGAGCTGGTTGCCTGGGCTGACGGCAAAAACCTTCGCGAACTGGGGATCTACCGCCAGACCGGATGCTACATCGAACGTATCCGTCGTAACGGGATTTTAGCGACGCCGGACGGCGACGCGGTATTACAGGTCGGTGATGAGATTTCACTGGTCGGTTATCCTGATGCACATTCACGCCTTGATCCGAGTTTCCGCAACGGCAAAGAAGTCTTCGATCGCGACCTGCTCGATATGCGCATTGTGACCGAAGAAGTGGTGGTGAAAAACAATCACGCCGTCGGCAAACGTCTGAGCCAGCTGAACCTGACCGATCAGGGTTGTTTCCTTAACCGCGTCATCCGCAGTCAGATTGAAATGCCGATTGACGACAGCATTGTGCTCAATAAAGGCGATGTGTTGCAGGTCAGCGGTGATGCCCGTCGTGTAAAAAGTGTGGCAGACCGCATCGGGTTTATCTCCGTACACAGTCAGGTCACTGACTTACTGGCTTTCTGTGCCTTCTTCATCGTCGGTCTGATGATTGGCCTCATCACCTTCCAGTTTAAGAACTTCAGTTTCGGTATCGGTAATGCTGCCGGTTTGCTGTTCGCCGGTATCATGCTGGGGTTCCTGCGTGCCAACCACCCTACTTTCGGCTATATCCCGCAGGGTGCGCTGAACATGGTGAAAGAGTTTGGTCTGATGGTATTTATGGCGGGTGTCGGCCTCAGCGCAGGCGCGGGGATTAATAACGGGCTTGGCGCTATCGGCGGCCAGATGCTGGTGTCGGGGCTGATTGTCAGCCTGGTGCCGGTCATCATCTGCTTTATCTTTGGTGCCTACGTCCTGCGCATGAACCGGGCGTTGCTGTTTGGCGCGATCATGGGGGCGCGAACCTGCGCACCCGCGATGGAGATCATCAGCGATACCGCACGAAGCAACATTCCTGCTCTCGGTTACGCCGGAACCTACGCTATCGCTAACGTATTACTGACGCTGGCCGGGACATTGATCGTTATCATCTGGCCAGGTGCCTGACGTAACTCATTGAAGTGAAATTAAGAAAAATAAAATCAATATTTTTTTTAAATTTTTGCCACATGAAACGAACTTTTATACTGGGGAGCAGTCTTAATTAGTGCCACTGCTTTTCTTAGAAGTCCCCAAATTTGGAGAGCCCGTGAATCCCGCCTTTTTTAGGTTCAAGATTCCCGGGTTTTTTATTATCTGAATTTTGTCATCATACTTTCTGCAATGCCCCTCAGTTCTCAATCACCCTGATCAGGGTTCCATCAATATCTATCATTACGCCCATTTTCATGCCCCATGACTGGGTTTCGGGCAGATGGACACAGGGACGCGTATGCGGATCTTCACCGATTCCGGCGGCCCTGAAGTCTGCAAACATCGCATCGGCGTCATCGACGCGCAGGCAACAACTGAACCAGCTGGTTGCCGGGTCGAGGTCTGGATGCAGGAAAAACTCCAGCGTAATGCCCCCGCGAACCATGATCAGCCAGCTGTCGTCGACGTAGGTTTTAATGAAACCAAAGCTGCCATAAAAGCGCTGCGTTTCTTCAAAATTGCGGGAAGGAAGATTGGGTGTGGCGTGATCGGTCATGACGGGCCTCGGTGAATTTCAGGTTTATCAAAGGATAAGCCATGATGCATGAGGTCGCAGGAAAATTAAACGTGTAACGATATAACAAAAAACCCTTCCCTGACGGGAAGGGAATCAGACACAGCAAACTAACAGGCCCGAATAAATGTGGGCAAAAATCGGTTTATCAGAACTGATACACCAGACCTACTGCCACAATATCGTCGGTCGCGATACCGGCATCACGGGTCAGACGGGTGTCGTCCATCAGGTTAATTTTGTAATCCACGTAGGTCAGCATGTTTTTGTTGAAGAAGTAAGACGCGCCGACATCAACATATTTGGTCAGGTTCTGTTTACCATAACCTTCAACATCTCTTGCATGAGACTGAACGTAGGCAACGGATGGACGCAGACCGAAGTCAAACTGGTACTGTGCAACAGCTTCAAAGTTCTGCGCTTTATCTGCATAACCGTAAGCCTTGCTGCCCGCTGAGCCGAATCGATTGGCGTTGTAGCTCTGGGTGTACATCGCTGCCAGATAAATGTTGTTGGCATCATATTTCAGGCCGCCGCTGTAAGCAGTCGCTTTATCGCCGTTACCCAGGATTGCTGAATTGTTGCGGCCGTTCTGCTCGTTGGTGCGGTCAGACGCCATCATCGCAGCAGCTGCGCTAAAGCCTTCGCCGAGGTCATAAGACAGGGACATGCCGTAGCCGTCGCCGTTTTGTGCGAGCACGTCGCGACCGTTGTTGGTTTCAGTGGCGCTGCCATTTTTACCCTGATACTGCAGCGCTACATCCAGACCATCGACCATGCCGAAGAAGTTCTGGTTACGGTAAGTCAGGACGCCGTTCGCACGCTGGAACATGAAGTTATCTGCGCCGTAGGTATCACCACCGAACTCAGGCAAAACGTCGGTCCATGCTGCGACGTCGTACATCACGCCGTAGTTACGGCCATAATCCAGTGAACCGAACTCACCAAATTTCAGACCAGCAAAGCCGACACGGGTGAAGTTGTTCGCGTCATCGCTTTCCGCTTTGTTCAGCGCTGCCTGATATTCCCACTGGCCGTAACCAGTCAGTTCGTTGCTGATCTGAGTTTCGCCGCGCAGACCGAAACGCATATATGACTGGTCGCCGTCGGAACCTTTATCATCGGAGAAATAATGCAGACCATCAATTTTCCCGTAGAGGTCAAGCTTATTGCCGTCTTTATTATAAATCTCAGCAGCGCCTGCGGTGCCTGCCATCATCAGTGCCGGGATTACCAGAGAAAGTACGCGTAGTTTCATCATCAATATCCTTGATCAATTTATGAACTATTTTGTTTGCCGTCAGGCAACTTTATTACTCGTTACTGTGAAGCTTTATATCTTCTTCAGGTCCGGAGCAGATGGACGTCAAAATAAACGAGGATAAGTTCCGTTGCAACCAGAAATTATTTGAAATAGTTTTCGTTTAAGAATGATTTAGAAAAATAACGTCCCGCAAGAATTTCATTAACATCAATTCTCTGGCTCTCGAATATCACGCATAAGAATCTCATCATATTTAAAATATAAAATACATATATTTCAATACCATATATGATTTCCATTCGCTTATTTTATAATTTAATTTTCAGTGCATCTTATTAAAAATTGGCTATTTTTTCGCAACAAATCCCCTTTTCAGAGCCTATTTACTGACATTCATACCCTCTGAAATGTAAGGTTTTGTATATTTCCAATTGTTCCTTAACGTTATTATTTCATATCACATATTAATATTTTACGGATATGAATGATTTGAGCCGGTGGAATAGTTCTGATTAAGGTCATCTGATCATTATTTCAGACAATAAAAAACCACCTTGCAGGTGGTTTTTTATACTTCCATGCGCAATCGCAATATTACAAGATGCGTTCGAGCCGCTGATCTTTACCACCTAAACGTCCGTCAGTCTGATTCCATTCCTTTTCGTACGCCTTATAAGCAAACACAAAGGCCTGATGGCCGTCTTCAAAATTCTGATCAGGACGTTTGTGCCAGCCGGAATAAGCGTCATAACGCAAAATCTCATATACGCCGTCTGCCGGACGAATTAGGTAAGTGTAATGCTCACAATACTCCGGCGCATAAGGAATATCCTCGCCCTCTTCCAGAGTGATGAACAGACCGCCGAGGCGTAATTTAATCATTGATATCCTTTTTCATGATCCACAGTTTGGTGGTTTGCGTTTCGGTCACATAGGCACTTTCAACTACCTGATGCATTCCCTGACGCTGATAGAACCCTATGGCGGGCAGATTACTTTGCAACACCTCCAGCCACAAGGCTGGCTGATGACGTTCTCTGGCCGCGGCTTCCACGGCAGCAAACACCTGTGATCCGGCACCGCGCGCGCGACTTTGCGGCGTGAAATAAAGTTTGCACAGTTTAGCGCCCTGACCTTCTGCCAGTCCCAGCGGTTGATCAAAATGAAGTTTAGCAAACCCAATAGCATTGTCGTTTTCCAGCGCGATAATCCACCGGTAACGGGCATCCTGCAAACTGCTCTGCATTTCTTCATCGCCAAAATCGTACGCAAGAAAGGCTTCCAGTTCATCGCTATTGTGCCACAAATCGCCAAAATAGTGACGATAGGTCTCCCTGCCAAGCTGTTGTAACGTGATCAAATCTTCAATAAACGCCTGCCGAATCTCCATCCTGTTGCTCTCCCTTTCTGATTTTATTTACACTGTTTCGGCCAAAATGATTTGGCAATTAAGATTATTTTTATAGGAGTCATTCTTATGACGCAAAACATTTACGACGATCAGGCTTTTTTTGAAGGTTACGCCCAACTGGGCCGTTCGCAGTTCGGGCTTGACGGTGCCGCCGAATGGCCGTCACTGAAAGCCATGCTGAAGAATGTAGAAAGTAGCCGTGTGGTCGATCTCGGTTGCGGTTACGGCTGGTTCTGCCGCGCTGCGCGGGAACTGGGAGCCGCAGACGTGCTGGGGCTGGATGTGTCGGAGAAAATGCTGGCAAAGGCACACTCCATGACGTCGGATGCTCATATCCTCTATGCCCGGCAAGACCTTGAAAGCCTGACGCTGCCCGAAAATGCATTTGAACTGGCGTACAGTTCTCTTACGCTGCATTACATTGAGGCACTGCCTGCGCTGCTCGACACGGTGTACCGTGCCCTAACGCCCGGCGGATCTTTTGTCTTCTCGGCTGAACATCCGATTTATACCGCGCCGTCGAATCCCGGCTGGCATATTGATGAGCACGGGCAGAAAAGCTGGCCGGTCGATGGCTATCAGCGCGAAGGCAAACGCGTGACAAACTGGTTTGCTGAAGGCGTCATCAAACAGCACCGCACGCTGGGCACCTATATCAGTTTGCTGATTAATGCCGGTTTCGTTATACGCGAGCTGAACGAATGGGGACCTTCCGCTCAGCAAATTGCTACCGTTCCTGCACTGGCCGAAGAAGTCGAACGCCCGATGCTGTTCCTGATGTCCGTTCAAAAACCTCGCTAACATCCTCTGTAAAGACTTCGTACTGCACCTTTCTATCACTTTTTTTGTCAGGCATTTTTGCCGGGAGGCTCGTCCTCCCGCCTGCTTAAGGTTTTGTTAAGATCCCCCGCATAAAATCAAACACATCGGGAAACTATACAGCGCATCAATGAATTCGATATTCAGACGATCCCCTCTGTACGTTAACGGCAGCATAAACTAACGTGGAACTCACTTTTAGATGTGTTGTCAGTCTGTTACTGGAACATTTTTAGGGCTTTTTTGGCCTTTTTTTGATGAGGGTACGTTTATGGAGCAGTTGAATCATCTGCTTTTTCTTTGGATTAACGCCACGCCGGCATCGCCGGAAGCACTGATTAAGGTGGCGATTTTTCTGGCCAATGATCTGATTATGATTGTCCCCATATTGATTATCGGCCTGTGGCTGTGGGGTCATCGTGAGCACATAGGCCAGCAACGCGAGCTGGTCAGCAAAACGGCTATTGCGTTGTTATTTGCCATGTCCACCGCCAAAGCGTTGTCGGAACTCTTCCCCCACGCACGCCCTTTTGTCGAAGGCTTTGGGTATAACTTCCTGCATCATTCACCTGACGATTCGTTCCCGAGCGATCACGGCACAGCTATCTTTACCTTCGCACTGGCGTTCCTGTTCTGGCATCGTCTCTGGTCAGGTGCATTGCTGATGGTCACCGCGCTGGGCATCGCCTGGTCGCGCGTGTATCTCGGCGTGCACTGGCCATTGGATATGCTCGGTGGTTTCCTGGTCGGGATGCTGGGCTGCCTGTTCTCACAACTGGTGTGGAACCTATTCGGCGAGCAGATTAACGCGCTGATGTGTAAGGTTTACCGTTTCGGATTTGCCTTTCCCATCAAGAAAGGTTGGGTGCGCGGCTAGTTAATAAATACAAATTGTAGACATAAAAAAGCGAGGCTAAATGAGCCTCGCTTGTTATTTCCAGCAACGGCAATTATTTACCAAAAATGCTTGCCCAAAGACCACTGATTTTCATCATCACGAAGTCCCAGATTCTGCCAATAAAACCGGTTTCCTTCACTTCCTGCAACGCGACCAGCGGGCGTTGTTCGATAACTTTGCCATCCAGACTGAAATCTACCGTACCGACCACCTGATTTTTCGCCAGCGGTGCTTCGAGCTGTGGCGTGGTCAGATTGAAGCTGGCTTTCAGGTTTTTCAGCTGACCTTTAGGCATGGTCAGCGACGCATTTTCTGCGACACCCAGCGGCACCATTTTCTCATCACCGAACCAGACGCGCTGGCTGGTAAAGGCATCACCGGCTTTAATTGGCGTCAGTGTCTCGTAGAAGCGGAAGCCCCACGTCAGCAGACTTTCACTTTCGTTAAAGCGAATACGGTCACTCGGCGCACCCATCACCACAGCAATCAGACGCATACCGGTAGAATCACTGGCAGAAGACACTAAGTTGTAGCCAGCGCCAGAGGTGTAGCCGGTTTTGATGCCGTCAACGTTGAGGTTGGAGCTCCATAACAGGCGGTTACGGTTGATTTGCTTGATGTGGTTGAAAGTAAATTCTTTCTCTTTATGCAGCGCATATTCTTCCGGCGTATCGCGGATCAACGCCTGCGACAGCAGAGCCATGTCGGTGGCGGAGGTGTACTGCCCGTCGGCATCCAGCCCGTGTACTGTTTTGAAATGGGTGTTTTGCAGTTTCAGCTGCTCAGCGTAACGGTTCATCAGGTTAACGAAAGAATCCTGACTCCCCGCCACGAAATCCGCCAGCGCGATACTTGCATCGTTACCTGACTGGATAACAATGCCTTTATTGAGTTCTGAAACCGGCACGCGGTCGCCCGGCTTGAGGAACATCAGGGAAGATCCTCGCAGGACCGGATTGCCGGTCGCCCAGGCATCGTTGCCTACAGAAACCAGATCGTCGGATTTGATTTTGCCGGATTTGATCGCCTGACCGACCACGTAGCTGACCATGATTTTACTCAGGCTGGCCGGGTCGAGACGCGTATCAGGGTTAGATTCAGCGATGATTTTTCCGCTGTTGTAATCCATCAGCACCCAGGATTTTGCATTCACCTGAGGTGCCACCGGGGCGTTGTCGGCCTGAGCGGCAGGAAGGGACAGCAGCATTACTCCGCCGCCCAGCGCGTAAATAAAAGTCCGTTTGAATTGGGAAGAAATAGTCATAGGTATCAGCGCTTTTGTCCGGGTTACTGAAATTTATCTTATCTTTCAATCAGATTGTGCAAGTCTGCAGGTGTAAAAACTACTGCTTTCCGGGTCGGGAATAAACCTAAATAGTGTAAAGATCTTAAGAATAGGTGAATTTTCTGATGCTTGCGCGAAACGTGCCGATGAAAAAATCCGCGCTGATGCTTTCTTCATAGCATTGATGAACAGCCAGCTCACTCCAGAATACATACGAAATATCTATAACAATAAGCGTCTTACCCCCAACGGAAGGTCAACGTTTTTGCGCGAAGCATCACACATCAGACCGCAAAATCACGGATAAAGGTCTCACTCTCGCGACTGACCTCATCACGGATAAAATCGATAAATTCACTCAGCGCCACCGAACGCCTTCTGCCCGCTGGCGTCTGCAACTGCAACGTCCGCTGGCTGAGTTGCTCAATGTTAACTGATTTCACCCGCAGGTCGTCGCGCCGGGCTTTGTACAGAATCGAGAAATGGCTGCACGCCACAATCGCCCCCGGCGTTTGCACCATAAAATCATACAGCGTCGAGAACCGGTTACAGCTGACGGCGGGCTCCAGGAAGATGCCGCTCATCCGGCAGGATAAATCGAACAGCTGGCGGATGGTGCTGCCCTGCTCATTCATTGCCAGAGGATAGGGGTGCAGATCGGTAAGCTGCAAATCGCCCTCGGCCAGCGGATGATCCTGTCGCATCACCATGCGCACCGGCGCCGGAAAGGATGCCATAACGTCCACGCCGCGTTCGGCGACCAGACTGAACTGCAACGCCAGTTCCACTTCGCCGCTGTGGATCATCTCTGACACTTCAACTGCCGTGCCAACGTTGAGATAAAACATCACGCCGGGGTTGATCAGCCGGAAACGCGAGAACAACTGCGGCAGCAGGTCAAACGCCAGTCCGTCGGTACAGGCCATGCGGATCACCGTGCGCCGCACTGCATTCAACCCCTGAATTTCGGCAATCGCGTGTTCCATTTCCATCATGCTTTTTCGCACGTGGTTTTCGAGAATCTGCCCGGCATCGTTGAGCACCATGCCGCGCGCATGACGCTCAAACAACGGCGCACCTATACGTTCCTCCAGCCGCTGGATCTGGCGACTGATGGCTGAAACCGCGACAAAAAGTTGCTTACTGGCCGCACTCAGCGAACCGGAATTAGCCACCGCGAGGAAATAACGGATTTCAGTACTTTGCATGGCGGACTTGCCTCATAAGTGTGCAGATGAGCATTACAATAAAAGCAACGCTTAGTTGCAATTATTATTATTGTGGCAACGCTTACGCAACGCTTAGAGTGAAACTGCTAAAAAAACCAACAATAAGATTACAAACACAACATAAGCAGGTTCCTCATGACAGCGGATAATATCGTTGAACAGGCGTTAGCCTGGTTTGATCAGGGTGAATATCAGCGCATTCTGGCGCGCCGGGTCGCTATTGCTACCGAAAGCCAGAGTATTTCACGCGACGCTGAACTCGCGCGTTACCTCGATGAAGAGATTAAACCGGCGTTATCGGCGATGGGCTTTAGTCTGCTCAGCATCGACAATCCTCACGCCGCCAACCGTCCCTTTCTGATTGCGACACGAATTGAAAACAGCGCGCTGCCGACCGTGCTCAGTTACGGCCACGGGGACGTGGTGTTCGGTGACGATGAAAACTGGCGCAGCGATCTTTCTCCCTGGACGCTGAAAGAAGAAGGCGACCGCTGGTACGGACGCGGCAGCGCGGACAATAAAGGCCAGCACAGCATCAACCTCGCGGCGCTGGAGCAAATCTTCAAAGCGCGCAACGGGCGTCTGGGCTTTAACTGCAAACTGCTGTTCGAAATGGGCGAAGAAATCAGCTCTCCCGGTCTGGCCGATTTGTGCCGCACCTATCAAGAAGAACTGAGCGCGGATATTTTCCTCGCCTCCGATGGCCCGCGCCTGAGCGCCGTTCGCCCGACGCTGTTTCTCGGCTCACGCGGCGCGGTGAATTTCCGCCTGACCATCAACGCGCGAGACAACGCCTATCACTCAGGAAACTGGGGCGGCCTGCTCTCCAATCCCGGCACGCAGCTGGCGAATGCGCTGGCCTGTCTGGTGAATCAGCACGGTCAGTTGCAGGTGGCGGCGCTCAAACCGCCTGCGGTCAGTGAGGCAATCCGTGAAATCCTGCGCGACGTAGAAGTCGGCGGCGGTGAGAATGACCCGCAGATCGACCCAAACTGGGGCGAAGCCGGTCTGACGCCAACCGAACGTCTCTACGCGTGGAATCAGCTGGAAGTTCTCTCCTTCCTGACCGGCAATCCGCAGCGCCCGATGAATGCCATTCCCGGCCACGCCACGGCGGTGTGTCAGCTGCGTTTTGTGGTGGGCACCGACTGGCAAAATCTGGCGGAGCATGTGCGCGCGCATCTTGTTGCACACGGCTACCCGCAGGTGGAAGTGGAGTTTATGCGCGGTTCTCCGGCAACCCGCTTTGATCCGACCGATCCGCTGGTCAGCTGGGCGCTGGACATCATGCAGCAAACCACCGGTAAAAAACCGGCGCTGCTGCCGAACCTCGGTGGCTCACTGCCAAACGATGTCTTCTCCGACATTCTCGGCCTGCCGACGCTGTGGGTGCCACATTCGTATCCCGCCTGCGGCCAGCACGGCGTCAATGAACATATGCTGATTTCGGTCGCCCGCGAAGGGCTGGCGATCATGACCCATCTGTTATGGGATCTCGGCGAACAGGGGGCCGCCCTGCTCGGTCAACATCACGTACACCAAAGCGCGCCAGCCGGAGCGGTTCAATGAGCCAGATAACTGCATCTTCAACGCCGGTCAACAGCACGGCTGAAAAGCCTAACCTGATGAAAACGCTGTTCGCGACCTGTATCGGTAACGCGCTGGAATGGTTCGATATCGCGATTTATGGCTTCTTCGCCAGCTATATCGCCCACGCCTATTTCCCCACCTCTGACCCGACCGTGTCGCTGTTACTGACCTTCGGCAGCTTCGGCGTCTCTTTCCTGATCCGCCCGCTGGGCGCAATTGTGCTGGGCGCTTATGCCGATAAACATGGGCGGAAAGCGTCACTGCTGATGTCCATCAGCCTGATGATGCTCGGCGGCCTGATTATTGTGGTCACGCCATCGTATGGCACCATCGGAATGGCAGCCCCTCTGCTGATCCTCGCCGCACGCCTGATTCAGGGCTTCTCCGCAGGCGGTGAATTCGGCAGCTCCACGGCGTTTCTGGTGGAACATTTCCCGGAGCGCAAAGCTTTTATCGCCAGCTGGCAGTTCGCCACGCAGGGCGCGAGTACGCTGCTAGCGTCGGCGTTTGGTCTTGGCTTATCGGCTCTGCTCACAGAAGCACAACTTCAGGACTGGGGATGGCGCATTCCGTTTATCTTCGGCTTGCTGATTGGCCCTGTCGGTTTATATATCCGCCGCCATATTAAAGAGTCCGAAAGCTTCCGCACCGCCGAGAAAACGGCGTCGCCGCTGAAAGAAATCGTGAGGGCGCAGAAAGGTCTGTTCTTTATCGCCATCGGTCTGATGGTGGTTTCAACTGCCATCAACTACATGCTGAATTACGTGCCGACCTATGCCACCAAAACGCTGCTGTTACCGGCCTCAGCGGGCTTTACCGCCACGCTCTCCGCCGGGATTATCCTGACGGTGGTGACGCCGCTGATGGGATTATGGGCAGAAAAAGTGGGGGCGTCTGCCGCTGATGTGGGGCTCGCTGGTGCTGATGCTGATCACCATCTATCCGGCATTCTGGCTGATGCTCGAATACACCTCGGCGCTGTCGTTGCTGCTGCTTATCAGCTGGCTGGCGTTGCTGAAATCGGTATATTTCTCCGCGGTGCCGTCGATGATGGCGGACTTGTTCCCGATAACCACCCGCGCCAGCGGTATGGCAATCAGCTACAACGTTGCGGTGACGGTGTTCGGCGGTTTCGCACCGTTCATTTGTACGCTGCTGATTTCCGCCACCGGCAGCAGTCTGGCACCGGGCTATTACCTGATGGTCGTCGCGCTGCTCAGCGTCTGGTCATTGTTTAAAGCGCAAAAACTACAGCGCTAATCCGTCCTGTTCCACGCTCAGCGACAGCCCTGCGCCGCCGCTGAGCGATTCTTTTTTCGCTTCGCTTAATTTTGCTCCGTGGCTTATAGTCTTAAACAGTCATCATCACAATAATCAATCTTTCTCTATTAAAACAAGGGGTTCTGAATGATCACCGTGTGGGGCCGTGAAAACTCGACTAACGTCAAAAAAGTACTGTGGATGCTCGATGAACTGAGTCAGGTGTATGAAGTCATCAACGCGGGCGGCGCGTATGGCAAAAACAAAGACCCGATTTATCTTTCGCTAAATCCGAACGGGCTGGTGCCCTGCCTGCAGGAAGATGATTTCGTCCTGTGGGAATCGAACGCCATTTTACGTTATCTGGCAGAACGCTCGGGCAAAGAGCAGTTCTGGCCAGCCAGTGCCCAGCAACGTGCCAGTGCCGATAAATGGCTGGACTGGGCAAGTAATTCGCTGGTCACGCCGTATCGTCAGGTTTATCAGACGCTGGTGCGCATTCCTGAACCCGAGCGCGATATGGCGCTGGTGGCCAGCGGAATGGAAACCTTCGAGAAGTATTGGGCGATTGCTGATGCAGTGCTGGCGAAGCAGAAATGGCTTTCCGGCGAAGAGTTCGGGATCGGCGATATTCCACTGGGGATTTACGCCTATTCCTGGTATTCACTGGACATCAAACGTCAGTCGCACCCGAATATCGAGCGCTGGTATCAGCAACTGACGCAACGTCCTGCGTTCCAGAAACGTGTGATGATCCCGCTGAGTTAAGGCGCGTTATAGACATCCTCGGCGGTGAAGACAGGCAGAAGGGGAAAGCGTCCGCGCCATCAGGGATGATTTCAAGGCGTCTTTACGATCTGACTGTTTTCACCGTTTTTGACATTTTTCATTCGTTTCCGGCGGGTCTTATGACCCGCCTTTTTCATTTATTGCTGCGGGGAAACCTTCAGCAGTTTGCCGTCTTTCTCATCGGTCAATACATAGACAAAACCGTCCGGCCCGGTCTGCACTTCGCGGATGCGCTCTTTTCTGTCTGTCAGCAGACGCTCTTCGCCGGTCACTTTATCGCCGTCCACCGTCAGGCGGATCAGCGATTCTCCCGCCAGCGCGCCGATAAACAGCGAATGTTTCCACTGTGGGAAACGTTCGGCGTTGTAAAACGCCATCCCGCTCAGCGCCGGTGACACTTCCCAGTAATAAATCGGATCTACAGTCCCGGCAAGCGTGGTGCCTTTGGCTTCAGGGATCGGCTGCCCGGAATAATTAATACCAAACGTCGCCAGTGGCCAGCCGTAATTTTTACCCGGCTGCGGCAGATTCACTTCATCGCCACCGCGCGGACCGTGCTCAGATTCCCACAGGGCACCGGTCCACGGATTGATCGCCAGACCCTGCGGATTGCGGTTACCGTAAGTCCAGATCTCCGGTTTAGCACTCTTATCCTTCACAAACGGATTGTCCTGCGGCACCCCACCCTCAGGCGTCAGACGCAAAATCTTGCCCTGCAACTGGTTAAGATGCTGCGCATTGATACGCTGATTATTATCGCCGGTGGACATGAAAATATTGCCCTTCTTATCGAAGGCAATTCGCCCGCCAAGATTGATACCACTGCTCAGCGCCGGTTGTTGAACGAAGACAACTTTGAAATCTTCAAGTGACTGGTTATCCGCCGAAAGCGTTCCATAGCCCAGCGCCGCATGAGGTTCACCCTTCTCACCTGGCTGGGCGAAGCTCAGATAGACACGGCGGTTTTGGGTGAAATCGGGGGATAAACGCACATCCCACAAACCCGCCTGTCCTGCGACCCACACACGCGGCACGCCTTTGAGCGGTTGCGACAGTCCACCCCCAGGCTGCCACAGACGCAGCTGACCGCTGCGTTCGGTGATCAGTGCGCCGCCATTCTCCGGCAGAAATGCCAGCGACCACGGGTTTTCCAGCCCGGTGGCAAGTTCGGTGACATCCGCACGCGCTGAAATCGGGGAGATGGGGGCTTTCGGTGCCGCGTTGGCGTTACCGGCCAGCAGGGCCAGTGCGAGAACGGGCAGTAAGGTGTCGCGGAAAGGATAAGTCATAGGGCTTCCTCCGGTGGCATCTTTTTAGGTGTGTGCTTTTAGTCTAGGCCATGTGACTGATTTTGCTCACTCAGTAGCTTTCACCTATAACCAACAGGAATAACGCCGCGCTGAAATATAATAACAACAAAGCATTCCCTCCTTCTTAACATACCGGTAGACTGCTTCGACAGAATAGACGTCCGGACAGACAGACTTCTGTACATCCTCACTCTGGAATGCCTAATTGCATACCGAAATGACACCAGATATTTTCCCTGCCGCAAGCAGACATCGCACCGACGGAGTTGTTAAATAATGAAAAAAATATCCGCATCCCTGCTGGCACTCAGCCTGTTCTCAGCGCTTCCGGCATTTGCCGCTGATACCACGCCAGCGCCTGTTCCGGCGGCGATTGCTCAACATAACGGTCCGGTGCGTATCGCCATTGTGCGTAACCTGGGTTCGGACGATAACACCACTCAGTTTCTGGCCGGTGCGATCAAACAGGGTCGTGCCCTCGGCTTTAAAGTGGATACGTTTCTGAGCAACGGTGACGATGCGAAATTCCAGGATTTCGTTAATCAGGCTATCAGCCAGAAATACGACGGTATCATTCTCTCGCAGGGTCGCGGCCCGTATTCTGAAGCGCTGGTCAAACGTATCGCCGCAGCGGGCATCGCGGTGTCAGCATTTGATACCGACGTGCCGGAAAATATTCCTGGCGTGACCGTCACCCGTCAGGACGATGCGTCTCTGGCAAAAGCGTCCGTCGGGCAATTAGTCAAAGATTTCAATGGTAAAGCCAACATCGTCAAGCTGTGGGTGGCCGGTTTCCCGCCAATGGAGCGCCGTCAGAAAACCTACGAAGCGATCCTCAAAGAGAATCCTGGCATTCATCAGCTCGAATCTATCGGCGCGGTCTCTTCTGATGTGCAGGGCGATACGGCCAATAAAGTCGGTGCAATTTTAGCGAAATACCCTAAGGGGCAGATCGACGCGATCTGGGGCGCATGGGATGCTTTCAGTCAGGGCGCGTATAAAGCGCTGAAAGAGAATGGTCGTACTGAAATCAAACTCTACAGCATCGACGTTTCAAATCAGGATCTGCAGCTGATGCGCGAAAAAGGCAGCCCGTGGCAGATGACCGCCGCGGTGGATACGCAGCTGATTGGTGCGGTAAACCTGCGCATCGTGGCGCTGAAAATTGCCGGTGAGAAAACCCCTGCGACCTACGAGTTCCCGGCGCAGACCATCCCGCAGTCTCTGCTGCTCAGCCAGCCGGACGGTATCAACGTGACCGGCCTGAGCAAAATTATTCCAGGCTGGGGCAAATCTGAAGATTTCACCGCCCCGTGGTTTGCCACGCTGGAAGCGAAATATAAAAAGTAATTGCGTAAACCTCCCGGCAACGGGAGGTTTTTTCACCCTTTTCCCCGCTCAACTTTCCGCCGTTTGCCCCCTGCGATCACAGAAATAAAGAAACATAAATTCAGAAGCAAAAATCTCAATAGCCCTTCCCGCCGACAACCTTTAAAAACGTACTCTCCCTTTTCATATGGACAATGAAGCAATGAGTACAGAAATCCTTTCAGTCAAGGAAAAGATTGGTTATGGATTAGGCGATGCCGCCAGTCATATCATTTTTGATAATGTCATGTTGTACATGATGTTTTTCTATACCGATATTTTCGGTATCCCGGCCGGCTACGTTGGCACTATGTTCCTGCTGGCGCGCGCACTGGACGCTGTCTCTGACCCGTGCATGGGATTACTCGCTGACCGGACCCGTACCCGTTGGGGGAAATTCCGCCCCTATGTGCTCTTCGGTGCCATCCCGTTCGGCATTGTCTGCGTGTTCACCTACACCACGCCTGAACTGAGCATGACCGGTAAAATGATTTATGCCGCCATCACCTATACGCTGCTGACCCTGATGTATACCGTGGTCAATATCCCGTACTGTGCTCTTGGCGGGGTGATCACCAATAACCCGGAACAACGTATCTCCCTGCAATCCTACCGCTTCGTGCTGGCCACCGCGGGCGGCATGCTGAGTACCGTACTGATGATGCCGCTGGTGAACTTCATCGGGAAGGGCAATCAGGCGCTTGGCTATCAGGGCGGGATCGCCGTGCTGGCGATTGTCGCAGCGGTGATGCTGGCGATTTGCTTTGCCACCACCAAAGAACGTATCGATCCGGGCAAACCGACCGGTACCATGCGCGAAGACCTGCGTGACATCTGGCATAACGACCAGTGGCGTATCGTCGGCCTGCTGACCATTCTCAATATTATGGCTGTCGCCGTTCGCGGCGGCGCGATGATGTATTACGTCACCTATATTCTGGGTAATCCGGTGCTTTTCGCCTGGTTCCTCGGTGTGTACTCCGTCGGCAACCTGTTCGGCAGTGCGCTGGCAAAACCCCTGACCGACTGGAAATGTAAAGTCAGCGTCTTCTGGTGGACTAACGCCATACTGGCCGTCCTCAGCCTGTGCATGTTCTTCCTGCCGGTAAATGGCAGCGTGCTGATGTTCATCTTTATCTTCGTTATCGGTGTCCTGCATCAGCTCGTCACCCCCATTCAGTGGGTAATGATGTCTGACACCGTCGATTACGGCGAATGGAATGATGGTAAACGCCTGACCGGCATCAGCTTCGCGGGCACCCTGTTCGTCCTGAAACTCGGTCTGGCTCTGGCAGGCGCAATGATCGGCTGGATGCTGGCCGGTTCCGGTTATCAGTCCGGTGCCGCCACGCAAAATGCCGCCACCATGACCAGCATTGTGGCGCTGTTTACCCTTGTTCCGGCGGTCTGCTACCTGCTGAGCGCCATCATCTGTAAACGCTTCTACATTCTGCGCACCCCGCTGCTGCGCCGCATCATCGATGAAGTGTCACAGGGCATCCGCCGCAATCAGCAAGAATTTATGAAATAAATTTCATCTGGATGAAGTTTAAAAGGAGGGTAACACCTTGAAAATAAGTGATGGTAACTGGTTGATCCAGGACGGTCTGACACTCACTCACCCGCTCCAGGTGTTTGAAGTGCAAAGATCAGGAAACGAGATGGTAATTTACGCCGCGCCGAAAGACGCGTCGGAACGCGCCAGCCAGCTGGATTCGCCGCTGTTTACGCTGCGTTTCTTCTCGCCGCAAAGTGGCGTGATTGGCGTACGCATTACGCACTTCGACGGTGAAAGGGACAGAGGTCCGCACTACCCGTTGATCGAGTCTGAACAACATGAATTGCACTTTGAAGACAACGACGACTTTGCTGCATTACACAGCGGCGATTTGTCGGTGCGCGTCACCAAAGGCAACAACTGGACTCTGGATTTCCTGCGCAATGGCCGCCGCATTACCGGCAGCGTGGCGAAATCTAACGGTTACGTGCAGGACGGCAACAGCCAGAAGACCTACATGATGGAGCGGCTGGATCTGGGCGTCGGTGAAACCGTTTATGGCCTCGGCGAACGCTTCACCGCGCTGGTCAAAAATGGTCAGACTGTCGAAACCTGGAACCGCGATGGTGGTACCAGCACCGAGCAATCTTATAAAAACATTCCGTTCTACCTGACTAACCGTGGCTACGGCGTGCTGGTGAATCATCCGGAATGTGTGTCTTTTGAGGTCGGCTCTGAAAAAGTCTCAAAAGTTCAATTCAGCGTGGAAGGCGAATACCTTGAGTATTTCGTCATTGATGGCCCGACGCCGAAAAAAGTCCTTGATCGTTACACCCGCCTGACCGGCCGCCCTGCGCTGCCGCCAGCCTGGTCATTCGGTCTGTGGCTGACCACGTCCTTCACCACCAATTATGACGAAGCCACGGTCAACAGCTTCATCGACGGTATGGCCGACCGCCAGTTGCCGCTGCACGTTTTCCATTTCGACTGTTTCTGGATGAAAGCTTTTCAGTGGTGTGATTTCGAATGGGATCCGGCCACCTTCCCCGATCCGCAAGACATGCTGCAACGTCTGAAAGCGCGCGGTTTGAAGATCTGCGTGTGGATTAACCCGTATATCGGCCAGAAATCGCCGCTGTTCCACGAAGGCAAAGAGAAAGGTTATTTGCTCAAACGCCCCGATGGCCGCGTCTGGCAATGGGACAAATGGCAGGCCGGAATGGGCATCGTTGATTTCACCAACCCTGAGGCCAGTGCCTGGTATGCCGGACACCTGAAACGCTTAGTAGATATGGGCGTCGACTGCTTTAAAACCGATTTCGGTGAGCGAATTCCAACTGACGTTATCTGGCACGATGGCTGCGACCCGCAGAAAATGCACAACCACTATGCTTTTGTATATAACAAGCTGGTATACGAAACGTTACAGGACAAACTTGGCGCATCCGAAGCCGTTCTGTTTGCACGTTCGGCCTCGGTAGGCGCTCAGCAATTCCCGGTTCACTGGGGCGGCGACTGCTACGCCACCTACGAATCGATGGCGGAAAGCCTGCGCGGCGGCCTTTCCATTGGTCTGTCCGGCTTTGGTTTCTGGAGCCATGACATCGGCGGATTCGAAAATACTGCACCAGCGCATATCTACAAACGCTGGTGCGCCTTCGGCCTGCTCTCAAGCCATAGCCGTCTGCACGGCAGCAAATCCTATCGTGTACCCTGGGTATACGACGACGAAGCCTGCGACGTGGTACGTCAGTTTACGCAGCTTAAATGCCGCCTGATGCCGTACCTCTATCCTGCGTCCGCGCAGGCCGCCAGCCAGGGTACGCCGGTAATGCGCGCCATGATGCTGGAGTTCCCGGAAGATCCGGCATGTGATTACCTGGATCGTCAGTACATGCTCGGCGACGACGTACTGGTTGCACCAGTGTTCAGCGAAGAAGGGGATGTTGATTTCTATCTGCCGCAGGGCCGCTGGACGCATCTGCTGAATAATGACGTGGCGGAAGGTTCGCGCTGGCACCGTCAGCAACATGGCTTCAACAGCCTGCCGCTGTATGTGCGCCCGAACACCCTACTGGCGATGGGCAGCAACGATCAGAAGCCTGATTACGACTACAGTGACGGTCCGCAATTCCATCTGTTCGAGCTGGAAGACGGCGCGATTGCCGAAAGTCAGATTACCGATCTGCAAGGCAACGTGGTCTTTACTCTGAACGTTCAACGTAGTGGTAATACGCTGACGCTGACCAGCGAAGGGCAGGCCACTGACTGGACGATGTGCCTGCGTAACCTTCATCACGTGGCGCATTGCGATAT
Organism: Enterobacteriaceae bacterium Kacie_13; assembly: GCA_013457415.1. NCBI lineage: Bacteria > Pseudomonadati > Pseudomonadota > Gammaproteobacteria > Enterobacterales > Enterobacteriaceae > Enterobacteriaceae bacterium Kacie_13. Next base: position 2,679,174 of record CP045665.1, read on the forward strand.
GGCAACCGCGTCGAAGAATGCGCAAGGTATGGTGATTACGCCGGAGCACGGTCAAAAACAGTTTATTATCACGCTATAAAATATATTTTTTTAAAAAGCGTATTTTTATGCCCCGACGTTTATTCAGCGTCGGGCTTTTATCTATCCCCGTTCTCACCCTTCCGCATTTTATCAGCCTAAAATAACTCACATCCTTTAATTGAGATGGACTTGAGTATCTCTCAGGCTGTTTATCAAATAACAATGATTACCCATGAAAACCAGTCAATAACCTCACCGCGCCTGAAATCTGCTTCCGCCGCCCTGCTATCCACCACAGGGCAAGGAAATATTTCATTAACGGAATGGTTACTTAATATTAAGAAGTGATTGGCTTTTTCTTCACATATATATTCACGACGTTTCCTATGAGATTACCTGAAGGATATTCAACATGAAATATACCTTGTGTTCACTGGCGCTGTTAACTGGTTCGTTTGCGCTAATGCCTCATGCAGCGCTGGCCGCCGATGGCAGTATTTATATGGATGACATTCAACAGTTCCGTTATGTTGACGTTGATAAAGCCGTCCGCGCAGCATTAACTGCCGGAAAACCGAAGTCGCCTATTATATTGGCGGTGAACGTAACGGCCGTACCATTACCGTAAATTCCAAAGAAAGCGGAAAAACACCGACACTGATGCTGATTGGTTATCAGAAAGTCGTGGAACCTTAACAGGTTTGCCCTGCTCAACATTGGGCAGGGCATTTCTTCAACGCGGGCTGCTCACCTCAGCTGTCCTGATACACCCCTTCGCCATGAATGCTACGATATTCTTTCGGTGTCATTTCGTAGCCTTTCCTGAATACCGAATAGAAGTATTGCAGGGACGGATAGCCGCACATTTGTGAAATCTCATTAATCGAGATCGACGTCGCCGCCAGCAGGTTTCGGGCGCGGTCGAGCTTTTCTTCATGGATTACGCCGTGGATAGTCTGGCCGGTTTCATCTTTAAAACGTTTTTCAAGATTGGATCGTGACATGCCGATCGCATCCAGCACCTGTTCCACTTTGATGCCCTTGCAGGCGTGATAGCGGATGTAATGCATTGCCTGAATCACCGCAGGATCCCGCAGCGAACGGAAATCGGTAGAACGACGCTCCACCACTTTCACCGGCGGCACTAAAATACGTTGCAATGGCAAATCGCGCTGATCAAGCAACTGATGCAGTAACTTCGCCGCGCGATAGCCCATCTGACGCGTCCCCTGCACCACCGAAGATAACGCCACACGCGACAAATAGCGGGTGAGCTCTTCATTATCAATCCCGATTACGCTGAGCTTTTCCGGTACAGGAACATTGAGATGTTCGCAGACCTGTAATAAGTGACGGGCGCGGGCGTCGGTCACCGCGATAATCCCGGTTTGCTGCGGCAGGGTTTGTACCCAGTCGGCCAGCCGGTTTTGCGCGTGCTGCCAGTTTTCCGGCGCGGTTTCCATCCCCTGATACACTACGCCCTGATACTGCTCGGAAGACACCAGCGTTCTGAACGCGTGTTCACGCTCCTGCGCCCAACGTTTGCCGCCGGTATCGGGCAAACCGTAAAAAGCGAAACGATTAATCCCTTTTTCTTTCAGGTGCATAAAGGCCGCTTCCACCAACGCAAAGTTGTCGGTGGCGATGTAATGAACCGGGGGATAATCCTCTTCCCGATGATAGGACCCCCCCACGCCGACAATAGGCACTTTGAGATCTTCGAGCAGGGTTTCGATTTCACGATCGTCAAAATCAGCGATAACACCATCGCCCAGCCAGTCTTTAATGTTGTCTATGCGACAACGAAAATCCTCTTCGATGAAGATATCCCAGTCACTTTGTGAGGCCTGCAAATACTCGCCCACGCCTTCTACCACCTGACGGTCGTAGACTTTATTGGCGTTAAAGAGCAGCGTAATCCTGTAGCGTTTTTCAAACATGCCTGTTTCTCACCGATGATCATATTGACGAAAGCCTTGTCCTTCCGCACGGAGGAACAAGGCTCATTGCGTTGCTCAATAACACAACGACGTAAGATCTGGGGATACGGCGTTGCGATTCTGTGAGGTGCCACAGATTTCACTGAACCAGTGCCTTAAAATTCCGCGGATCCCGCCGCTATTATGTCCGGCGCTTAGTGGCTGAATCCATCCACACCGCCAGCAGCAAAATCGCCCCTTTTACGATGTACTGCCAGAACGTCGGCACATCGAGCATGCTCATGCCGTTATCGAGCGAAGCCATAATAAATGCCCCCATTACCGCGCCAGCGACGCTGCCAACTCCGCCAGCGAGGCTGGTACCGCCAATGACACAGGCCGCGATAGCATCCAGCTCCGCTATATTACCGGCCGATGGCGAACCTGCGCCCAGACGAGAGCTGAGGATAAGCCCGGCAATCGCCACCATCAGACCATTGATGGCAAACACCGCCAGCTTGCTGCGCTCGACGTTAACGCCCGACAGGCGCGCCGCTTCAATATTGCCGCCAATCGCGTAAATACGACGACCAAACGACGTACGCGACGCCATAAACATCCCGCCCAGCATCAGCGCTACCAGAATCAACACCGGCGTCGGGACACCACGGTAATCATTGAGCAGGTAAATTGCGCCCAGCGCCACAATAGCGGTTAACGCCTGACGGGTGACGTCCGTTTTGGCGGCAGCCACCGGCAGCCCCAGCGCGCTGCGTTGTTTACGTCTGCGCCATTGCCAGCCGATGAATGCCGCCAGCGCCACCGCACCGATACCAAATCCAAAAGAATCCGGCAGATAACTCTGGCCAATTAACGACATCGCCGGAGAAGTCGGTGACACTGTGGTGCCGCTGGTGATCCCGATGAGGATCCCGCGAAAAGCCAGCATCCCCGCCAGCGTCACGATAAATGACGGCACTTTGCGATACGCCACCCACCAGCCGTTCCACGCGCCGAGCAATAATCCCAGTACCAGCGTTACCGCGATAGTCAGTGGCAGCGGCCAGCCAAGCCAGACATCAAAAATCGCCGCCACGCCGCCCAGTAAGCCCATCATCGAGCCCACGGACAGATCGATTTCCGCCGAAATGATCACAAATACCATGCCAACGGCCAGAATGCCGGTGATCGCCGTCTGGCGCAGCAGGTTAGAAATATTACGTGCGCTGATATACGCGCCATCAGTCGTCAGGCTAAAGAACACAATAATTACCGCAATCGCCGCCAGCATAACAAAGACCTGAAGGTTAATGTTTTTCAGCTTTTGCAGAGAAAATGCGGCCTCCGTTTTACCTGCATTTACGGAGTTGGGGGTGGTTTCTGGCTGGGTAAATTTAGACATATGATTCACTCCTCAATGCGGCTTCCATGACCTGTTCCTGACTCAAATTGTTGTTCTCCAAACAGGCTTTAACCTGCCCGAGGTGCATTACTACCACGCGGTCGCTGAGCCCCAACACTTCAGGTAACTCGGAGGAAATTACGATGACAGCCATTCCCTGAGCTGCCAGCTGGCCAATCAGTTTGTAGATTTCATGCTTCGCTCCGACGTCGATTCCGCGCGTTGGCTCATCGAGGATCAGGATTTTAGGTTTCAGCAACAGGCAACGCGCCAAAATAGCTTTCTGCTGATTGCCGCCGCTCAGACGACCAATCGCCAGTTCAGAAGAAGGCGTTTTAATTTTCAGCTGTTTCACTGATTCACTAATGGTGAATTGCTCCTGCGCCTCACGAAGAATACCGCCGCTGCTGAACTGACTAAGTGCAGCCAGCGTAATGTTGCTGCCCACGGCCATGACCGGTACGATGCCGTCACGCTTGCGGTCTTCCGGCACCATCGCCAGCCCGCGCCGCATGGCATCCCGGCAGTCGGTTATCTGCACTTTGTTACCTTGCAGCCAGATATCTCCCGACCACTTTCCCGGATAGACCCCGAACAGGCACTCCATCATTTCTGTTCTGCCCGCCCCTACCAGCCCGGCCACGCCCAGCACTTCACCTTGCCGTAGGGTAAAACCGGCGTTATCCACCCGTCTGATATGTCGGTTCACCGGATGCCATGCCGTCAGGTTCTCGACACGCAAAATCTCATCGCCAATCTGTCGATCGCGGGGAGGAAACAGTTCGGTTAATTCGCGCCCGACCATCATCGAAATGATCTCCTTCTCTGACGTACCTGCCGCATTGCAGGTGGCGATGTGCCTTCCGTCGCGGATAACACAAAGTTTGTCTGAAATGGCTTTTACTTCAGTCAGCTTGTGGGAAATATAAATACAGGCGATGTCGTGATGACGCAGGTCACGGATAATATCCAGCAGAATGGCGGTTTCGGTTTCGGTCAACGAGGCTGTGGGCTCATCTAATACCAGCAGTCGCACCTGCTTATTGAGCGCTTTGGCTATCTCAACCAGCTGGCGCTGGCCTAAGCCTAAATCGCCGACCAGCGTGTGCGGGTCAATATCCAGTTTCACCTGCGCCAGCATGCGCTGGCAGCGCAGATACATTTTATCGGTATCGAGCAGGCCGTAACTGCCCCATTCATTGCCGAGAAACATGTTTTCCAGCACGCTCAGTTGTTTCACCAGCGCCAGTTCCTGATGAATAATCGCAATGCCCTTTTGTTCGGTATCGCGGATCCCTTTTGCATTCAGTCTTTCACCAGAGAAATAAATCTCGCCCTCAAAAGTTCCTTGCGGATAAATACCGCACAACACTTTCATTAAGGTGGATTTCCCCGAGCCATTTTCGCCGCACAGCGATAATACCTCGCCGGCGGCCAGCGTCAGGCTAATATTATCGACCGCCTTTACCGCGCCGAATTTCTTTGTGATATTACGCATTTCCAGCAGTGCTGATTTTTCAAGTTGTTCTGGCATATTATGCATCCTGATAAAAACAACATGTCATTGAGACATGTTGTTTTTATAGAGAATATTGAAAAATTAAAGATCCGTTTTTTTATGGAAGCCGTCAGCAATAACCGTGCTTTCAATATTATTTTTATCGACAGAAATTGGGGTTAATAAATACGATGGCACTTCTTTTTTACCGTTATTTAAAGTGGCATTAGATTTTGGCGTTTCACCCTTACCGAGCTGCACGGCAATTTCAGCCGCATCATTGGCCAGTTTAGTGATCGGCTTATACACCGTCATAGTTTGCGTACCCGCTTCGATACGTTTGATGGCTGCCAAATCGGCGTCCTGCCCGGAGATAGCCACTTTGCCCGCAAGACCCTGTGCGGACAACGCCTGAACTGCCCCCCCTGCGGTAGCGTCATTGGAAGCAACCACAGCATCGATCTTATTGTTATTAGCGGTCAGCGCATTCTCCATAATTTTCAGCGCATTTTCCGGCAACCAGCCATCGGCCCACTGATCGCCAACCACTTTGATTTTGCCGTCTTTGATCAGCGGGTTTAACACCTTCATCTGCCCGGCGCGGAACAGTTTAGCGTTGTTATCCACCGGAGAGCCGCCCATCAGGAAGTAATTGCCTTGCGGTACGCGCTCCACCAGACTTTGCGCCTGTAATTCACCCACTTTTTCATTATCAAAGGAGATGTAGAAATCGATATCGGCGTTGTTGATCATGCGGTCGTAGGCCAGCACTTTGATGCCTTCGCGCCTGGCCTCGGCAATGACGTTACTCAGCACTTCGCCGTTGTAGGGAATAATCACCAGCACATCAACGCCGCGGTTAATCATATTTTCGATCTGCGCCATCTGGGTTTCTTCGTTGCCGTTGGCCGATTGCACGAAAACATCTGCACCCAGCGTCTTCGCTTTAGCCACAAAAATATCACGGTCTTTTTGCCACCGCTCTAAACGTAAGTCATCAATCGCCATACCTATTTTGATTTCTTTCGCCACACCTGCCTGGCTGAACAATATCAAGGCAGCGCAGGCAGAAAGAATCATTTTATTCATTTTCATTTTTCAGACCTTTTATAAGAATAAGAAGAGGCAGATACAGAGAACCGTACAGAAATGACACAGGGATTGTTGTCGCTGGATAATTAATCGGCAATTGCAGATTTTAATCACCTCGTTATGATTTTTTGTTTATTTCCGGAAATTTGATGGGGATCATGGTTTGATTGTAATTCAACAAGGATTAGTAATTTTATTATCGAGACATCACGAAAAATGAAGAGAAAAGCAAGGTGAACAGGGTTAATTATGCGATCTACTGCACATTTAATAATTCTATTAAATTGAGTGTGAAATAACGTAATTGTTAGACCAACAGACAACTCCGAAGATAGAGCCTCAGCCTCCCAGTCCCGCTGGGCCCGTTTTCAAGGAGTTTTTCAATGCACGCATATTTCGACAAGCTGGATGCAGTTCGCTACGAAGGTGCTGACAGCACTAACCCGCTGGCATTTCGTCACTACAATCCTGAAGAAGTGATCCTCGGCAAAACCATGGCTGAGCATCTGCGTTTCGCCGCCTGTTACTGGCACACCTTCTGCTGGAACGGCAACGACATGTTTGGCCCAGGGGCATTTGTACGTCCATGGCAGCAGCCGGGTAACGAACTGGAACTGGCTAAGGCCAAAGCCGACGTGGCTTTCGAATTCTTCAAAAAACTGAACGTGCCGTATTACTGTTTCCATGACGTTGATGTGTCGCCGGAAGGCGCGTCACTGAAAGAATACGTCAACAATCTGGCCGTAATGACCGATGTGCTGGCACAAAAGCAGGAAACTACCGGCGTTAAACTCTTGTGGGGCACGGCAAACTGCTTCTCAAATCCACGCTTTGGTGCGGGCGCCGCAACTAATCCTAATCCTGAAATCTACAGCTGGGCTGCCACGCAAGTCGTGAATGCGATGAACGCCACCAAGAAACTGGGCGGCGAGAACTACGTCCTGTGGGGCGGCCGTGAAGGTTACGAGACTTTGCTGAACACCGATTTGCGTCAGGAACGCGAACAGCTGGGTCGTTTCATGCAAATGGTCGTCGAGCATAAGCACAAAATCGGTTTTCAGGGCACTTTACTGATCGAGCCAAAACCACAAGAACCTACCAAGCATCAGTACGATTATGATGTGGCTACGGTATATGGTTTCCTCAAACAATTCGGTCTGGAAAAAGAGATCAAAGTAAACATCGAGGCGAACCATGCCACGCTGGCAGGTCACTCCTTCCATCATGAAATTGCCAACGCTATCGCACTGGGCATCTTTGGCTCCGTCGATGCCAACCGTGGCGACCCGCAGTGCGGCTGGGATACCGACCAGTTCCCGAACAGCGTGGAAGAAAATGCGCTGGTGATGTATGAAATCATCAAAGCGGGCGGTTTCACCACCGGTGGCCTGAACTTTGATTCTAAAGTGCGTCGTCAGAGCACCGATAAATACGACCTGTTCTACGGCCACATCGGCGGCATGGATACCATGGCGCTGGCGTTGAAAGTTGCGGCACGTATGATTGAAAGCCGCGAACTGGATAAGCACGTTGCGCAGCGCTACGCAGGCTGGAACACTGAGTTGGGTCAGCAGATCCTGCAGGGTAAAATGTCACTGGAATCTCTGAGCAATATGGCGCAGCAAAATGCGATCAACCCTCAGCATCAAAGCGGCCAACAGGAACGTTTAGAAAACCTGGTTAACCGCTATCTGTTTGGTTAAAACATCGTTGTGATTTGCGCCCTGTCAGCCTTTGGTTGGCAGGGCGTTACTGCTGCAAGACTTCAGGAATGGGTTTGCACCTTACTCAAAAAAGGAATCTGGTATGTATCTCGGTATAGATCTCGGCACCTCTGGCGTTAAAGCGATTTTACTAAGCGAAGAGGGTCAGGTGGTGGCCAGCCACAGTGAGGCGCTAACCCTTTCCCGTCCGCACCCTTTGTGGTCTGAACAAAATCCCGCTGACTGGTGGAACGCTACCCACCAAGCCGTTTTAGCTCTCACGCAGCAACATTCTTTGAAGCAGGTGAAAGCAGTCGGTATTACCGGTCAGATGCACGGTGCAACCCTACTGGATGCACAGCAAAACGTATTACGCCCGGCGATCCTCTGGAACGATGGTCGCAGTTTTAGCCAGTGCCAGCAGTTGGAAGCCGCTGTGCCCGATTCCCGTCATATTACCGGTAATCTGATGATGCCCGGTTTTACCGCACCGAAACTGCTGTGGCTGCGTGAGAACGAACATGAGCTGTTTGCCAGAATCGACAAAGTATTACTGCCAAAAGATTACCTGCGCTGGCTGATGACTGGCGTTTTCGCCACCGATATGTCTGATGCTGCGGGCACGATGTGGCTGGACGTCGCCAAACGCGACTGGAGCGACAGCCTGCTCGCCGCGACTGGCCTGACGCGACAACACATGCCAGAGTTGTTTGAAGGCAATGCAATCACAGGCCAGCTATTACCAGAACTGGCCTCTCTTTGGGGCATGGATTGTGTCCCGGTTATCGCAGGCGGTGGCGATAACGCCGCCGGGGCCGTGGGCGTCGGTCTGTACAAAACCGGCCAGGCAATGCTCTCGCTTGGCACATCGGGCGTGTACTTCGCGGTCAGCGACGGATTCCTGAGCAATCCTCAGCAAGCGGTACACAGTTTCTGCCATGCTTTGCCAGATACATGGCATCTGATGTCTGTAATGCTCAGTGCGGCCTCCTGTCTCGACTGGGCCGCAAACCTCACCGGTACCGCCTCCGTCGGCAAGTTGATCAGTCTGGCTGAAAATACGCCACCTGCGGATTCACCGGTCTGGTTCCTGCCGTATCTTTCCGGTGAACGCACACCGCACAACAATCCGAATGCCAAAGGTACTCTTTTCGGCCTGACCCACCAGCATGGCCCGGCAGACATCGCCCGCGCCGTACTTGAAGGTGTTGGTTTCGCCCTCGCCGACGGAATGGACGTTTTACACGCCACCGGCCTCAAACCGCAAAGCGTTACGCTAATCGGCGGCGGCGCGCGCAGCCCTTACTGGCGTCAAATGCTGGCAGATATCAGCGGCCAGACGCTGGAGTACCGTACCGGGGGTGACGTAGGGCCTGCGCTGGGTGCTGCGAGGTTAGCGCAAATTGCAATGAATCCGGGCAAACCGGTTGAGCAATTCCTGCCTGAGCTGGCACTAGAACAAGTGCATCAGCCAGATGCTGAGAAACAAGCAGTGTATGCGCAGCGGCGGAAGGTATTCCGGGAATTGTATAAACGCCTTGAGGATTTGATGTGATATCAGGCCGGGTATCTACGGCTAAAAAGTGCCCGGAGAAGTTTCGGTTTCTCACATGCAGTGATCGCTTAATCCGCTGCGCCGGTTTGCTTTGCCCATCCCGCTGCGAAGGGGCCTATCGCGTCATTTTGTTTTTTTTAAATGATCCGAGCCGGTGAGGTTGTGACCTAAAAAACCTGTGGCCGCGTTCAGAAATCACGCCGGGGAAGAGGTGGAAAACCGCGCGTCTGTTTGCGCGGGTTGTAACCCGCCCCGAGGGAACCGCGCAGCGGCGGGATTTTGCGGCAATAGCTGTAGCTGCTGAAACAGAGCCGGGATGCATGGCGCGTGTTTTAAAGAGCCGGAGATTCTTAAGAGGCGCGGCGACAGGCGCCTCTTAAGGCCAGTGTGGGTGGCAACCCAAGGTTTTGATCTTGAATTTAAAGGCCAGTATGGATGGCAACCCAAGGTTTTGATCTTGAATTTAAAGGCCAGTTTGGGTGGCAACCCAAGGTTTTGATCTTGAATTTAAAGGCCAGTGTGGGTAGCAACTCACAGTTTTGACTTTGAAGTTTAAATTGAAATTAAACACCGCCCGAGGCCCGGTGTTGCATCATTTTCCCCGCGCCAACCGCCCTCCTATGGAATACACTTCATTCCTAAATTTCATACTGAGTAATGTGGCGTAGATCACATCTTAATTGTATGATGAATGCATCATTCAACTGGGTGAAACACCATGAGCAATGCAGCCTCTCTGGCATTTCAATATATTCGGGCGTTTATTCTAATTTATCTGTGTTTATTCGCCGGTAACGCGATTTCCTCGCTTTTGCCTCTCACTATCCCCGGCAGCATCATCGGGATGCTGATTCTGTTTTGCCTGCTCTCAACGCAAATTCTGCCGTTTAAATGGGTTAAACCCGGCTGCAACGTACTGATCCGCTACATGGCCTTACTGTTTGTGCCGATCGGCGTCGGTGTGATGAATTACTACGAACAATTGCGCACGCAGTTTGGCCCACTGGTGGTGTCTTGCCTGGTCAGTACACTGATTGTGCTGCTGGTGGTGGGGTATTGTTCCCACTATATTCACGGAGATCGCGGCACCATAAAGGACAATGCGGAGGATAAAAATGATTGATATTCTGTGGTCACTGCCGCTGACGTTGCTGGTCTTTTTCGCCACCCGCAAACTGGCCATCAGGCTGAAAATGCCGCTGCTCAATCCGCTACTGATGTCGATGGTCGTGATCATTCCCCTGCTGCTGGTGACCAACATTCCCTACGCGCGTTATTTCGCGGGCAGCAAAATCCTTAACGACCTGCTGCAACCTGCCGTCGTTGCACTCGCCTTCCCGCTGTACGAGCAACTCCATCAGATTCGCGCGCGATGGAAGTCCATCATCAGTATCTGTTTTATCGGCAGCGTAGTGGCGATGGTCACCGGGACGGCGATTGCATTATGGATGGGCGCAACGCCGCAGATTGCCGCCTCGGTCTTACCGAAATCCGTCACTACACCGATTGCGATGGCGACAGCGCAATCTATTAACGGCATTCCGGCGATAAGCGCAGTGTGTGTGATATTTGTGGGTATTCTCGGCGCAGTGTTTGGTCACAGTATTTTGAATTTGCTTAAGATCACCACTAAAGCCTCACGCGGTCTGGCGATGGGTACCGCCTCACACGCACTCGGCACAGCACGCTGCGCCGAAATGGATTATCAGGAAGGCGCGTTCAGTTCACTGGCGCTGGTGATTTGCGGGATCATCACTTCCCTGCTTGCCCCTTTCCTGTTCCCCGTCCTTCTCGCCATGTTTGGTCATTAAAAAACGTACTCATCTTCCCCTAAATAGTTCGTGCGGGATCATGGCGGCAACTGAGCGAATCCCCGGGAGCATACATTAAGTATGTGACCGGGGTTCGCGAAGGAAGCCAACGCTGAGCCAGTACGAAATATGACGGGGAAGGGAAAAAATGTATGTCGTCCAACCTTAGAAAGACGACATACAAAGCTGAAAGTACCCGGTTTAAGTACTGTCAGAAAAAGGCCTGCATACCCGCTTTCAAAGCCGGTATGCAGTCGATAACGAAGAAGAGAAGTCTTACGCAACGACGCGCAGTAGGGATCACGAATTCATCTGGAACAGTGACATACCCTGCATAGCGCTATAAGTCTTGTAAGAAGCCTGAAGCGCTACCTGTTGCAGCGTGTAGGTCGAAATCGCTGACGTCCAGTCGGTGTCAACTAAGTTACTCAGCTTGCTGGCGTTGGTCACTTCACGGTTATCACCGAGCGTGTCCAGCGTATCCAGTTCACTCATCTGCGTACCCAGTTCAGAACGCACAGACAGCACGTTGTTGAGCGAGTTGCTCAGGCCACGGTTGGCTTTGTCGATCGCGTCAGTGTATTCGGTATCGCTCGTGTAATCCGCAGACGGCGTTTTCAGGGCTTTCAGCGCACCATCAATGGTTTTGAAGATATCGGGCTCGCTGGGGTCGCCGTTGGGTTCCGCTTTCGCATCACCGGTCAGGGTCTGGAAAACTTCGTTGCCGGTGTGGTTGATGGTCATGGTGCGGCTGGCGTCAACCTGCTGAGAAATCTCAGTGGTGCCGCCAACGTAGGTCACATCACCCGTGGTCGGATCTTGTGTAAAGGGTGCGGTATCGCTTTTGTAACCGGCAAAAATATAGCGACCATTACCGTCAGTACTGTTCGCCATGTTCAGAATCTGAGACTTCAGGCTTTCCAGCTTGGTCGCCAGTGAAGAACGGTCATCGTCACTCAGTGAACCGTCACCGGCCTGAACGATCAGCGTTTGCGCATCCTGAATGGAAGACGTCACGCTTGAGAGGATTGACTCTTCCTGACTCATGCTCTGATTGGCGAAAGTACGTGCCACAGAATACTGGCTGTTCTGAGCGGATGCCTGACGAACCAGCACCGCCTGAGACGCCGCCAGCGGGTCGTCCGAGGGCTTGCTGACTTTGGAACCGGTCGAAAGCTGCAAACCTGTTGCCTGAAAACGGTTCTGACCATCCAGCACCGCATCCATATTTTGTGTGTAAATCATATTGGTACTAAGGCGCATGGCATCAGTTCCTTATCAGTTCGAAGTAGACTTTCTCAATACCCGGTACGTGTTTATCAGGTATTAACGAAGGTTGATGATCGCGTCGAAAATCGTCGAAGCCGTCTGCACAACCTGCGCGTTCGCCAGATAATATTGCTGGTAACGTTGCAGATCGCCGTATTCCTCATCGAGGTTAACCCCGGAGATGGACTGCTGTTGCGCGGTCAGCTGCGTCACAATGTTGGCCTGCGCTGTGCTGGTGGTGGTCAGCGTACTGACCTGATTGCCCACGTTGCTCACCAGGCTGGCATAAGCGCCGGTCAGGGTGGATTTGCCTTCCACCAGTTTGGCGGTTTGCAGGTTCAGCAATTTCTGCGCATTGGTGTTGTCGCTTACGCCGCTGTCTGACGCGCCTGCGGCGGCAATCAGTGATGAATCGCTGATCGCAACGTTCAGGCTGCCCGCCACGTTGCTGACGGTTTTGAGCGTAAAGCTGTCTTTGGTCGAAGGCGTTCCGGTGACAGAAACGGCCAGACCGTCGAAGTTCAGGGTCGCGTTGCCGCTGGCATCCGTCCCGGCCGTCGGGCTGATTTTTGCACCGTCAGATACGCGGGTCACATCCCAGCTGGTCCCGTTGTAGGCCATGGTGTAATCACTGGCCTTGACCGCTGTGGTGTCGGTGTACGCCACGCTGACATCCGCTGTACCGGTGTTCTTTGTGTCGCCGACGGTGGTCGCGCCGGTGAAGGTGAAAAAGTCGGTCCCGGCGTCGCCGTTGAGGTCAAAACCGCCTTTATTGGTGGTGTTGAAACTGTCCGCCATGCTCAGCGCCAGCTGGCCCAGCTGATTGATGGCAGGCTCGAGGTTGTCTTTACGAAACGCCAGCGTGCCGCCAAGTGAACCGGTGGTCAGGCGGCTTTCCTGAAGTTCTGTCACGCTGCCATCTGACTGAGTCATGCCCACGGTCAGCTTGGTAGGATCGGCACTGGAGGCCATCGCTACCACCGTTTTGGCATTGCCGCCGTTAACCAATGGCACGCCGTTGGCAAAGGAGACGTTATAGGTGTCGCCATCCTGCTGGGTTACGACCACACCGCTGATGTCGTTGAGTTGGCTGACCAGCTGATCGCGCTGATCGAGCAACGCATTAGGCTCCTGACCGGTGCTGCCGCGTGTGGCGGTGATCTGGCTGTTGAGTTTGGCAATCTGCGACGCGTAGGTGTTGATCTGATCAACGTTCTGCGTGATCTGCTGATTCACCGCCGTATTCATGTCATTCAGGTATTTTGCCGAACTGTTGAACTGTGCGGTTAAGCCCTGCGCTTCGCCCAACACAGCCTGACGCGCGGCGCTGTCGCTGGCGTTGCTGGTGAGGGTTTGCAGGCCTTTAAAGAAGGTGGCCATAGTCGCATCAATACCGGTGGAACTGTCGCCCAGTAAATCATCGATGGAACTGGCCTGGTCGAGCTGGGTGGATAACGCGCTGCTGGTTGCGCTGGAGCCCAGCAACTGTTTGACCACAAAGGAGTTGTATTCACGATTCACGCCAGTGACCGTTACGCCGTTACCGATGTAACCCGCACCCGTCGCCGTGCCATTGCTCTGATTGATGATCGTTGTCTGACGGTTGTACCCGGCGACGCTGACGTTAGCGATGTTGTTTCCGACGGTGCTGAGCGCGGCCTGCGCTGCGTTCAGTCCGCTCATTGCGGTGTTGATTAAGCTACTGGACATGAGTGACCTTCTGGCTGCCGGTGTAAAAGTTTACCGCCGGATAAGTAAAGGGGTCGGGTCGGGGTCTGGCCCTTTTCCCATATTGATCTGGTTATCGGCCTGACAGATGAAAACTTGAGAAAAAAATGGCAACCGCTTTCAAACTTTTTTAAAGCCTGAGAGGAGGTTGCCATTTAGAACGTGCATATCAGAAAATATCTTTGAGATCATGACTGTAGGCTTTCACCGCCTGCTCGCCCGCGCCTTTGATTTTCTGGATAACACTCACCAGTTTGTCGGCGTAATTCGGGTCTGTGGCATAACCCGCTTTTTGCAGCGCGTGTGCCGCCTGTTCCGGCGTGCTGGCCGAGGCCACCTGCGCATAGCGCGGGTTGTTGGTGAGGAGTTTGATGTAATCGCTGATGGCTTCGACATACGAGCCGTACACGCGGAAACTGGCCTGGACTTTTTTGGCCACGCCGTTGGCATATTCGGTGGTAGTGATATTGGTGGTCGGGCCGTCCCAGCTGCTGCCCGCCTTGATACCAAACAGGTTGAAGCTGCGCTTGCCGTCGCTGGTCGGAATTTCGCGCTGTCCCCAGCCGGATTCCAATGCGGCCTGCGCCATAATCAGCTGATGCGGGATCCCACTGTCTTTACTGGCAACCTGCGCCGGAATGCTCAGGCTGGACACGAACTGGCCGCTGTCCTGCGACAGCGGCGCACCGCCGGTGGTGCGATCCGGTGCCGTCGGGATGGCTTTACGCAGATACTGTTCCATCGCCTGAAGCGGCAGCGTTTTCAGCACCTCGTTGTCCAGCGCCATCGGCACAGTCCCCGCCAGTTCCGACGGCTGTTTAGTGCCGCCGGTCAGTTGTTCGACCATCATGTCCGCCATGCCCAATCCTTTGTTGGACATATCCTGTGCAATTTGTTGATCGTACATCGATGTATAAAGTTTGGTTTGTTCGTTGCTCAGCAACCCGCCTTCCGGCAGCGCCTGACGCATGCTTTTAAGCATCATCTGCACGAACACGCCTTCAAACTGTTTCGCCACTTCCTTGATGTGCGCCTGCGGATCCAGTGACACATCCCGCTTCAGTTTGTTGAGGGACTGCGTGTCATACGCCGCCCCGGACATCGACATCAGATCGCTCATCAGATAATTTCCAAATCAGCGCGCAGGCAGCCGGCTGTTTTCATGGCCTGCAAAATAGACATCAGATCGATAGGCGTCGCGCCTAAGGCGTTCAGCGTACGGACAACGTTGTTCAGGCTGGCACTGGAGCGCACCTGCTGGATCGACCCGCCCGACTGACGCACGGAGATATTGGTGTTAGGCGTCACCACCGTCTGACCGCCACCGAACGGCGTGTTGGGCTGGCTGACATCGTTCTGGCGATCGACCACCACCGAGAGATTGCCCTGCGCCACTGCGCAGCTGTCCAGCGTCACGTCACGGTTCATGACTACCGAGCCGGTACGGGAGTTAATGATGACTTTTGCATCCATCGGCCCGACGTTCACTTCAATGTTCTGAATCTGCGCCAGAATGCGCACCTGTGAAACATTACCGCGCGGCACCACAACCTGAATGTTGCGCGAATCCAGCGCGGAGGCCACACCCATGCCCTGACGGTTGATCGCATCACTGACCTGCTGGGCAAGGTTAAAGTCTTCGTCGTTGAGTTGCAGGCTGATCACGCCTTCGGTGCCGAAGGTGCTTGGCAGTTCGCGTTCGATAGTCGCGCCACCGGTGATACGTCCGCCGGACACCTGATTGACCGTCACGCTGCTGCCACCGGCAGACGCCCCGGCACCGCCGACCAGCACGTTACCCTGCGCCAGCGCGTAAACCTGATTATCAACCCCTTTCATCGGGGTCATCAGCAGGGTGCCGCCGCGAATACTTTTGGCGTTACCCATGGAGGACACCACCACGTCGATGGCCTGACCGGCGCGGGAGAACGGTGGCATCTTGGCGGTTACCATCACCGCGGCAACGTTTTTCAGCTGCATGTTAGTGCCTGCAGGCACGGTGATCCCAAGCTGGGATAGCATGTTGGTCAGCGTTTGCGTAGTGAACGGCGTCTGCGTGGTCTGGTCACCCGTACCATCGAGGCCGACGACCAGACCATAGCCGATCAGGGCGTTATCACGCACGCCCTGTACCGTGGTCAAATCACGAATACGATCGGCGGATGCGGGCAGTATCACCAGGGCGGACATCGCCAGACAGAAGATACCGGAAAGAATTTTTCGCATGATTGCCTCGTTATAACGGCGATAAGTTTAAGAAGAACCGCTGCAACCAGCCCATGTTCTGCGCTTCGTTGATGTAGCCATTCCCTACGTACTCGATACGCGCATCGGCCACCTGTGTGGAGACCACCGCATTGGCACCGCTGATGGTGCGCGGGTTGACCACACCGGAGAACCGGATGAATTCGGTGCCCTGATTAATCTCGATTTGTTTCTCACCGACCACCTTCAGGTTGCCGTTCGCCAGCACTTCGCTGACCGTGACGGTTAATGTCCCGGTGAAACTGTTATTGGCGGCTGCGCCACCTTTGCCCGCGAAGGTGTTATCGCCGGAGGTATCCACCGCAGCGCGGGAGTTGCCGAACAGCCCTTCCAGGTAGCGCGGGGTGGTGTCAAAGCCAAACTTGGTTGACCCGTTGCGGCTGGCGTTGGCCGAGGAGCTTTTGCTCGCACTGACGTTTTCCTGCAACACAATGGTCAGGGTATCGCCGATATTGCGCGGACGACGGTCTTCGAACAAAGGCTGATAACCATAGTTCATCGGCTGAACTGACTGGAAAATCGAACCGTTAGGAACCGGCGGTGCGGCGGGCGCAGGGGTCGCTGTGGTCGTGCCTGGCACCAGCGGGGTGTGCGGGAAATACGCACAACCGTTCGCCAGTAACGTCACTAACAGCGGCAGCGCCAGCTTGCCTGGTCGGTTTACAAGAGAAGTCTTTACCGACGTTATTTTTTTGGTCACCACAGTTATCGCCTTAAAAAAATCGACCTGACAGGAATCAGAAACCGTACCGGACGGGAGCGCTGACGCCCCGTCCTCTCATACATTACAGCTGCGAAAGTTTCTGCAGCATTTCGTCCGAGGTGGACACTGCTTTACTGTTGATTTCATACGCACGCTGCGTCTGGATCATGTTGACCAGCTCTTCCGCCACGTTGACGTTCGAAGTTTCAACATAGCCCTGATACAACAGGCCCGCGCCGTTCAGGCCCGGCGTGCTTTCTGTCGGCGCGCCGGAGCTTTGCGTTTCCTGGTACAGGTTTTCACCCATGGATTCCAGGCCGCTGTTGTTGATAAAAGTGCTCAGTGTTAACTGACCGACCTGCTGCGCCGCCGTCTGACCCTGCTGGGTGACGCTGACGATCCCGTCGCGGCCCACGGTCATGCTGAGGGCGTTGGTCGGAATAGTGATCGCAGGGATCACCTGATAGCCGCTGGAGGTCACCAGCTGACCGTTCTGATCCACCTGGAATGAACCATCGCGGGTATAGGCGGTGGTGCCGTCAGGCAACTGGACCTGGAAGAAGCCCTCACCTTTTACAGCGATGTCTTTACTGTTGCTGGTCTGCGACAGGTTGCCCTGCGAGAACAGACGTTCAGTGGAGACAGGGCGAACACCAGTACCGATCTGCAAACCGGAAGGCAGGTTGGTTTGTTCAGACGACTGCGCACCCGGCTGGCGGATTGTCTGGTACAGCAAATCTTCAAAAACCGCACGCTGGCGTTTAAAGCCGTTGGTGCTGACGTTCGCCAGGTTATTGGCGATGACGTCCATGTTGGTCTGCTGTGCATCCAGACCGGTTTTCGCGATATAAAGCGATGGGATCATGTCGTTACTCCTCTGCCATCATCAGGTCAGTGACAGCAGATTATTGGCGCGTTGTTCATTTTCATCGACGCTGTGGATGACTTTCATCTGCATCTCAAAGCGACGGGCGTTGGCGATCATGTCAACCATGGTTTCGACCGGCTGCACGTTACTGCCTTCGAGGGTTCCAGGCATAACGTGAATGGTCGGATCGGCCGCAAGGGCATTACCACGGGCCTGTGCCGTTTCCGGCGTCAGACGGAACATGCCGTCGTCGCCTCGCGTCACTTCACTGCCGGTGGCTTTAACCAGTTTCAGTTTACCGAGCTGACCCATGGTGTTCGGGTCAGCGCCGGCTTCCAGCACGGCAATGGTGCCGTCCGCAGAGATGGTCAGCTGCGAGTTGGGCGGCACTTCGATGGGGCCGTTGTCGCCCATCACCGGATGACCTTGTACGGTCAGCTGATTAGTGGGTGACACCTGCATATCCCCGTTACGGGTATAGGCTTCAGTGCCATCAGGCATCTGCACCGCCAGGAAACCGTCCTGCTGTAAGGCCACATCCAGCGGACGGCCCGTGTAGTTAAGCTTCCCCTGCGACATATCTGCGCCCGGCGTCGAGGCCGTGACCAGCGTGCGGGTGTCCAGACTTTGCCCCTCCACCGGCACCGCACGCATCGCTAAAAGTTGCGCACGAAAGCCCGGTGTGGAGGCGTTAGCCAGGTTACTTGACGTGACCGACTGCTGAACCAGCGTCTGGCTGGCGGCGCCCATCGCGGTGTAGATAGCGTGATCCATAGTGCTGCCCTATCGAGTTTTATCGCGCGTTAGCGCAGGTTAACCAGCGTGTTCAGGATGGAGTCCTGAGTTTTGATGGTTTGCGCATTCGACTGATAGTTACGCTGAGCAACGATCATATTCACCAGTTCCGCACTCAGATCGACGTTGGACGATTCCAGCGCGCCACTGGTGATGCTGGCGAAGCCACCTTCGCTGGCGATGCCGTTGACGGCCTGACCTGAAGAGGAGGTCGCCGTCCAGACGTTATCGCCTTCGGATTTCAGACCTTCCGGGTTAGAGAAGGAGCTCAGTACGATCTGGCCGAGTAACTGGGTTTTCTGGTTGGAATAAGTGCCGGTGATGGTGCCGTCGTTGTTGATGGTGTAACCGGTCATCTGACCCGCTGCGTAACCATCCTGCGTCAGGGAACCGATGCTGTTGCTGCCGGTGCTCTGCTGGATACTGCCGGTGAAATCCAGTGCGACCGTCTGAGGTGTCACTGCGCCGTTAGCGGTGGTATTCATCGGCAACGTCAGGCTCATGCCGGTTTGCACAACGCCCGCGGCGTCGGCAGTGCTGGTCAGTGCGCCGCTGGTGCTGAAGTTCAGCGTGCCGATTTTACCGGCAGTAGAACCGGCAACGCTGCCGTCCTGCGAATACACGTCCCAGCTGTTAGCAACGGTGGAGGACTTCACGAAGTAGACGTTGTTGTCATGCGCATTACCCAGTGAGTCATAGGTGGTGATGCTGTTGACGTAGTTGTAGCTGGTGTCATCGTTGCTGTTGAAGGTCGCGGTTTTTGGCGCGGTATCGGTAGAGTTGAGGTTAGCGACCATGGTGCCGGAAACGGTGGATTTAGCACTCATCATGGTGGTTGGCACGCTCAGCGCAACAGGCTGTGCGCCCGCAGCGATGGTTGGCGGCGTACCGGTGGCCGGATAACCGGTCACGCTCAGACCCTGCATGTTCACCAGATTACGGTTGGCGTCGAGAGACAGCTGACCGTTACGGGAGTAATACACGGTGCCGCTGCTGTCGGCCAGACGGAAGAAACCGTTGCCGCTCAGAGCAACGTCCAGACCACGCGATGTCGTGGTGGTGGTACCGTCATTGAAGTTTTGTGTGACTGCGGCGACTTTAACGCCCATCCCCGTTTGTGAACCGGCGAACATATCGGCAAAAGAAGCGGTCGCGGTTTTGAAACCCACGGTCGCGGAGTTGGCGATATTGTTACCGATGACGTCCAGGTTGGTCGATGCTGCGCTCAGGCCGCTGACTGCTTGCGAAAAGCTCATGGTCTGCTCCGTATACTGTGTGAAGTGACTGTGTTTTTAGCACCTCCCCCTGCGAAGCAGAGGCGCCGTTCGAGTGTCTCTGATTACAAAATCTGTCTTACCTGATCGACTGTCGTCGTTCCGCGCACACCGAGATCCAGCGAAGTACCGGTCGTGCTGTTAATCACGCCGTTTACCAGTGCATAGTTCAGCGGCGTTGCCACCATTTGCTGATTGTTATTCAGCGCATTGATGCTGAAGGAATAGCTGCCGTTCGGGGCTTTGGTGCCGTCGTCCAGCGTGCCATCCCAGGTATAGCTGTGGACACCGGCAGTCTGGGAACCCAGGCTGATCGTCTTCACGGCTTTACCGGTGGAATCGCTGATGGTGGCAGTCACGTTGTCGGCGGCGCTTTCCAGCTCCAACCCGAATGGCGTGGTGCTGACGGTGCCGTCAGTGTCGCTGCCGACCAAAATTGTGCTGCCGGAGACCATTACGCCATGGCCGATCAGGGAACTGGCCTGAACGGACGTGCCGTTGGTGATCTGCCCGGAGATGCTGCCCAGCGTGGTGTTGAGCTTTTCAATGCCGCTCACGGTGCTGATCTGCGCTAACTGGGTGGTCAGCTGGCTGTTATCCATCGGATTGGTGGGATCCTGGTTTTTCAGCTGCGCCACTAACAGGGTCAGGAAACTGCTGGATAAATCATCTGCCGAACTTCCACTGCTGGTGGAGGTCGCGCTGGTGGCCGCGATGGTGTTATCCGTGGTGTCGTTAATCGACGTGGTAATTGCCATGGTGCGCTCCGCTATTGACCCAGAGTCAGAGTTTTCATCATCAACGACTTGGTGGTATTGAGCACCTCGACGTTGGCCTGATAACTGCGGGAAGCGGAGATGGTGTTCACCATTTCGCTGACCACATCTACGTTTGGCATCTGTACATAACCTTTAGCATCCGCCATCGGATTACCTGGCTCATACACCATGCGCATTGGCGCCGGATCATCAACAATTTGCGCCACTTTCACCCCGCCGGTTTCCTGGCCGGGTGCGGCATTCACCTGAAACACCACCTGTTTGGCCCGATAAGGCTGGCCATCGGGACCGGTGACGCTGTCGGCGTTAGCCATGTTACTGGCGCTGACGTTCAGACGCTGAGACTGCGCAGCGAGCGCAGATCCGGCGATATCAAAAATACCCAACATCGACATATGAAATTATCCTTGCAGCACGGACATCATCGATTTGACCTGTCCGCCAAGGACGGTCAGATCAGTCTGATAACGCACGCTGTTATCGGCAAAGTTGGTACGTTCACGGTCCATATCGACTGTGTTGCCGTCCGCCGAAGGTTGATCCGGGATCCGGTACATCAAATCCATATCAGCTGCCTGAGCGTTCGATGCCGGAATGTGGCGGTCAGACGTCAGTGATAAAGACATTCCGCTGCCACTGGCGCGCCCCTGCTCCATCACTTTCTGTAACTGACTGGCGAAATCAATATCGCGCGCCTGATACCCTGGGGTATCGGCGTTGGCGATATTGGCTGAAAGTATTTCTTGCCGCTGGGCGCGCAGGTTGAGCGCTTCCTGTTGGAACTGTAGTGCGGCGTTCAGTTTGTCGAGCATGCGCCCTCCGCAAAATGAGATTTTGGAGCCGACAGCATAATTGCGGGTGTCAACAACCTATCGTCTGAATAAGCGCAAAATCGGGTGCTATTTGTTCCTTTAGGAATTGAAAAGTGCGGGTAGACTTGTCGCCACTAGACTGATGATCCGCAGACGGGCACAAGGATAAATCGCGAATGAGCAGACTGATGATGGGACGCTGCCGCTTCATACTGACTTGCATGCTTCTGGGTGCGACGCTCAGTGCGGGCAGTTATGCGCAAAATGCACCGGTGAAAACCATGCCCGCTCAGGTCAATAGCGATACATTGCTCGCCAGCCAGTTACAGCAGTTCTTCCGTCAGCAATATGCCGACAGCGACATGCAGGTCTCGGTGCAGGTCACCACGCCGGTGGCGCGTCAGCCGCAGTGCCTTGCGCCGCAGTTTATGCTTTCGCCGAATGGCCGCACCTGGGGCAACGTGTCGGTAGCGGTGAACTGTAACGGGCAGAAAAGCTACGTGCAGACCAAAGTGCAGGTGAGCGGAACCTACTGGGTGGCAGCGAAGAATGTCCCTGCCGGTGCGCATCTTGCACAAGCAGATATGCAGCAAAAGACCGGACGACTGGATCTTTTGCCGCCAAAAGCGATTTTAGACAGCCAACAGGCGCTTAACGGCGTGACCCTGCGTAACATCAATATCGGTCAGCCGCTGACGCTTTCAATGCTGCGCCGTCCGTGGATGGTTCACGCGGGGCAGGAAGTTCAGGTACAGGCAACGGGCAGCGGCTTTAACGTGTCCAGCGCAGGTAAGGCTATGAACAACGCAGCAGCGAATGAATCCGTCCGGATCAGGATGCCTTCAGGCGTGATCGTCAATGGTACGGTGGGTTCCGACGGGTCTGTCACGGTGGAGATTTAGTGATAAATCGTCACTTTTTCGGCAATAAAGGCTAAAGTTATTGCGCCACATGTCGATAACACACGTATCAGAGTCGTCACACGACGGCATTTTTAGGGTATTGACCCTAACTTATTGCCCTGAACAGTTCGTGTTGCACGGAGCAAACGCACCGGCAACGTGAAGTCTGACGGGCAATTACCGGAGAAAAAAATATGGCTATTGATCGTACTCAAGGCGTTTCGCCTCTCAGCCCGGTCCAGCAACGTGATCCTTCTGAGACATCTGTACAGAACGCGCGTAAAGAAGATACCGTTTCCAGCACCAAGACCAGCGGTACCGCAGTGACGCTGAGCGAAGCACAAACCTCGCTGACTCAGTCAAGTGCGCAGGATATTAATACAGCCCGTGTAGACGAGCTGAAGCAGGCGATCCGTGATGGCAAACTGACAATGGACACGGGCAAAATTGCCGATGCCCTGTTGCAAGACACACAGGATTATCTCAAAGATTTTTAAGTTGAAAGGTAATTAGGCACGATGAAGAACTTTATCAAGACCATGACTACCCTGGTTGAAACGTTGCAAGCGCTGGATCAAGTGATTAATCACGAACAAACGATACTGTGCTCAGGCCGCATTAACGGAGCGGCCCTGCAACACATCACCGAGCAGAAAAGCTCATTACTGGCCACGGTAGACTATCTTGATAAACAACGTCGTCAGCACGATGAACGCCTGAAACAAACTGCCCCTTACTCGCGTCAGCCAGAAATCGCTGCGATGTGGAAGCAGGTGGTGCAAATGACGACCAAACTGAGTCAGATCAACCGGCACAACGGATTACTGCTGGGTAAACAGCTCGACTACAACACCGAGGCTCTTGCGATCCTCAATGCCAGCCAGTCGCAAAAATTTTACGGTGCGAATGGGCTGGAGACGGTGACGGGACAAAGGGTCCGTAAGATCTCCGTTTAGACCGAAACTCATCACGGTTTTTGTGCGAATGCCCCGCACCGGCGGTTTTTAAATACGGGCCATGCCGCCCGGCTCTGTTTCAGAAACTCCTTCTATTGCCGCAAAATCCCCCCGCTGCGAAGGTGTGGAGCAAAGCAACCCCGTACCGTTTTTTCTTTAAAAATGATGAGACACGTCAGGCTCGCTTAAGCCGATAAAGGCAGTGCTCCTCCAGCCAACTCCCCTTATCCACCGCCGGATGACTGAAGTTCTCTTCAGGGTGATTTAACCCGTAGAGATCTTTTCAAACCACAAATTCCATGTGTTTACCGTCGGGCATTTCGACATTCAGCCGCAATTTGCCCCCCATCGCTTCGATGTAGCGTTTCATGGTGGAGAGCTTGATGTCATTGCCGCGTTGTTCGATTGCGACAACCGAGGGTTGGCTGATACCCATTGCTTTTGCCACTTCTGCCTGCGACATCGCCAGCTGCTCGCGAAGTGCCTGAAGGCGAACCTCCAGCAGCATTTCTTCCGCCATGCGAGTAATACGTTCCTGACTTTCCGGCGAACGTTCTGCCATTAACTGCTTAAGATGCTTAGCCATGATCTGATCCTTGTGGCTGTTGCAGATGTTCCAGATAAGCCTGGTCGGCTATTCTTAACATCCGCTGATAAAAGAGTTTTTCATTTCCTTCTTTTTTCGCGGCACAAAGAATAATTGCCTGACGAAAGGGGTCAAAGGCAAAAAACGCCCTGAAGGGGTTTCCCTTATGCTGTATACGTAATTCTTTCATGTGCGTATAAGCAGATTCATACACCGTATCAACCAGTGGCCTTCCCACTTCCGGCCCGCCGATACTCAGCGCTAACATACCTGCCAGTAACTTCTCCTGCGTCTTAACATCCTGTCGTTCAAACCACGAATCGAAAATATCTGTCGTGAGCACCGGCCACATAAATCATCATCCTTGTATAGACTATAATCTATAAATCCTACTCTACAAAGTGATAAAAAAATAACCATAAAAGCAATTTTCACAGACTTGCAGATGAGATTACGAGGCCGCTTACAAAATATGAGAATTCGCAGGAGTGCTGGTTCGCAGCAACCTCAGTATCCTGTAGCACGGTGCGAAATATGCGCGGGCTGGTACAAAAAATCGCTACCCTCACACTCGATGACGACTGCTTCCGGGATATGCCTGACTGACTGGTAAGCTGTAATTGATGCCCCCTGTAATTTCCCTTCTCTTAAAATATTTTCTCCAACGGCAGCTGGCCTGTCGTTCTTTCAGAAACACCAACATAAATAAAACTCATACCTGCATAATTATTTTATGGCAGACAGCGGCGTTTGCAGCCCCTAAGTTGGTAATCTGGAAGTGCAGCACTGATATGACAACTTATTGTTTAATAACTAAAATAATTACAATTAAACCCCTCAGCGGTTAGGTGGCGTGCCCCGCCCGCCGGTGAAATTATTCTCAAAGTTTTAATCCGATCACATATTAATAAAAAAAACAGAGAGCGGACCCTATGAGCAACAACACCATCGTGGATGTTAAAACGTGGATAGACGAACGCCCGATATCGAAATATCAGTGGGTGGTTCTGTCGCTGTGTTTCATCATCATCATGTTCGACGGTTATGACGCCGCAGTGATGGGTTTTATCGCCCCGGCACTGATTGAAGACTGGGGCATCAGCCGGGCGGAAATGGGGCCAATCCTCGGCGCTGCCATGTTTGGTGTAGCCATTGGCGCACTGATCGCCGGACCGAACGCCGACCGCTTCGGGCGCAAACGCGTCCTGATGTGGTCGATTTTATGTTTCGCACTCTTCAGCCTGCTGAGCACCTTCGCGCGCACTCCGGTGGAGATGGCAGTGCTGCGTTTTCTCACCGGTCTGGGGCTAGGCGCGGTGATGCCCAACACCGTGACGCTGGTTTCCGAATACATGCCGGAGCGCCGCCGCAGCCTGATGATCACCGTCATGTATAGCGGCTTTAACGTCGGTTCCGGCGCAGGCGGTTTTATTGCCGCCGGGCTGCTGCCGGTTTACGGCTGGAAAGCGGTAATTTTCGCTGGCGGGATTTTGCCACTGCTGATGCTGCCCTTACTGATGTGGATCTTGCCTGAATCGGCCATGTACATGGTGGTACGCAACGTCGCCAAAGAAAAGATTGCCAAAGTGCTGACGCGCGCCGGTGGAGTTTTCAGTACCAATACAAAATTCGTTCTTAAAGCACCGGTCATCCAGAAGAAAGCCAAAGTCTTCCAGCTGTTCACGAATGGCTATGCCAAAGGAACCGTCGTGCTGTGGGTGACCTATTTCATGGGGTTGTTCGTGATTTACCTGCTCAACGGCTGGCTGCCGACCATCATGCGTAACAGCGGATTTTCGCTGGAGCGCGCGGCAATCGTCGCCGGTCTTTTCCAGCTCGGCGGCACATTCGGCGGCCTGATGGTCGGCGGCCTGATGGATAAATTCACTGCAAAACGGGTCATCGCCGGTTTCTACATGATGGGCATGGTGAGTCTGCTGTCGCAGGGCATAGGTAACTTCAGCCCGGACGTTCTCGCCCTGCTGGTCTTCATCAGTGGCGTGTGCATTAACGGCGCACAAACCGGATTGCAGGCGTTTTCTCCGGCCTTCTATCCAACCGAGATGCGCGCCACCGGCGTCTGCTGGATGCACGGCATTGGCCGCAGCGGCGCGATCATCAGCTCATCGATGGGTGGCATTTTGCTCGGCGTTTTCTCCGGCGAGAACATGATCTTCATTATTTTGGCGCTGCCTGCATTACTGGCTGGCCTGAGCATTCTTTTACACCGTGCGGCACACCCGGCCGAGACTCTTAAAGGCGTTGATATTACTGATATCCCGGAGTTGTCGCGCACCATGAATGTCCGCTAATCTGCGGATTAGCCTTCTGATAATTAGATCGAAACATTACTCACGCGGCTTATGCGCCGCGCTTACCCTACATCAGTATTAAGGATTGAAGATGGCTAAGATAATAGGTGGTTTAGCAGTTTCACATACCCCGACCATCGGTTTCGCCGTGGATCATAACAAACAGGAAGAGAGCGCATGGGCACCGATTTTTGAAGGCTTTGCCCCGATGCAGGAATGGCTGGAGGAGAAGAAACCCGACGTATTGGTCTACATTTTTAACGACCACGTTACCTCTTTCTTTTTCGATCACTATTCGGCGTTCACATTAGGCATCGACGATCATTATGAGGTTGCCGATGAAGGTGGCGGCCCGCGTGATTTACCGCCGGTAAAAGGCCATGCCGCGCTGTCCCAACATATCGGTGCCAGCCTGATGGCGGACGAATTCGACATGTCGTTCTTCCAGGATAAGCCGCTGGATCATGGCCTGTTCTCGCCACTTTCCGCGTTGCTGCCACACGTTGGCGGCTGGCCAACGCAGATCGTTCCGCTGCAAATCGGCGTGTTGCAGTTCCCAATTCCGACCGCCCGCCGCTGCTATAAACTCGGTCAGGCATTGCGCCGCGCCATTGAAAGTTTCCCGGAAGATCTGAACGTGGCGATTGTCGCCACCGGCGGCGTTTCTCATCAGGTTCACGGCGAGCGTTGCGGTTTTAACAATCCGGACTGGGACGAGCAATTTGTCGATATGATAGTCAACGATCCGCAGCGTTTGACCGAAATGACGCTGGCGGAATTCGCCACGCTCGGCGGAATGGAGGGCGCGGAAGTGATCATGTGGCTGGTGATGCGCGGTGCGCTGTCAGCCAATGTGAAGAAAACCCATCAAGCCTATTATCTGCCGTCGATGACCGGCATCGCGACGCTGATCCTTGAAAATCAGTCCCGCGAAGCGCCGTTTGATGTGCAGCAGCGCCAGCGAGACAAAATTGCGCAACAGCTGGCTGGCGTGGAAAAACTCCCCGGTACCTACCCGTTCACGCAGGCGCGCAGCCTGAAAGCCCTGCGCCTCAACCGCTTTCTGCATCGCCTTATCCAGCCCGCATGGCGCGAGCGTTTTCTTACCGATCAAAACGCAATGTTCGCTGAAAACAAACTCACCGATGCCGAACAACAACTTCTGCGCGAGCTGGACTGGCGCGGCATGATCCATTATGGCGTCAGTTTCTTCCTGCTGGAAAAACTCGGCGCGGTGGTCGGCGTCTCCAACCTGCATATTTACTCGGCAATGCGCGGCGAAACGCTGGAAGAATTCCAGAAAACCCGCAATCAGCAAGTTCTTTATTCAGTGGCAGGTAAAGCAAAAGTATGACGATATTTGAGCAACCTAAGATCGACACCCATCATCACGTGTTTGATCCGGCGCGCTTCCCGTACCTTGCGGACACGCCGTACCGTCCGGAAGGTCACGAGATTGGCACCGCCGATTATTATCGTGCGGTGATGCAGGCCTATAACATCCGCCATTCACTGATCGTCGGCCCGACGTCGGGCTATAACACCGAAAGCGCTTGTCTGCTGGATGCGCTGGAAAAAGGCAACGGACGTTTCAAAGGCATCGCCGTGGTACCTTTCGATATTACGCCAGACAGGCTCGCACATCTGAAGCAGGCCGGTGTGGTGGGCATTGCAATGAACGTCGCGATGCTCGGCACGACGCCGTTTTTACACCTCGATCGTCTGATGGACAGTCTCTGTGAACTCGACCTTTTCGCCGCGATTCAGGTACAAGACGATCAGCTACTGGCTTTATTACCGATGATTAACCGCACACGAACGCGGTTGTTGATCGACCACTCTGGCCGACCGGATGTGTCAAAAGGTCTGCAACAACCCGCCTTTCAGGCCCTGCTCAGGCTGGCCTCTCAGCAACGCACCTGGGTAAAACTCTCTGGCTTGTCGAAGTTCAGCCGCCAGCCGTTTCCTTATCAGGACGGCCACGCGTATCAGCACGCGCTGCTCAACGCCTTTGGCGCTGAGCATTGCATGTGGGGGTCCGACTGGCCATTTCTGCGCGCTGAACACCGGATGGATCTCGGTACCTTACTGATGCTGGTGGAACAATTGTTCCCCGATGAAAAGACCCGGCACCAGATCCTGTGGCAAACACCGAAAGACCTGTTTGGTTTCAAAGATTACGTATAACGAAAGGGACGATAATGAGCTATAAAATTGCCGTTTTTAACGGCCCGAACCTGAACCTGCTCGGCACCCGCGAGCCCCAAACCTACGGTCACGACACGCTGGCGACCATCGAAAAGCTCTGCCATCGGACCGGCGAAAGCTGCGGCGCAACTATCGACTTTTTCCAGACCAATCATGAAGGCGACCTCATCGACCGTATTCAGATCTGTCGCGGCAAGGTGGATGCAATTGTCCTCAATGCGGCCGCGTGGACGCACACTTCCGTCGCTGTTCGCGATGCGGTGACCGCCGTCAGCCTGCCGCTGTATGAAGTGCACATCACCAACGTGCACAAGCGCGATGCATTCCGCCATCACTCGTTTCTATCCGACGTCTCAGTCGGCGTAATCTGCGGGTTTGGTATTCAGGGATATGAATATGCGATCAGACAGGCGGTGGTGAATCTGAGCAAGTGATTCGGGATTAGCCGCAAACTTTGCGGATCTCCGCCACCAGCGCCTGGGCAGCGGGCGAAAGCAGGCTTCCGGCGCGATAAGTCAGACCGATGGCCCGATGCGTATCGGTCAGATCCAGCGGCAGTTGCACCAGCTCACCGGACGCAAGTTCGTGCTCCAGCTGGCGGGCAGATACTGCCGCCAGCATGTCTGAGCCAAGCAATAATCCGCGCACAATTCCCAGATCGCCGCTTTCCACCACCGGGTCCGGCGGCGGAATCGTCATCGCGGCAAAACTGTTGTCCAGCAACCGTCGCGCCGGGGTTTCAGCACGCGGCAGCACCCAGCGCGCTTCGCGTAAATCCTCGTATGTCACCTCTCCTGCCAGCAACGGATGACCCTTTCTGGCCAGAATCACCATGCTTTCGGTGAACAGCGTTTCGGTCACCATATCCGCCGCATAATCACTGGAACGCAGTGCACCGAAGATAAAATCCACTTCACCGGAACGCAGCTCAGAGGCCAGTGCGCTGAACGCGCTTTCGTTAGTCACCACTTTCACCCCGCCGTAGCGCTGCGTCAGGCCGATGATTGCCTGCGGCAATAACCGCGTGCGCCCGAGCGGCAGTGCCCCCACCTGCACAGTGCCTTCCAGCACCCCGCGACGGGCGGCGATGTCCGCCGGAATATGCCGAAGCTCGTTCAGCGCACGGCGCAGATTGGGCACAATGTCCTGCCCTGCCAGCGACGGCATCATGCCGTGCGGCGTGCGTTCGAGCAGTGCCACGCCCGCGCCGTTTTCTAGTACTTTCAGCGCCGCGCTGACCGCCGGCTGGCTGAGTCCCAGCAGCGTCGCGACCGTCTGCATATGACGTGTTTTGCACAGGGAGATGAAAATTTGCAGGCGGCGGACGTTGAACAGATACAGCGGCTCGGTTTCGCTGCGCGTCTGCCCCGCTTTGCCGTGGAGTTTCGCCAGCTGCGCGGGGATCAGATGCAGCTCGGCGATCGCCCGCCGCGCGCGCGGTAAAACGCATTTGCCGAAATCGGTCAGCAACATGCCGTTGGCGTGGCGTTCAAACAGCGGCACGTCCAGCGCCTGCTCCAGATCGCGGATCGCCCGGGTCACCGCCGACTGTGTGCGGTACAGCTCATCGGCGGCGCGCGACACGCTACCCTGATCGACCACCTGACAAAATGCCCGTATTTGCATCAGATTACTCAGCATCTCAGCTTGCGCCATCCCCTTCTCCCGTCAGGTTTTTTTTCGTGATATCCCTCTGCAATATAAATAAAACGCATACCCCCTGCAATTAAATGAATTACCCGCCAGATACGCGGACTGACAGCATGGACGTACGCAGAGCCTCTCCCGTGAGAGGAACAAAAACGAAGGAAACGCCTCATGACTCAGTTGCAGCAAGATGATGTAAAAAAACTTAAAAGCGCTTTAGTCGTCAGCGCCCACTCCGCCGATTTCGTCTGGCGTGCAGGCGGTGCCATCGCCAAACATACGCAGGCCGGTTACGCGGTTCACATCGTTTGTCTGACTTTCGGGGAGCGGGGGGAATCCGCCAAACTGTGGCGCAAAGACAATATGAGCGAAGACATTGTCAAGGCGTCCCGCCGTGAAGAAGCGATGGCGGCGGCGGAAATTCTTGGGGCGACCGTCGAATTTTTCGATATGGGTGATTACCCGTTGCGCGGTGACAAAGAATCACTGTTTCGCCTGGCCGACGTTTATCGCCGGGTGCAGCCTCATTTCGTACTGACTCACTCCCTGAAAGACCCATACAACTACGATCACCCGATGGCCACCCATCTGGCGCAGGAAGCACGAATTATCGCCCAGGCCGAGGGTTACAAACCGGGCGAAACCATCGTCGGCGCGCCGCCTGTCTACTGCTTCGAGCCGCATCAGCCGGAACAATGTGAATGGAAGCCGGACGTTCTGCTCGATATCACCGACGTCTGGGACAAAAAATATCAGGCCATCCAGTGCATGGCCGGACAGGAACATTTGTGGGAATACTACACCCGCGTCGCTCAGCAGCGCGGCGTACAGGCCAAACGAAACGTCGGTATCACCAGCAGCAAAAACATCGTGTACGGCGAAGGCTATCAGAGCCTCTTCCCACGCGTGACGGAGGATTTAGCATGAGTCTGATCGGTAAAAAAGGCGTGGTGGTGCGCAATATTTCACGGGCGAATACAGCGGACGTCACCGCGCTGGCTGCGTTTGGCGTAGCAACGGTTCATGAAGCACAGGGACGCAAAGGCCTGCTCGATCAGGCTATCCGCCCGATCCAACAAGACTGCGCGATTTCCGGCAGCGCCGTCACGGTTCTGACCGCGCCGGGCGACAACTGGATGTTTCACGTGGCGGTCGAGCAATGTCAGCCAGGCGATATTCTGGTCGTCGCACCGACCTCTCCCTGCTCCGACGGTTTCTTCGGTGATCTGCTGGCTACCTCGCTGAAAGCACGCGGCGTTGTCGGGCTGGTCGCGGATCTGGGTGTGCGTGACACCAAAACCTTGCGTGAGATGGGGTTCCGCGTCTGGTCACGGGCTGTTTACGCGCAGGGGACGGTGAAAGAAACGCTCGGCTCAGTGAATGTGCCGGTGGTTTGCGCCGGTCAGCTGGTGTATCCGGGCGATGCGATTGTGGCGGATGACGACGGTGTGGTGGTCATTCGTCGTGAAGATGTCGCGCAGGTTCTGCACGCCAGCCGCGAACGCGAAGCGCTGGAAGAGAGCAAACGTGCGCGTATGGCCGACGGCGAACTGGGGCTGGATATCTACGCGATGCGCCCGCGTCTGGCCGAAAAAGGGCTGACCTATTTCGATTCCACCGAAGACCTGGAACAGGCTGAAAAACGCTGAGGAGCTGCCATGCCACAGACCCGAATTCCCTGCATACTGATGCGCGGTGGCACGTCTAAAGGCGCATTCATTCTGGCTGAACATTTGCCAAAGAGTGACGAATTGCGCGACCGTGTATTGCTGGCGGTGATGGGCTCGCCCGATCCGCGCCAGATTGACGGCCTCGGCGGCGCAGATCCGCTGACCAGCAAAGTGGCGATTGTGCGCCCATCGGCAAGGCCGGATGCCGACGTTGATTACCTGTTTGCGCAGGTTAATATCGATAAAGCGGCAGTGGATTACGGACAAAACTGCGGCAACATTCTGGCCGCCGTTGGCCCTTTTGCCCTCGAACGTCAGCTGATTACCGCCCGCGAAGGCATTACGCCGGTGCGAATTTTTATGGAAAATACTGGCCAGATTGCCACCGCGTATGTGCCAGTGAGAAACGGTCAGGTGCTCTATCAGGGGGATTTGCGCATTGATGGCGTGCCGGGCACGGCGGCCAAAATCAGCATCGCGTTCGCTGATATCGCCGGTTCCAGCTGCGGCGCACTGCTGCCGACCGGTAATGCGCGCGATACCTTCGACGGCATTGAGGTCACCTGCATCGACAACGGAATGCCGGTGGTACTGCTGCGCGCCGCCGATCTCAGCCGAAGCGGCTATGAAACCCGCGAACAGCTGGACGCCGATGATGAACTGAAACACCGCCTCGAATCCATCCGCTTGCAGGCCGGTGTGAAAATGAATCTCGGTGACGTCACTCAGCGCACCGTGCCGAAAATGACGCTGATCGCCGAACCGCGTAACGGCGGCACCCTGTCCAGTCGGACATTTATTCCGCATCGCTGCCACGCATCGATCGGCGTCCTCGGCGCGGTCAGCGTCGCCAGCAGCTGCCTTATCCCCGGTTCCGTCACCGAAGGGTTGGCGCATACGCCTTCCGGCGACACGCCGCTTATCAGTGTCGAACACCCCACTGGCGAATTCAGCGTCGAATTACAGCGCGATCCGTCCCGCACCGGCGCAGAATGTCTGACCGGTTGTGCGCTGTTACGCACCGCACGCCTGATATTTGAAGGCCGCGTCGCTATTGCGTCCAGCGTGTGGAACGGGCGTCAGGAGAATCATCATGAATAACGTTACGCGCGTCGCCCTGATTGGCCTTGGCGAAGTCGGCACTATTTTGGCCACCGATTTGAAAAAGCAGGATCCTTCACTGGATATCATCGCGTTCGATAAGCAAACCGGTTCTGACATTCTTTCAGAACGCGCTCATGTGGCGGGGATCCGTCTGGAAGCAACACTGCAAGACGCCGTTGAAGGCAGCCAGATCATTTTCTCTGCCGTCACCGCCGCCGAATCTCTGAACGTCGCCCGCGACGTCGCACGGCATATTTCGGCGAATCAAACCTTTCTTGATTTGAACTCGGTCTCGCCAAACACCAAACGCAGCGCGATGGCCGCTATCGAACAGGCCGGCGGCGCATATATAGACGTCGCCGTGATGGCTCCCTGTCCGCCCGCACGCCTGAAAACCCCGATACTGCTCGGCGGCACGCACGCTTACGCAGTCAGCGAATGGCTTAACAGCCAGGGGTTCCGCAGTCAGGTACACAGCAACGTGGTCGGCGAAGCGTCGGCAATCAAGATGTGTCGCAGCGTGATGATCAAAGGGCTGGAAGCCCTAACCGCCGAATGCCTCGCCGCCGCGCGGCAATACGGCGTCGAACAGGAAGTGCTTGCCTCTTTGCACGCCAGCTTCCCCTCACTGGGCTGGGACGGTGAATTTCCGCATTATCTCATCAGCCGGATAGCGGAACACGGCAAGCGTCGGGCGGAGGAAATGCGGGAAGTGGTGAAAACATTGGAAGATGTCGGCGTCGCCGGAGACATGAGCCGCGGGACAGTACTGACCCAGCAAGGGCTGGTGGATGCACTGACAGCGGAGGGGATCGGGTACAGGGACCTTGAGCCGTTTGACTGGAAGCAGATGGTGGATTTATTGCATCGTCGGTGAGTGCTATGGCGCCGCAGTAGCGCTTTTCTAAGCAGGTCTGCAGATATTTCGGTTTCTCAATATCGGTGATCTTCTGGCCTTTCGCGCCGAAACCGAGCAAGGGAGGAAAGTGCTTTTCCTCCCTTGCATCCCTCCTCGCTTTTTAAACACGCGCTGTCGCTGGGCCGATGGAAGTGTTCTGTAGCTTCTGCGTGTGGCGCAAAACCCTGCCGCTGCGCGGTTCCCTCACTCGGTCTTCGAGCCATAGGTCTCGAAGCCGCTCCGTTCAGCAGGATTTTTTGATCGCGCCATTTCACAATTTTTA
Source organism: Enterobacteriaceae bacterium Kacie_13 (assembly GCA_013457415.1). Taxonomy (NCBI): domain Bacteria; kingdom Pseudomonadati; phylum Pseudomonadota; class Gammaproteobacteria; order Enterobacterales; family Enterobacteriaceae; species Enterobacteriaceae bacterium Kacie_13. The sequence continues at coordinate 2,713,234 of CP045665.1, forward strand.
ACGTCAAAATCATATGAACAATGATCCGAGCCGGTTAAGTTGTGACCTGGAAGCCTTTAGCCGCTTTTAAAAATCACGCCGTAGGAAGAGGTGGAAAACCGCGCGTTTTTTTGCGCGGGTTGTAACCCGACCGAAGGGCACCGCGCAGCGGCGGGATTTTGCGGCAATAGCGGTAGCTGCTGAAACATAGCCGGTGTGCATGGCACGTGTGTGAAAAAGCGAGGGGAGTGCAGAGGGGAAAAGCTTTTCCCCTCTGCTCGGTTTCGGCGCGAAAAACCATGTGATCACTGCAATTTAGAAACCGAAATATTCTCGATCAGTTTTTATTTCGAACCGCGTTTAAATACCGCCAGTGCAGCGGCATCTGCACAAAAGAACCCTTTATGCCCGCTCAGCCACATGTACCCTATGACACCTCGCGACGCCCCCTCCCGCCGCGCGAGCCAGATCCTGCGGCATCTGACACCCGTCTCCCGCCAGCGGGCACCGTTCCCGAAAATAACAGCCTTTCGGCAAATTCCGGTTACCCGGTAACTCTCCCTTTTTATCGACAACCCCGTCATCCAGCGCCCGCCCCGCACGGGGTACGGAATCGAGCAGCAGGCGGGTGTACGGATGTTGGGGATCGGTCAGCACTTTTTCAGCCGCGCCGAGCTCGACGATCTGACCAAGATACATCACCGCCACGCGGTCACTCATGTGACGCACCACCGAGACGTTGTGCGATATCAGCACAAACGTCAGATTGCGCTGGCGTTGCAGCTCGACCAGCAGATTGAGGATCTGCGCCTGTACGGAAATATCCAGCGCCGATGTCGGTTCATCGAGGACGATAATATCCGGCCCGGAGGACAGCGCGCGGGCGATAGAAATGCGCTGACGCTGCCCCCCGGAAAATTCGTGCGGCAGGCGGTCTAAGTACTCTTCGCGGATGCCGACCTGCCCGGCCAGCGTGGCGGCTAATTCGCGACGTTCACGGCTGCTGTTGTGTTTTTGCACGAACACCGGCTCGGTGATAATACGCCAGATCGGCAGACGCGGATCGAGTGAGGATTGCGGATCCTGAAACACCATCTGCATACCCGAACCAAACCAGGAGTTATCGTGACGGGCACGGTGGATCTCACCGCTGCTCGGCTTTTGCAGGCCCATCAGTAACTGCGCCAGCGTGCTTTTTCCGCAGCCGGATTCGCCGACGATCCCCAGGGTTTCGCCGCGAATAATGTTGAGATCTACACCGTTCAGCGCATGGACGTAGCCGGTCGGTTTGCCGCGCCAGTTGACAGTCGCAGGGAACCGCACGCGCACATCCTGAAGTTCAACTAAGTGTTCGGCAATCATCAGGAGAGCTCCTCAATATGTGGGATTCGTGTCGGATTAGCAAAACGTTGCGGATGCCAGCAGGCGACCGATTGCTGCGGAAATTCGGCCTGCACAGCGAGTTCAGGCGTGATAAAACAACGGTCGTCGGCGTGCTGACAGCGCCCGCGAAAGGCGCAGCCCTGAGGCAGTTTGGCCAGGTTCGGCACTGTGCCGGGAATGGCTTTGAGCAGACTGCGCGGCGTGCCGTTTTCCGGCGCAGCCTGCAATAATCCGATGGAATACGGGTGCGACGGCGTGTCAATCACGTCTGCCGTTTTGCCGCTTTCAATCACATGCCCGGCGTACATCACGTAAACCCGGTCGCACAGCTGAGAAACCACCGCCATGTCGTGCGTGATAAACAACACCGCAGTGCCGCTGGCACGGGCTTTACGCTGCAACAACCGTAAGACCTGACGCTGCACCGTAACGTCCAGCGCGGTGGTCGGTTCATCGGCGATGATCAACTCCGGTTCGCAGGAAAATGCCATAGCGATCAGCACGCGCTGACGCATCCCGCCGGAAAGCTCAAACGGATAGCGCGACATGACCTGTTCCGCGTCGGCGATCTGCATGTCATCGAGCAAGCCGATCGCTTTTTTCCACGCCTGCGCACGGCTGACTTTTTGATGCAGACAAATCACTTCACACATCTGTCGGCCTATTTTACGCGTCGGGTTTAGCGCGTTCATTGGCTCCTGAAAAATCATCGCCACGCGCGCGCCGCGCAGGCTTCGCATTTCCTCTTCGCTGGCGCGCACCACGTCGGTGCCGAGCATGTGGAGTTCGCCGCCAGTGACGATAAAACCGTCCGGTGGCAGCAGGCGCATCGCCATCATCGCGGTGACCGATTTCCCGGAGCCAGATTCCCCTACCACGCCCACAATTTCTCCGGCGCTGACCGCCAGCGAAACCTGATTCAGCGCTTTCACTTCGCCGCCGTAAACGGGAAAGACCAGTTGCAGTTTGTCGATTTCCAGCACCGGCGCGGTGCGTTGTTCAGTCATCTCAGCGCCCTCTGCTTTTCGGATCCAGCAGGTCGCGCAGACCATCGCCGAACAGGTTGAAACCGGTGGCCGTAATCAGAATTGCCATGCCGGGAAATGCCGAATACCACCACTGGTCAAGAATATAGTTGCGGCCATTAGAAACCATCGCGCCCCACTCTGCGGTCGGTTGTTGCGCCCCCAGGCCGATAAAGCCCAGCGTGGCGGCCATCAGAATCGATGTGCCGATGTCCAGCGACGCCTGCACCACCAGCGGCGGCATCACGTTACGCAAGACGTGCCAGGTGATGAGATGCCAGCGCGACGCGCCAAAGGTACGCGTCGCCTGCATATAGGCCTGATGACGCAGCATCAGCGTTTGCCCGCGCGCCAGCCGGACGTAAAACGGAATGCGCACTACGGCAATCGCCAGCATCGCGTTGAACAAACTCGGACCGAGTGCAGCGGCCAGCGCCATGGTCAGCACCAGCGAGGGCACCGACAACATGATATCCATACAACGCATGATCAGCGCATCAACCAGCCCCCCCACCACGCCGGAGAAGCAGCCGAGCAGTGAACCGATGCTGCCTGAAATAATCACCACCGCCAGCCCGGCGGCCACCGACTGCTGGCTGCCGATGAGCACCCGGCTGAATAAATCGCGTCCGACTTCATCGGTGCCAAACCAGTGTCCGGCGGAAGGAGCCTGTAAACGGGCGGTCAGGCTGATGGCGTTTGGATCGTGCGGCACCAGCCACGGAGAGAAAATCATGATAAACAGCACAATCAGCATGATCGCCAAACCCAGCATGGTCAGCGGGCTGCGACTTAGCAGATGAAATGTGCGCCGCCAGCTGGCGAAGCGCGGTCTGACATCCGGTGCCACAATATCGGCACGGTGATTGTTCACTTCCGGTTCAATAACAGACATCCGTCACCCCTCCCGGCCAATGCGTGGGTCGATCCACACATACAGTAAATCCACGCACAAATTGACGATGACGTAAGCGAACGACACCACCACCGCAAAACCCATCACCGCCGGGAAATCCAGCGCCTGAATCGAGTTAACTACGTACGCCCCCATACCTGGCCAGGCGAACACTGTTTCTGTAAGCACCGCGCCGTAAAGTAAATCGCCCATCGCCAGCCCGAGCACCGTTACCGACGGGATCAGCGCATTGGGGAGCGCATGACTAAGGATCACCCGCCAGCGCGATAAACCGTTAGCGCGCGCCGTGCGGATGTAATCTTCGTTTAGCTGTTCGAGCATCGCCGAACGAATCTGTCGCGCCACAATCCCCATATGTACGAACGCCAGCGTTAGCGCAGGCATCGCCAGATGTTGCAGGCTGTTCCAGAAGGTCTCCCAGTTGCCAGTCAGTAAGGAATCAAGCACGTAAAAACCGGTGATATTGGCGGGCGGATCCAGCCAGTCATCCAGTCTCCCGCCGCCCGGCAGCAGGTTCAGATGGCCGTAAAACAAAATGATGACACCCAGCCCCAGCCAGAACGCCGGAGTGGAAATCCCCAGCACGGAAAGCAGACGCACCAGATGATCGGGGAATTTATTCTGATAGACCGCTGACAATACGCCGAGCGGAATACCCAGCACGATCGCCAGAAAAAGCGCGGTAAACGCCAGTTCTAAGGTCGCCGGGAAAAAGGCTTTCAGGTCTTCCAGCACCGGACGGCCGGTACGGATCGAGGTCCCAAGGTCGCCGTGCAGCAAATCACTGACGTAGCGGAAAAACTGCACATACAGCGGTTGATCCAGCCCCAGTTGCTGACGAATATGATCGACCATTTCATTGCTGGCACGATCGCCTGCCAGCAGACGCGCCGGATCGCCGGGGATCATATGCGAGATGATAAAGGTAATAACGCATACCCCTATCATCACCAAAACCAGCCCCCAGCATCGCTGGCGGATCAGTGTCCAAAAAGTCATCGTTATTTTTCCCCGTAAAACCCCTCACATTGCAGAAAGGGGTCTTCGTGAATGACATCGCCGCTATTGCTTGCTCATCTGACCTACGTTGAACACCTGCTCCAGCATCGGGTTGAAAACAAAGCCTTTAACGTCTTTGTTCATCGCTACCTGATAGTTTTTCTGGAACAGATAAACGTAGGCCGCTTCGTCGATGACAATTTTCTGCGCCTGCTGGTAATAATCCGTGCGCGGCTTCTGATCGGTCACCGACACCGCTTTTTTCAGCAACGCATCGACGTCAGGATTGGAATAGAAGGAACGGTTGCCCGGCAGCCCTTTTTTGTCGGATTCGAACCAGTAGTTCATAAACATGTACGGGTCGGCGAAATCGGGGCTCCAGTTACCAATGGAGATGTCGTAATCGCCCTGTCCGATGCGGTCGCGCATGGTGGCGTTAGCCAATTTTTCCAGCCTGACGTTGATCCCGGCCTGCCCGAGGCTCGCCTGCACCGCAAGCGCGATCGATTCCCAGTTTGGATCGTTATCCGAATAGAGGAAGTCCAGCGTTTGCGGTTTCTCTTTCACTTTTGCCAGATCGGCTTTGGCCTGCGTCATATCGAGGGTGTACTGCTTCGCCGTCGGGTCGAAACCCCACATGCCATCCGGGATCGGTCCGCGCATCTGTTTGGCGTTACCGCCCATGATGCCTTTGACCATGCCCTGATAATCCACTGCTGAGGAAATCGCACGGCGCAGATCCACCTGATTGAGCGGTGTTTTGGCGTTATTGAGATACAGATAGGTCACGCGCAATGACGGAAATTCTTCAACGGCGACGTTGTCTTCTTTCTTCAGTGCCGCCAGCTGATCCATTGGCAGTGAGTCAGCGATATCCAGATCACCACGCGACAGCTGCAGGCGGCGGGTGGCACTCTCGCCGATAATTTTCACTGTCACGCGTTTGAAGGCCGGTTTCGCACCGCTGTAATGCGGGTTCGGCACCAGCACCAGTTGCTGTCCTTTCTGCCAGCGCTCCAGCTTGTAAGGGCCGGAACCGGCGGTATGTCCCGCCAGCCAGGCTTTTCCCTCATCAGCAGGATTGGCTTTAGCGATGGCCGGATTGACAATGCCCGCGCCGTCATTGGCCAGCGTATAGAGGAATGGCGCGAACGGGGTTTTCAGCGTGAAGGTGACGGTCATCGGATCGACTACCGTGACGGTCAGGTCTTTCGGGAAGGCTTCCGACGGGCCCTGACCAATTTTCATCAGGCGCTCAAACGACCATTTCACCGCATCGGCGTTAACGTCACTGCCGTCATCAAATTTCGCACCAGGCTTGAGTTTGAACGTCCAGACCAGCTGGTCTGGCGAAGCGGTCCAGCTGGCGGCCAGATCCCCTTCCACCTGCGTCGATCCTTTGCCCCCCTCCGTTTTATACTGGACGAGCCGCTGATAGGCCGGGTAAGTAACCGTCCAGTCGTTGTTGTCGATAGTCACCGCCGGATCCAGCGTTTGCGGATCCGCGGCTTTACCGATCACCAACATGTCTTTCGGTACCGCCGCCTGCGCTGAGACGCTTAATCCTGATACAGCGAGAAAAATGGCACCGGCGATCCGCGTTTTTGTGGCCGTGCTGAACGTGCTGATTGCTGTGTTAGTCATCGTTGAACTCCTGGCTTGAGGAAAAAGTGAGACGAGGTTCAGGCGGCGTTGATTGGCGGATAGCAGCCAAACCGCTCTTCCAACAACGGATACGTTTTGGCATCCGGTAATTCAAAGTGCCACCACTCGCTGGTGATGCCCTTGTAGCCACCCGCTGCCATCACGGCATTGAGCAAAAGTCGGTTACGCTGAATGTGTGGCGGTAAATCCGGATAAAACGGATGCGACACTTCGGTCATTTCATCAAAGCCCGCGCCCATATCCAGCACCTCGCCACGCTCATCAAGCAGCGTCAGATCCACCGCCACACCCCGGCTGTGGTGTGAGCCAAGCCTGATATCCACCACATAATCCGGGTTGGGAAACGCCGCCCACAGACAGGCCTGCGCCGCCTGGGGCCGGTAAGCGTCGTAAATTTTCAAGCGAAATCCTGCCAGCTTTGCCACGGTGTTGCAGCGAACCAGTGCAGCGGCGGCGTCCGGATGTAACAGGCAGCGTGACTCACGATAAATCGAATGACCGGTCAGGTTATCTGCCGTGGCATATTTCAGGTCGATCACCGCATCGGGCAGCGCCTGCGACAAATCTGTAAGGGGTACGTCAGGTGTTTTCGTGTTCATCAATAAATTCTGTCCGCTGTGTTTAGAAAATTAGGATTCAAATTGCCCGAGCTGTTTCTGCAAAATCCGGTTCTTCGCCAGCCTTTCTTCGACATCATTCCCCCGCAGCTCAAGCACCGAAGAACACAGGAGATTGAACAGGCAACTGAGCGGCGCCATCGAATCCCAGAACTGGCCGGTGTCAGTTTTGACCTGCAACAAATCCACCGGGTAATCGCGCGCCCAGGGACAATAAATGTCAGTGATCAGCGCGACGTTCAGCCCCCGTTCGCAGGCTGCTTCACAATAGGTTTGCGCCAGCTTCGAATACGCGCGGGTGTCGGTGACCACCAGATAGGGGCTGGCGAATTCACAATTCAGTGACTCGACATAGGTGCCGGAAAGTCCGTCGGCGAAATACACTTTCGGTCGCAGATACTCGAGATAGCTGGAGAAGTTATTGGCGATCCCGCGCACCGACTGGATGCCGAGAATAAATACCGCGTCAGCCTGCGCCAGACGGCGGCTGACCTGTGCAAAACTGTCGGTCTGTGCCAACTGATAGACGTGATGGATGGCGTCGAGTTCGAGCGTCAGCGACTGCTCAAGCTTTTCCTGTCGCGGTTGTTTGCTGCGTTCACGGTAAGCCCCAAGGCGGTCAGTGACCACCCACGGCTGGTAGGCGGCCCCGCTTTGCTGGCGCAGTGTTTGCTTGAAATCATCCAGATTACGATACCCGAGACTGCGCAAATAACGTCCCACCGAGATCCCGCTAGTCGCCGCGCTGCGTGCGATGCTGTCGGCTGTTTCAAACGGGATTTGCGCCAGATTTGCCAGCAAATAACTGGCAATGCGTTTCCCCGTCGGCGTCTGTCCGGCAAACGAGGCTTCGATTTGTTCAATCACATCCTGCGCTGGCTGCATCTGTTAATCTCATGTTGCTTTATTGTCATAAAGCTAGCTGTTGTTAGTGAGATAACAATGCACGGGGTGTGCCAATTCCGAAAAATGAGTGAAATTTGTGCAGCAGATCTGAATTCACCGCCTTCAGGGGGGTAACAGTTGGCAAAAAATGTGCGGGGGATATGCGATTTTCAACAATGCTGGCTACAGATGCACAACAAACAGGCAGCTTATGAGTACTTTTAGTGCAACAACGTCAGACCGTGTGGAAGGGAATGATCAAAATGGCAGAGGATTTAATCACTTTGTCTTAATAGTCAACAAGTTGGATATTTAGGAAGCAGTCAGACAAGTTTTTTCGTTAACCCTTTGACATGCCCACGGGCAGTCGCTATTATTCGCCCCGTTCCAACGATTCCTCTGTAGTTCAGTCGGTAGAACGGCGGACTGTTAATCCGTATGTCACTGGTTCGAGTCCAGTCAGAGGAGCCATATTAGAAAATCCCGCTTAAGGAAACTTAAGCGGGATTTTTGCTTTTGGATTTCTTAACACCGTCCTTTATCGACGCAGACGCAGCATACTTGAGAATGACGATAGCACGGAGATAAGACAGGCCAGCCCGAACACATATACAGCAAACTGTGCGCCCGCGTGATCCGTTAATCCGTTCAACAATGCAATAACCATCGCAACCAGTGCCGCGCCAATTGATTGCCCCGCTGTTCTGGCGGTCGATAGCACGCCCGAAGCGGTGACCGTTCGATTCGCTGCGACACTCGAAAACATCTCTTTATTGTTGGGCGGCAAGAAGAGCCCGTAACCCACGCCACACACCGCCACACGCCATAGAAAATCATCAACGGTCGCCGTTTCTGGCAACAACGCTAAAGATCCTAATCCCAGACTGAACACCACCACGCCGACTGTTGATATCTGAGTAGGGTTTAAACGATTTGATAACCGGCCCGCGACTGGCGCACAGATTGCAACGGCAATCGGCCAGGGTGTAAAGATGAACGCCGATTCCAGCACGGTATAGTGATATGCGTGTTGCAGCACAAAAGGCAATCCGACGAGTGCCATACCCTGTGCCACAAACATTGAGACTGACGCGATCACCGCGAAGGAATATCGCCGGGAACGAAAGATATCCAATGGCAGCAAAGGATTTTTAGAACGCGTCTGCGCTTTGAGAAAGATGGCAATCAGCGCCACGCAAGCGACACCACAAAGCATGAGTATACGGCTGTCCCAGCGTCCGATTTGATCGACGGCAATCACCATTAAACCTAAGGCCGCGGCTGAAGTAACCGCCCCTCCCCAGTCGAAACCTTTTTCCCTCTCAGTATCAACGCCGAGGGAAATAAGTGAGAACATAATGGCAACTACCCCCAGCGGGATATTGATGTAGAACAACCATGGCCAGTCGAGATAAGAGATGATCAGGCCGCCTAACGCCGGACCGATGGCTGTACCCACCGCGAATGCCAGCGCATTCAGCCCCAGAATGGTTCCCAGCGCACTCGGCGGAAAAATCACCCGGTAAAGCCCCAGTCCGACGCTTATCATCACCGCATAACTCACTCCCTGAAGTACACGCATGGCAACCAGCATGCCAAAGGTCGGGGAGAGGCTACAACCCAGCGATGCCAGCGTAAACAGCACCATGCCCGCCGTATAAAAGCGCCGCTCCCCTATCCTCGAACCCAGCGACGCACAGATCAGCATCGTTGCAGCGCTGGCCACCTGATAACCGTTGGTGACCCAAATCACCGAAGCGGGATCCACCCTTAAAGCCCCGGCAATCGAAGGCAAGGAGATGTTGACGATGGAACTGTCCAGCGCCGCCATGATAACGCCAATCAAAATGGCGGCAGCCGCCAGATAACGCCTTGGCGCCTCAAATCCTTGTTCTAAAGTACTCGTGCTTACCAATGACATATCCCGGACATCCTGTAGTGAATTGGTGTTATGCACAGAGGCTTTCGCTCTCGGCATTCGGCCCTTCAAGGTAGGTCAGCAGACCCAGCATCAGCACTTCTTCGGGGCTTGCGACCACGGGAGACCCAGGTCTTTTCCAGGGTTGTTTGCTGCCATTGATTCGGATACTTCTCAGGAAACAGTAGGTCGTGAGTACATAGAACCGGTTACGCATACTTTCCCCCATCAGTGGCAGCAGGCCAGAAATTCCGCCTAACTCAGGGATCTCGCTAAGAATGTTTCCGTAGTCAGGTTTGGCCAGTACGAACATCAGTGCATCCTGCATGGGCACGAGTTTGACGGCATCCTTTACCTCAGCGGCAAGTTCATGCCAAAACGAAAAGGCAAACCGGGAGAAGCCGAAAAGCGGATCGAGTCCTCGTACTGAAAAATCAGGATCGATGAAACGGGTCTGAGCGAGTTCCTCGTTGTAGAGCACATTGCCAAAATGAAAATTGAAATGCGCTTTTTCTACTGATTTGAACTCTTCTTTTCGGGCCAGTTCCAGTGCTTTTTCAAAGACTTCGCGGGCCGTAGTGCTGAATCTTGCCCCATTCAGCAGAACAGGTTTATCAAACAGTTCGTGTGCGAAACGCGTGCCTTCCCACTCATCCAGTAATCTGGCGGGCATATCGCTGACCACCGCCGACGGATTTTCTGACTCCAGACCGATCGCTTTCTGTACATGTTCCAATGTATTTCTGACGATCATTCTGCGTTCGGCCAGAGACCGTCGCTCGTCAAATACGATATTGGATAGCGGCAACGAATCCATCTTCTCGAGAATATAGAATTGCCGCCCGGCGGCTACACCGTCGTGCAACACCGGCACCATCAGATCAGGGTAGATATCGTGCAGTGCACGTATCTGATCAACTTCCGCTTTCAGTTTTCCATTAAATATTTCGGACATCGCCGTCTTCACAACGAAGCCAGAACTCAAGAAATCCACGGTATGTGAGCTTGTCATTTTTTAATCCCCTGGAAAGTGGCTACTGGCAGACTAAGCGCGATGCTACGTGCGACGGCACGGACCACGGCGCTATAGCCAACGGTGTTGTTAACAAACGACTGGATGATGATTTCACTCAAATTCTGGTTTGCCAGATAGGCAGGCCGCAGAATGAGTAAGTGGTTCTTGTCAGAGAGAATGGTTGAGCACCGGCGCTCAAAGGCATACGCGCGGCTTCCTAAAGGCGACCGGGAGGCTTTAACAACGTGAGGATGTGTTTCGCTCACCCGCTCAATCGCTGCCTCGATGAGATCGATAGTTAACGCCCCGCCATCCCTTACGATGAAACGGTTGATCTGATATCCAGGAGCATGCACCGGCGCGCGTAATGAAACGGTATTGATCAACGGGGCCCAGGGCATCACTTTGTCCTGACTCATGGCGATTTGAGAGAAGCTCGGACGCAGATTGTCGCGCGCATCCTGCAGGCGTCCCTCAAACGAACGGGTGCCAAGTACGCCGTTTGGCGTATCTGGATGCACAATGTCGGTCTCGACCGAAACAATATGTGAGGCATTACATTGGATTGTCCTGAGCGCATCGGTTAATACGCGAAGTGAGGCATGCATACCGTTCGTCTGACATGATCCGAGACAATACATGCCAGAATCGACCACCTGACGATGTATCGTGCCAATATCATCACGGGTCAGATCCTCCAGACAGCCATAGATACTTGGCAGCTCATTTGCCTCTGCAACACCCAGCACCACATCCGCAAGTTCTTGCATGTTACGTGCGACAGGGCTGCTCATGTCCATATCCAGCTTGCTGGTCGCAATAAAACCGATGTCAAAGCGGCCCGTCTGCGGAGGAAGTTCTTTGGCAAGATCGCCAAAGAAAAAGTGAACCTCGCGGCCGTCAATTTGCAGAGTGTCGCTGCTGAGAATGTTGATATGAGACTGTATGCCGGGATGCGCCATCGCCAGACGGGCAACGATGCCATCTATCGGGCGAAGTTCGGGGTAATGTTTATCTAAAGAAGGAGGATTCGTCACCACCGTTTGAATCGCAAAACCATCCTTCAGCGGATCATTCTGAATCAGCAAGTTCGCACCGATTTCCGCTCCACAGCCCACCAATATGGCTTTTTTCACTTCATCACCTCACGCTAAATGAATATAAGTTCGTGTTTTGGATGCAACCTAATCCCAGGAGAACATTCTCAGCAGGTCATTGACGGACATCGCATCCAGCTTTGATTCTGAAATCAGTGTGTCGGCCAAAACTGATGCGCGGTCACGCAGCGGGCTGTCTGAAAGATTCAAATGAAACTTTGTCAGCAGCGCCCCGAAGCACTCTTCACGACGACGAACATGGCCGAGCGGATATTCAATGGTTTCTGAGAGCGCTTCAGTCATTCCACGACATTTCAGAGTGAGCGAATTGGGAATAGCGCGCTTATCCGGGTCGTAGTAGCTCTCAGTAAATGAGGGGCGTTCAGTGCAGGTAATCTTTAATCGCAGTGCTTCCAGCCGGGGATCGCTGGCGAGCGGTTCGTGAAAATCCTTTATCGTCAGATTTCCGGTTTGTAGTCCGACAGCAACCATATACTGGAGACAATGATCGCGATCCGCGGAGTTACTCAGTGGCCCTGATTTATCAATGATCTGAATCGCCGGACGCGTTGTTTCTACCCGTACATATTCGATACTCTCAGGAGAGAACCCGGCAGCAAGTATCCGCTCCCGCAGATTTATTGCCGCTTCTACAGCCGTCTGAGCATGGTATTCAGCAGGGTTGGGGACCTTGAACAAGATATTTTTAATGACAAAATCGGAGAGGCCGCGTGACAAATTGAAGGATTTTCCTCTCAACACGGCATCATCGAATCCCCATCGGGTGGCAGTCAGCGCAGTGGGATAACCCATTTCGCCGCTTTGCGCGAAAAGTGCCAGTTGCAGTCCACGAGCCGTGGCGTCACCCGCCGCCCATGATTTGCGCGTCCCCGCATTGGGCGCGTGCCGGTAGGTTCTAAGAGAATGGCCGTCGATAAGCGCATTAGATAATGCACTCAATGCCTGCTCCTTTGACAAACCAAGGAGTTGGGCTGAGGCGATAGCAGAGGCCACTTTCACCAACACGACATGGTCAATGCCCAACGCATTGAAACAGTTCGACAGGCACAGTACGCCGTGGATCTCGTAGGCACGAATCATCGTATTAAGAACGGTGGTGACATCAGTCGGCGAATGATTATCATCAGTGCAGCTGTTCCATACTGCGGCTGCCAGTATCGCCCCGAGATTATCAGACGGGTGCCCCCATTCTTGCGCAAGCCAGGTGTCATTAAACTCCAGCCAGCGAATCATTGAGCCTGTATGAAAGGCCGCCTCAATCGGCCCCAGTCTTAACCCGGTACCGACAACCGGAACACCCTCACGGCTTTTACTGAACTGAGCACTGCTCATCAGCCTCATACAGTCATGGTCAGCAGATGCGGCAATCGCGCATCCCAGCGAATCCAGCAGGCAAAAACGCGCCAGCCGTAAAGTCTCATTATCAAAGGTTGTCTGCTCGTAGGCATAGTCAACCAGTTCAACCATTATGTTATCAAACTCTGCGTGCGCCATATTTCATCCCATAACCAAAAAATGAATTGTCGAAAATATAAGCATTGGAATGCCCGGTAATATATATATGCAGAAATGAGATATGGATAACAAATTGATTTATAAGAAAAATAACTTGCTATCACAAATAAAATCGTAATAGGCATGGGATTAAAAAACCAGCGAATAAAATCGAGGTATTCATCGAAAATATTGATACCCAGCAAAATTCCTAATGATCATAATATTTAAGCCGGGACAATGAGATTGTGCTAGCAGGCGGATGAATAAGCAGAGTCTGTTGTTATTATCATCAATTCAGAATTAACTTCTGTTTACAGCTGAATAATACTGAACCGCTTCTGGGATGACCGCAAAAGTGATCTTGCCTGTTGCTCTGAGGGTTTTAAAACATAGTGACAAAATTATTAATACAGAATATAAATAATTAATGTGACGACGAACTAATTTTTAGCATGAGGTCTCAAATGAAGCTAAGTGAACTACTTGCATTCGTGACAGTCGTGGAGACCGGGAACATCACCCAGGCTGCCGAGCGTCTTAATCGAGTGCAGTCGAGTATTTCCCATCGAATCAGGAGTCTGGAGGATAACCTGGATGTGACTTTATTAGATCGAAAAACCGATGGGTGCTCCCTTACTGCGCAAGGCCAGATACTTTATGACTACGCGCTTAAAATATTGAACCTTGCAGATGATTGCAAAAACAACATTTCCCACTCTAAAAATAGTCAGCTGAATATCCGTATTGGCATCATCGAATGTTTACCTCCCTATATTGTTAGCTCACTGATCGACTTAGGCCATGATTTGGGGTGGAATATAGACATTTCGATTGGAAATACTATAAGTTTGCTCAGTGCATTTGATCAAAACGAATTCGATGCGGTTATCATTGGGGCGGGGTTTTCAAACACACAACATTCACGCGCCATTCTCCTCTCCAGTGAACTGGTTATTATCACCGAGAAAAATTATCCCACAATTAAAGATATCTCGAGTCTGGATGGCGAAGTATTTTTACTCAGTAGCAAAAAATGTGCTACCACAACCCGTAATTACAATGTTCTCTTTAATGAGGGGCATATCACGCCTAAACGCGTTGTCGAATGCGGATCTTATCCCGTTCTGTTCTCCAGCATTGCTGCCGGCAAAGGCATATCGTTAGTGTTGCGTTGTTCCATCAGTAGCGAGGTACAAAGTAAGATAAAAATTCATGAGCTCTGTGGTCAGTTCAATGACTTCAAGATAGAGCTTGTTTATCGTACCGACTCGCCCTATCTGGATAGCACGAAATTCAGAGGAATAATGACTTCCGTTTTTCAGGATCCCCGTCTGCATAATATCGGTTATTAGGTATTTGCAATAAACGCATTCAGGTTTTCCATTTTTTGACAGCCATTCATCCTGCAAAAATGAGAGAGCATACACCTGATGTATGCCCTCCCATAAAATAAGCCAATCCTCAATATATATCACCCTATTTCACGACCAGATGCTGAATAACTCGCTGCACATTATGCAGATTTACGCAGAATGAAGAATCTTTTCGTTTTACATTTTTCTAAAATTAATTTCATCATCGGCACTTCAAAATACTTATATAAAAATGATGCGCATGAAACGGCCAGAACTAAAGCAACGACAATAAGCGCAATCCCCTCTGGCAGGCTAAACTTCCTTCCAGCCGTGAGATTCAAAAAATAAAATAACACTAAAAAATGAACCATGTAGAATGAATAGGATATCTCTCCTAACCACACTGACGTTTTTGTATTTAACAGCGTATTTCGATTTTTTAAGTCATCACCCGCAATTGAAATAATTAATAAACAAACAGGAATAATAAAAACCACACTCATGCTGAACTGGTAAGGAATATACATGGAACCGATATACGTGGCGGCAAGCAGGCCAAGCGAAGTCGTTTTCGTCAGCACGAGTGCCCGCCCTTTCATCAGCAGCCGGGCTGCAAACATACCGGAAAGAAACTCGAACAGGCGTGATGGAGGAAAAATATACGAAATCCAAAAGTGCTGCTGCGAAATTGGAAACGCTCCCATTATCTTATTCGGTTCAACCCAAATGTAGATATAGGTTTGAACCATCAAAGAAGCCGCAGTGACGGCAACCAGACCGAGTAAATCGAATTTTTCAGGTATGGCCTTCATCACCCGGAACAGGAAGGGAAAAGAGAGATAAAACATAGCTTCTATGCAAAGAGACCAGCTGGGTCTGTTGCCCACAAAAAAATAATGAACATCATTAATCCAGGTATTTACCAGCAGGAGATTTGATAACCATAATTTGTGTTGATATATGCTCATGGCGCCAATGAGAAATGCTATTACCCAGGTCAAAAGATGCGTGGGGTAAATCTTTGCAAATCGTCGTAAGTAAAAGTTCCCCACGGTATCATTATTTTTCGCCGCCCAGACCATAATGAATCCACTGAGTATGAAGAAATAAGAAACGCCGAGCCACCCCGCTTTGCCGACGATCACGGTGAATATATGCTGGACAGTAGGGTCTGAAAATGGCGCAAGGTCGCTGGGGAGAGATGAATGAAATAAAAAAACCAATAATGCAGCCCAGAACCGACTTCCGGTAAGCGAAGGAAGTTTTGGTAATACAGTAGAGTTTCCCTTCATTATTAAATGGCTTACTTCTGATTTATTTACGTCGCCATGAGCAGCATCATTACTTATTTCTCTGTTTATTGCAGAATTCATTTTATTCCCCCTGAGGATAGTATTTTATACCGAAAGTTTTATTCGGCAGCATAGCGATAATGTTACACAGAAAAAAACGAATAACGGCAAAGCAACGTCGCAGAGCCACACAGGCTGCCAATAATTCATCGTTGCGATGCCGGTCAGGAAATAAATAATGTTTAGCGCAGAATGTTCGATCCGGTGTTTTACCTATCAGAGATCGACAATCCCGTATCCAGATCCACGTTTTTCGATATAACCAAACCCTTGCTCGCCAAAATGCATCCCGCCGACAAGGATCCTTTCCGAACTCACCATTTCGAGCACACGGTAACGTGTCTCTGCTGCCATTTGAGCATCATAGTCAAAGGCTATAGCCACTTCCGGTTTGAGCAGTTGAATATGAGGGAAATGCACAATATCCCCCCAAATTAACAGGCTGTCTTTGCTGCCTTCTACCCGGTAACCTGTATGGCCCGGCGTGTGACCTTTAAGCGGGACCGCAAAAATACCAGGAAATACTTCGCCATGACTTATCAGGCGAAGTCTTTGCTTATACTTTTTGAATATGCTCCGTGCCAAAAGGAAATTACCTTTTACGCGGTCACTGACTGCTGCGAAATTTTCATCGTCTTCCAGATAATGAAACTCATCACTACTTATGATCAGTTCAGCCTCTGAAAATACAGCCTCACCACTGGCGTTAAGCAATCCTCCAATATGATCCGGGTGCGCATGCGTAAGAAGCACAGCATCAATATTGTCAGGTTGTATACCAAGTTTCGCGAGATGAGTAATCAACCTGCCGCCCCAGCCCTTCACACCTCCTGCCCCGCTATCAATGAGAATGTTTTTATCCTTCCGGCGCACTAAGAAGGTATTAATATGAACCGCATTGAGTTCACTGACTTGTGCGTGGTTCTGAATATTTCTGCACTCTGCTTCATCCACATTTGAAAGCATCCCGAAATCGACATGCAGATACCCGTCGCTTACCGGGGTAACTGAGATGTCACCCAGGTCTATTGTTGCGAAATGTTCATTCATCATCTGTTCCTTAGTTCTTTGCATAAATATTACTTGCTTCAAAAGAGAAACAGCGAATTCTCGCTATGACTCCAGTCTTCTCCTTAATTAACAAATCAACCTGCTGCATGAATTGATCCAATACGGCCGGCGTGCGGAAAACCTCCTGCCTGAGCTTTGCTTCGAAGTAGACCGGCGTCCCAAAACTTATCTCTGCGGTGAGATAACTGATGTGAATATTGTTTTCTTTCGCTTTCAGTATCTCTTTAGCGAGACGGACTAATACCGTTGAAAATTCCGCAAACGATTGTGCATTTAACCGATGACTTGCAGACGTATACAGGGTAATGCTGGGCATCTTATATCGACTCCTTCGGCTTGCTATGTAAGCCGTTGGGTTATTTTAAACGGGTACAACAGAGGTTAATCTGATGCTTTTTATGACGTCCGGTTCCAGCACTTTGCCTGTTTCAGACTCTCCCAGACGAAGCTGGTCAATGAACTCAATGCCACGTAATACTTTTCCAAAAGCCGTGAAGTTTTGGTCTAAATAGCGCGCTTGGGCGCAGGTGATGAAAAACTGATGACTGGCACTGTCAGGATGTCGTGACCTAGCCATGCCGACGGTGCCCCGCTCGAAAGGCAGGCCGTTAAATTCTGCAGCCAGCGCCGGTAATCTCATGTGGTTCAGGCCCGTATCTTTTATCGGGTCACCCGTTTGTGCCATAAACCCTTCTATGACCCGGCTAAAAGGCATGCCATCGTAAAATTTGGCCTGCACCAGCGATTTAATACGTTCCACATGTCCGGGTGCCAAATCGGGAAATAAACGGATTGCCACAGATCCGCTCTCCAGTTCCATCTTGAGATAATTCCCCTGATTCATTAATCCCTTCAATGCGCCAGGAACCATTACAGCGGCTGCGCATATTCCCAGACTTCCGCCAATAAATAACCGACGATTCATATGAATTACTCCGAACGTACATCAGACGTTTTGGTCTGCATGCCTGATTAGGTCATTAATAGCGCCCATGCGCTCTCAGTTGCTGACTTCCGGATCCAGATCGTTAATGCGTATTTTTCTTCTCAATAAACGAGATAATTTCATCCGTGAGCGCCTCGGGCTGCTCGAAATTCGGTAAATGGGCTGCGCCGGGAAGAGTATGTAATTCTGCATTTCGCTTTTGGGCCAGACGTTGGGCATAGTCCGGTGGAGTAAGTTGATCCTCACTTCCCCTTACCACCACCGCCCTTACCCCCGGAATATCCATATCTGTCAGATCGGTATCGGCAATGGCATAAGAGCAACCTGCGAAGGCTTCAACGGTCGTCCGACGCAGCATTTGCTTCATGCCATCAGCGTAGGGCGAGTCGATGAATTTAGGGGTCACCCATTTGCTTAAAATTCCCGTTTCAAGATGTTCAACACCATGATGAAATACATCTTCAGCACGGGCTCGCCACAGCGCAGGTGGAGCGGCATTCACCAGTGCGGTATCAACAATAATCATTCCCTGTACGCGTTTTGGGATCTTATAGCCAATCCATTGCGCTATGGTTCCACCGATGGACACTCCGGCAACGTAGAACGTATTGATTTTAAGATAATCCAACGCCGCCACGACATCATCGGCCAAATCCGACATTGAAAATCGCAGAGCATCTACCGCACTTAATCCGTGCCCGCGGATGTCCAGACGAACAACACGATAACGTTCACTCAGACGTGGGATTTGCAAATCCCAGAGATGCAAATCTGTCCCCAAAGAATGAAGAAGTACCACCGTAGTGGCATTGTCCGGACCTTGTATATCGACGTGCTGAGTTAATTTAAGTGGCCGAATAAACATTCAATACTCCATATTATTTTTTCTTTCTCATGGAAATACGTGTTTTGTTATGATGGTGGAAATTAAATACGATAGTCACGTTGCTATTATTAGAATAATTATCATCGTTGCTCTAATGGATTATTTCGATATCAGTATCGAAATAATAGATACGCTCCGACGCTTACCTGGCAGGGGAAACCTCATCGCTGCGACTCTGATTCTTCAAAAACCCGGTCGCTTTAACTGAGAGGCTGTGTCATGACGGAAGAGTAATATTGCAGAAGGCATCTTCCGCAAACCGGGGTGGAATGAATGGAATGATTGGAATGATGAGTCCATGCAAAACAAGCTTTCGCGACACCTCACTACGCATTAGACATCTATACGGCTATAAATCAGGATCGAACCCTCCGGGATAACGGCATGATGCGACAATGAAAATTAGAAATTTACCTCTCGATCAAAATATCAACGGCTGGGCGGCATTAGGGGGAAATACCCCGCGCCGCCATCAGCAATTGTTTGCCGCCGCGTCCGTTCCTGGATGTCGGGGTGAAGAGTTTTATGGCCCGTGAGCGCTGGCGTTCGCGCAGTGAACTGTAAGCACCGTTAAAAAAGCCGATCATCCTTAAAATGACCGGCTTTTTTACTCATCGAAGGTTAATGACGTTTATCGACGCGTGCGACAATGCGGTCGCCCACCCACTGAATGCCGCACACCATGACAATCAGCACTACGATCACCTCAATCATCACCACTGTTTCAAAACGCTGATAGCCGTAGCGGATCGCCAGATCGCCTAACCCACCCGCGCCGATAGCACCGGCCATCGCCGACGCACCAATCAGCGCGACCAGGGTCACCACAAACCCGGACAAAATGCCGGGCAACGCTTCCGGGATAAGCACGTCCCAGACGATACGCAGTTTGCTCGCCCCCATCGCCCGTACAGCGTCGATAAGCCCGCGATCGACATCGCGCAGAGAGACTTCGGCCACGCGCGCAAAATAAGGTGTGGCGGTGATGGAAAGCGGAACGATCGCCGCCCATGTCCCGAGGGATGTGCCGACCAGAAAGCGTGTCACCGGAATTAACGCCACCAGCAAAATGATGAAGGGTAACGAGCGGAAACCGTTGATGACCAGCCCGAGCGAGCGGTTAACCCAGCGGTTTTCAGCGATGCCGCCGGGGCTGCTCATCACCAAAATCAGCCCCAGGGGAAGACCGGCGATCAGCGAGAACAGTCCGGAAATGGCGGTCATCAGCAACGTTTCTTCGACGGCGTTAATCAATAAATCAAGCATTACTGGAGACATAACCTGTCAGCTCCACGGTTGCCTGGTGCTGTTGCAGCCAGTGTAAAACGGCCTGCTCTGAGGCGGCGTTGTCAGCCGGCACAGAGAAGAAAAAACGCACCACGGCATAATGCTGAATATGATCGACACCGCCCTGGATAAGGCGGAACTGCCCCGGCAACTCGGCTGCCATCAGTGTGAGGATTTCGCCCTGCCGGCCTTGCCCGGCGTAATGCACGCTGTAGATTGCCTCACCCTGACGTATCGGCGTCAGCCGCTCGGCCAGCGCTTCCGGCAGTTGTGGCAGCAAGCCCTGCAAAAGGGTGCGGGTCAGCTGCGATTGCGGATGCGCAAAGACTTGCCAGACCGGCCCTTCTTCGATGATTTCACCGCCATTGATCACCGCCACCCGATGGGCGATCTTTTTGATCACTTCCATTTCATGGGTGATCAGCAAAATAGTGATGCCGAGTTTCTGATTCAGCGACTGCAACAGCGCCAGAATAGAGCGGGTGGTTTCAGGATCGAGTGCAGACGTCGCTTCATCGCACAACAACAGCGCCGGACTGGCGGCCAGCGCGCGGGCGATGCCAACGCGCTGCTTTTGCCCGCCAGACAACGCCGCCGGATAGTTTTTGGCTTTGTCCTCAAGCCCGACCAGCGCCAGCAGTTCGGCAACGCGTGCCTGACGGCGCGCCTTGTCATATCCGGCGATTTTCAACGGCAGCGCGATGTTTTGTTCAACGGTTTTAGCCGACAGCAAATTAAAATGCTGAAACACCATCCCGACACGGCTGCGCACTGACTGTAACGCTTTCTCACTCAGGCCGGTGATCGCGTGGCCTTCAATTTCGATCACACCGTCGTCGGGTTGTTCCAGTCCGTTGAGACAGCGGATCAGGGTGGATTTCCCTGCCCCGCTGCGCCCGATAAGGCCGAGGATTTCTCCCCGTCTCACCGTTAACGACACATCCTTGAGTGCCTGCGTGGTGCCAAACCAGCGGTTGACGCGGTGCAGTCGCACCACGTCTTCGGCATCGTCTGCCGCGCTTGTCCGCTCAGCTCTTACGAACGCGTTTACTGCCGCTACCGCGGCGTTTTTTTCATCCGCAGACGTAGCGGTAAAATGCGCGTCGATCTCAGAGATAATCGTCATGCTTTACATCCTTACCAGGCCGTGACGCCGGTGCCTTTATAAACCTTATCAAACACTTTTTTCACGTCGTCGTTCTGGTAGGAGGAAACGAGCGTTTTCACCCACGGCGCATTGGCGTTTTCTGTTTTCACTGCAATGAAGTTGTTGTACGGATTACCTTTGACCGGTTCCTGTGCGATACGATCGGCCGGCGTCAGGCCACTTTTCAGCGCCCAGTCAGTATTGACGATCGCTGCATCCAGATCAGGCACGGAACGCCCGATAATGCCCGAGTCCAGCTCTTTGATGACAACGTGACGCGGGTTTTCAGTGATGTCAGCAGTCGTTGCGAAAATGCCAGCGCCCGGTTTCAGTTTAATCACACCGGACTGTTCCAGCAGGATCAGACCGCGCGCTTCGTTGGCCGGATCGTTAGGTACGCCGATGACGGCACCGTCTTTCAGTTCGGCAGCAGTTTTCACTTTTTTGGAATACAAACCAATGGGCCACACGGCGGTATAACCGACGCGCACGATATCGTAATGATTCACTTTGATCTGATTATCGAGGAACGGCTGATGCTGGAAGGCGTTGGCATCCACTTCGCCATTTTGCAGCGCTTCGTTAGGCTGATTGTAATCATTAAACACCACTGGCTTAACGGTCAGTCCTTTCGCCGCTGCCTGCTTCACCACTTCGCGCCAGACATCTTCGTCTTCGCCGCTGATAATACCGACTTTGATAGTGGTTTTATCCGCTGCATAAGCAGCGGATAGCGGCGC
This sequence comes from Enterobacteriaceae bacterium Kacie_13, assembly GCA_013457415.1. Taxonomy (NCBI): domain Bacteria; kingdom Pseudomonadati; phylum Pseudomonadota; class Gammaproteobacteria; order Enterobacterales; family Enterobacteriaceae; species Enterobacteriaceae bacterium Kacie_13. The sequence continues at coordinate 2,735,035 of CP045665.1, forward strand.
CAAAATGCCGCTGGAAATCATGACAGCAGAGGTCGCTGCCAGTAAAAAAGCACGGTTAACGCGGGTCTTTGTTTTGTTGAATTTTGTACGCATCGAGTATCCCCAAAAGTGTGTATGAGCTGCCTGCACAGGGCTGTGATTCTGTGCAGGAATTTGGCGAGTATACCCATCGGCTTATTTCTTTATAATATTGTTTAAGCGATACATATTCCTGAAATGAATATGTGAAATGGCAAAGTAAAGTGATTAAAAAGATAAGGGTTATCCGCGCAGGGATTTCGGCGTGACGCCAAACTTTTTACGAAACGCAACGGAGAAATGAGCAGGCGTATAGCCGACGTGGTAGGCCACAGTGGAGACGCTGATATTTCCCGAATTCAGCATCTGCCAGGCTGTTTCCAGCCGTAGCGTTTGCAAATGCTCGAAGACGCTTTCGCCGAACAAACGACGAAAACCAACGTTGAGTTTACGAGTGTTAATCCCGACGTTCAGGCTCAGTTCCCCAAGGCTCGGCGGCGCTGACATACGTTCGCTAAGAATAGTTTTGGCGCGGTGTAATTTTTCTATATCTGCTGATGAAAGCCGCAGCAGCTCGTTTTCCGTCGGCGACGGACGCGGGGCGCAGGCGTCCAGCGTATAAGCCACTATTTCCAGCGCTTTTCCAGAAAGATACAGCGCACGGGTCACGCCCTGTAGCGGGCAGGAGGCGATCTGCGCCCGGAGTGACTGAATTTGCGGTGAGGTTTGCATTACCAGCAGGCACGGGCCAGCGGATTTCGCCAGCCTGAAAGACGCCTGCATCTGCTCGGCAAAGCTGTCCGGCAAATGCCGTGACAACGCGGAAGGTGTCAGCGACAGCGCGGTATAACTGAGCTGACACCCGGTCTCGAAGCGTTGCATCCCCTCACTCTCATCCTGATTCCACACCGCGCAGACGCACGGACCCGATATACGTTTTCCGCTGCCGCCGGGCAGTTTACACAGCAGGCCACCGCTCTCAACGATAATGATCTTCAACCCCTGATCGAGCGGTTCGGTTTCCCAGCGAGAGTCGCGGGGTAACACGCTGCCACTGCGAAAAGAGATCGTGCCGTCAAAAACTGACTCACTGACCGGCTGACGGGCGCTGATGTCGTGCATGGCATTTCTCAGTGGATTAGGGGGAATGACCGACAAGCTGCGGGGTCATTATTGAGAGTCATTCTCATTAACAGAGTACCAGCGCCGATGACAGGCTGTCTAGTCTGAAAAGTTGTCCCCCCTTCGCTGCCCTGCCCGCAAACGAAAGAAAGAGTCGCGCCAGCGAAAGTCTCTGCGATTGCCTGAAACGCCGTCCTGACGAGAATAGTCATCGTTGATAATTATTCTCATCTGCCACGGAGACGACGGTGTTAACCTCTAAAAAATATAAACTGACGGCAATAGCCGCATGTATCAGCGCCAGCACACTGGCCATTGCTTTGCCTGCACGGGCTGAAAACCAGGACAATCAGGAAGATACGCTGACAGTAATGGCAACACCGGCCACGCCACAGGACGAGGGCTATGTGCCGAGAAGCAGCCACACCGGCAGCCGCACCAACAGTTCCCTGCTGGCGACGCCACAATCGCTGAGCGTTATCGGTCGCGATGAACTGAACGATCGCAATGTGCAGACCACCACCGAGGCGCTGCGCTATACGCCCGGCGTGTTCGCTTCCACGTCGGCGATTAATACGCGATTCGACTATTTCAGCATTCGCGGTTTTGACGCCACGCTTAACGGCGCACTGCTCGACGGTTTACGCTCGACTACCGCGCAATCTTACGTGCGATATCAGCCATACGGGCTGGAAAGCATCGATGTGCTGCGCGGACCGAGCGGATTCCTCTACGGCATCGGCTCGCCGGGCGGCGTGGTGAACGGCGTCAGTAAACATCCGACCGAAGCGCCTGTCCATGAGATAGGCGTGCAGGCAGGTAACCACGACCGATATCAGGCCCAGTTCGACTTCTCAGGACCCGCCAATGACGATAAAACCCTGCTCTACCGTCTGGTGGGCGTGGGCCGCGACAGCAACACGCAATTCCAGCACGTGCCGGATGACACCGGATATATCGCGCCCTCACTGACGTGGAAACCCGACAGCGATACTTCGCTGACGATTCTGGCGTCGCTAAGCCGCGATAAGTTCGGACCGCCGCGCAGCTATACACCGATTTACGGCACGTTGCTGAGCAATCCAAACGGCAAGTTACCGCGTAATCAATATCTCGACAATACCGGTCTCGACAACCACATGACGCAGGCCAATCTGGGTTATGAACTCGATCACCGTTTTAATGATATCTGGTCATTCCATTCCGCCAGCCGTTACACCTACACCGATTTACTGACGCAAACCTGGTCTGGCTCGCGGCTGAAAACCGATATGCGCACGCTCGATCGCACGGCCTATCAGTTTGGCATTAAAGGCAAAATCTTTGCGACAGACAACAATGCCAAAGCCCAATGGGATGCGGGCCCGGTGAACGGCACCTCGGTATTGGGGCTTTCCTATCGCCGCACCGGCGAGGATTACTACCTGAATTACGGCGCTGCGCCGTCGGTGGATATTTATCATCCGGGCTACGGCGGCCACTTCTCGGCCAGTACGCCGTTCGCCTCAACCTACCAGACGGCGGATGAAACCGGCGTTTATCTCGGCAACACGCTGGCGATTGCGCAGCGGGTCGTGGTGGATGTGTCGGCGCGGGAAGACTGGGCATCGGTTAAGACGGATAACCGCATCCGCAATACCTCGGTCGTTCAGGACGATCATCACTTTACGTGGCGTGCCGGTGTGACATGGCTGACGGATATTGGCCTTGCGCCTTATGTCAGCTACACCACCTCGTTCGCGCCGGTACTGGGCACGAATTTCTACGGCGAAAGCTATAAACCGACCACCGGCAAGCAGATTGAAACCGGGGTCAAATACCAGCCCGAGAGCTTCGACGGCCTCTTTACGCTGGCATGGTTCAACCTCAAACAGGATAACGTCTCGACCACCGATCCTGAGAATTCCCTCAATACCGTACAGACCGGCCAGATCACTTCAAAAGGCATTGAGGCCTCAGCCTCCGCCAATCTGACGCCTGAATTTAAGCTTATCGCCAGCTATACGTGGAACAGTCTGGAGACCACCAAAAGCAATACGCCCGCCGCGCAAGGCAATACGCCAACGGGAATGCCGGAACAGATGGCGTCGCTGTGGGGCGACTACAGCATTCAGTCGGGGCCACTGACCAGCCTGGGTTTCGGCGCGGGCGTTCGCTATGTTGGTAAAACCTGGGCGGATAGCGCCAATAAGATCCGCGTTCCGGATTACACCGTGTTTGACGCGGCGCTGCATTACGATCTCGGCGAGCTGAACCCGTCTTTGCGTGGCATGAAAGTGGCGGTAAATGCCAACAATCTGTTTAACAAAGATTATTACACCACCTGTTCGGTCACATCCTGTAATCAGGGCTATGACCGGTCGGTCATCACCACCGTCAGTTATCGCTGGTAAGGGAGTTCAAAATGAAGATGTTAATGCGTTTAGTTGCGCTGGCCGCGCTGATATTCATGGCCACTTTCAAAGCTGCGGCAGCCCCGGTGACGGTCACCGATATGCTGCACCGCACGGTAACATTACCCGCTCCCGCAACCCGGATTGTGCTGGCCGAAAGCCGTCACGTCATGACGCTGGCACTGATTGAAAAACAGCCACTGGAGAATATTGTGGCATGGGGAACTGACCTTCAGCGTTACTCGCCTGCCACCTACGAGGCGCTGAAAAAGCGCTTCCCGCAGGCAGCAGATATTCAGGAAATCGGCGATCTGAACACCGGTACATTCTCGATGGAAGCCGCCATCGCCGCGAAGCCAGATCTGGTGGTCTTCACGCTGTACGGCAAAATCCCGGAAGGTCTGAATAAGCTCGATGCAGCACATATTCCCTATGTGTTCGTCGATTTCTTCCGCCAGCCGCTGACCAATACCGTGCCCAGCATGCTGATGCTCGGCAAATTACTCGGTCATGAAACGCAGGCGCAGGCGTTCGTCAGTTTCTATCAGGCTCATATGGATGAAGTTGCCCGGAGGGTGGCGAAACAATCCACGCGGCCGCGGGTGTTTTTCCATCTCAATCCTGGCGGTGACGACTGCTGCTTTACCTCCGGCACCGGCAACATGAGCGATTTTATCGCGGTCGCTGGCGGGCATAATTTGGGGGCGGATACGCTGACCAGCGGTATCGGCCAGCTCAGTCTGGAATATGTTCTGGCAAAAAAACCGGATTTCTACCTCGCCGGTGGCGGTTCCACCGTAACGCGTAAGGCTCTGAATATCGGCCCTGGTGTGCCCGCTGACGTCAGCCTGCATTCCCTGCAACAGATTGTACGCTCACCGGCGCTTGCCAGCCTGTCGGCGGTTCGTGACCAGCAGGCCGCTGGTATCTGGCTGTTCTTCTTCGATAATCCGCTGTTTTTCGTCGGTGTCGAAGAGATGGCGAAAATGCTGCATCCGCAGGCGTTCCACGATATCGATCCGGCCAAAACCATGCAGGAACTGAATCAGCAATTTCTGGCGTTCCCGCTCAAGGGGACATTCTGGACAACGCTCAGCGCTCAGGAAACCCCATGAATCTGTCTCTGAGCAGTCTGCCCGCGCCGCTGGCGGTGCCTGTCGTTCAAAATGTCGTAGCTCAGTTTCTGGTGATGGTTGGCTACGTATTGCAGGCCGTGCTGACAGCGCATGTTTTACAGCGACTCATGCAGGAAGGAGCACTGACTGACATCCGCGGCCTCCTGCTCTGGCTGGCCGTTGTGATAGTCTGCCGCGCTTTTTTGCTGTGGCTGAGCGAGATGACAGCCCAGCGCATCGCCCTGCGCTGTAAAATTCATCTGCGCCAGCGGCTGCTGGAACAACTGGTACACCTTGGCCCCGGCATCAGCCGGAAACATTCGACGGCGGATTTACAAAATACGGTGACGGGCAGCGTCGAGGCGCTGGAAAACTATTACAGCCGCTACCTGCCCGCCGTATTCAGCGCCATGACCGGCTGTGCGCTGGTGCTGGGCGTCATGCTGTTGACGGACTGGCTATCCGGTCTGCTGCTGACGGTTTTCGTCATCGCCTTTCCGCTGCTCGACTGGCTGTGGATGCGCTGGCAGATGCCCCGTGCATCGGGCGTATTTGGGGCGATGGCGGAGTTTGCCGCCTCATTGCTTGATGCGTTACAGGGGCTGATGACGCTCAAAGCGTTCGGCGTTTCATCACGCTGGCGCGCCCGTCTTGCCGGAAAAGCGGCAGCGCTGCGGCAGGCCTCAATGGCAACGCTAAAGGTCACGCTGATGCGTGGCGGCGTGACCTCTCTGGTGATGCTGAGCGGGCTTGCCCTGCTGCTGGCGCTGAATGCGTGGCGTGTCGCAGAACATCAGCTCGCGCCATTCGCACTGCTTCTGACCTTGTTTTTATCGCGTGAAGCGTTTCGCCCGTTGCTGAAGCTGGAAAATGCCTTTCACACCGCCTGGGCAGCAGGCGGTGCGCGCGCTCCGGTGGCGGCTTTGCTGTCACTTTCGCCCGAGATGACCACGCCGGAGAATCCATCTTCCCGCCCGACGTCGCCTTCGGTCAGCGTCGAAAACGTGTCGTTCCGCTACCCGGATGGCAAACAGGCGCTCACCGACATTTCATTTGAGATCCCCGCCGGGCAATTTGTCGCACTGGTGGGACCGTCGGGCGCGGGGAAATCGACCCTCGCCGCCCTGCTGCTGCGCTGGTTTGATCCTGATACGGGCTGCCTGCGCATCGGCGGCGTCGATATCCGCACGCTTACGCCGGAAACCCTGCGCAGCATGGTGAGCGTGGTTTCACAAGAACTCTTCCTTTTTGACGGAACAATTGCCGAGAACCTGCGGCTGGCTAAACCGGATGCCAGCGATGACGAACTGCATGCCGCGGCCACGGCGGCGCAAATCGCCAGTTTTATTCTCAGCCTGCCGTCCGGTTACGCCACACCGATCGGTGAGCGCGGCGCACGGCTTTCCGGCGGGCAGCGGCAGCGGCTGGCCATCGCCCGTGCGCTGCTTAAGGACGCGCCGATACTGCTGCTCGACGAAGCAACATCTGCCATAGACACCGCGTCGGAGCAGGCGGTGCGTCTGGCGCTGGTGCAATGGGGTGGTCAGCGCACCGTTATCGCCATTGCTCATCGACTGGAAAGCATCCGTAACGCCGACCAGATTCTGGTTTTTGAAGACGGCAGGCTGGTGGAACAAGGTCAGCATGAACCACTGCGTGCAGCGGGCGGGCGTTACAGCCAGCTGCTGGCTGCGCAGGGAGAAGAATAATGTCCACCTGCACGAATACCGGTTTAACCGGACTTGTCCGGCAGATGAAAGGCCAGCGCAAAATACTGTTGCTGACGGTACTCGCCGGGGTGATTGCGCAAAGCGGCAGGATTGCCAGCCTGGCGCTGGGTGGCTGGCTGACGGGGCTGGCTATCACCGGGCAGCCCGCACAGGCGCTGATCCCTCATATTGTGTGGCTGGGGATTCTGGTTATTTTCACCGCCTCGGCGCGCTGGTGGCAGGCCTGGATTTCCCATGATCTGGCATTCGCGCTGATTGAAAAACTGCAAATGGGTATTTTCGACGGATTAGAACGCGCAGCGCCGGGTGTCTCAGGCGAACAGCGGCTCGGCGATCTGGCCAGTGTGGCGACACACGATGCCGAACTGATGGAGCGCTTTTATGCCCACACGCTGGCCGATTACATCGCGGCGTTTCTGGTGCCGCTGGCCGCTGAGATTTTGCTGTTCACTCTGCACCCGGTGCTGGCGCTGGTGATGCTGCCTTTCCTGCTGCTGGTCGCGACGGTGCCAATATGGCTGAAGAGGCTGGCCGACAAACAGGGGAAACAGATGGCGGAGCAACGCGGTCAGCTAAACGCCGACACGGTTGAGTTTATTGAAGGCCACCGCGAACTGGCAACACTCGGGCAATCCGCCACGTTTGTGGAGCGCCTGATGCGCCGCTCGCATCAATTGGGCATCGCGCAAAAACGTTACGGCTCGCGCTGCGGGCTGGAACATGCAGCCATTGATTTACTCAGCGCGGGTGCGTTGCTGGCAATGTTATGTTGTACGGCCTCCCTGCTGTCTCAGGGAGTAATAGCGACGGCGCTTTTGCCGATGGTGCTGGTGCTTAGCGCTGCAAGCCTGCTCTCTCTCAGTGACGTGGCGCAGACCGCCAGCCAGCTTGGCGAGTTGCGGGCGGGCGCACGACGGGTCCTGTCGATTATGCAACAACCGGCGCTGGTCGCGGATGTGGGGACGACGGCGGTTGGCCTGCGACCGGCGTCTGCAACGGTGCAGTTCGACAACGTCAGTTTTGCCTATACACCTGAGAGCCCGCTGGTGCTGAATCAGGTGAGTTTTGTCATTCACCCCGGCGAAATGGTGGCGCTGGCAGGCGCATCCGGCGCGGGTAAAACCACGCTCAGCCTTCTGCTGATGAGATTTCGCGATACCTGCGATGGCACAATTTTCCTTGGCGGACAGGATATCCGCACGCTGCCGTTGGCGGATTTACGCCAACACATCGCGCTGGTGCCACAGGATGTGCATCTTTTTAATCTTTCTGTTGAAGATAACATCCGGCTAGGGCGGCCGCAGGCTTCGCGACGAGAAGTCATCCACGCCGCCCGTCTGGCGCAGGCCGATGCTTTCATCTGTGCCCTGCCAGACGGGTATGACAGTGTTTGCGGGGAGCGCGGGGCACGACTTTCCGGTGGACAACGGCAGCGGATTGCGATTGCACGCGCCCTGCTGACCGAAGCGCCGGTGTTGATCCTCGATGAAGCCTCATCCAGTCTGGACTACGAAAATGAACGCGCCTTCCATCAGGCGCTGGAAGGGCTACGCCATCATCGGACAATTTTGCTCATCGCGCATCGCCCCGCTACGCTCAGGCAGGCGGATCGCGTTCTGCGGCTGGATAACGGGCGGATCCGCTAAACACGCGCGGGTGGGTATTTCAGCTAATTAACACATTTCAGCCAATAAAAAACCCGCCGCAGCGGGTTTTCTCATTCTTATACGTCAGTCTCAGGACTGAGGTTCCACCGGCTGAACTTCCAGCGATACCATGCCGATGCCCAGCTTACGCGGCTGAAAACCGCCGCTGGTGCCTTCGGTCGGTTCGGTCGGTGATGGCGGCGTGATGACAATGCTTTGTGCCGCGCCAGGGTTGGAGAACTGAACTTTCACCGTGCCGTCTTTATCGCCGAAGGAGACGAATTGCTCCTGATCGCCAACGCGGACTGACACGGGTTTATCGATGTTACTGCCGTAAGCTCTGGCGCGGATCACCACGTCGAAAGTATCTGGCAGCGGTTTGACGTAATCGATTTTCACCGACGGCGCGAGATTCGCATCAGACCAGCGCCCCCAATTCTCCACGGCGGAAACCCCGGCAATCGCTTTCACCTGCTCAGGCAGCCCCGGCACCATGAAGGCAATCGCAGCGGATTTATAGGTCGTGTCCGCATCATCAATATTGAGCGTTTTCACCGTCTGCTGATAAATCGCATTGCTGCCTGACATATCCTTCACAAAATCGACTTTACCTTTGAAGATGTTGCCATTCGCCTGCACGATAGTCGGGCGTGCGCCGAGATTACCGGACGCCACGCAGAGACCGGTATTGAGCGAAAGTTCAGGTGCCCAGACGCGCCCCATTTCATAGCATTTATCCACCCAGACAAAGTTATCGCTGGTCGACAACGTTGCGAGCTGTTTTTTCAGCGGCGTGGATAAATACACATCAAACATTGGCTCAATTTTGTCTTTGGTGACTTTCAAAATAAACGGCGTTTTGATGGTCATACCGGAGAACGTGAAGCTGTTTTCTTTGTTGCTGACGGTGTAATTTTTGATGCTGTTGGGGAATCCCCACTGTTTGATGACTGCCGGTTTCCAGGCATTCACTTTTTCATCGATATTGAGGAACTGCTCGGTCATCGACGTGGCGGAAATCCCGCTTCGGCCAAGGCCAATATAGTTATCGCCGCCCATCATATCCAGCACGGTCGCGCCGTTATCCAGCGTGCTGCGCTTAGCGGCATTCAGATCGCCCACCGGATGACGGCCATCGAGCACGAAGAACAGGTCTTTGCGATTCTGTTTAGTGAGCGTGCTGTAGGCGGTGTTGTTCATCGCCAGATGATCGGAAGAGACCACGATAATGGTGTTATCGAAATAACCTGAAGCTTTAATTTTGTCGATAAACGCCGCGATCAGCTCCTGACTGCACGAGACCGCGCTCAAAGACTGATTCGGTTTGCCGGTCAGCGGATACACTTTTCGTGTACAGCCACGGGAAATAAAACCGTCCGGGTGATGCGTATCGACGGTCAGCGTGAAAAGCGAGAACGGCTTGCCGGCTTTGCTCAGCTCGACAAACTTCTTGTACACCTCGTCCAGCAACGTGTCGTCGTACCAGCCCCAGTCATTTTTGTACGCCGGATCAGCGACGGTCGGCCGCAGTTCGTTATAGCCGTAAAGATGATCAAAACCGTGGGACTTCAGGAAAGTGCCTTTACCGGCAAATGCCAGCTCCGCGCCCTGATAGAAATAGTTGGTGTAGCCCGCGCCTTTCAGCACGTCACCGAGGCAGACGTTTTCCGGATAGAACGTCGCTAAGGCGCTGGAAGCATTGCCATCAAACGGCGCAAAAAGCGGGATACCGCACTGGGAAGCAACCATACCGGCGATGGTGTAACCGGTGCCCGGCACCTGTCTGGTGTTGGTGAAATCAGTACTCAGCGCCTTGTGGCGGCTCAGTTCAGTGGTCAGCCCCGGAAAGACTTTCTCATCGAAATAGGTGCGTTCCAGACTTTCGCCGTAGATGTAGACCAGATTAGGCTTTTTCTCGCCCTTCACGGCTTTGACCGGCACTTTGTAATAGGTATCGAAATCTGCACCGCTGCCGGAGATTTGGGTTTTCACCAGACGTGAAATGTTCTGGAATGCCTGTGTGGAGCCAACTGAGAACACCGCCAGCACCACGGCCAGTACGCTGTACACTGCGCTGGTGTTTTTGGCGCGACGTTGTTTAAGCCCCCAGGCGAGCAGCCAGAAGACGATGATCAACCCGGCCAGTAATCCAAGGAACGGCAGGATATATTTATTCAGACCGGCACCTTTCAGGCTGCTGGTGACGGTGTAGAGCACGGCATCGGTGATGCCTTCGCCGGTAAAATAGTTACTGCCTATCAGGATCACGTTGAGAATGACGTAAAGCCCTAAAAAGAACAGCACCAGCGAAAACCAGACACGACCGGCCGACGCCCGGGTGACGTAGAAATAGATAGAGGAAAGAAACAAAACAAACGAAAGCCACTCAGAAGCCATTTTTAGCGCCCTGTCTGATTAAAAAAATAAACTCAACGATCCAGTCTGCTGATTTGCCAGCAGCGCCGACGGTTCAATTCATCGAGTAAATGACCCGTTTGCCATTCACTTCATCCCTGAGACAGGAAAATTTTGTGCCAAAAACGGGTGACGCTATATAGCCTGTTGAACATCAGGGGGTCAACGCCCTGATGCTGTTTTAGGTCACTGATTTGTCCGAATAAACCTCTTTCTCACAAATTCGTGATGGTTATCTCTGTATGATACCTCAAAGATTTAACCTTCCGGTCACTAAATTGTAGGAATTGGATGTTATCGCAAGAGTATGAGCGAATTGTGGAGGAGGGTTTTGAAATCAGATAAAACCTAGAGTGGGATCAAAAAAAGCCCACGATGCGGGCATCACGGGCTTGAATGTTCAGTGCAATCCAAGTTCTCTACGCGCCGCCTAAATAGGCCTTCCTGACCTCAGGGTCTGCCAGCAACGCCTCCCCGCTTCCGCTCATGCGGATCTGACCGTTGACCATCACGTAAGCGCGATCGGAAAGTTTCAGAGCATGGTGTGCATTCTGTTCGACCAGAAAAATCGTCATACCGTTACGCGTCAGTTCACGCAGCGTCTGAAAAATTTGTTTGACGACGATCGGCGCCAGGCCAAGGCTCGGTTCATCCAGCAGCAGCAGTTTCGGACGACTCATCAGCGCCCGCGCAATCGCCAGCATTTGCTGTTCGCCACCGGACATGGTCATCGCCCGCTGCCTGCGCCGCTCTTTCAGACGCGGAAACAGTTCGAACATCGTTTGCAGATCCTCCGCCGCGTGTTTATTGCCAATAGGAATGGTGCCCATCAGCAGGTTTTCTTCGACGGTCATATCCGGAAAAACGCGACGCCCTTCCGGAGACTGCGCAATACCGGCGGAAGCAACAAAATGAGTAGATTTACGGCTGAGGTCTTCTCCGCGAAACAGAATCTGTCCGCTGCGGATACGCGGCTGACCGAATATCGACATCAGCAGCGTTGATTTTCCGGCGCCGTTCGCGCCGATCAGCGCCACGGTTTCCCCCTGTTCCACCTGCAGAGAGACCTGTCGCAGCGCCTGGATCGCACCGTAATAGACGTCAACGTCCCGAAACTCCAGCATCGCCTGGCTCATAGGCTGACCTCGTCTTCGTCAGCACCCAGATAGGCTGCGATGACTTTCTCATTGTTTACAATCTCCTGCGGCGAACCCCCGGCAATCACGTCGCCGTGGTCGAGCACAATGATGTGATCGGAAATCTCCATCACCATGCCCATATCATGTTCGATCAGCAGCACGGTGATGTCGTGATGGTCACGCAGGAAGCGGATAATTTTGCTCAGCGTGCGGGTTTCCACCGGATTTAACCCGGCGGCCGGTTCATCAAGACAAATCATTTCTGGCGCAGTGCACATAGCGCGGGCGATCTCCAGCCGCCGCTGCTGGCCGTAAGACATCTCCCCCGCCAGCCGGTTGGCGCAGTCCACCAGTTCCACCACTTCCAGCCAGTAAAACGCGCGATCCAACGCCTGATTCTCGGCACGGCGATAACCCGGCGTATTGAGTACTCCGGCAATCAGATTGCGGTTGGTTTGCATGTGCTGCGCCACCAGCAGGTTTTCCACCACCGACATTTCGCGAAACAGGCGGATATTCTGAAAGGTACGCGCCAGCCCGGCGCGGTTTACCAGATGCGTGCCGCCAAACATTTTGTAGAAAATTCGCCTGCCGAGCTGCGCCGGCTTCAGCCAGTCATCCGGCTGAAATTTCTGCCCGAGCACCTGAACAACGTTGGTCGGGCCTTGGCGCGTGTTGAGGGAAATCGTGCCGCCGGACGCTTTATAAAAACCGGTCAGGCAGTTAAACACCGTGGTTTTCCCTGCGCCGTTCGGGCCAATCAGAGCGGTGATCGAACCGCGCCTCACGTCGAGGCTGACATCGTTGAGCGCCCTGATACCGCCAAAATGCATCATCAGATGTTTAACACTGAGGATGCTGTCGTTCATAATCAGTGCATTCATGGCGCGACTCCTTTACGCACGGCAAATCCGCTGCGGCTGATGCGGATTAACCCACGCGGCCGCCAGATCATCATCACCACCATCAGCACGCCAAATAACAGCACGCGATATTCCGCAAAACTGCGCAGCAGCTCCGGCGCGACGGTCAGTACGAACGCCGCCAGCACTACGCCGATGGTTGAGCCCATACCGCCAAGCACCACAATGGCGAGGATCAGCGCGGATTCGAAAAAGGTAAACGATGTCGGATTTACGAAACCCTGATAGGTGGCGAAAAACACGCCAGCAATCCCGGCAGTTGAAGCACCGAGGGTGAACGCAGAGAGTTTGACCAGTACGTGATTAAGCCCCATCGCGCGGCAGGCGATTTCATCTTCCCGCAACGCTTCCCACGCACGGCCAATTGGCATGCGCGTCAGCCGATGTTTGATGAACAGCACCAGCAACACGACGAGAACCAGCACGGCGTAGATAAAAATAAACTTCATGTTAGGGTTGTATGTCAGATGGAAAAACTCGTGGAACGGCACGCCGCCCTCTTTCGCCCGCCGTCCGAATTCCAGCCCGAAAAATGTCGGCGCAGGCGCAGAGACGCCGTTTGGTCCGCCGGTAAACGACAACCAGTTAGTCAGCACCAGCCGGATGATCTCCCCAAAACCGAGCGTGACGATGGCCAGATAATCCCCGTGCATCCGTAGTACAGGGAACCCGAGCAGCGCACCGGCGAGTGCTGCCATCAGCGCCGCCAGCGGCAGCATCGACCAGAACCCGAGGCCAAGATACTGATAGCCGAGCGCCAGCCCGTAAGCTCCGATGGCGTAAAACGCTACGTACCCGAGATCTAAAAGTCCCGCCAGCCCGACCACAATATTCAGCCCGAGGCCGAGCAGTACGTATATCAGCCCTAAAATCGCCACGGTCAGAATGTACTTGGTGGCAACAAACGGAAAGAATATCGCCAGCACGATTAACAGCGGGAGCACCCAGCGCAGGCTGCTTTTATGCTCCACAGGTCGTACATACACGCCCGCACTTTCGCTTTCAAAGCGCGCCCGCATTTTTTGCCCGGCGGCAGTTTCCAGAAAGGCGCTGAGCAGAAAACGCCCGACCATTACCGCGGCAATAATCCACACCAGACGCTGGGAATGGAAGTTGAAGCTGTAGCCATCGAGCACCACGCCAACCACCGGCCCGAAGATAATCAGCGCGACCAGCCCGGCGAAAATGGCATCCAGCAGACAGCGTTTCAGCGAGAAGCCGCCATCAATAACAGCAGTTTGTGACGTCATGTTTTCTCCCTCACACTTTAGATACTACCGGACGACCCAGCAGGCCCTGAGGCCGGAAAATGAGGATCACCACCAGCAATCCGAAGGAGAACACATCTTTGTAATCCGAGTTCACCATGCCCGAGAACTGCGCTTCGGCGATGCCTAAAATCAGGCCGCCCAGCATCGCGCCCGGCAGCGAACCGATCCCACCCAGCACCGCCGCCGTAAAAGCTTTGATACCGATGATAAATCCGGCGTAAAAATCAAAAGTGCCGTAGTTTATGGTTACCAGCACGCCCGCCAGCCCGGCCATCGCCGCACCAATCATAAAGACCAGCGAGATGATGCGGTCGGTGTTGATGCCCAGAATCGATGCCATTTTTCTGTCCTGCTGCACCGCGCGACACATGCGCCCGAGTTTTGTGCTGCTGATAATCCACGACAGCACCAGCATCCCGACAAACGCCGCCACCAGAATGAACAGTTTGGTGTAGGTCATCTGCACGAAGCTGTCGCCAATGTGAAAACGCAGCGCGCCATCAAACAGGGTCGGGATCCCCTGTTGTCGCGGCCCCTGACTGATTTGTGCATAGTTTTGCAAAATGAGCGACATGCCGATCGCGGAGATCAGCGGCGCAAGGCGGGTGGAGTTTCGCAGCGGTTTGTAAGCGATGCGCTCAATCGCCCAGCCGTAAACGCCGGTCACCACGATGGTGAAGACCAGCGTGCCGAGGATCAGCAACGGAAATGAGTGCACCCCGAAGAAAGACAGCAGCGCCAGCGCGATGGCGCAGAGGTAAGCAGAGATCATATATACCTCGCCATGGGCGAAGTTGATCATCCCGATGATGCCGTAAACCATGGTGTAACCGATGGCGATCAGCCCGTACACCGCGCCCAGCGTGATGCCATTAAACAGCTGTTGCAGGAAGAATGAATCCATAAATATGCAGTCTCTGTTTGCGACCGCGTTCAACGGGAACGCGGTCTTTGGCTGATATGGTTATTCTTTCACTTCCTGGTATTTGCCCTTGTCATCCCATTTATAAACCACGTAATCGGAGACTTTCAGATCGCCTTTATTGTCCCAGGATTTTTTGCCCATCACGGTATCGACACTGTTGGCTTTCAGCCACGCACTGGCCTTGGCTGAATCAGTGCCGCCGGTGGCCTTGAATGCCGCAGCGATTGCCTGTACAGAAGCGTAAGAGTAAAGGGTGTAACCCTCCGGTTCGAACTTGTTGGCGCGGAACTTATCGATAACGGCTTTCCCTTCGGCAATCAGACGCGGGTCTTTGCCGAAAGTCATCAGGATGCCGTTGGTGTATTGCGGGCCGCCCGCTGCCGTCACCATTTCTTCATTGACGATGCAGTCACCGGAGAAGAACGTCGCCTGCACGCCCTGTTCACGCATCTGGCGTACTAACGGACCGGCTTCCGGATGGCAACCGCCGAAGAACACCACGTCAGGTTTCTGCGCGCTGATTTTGGTCACCAGCGCATTAAAATCTTTTTCGCCGCGCGACAACCCTTCGTACATCACTTCCTTCACGCCGCGTTTGTTGAGTGCCGCTTTGGTGGCATCCGCCAGCCCCTGACCGTAGGTGTCTTTATCGTGAATGATCACCACTTTTTTGGCTTTAAGTTTGTCGATGATGTAATCACTGGCCACCAGCCCCTGCTGATCGTCACGTCCGCACATGCGGAACATATCACTCATGCCGCGCTCGGTGATTTGCGGGTTGGTTGAGCCGGGAGTGATGGCAATTATTCCGGCGTCGTTATAGACCTCGGAAGCAGGCATGGTGGATGAGGAGCAGAAATGCCCGACCACCGCCTGCACTTTATCCTGATCGACTAAGCGGTTGGCGACGGCGACCGCCTGTTTCGGTTCGCAGGCGTCATCGCCCTGTACCAGTTTGATTTTTTCGCCGTTAATTCCGCCTGCGGCATTGATATCTTCGGCGGCCTGCGTTGCGCCGTGCCAGTACTGATCGCCATAGGTGGCGTTCGGGCCGGTGAACGGGCCTGCAACGCCAATCACAATATCTGCATGCGCGGAAAACGCCGTCGCCAGACAACCTGCCAGTAAAAGAGAAAGCGGATTTTTTATGAATTTCATCGACATCATCGTGTTCCTTAGTAGCCTGTTTGAGCAAAATGGTTTTAGTAAGAACGCCGGAGCGTGGTCTTAAATCCTGACGCTAAACACGAACAAAAAGCACTGAATGGAGTGGTTGAAATCTTCCCGGGGACGACTGCGGAGTTTCCTTACGGTTTTGCTAAAGGTGTAAACCTTAAGCAAAATTGCTGCCAGTGTTGCAATCTGTGACGCAATTGCAGTTGATGTTGAGTATAGAGCGCGTACAGCAACGCCCCGAAGCAAGTTGCAGAAATAACGGCGAGATCACACCGCACTGCGCTGGTGCTGAAAAGATTAAGAAAATAACCCTACCGGATTACCGTGCACCAAAATGACACGCCGAGATTTACCCGCGTCATCTCGCATAATTACGGTTAGTGACAGTTTTATCCTTTGCATGTTCTGGCGGGTTGTTTTGTAATGCGGGCAGAAGATTGCAAAGGGAAACGATCTAAAAATGAAGAAATTATCTTGCCTCACCGCCCTCGCGCTGGCCCTGACACTCACCGGCTGCGCCAGTGATTATGTGATAAACACCAAGGCCGGTGATCAGTTCTTCGCCCACGGCGAACCCGATCGCGACCGCGATACCGGCATGACCAGCTACACCGACATGAATGGTGATTATCATCTGATGAATACCAATGATATTGCGGGGATTGTGAAGAAATAGGTGTGGTTTGAGGGACGAAAAACACCATTAGCTGAGTAATCAGCTGATGGTGTTTTATTAATGAATATGAAAGTCCGCTTTGAGTTGTGAGTTCAACCGATGGATGCAACACACAGCACTTAGCAGATATGCTAACGGGACAAGATGTCCGCTTTGAGCGAGGAGCGGAAACAAATAGTGCGGCAAGAGGGTAGGAAATCTTGCTGTTTTTTTCAGGCCAGCCACGTGGTTCAGCTGGCCTTCATTTGAAACGTTGTTATACGGGAACGGATCAGGTCAGCGCGACCCTCACCTTTAGTCCAATAACGAGCGTGGCAAAAAACATTATGCAACCAGCGGTAATGAAAACCCCTGTTACTCCGCTGAAACCAAAGAGTAATCCTCCCAACGCAGCACCCGCAGCAATTGAGGACTGAACTGCTGCGACTACCATGCCGCCAGCAGTTTCAGCCTGATCGGGAACCGAACGCGCTACCCAGTTCGACCACGCAACGGGTACGCCACCAAATGCCATCCCCCACAACGCGACGAACAACATCAATCCGTTTTCCTCTAGTGGCAGCAAAATCATGCTTAATGCCGCTAAACCGACAAGCGCTGGCATGAGTATCAGGGTAAGACGCAGGCTTATCTCCATCAGCCACCCGGCCAGCAGAGTACCGATAAAATTAGCGATGCCAAATCCAAGCAGTACCAAAGACAAACGATCCACATCAATTTGGGCAATATTTTCAAGAGCCGGACGAATATAGGTAAACAACGCATACTGACCAGTATGGGCAATCACACACCCCGTCATTCCCATCGCAATGCCTGGGCGGCGGAGTAAATCTATGACAGATGCCGTTGCCATCATTTTACGCGGCGCCATTCGAGGAAGGGTGAACAGCTGAAAGAGCAGTGTCAGCACGCCTACTGCGGTGGCAGAGATAAAAGCACTACGCCAGCCATAAAGCCCCCCTAAATAGCTCCCCAGCGGGATCGAAACTACAGTACCGACAGCAATGCCACTAAAAATAATGGAGAGAGCACGCGGGACGCTTTTAGCAGGGACCAGCCGCATCGCGACGGCAGCAGCCATACTCCAGAAGCCTCCCAGCGCGATGCCCAGCAAAATGCGCATGACTAACAGAACAGCAAGACTGGATGAAAGTGCGACAAGCAGGTTGGAGGCAATCATCAGCACGGTAAAACTAAGCAAAACATTTCGGCGATTATAATTACGCGTCAGACGGGGAACCATCAGACCAGCAAACAGGGCTACCACAGCGGTTACCGTCACAGCCTGACCAGCAAGAGCTTCGGTCACCCCGAGATCGGCAGCCATGGGCGTCAACAGACTGGCAGGAAGATATTCTGCAGTCAGCAAGCCAAACACGCCCATCGTCAGTGAAATAACGGCCATCCATGCGGAATCTTTGGGTTCCGAACTTTCCAAACCAGCGGATACAGCTTCAGTTGCTTCATTTGTCATAACACCCTCTTCCTGGATTAAAAATTACAACGCCAAGTCTAGAGGTGAGCAACTGGACGATCTATGATGCCCTATCCTGATTTTTTACCCGAAACGCCGAATATGCCTGTGAATAAACATTTTACCCTCTCATCCGAGCTCATCAGTGAATTGCTGCTGGAAATGCGGCTGCGTGGTGTGCAGTATCGCCGTTTACAGACTGGCTCTGAGTTTGGCGTCGGTTTTAGCAATAGACCGGGACATGCCTATTTTCATTACATCGCTGTGGGTACTGCCCTGCTTCGCACACACGACGGTACGTTGCACGAACTGAAAGCCGGAAGCATGGTATTTATGCCGCAGGGTGAGGATCATCAGCTTGTATCGGATGTCAGCTGTTCATTTCAACATATCGATACGTTAGGCTCTGCTCCTTTAGGCGAGGCCGTCAGCGGAATCAATACTTGCCCGGGTTCGCATCCTACACCCAGCACGGTTCTATTTTATGGCTGTATGGAGTTCGATCTCTGTGGTATGCAGGGTCTTGGTAAACTGATGCCGCAAGCCATAGTGGTTGAGGCAAATGAACAGATCTATCCGGGGCTGGTTCCCATTCTGGGCGCGATGAAATTTGAAATCTGTTCCGGACGCGCTGGCTTCGCGGGCATTCTGGCACGCCTCGCAGAAGTGGCGGCTGCCATGATTGTGCGAGGATGGATCGAAAATGGCAGCGAAAACGCCGCTGGTCTGATCGCTGCCTTACGTGATCCGCGACTCGCCCGTGCAATTCTGGCCATTCATCGCGATACGGGTCGGGAGTGGTCTGTTGCTGAGCTTGCTGCCCAGTCGCATGTGTCACGTTCTGTTTTTGCTGAACGCTTCAAATCAATCATCGGCATACCTCCTCAGCGCTATGCAAGGGAGGTGCGAATGCGCATCGCAGGTCACTGGATTATTCACGAAAAGATCTCAATAGAGACCGTTGCTCTTCGCCTTGGCTATGCCTCACAAGCAGCGTTTAGCAGAGCTTTTAAGCGCATCAATGGATATCCGCCGGGCGCTATGCGTCAGCGACCCGTGAGAGGCGTTAATACAGTGAATGAGTGAATGTTGTCATTATCATTTACCGGACTCACTGTATAAGGCTGCTCTCAACATTAAAAACTGAGCGGGAACGGCTTTTCATCACTCAAGGTATCGCAATTACCTTAATGTCAGCTTCGTTTAACACGAGAGATTCATCAATGCGACGGAAGAACATCAGTGATTATCAGGCTTTTATTGCTGTTGCGCGCGAGAAAAGTTTCACTAAGGCAGCCGCCCAAATGGGCATCTCCCAATCTGCGCTGAGTTACACAATTAGAACTCTCGAAGCTCAACTGGGTCTGCGTCTGCTCACGCGAACGACCCGAAGTGTCTCTGTAACGGAAGCAGGGGAACGTCTGCTCAACCGCATCGGACCTCACTTTGACGAGATAGAAAATGAAATTACGGCACTTGGCGAATTGCGCGAAAAACCCTCTGGCACTATACGGATAACCGCTGTAGAGCATGCTGCAGAAACGCTTCTCTGGCCCAGGCTGGCTCCGCTACTTCTTGAATATCCTGATTTGAATATAGAGATCGTGAGCGAATACGGACTCAAGGATATTGTTGCTGAGCGTTACGACGCTGGCGTGAGGCTGGGAGAGCAGATTGATCAGGACATGATTTCCTTACCACTTGCGTCACATTCACAGTTTGCCGTGGTAGGCGCACCCTCTTACTTTTCCGGTAAAAAACTTCCGGTTACTCCTCGGGATCTCAGTACTCACAGTTGTATCCGGCTGAAGCTACCCACAGATAGTGGCTTTTACTCCTGGGAGTTTTACAAGGACGGCAGTGAAATCAACGTTCGTATCGAGGGCAGAGGCACCTTCAGCACCATAAATATGATGCGTCAGGCAGCTGTTGATGGACTGGGCCTTGCTTACCTGCCTGAAGACACAGTAGATACACTGATTAAGGAAGGCCAGTTGATTCAGGTTCTTGCTGACTGGTGCCCTCGTAGACCGGCTTATCATCTTTATTATCCCAGTCGCCGGCAGCATTCTCTGGCATTTACGTTAGTACTTGAAGCACTGCGCTACCACAAAGGCTGATATCCAGATTCCATGACACCATTAAGAAAGCTGCCTTCTAAGCTCATGCTAAATTAAGCATATTATCTCTTAATGGAGCCGGAAGTATGATGATTACTCACAGAGGACACTTACCCATCCTCTGTCTGAAGCCATCATGATCATACTGGAGGATATTAATAATGAGCAAAACTACAGGCGGACTCAGTCGCCGTAATTTAATTCTGGCGGGTTCGATTGCCTCTGCAGGGTTATTAATCGCGACGAAAGCATCTGCTTCACTTGCCCCTACGCCAAGGGCAACGGGAACAATGACGCATGTAGAAGGTATTACTGTCCAAAGTGTCATGTTTAAAAATAATGAAATCATGATGTCCGGTAATATCTATCTTCCTAAAGAATTCAGCGAAAATCGCAAGTATGCCGCAATCGTTGTGGTTCATCCCGGCGGCGGTGTTAAAGAACAAACAGCCGGACTTTACGCCTTGAAACTGGCGGGCGAAGGATTTGTCACTCTGGCTTTTGACGCCTCCCATCAGGGGGCAAGCGGCGGGTTGCCCCGCTTCGTAGATGATCCAATGAAACGTGTCGTTGATTTCTACAGTGCTGTGGATTACCTGACTACCCTACCTTATGTAGATAATGCACGAATTGGTGCATTAGGCGTCTGCGCTGGCAGCGGTATTACGGTAAAAGCTTCCATGACTGAACGCCGTATAAAAGCGCTGGCAACTGTTAGTGCGGTCGATGTGGGTGCCGCGACACGTAAGGGCTGGGAAGGCACTACACCAGAGTCCGAACTTATTCCAACACTCGAGGCTGTGGCCAAACAACGTCAGGCGGAAGCCTCAGGCGGCGCGACCGTTTACGTCAACTATGTACCTAAAATCGGTGATACATCTGCGCCCCGAGACCTTCAGGAAGCGGCCGACTACTATCTGACTGCCCGAGGCCGCTACCCAACGTCAACCAATCAGATGTTGATGACAAGTATCAGTACACTCGCCTCTTTCACAGGCTTTGAAGGGGCTGACACTTACATCACTCAACCCCTTCTAATGGTGGCGGGTAGCGAAGCCGGCTCACTTTGGCACAGTCAACATTTGAACAACCGTGCCGCATCGAAGCAAAAAGAGCTCTTTATCATTCCCGGTGCGACACACATGGACCTCTATGATGGTCAGGGTGCAATCAAAGCGGTCCAAAAACTCGCCCCTTTCTTCCGTAGTCAATTGGCATGACATTCATTTTAAGAAAGTCTCTGACTACCCGTTCCTGATCCCCGATTTTAATGAGATATCCTTATGACAGATAAAAAAGTATGGCTGATCACCGGCGCAGGTCGTGGTTTGGGCCTTAATCTTGCCAGGGCAGCACTGGCTGCCGGACATATTGTTATTGCCACTGGCCGCGACCCGGCCAAGGTGACCCGTGCGCTAGGCCAACACGACTCGCTGCTGATTTTAAAACTCGATATCACCTGTTTCGAGGATGCTGAAATAGCGGTTGCCGTTGCGATACAGACATTCGGGAAAATTGACGTTCTGGTTAATAATGCCGGGAACTTTTTTGCCGGATTTTTTGAGGAACTTAGCCAAACGCAGGTACGCAACCAGATAGATACCCTCCTCTTTGGCCCAATGAACGTCACACGGGCGGTATTACCGGAAATGAGAAGCCAGAAACAAGGTCTGATTATTACGTTGTCTTCAACGGCCGGCATCGGCGGTATCGCTTTTTGCAGTGCCTATTGTGCCGCTAAATTTGGTGTTGAGGGCTGGATGGAATCATTGGCACTGGAGGTAAAAAAATTTGGTATTAAGAGCATGCTTGTTGAGCCCGGATTTTTCCGTACAGAGTTGTTATCCAATGATTCAACTCAGTATGCCGAACTCTCAATCAATGATTATGCCGACGATACCCGGGCGACAAAAACAGCGTGGCAGAGCATGGACGGAAAGCAGGGAGGCGATCCCCAAAAACTGTCCGAGGCACTGATTCAGCTTGCTGAACTTGAACACCCACCGGCGCGTTTTGCGGCCGGAGCTGACGCGGTAGACACTTTTGAAGCAAAAGCGAAAATTCTTAATGATCAAGCTAATGCCTTACGTGAATTATCTTCTTCACTCTCTCTAGATACAGATTGATTACGGGTTATTGATTAGGGGCCGCTAAAGTGGCTCCTTAAATCGAGATGCGTTTTCGAGGTCAATACCGATGAGCGTAACGTTTTGCATGATGGTCCCCTTCAGAAAGAAAAACACCCTGTCAGCGTACCGCTCACAGGGTGGGGGTGACCATCTTATTAAACCGGGCGAAAGCCCGGTTTACATTTCCAGCGCTGGCAGAAATCAGATGCCCTGCTCGGCAATATCCATCGCGAAATAGGTCAGGATGATGTCTGCACCCGCACGCTTGATTGCACCAAGACTTTCACGCACCACGGCGCGCTCATCAATAGCACCGGCCTGTGCGCCAAATTTTATCATCGCGTATTCACCGCTGACCTGATACGCCGCCAGTGGCAGACGTGAGGCTTCGCGAATGTCGCGGATGATATCGAGATAAGCGCCCGCCGGTTTGACCATCAGCGCATCCGCGCCTTCCTGCTCATCGAGCAAAGATTCACGCACCGCCTCGCGGCGGTTCATCGGGTTCATCTGGTATTGCTTGCGGTTGCCTTTCAGCACGCTGCCGCCTGCTTCACGAAAAGGTCCGTAGAGCGATGACGCGAATTTAGTGGAGTAGGCCATGATCGAGGTGTCGATGAAACCGGCATCGTCGAGCGCGCTGCGGATGGCTTGCACCTGACCGTCCTGTGCGGCGGAAGGGGCGATAAAATCAGCACCGGCGGCAGCGGCAACTACCGCCTGTCGGCCAAGGTTTTTCAGCGTGGCATCGTTATCTACGCCGTGATCGTGCAATACGCCGCAGTGACCGTGCGAGGTATACTCGCAGAAGCAGGTGTCGGACATCACAATCATCTCCGGCACGGTGTCTTTGCAGATGCGCGCCATACGGGCGACCAGACCGTTTTCGTTCCAGGTGTCGCTGCCGGTAGCATCCATGTGATGCGAAATACCGAAGGTCATCACCGAACGGATACCGGCGCGGGCATAGCGTTCGATTTCAAACGCCAGACGGGATTCGGGAATACGAAGCACACCGGGCATGGCTTCGATGGGTACGTATTCAGAGGTTTCTTCTTCTACGAAAATCGGCAGTACCAGATCATTCACGCTAAATTCAGTTTCCTGAAAAAGGCTGCGCATGGATTCGGACTGTCTCAGGCGGCGAAGGCGTGAGCTCGGGAACTGATTCGACATGAAAACTCCTAGAAATTAATCTGTTGCGCTGAAAATTTTTAGAAACAGAGGCGCAGACAGTTCAGACGGCAGGAGGCAATGCAGCGCCGTCAGACGATGAAGCACGCATTTTATAATAACTTTTAAATAAATGATGAACTTTCCGTGAGGAGATGTAACGAAGGCCGCATTTTTAGAAAGGCGCTCCCCCTTTGGGGAGCGCCTGCAAAAAGGTTTATCCAAGCTTGATCTCGCGATCGGCCGAAGCAATGGTCGATGGCCGGTGGGCAATAAAAATGCGCGTAATGTCCAGCTCACTGATGGCCTGATTAATCCGCGCTTCATTGTCCAGATCCAGATGGCTGGTGGCTTCGTCGAGGAACAGGATCGCCGGGCGTCGGTAGAGCGCGCGGGCAATCAGCACCCGCTGCTTCTGGCCGCCAGAGAGGCTGCCGCCCAGTTCGCTTATCAGCGTTTCATAGCCCATCGGCATCCGTTCAATATCCTCATGAATGTTGCAGCGACGGGCGCAGTCAATAATGCGCGCTTCATCCTTCTGCTCATCAAAACTGGCGATGTTCTCGGCAATCGACCCGGCAAACAACGTATCATCCTGTAACACACAGGCGATACAGCTGCGATAGTTGTTCAGCCCGGCGGTGGTGATATCCATGCCGTTGATGAGGATCCGGCCTTCGGTGGGTGAGAGCAAACCGGTCATGATTTTCATCAGCGTGGTTTTGCCCTGCCCCGACGGCCCGGTGATCGCCACGCTTTCACCCGCCGCGACCGACAGATTCAGGCCATTGATCAGCGGCGCTGTCAGGCTGTCGTACTGGAACACCAAATCGCGCACGTCCAGCGACGCCGCCTCGCCCGCCCGCAGCAGTTCTCGTTCCGGTAATGATTTCTCAGTGTCGGTCAGCGCGATGTCGGCGATACGGTCGCGGTGCAACGACAGCATTTTCAGCTGCAACATCATGTTCAGCAGATTGGCCGCACGTTCCGAGAACTGCCCGCGATAGGTGTTGAACGCCACAAACATCCCGAGTGTCATATGCCCGTCGATCACCTGCGTCGCACCCAGCCACAGCAAAGCGACCTGGTCGAGCGTGGCGATCAGCGTATTTCCGCCGGTAAACATCATTTCAAATTTGGTTTTACGCACCGTCGCATTGGCGTTATCAATGTTCAGATTAAGCCAGAAGTTGGCGCGCGCTTTGGATAACCCCAGCGCTTTCAGCGTACTGATGCCGTACAGCGTTTCCATGAAATGCGAACCGGTACGCGCACCTTTGACGATTTGTTCTTCCGAAACCTGACGATAGGCGTTGTAGGTCGTCAGACGGAAAATCACGTACACCGCCGTGAAACCCAAAATCACCCAAATCAGCCAGCCGCCGTAGAGCACCATCATCACGATAAGCCCCACCGACATAATGCCGTCGATAATGCTGTTAACCACATTGGTGGTCAGCGTAGTGCGCAGCGTATCGAGCGAAGTGAAACGTGACTGGATATCGCCGAGTTTGCGTTTTTCAAAGTAATCGAGCGGCAGTTTAAGCAGATGGTCGAACAGCCGCGCTTTCCATTGCACGTCGATAAGTGTACTCATCACCAGCGACGTCCAGGCACGAAGCATACTGACGCCGGTGCGGAAAATAATAAAGAACAGCAGACCCAGACAGATGAGCGTCAGTAAATCCGGGTCTTTCGCCGGGATCACGTGGTCCATAACCAGCTGCATTCCGACCGGCAGCAGCAAATTGACGGATTCTATCATCAGCGACAGGCAGAAAATCTTAGTCAGCGCCGGAATAAGGCCGCTAACGTTGCCCATCATTTTGCGCAGATCGAGCCTGACGCGCGGCTTCTCAGATGTGAAGCCGCTGTCCGGCCACAGCTCTAACGCTACGCCGGTAAAATGCTCTGACACTTCGCGCAGGCCAAGTGAACGACGGCCAAACGCCGGGTCGTGAATAATCACTTTGCCTTGTTTCACACCGACCAGTACGACGAAATGGTTGAGATCCCAGTGCAAAATACAGGGAGTTTTCAGCGCGTTCAGTTCGTCGATATCCAGCTTCAGCGCGCGGGATTTAAGCTCATTGGCAGTGGCGATGTCCATCAGGGTACGCAGGGTCGCGCCGCGTGAGGAAATGCCATAGCGCTGGCGCAAAGTTTGTAAATCAACATGTTTGCCATGGTAGCCACACACCATCGCCAGACAGGCCAGCCCGCACTCGGCGGCTTCAGTCTGGATGATTTGCGGTACGCGGTGTCGCCAGCTGAAATGCAGGCGGTCAGCCAGTTCGCGAACGTTATCGAGATTCATTGATTGGCCCCACCACGCTTTTCTTCATGCTGTAATACGGAGAGAGCATCCACTGATACAGCGGTCTTTTCTCCAGAAATAGGGTCGATTGTGCTTTCATCCCGCTGGATAAATTCAGTGTTTCGCCGTGCCAGTTCATGGCTTTTTTATCCAGCGACACAATCACTTTGTAATACGGTCCGCTGACTGTGCCGTTGGCCGTTCTCGGCGCACTGGCGTAAGAATTCAGCTCCTGTTCAGACACTGGCGCGGAAGAGATCGATTCCACCTTGCCGGGGAACTGACCATATTTTTCAAATGGATAAGCTTCATAACGGATGTTGATGTGCTCGCCCGCCTTGACGTAAGGCACGCTTTCGTTCGGCAGCCATGCCACCAGAAAGAACGGGGAATTTTTTTCCGGCACCAGCTGGGCAAGGCTGTCACCGGCGTTGACCATCTGCCCCGGCGTAACGCTCAGCGAGGAAATTTTGCCGGAGGTCGGCGCGGTGATCAGTAATGATCCTTTGGCATCGGCCTGTGCCAGCTGGCGTTCGAGATCGTTACGCTGATAGCCGTATTGCGAAATCTGATTGTCGAACTCGGCGGCACGGGTCACCAGTTCGCTGCGCAGATTGGTTATCTGCAACGCTTCCTGAATCGCCTGGGTATTCAGGCTCTGGAACGAGGTTTGCTGCTGGTAAAACAGGTAACGTTGGTTGTTGAGCTGATCGGTATTAATCAGCCCTTTCTTTTGATACGCGCCGTAATTCTGCATGCTTTTCTTCATCGCGTTCAGGCCTTCCTGCGCGGAATCCACCATGCTTTGCGAGACTTCGTGCGCCTTCTGATACTGATCTAACTGCTGTTGCAGATTCTCCAGTGTTTCCTGCTTGTTGTGCTGAAGCTGCACGATGATGGCATCAATCTGCTCGCGTTGTTTTTTGATTGCTGCAAGCGTGGTGGTACTGACATTCCCCGCCTGCGTCACCCGGCTGACATCAATCTCATACAGTGGCTGGCCTTTTTTTACCGGCTTGCCCGTATCGACATACAGCTCTGTCACCACGCCCTGCTCCGGGCTGAACAGGTTGATGCTGTGTGGCTGCGTGATGATTTCACCGCTGACGTTGATGCGCCGCGTGTAGTTGGCGAAGATGAGGAAAATCAGGAGTGCGATAATAAAAATGGCGGTCAACGTAGTGACTATCCATAAAGGCCAGCCTGCGAGTAATAGCGCTTTCCCCGCCCAGTGGCTTTGCTGATGTTCATTCACCTCTTTACGAAAGAGCATATTTTAGCCCCCGGATGAACACCTTTTTTATGAACATGATGCAGATCTCTGAAAATAGGATCCTAGAAAGATAGCAGTCAATATTTTGGCTGCCACCGCGAATACTCTGAAACAGGGAAAGAAGATATTTACAGCGGTAGATAATCGCGCAGAGGAATTAAAAAAACATCATTACAAATATGGATGAAATATATTTTAACGCGTATTTTTTGCCCTAATCTTTATTAAATCCTGATGGGATTAAAATTAAAACCATTTAAAACAGATAGTTATAATTAAAATCTCACATAGGAGATTATTCCTAGTCAAATTTCGCGACGCGTGTTCTAGGCTTAATCCCTGTGAAGACATTGCGTAAAAATTATCTCCATAGCATTACTCAATGTTTTCATCTCCCCGAACTTTTTCTAATGAAAAGTATTGGGGGCTGGCTTTAACAGATAAGAGGATGACCTAAGATGAAACAATTAACAGAACGTGATATTGAAATGGTTAATGGTGCGGGTTGGTCGGAAGATGTGAATAAAGTGGCCGACCGCCTGTCAAACTTTGGTCAGGACGCGGTAAGTGACACCAGTAATGCGGTGAACAAGGCGTATTCACAAATTTCCGACGGTCTTGCTAAAGCACAGAACTATCTGACCACCTAGTTTATGCTTCACAGGTGAACCAGAGTAATACATGCCCCCGCTTGCGCGGGGGCTTTTTTATGATGATTTGTAAGTGAACGAATATTAAACGCCTGATTTAGTCTTATCTTTCTTCACCATGCTGTTTTTGAGTTTTCCCACCAGCTCTTTACGGAAATCCCCCAGCTTGGGTTTATCCCCATCCAACCACGGCAGCGGGCGGCACAGCTCCATGGTTTTGATGCCCAGACGGGCAGTCAGCAAACCGGCACCGATGCCCTGGGCCGCACGGGCAGAAAGGCGCGCGGCCAGATCCTGCGACATCCAGTCCATCCCCACTTCGCGCACCAGTTCTGACGCACCGGCGAACGCCATGTTCAGCAAAACCAAACGGAACAAGCGGATACGGCTGAAATAACCGAGTTCTATGCCGTAGAGCACCGCGATACGATTCACCAGACGCAGGTTGCGCCAGGCAATGAACGCCATGTCCACCAGCGCCAGCGGACTGACGGCGATCATCAGCGCGGATTCTGCTGCGGAATGGCTGATTTCACGTCGCGCCTGAGCATCCAGCACCGGCTGCACTAAACGGGCATAGAGTTCAACCACTTCGCGGTCATTTTGCGTTTCATGTAATGAGGCCTGCCAGCGTTGCAGTGCCGGATGGCTGTTATCCAGCCCGGCCTGTGCAGCCAGTTTTTCGCAAAATGCGCGCCCCTGCCCTAAACCATGGCTGTGCATCAAATCACGGGCCATATCTCGCTCGTCGGCGCGCTGACGCAAACGGTATAAGCGCCGCCATTCAGTCACAATCGAACCGACACCGGCGAACACGATAAGACCGCCTGCCGTACAGGCACCGAGCGTCACCCAGTCCTGCTGGATCCATGCCTGATGCACCCATTGCACGCCCTGCGCCACGACGCTTATCCCAAGCACTGCCACGCCCAGACGCACCATTTTGCTCCACAGGCTGCGGCGCGGTTTCAGCGCGCGGCTGAGCACCGCTTCGGCCTCCCCCTCTTCCTCTTTTGCGTCAGTCTCAGCGGAAATGGGAATAAAGCGCTCTGAAATCATCTCGTCGAACGCCTGCGCGGGGCGGAGAACCGGTTCAACCGGCGCTTTTAATTCCGTTTCAAAATCGATACGCGGTTTTAAAGGTTCGCTCATCGCATTTTATCCCCCAGTAAAAACTCCATCACCGCGTCCAGTCGGATGTGCGGCAACGGCTGATCCACGCTCATCTCGCGCGGACGGAACTCGTCAAAGTGGAACCCCTGTTTCTGCCAGAACGCATGACCCGGCAGGCGAGCAGGAACCTCACCGGGGAAAACGGTCAGCGGCGCGCCGTCCTGCAATCTGTGGCCTTTCAACGCAGGCAGACTTTGCCCCTGATATTCCACCAGTCCGGTTTCGGTCGCCTGCACGGAGGCCAGCCCCGCGCAATCCATGCTGATGCCTTCGAACGCGGCGTTCTGCCATGCCTCCTGCACCAGCTGCTGTAGCAGCGACACCAGATTGGCGTGCTGATCGCCGGTAATGTGATCAGCCTTGGTGGCGGCAAACATCAGTTTGTCGATGCACGGATTGAACAGGCGGCGGAACAGCGTGCGCTTGCCATAGTGAAAACTCTGCATCAGCTGGGTCAGCGCCAGACGCATATCGTTAAACGCCTGCGGTCCGCTGTTGAGCGGCTGGAGGCAATCCACCAGCACAATCTGCCGGTCAAAACGAACGAAATGCTCTTTGTAGAACCCCTTCACGATGGTCTGGCAGTAATAGTCAAAACGCGCGCGCAGCATGCCGAGATTGCTGTTCTTATCAGCCTGTGCCAGTTGGGCATCGGTGTACTGATGCATTTCCGGCCACGGGAAGAACTGTAACGCAGGTGCGCCGGCCAGATCGCCCGGCAGAACAAAACGCCCAGGCTGGATAAAGTGCAGCCCTTCGGTTTTGCAGCGCACCAGATAATCGGTGTAGGCCTGTGCAATCGCGCCCAGCAGATTTTCATCGGCCGGTGCCAGCGGGTCGCATTGCTGGCACAGCGTCAGCCACGGCTTCGCCCATTCAGCGCGATCGCCCTGTAACAGTCCCGCCATCTGACGTGACCAGTCGAGATAGTTTTGCTCCAGCATCGGTAAATCCAGCAGCCATTCACCGGGATAATCCACAATCTCCAGATATAACGTGGAGGTATCTTTGAAGTGGCGAAGCAGGGAATCGTTGGAGCGGTAGCGCAGTGCGAGACGGATCTCGCTGACGCCGCGGGTGGGTGTCGGCCACGCAGGTGGCGTGCCGAACAGCGACGCCAGACCTTCATCATAGGTAAATCGTGAAACGCCCAGATCTCGCTGGGGCACGCGCTTTACGCCGAGCAGACGCTCTTCGCGGGCAGCCGAAAACAGCGGCAGACGTGCGCCGCTGTGCATATGTAAAAGCTGGTTAACGAAGGCGGTAATAAAAGCGGTCTTTCCGCTGCGGCTTAAACCGGTGACGGCCAGCCGCATATGCCTGTCCATGCCGCGATTGATCAGTGAATTAAACTCGTTTTGTAGTCTTTTCATTGCTCTCCCTGGCGAAGCGCCCAAACAGCGCGGTCAAAATTCGTTTGAATAATGGTTCTAATAATAGTGCTAAAACGTAACGAACGGGTCCTTTTGCTACCACGCCCAGCACGCGGGCTGCCAGCCCGGCAGGACCAAACGTCAGCGCCAGCGTCACAATCACGCTGAAGATTTTCGACAGCAGGCTGCTTTTACCCGGCAGCGAGGAATTCAGATAACGGGTCATAAAGATTCCTTAAGCGGGGACGTGAAAGGAAATTGGCAACCGGCACGACGTCCGGCGGCCAGAAGTATACTTTAGAGCTGACGGAAACGGCTGCGTACGCCAAAGGTTTCCGATGTGACATAACGTTCTACCTGACGTAACCGCTGCTCGCTGGCTTTCAGTTCGCGGTCAGCTTCTTGCAACAGGTTGCGCGGCGAAGGGGCAGTTTCGCCTTCATATTCGCTGGCAGGCACCGGATCCAGTACATAACTGAGAATGATGTACGCCACCACGGTGAACATAAACAAGCCGAAGAA
This sequence comes from Enterobacteriaceae bacterium Kacie_13, assembly GCA_013457415.1. Lineage (NCBI taxonomy): Bacteria > Pseudomonadati > Pseudomonadota > Gammaproteobacteria > Enterobacterales > Enterobacteriaceae > Enterobacteriaceae bacterium Kacie_13. Next base: position 2,765,788 of record CP045665.1, read on the forward strand.
AATCGACAGCACCGCCATGATCCGCAGCAGTTTTACCGGTACGCCGAGATAGTGCGCCAGCCCGGCCAGTACGCCTTTGACTACGCCCTCTTCCGGCACGCGGTAGAGTTTTCGTTCAGACATTCGGCTCGCCATTATGATTGCCTCCAGCCGGGATGTTCAGAATCCAGAATTTCTTCCAGTGCCTGAATACGTTCGCGCATACGCTGCGCATCTTGTGTCAGGCTGGAGAGATTTTGCATCTCATGCTGACTGAGCTGAGTGCCATTTTGCTGGCGATTGCTGTAGTGAAGCCACAACCACACGGGCGCCACGAATAATACGAAAATGGTCAGCGGAATGGCTAAAAACAGGAAGCTCATTGTCTCTCCTTATGAGTCTTTTTTGTGCCGGTGAAGGCGTTTGTCCTGCAATATGAACCTGCCCGCAGGCAGGTTCATTGACGATCATCGTTGGGGATTACGCGTCTTTACTCACGTTCATTTTCGCTTTCAGGGCCGCAATCTGCGCGCTGATTTCATCATCGGCCTTCAGATCGGCGAACTGCTGATCCAGAGATTTCTTTTTGCCGATACCGACGGTTTCCGCTTCCGCTTCCATGTGGTCGATACGGCGCTCGAATTGCTCAAAGCGCGCCATCGCTTCATCAATCTTGCCGCTGTCAAGCTGGCGGCGAACGTCACGTGAAGAAGATGCGGCCTGATGACGCAGGGTCAGCGCCTGCTGACGGGCACGGGTTTCGGTCAGTTTGCTTTCCAGTTCACCGATTTCCGATTTCATGCGATCCAGCGTTTCTTCTACCACGGTCACTTCATTTTTCAATACAGCAACCAGATCGGACAGTTTCTGTTTTTCGATAAGCGCCGCTCGCGCCAGATCGTCTTTATCTTTACGCAGCGCCAGTTCGGCTTTGTCCTGCCATTCGTTCTGCTGGGACTCGCCCTGATCGATGCGGCGGATCAGCTGTTTCTTTTCTGCCAGCGCGCGGGCAGAGGTTGAACGCAACTCCACCAGCGTGTCTTCCATTTCCTGAATCATCAGACGAACCAGTTTTTGTGGATCCTCTGCTTTATCCAACAGTGTGTTGATGTTGGCGTTAATGATGTCAGCGAAGCGAGAAAAAATACCCATAATCGAAATTCCTCTTTGATTCTGTTGGCATCCGGCCTCAGCCGGTTTTAAGGTGTCCGGCCAATCTATTACCGGTTAAAGCAGCCGTCACGGATGACTTGCCGCAGTAAACCTATATCAGGATCCGTGCCAACTTTTTAAAATCATTATCCTCATGAATAAATTGAATTTTTTATTTTCGACTCTGCTATGCTTATTTATCAAGATGACTAAATTCACCAAGTGTTAGTGTAATTCACCACACAAGGAAAGCCTGATGACTGATAATACAGAGAATTTGCTCGGCGAAGCCAATGCCTTTATTGAGGTACTGGAACAGGTTTCGCAGCTGGCCAGGCTGAACAAGCCGGTGCTGGTGACCGGCGAGCGCGGCAGCGGTAAAGAGCTGATCGCGCATCGGCTGCATTATTTGTCACCGCGCTGGCAGGGGCCGTTCATTTCGCTAAACTGTGCGGCGCTGAATGAAAATCTGCTGGATTCAGAGCTGTTTGGCCACGAAGCAGGTGCATTTACCGGCGCGCAGAAGCGCCATCTCGGGCGTTTTGAGCGCGCAGACGGTGGCACGCTGTTTCTTGATGAACTGGCGACGGCGCCAATGCTGGTGCAGGAAAAGCTGCTTCGGGTTATTGAGTACGGACATCTTGAGCGCGTCGGCGGCAGCCAACCGTTGCAGGTCGATGTGCGGCTGGTGTGCGCGACTAATGATGATTTACCGGCACTGGCAGAAGCGGGAAAATTCCGCGCCGACTTGCTGGACCGTCTCGCCTTTGATGTGGTGCAACTGCCGCCGCTGAGAGAGCGTCAACAGGACATCATGTTGCTGGCCGAACACTTCGCCATTCAGATGTGCCGCGAACTGTCACTGCCTTTATTCCCCGGCTTTACCGATCATGCCCATGAAACGCTGATGCACTACCGCTGGCCGGGTAACATCCGCGAGCTGAAAAACGTCGTTGAACGCTCGATGTACCGTCACGGCACCAGCGAATCCCCGCTCGACAACATTATCCTCAATCCCTTTGCGCGACGGACTGAACCTGAGCAACAGACCAAGTCAGCAGACACCCCGATTCTGCCCACATTGCCGCTGGATTTAAAACAATGGGTGACCGGTCAGGAAAAAAATCTGATTAAACAGGCCTTGCGACAGGCGCGTTTCAACCAGCGTAAAGCGGCCGGACTGCTGAACGTGACATACCATCAGTTAAGGGGAATGTTAAAGAAGCACGAAATACTGGTGAATGCGGCGGAGGGTGACTGAATTTTAGGCAAAAAAAAAGCCAGCACCCGAGCTGGCTAAGTAATTCTGGAAGCAATGTGAGCAATGTCGTACCTCGCGATTAACGTTCCTGGCGGAACACCTCTCGTTCGGTGAAAAGAATGATAATGGTTCTCAGTATCGTCTGTAAAGCACTTTGTTGAGAATATTTCTCATTACCACATCAAGAATAAGACTACTCTTTGAACAACCCTGAGGTCATTAAGGGTAGCCTCTTTTCACTTTCAGCCAACCAGACGGGTAAAATTTGCGCGATGTACCGCAGGAATACGCGGTGTTTCGCGCAATGGATTGGGGTACCTCGCAGAGTACGGTACACTTAAGGCATTGCACCTTAACTTTGAAGCCTTTATGCGTCGTTTAACTTTGTGGATGCTTTTACTGAGCGGCTTGTCCACAGCAGTTTTTGCTGAGACCGCCCCAACGCACGCCAGCCCGCCGGTCGTCAGTGCACCGAATAAAGATATTCGCCAGAGTGGCTTTGTCTATTGCGTCAACGGAATGATCAATACGTTTAACCCGCAGAAAGCCAGCAGCGGGTTGATCATCGATACCCTCGCGGCACAACTTTATGACCGCCTGCTGGACGTTGACCCCTATACCTATCGTCTGATCCCGGAGCTTGCACAAAGCTGGGAGGTTCTCGACGACGGCGCGACCTACCGTTTCCATCTGCGCAAAGACGTGCCTTTCCAGAAAACGGCGGGGTTCTCACCCACGCGTAAGATGAATGCCGATGACGTGGTATTTAGCTTCCAGCGCATTATCGATCCAAATAATCACTACCACGCAGTGAACGGCGAAGAGTATCCATACTTTGACAGTTTGCAGTTTGCGAAAGCCATTAAGAGCATTAAGAAGCTGGATGATTCGACGGTGGAGTTTCGCCTGAATAATCCTGATGCCTCTTTCCTCTGGCATCTGGCGACGCATTACGCCCCCGTGCTTTCAGCCGAGTACGCCGTGAATCTGCAAAAAGCCGGTAACGAAGAAGAGATCGACCGTCAGCCAGTGGGCACAGGTCCGTTCCAGCTGAGCGAATATCGCACCGGCCAGTACGTACGTCTGGCGCGCAACGGCAGCTACTGGAAAGGCACACCGCGCATGGCGCAGGTGGTGATCGACATGGGCGTTGGCGGCACCGGGCGCTTATCCAAACTTCTGACCGGCGAATGTGACGTGCTGGCCTACCCCGCCGCCAGTCAGTTATCGATTCTGCGTGAAGACCCTCGTTTGCGACTGTCCCTGCGCCCTGGCATGAACGTGGCGTATCTGGCCTTCAATACCAATAAAGCCCCGCTGAACGATCCGCGAATTCGTCAGGCCGTGGCACTTTCTATTAATAACCAGCGCCTGATGCAGTCCATTTATTACGGTACAGCCGAAACTGCCGCGTCCATACTGCCGCGCGCCTCCTGGGCGTATGACAGCAACGCACAGGTAACGGAATACAATCCGAAGAAAGCACAGCAAATCCTGAAAGATTTAGGTCAGGAAAAGCTAACGCTGCATTTGTGGGTGCCTACGGCGTCTCAGTCGTTTAACCCGAGCCCGCTAAAAACCGCCGAGCTGTTGCAGGCTGACCTCGCACAGGTGGGTATAAAAGTGGTGATCGTACCGGTTGAAGGTCGTTTTCAGGAGGCCAAACTAATGGAAATGAACCACGACCTGACGCTTACCGGCTGGTCGACGGACAGTAACGACCCCGACAGTTTCTTCCGTCCGATGCTCAGTTGTGCGGCGATCCATTCGCAGACCAACTATGCTCACTGGTGTGACCCGAAATTTGATGAACTGCTGCGTCAGGGTTTGCTCTCCCAGCAGCTTTCTCAGCGCATTGAGTTTTATCAGCAGGCGCAAAAAATTCTAGAGCAGCAGTTACCCGTTCTGCCACTGGCTTCCTCCCTGCGCCTTCAGGCTTATCGTTACGATATAAAAGGTCTGGTCTTAAGCCCGTTTGGTAATTCCTCGTTTGCCGGTGTGTTTCGCGATGATGAAGGAAGGAAGGCACCATGATCATCTTCACGTTACGTCGAATCCTTTTACTGCTGGTGACGCTGTTTTTCCTCAGCCTGGTGGCATTTAGCCTGAGCTATTTCACGCCAAACGCTCCACTGCGTGGGGCGTCGCTGTGGGATGCCTATCACTTCTATTTCACCAGCTTATTCCAGCTGGATTTCGGCGTGTCCAGCATCAACGGCGAAAGCATTACTTACCAGTTGAAAGCCGTGTTTCCGGCGACTATGGAGCTTTGCGTTCTGGCGTTTGCGCTGGCGTTAATCATCGGTATCCCGCTCGGCATTTTGGCGGGCGTAATGCGTGGTAAATGGCCGGATGTAGCGATCAGCAGTCTGGCACTGCTCGGTTTTTCCATTCCGGTGTTCTGGCTGGCGGTGTTGCTGATGCTATTCTTCTCGCTTCAACTCGGCTGGCTGCCGGTTTCCGGGCGACTGGACTTACTCTATCAGTTGAAAACGGTCACCGGCCTGACGCTGATTGATGCGTGGCTGTCAGATTCGCCATACCGCCATGAAATGATTGTCAGCGCCGTCAAACATATGATTTTACCGATTGCCGCACTGGCAGTGGCACCGACCACCGAGGTTATCCGCCTGATGCGAATTTCCACCGATGAAATTCTGGCAAAGAACTATGTAAAAGCCGCCGCGACGCGCGGTTTATCCCGCTTCACCATTATCCGCCGCCATGTGTTGCACAACGCGCTGCCGCCGATCATTCCAAAACTCGGCCTGCAATTTTCTACCATGCTGACGTTGGCGATGATCACCGAAGTGGTCTTTAACTGGCCCGGCATTGGTCGCTGGCTGATCAATGCCATTCGTCAGCAGGATTACGCCGCGATTTCTGCAGGCGTGATGGTGGTCGGTTCGCTGGTGATTGTGGTTAACGTGTTCTCAGATATTTTGGGTGCACTGATGAATCCATTGAAACATAAGGAATGGTATGCCCTTCGATAACGTATACCGCGAAAAACAGGTACCCAGCCCGCTGCGCCATACGTGGGGGATTTTCTATCGTGACACGCTGTCGATGATCGGTTTCTACGGCGTCATCGGGTTGCTGTTCCTGTGTGTTTTCGGTCATTTGCTGGCACCGTATGCGCTGGATCAGCAATTTTTAGGTTATCAGTTGCTACCACCTTCGTGGTCGCGCTACGGGAATGTAGGGTTCTTCCTGGGTACCGACGATCTGGGCCGCGATTTACTCAGCCGGATCCTGACCGGTGCGGCGCCCACCATCGGTGGTGCGCTGGTAATTACGCTCGCGGCATCGCTTTGCGGGGTGATTATCGGTGTGCTGGCCGGGATCTCCCGCGGGCTGAAATCCGCCATTCTCAACCACGTACTCGACACATTGTTGTCAATTCCTTCCCTGCTGCTGGCCATTGTGGTGGTCGCTTTTCTTGGCCCAAAACTGGAGCACGCGATGCTGGCAGTCTGGCTGGCGCTGCTGCCACGCATTTCGCGTACCATTTACAGCGCGGTGCACGACGAGCTGGAAAAAGAATATGTGGTCGCTGTACGTCTGGACGGTGCCTCGACCTGGCAAATTCTGCGTTACGCGGTTTTACCCAATATTGTCGCGGTGCTGGCAACGGAGTTTACCCGCGCCCTGTCGATGGCCATTCTGGATATCGCCGCGCTCGGCTTCCTTGATTTGGGGGCGCAACTGCCGTCGCCGGAATGGGGCGCAATGCTCGGAGATTCGCTGGAGCTGGTGTATGTCGCGCCGTGGACGGTGATGCTGCCGGGTGCCGCGATACTTATCAGCGTGCTGCTCATTAATCTGCTGGGTGACGGTGTGCGTCGGGCGATCAATGCGGGGGTGGAATAATGCCGTTACTTGATATCCGCAATCTGACCATCGAATTTATGACCTCCGACGGCCCGGTTAAAGCAGTCGATCGCGTCAGTATGACGCTCAATGCCGGCGAAATTCGCGGGCTGGTGGGCGAATCCGGTTCGGGGAAAAGCCTGATCGCTAAAGCCATCTGCGGCGTGACCAAAGACAACTGGCGCGTCACCGCTGACCGGATGCGCTTTGATGATATCGATCTGTTGCAGCTTACCCCGCGCGAGCGCCGCAAGCTGGTGGGTCAGAACGTATCTATGATTTTTCAGGAGCCTCAGTCCTGTCTGGATCCCTCCGAGAACATCGGGCGGCAACTGAGTCAGGCGATCCCCGGCTGGACCTATAAAGGCCGCTGGTATCAGCGCTTTCGCTGGCGCAAATATCGCGCCATCGAGCTGCTGCACCGCGTCGGCATTAAAGATCACAAAGACATTATGGCCAGTTATCCCTATGAACTGACCGAAGGTGAATGCCAGAAAGTGATGATTGCCATTGCGCTGGCCAATCAGCCACGTCTGCTGATCGCCGATGAGCCAACCAACGCCATGGAACCAACGACTCAGGCGCAGATTTTCCGCCTGCTGGCGCGTCTCAACCAGAACAATAACACCACGATTTTGCTGATCAGCCACGACCTGCAAATGATGAGTAAATGGGCCAACCGTATCAACGTGCTGTACTGCGGGCAAACGGTCGAAAGCGCCACCTGCGAAGACCTGCTGTCGACTCCCCATCATCCGTACACGCAGGCGCTGATCCGCGCAATGCCGGATTTTGGCCGTTCACTGCAGCATAAAAGTCGCCTGAACACGCTGCCAGGGGCTATTCCTTCACTGGAACATCTGCCGATCGGTTGCCGGCTTGGGCCCCGCTGCCCTTATGCTCAGAAAAAATGTATTGAAACTCCGCGCCTGCGTCTGGCGAAAACTCATGCTTATGCCTGTCACTTCCCGCTGAATATGGAGGAGCAATAATGGCCGAGACCTTGCTCGAAGTTCGTAACCTGAGCAAAACGTTCCGTTATCGCACCGGGCTGTTCCGCAAAATGAATCTTGAAGCGGTTAAACCCGTTAGCTTCACGCTGCGCGAAAAACAGACGCTGGCGATTATCGGCGAAAATGGCTCAGGAAAATCGACGCTGGCGAAAATGCTGTCCGGGATGGTGGAGCCCAGCGGCGGTGAGATCCTGATTGACGATCATCCGCTGGCATTTCGCGACTATCGCTTTCGCAGCCAGCAAATTCGCATGATTTTTCAGGATCCGAGCACATCGCTCAATCCTCGTCAGCGGATAGGACAGTTGCTGGAGGCTCCGCTGCGTCTGAACAGTGAAATGGACGCACAACAGCGTGAGCAGCGCATTAACCAGACGTTAAGGCTGGTAGGCATGTTGCCCGATCACGCCAACTATTATCCGCATATGCTCGCCTCTGGGCAAAAACAGAGCGTCGCCCTCGCCCGCGCACTGATCCTGCAACCGAAAGTGATTGTTGCAGATGAAGCTCTGGCGTCGCTGGATATGTCGATGCGCTCGCAGGTCATCAATATGATGCTCGAGTTGCAGGAAAAGCAGGGCATTTCGTACATCTATGTGACCCAGCACCTCGGCATGATGAAACACATCAGCGATCAGGTGCTGGTAATGCATGAAGGTGAAGTAGTTGAGCGCGGTAATACTGCTGAAGTACTGGCTGCGCCGCTGCATGACCTCACTAAACGGCTGATCTCCAGCCACTTCGGTGAAGCCCTGACCGCTGATGCGTGGCGTCGCGATGGTAACGGGCGCTGAAACTGGCGATAACAGCTTTGTGAATAAGACGGCATCAGGCAACTGATGTCGTTTTTTTTGGCAATGACGGGACAAATTGTCGCCATTAAGAGATCCGACTGTTATTTCTGCGCCTTTCTATTCCATTTCGCTATGATTTATCGCTTAACATTATTTTATCTCGGCACAAGGATAAGCAACGATAGGGTCTGTAAATTTGCCTGAGCTATCAGGCCTGAAGCAAAGGACCCGATCATGGAACAACAACGCAAGGCTGCGCACAGCGGCTGGTATCACGAAACTCAATCCAGCCAGCAGGGTCATTTGCCGCTAGATCCGCACGCCGCGTTGGCGCAGGATCGCTTTTTGCTCGGGCAAGATGCACAACTCGACCCGACGCTGCGTTCGCTGATTCATGAACGCAACGGATTACTCAAAGCCTCACGTGCGTGTTACGACGTGCTTTTCCCCGACAGCCTGAAGGTTTCTCGCACCGAAACATTATCTTTATATGACCGGCTGAGCAGCGCACTGACCGTCGCGCAGGTTAGCGGCGTACAGCCACTTTGTAGCCATTACGCCGCACGCCTCGCCCCGCTTTCCAGTCCTGACGCCTCTCGTGAAAGTAACATCCGCCAGACCCACATCACCCAGTTCGCCCGATTGCTCGCAACCCAGCCAACCTTAATTACCGCGCCCATGCTGAGCCAGCTTAATGACGTTGGCCTGAGTACGCAGGATATTGTGACCTTTACTCAGTTGACAGGTTTTGTCAGTTATCAGGCACGCGTGCTGGCGATTTTGAACGGCCTTCGCGGCCGGGCGGCGGCCGTATTGCCGGGCTTCCCTTCTCCGGAAGGCTGCGAGCAGAAAGGGTATTCTCTGGCGATGTTGCAGTGGTCCGCACGACTGCCGGAAGTTGCTCCCGAAAGCGCCAGTCAGCATCAGCAGGATGTGCTGGATCTGATTGCGCCGGACGCCCGTTCCTCTTCGTTTTACACCTTGCTGGTACACAACGCCGATGCACTGAGCGAATTCTCCGCCGTATTCAACAACATCATGCAGGCGGGCGAGCGCCCGAAAGCCGCGTGGCGTGAACTCGCGGCGGTGGCCACTTCAGAGCTCAATGGGTGTTTGTACTGTGCTGGGATCCACGGCCGTTTGTATCTGGAAGCAGAAGGCAGTCCGGAATTAATAGAGCAACTTTTTGAAGCGAACTATCGCGATGATGTGGTTGATGCAGTGTCACAGAAACAGGCAGGTACCGCAGAAGCGGCATTACTGGAAAGTGTGATTGCCCTGACCCGCACTCCGGAACGTTTTGATGCACGGCTGCTGCACGGACTTTCCGATGCAGGTTACACCGCCACACAATCTTTGGATATCTTGCTGACGACCGCGCTGTTCAGCTGGTCTAATCGTCTGATCCAAACGCTGGGCGATACATTGAGTCAATAAGCGGCTAATTACCATACCTTCACACTGACGCTTTATTCTTCAACTCCGGCAGGAGTTCCCCCTGCCGCAGACTTCAAATGTAAATGCCCCCACCGTTTAACCGCTCTAAGTCGTACTAATCTTATTTTCAATCGGAAATTTAGTGTTAAAACGAGAAGCAGATCACATTACCCCGTTTATCGTTTTCCACATTTGTTTCCGGCTACGTCCCTCATGAATATAATGCCACAAACACGGGTAATGATAGTTTTATTCACTGTTTATTCATTATCTGTTAGTGATTGCATCCACCTTTAAACCATCTTAAAAAACAAAACCTATATGCTTTTAGAGATGATTATTCATACAACATATTCGCATTGCCTATTTCAAAAACATAAACGTTAATTCTGCATAACATTTCGAACACAGTTTAAACAGCACGGAAAAGTTATATGTAACGGAATATGTCAAACTCCTTGCCTCATTTACGAAGATAGTGAACATTACCTGCCGTCATCCCATCTTATAACAATGCAAAGGGTGCTTAATTCGCGCCACTTATGCGTTTCCGCCATATGGCCGGAAGGAATAAACAGAGGTACGAGTGTCAACTGCAAACAAAACACCTAACAACGAAAGCGTGAGTCTGAACGCCTTCAAACAGCCAAAAGCGTTTTACCTGATCTTCTCCATCGAACTTTGGGAACGTTTTGGTTATTACGGCCTGCAAGGTATTATGGCGGTTTACCTGGTCAAGCAACTTGGCCTGAGTGAAGCCCAATCTATCACCCTGTTCTCATCCTTTAGTGCGCTGGTCTACGGCTTCGTGGCTATCGGTGGCTGGTTGGGTGATAAAGTGCTGGGTTCCAAACGCGTGATCGTGCTGGGCGCCATTGTTCTGGCATTAGGTTATTCCTTCGTTGCGTATTCTAACCACGAAGTCTTCTGGGTTTATCTGGGTATGGCGACCATCGCCGTCGGCAGCGGCCTGTTTAAAGCAAATCCATCCTCATTGCTTTCTACCTGCTACGAAAAAGATGACCCGCGTCTTGATGGCGCATTTACTATGTATTACATGTCGGTCAATATCGGTTCGTTCTTCTCCATGCTTGCCACTCCGTGGTTAGCCGCCAAGTACGGCTGGAGCGTCGCGTTCTCCCTGAGCGTCGTCGGTATGCTGATCACTATTGTGAACTTCATGTTCTGCCGCAAATGGGTAAAACGTCAGGGTTCAAAACCGGACTTCGAGCCGTTGCAATTCCAAAAGCTGCTGATGGTATTGGTCGGCGTTGTGGCACTGGTGTTCATTTCCAGCTGGTTGTTGCATAACCAAACCATCGCACGTCTGGTTCTGGCTGTGGTGTCTATCGGGATTATCATTGTCTTTGCGAAAGAAACCTTCGCGATGAAAGGCATCGCACGTCGTAAGATGATTGTGGCCTTCCTGCTGATGATGGAAGCCGTCGTATTCTTCGTGCTGTACAGCCAGATGCCGACTTCCCTGAACTTCTTCGCAATTCATAACGTAGGTCACGATCTGCTGGGTATCAGCTTCCAGCCTGAGCAATTCCAGGCACTGAACCCGTTCTGGATCATGGTTGCCAGCCCGCTGCTGGCAGCTGTTTACACCAAAGTCGGTGACCGTATGCCAATGCCGCACAAATTTGCGATCGGTATGGTGTTATGTTCCGGTGCGTTCCTGGTGCTGCCGTGGGGTGCAAGCCTCGCGAACGAACACGGTATCGTCTCCGTTAACTGGCTGGTGCTGAGTTATGCGTTGCAAAGTATCGGTGAGCTGATGATTTCTGGTCTGGGTCTGGCGATGGTGGCACAACTGGTTCCGCAACGTCTGATGGGCTTCATCATGGGCGCATGGTTCCTGACAACCGCAGCGGCGGCGATTATCGCAGGCTACGTGGCTAACCTGACAGCGGTCCCTGCAGACATCGAAGATGCGCACGCATCTCTGGCAATTTACAGCCACGTGTTCCTGCAAATTGGTATTGCGACTGCTGTGATTGCTGTGCTAATGCTGGTGACCGCGTCTAAACTGCACCGCATGACGCTGGATCGTGACACTGACGAAAAACAACCTGAACTGGCTTCCGCGCAATAATCGCAGAAAGCTTTTGATGATGGTTGACGAACGCCTCCTCCGGGAGGCGTTTTTTTTGGGAGTAATTTAGCAAACGTCTTCATTGTGTTAGGATTGTGTAAGTTGAAACTTACCGAACCGGACCTTTTCAGATGAGCCAGAACGACAGCAAATACGAACAACTCACCCGCTATCTGGCAGCTGATATACTGAAAAACAAAAAATCATTTTCCTGGCGACGCATCATCGTCAGGTGCATTAAACAACCTCATCACCGGTATATTTTTTGGTGGAGAATTGCGAGTTACCTCTATTCCACCGACAACTCTTTTTGTAAAAGCCGTGCACGTAAAATCAATTTCTCACTCATCAAAAAATACAGCATTGAAATTATGCTGGGCGCACAAATTGGAGAGGGGATCAGGCTGCCTCACTTCACGGGCATTGTGATTAACCCTTATTGCGTTATAGGGAAAAATGTCCGGATCCGGCAAAACACCACGATCGGTATCAAAGAGGATATCGGTGGCACAAGCGTCTTCATTGGCGATAATGTGGATATCGGCGCGAATTGCTGCATCATAGGTAACGACATTACTATCGGCAAAAATGTCGTTGTCGGGGCAATGTCTTTTATCAATAAAAGCATCCCTGAAAACGCAGTCTGCTATACCGAGAAAACCAGCAAAATCATCATCAAAAATTAATACTTCATCATCACACTTATCCCAGATAATAGCGGCCCTTCCCTCCCTGCTTAGCACGATACATCGCAGCATCTGCGCGGGCCATTAAGGTATCAGGCAGGATCGGCTGACGCGCACGGCCAACAGCCACGCCGATACTGGCAGACAGGGAGACCGGTATACCGGCGACTTTTTCTACTGAACTGAGCGCGCCTATCAAATCGATACAGATTCGGCTGACGTCAGTTTCAGTATTGCCCAGATGGCTCAGCAATACGGTAAACTCGTCGCCCGCCAGACGCGCGACCACATCCTGCGAACGCAAATTATCGCGCAGGGTATGTCCGAAAAATTTAAGAACTAAATCGCCAAATTCGTGCCCATAGGTGTCGTTGTACGCTTTAAAATTATCAATATCCAAAAAGAGCAATGCGATATCTTTGTCCGCTTTTTCTTGTTGTCTGGCCGCATAAATCAGGGATTGCTGAAACGCCCGGCGGTTTGGCAGGCCGGTCAGGGAATCATGGTTGGCTTCAAACTCCAGCTGTGCCTGAAGTTTTTTGATCTCGGTGATGTCCGTTGAGAGACCGTAATAGCCGTTACGCACATCGTCACAGGGAATAAGCGTCGTGTGCAATACGCCTCCCATTCCATAACCCGAGTTATCCGGCAATTCGATTTCGTAGCTGACTGTCTGCCCCTGCAAAACCTGATGAATAAATGGCTGTATGAATTGATAACTCGCGTAACCCACCACATCGCGCACCTGTTTTCCGCGGACTTTGCCTTCTTCCACACCATACCAGTTCGCATGAAAGTGATTCACATAGGTGTATTGCTCGCTGGCATCTACATGGCAGATCAGCGCGGGAATGTTATCGGTGATTGCCCGCAGGCGATTTTTGCTTTCGGTCAGTTCACGTTCACGCGTTAAACGCTGGGCGATCTCCTGATGCAACTGGTCCATCGCCACCTGCAGTTCGATGGTTCGCTCTGCGACACGTCGTTCAAGATCACCCTGCAACGAATACAACGCCTGTTCGATGTGCTTACGCTCGGTGATATCGCTGATAACCACGATGTAATGATGCGCTTCACCTGCGGCGTTGCGCACCAGCGAGGCGGTGAGTGTGACCCAAAGCGTGCTGCCATTGGCGCGTTGCAAAAGTTTTTCGACGCTAAAACTGTTGATTTCGCCAGAGAGCAAGCGGGGGATGAGAATGTTTTCAGCGTAAACATCGTCGGCATGGGTGACGTCATGCAACAGGCAGGCGCGCAGCTGATATTCGGCATAACCCAGCATATTGCAGACCTGGGGATTGATGCGTAGCCAGCGCCAGTCGAGCGCCACCAGTGAAAATCCCACCGCCGCATGTGCAAAAGTTTGCTCAAACAGGGCTTCACTTTTGGCCAGATTATCTTCGACGGTAGCGGTGTACTGACGGTTCTCCAGATGGAGAATGTAGCTTTGCACCAGCGCTGTCATATCCAACAATGTCTGCTGGTCTTCATCGCTCCATTCACGCGGCTGGTCGTCGAGCAGACAAAAGGATCCGAGTGCCACACCTTCTTTGGAAAATAGCGCGCAACCCGCATAAAACACAATATGCGGATCGCCTGCCACCAGCGGATTATCGTGAAAGCGCAGATCCAGTCGGGCATCTCTGACAATCAGCGGCCCGGCTCCCAGAATAGTGTGCCCGCAAAAAGACGTATCGCGGGGAGACTGATTAATATTCAGGCCGGTCTGGGACAAAAACCACTGACGGTCCGCGTCAATTAGTGAGACCACTACCGCTTTTGCCTGAAACTGCCGGGCAGCCATACGGGTGATGCGGTCTATCTCCTCGATTCTGGGCGAATCCAGTATGCCCAGAGACGCCAGAATGGTCAGACGCGCCTGTTCATCTACTGCCTGCTGAGGGACTAACATAGTGGACTCTCAATGATTACCGTTGGATATCTCCGCAAGTCTACTGCGTTTACCCGAAAAAACGGCGCTGATTCCACCCATTGCAGGCAAAAATCAGAATAGTGACAGATCATAAAAAAACCAATTAATTTACAATTTTTAAACAATGAGAGGTAAATCAATTCATTAAAGGGAAGTGACCCAGTTGACATGCGTAGCACCAGGATGCCCAGATTGCTCGGCGTCGCGACGGAAACGATCGCGCATCTCCGATGGCGTGGCTCCGTAAAATTCATGAAAATACCGGCGCAGCACGCTCAGTTCTAAGCCACACTGTCGGGCAATCGCGGCAAGACTTTGATCAGACATCGAAGAAGTGCGCAACAGACGCTTCGCCAGCAGGACGCGGCGGCTACGAATAAACTGCGCAATGCCGCCGAGCGGCTCAAACAAGCGATATAACCCGGAGCGGGAAATCGCAAAATGTTTGCACAGCGCATCAATGCCGATGGGCGTGCTCAGATGTTTTTCAATGTGCAGACAGATGCGTTCAAGCCGCGCGCTCTGCTCGAAAGGATGCTCCACTTTTTTACCGGCGATGAGATGCAGCGTTTGCAGAAAGACCGATGCCGCGCCTTCGCCAGTGCTAAGGACTTCCTGCTCGGTCATTTGATCAAAAACCTGCACCATAGTCGCAAAGTGATTGCGTAAAATGATGTTGACTGGCGATGACGCAGGAACACGCCTGCCGTGCAGAGAGGCGATATCCACATTAAAATTCAGACTGTGCTTCGGCATAATGATGTACTGGTAGGTACCGAGACGCGGTTTCACATCACCCGGATAAACGTGGATTTGTATCGGTTGCGACATATCCTGGATCAGGATGTCGCCCTGTGAAAGCTGAAAACGCTCGCCAAAACACAGGCAGTCCATTCCGCCGATAATCACGATAAAAATCACAATATGATCGGGCATCGAGAACAGATTACCGTACTGGCGGTTAATGTCGTGCTCACTGACCGTCAACACACCGCCAATCACGCGGCCAAAATTATAACCGGTGACGCCCCAGTCAAATTCTTCACGGTGTTTGTCGGGCAACTCCAGTTTAAAACCGGCACTCGACATCCCGTCTTCCCATTCATAAAAACGGGTTTCGAAATCCTGATAAATGTTGGCACCATCAACAATCTTTCGCGAAGACGAGTCGCTCATTTTCTCACCGGGAATTAAGATAATTCCTAAAAGATACTCTACGCACTGCCGAAAGATCAATCACCCCGCGAAAATAACGATAAGGAAATGAGACAGCCAATTTGCTATTCTTAACAAGCACGTTTTCAACCCTAACCCCGATGACTCAGCCCACTCACCAGGAAAAACCGATGGAAAAACGCAAAGTCCTGGATGAAGGACGTCAGTTAAAACGCATCAATGCCGAAACCCGGCGTCAGTCTCATATGCACAAATGGTTCGCCATCGTGGCAGCACTCGACTGCACGCTGGTGATTTTCTACGATCAGGATATGCGTAACATTGTCTTCTCGGCAGGGGTTTGTATTGTGTGTACCGTTCTGTGGCTGAAAGGCCGTAAACAATCACGCGGATACCGACGTGAGTGGGATAAAAAGTTCGGCACTAAGAAAGATCTTTAGTCTGAACTGACGTTGTCATGCGCTTTTCTTACCCTTTAGCCAAATACCTTCCTGACATCATAAAGAAATTCCGAAATGCTATATCCACCGGTCAGTTTTTCGACGACTGGCAGGGAAAATAACGTTATCGTCCTGAAAAAAATGCGCTGGTGTTAATTGATCGTTATTCACCCGAATAAAATGTTGAATACTTTACTTAGCACATGATAACTAATTGAATTTTAGAATTTAAAAACAACCTTAATATTCTCATCCATTTGTGAGTAATAATTGCAAAAAACTGATGAGGTTATTGCCCGAACGGCCGGGCCACATCACCTTCATTTCTGCTCGGGGTATTTCACTCATGCTTACTGATATTGCGATATGCCAGGCAGTTCTCGATGCCCTTCCCGAAGCTACAGTATTAAAAGATGATCTGCGCAAGCTAGTATTTCTTAATCAGAAGGCAAGCGAATTCTATGGTCGTCCGCGTGAAGCACTGATTGGCGAAGACGTCTCCTTTTTCACCGATCCTGAACAGGCCGCACGCCAGCGCGAGCGCGATATAGAGATACTGGCAACCGGTGAAAAAACTGTTCATGAAGAAACGATGATTGACCCGGCCGGAAAACGACGCAATGTGCTGGTAAGGAAATCCCGCGTCACACTGGAGCAGCGGCATTATATTCTTACCTCGATCATGGATATTTCGCTGCTGCGAAATTCCGAGGCGCAGATCCGTTATCTGGCGCGCCATGATGTATTAACTGGCCTGCCAAACCGCACCGCATTAAATGAAGATCTCAGCCAGATTGCTGCACAAAGGATGTATCGTCCGGAAACCTATGCCTTATTCATGCTAAATCTCAATGACTTTAATTACATCAACGATACCTACGGTTATCAGGCCGGCGACGCTATTTTATGTGAATTTGGTCAGCGTCTGCGCAATGAAGTCGGGACATCCGGTATCGTTTCAAGGATAGGTGGCGATGAATTTTCTATTATTCTGCGCGACAGTCCGACCAGTGAAATGACGCATAATCTTGCACTGGAAATACTGGTTATGATGCGTCAGCCTTTTACGCTGACGCGCGCTAATCCGCTGATCACTCTCTCCTTTGGGATTGTCATGTTTGGCGCTGAAAATATTACCGCCGGTGAAATTATGCGTCGCGGGAATACCGCCCTTCTGGAAGCCAAGCAGCGCGGTAAAAATGTTTTTTCGTTTTATTCAGAATTACTCGATGCCAGCACTGTCAGTAAACGCATCATGGTTAAAGCGCTAGCCGAATCATTATCCAGGGAAGGTGATCTCACCTGTGTCTATCAGCCAATTTTACGCAGCCATGATGAAAAAGTAGTGTGCGTTGAAGCGCTGGCGCGATGGAATCACGGCGTACTTGGCGCCGTGTCTCCAGTGCAGTTTATTGCGCTGGCCGAAGAGACCGGTATGGTCATTCAGCTGGGTGAAATTGTTCTGCGTCAGGCTTGCCGGGATATAAAACAATTCAATCAGCTCAATCTGGCGATCAACGTTTCGGCTGTGCAACTGGGTGAGCCCGATTTTGGCACGCGGATCCAGACATTACTGGCGCAAGAGGGTTTCCCGACTTCACGCCTTGAACTCGAACTGACCGAAACCTCGGTGATGAATGCCAATCCCACCAGTCTCAGTCATCTGATGGAACTGCGTAAGCTGGGGGTGAAGATCTCACTGGATGATTTCGGTACAGGGTATTCCAGCCTCAGTTTGCTCAAGGATATCTCGGTTGATAGCGTTAAAATCGACCGGTCGTTTGTGCAGTACGTCACAGAAGTGAACGATACTGCCGCCATCGTCACCGCAGTGTCCCAGCTTGGCAATAAAATGCATCTCAACGTCATTGCCGAAGGCGTAGAAAATCAGCTGCAAAAATCTTTTTTAGTATCAGCAGGTTGCTCACATCTTCAGGGGTATCTTTTCTCGCGCCCGGTGCCGGTTGAAGTCTTGAAAACGCTGTTGGGCGATGAAATGGATATTTTAGCCAGCAATTAAGTCAGGCTTTCATAAGCGCCATAGATAACTCAAAACACCTTATTAATTCATTCAATTGGCGCTCGTCCCTGTTTTACTGACATGATCCGAGACTGATCAATTACGCCGTTTAAGGAAATACTACATGTCATCGTTTTCAGGTATCTGGGTTCCACTGGTCACCCCCTTCCGTCAGGGCGAGATCGACTTTTCTGCACTGAAATCCTTGTGCACCCGGATGCTCAAACGGGGCGTCGACGGCGTTGTCGTCTGCGGTACCACCGGTGAAGCACCGATGCTAACCAAAGAAGAACAATTGCAGGTGCTGGATGCGGTACTGGAAATCGTACCGGGAAATCAGGTGATCATGGGGCTGTCCGGCACCCATATGCCGGTGATCCGCGAGATGCAGGACGCGATTTCCCGCCGTCCGGTCGCCGGTTTTCTGGTGCCTGCACCGTATTACATTCGCCCTTCCCAGCCAGCGCTGGTAGCCTGGTTCACTGAAATTGCCGATAACGCCTCCGTACCGGTGATGCTCTACAATATTCCCTACCGCACCGGCGTACAGATGGAACTCGATACCCTGCGTCAGTTGGCAAAGCACCCGCGCATTACGGCCATCAAAGATTGCGGCGGCAGTATTGATCTGACGCTGTCGCTGATTGCTGACGGTGAGCTGGATGTCCTGTGTGGTGAGGATGTGCAGATTTTCTCCACGCTCAGTCTGGGCGGTGCGGGCGCGATTGCTGCCTCTTCGCATATCTTCCCGGAAGAATTTGTGGCACTTATCAAACAGTTTAAAGGAGGCGACCTCATCGCCGCCCGCAAAACCTTCTTCGGTCTGCTGCCGATGATCCGCCTTATGTTCTCCGCCCCCAATCCGGCCGCCATTAAGTTTGCCCTGTCGCTGGACGGGCTGATGGCAAACGAACTTCGTTCGCCGATGTTACCTGCGCCGGAAAATGTCGAAACGGCGATCCGCGACTATCTTAATCAGCACTCCCGATAAATCTGATGCTGTGGCGAACGGCGCAACGTTCGCCACGCCGTAACTTTGTGTTATCAGGCACAATTTAAACACTGACTTTTGCTCCCGCCGGTTCTAGGATAGAAGTAGTTTGTCTATGCCCTGTCGCTGCCCCGTGAACCGGAGCGTTCCCGGGGTTGGCCTGATTACTTATCAGATGGAGTGATTATGAAACTGTACTATAAGCCCGGTGCCTGTTCCCTTTCCCCACATATTATTCTTCGCGAAGCCGATCTGGATTTCAGCATCGAGAAAGTGGATTTAGCCACCAAAAAAACCGAGACCGGTGACGATTTTCTGACAGTCAATCCAAAAGGTCAGATCCCGACGCTGTTGCTCAACGACGGCAGCATCCTGACCGAAGGTGTAGCGATTGTGCAATACATCGCCGATCAAAAACCTGACCGCCAGCTGATGCCGGAACCAGGCACACCAGCACGCTATCACGCGCTGGAATGGCTGAACTACGTTGCCACCGAGCTGCATAAAGGCTTCTCTCCGCTTTTCAATCCGAAGACGCCGGAAGAGTTCAAAGCCGTAACTCGTGAAGCACTGAGCAAAAAATTTGCGTACGTGAACGAATCTCTGAAAGGGAATCACTTCCTGCTGGGCGCACGTTTTTGCGTGGCAGATGCGTACCTGTTTACCGTAATGGGCTGGGCGAAGGCACTGAAATTCGATCTGAGCGCGCTGACAGATTTGAACGCATATTTGGATCGCGTGGCCACACGTCCGGCAGTAGATGCAGCCCTGACGGCTGAAGGCCTGAAATAAGTTTTCGTAGCGGAATTAATAAAACGCCCCGGCTGATCCAGCGCGGGGCGTTTTAATTTCAAGCCGTTAGGTTTTTTATTACAGCTTAATGGCCGGGAAATGATGTTGTGGTTTGACCATGTTGTCCTGTGCAGCAACGATTTGCAGTTCGTACTCGCCCATAGCGTGCGTCGCCAGCATCACTTCGTACACCGCAGCCGTCACATGCTCCAGAGCTTTATCCAGCGCTTCACCTTTAAGCAAGTTCACCAGCAGCAAACCGCTGGTCAGGTCACCCACACCCACCGGCTGACGCACGCCGAAATCTACCAGCGGACGATCGATATGCCAGGCTTCTTCTGCCGTCACCAGCAACATTTCAAAACGGTCACTGTGATAGCCGGCGCGGCTCAGGTGTTTCACCAGCACGATTTTAGGACCTTTGGCGATGAGTTCACGCGCGGTGGATACCGCCTCTTCGACGCTGGCCACCGCATGGCCGCTGAGTAATTCCAGCTCCAGCAGATTGGGCGCAATGATGTCGCAGCTGATTAATGCCTGATTGCAGTGGAACTCAGCGACGCCCGGCGCGACGATACAGCCTTTTTCAGGATGGCCCATCACAGGATCGCAAAAATACCAGGCATCCGGATTCGCCGCTTTCACCCTCCTCACTATCTCCAGAATACTCTGGCCTTGCTCAGGCGAACCGATATAACCACTCAACACTGCGTCGCAATCTTTCAGGCGGTCAATATCACCGATGCCCTGTGCGATTTCAGTCAAATGGTTGGCTGGCATTACGCAACCGGTCCAGTGACCGTACTGCGTATGGTTTGAAAACTGCACCGTATTCAAAGGCCAAACGTTTGCGCCCATGCGACGCATAGGAAATTCTGCCGCGCTGTTACCGGCGTGACCGAAAACGGTGTGTGACTGGATCGAAAGAATGCTTTTCATGAGGAATTACCGATAGCAACGTCATCGGAAGATGGCGGAATGACTGAGATCACAGGACAAAAATGAGGAGCCATTAAGCCCCTCACGATGTCGGTCGTAAAGCTTATGCCCAGAGCAGCAGGGTGTAGTTCTTTTTACCGCGACGCAATAAGGTGTAACGGCCAAACAGGCGGTCACTGTCAGCAAAGCTGTAGTCAGTGTCAGTCTGTTTTTCGCCATTAACCGAAACGGCGTTGGAGGAAATCATGGTACGCGCCTGTCCTTTGGACGGTGCCATACCTGCAATGACCAGCGCCTGTTGCAAGTCGGTATCACGCGGCACTTCGAACAACTCGAGGCCGTCCTGCGCCAGCTGGCCGAAATCGACTTCGGTCATTTCGCTCAAGGATCCGGAGAACAGGCTCTGGGTTATACGTTTCGCTGCGGCCAGACCTTCTTCGCCGTGCACCATGCCAGTGACTTCTTCTGCCAGCACGTACTGCGCGCGCGGGGCTTTGCCGCTGTTTTTGTCTTCTTCTTCCAGCGCATTGATCTCTTCAATGCTCATGAAAGTGAAGAACTTCAGGAAGCGGTAAACGTCGGCGTCGGCGGTGTTTATCCAGAACTGGTAGAATTTGTACGGGCTGGTTTTCTTCGGATCCAGCCAGACTGCGCCGCCTTCGGTCTTACCGAATTTGGTGCCGTCCGCTTTAGTGATCAGCGGAACAGTGAGACCGAAAACCTGCTTCTGGTGCATACGACGGGTTAAATCAATACCCGACGTGATGTTGCCCCACTGATCTGACCCCCCAATTTGCAATACAACGTCATGGCGGCTGTACAGCTCAGAGAAGTCGTAACCCTGCAACAGGTTGTAAGAGAACTCGGTGAAGGAAATACCGCTGTCATCGCGATTCAGACGCTGCTTCACCGCTTCTTTGTTGATCATCTGGTTAACAGAGAAGTGTTTACCGATATCACGCAGGAAAGTCAGCACGTTCATGCCGCCGAACCAGTCGTAGTTATTGGCGGTAATGGCGCTGTTTTCACCACAGTTGAAATCAAGGAAAGGCGAAACCTGATGGCGGATTTTCTCAACCCATTCGTTTACGGTTTCATTGGTGTTCAGTTTACGTTCGGTAGCTTTGAAGCTTGGATCGCCGATAAGACCTGTCGCGCCGCCCACCAGTGCCACGGGTTTGTGACCGTTCAGCTGGAAACGCTTCAGGCAAAGCAAAGGCACCAGATGACCCAAATGCAAGCTGTCTGCGGTAGGATCGAAACCGCAATAGAGTGCAATTGGGCCTTGCGCCAGTTGCTCTGCTAACGCTTCTTCATCCGTCACCTGGGCAACGAGGCCCCGCTCTTGCAGTTGTTTAATCAGGTTGCTGCTCGCCATCAAAGACTCCGTTTATATGTACTAAGAATTATGTACTGAATGTGTGCAGATTCGTGTCCGACATCATGCGGTGCATGTGCCTTCTCTCTCACCGTTACGGGGGACGCCATAGAATAAAGCGCTCGTCGCCCGAGCGCTAGGAATTCGCATCATTTTGTTCGTTCAGGGGGCGAGACGGTCTATTTTCCAGCCAGTTTCGCTTTCTTCTGCATCCCGCTGATAAATGAAGCGATCGTGCAGGCGGTGTTCGCCACCCTGCCAGAACTCCATCGATTCCACTTTCACACGGAACCCACCCCAGAAGCTCGGCAGCGGCACTTCGCCTTTGCTGAACTTTTGTTTCAATTCGAGGAACTTGCTTTCCAGCACGCCGCGCGCCGAAATCCGGCTCGACTGCTGGGACACCCACGCGCCGATCTGGCTGTCTTTCGGGCGGCTGGTGAAATATTTCATCACTTCGAGTGTAGAAAGTCGTTCCGCCTGACCGAGAACGATCACCTGGCGATCCAGCATGTGCCACGGAAACAGCAGGCTGATGTGCGAATTTAACGCCAGCTGCTGTGCTTTGCGGCTACCCAGATTGGTGTAGAACACCAGTCCTTTTTCATCGTAGTGCTTGAGTAACACAATCCGCTGGAACGGCTGTCCGCTCTCATCAACCGTTGCCACCACCATCGCCGTAGGGTCCGCCAGCTTTGCCTCACAGGCTTGTTTCAGCCAGTGCTCAAATAATGGTAGCGGTTCAGGAGTCAGATCGGCGCGACGCAGCCCGCCACGCGTGTATTCACGACGCGAATCGGCAACATCAAATTCATTATTATCAGCCATATGGATTCAATTGGGTTTCATCAGGAAGGTAACTGCATTGTGCACCCGACGCGTCAGGATCTCAACGTCCCTGACGCGGGGTTTTAAAAGAAGAAAAGATAGCTTGTACCCTAAATAATTCGAGTTGCAGGAAGGGGGCAATGGACGGCATTCCGGGAGCATAAATAATTATGTGACCGGAATGACTGAGCGCAGCCAACGCATCTGCAGCTCGAAGTATGATGAGTAAACTTATTTCTGAATACAGTCATCGATGATGACGTTATCACCGCGCTGAACGAAGGCCTGATTGCCCTTGGACCAGAAAGTGTAATGACTGTCGCTGTATTTGGTTCCTGAGGCCGATTCCACCTGTTTCAGTTTCAGCTGTTCACCATCAAGCACCATGCTCACCTGTTGAGCTGGCTTATCCAGAGTAACGGTCAGTGGCAAAGTGCCGCACTGATAATGTAATTCTTGCGTCGGGCTTTCAGCCTGATGTTGAAACTGGCTACATCCGGCCAGCGTTAATCCTGCTAAAGCAGCGAAAATCGCCTTTTTCATCTGTGACTCCCTGAGTGTTTTGGTCAATCTCAGATATGTACCACGCCTGCTGGCGCAGCACATTGAGATAAAACCGAGAACGCATCAGGTACGGGAGGAAACCACGGGATAGATTGCCCCGAGCACGGTTTCCCGGCTGGCACCGGTCACCGAAGGCAGATTGCCAGACTGGCCGGATAAGGTACGAAATGCCAGCCAGGCGAAGGCCAGGGCCTCCATGTCGTCGCCGCTGATACCAAATGCATCAGTGGTACAGACTTCGGTGCCCGGCAACATCGCGGATAAGCGCGCCATCAGTAGCGGGTTACGTGCGCCGCCGCCGCAGACCATCAGACGATCGCAGCCGCCGGTAAGCTGAACCTGTTCGGCGATGCTTACCGACGTCAGTTCGGTCAGCGTCGCCTGTACATCTACCGCAGAGACTTCCGGACCGCGTGCCAGCTGCTTCTCCAGCCACGACACATTGAAGTATTCGCGCCCGGTACTTTTCGGCGCAGGCTCGGCAAAATAAGGGTCGGAAAGCATCTGCTGTAACAGCCGTAAATTCACCCGCCCCTGACTCGCCCATTCTGCGCCTTTGTCGTAAGGCTGATTCTTATGACGTGAGATCCAGGCATCCATCAGCATATTACCGGGGCCGGTGTCATAGCCGCGTACCGGCTGTCCCGGCAGCAGCATAGACAGATTGGCAATTCCGCCGATATTAAGGATCATCCGCCTCTCGGCCGGATCGGCCAGTAAGGCCTGATGGAATGCAGGCACCAGCGGCGCGCCCTGCCCGCCCCATGCCATATCACGTCGGCGGAAATCGCCGACGGTGGTAATGCCCGTCATTGCCGCAATGCGATTGTTATCACCGAGCTGCATCGAGAATGGGGTATCGCCTTTTGGCTGATGCCATACCGTCTGACCGTGGCAGCCAATGGCCGTCACTTCCTCCGGTGAAATACCCGCGCTTTTCAGTAAGCCCAGCACCGCTTCACCAAAGAGAATGCCCAGTTGGGTATCCAGCGCACCGACCTGTTCAAGCGTCACCTGCTGGCCCTGGCACATTCCCAAAACAGCATTTTTAAGCGCAAGGGGGATTGGATGCGAATAGCTTGCCTGCTGGGCGACCATACGCTCGTCGATAGCAGCCAGCACGACATCCACGCCATCGAGGCTGGTGCCGGACATCACCCCAATGTAGCGACCCGACTTCATAGATAACATTCTTCACTCCTTACCCAAAAAATGACCTGACAAGCTATCTCACAGAGTAGGCCGAATTCCGATCACAACACCATGAATTACTGAATTTTTATCACACCCTGTGATGCCCCCGTGTTTTTCAACTCACGATGCCATCTTTTTAGATTTATCCATGATGTAAAAATAAGCACTCAGTATGTTATACAGCGGTGTTTTTGATTTAACACAAAGCTGTCTTAAACTTAAACCTGCGTTTATTATTAGTTGAAGAGAACTTCGTTATACTCGAATACAGTTAAGTGAATATGGTATATGACAGCCTCGACAGTGATGTTGAACTGTGTATCGGTTTTTCTCTGTTGTTGTCGCTACCCTGTCAGAAGTGCAGCAGCATCTTAAAGGAGCTATTTATGATTAAGCGTTTACTTGTCGTCGCACTTGCCGGCGTTTCTCTTGCTGGCTGCGTCAGCGATAACTCTTTGTCTGGCGATGTGTATTCTTCTTCGCAGGCAAAACAAATCCAGCAGGTCACTTACGGCACCATCGTTTCTACCCGTGCGGTGCAGATTCAGGGTGGCGATGATTCCAACATCATCGGTGCGCTGGGCGGTGCCGTATTAGGTGGTTTCCTGGGGAATACCGTCGGTGGTGGTACCGGCCGTAGTCTGGCGACCGCTGCCGGCGCAGTTGCCGGTGGCGTTGCAGGCCAGGGTGTACAAAGTAACCTTAACCGTTCTAACGGTGTAGAACTGCAAATTCGTCGTGATGACGGCACAACCATTCAGGTGGTTCAGAAAGCCGGTCCTACCAAATTCAGCGTCGGCCAGCGTGTCAGCATGGCGAGCAGTGGCAGCACCATCACGGTGTCTCCAGGCGCCTGAGTCTTCCCAGCGGCAATTGAGCCTGAAACCAAAAAACCGAAGCCAATGGGCTTCGGTTTTTTTTTATGAATGACCCTTTTAGATTCAGGGCTGGATCAAGGCTGTGTGACGCAAAAAAACTGTTTCTTATGATTTGCTTTGCAGTGAAGCAATATTTTTTTCCAGCCGGGACAACATTCCGCCCAGTTGTTCGATTTCTGCAGCTGACATCCCGGACAAAATTTCTTTGCGGGTGGAGTCAATCACCGTCTCCATTTTGTGGATGATCGGCGCGGATTCTTCCGTGAGTTTGATGCGTTTGGCGCGGCGATCGCTGGCGCAGGTCTGCCGGGTAATCAGCTTTTTTTCTTCGAGCTGATCGAGCGTGCGAACCAGAGAAGGCTGTTCAATTCCAATGGCTTTCGCCAGCTGAATTTGTGACTGTTCTGGAGGTAACATGTTGATATTATGTAATGTTACCCAATGAGTTTGCGTGAGCTCTAACGGCTTAAGCCGGTCATCGATTAACGCACGCCAGGCACGAACTAAACGTGCTAGATCTGACCCCAGATTCGATTCCAATTATCCCCTCCTTATAATTAGCATGCTAAGATAACTCCCCAGAGTTTAGCTTAGTTTTAGGAACTTTAATCGAGAAATTACAATTCAATATATAATGACAGGTACGATTACGCCCGGAAGCCGCAGTTCTGTTTCCAATGGTAATGTTGTTTATAACACAATCACTGGCAGAGATTAATATTGTGAATGCGCAAATGTTTCACGCAGGCTTCCCACTCCCCGATTTAGTACTGGGTGCCTCACTTTATTTTCCCCCTATGTTCAAGGCATTTTTACTGGGATTAGTATTTTGGCTTTTGATACATCGGGTGCTGCGCGATTGGATCTATTCCGGTGAAGTCTGGCATCCGACGTTGATGGATTTATCACTTTTTGTGATCTCTATTTGTGCTGCACTGTTGCTCATGGTGAACCTCTGAAAATGAAATTTAAAACCCTCAAATACTTCTCAACAGTGCTGGTTTTTGCGGTCGCAATATGTGCCGGATGGTGGATGTGGAATTACTACATGCAATCGCCGTGGACTCGTGATGGTAAAGTACGGGCCGAAATTGTTGATATCACGCCGGAAGTATCTGGTCGTATTATTAATATCAATGTGCATGACAACCAGTTCGTGAAAAGTGGCGATCCGCTGTTCAGTCTGGATCCGGTGCCATTCAAAATTGCGGTAAATAATGCCGAGGCCGATCTGGCGAAAGCTGCTGCAGATTTAGCCAAAGCCAACCATGAAGCCGCTCGACGCCGTGGTTTGGGCACAAATGTTATTTCAGCAGAGTCGCTCGATGAATCCAATATTAGCGCCAGGGCGATGCAGGCAGCTTATCAGGCTGCGCAGTCATCATTAGAGCAAGCGCAATGGAATCTGAGCAAAACGAATATTGTCGCGCCAACCGATGGTTATATAACCAACCTGCAAACCCGTAAGGGTAATTACGCCACCACCGGTACGCCGCTGGTCGGTCTGGTGGATATCCACTCTTTCTATGTGCTGGGCTATTTCGAAGAAACTAAGCTGAAGAATATCCGTGAAGGTGCGATGGCAGATATCACCTTATTTAACGGCAATATCCCATTGAAAGGTCAGGTGGAAAGCATCGGGCGGGCGATTTATGACCAGAGTCAGGATGCCTCTGATGACCTGCTGATGAACGTCAAACCGAACGTTCCATGGGTACGTCTGGCGCAGCGAGTACCGGTACGCATTAAGCTCCAGGATGTGCCGGAGCATACTGTGCTGGTCGCAGGAACCACCTGCACAATTTCGATTCGTAATTAAGGCCCGCCGTGAACTTCTCCTGGCTGGAATGGAAAAATACCCCGTGGGGAAAAGCCACGGGCGGCCAATGGCGCTATGCCCTGCGCAATTCCCTGGCGATGGTGCTTTCACTGCTTATCGCCTTTGAATTCCAAATGGGCGAACCCTACTGGGCCTTGACCTCAGCAGCAGTGGTCAGCTTTCCCACCGTTGGCGGCGTTATCAGTAAAAGTATTGGCCGTATTATCGGCAGCCTGCTTGGCGCGGTGGGGGCGGTGTTTATCGCCGGTCATTGTCTTAATGAGCCGTGGCTGTTCACTTTCGCCATAGCAGGTTGGCTGGGTTTGTGTACTTACATCTCCAACCACTATCAAAACAACGTCTCCTACGCTTTCGCCCTCGCCGGTTATACGGCGGCGATCATCGCGTTCTCCACGGTCAACGTCACCGATACGACGCAAATATTTGATATTGCTCAGGCGCGCGTTGGCGAAGTGATCACCGGCATTCTGTGCGGGGGGTTTATGATGATGGTGCTTCCGAGTACCTCAGATGGCGACACCTTGCTCACATCGCTGCGCAAAATGCACACTCAGTTGCTGGAGCACGCACAACTGTTGTGGAGCTCGGAAATTAATGATCAGATACGCAGTTCCCATGAGGGGATGATTGGCCAGATTCTGACGCTGAACCTCTTGCGCATTCAGGCCGTCTGGAGCCATTATCGGCTTCGCCGCCAGAACAATGTGCTCAATTATTTGCTGCATCAGCAACTGCGTATGACCAGCTACATTTCCAGTCTTCGCCGTATGCTGCTGAACTGGCCTCAGCCGCCGGATAATTTTACTGCCGTTCTTAACGTTTTGCTCGACGAACTGCGCAAGCCGAACACCGATAAGTACCGGCTCTCACAAATCCTTTTACTGATTAAACCAAAAGATACCGCAGATTTTCGCCATCAGGCATTCTGGATGCGCTTACGCGATTTTTGCTGGCTGTATCTGCGCAGCGAGCGTTGGTTGCGCCGCGTGGAAAACGCCAACGTCGCAGAAGCAGAGATGCTCCAGCCGCCAAAAATAAGCCATCTGGCCCAGCATACCGACACGGTAGAAGCCGCCTATAACGGACTGCGCACCTTCCTGTGTATTGTGATCGGCTGCGCGTTCTGGATGACGACGCAGTGGGATTCTGGCTCCGGCGCCGTCGCGCTGACAGCGGTCAGCTGTGTTCTCTACTCCTCCACCAGTTCCCCCATCAGCAGCGTGACATTGCTTATCAAATCGCTTGGTTTACTGTTCATCGGCTGTTTTATTCTCAAATTCGGGCTGATGATTCAGATCGACAATTTTTGGGTCTTCTGCGCATTTTTCCTGCCGTTGCTGGTCACCATGCAGATGATGAAATTGCAGTACAAACGCTATGCCGGGTTATGGGGACAGATGATCGTCTTTATGGGATCGTTTCTGGCGGTGACTAACCCGCCGGACTACGACTACGGGGCATTCATGAACGATGGCGTTGCGAAAATCGCGGGCGTGATGCTGGCGGGGATCGCGTTTCAGGTGCTGCGGCCAAGTTCCGATAAGCGTAAAAGTCGCCGCATTATTCGTGCGCTGCGTCGGGACTTTATGGATCAGCTCAGCCGCAAGCCGTCGCTGAGTCATTTCCAGTTTGAATCGCTGATTTACCATCGTATGAACCAGCTCAATCAGAGTAAAGACCAGCTGTCCCGGACCTGGCTGCTGCGCTGGGGCGTAGTGCTGCTCAACTGCAGCCACATTGTCTGGCAGCTGCGCGAATGGGAAACCCGCTCAGATCCGCTCTCTGCGGTGCGTGACGTCTGTATTCATTGTCTGAAAGGCGTGATGACGGAACGCGGCGTGAGCCACGAGAATCTGGATGCGACGCTGGCGGAGTTGTTGCGCATGAGCAATTCACTGGCGCATCATCCTGAGCCGGCGGCGCGAGAGCTGGCGGGAGTTATCTGGCGGTTATACTGTTCGCTGTCGCAGCTGCAACAGGCGATTTCGACGGATGACGGTCCGGCCGGTCCTGCGATAACCTCTGCAAAACCTGCCTGACCGTCAAACAGCGATGGGTTACGGAACGTCGTAGCCCAGCGCTGCTTTGCGAATTCGGAACCACTGTTGGCGGGTCATTTCCAGCGACAACGATTTGTAAGCCGCTTTCACACGCTCAATTTTACCGGAACCGATGATCGGCAACGGCTCAGACGGCAGACGCATAATCCACGCATACACTACCTGCTCGATATTATCGGCACCGATTTCATTCGCCACATTCTGAAGTTCATCACGCAACGGCTGGAATTCGGCATCACTAAACAGACGGCCACCGCCCAGACATGACCATGCCATCGGTTTGATGCGTAACTGTTGGCAAAGATCTAACGTACCGTCGAGGATTGCAGGCTGATGGATCGGGGAAATTTCTACCTGATTAGTCACCAGCGTGAACGGCAGGCGTGATTGCAGCAGACTGAATTGCGCGGGCGTGAAGTTAGAGACACCGAAGTGTTTCACTTTGCCACTTTTGTGCAACTGCGTGAAAGCTTCAGCCACTTCGTCCGCATCCATCAGCGGATCCGGGCGATGGATCAGCAGTAAATCCAGATGATCGGTTTGCAGATTGCTCAGAGATTTTTCAGCGCGTTTGATGATGTACTGCGTATCGGTAATGTAGTGGCCGATTTTATTTGCAGGATCAGCCGTAGTCGCGATACCACATTTGCTGACCAGTTGCATCTGCTCACGCAGCGCAGGTTTGAGCCGCAACGCCTCACCGAATGCCGCTTCGCACTGATAACCGCCGTAAATATCTGCGTGATCGGCGGTGGTGATGCCCAGCTCGATATGTTGCTCCATGAACGTCAGAAGCTGCTGTGGCGTCATGTCCCATTCCATCAGACGCCAGTAGCCACAAATCAGCTTTGAGAAAATCGGGCCTTGCGGCGACAGAGGAGTACGTGGATCCATGATGATTTCCTTATTTTTGGTATTTTCGACCCACAGAATACACAACGACCGGCGCGCTGTATTGATGCTGACAGGCAGAATGAACAGGAAGTGAAACGGGAATGCCCGCTTTGGTGATTAAAAAAGCTCAGGCTGTTCAGGCAGAGGCTCATTCGGTAATTTTCCGGCACGCTGCTGACGCAATAAGCGCTGCTGGCACAAACGCAGCACGTGGCGTTTCTCGGTATCGGTCATTTTAATCCAGCCAAAACGCTCATCGCGGCTGCGCTGGCAACCACGACAATAGCCCCGCTCATCGGCCTGACAAATGCCACGACAGGGACTGGGGATTTCAAAGAACTCGAGCTGTTGAGCCACATACCCTCCGCAAATAACGGTGAGCTTTCATTCAAGACGTTTTCTCGCCATCCCGCAAGGTGATTTATAAAAAGGCACCTTGCGCGTAGTCAGAGACGGGGCAGATACGTTAAAAAGTACCCATATAACGAAGGTCGTATGGTGCAGAGCCCTTTTCTTCACCTCATACCGATCGATCCATTAACCTCGGAGTTACTGAAATGACTAAGCTTTTCTCCCCGATTGTTGTCGGCAAAAACACCTTACCGAACCGCGTCTTTATGGCTCCCCTGACCCGTCTGCGTAGCATTGAACCGGGTGATATTCCGACGCCACTGATGGGCGAGTATTACGCGCAGCGCCACAGCTCTGGCCTGATCATCACCGAAGCCACTCAGGTCTCTTTCCAGGCAAAAGGTTACGCGGGCGCACCGGGTCTGCACACGCCGGAACAAGTTGCTGCGTGGAAAAAAATCGTTGCGGGCGTTCACGATAAAAACGGTCACATCGCCGTTCAGCTTTGGCACACCGGCCGCATATCTCATAACAGCGTTCAGCCAGACAATCAGACGCCAGTTTCAGCATCTGCTGTAAACCCAAACACCCGTACCAGTCTGCGCGACGAGCAAGGCAACGCAATCCGCGTCGACTGCCCGACGCCGCGTGCGCTGGAGCTGAGTGAGATCCCAGGCATCATCAATGATTTCCGTCAGTCAGCAGCTTATTCCGCAGAAGCCGGTTTCGATTACATCGAGCTGCATGCGGCGCACGGCTATTTGTTGCACCAGTTCATGTCTCCGGCTTCAAACCTGCGTGAAGACCAGTACGGCGGCAGCATCGAGAACCGTACCCGCCTGACACTGGAAGTGGTTGACGCGGCGATTGAAGCAATCGGCGCAGACCGCGTGGGTATCCGTATTTCCCCGCTGGGCCCGTTCAACGGCCTGGATAACGGTGAAGATCAGGTGCAGGCAGCCATCTATCTGCTGGACGAATTGAACAAACGTAAACTGGCATATCTGCATATTTCCGAACCAGACTGGGCAGGTGGTAAACCTTACACCACGGAATTGCGCGAAGTGATCCGCGCGCATTATCAGGGCGTTATTGTGGGTGCCGGCGCTTATACCGCGGAAAAAGGCGAAGAGCTTATCGAAAAAGGTTATATCGACGCCGTGGCCTTTGGCCGCAGTTACATTGCAAACCCGGATCTGGTGGAGCGTCTGAAATCTCATGCCCCGCTTAATGAGCCAAAACCGGAAACCTTCTACGGCGGCGACGCCCAGGGGTATACGGATTACCCAACGCTTTAATAATTTTAATAAGTAGTCTCCACTTGCAGGCGACCGATACCCTCCGGTCGCCTTTTTTTGTTCAGTGATTCAGCACCTGTTCTGTGTTTTACAGACAAAACCGCCGCTATCGGTTAGGCTGAACCTGATTATTCTCATCCTGCAAATAAAGAGGAACCTATGCGTTTACTCCATACCATGCTTCGCGTCGGCGATCTGCAACGTGCTATCAGCTTTTACACTGATGTTTTAGGTATGCGCCTGCTGCGTACCAGTGAAAATACCGAATACAAATATTCTCTGGCGTTTGTCGGTTACACCGATGAAAGCGAAGGCGCAGTCATCGAGCTAACCTACAACTGGGGCGTTGACAGCTATGACCTCGGCACTGCCTACGGTCACATCGCATTAGGCGTCGATAACGTGGCACAAACCTGCGACGACATACGCAACGCAGGTGGCAAAGTTACCCGTGAAGCGGGCCCGGTCAAAGGCGGCTCCACTATTATCGCGTTTGTGGAAGATCCGGATGGCTATAAAATAGAGCTGATCGAATCCAAACACGCAGGCCAGGGTCTGGGCAACTGATACGTTACGACCCGGCTTCAGGGCGCGAAAGCGCCCTTTTTATTGCCCGCTTTATTGCCGAATGTTTACCTCACGCCTGCAAGTAGCGGCAAAATTTGTCATAATGTGCGCTGAATTCGATGAAGATAAGAAACTAATGGCCGAAAATAGTGACATTAACGCGCTGAAAGGCCGTTTCCGTGGTTTTTATCCCGTAGTGATCGACGTAGAAACTGCCGGGTTTAATGCCAAAACTGATGCGCTGCTGGAAATCGCAGCCATCACGCTGAAGATGGATGAAGACGGCTGGCTGGAAAGCGACGAAACCGTGCATTTTCACGTCGAGCCGTTTGAAGGCTCTATTCTGGTGCCCGAGGCGCTGGCTTTTAACGGGATCGACCCAACCAATCCGCTGCGCGGCGCGGTCAGTGAATACGATGCCCTGCATGAGATTTTCAAAGTTATCCGTAAAGGGATGAAAGAGCAGAACTGCAACCGGGCGATCATCGTGGCGCATAACGCCAATTTCGATCACAGCTTCCTGATGGCCGCTGCCGAACGCGCCGGACTAAAACGTAATCCGTTCCATCCGTTTGCCACATTCGATACCGCCGCCTTAAGCGGTCTGGTTCTAGGGCAGACTGTGCTGGCAAAAGCCTGCATCAGTGCGGGAATGGTTTTCGACAGCAGTCAGGCGCATTCCGCCTTGTATGACACCGAGCGCACCGCAGAACTGTTCTGCGAGCTGGTGAACCGCTGGAAACGTCTGGGTGGCTGGCCGCTGGCGATGAGTGCCGATGAGCAGGAAGACGAGACCGCATCGCAAGAAAATCAGCAGTAAAGTTGCCGATAAGCGCAACACGTATAAAAACAAAAAGAGCGACATAATGTCGCTCTTTTCCATTTCATTCACAGCCTTTTGGCAGCTAATGACTTGTACTGATTACTCTTCAGATTCAGAAGATTTGTATTTCTCAGCCGTTTCTTTAATCAGCTGTTGCAGTTCGCCACGCTGATACATCTCAATAACGATGTCACAACCGCCAACCAGCTCACCATCCACCCACAGTTGCGGGAACGTTGGCCAGTTAGCAAACTTAGGCATCTCTGCGCGGATGTCTGGGTTCTGCAAAATATCAACGTACGCAAAGCGTTCGCCACAGGCAGACAGCGCTTGCACAGCCTGTGCAGAAAAACCGCAGCTTGGCAGTTTTGGAGAACCTTTCATGTACAGCAGAATCGGGTTTTCAGAAACTTGCTTCTGAATTTTTTCAATAGTAGGAGTGGTCATTTCTTGCTTCCTCAAGCCGGTACAGGCTGTCACGGTCATTACTCTTCACGCGCAGCACTCAAAAACGGTGCTCAATCACACTACCCTCTATTGTAACGATGGCAGCTGTCAGATAAAAACGCCATTTTTTGCAGGGTCTTTCGCAATACTGGCATTTTATTACACAATTTTCGGTGCTTGCGTTCGGGCTCACAAAATAAAAGATTCATCGAGAATAACATTTTTAGCGGCCGGGTTAACACCGGATTTGCAATTCGTTATGGTTTAACTTGAATATTAACATACTGAAAACTGGTTATTTTTCTAACTAAAAATGGCGTTTATTTCAGCATAAAAAAAGCTATTAACTTTTTCTCACAATATGTTCTAGAATCTAGGCAAATCGTGCTGTTTTGTCTGGTTCTTTTAGGCAATACTCTGACATCTCTGATGTTTAACCTAACCACTCATGGTAACGAAGCTATGCGCTTACTGTTCACGCTTTTTGTGCTGCTCTTTACCCAGCTATTTTTGAATATAGCCCAGGCGTCACCTCAGACTCGTGTTACGGCCGATCAGAAAAAGAGTCACGTTAATCAGGTGACCCCTGAAGAACGCCGAAAGCGAAAAACGGTTGCTGCCAAAACTGCGAAAAAAACCAAAGTGACACCGGTCAAAGAACAACAGAGTCACAAAAAAAATGCGAAGAAGAGAGTCAAAAGCACAGAACTGGTGAAGCGAAATACATCTTCAGTAAAAACACTAAAAACAACACGGGCCGAAACCAGGGCTGAGAGCAAAAAAGAAAAAACACTCAAGACCACGCGGGCCGAGAGTAAAGCCGATAAGAAATCTAAAACCCGGTCTCTGGCGAAAGACACCACGACGAAGGCCAGCAAGAAAGAAGCCTATGGTCGACACCGCAAAGGTAAAAAGTTAACCGAAGAAGACGGCAAGCCAATTACATTAAGCGCGACGCATAAGAAACGTTATCAGCATGCGCAGCAAACGGCGATGACCAAGTTGATGCATCAGGTCGGTAAACCTTATCGCTGGGGTGGCACCTCACCTAATACCGGATTCGACTGCAGTGGTTTAGTCTATTACGCCTACAAAGATTTGATTCGCATTAAGATGCCGCGCACAGCCAACGAAATGTACCACCTGCGCGATGCAGCGCCGGTGAAACGCGGTGAACTGGAATCTGGCGATCTGGTGTTCTTTCGGATCAATAACCGCGGAGCTGCAGACCACGTCGGGGTTTACGTCGGAAACGGCAAATTTATTCAGTCTCCGCGTACCGGTGAAGACATCAAAATCACCTCACTGGGCGATGATTACTGGCAAGACCATTACGTAGGCGCACGTCGGGTAATGACCCCGAAAACGATCCGATAATAAACAGTTCGTTAAGTCTGAAGTTTCGCTAATCAGCCATTGAATAGCATTTAACGAAGCGTTTCTGCAGGGAAGAGTATCGGCGGTAAAGGTCACTGCGTAAAATTGAAAAGGGCGATTCCTGTAACAGGTAATCGCCCTTTTTATTGCTTCACTGACGGCAACTCTCGCGACTTTTAGTTCATCACTGCGGTAAAGCTGAAAGCGACGATCACGAGCAAAGCGCAAACCGTGGTGATTAATGACAATTTTAAATTGCGGTCCATAAAACCCCCTTACAGATCAATTGTGGCGTTTCATTAAGCCACACTAAATGTGTGCCAACACATTTTCTCATACTTCACTGCTAAAATCCCGCGTTGATTCATGCGCGATAACCCACAATAATACTTCCACTTTCCTGCATTATAAGAGAAAATTGTCGGTTACCACGCCTGTGTGCCGGTCGATTTCTCCCGAGAGTGCTTTACGCCTCACTTTGACGAACTCATCCAACGATTACACTGTCTTTTTATAAGCTCACAGTGTAATCCACGCAAGCAAACGATTAACATAATGCTAACGTGCTGAAACACGTGAGTTCAGGAGTCATTCCTTACATGGCAACGATTAAAGATGTCGCAAAGCGCGCTGGCGTTTCCACTACAACCGTGTCGCACGTCATCAATAAAACACGTTTCGTCGCCGAAGACACCAAAGCCGCGGTTCTGCTGGCCATTAAAGACTTGCACTACTCACCAAGCGCCGTCGCACGCAGCCTGAAGGTCAATAACACTAAAACGATCGGCCTGCTGGCGACGTCGAGCGAAGCGCCCTATTTTGCCGAAGTGATTGAAGCCGTGGAAAACAGCTGTTTCTCCAAAGGCTATACGTTGATTTTGTGTAACTCCCACAACAATCTGGATAAGCAGCAGGCCTATCTGGCAATGCTGGCACAAAAACGTGTCGATGGTTTGCTGGTCATGTGTGCGGAATATCCTGATGAATTGCTGAATATGCTGGAAGAATACCGGTCAATCCCGATGGTCGTAATGGACTGGGGCGAAGCGCGTAAAAACTTCACCGACAGCATCATCGATAATGCGTTCGAGGGTGGTTACATGGCCGGACGCTATCTGATTGAACGCGGCCATCGCGATATCGGTGTCATCCCGGGGCAGTTGGCGCGTAATACCGGCGGTGGCCGCTTCCAGGGTTTTGTCAAAGCACTGAAGGAAGCCAATATTCCTTTACGTGAAGAATGGGTCGTTCAGGGAGATTTCGAACCCGAGTCAGGTTATCAGGCGATGCAGAAAATCCTGATGCAAAAGCAACGCCCTACTGCCGTTTTCTGTGGCGGTGACGTCATGGCGATGGGCGCGATTTGTGCTGCCGATGAGTTTGGTTTGCGCGTTCCGCAGGACATTTCCGTTATCGGCTATGATAACGTGCGCAATGCCCGTTACTTCTCACCTGCGCTAACCACGGTGCATCAGCCAAAAGAGCGTCTGGGCGAAATGGCCTTCACAATGTTGCTCGATCGCATCGTCAGCAAACGCGAAGAATCGCAGACCATCGAGGTACACCCTAAACTGGTCGAACGCCGCTCGGTTGCTGATGGTCCTTTCCGCGACTATCGCCGTTAAAAGCGCTAAACGCCTGCCCCGTTGCAGGCGTTTTACTTTAAAACTCTCCGTCATCCCCCTAACGCAGCCACTCCTGATTCATCGTTTCCGTATCTCCCATGTATTCCAACAGCCACGCCAGCGATGGTGATGCATTGCTTTGATCCCACGTCAGGCAGCACGGGCTGTCCGGGAAGCGGTTCTCCAGCGAAAGGATCTGTAATTTCTGTTGCTCAATCCAGGGCATGACGCGATGGACCGGCATCATTCCTACGCATAATCCCTCGGTCAGACACTCCAGAGCACAGGTCCAGTCGGGCACCACCAGACGCCGTTGGTTATCCAGCGTCCAGGTATCGCGCTTAGGTAAGGTCCGCGAAGTATCTTCAAGACACAGGGCCGGATAAGGGCGCAGTTGCTCGTCGTTTAGCGCACCGGTATGTTGCGCCAGCGGATGCTGCGGGCTGACCACACAGTGCCAGTCCATAAAGCCCATGTCGCGAAAGCTGAAGCGCCCGCCGACCGGCACGGCGCGCGTTGCCCCGATAGCCACGTCCGCACGTCCATCCACCAGCGCATCCCACACGCCGTTAAACACTTCCGAGTGGATAATCAATTCGGTATCAGGGAAATGCCGGTAAAAATCCAGCACCAGACGTCGTGTTCTGGCTGGTTTTACTATCCTGTCCACCGCCACACGCAACTCGCCGCGCCAGCCGTTCGCTACCTGCTGACACTGACGGCGAGTGGCTATCATTTTTTTTGTCAGAATCCGCGCCTCATCAACAAAAACCTTACCTGCAGGAGTCAGTACCACATCGCGATGCCGCCTTTCAAACAGCGGAACGGCAAGCCATTGTTCGAGCTGACGGACGGTATAGCTGATAGCAGAAGGTACACGGTGCAGATCTTGCGCCGCCGCGCTGAAACTGCCAGTTCGTGCTACTGCATCCACCACGTCAAGTGCATATTCTGACCACATCGGTTAGCCTTCAATTTTTTTGATAGCAGACTGCAAATATTAGCGTTTCACAAGACTGTTATCAAAGCGTTAAACTCCGCATCCGAACCTATTTCTGCGTCATATCATCTGCAATAAACACATTAATGAGACGAAAATGAAACCCTCCTTTGGATTTATGCTCTATCTCGCCGGATTGAGCATGCTCGGCTTTTTAGCTACCGATATGTATTTGCCTGCATTTAGCGCAATGCAAACCAGCCTGATGACCAGTCCCGGCATGATAAGCGCCAGCCTGAGTATTTTCCTCGGCGGTTTCGCCATCGGACAACTCCTCTGGGGACCGCTCTCCGATCGGATAGGCCGTAAACCGGTGCTGCTGCTCGGCCTGACGCTGTTTGCCATCGGCTGTCTTGGCGTTCTGTGGGTGGAAAATGTCCGCGCTCTTCTGGCGCTGCGTTTTTTGCAGGCGATGGGGGTTTGTGCGGCCGCTGTCACCTGGCAGGCGATCGTCGTTGACCGTTTCTCAGCGGACGTGGCGAAGAAAACATTTGCCAGTATCATGCCACTGGTTGCACTTTCCCCCGCGCTGGCCCCACTGCTTGGCGCATGGGTACTGAATCATTTTGACTGGGAAGCGATTTTCGCCCTGCTGACCGTGGTAGCGGTGCTTCTGGTTATCACCACGCTGACTCTGCGTGAAAACAAACCCGTGGAACATCCGCCTGAAAGCAAAGCCGGCTTTGGCACGTTACTGAAATCCCGCATTTACACGGGTAATGTGATGATTTACGCCACCTGCTCTGCCGGTTTCTTCGCCTGGCTAACCGGCTCTCCGTTTATTTTAAGCGATATGGGTTACTCGCCCGCGGTCATCGGCCTGAGTTACGTTCCGCAAACGATCGCCTTCCTGCTGGGGGGTTTTGGTTGCAGGATGCTGATTAGTAAACTGGATGGCAATAGAATTCTGCCGTGGTTGCTGGCGGGATACTGCCTTAGCGTGGTCTGGCTTTTCGTTATCGCGATGTTCACCGATGCCGGGTTGGTGGGCTTGTTGATTCCGTTCTGTCTCATGGCTTTGGTGAATGGCGCAATCTATCCAATTGTTGTCGCAAATGCATTAATGCCATTTCCTGCTAATACAGGCAAAGCTGCTGCGTTGCAAAATACACTTCAGTTAGGCTTGTGTTTTATCGCCAGTCTGATGGTTTCCGCATTTATTGCGCATCCTCTGATGGCGACAGTTACCACCATGCTGTCTACAATAGTGTTGGTAGTTTTGGGTCGCTGGCTGTCACAATGGCAAGTAAAACAACAAGGATGTGTGGACGAACCCCCGCAGGAAGCTGAAGCATAACATACTCACCGATCGCGATAATGACCTTTAGTTACAATCACTTAAAGGTCATTAATATACAAAGCGATTAACTATTGAGAATGCATGCAGTCGAGCCTATACTCAATAAAACCTCTAAAAATAACACTTTTACAAAATTTTTATTACAAGCTTTTGTGTGTCCCGCGGAGTGCGTCACACTATTATTTCAAGGATGATTGGCCTGCAACCCTTTTGGCTTGCGGGTGTTCTTCTAAATTTCCTCTGTTGGTGTCGAATATCGGACGAGGCGCTTAGTCGTCTGTTCTCATAAAGACCTGCAAAATAGCCTTTGCTTTTCCCGGCAGGTTAATAAGTCAGAAGAGAAAGTGATGGAGAAGCTATGAGTTCATCGTGTATAGAAGATCAAAGCATTCAGGATAATCAGTGGTATCGGATCGTCAGCGAAATGTTATCCTCCGCAGACATCCGGATTAATGGAAACCGCCCTTTTGACCTTAAAGTAAAAAACACTGACTTCTTCAAGCGTGTTTTGCAGGAAGGTTCTCTGGGTTTGGGTGAAAGTTATATGGACGGCTGGTGGGAGTGTGAACGCCTGGATATCTTTTTTCAGCGTGTATTGCGAGCCGGTTTAGAAGATAAACTTCCCCGCCATTTTAAAGACACACTTCGTATCGCAGCTGCACGCATTCTGAATCTACAATCCCGCAAGCGCGCGTGGATTGTAGGTAAAGAGCATTACGATTTGGGCAATGATTTATTTACACTCATGCTCGACCCTTATATGCAATATTCCTGCGGCTACTGGAAAGATGCCACCACCCTTGAGGAGGCACAGGAAGCCAAACTCAAAATGATCTGCGACAAGCTGCAATTAAAACCGGGCCTGCGTTTACTGGATATTGGTTGTGGTTGGGGCGGATTATCTGAGTATGCAGCGCGCCATTATGGGGTCAGCGTGGTGGGTGTGACGATTTCTGCCGAACAGCAAAAACTCGCGCAGGATCGCTGCGAAGGGTTGGATGTCACCATTCTTTTGCAAGATTATCGTGATTTGAACGATCAGTTTGACCGCATCGTTTCCGTCGGTATGTTTGAACACGTTGGGCCGAAGAATTACCAGACCTACTTCAACGTTGCCAAACGCAATATTAAACCGGACGGTATTTTCCTGCTGCACACCATCGGTTCGAATAAAACAGATCTGAGCGTGGATCCGTGGATCGATAAATACATCTTTCCTAATGGCTGCCTGCCTTCTATTCAACAGATTGCGCACACCAGCGAATCCCTGTTTGTGATGGAAGACTGGCACAATATTGGGGCAGATTATGACCGCACACTGATGGCATGGCACGAACGCTTCCAGCTGCACTGGCCGCAACTTGCCGAACGTTACGGTGACCGCTTCCACCGGATGTTCACCTATTACCTCAACGCCTGCGCCGGTGCTTTCCGCGCGCGCGACATTCAGCTGTGGCAGGTGGTATTCAGCCCGCAGGGTGTGGACGGTGGTATCCGCGTTCCGCGTTAAAACGACAAATATACGCATACAAAAACCGGACAGCCTTTAGTGTCCGGTTTTTCTTTGTATTAATGACGGCAGAAAAGATTTATTCCGTTTTTTCGATCATCGCCTTCGCGGTGGCAATAGCTGCTTCGCGACTTTCTAACACGCGTTCTACGGTATCGACAATCGCCTGAGTTTGCGGATCTATTTCGATATTAATTTTGTCACCGAGACGCTTAGTGCCTAATGTCGTTCGCTGTAGCGTTTCAGGAATTAAATGCACGCAGAAACGGGTGCGGGTCACTTCGCCGATGGTCAGACTAATACCGTCGATACCGATATAACCTTTATGTAATACATATTTCATCAAATCTTCATGTGGCATCCGGAACCAGATT
This sequence comes from Enterobacteriaceae bacterium Kacie_13, assembly GCA_013457415.1. NCBI lineage: Bacteria > Pseudomonadati > Pseudomonadota > Gammaproteobacteria > Enterobacterales > Enterobacteriaceae > Enterobacteriaceae bacterium Kacie_13. Next base: position 2,806,680 of record CP045665.1, read on the forward strand.
TGACGGTTATTTTCTGATGTCAGAATTTTGGCAACTTCTGCCGTACAAATAATATGGCCCGACATTAAATGGCCGCCGATCTCATCATTAAACCGCGCAGCCCGTTCCAGATTGACCTGGTCGCCGACGTTTACATCGCCGAGATTGGTCAGACGGAGCGTTTCTTTCATCAGGTCAAAACTGACCAGGTCGCCCTGTACTTCCGTCACCGTCAGGCAACAGCCATTGTGCGATACAGATGCCCCCAGCTGGAGATTATCCAGCATATCCTCTGGCATGCGAACAATATGGGTACGGAAATTCGGTTTTTCGTCAATCGACACCACCGTTCCGGTTCCCTGAACAATTCCGGTAAACATAGCCCTTTCCTCAATGCTGAATTCTGTTGTATTAAGACAACGCTGACGTCAGTTTGCCGCAGATTTAATTGAAAGCCAAATCTGCACGGCACAAATAGCACTGGCTGATCGGATATCATTATTTAACCGGCCATTAACAGCATCGTTTGCTTAAAAAAAAGGAAGCGGTACAATCTTCGGGCTATTCTCTCGTCTTTAATGCCACCTGATATGGCGTTTTTTTATCCAATATAATCAAAAATAAAGGTGTATCTGTGCAGAAGTACCTTGCAGAAGCGCGGGTTTTATTAGCGCTTGCCATTCCAGTCATCCTGGCGCAAATAGCTCAGACCTCTATGGGCGTGGTCGACACGATCATGGCCGGTTCAGTCAGCGCAACAGACATGGCCGCCGTCGCCGTCGGGACCTCCATCTGGTTACCGGCTATCTTATTTGGACACGGCTTATTACTGTCGCTGACGCCGACTATTGCCCATCTCAATGGCGCAGGCCGACGGGATAAAATCGGTCATCAGGTTCAGCAAGGGTTCTGGCTGGCCTCAGGTGTTTCCGTGCTGATCATCGCTGTGCTGTATCACTGCGATCAGATTATCGGCCTGATGCATAACATCGATCCGGAACTGAAAGAAAAAGCAGTCGGCTATTTACGCGCAATTATGTGGGGCGCACCGGGCTATCTATTCTTCCAGGTGCTGCGCGATCAATGTGAAGGTTTGTCGAAAACGAAACCGGGCATGGTCTTTGGCTTTATCGGCCTGCTGGTCAATATTCCCGTTAACTACATATTCATCTATGGCAAGTTCGGTGCGCCCGCGCTTGGCGGCGTCGGTTGCGGCGTCGCAACGGGTACGGTGTATTGGGTTATGTTCTTTATGATGCGCTTTTACGTACGCCGTAATTACACGATGCGGGATATCGTTCCACCGACACGCTTCGCCAGGCCCGACTGGCCTACGTTACGCCGCCTGACCCAGCTCGGTATGCCTATCGCGCTGGCGCTATTTTTTGAAGTGACACTGTTTGCCATCGTCGCCCTGCTGGTTTCACCACTGGGGATTGTGGCAGTAGCCAGCCACCAGATTGCGCTGAACGTCGGCTCGCTGATGTTTGTCGTCCCCCTATCGCTCGGCGTGGCCGCGACGATCCGCGTTGGTTCGCAGTTGGGGAAATCCTCGGTCGATGGTGCCAAAGTGGCTGCTTACACCAGTCTCTTCACCGGTATTATCATGGCCTGCTGTACAGCCTCAACGGCAATTATCTTCCGCGAACATATTGCCGCACTTTATAACGACAGCCCTGAAGTTGTAATGCTGGCCTCCCATCTTCTGATATTTGCGGCTTTGTTCCAGATTTCAGATGCCATTCAGGTCATCGGCAGTGGCATTCTGCGCGGCTATAAAGACACGCGTTCTATCTTCTATATTACGTTTGTCGCCTATTGGGTGCTGGGATTGCCGGTCGGATATATGCTCGGGCTGACCGATTTACTTGTGCCAAGGATGGGGCCTAGCGGGTTCTGGTGCGGATTTATTCTGGGGCTGACGTTTGCCGCCGTGATGATGACGTTCCGTATGCGCTGGTTACAGAAGCAGTCTTCATTCACGATTTTGCAAAAGGCTGGCCGATAGTTTTACTGTGCCGCGCGTTGAATTATTCATCGCGCTTCGCCTTTTCTCCCTTCCTGACGGCCGTTATGCCTAAAAAAACAACGCAATGCGCATAAGCTCGTCAGTCGCGCACATTATGAAAGAAAAATGTCTTTTTTCCCTTGCCAGCCTTCAGAGACGTCGTTAATATTCGTCCCCGTCGCCAACACTGGCTGACAAGAAAGAAAACGATGCGTCCGTAGCTCAGTTGGTTAGAGCACCACCTTGACATGGTGGGGGTCGGTGGTTCGAGTCCACTCGGACGCACCAATTTCGAAGCTGTACCGTTGCATGATGTGCGTCCGTAGCTCAGTTGGTTAGAGCACCACCTTGACATGGTGGGGGTCGGTGGTTCGAGTCCACTCGGACGCACCAGCAACTCTTCTTACATATCTCAACTTTTCCTCTGATGTGCCTTTCTGATTTAAACTCTTTCATTTCCCCACTATCTTTTACACCCGCTCTCTGCGACATAACATCGACAGACTCAGTACGCTCATTGGCCTCTTGATCGGCTTATTTCGTCTTTGTAGCATTTTCGAAAGTCACGTAACGAAACTGTTATGCCTGTGATTTCCTCGCTGCCCGCTTTGGATGTTTGCGCAACAACGCTCAGTCATCTGCCCTAAGCTTGCGCATTATCACGTTTTTTATTTGGTTTCCCACCTCGTTCCCCTCTATAATATGCATCGTCTCTTCGATTGAATGGTTTCAGCCCCTTGATCTGTCGATATCGCACTTATAAAAGCGTGACCACTCCCGTAGCGATCTTAAATCGCACTAATCGCTATGCTTTGGCTGAACTAACTACACCATTCCTTTCACAGTCTTCTACGCTTAGTAATGATTTGATCAACCAGGCAAGACTTCAATTCCGCGCGGGCAGCCATGCTGTCAGGCAAACACGTTTCCAATCCATCACAACTTGTAGATAAAATCGTCATGAAAAAGACCAAAATTGTTTGTACCATCGGACCGAAAACTGAATCCGAAGAAATGCTGACCAAACTGCTTGATGCAGGCATGAACGTAATGCGTCTGAACTTCTCTCACGGTGATTACGAAGAGCATGGTCAACGCATTAAGAACATCCGCAACGTGATGGCCGCGACTGGCCATAAAGCAGCTATCCTGCTGGACACCAAAGGTCCTGAAATCCGCACCATGAAACTGGAAGGCGGCAAAGATGCTGCACTGGTTGCGGGCCAGACCTACACATTCACCACCGACCAGAGTGTGATTGGTAACACTGAACGTGTTGCTGTGACCTACGCTGGCTTTGCTGCAGACCTGAAAATCGGTAACACCATTCTGGTGGACGATGGTCTGATCGGCATGGAAGTGACTAACGTCACCGAAACCGAAGTGACCTGTAAAGTTCTTAACAACGGTGATCTGGGCGAAAACAAAGGCGTTAACCTGCCAGGCGTTTCTATCGCACTGCCGGCACTGGCTGAGAAAGACAAACGCGACCTGATCTTCGGTTGTGAGCAAGGCGTTGACTTCGTTGCTGCTTCATTCATCCGTAAACGTTCTGATGTTCTGGAAATTCGCGAACACCTGAAAATCCACGGTGGCGAGCATATCCAGATCATTTCCAAAATTGAAAACCAGGAAGGCCTGAACAACTTCGACGAAATCCTCGAAGCTTCAGACGGCATCATGGTTGCCCGTGGTGACCTCGGCGTTGAAATTCCGGTTGAAGAAGTTATTTTCGCGCAGAAGATGATGATCGAAAAATGTAACCGTGCACGCAAAGTGGTTATCACCGCAACGCAGATGCTCGATTCCATGATCAAAAACCCACGCCCTACCCGCGCAGAAGCTGGTGACGTTGCTAACGCCATCATCGACGGTACTGATGCCGTGATGCTGTCTGGTGAAAGTGCTAAAGGTAAATATCCGCTGGAAGCTGTGACCATTATGGCTACCATTTGCGCGCGTACCGACCGCGTTATGCAGAGCCGCATCGATGGTCAGAACGATAACCGCAAACTGCGTATTACTGAAGCCGTCTGCCGTGGCGCAGTAGAAACTGCCGAAAAACTGGATGCTCCGTTGATCGTTGTTGCAACCAGTGGTGGTAAATCTGCTAAAGCTGTGCGTAAATACTTCCCGCACGCGACTATCCTGGCTCTGACCACTAACGAAATCACTGCGCGTCAGTTAATCCTGACCAAAGGCGTTGTGACTCAGCTGGTGAAAGAAATTGCCTCTACTGATGATTTCTATCGCATTGGTAAGGAAGCGGCGATTGAAAGCGGTTTAGCGCAGAAAGGTGATATCGTAGTGATGGTTTCTGGCGCACTGGTTCAGAGCGGCACGACCAATACTTCTTCGGTGCACGTTGTTTAATTAAAACGTGACCCAGAGCACGAATAAACGCTGCATACCGTGGCGTTTATTTTTTCGAAAAGCCTCTTTTTTCTTAAAAAATGCAGAAAACAGAATGAGTGAGATTGGGATAAGTCCCATGGAATACAGCTGTTTTCCCTGCAATTTTTAACTTTTTCGTAAAAAAAGATGCTTCTTTGAGCGAACGATCAAAATATAGCGTTTACCGACAAAAAATTATTCTCATTAGAAAATAGTTTGTGTAATACTTGTAACGCTACATGGAGATTAACTTAATCTAGAGGGTTTTATAATGAATCGCACTAAACTGGTACTGGGCGCTGTAATCCTGGCTTCAACTATGCTGGCTGGTTGTTCAAGCAACGCTAAAATCGATCAACTGTCTTCAGACGTTTCTACTCTGAACTCTAAAGTTGACCAACTGAGCAACGACGTGAACGCAATGCGTTCTGACGTTCAGGCAGCTAAAGACGACGCAGCACGTGCTAACCAACGTCTTGACAACCAAGCTCACGCTTACAAGAAGTAATATTTACTTCTCTAGTTCAATGGCGCACTCAGTGCGCCATTTTTTTTACCTGTAATTTACCTCCTGCATTTATGCCATTCATCCTCGCCTTTTGTAGTTTGTTTCTGCATAACATTTCTGTGTTACTCATCCCTCTAAAAGCACCCTCCGCCTCCCACCAGAGCTTCGAATATAAAAAAGGAGCCATGATGGCTCCTTTTGTAGAAAATGCTTCTGAATCGTTTCTGTAAACTTTATTGCGTACTTGCGTTATTCACTGCAGGTTGTGTGGCCGCTGCGGTCTGCGGTTCGTTGACAGACGGTGCCGTACCCGTAGCTTTATCGCCGACGCTTACGACCACAGGCATACCTGAACGCCGTTTGATGGCTTCTTTCACCACCTCGGCATCGGTGTCGTCATGCTTGATGAATTTTTTCATTGCCGCAGTCAGAGCAATGGGTTTGGTTTGAGGATCGTCTTTCTCGGTGTGCGACAGAGGCTGATGTACTTCGATGTAGCGTTTACCGTCAGGCTCAATGTCATATTTGATCGGCTGATTGACGATTTGTACACGAGTCCCTTTTGGCACGGAGTTAAACAGCGCCTCGATATCATCAGGGCGCAGACGGATACAACCAGAACTCACGCGCATCCCAATACCAAAGTTAGCGTTTGTCCCGTGGATCAGGTACTGCCCTGTCCCTGCTGACAACCGCATAGCAAACAGCCCCATCGGGTTTTCCGGCCCGGCTGGCACCATGCCAGGCAGCTTAATACCGTCTTTCAGGTAGGCTTTACGGATATTAGCAGTAGGGGTCCAGGTCGGATTAGGGATTTTCTGGCTGACAGACGTGACCATCTCTGGGGTGTTACGACCAAGCTGGCCGATACCAATCGGATAGACGACGACTTTATCTTCGCCTTTCGGATAGTAGTACAAACGCAATTCCGCGAGGTTGACCACAATACCTTCACGTTTGGTATCTGGTAATAGCATTTGCGAAGGGATAGTCAGCACGGTGCCGGTTTTCGGCAAATAAGGATCGGTTCCCGGATTAGCTTCCAGCATGGCGATCAGGCCAATTTGATATTTGGCGGCCACGGCTTCGAGCGGCTGGCCGTCGTTTGGCACCACATAAGTCGTGTTTTCGCCAATCAGGCGGCTATTATTCGACGGCAGAGGATATTCTGCAGCACTTGCGGTCAGGGAATACGTTGCCATCATTGTGCCAACTAACATCGCCAAAAGGGGTAATGCGCGTCTCATACTCAGTCCTTTTTCGGCCTGCCCCCAGACAATCTGAGGCCAGACAATTATCTTGTCTGTTAATACTAGCAGCGCAGGATTTCAGAGCAATCAAACCGCAGAAAATCAGAAAGTTACCTTATCGTCCCGCAGACAATGAACGGGGTAAAAGCAAATTTTAAACAGATGAAAAATCAGGAGTAAAACAAAATATTGAGAGGGAAAAATCAAAAAAAGCTTTGCTCATTAGCAGACGATTCCTAATGAGCAAAACGCTCAGTCAGTGGTTACGCAAACGCCGCGGCATTCGCGCGGATAGTGCGGATCATTGCTTCGAGCCCCTGCGAACGAGAAGGTGTCAGATGCTGGCTGAGCTCCAGTTCGGTAAAGAACGGACGTACATCCAGCTCTACCACATCACGCGGCGTCAGCCCCTGATAGAGACTGAACACGATGGCCACCAAACCTTTTACAATGGCCGCATCGCTGTCGCCTTGGAAAGTCAGTGCGCCGGATTCATCCGTGCGCATCACAATCCACACCTGACTCTGGCAACCGGAAATCAGGTTTTTATCCTGACGATATTCCTCCGGCAGAGCCGGTAACTGGCCGCCGAGCTCAATGACATACAGATACTTTTCTTCCCAGTTCGGGCAGCGGGAAAAATTTCTGACTAATTTATTTTTATCTGGCAAAGCCATAACAACATCCTGATCGGGGCTGTCGGGCTTAACCCAACAACCGGTGAATACGTTGCAGTCCTGCGACCAGACGGTCGACTTCTTCGTGGGTATTGTACATCGCAAGCGACGCACGGCACATAGCCGGAACACCGTAGAAGGACATTAATGGCATCGCACAGTGATGACCGGTGCGGATGGCAATACCGTATTGATCGAGGAAACTGCCTACATCATAAGCATGGTGTTTACCGAGATTGAACGCAATAACGCCTGAACGGCTGGCAGGGCCGTAAATCTGGATATCAGGTACTGTTGCCATTTCTTTCAGCGCGTAAGTCATCAGCTCGTTTTCGTAGGCATGGATATTTTCCAAACCCAGTTCGGTCACATACTCCATGGCAGCGCCCAGGCCCATGATGCCACCGGTATTTGGCGTACCCGCTTCAAAACGCCACGGTGCTGCCGCGAAAGTGGTACCTTCGGTCAGACTGACGTGTTTGATCATTGACCCACCGCCTTCCCATGGTGGCATCTGATCAAGCAATTCTTTACGACCGTACAGAATACCGATGCCGGTTGGCCCATACAGCTTATGACCCGACCAGACATAGAAATCGCAACCCAACGCTTGAACGTCCACGGCGTAATGCATCACAGCCTGCGCGCCATCAACAAGCACAGACAGACCGGCAGCTTTGGCCCGAGGAATGATTTTTTCCAACGGATTGACGGTGCCCAGCACGTTGGAAACATGTGCCAACGTCAGCAATTTTGTTCGTGGGGTGATCAGTGCTTCAAGCTGAGAAAGATCCAGCTCGCCTTCCGGCGTCAGATGCCAGACGTCGATATGCAAATCACGCTCTTTTGCCAGCATCTGCCATGGCACGATATTGGCGTGGTGTTCCATTTCGGTCAGAATAATGCGATCGCCCGGCTGCAACAGTGCACGCCCATAAGTGTTGGCGACGAGGTTAATAGCCTCCGTGGAACCTTTAACGAAAACAATTTCTTCCGCAGACACCGCATTCATAAAATGAGCGGCCTGAGTGCGGACGTTTTCCATCTGCTCAGTGGCTTCTGCGCTCAGGGTGTGAATGCCACGGTGAACCGCAGCATAACCTTGTTCGAAGAAAGACATTTCACGTTGAATAACCTGACGCGGTTTCTGTGCGCTGGCTGCGCTGTCAAGATAAGCCAGCGGCTGGCCGTTAACTTCACGGCTCAGCACGGGGAAATCGCTACGTACTCTTTCCAGTGGAAAAGTCATTACTTACCTCGATTGAGTCGACCCGCAATACGGGCAATCACGACGTCACGCAGGGTTTCATTCTCAATGGCTTCCGTCAGTTCAGCAGCAAATGCAAAGATGATCATTTGCTGTGCATCCTGACCGCTAATACCACGGGTACGCAGATAGAAAAGCTGTTCGTCGTCGATACGACCGACAGTCGCACCGTGGCTGCATTTTACGTCGTCGGCATAAATCTCCAACTGAGGTTTAGTATCGACCTCAGTATGTTTGCCCAGCAACAAGTTGTTGTTGGTCATCTTGCCGTCGGTTTTCAGTGCGTGCTTCGCCACTTTGATCATGCCGTTGAATATGGCTTTCGCGCGATCGTTAACGATCACTTTGTGCAACTGGTTGCTGTTGCAATAACCTTTATTGTGTTCCAGATACGTGCGGGTATCAGCAATCTCGGTATCAACCGGCAGAACCAGGCTGTTCATGTTGAGATTGGTGTTCTCGCCGTTCAGTTGCGCACTGGTGTTATTACGGGTCAGACCCGCGCCAAGCAGGAAACTGTGGCTGGCAACACGCGCATCACGACCAATAACCAAATCATTATGGGAGAAGTGGAAACTCGCCTGGCTTTCAAATGCCAGTTTGTAATGCGTGAAATCAGCATTATCGCCAACATTTACTGTCATGCGTGCACCGGTAAAGTGACCGTGATCGTTAAGACTCAGGTAATGCTCAATCACTTCAGCGTTAGCGCCGCTTTCGATAGCCATGTGATAGCGATGATGGACGGTATTCATTTCACGTGACTGATCACGACCGCTGCTGATATGTAAAAGATACAGCGGTTTATCCGCCTGCTTGCCCGCAGGCAAACGCACAGATAATGGATCCTGCGCCAGACTTTCAGTCAGATGCAAAAAGACTTCAGACTGAATCGGATCAGGCAACGTTTGCTGCGCTGCCGGGTTCAGTTTCTGGATCTCAAACGCGCCGGTTTCAGCGTCACTCAGGCTCGCATCGAAGCGGCCATCAACGAAGACCAGACGGTAACAATCCACCGGCAATGCCAGCGATTTCACGGTTTCAGCCGTTACCGCTTGCTGCTGAGGCGCAAAGAACTGATTGCCCAACAGGGAAGAGACCGGCGTATATTTCCAGTCTTCCAGTTTGGCATGCGGAAAACCGAGGCGCAGCACTTGTTGCCAGTGTGCATGGGCGTGAGCAGAGTGTTCACCACCGCGGCCTTCAAAAAGACGGTAAAGCTGCTGCATGGCATGTGAACTGCCTGCAGCAGGTGCATTACTCTTCGTCGGTAAGCCAGCCATAACCCTGCTCCTCTAACTGTTTAACCAGGCTGAAATCGCCAGATTTTACAATACGTCCCTGATACAACACGTGCACATAATCAGGCTTGATGTAGTCGAGGATGCGTTGGTAGTGGGTGACAATCACGAATGAACGTTTACCATCGCGCAGCGCGTTAACGCCGTTAGATACGATCTTCAGTGCATCGATATCCAGACCGGAGTCGGTTTCATCGAGAATGCACAGGCTTGGTTCGAGCGCTGCCATTTGCAGAATGTCATTACGCTTCTTTTCACCGCCCGAGAAACCAACGTTGACCGAACGTGTCAACAGATCCGCAGGCATTTTAAGCATAGCTATCTTCTCTTCAATGAAATCCGCGAAGTCAAAGCGGTCCATCGGAGGCAGATTACGGTATTTACGCACCGCGTTAACCGAAGTTTGCAGGAAGAAGTGGTTGGTCACGCCCGGAATTTCTACCGGGTATTGGAACGCCATGAACACACCTTCACCCGCACGGTCTTCCGGCGCGAGATCCAGCAAATCTTTACCGTTGAACATTACGGAACCGTCGGTCACTTCGTAATCTTCGCGGCCAGCCAGCGTCGCAGAGAGCGTACTTTTGCCTGAGCCGTTCGGGCCCATAATGGCGTGTACTTCTCCCGGCTTGATCTCCAGATCAAGTCCCTTAAGAATTTCCTTTTCTTCGACACGGACCTTCAAATTCTTGATGCTTAACATACGTATCCTTGAGTTTGCGCCTGCGCGCTCATAATTCTGATTATGCTTTGACTGTGCTGAACTCAAACCTGTCCGTCGCAGCGTCACACCACGTAGCGACGGCAGGAAAAGACGGCGGTATTACCCGACGCTATGTTCAAGGCTGATCGCCAGCAGTTTCTGTGCTTCGACAGCAAACTCCAGCGGCAGCTCGGAAAAGACATCTTTACAGAAACCGTTAACAATCATGGAAATCGCGTCGTCTTCGCTAATACCACGCTGCAGGCAATAGAACAGCTGGTCATCACCGATTTTCGACGTCGTGGCTTCATGTTCCAACTGTGCGGTGTTATTACGCACTTCGACATAAGGGAATGTATGCGCGGCGCTGTCCGGACCGATCAGCATGGAGTCACACTGCGTAAAGTTACGGGCATTGTCAGCACCCGGCAGAATCTTCACCAGACCACGATAGCTGTTCTGGCTGTGGCCAGCGGAGATCCCTTTGGAAATGATCGTCGATTTGGTGTTTTTACCAATATGAATCATTTTGGTGCCGGTATCTGCTTGCTGTTTGCCGCTGGTCAGCGCCACTGAGAAGAATTCGCCAATCGAGTTATCGCCTTTGAGGATAACGCTTGGGTATTTCCAGGTGATCGCAGAGCCGGTTTCAGACTGCGTCCATGACATCTTCGACCCTGCGCCTTCGCACAATGCACGTTTGGTTACGAAGTTGAGGATCCCGCCTTCACTGTCTTTGCTGCCTGAGAACCAGTTCTGCACGGTGGAGTATTTCACTTCAGCGTCTTTATGCAGAATGACTTCAACGACGGCTGCATGCAGCTGATAGGTGTCGCGTACAGGTGCTGAACAACCTTCGATGTAGCTGACGTAGCTACCTTCATCGGCAATCAGAATAGTACGTTCGAACTGACCGGTTTTGGCCGCGTTGATACGGAAATAGGTCGACAGCTCCATCGGACAGCGCACGCCTTTAGGAACGTAAACAAACGTGCCGTCAGAGGCTACCGCAGCGTTCAGCGCAGCAAAGAAGTTATCCTGTGCGGGAACTACAGTACCGAGGTATTTGCGAACCAGATCCGGATATTCGTGAATGGCTTCGCCGAATGAGCAGAAAATGACACCGGATTCCGCCAGTTTTTCACGATACGTGGTGGAAACAGAAACGGAGTCGAAAATTGCATCGACAGCCACTTCTTTCCCTTCACGCACCGGAACACCTAACTGCTCAAAAGCTTTTTCCACTTCGCTGGTCAGGTAATTTTTACCATCGAGCGCCGGAATACCATGAGAATCTGCGGGCGGCTGTTGCGTAGCACCTGGCTGAGAACCACAGGTATCATCGCAGCTGCCACAGGATGGCGCGGAGTAATAGCTATAGTCCTGATAATCGAGAGGCGTGTAGTACGCTTTCAACCAGTGCGGCTCTTCCATTTTCAGCCAAGCATGATAAGCCTGCAGACGGAACTCCAGCATCCACTCAGGTTCGTTGCGTTTCGCCGAAATCGCGCGAACCACATCTTCGTTGATGCCTGATGCTAGTTCATCGGTTGCCAGCTGGGTAAAGAACCCTTCTTTGTAATTCGTTCCCTCGCCGACCCAAGACTGCACATCGTCTGGAATTTCTACGTTGCTTCGTGACATGTTGGTTACATCGCTTTGTTTACAATAATCTTAAAAACGGCAGGTATTTACAGGCCGAAACTTTCGCCACACCCGCAGGCATGCTGAGCTTTAGGATTATTGAATTTAAATATCTGATTCAGCCCTTCGCGGACGAAATCCACCTCGGTTCCGTCGATGAAAGGCATCGCTTTCAGCGGAACAAACAGCAAAGCGCCGTCATGTTCAAACACCAGGTCATCACTGGCCGGTTGTTTGGTTAAATCCAAAACGTAGCCAAAGCCAGCGCAGCCGGATTGTTTCACCGAGAGCTGGAGACCTTTGACTTCAGGATCCTGGGTCATCAGGGTTTTCACCTGTTTCGCCGCAGAATCAGTCAGGATCACGCCTTGCCATACGTTGTCGTCTAAAGAGAACGAGCCGACAGTTTCAGTTTGCATCTGTCTTACCTCATAGTTTTACGGTCATAGACAAGACCTATTGTCTCTATTCTAGTGATAACATTTATCACTTCAACCTCTTGTTTTAAGAGGGTATAGCGATGACCCACGAGGAACGTCACTCAATGAGCACCGGCTTTGGGTCGGGCTGCTGGCGGGTCTTGAACACCGCAACCATCAACTGATTGAATAAATTGTCAATTTTTTGTTAAAAAACGCAAAATTAACCTTATAAAGATCATGGTTTAATAGCTTTCATTAGGTCTATTATAAAACATTCATCGGAAATGCCTATTTATGAATTCACCCTAAACGCAATAATAAGGCTCTTTTTGTTTACTGATTTCCGATGAAAATTGAAAAAACTGATGAAAACGTTGATCCGGTTATTTTTTGACAATATGATGTCCATTGTTTGATAATGATTATCATTAAGATAAACCGGAATACTGAGAATGGCTCAATCGGTAAATGCGTGGTTGCAGAGTAAGATCGATGAATACAAATCCAGTGTCCGCGATGCCACCGTGGATTTCTATATGGCGGATGCTGCCTTACGCCGCCCTGACGCACACCTCTGCCAGCTAAAACGCCTCAACAGCATTTGTCTGGATATAGCCAATTTATGCCTGCAAAACGGGGATGATCACAGTTATCTGCACGCGTTATGTAAACTGCATAACCGACTGATACTGGAAATAAACAGTGTTGGTCGTTGTGAACTCTTCCGTGTTCAGAGCTACCATTTTGCGCGGCACACGCTCAAACTCATTTGTCAGTATTATGCCATGATGGGAATCTGGGAAAAAGCGACAGCCTTCCAAACAGACTTTGCCAAACGCGTGCCTTATCATCTTTAATTGCTTTTCAATGCGTTAACAGATGAATACTGCGAATAAAAAAGGCGGACGACTTTTCAGCCTGTCCGCCCTTCTGTCATATACCTGCCTGACTCATTCACTCAAATCATTTGTCGACAACCATCGTTGTCAGTCTGGATACACAGCAAAGCCCGCCCTGCTGATCGAAAATTTCTATCTGCCAGACCTGGCTGCGGCGACCGGTGCGTAACGCACGACATACGCCACGGACATGCCCTTCCCGCGCTGATTTCATGTGGCTGGCATTGATTTCCACGCCGACCACCGTCTGTGCACCCTCACTGCACAGATATCCCGCCATCGAGCCCATGGTTTCAGCCAGTACGACTGATGCCCCACCGTGTAACAAACCGAAAGGTTGGATGGTACGTTCATCCACCGGCATCGTCGCTTCAAGAAAATCCTCGCCCAGCTGTGTGAACACAATTCCTACATGCCCGACCATACATCCCTGACTGCGTGCATTGATCGCATCAAGGGTGGTGGTTCTTTTCCAAAATGACATCTTGCATCCTTATTTATCAGGGAATGATTTCCAGCAAAGCCTGCAACGGATGGCGGACACCGTTGCCTTCAATACGTTTCACCTGACTGCGGCAGGAATAGCCGGTCGCCAGACAGCGCTGACGCGGCAGGCGTTGCAAAGACGTGTGCCATGACAACTCGTATATTCCCAGCGAGTTTTGCAGGTTTTTAGTTTCATGGCCGTAAGTCCCGGCCATCCCGCAGCAGCCCACGCTGACATTTTCAAGTTTAGCGCCGTAGCGGGCAAAAATATCCCCCCACTGCTTACCACTGGTTGGCAATGCCGTGCTTTCAGTGCAGTGCCCAAACAGATACCAGGGCTCACCGCTCTGCTGTTGCGGCGGCCGCTCTGCCAGCCAGGTATCTAACCACTCGTGCACCAACTGAACCTGAAACGAACCGCGGGCATCCCCGAGAATTTCGTTATATTCATCGCGATAACAGAGCACCAGCGCCGGATCGACCCCCACCAGCGGCATCCCTAACTGAGCCACACGGTTTAGAAACTGGGAGGTTTTCTTCGCGGTTTTCGCAAAGCGCTGCAAGAAGCCTTTAATGTGCTGCGCTTTACCATTCGGTGAGAACGGCAGCAGTACAGGTTTCAGGCCCAGTTTTTCTATAAGCCGGATGAAATCCGCCACAACCTGCGCATCATAAAAGCTGGTAAACGGATCTTGTACCACCAGAACATACTCCCCGCGCTGCGCCGGAGATATTTTCTCCAGCTGTTCAAGCGTCATCGTACTGGCGCGATGCCCCAGCAGTTGCTCACGCAGTGTAGGAGTAGACAGCAACGGCAGATCTACCATGCCAATGCTTTTACGGCTCATTTCCCGCACCCACGGCTGTTTCAGGAAGAAGTTAAACAGCTTCGGTGCTTTGGCCATCAGCGGCGCATAACTTTCAACACTTGCGACGAAGTGGTCGCGCGCCGGACGCAGATAACGGGTGTGATATAGCTGAAGAAAACGCGAGCGGAATCCGGGTACGTCAATCTTAATCGGGCACTGCGTGGAACAGGCTTTGCAGGCCAGACAACCTGACATCGCCTCTTTCACTTCATGGGAAAAATCATATTCGCCTTTGTTGGCGTGCCAGGTATTACGCGTGCGGTCGATAAGTGTGCGGAAACTCAGCCCTTTCTCCGGCAAAGCATTTTCCAGCGCCAGCGGGTCCACACCCTGCTCTGATAGCAAACGCAGCCATTCACGGACTAATCCTGCGCGACCTTTTGGTGAATGAATACGGCTACCGGTGATTTTCATCGACGGACACATCGGGCTTTTTACATCAAAGTTGAAGCAAAGACCGTTACCGTTACATTCCATTGCACCACGGAATGATTGACGTACTTCCAGCGGAATACGGCGATCCAACGTGCCACGTTTCGCCGCATCAACTTTCATCATCGGCTCATCGCAATCAAGTGGCGCACAGATTTTGCCCGGGTTAAGACGGTTATCCGGATCAAACGCCGTTTTAATCCGGCGAAGCTCATGGAACAACTCCTCGCCGAAAAATGCCGGACTGTATTGCGCACGGAAACCTTTGCCGTGCTCGCCCCACAGCAGGCCGCCATATTTAGCGGTCAGTGCGACGACTTCATCTGAAATTTGCTTTAGCAGCATCTCCTGCTGTGGGTCACACATGTCGAGCGCCGGACGGACATGGAGTACGCCAGCATCGACGTGCCCGAACATGCCATAACTCAGATTATGACTGTCCAGCAACGCGCGGAATTCAACGATATAGTCAGCCAGATGCTGCGGCGGCACGCACGTATCTTCCGCAAACGGCAAGGGTTTGGCCTGCCCTTTCGCATTGCCCAACAGTCCGACTGCTTTCTTACGCATATTATAAATACGCTCGATACCGGCAAGGTCGGCACAAATCTGATAACCAATCACGCCGCCTTCCTGGTCGCTCATTAACCCGTCAAGGCGTTCACACAGCGCGCTGACCTGAGCTTCGATGAGGTCGGCGTCGTCACCGGCAAACTCGACGATGTTAAGCCCCTGCATGTCTTTACCGTCTACGTCTTTTATGTACTCGCGCACGCTGTGCCAGACAATATCTTCACGCGCCAGATTTAGGACTTTCGAATCCACGGTTTCAACGGACAGCGCTTTGGCTTCCACCATAAAGGGCGCATTGCGCAGTGCGGAATTAAAAGAGTCGTATTTGATGTTAACCAGACGACGAACTTTAGGGATGGGTGTGATGTTCAGACGCGCTTCGGTAATAAAAGCCAGCGAACCTTCCGAGCCGGTAAGGATCCGGGTCAGATTGAAAGTTTGCAGATCATCACTCAATACGTGACGCAAATCGTAACCGGTGAGGAAGCGGTTAAGTTTTGGAAATTTTTCAATGACTAACGCACGATTATCGCGACAACTGTCGAGCACGGTACGATAGATACGGCCAATGACCGAATCTTCTTCACCGAGTTTATCTGCCAACGCAGCGGGTATCGCGGTGGTGTCCAGCATTTCACCGCCAAGCACGATGGCGCGCAAGCCCAGCACGTGGTCAGAGGTTTTGCCGTAGACCAGCGAGCCCTGACCGGACGCATCGGTATTGATCATCCCACCGAGCGTGGCGCGGTTGCTGGTGGACAATTCAGGCGAGAAAAAATAGCCCAGCGGACGCAGATAATCGTTGAGCTGATCTTTAATCACCCCTGCTTCGACTTTGACCCAACCTTGTTCAGTATTGATATCAAGAATGCGGTTCATATGACGGGACATATCCACCACAATGCCGCGGTTTAATGACTGACCGTTAGTGCCTGTTCCCCCGCCGCGCGGCGTGAAAACCAGCGTTTTGAAGCGTTCCTGCCCGGCAATACGTGCGATCAGGGCGACGTCGGACGTTGCCAGTGGAAACAGGACCGCATCCGGCAACAGCTGATACACGCTGTTGTCAGTGGCCATCGTCAAACGATCGGCATAGGTCGTGGTGAGATCACCGGTAAATCCGTTGTTTTTTAAGGCTTCCAAAAAATCGAGCACCAGCTGGATGACACCCGGTGCCTGAGAAATCTGTGGGATCATTGATTTATGACTCTGTCTTTGTTGTATGCCTGGCAATCGCTAAGCGGTTTGCCGGATCTGCGGGGCAGACCCACCCTGTTCTTTACCCAGAATAAAAACTAACATACTTCGTTTTTAAGCGCTCCGTCTGGTTAACCATTGTTGCATTTGTTTCATAACGCGCCGCAAAACGCACGTTTAGCAACAACGCGTTGCAACTAAATTTGCGGCACGCTATCCAAAACCAACCGAATGTTCCATGCTTATGGATGGCAACTGCCGGAATGCTGTGTCGCTTTTTTTTGGAGGCTCAAGGCTGATGCCTCTTCGTTTATCCTTTTGAGAAACATGAATGAATCTCCCAATTAAACGTTATGACTTACCGCAAATTATGTTTGGGGTGCTGTTTATTGCGCTGATGACTATCGCCAGTATCTGGATAGTGCAGCCCTTTATTTTGGGCTTTGCATGGGCAGGCATGGTGGTCATTGCCACCTGGCCACTGATGATCAAACTACAGCGCATTATGTGGGGGCGTCGCTTCCTTGCCGTTATCGTCATGACACTGTTGCTGATCTTGCTCTTCGTATTGCCCATCGCTTTACTGGTCAGCAGCGCCATTGAAAATGGCGCGCCGCTGGTGGCTCTTGCGGGAAACCCATCGACCTTACACATGCCGGATTTTCACTGGCTGAACTCGATTCCGCTGGTCGGCCACAAGCTCTATTCCGGCTGGCATGCGCTGATTAACGGTGGCGGTAATGTCCTGATGACTAAAGTGCAGCCTTACGTCGGGCAAACGGCATCGTGGTTCCTGACACAGGCCGGGCATCTTGGTCGCTTTATTGTTCACTGTTCGCTGATGCTGTTATTCAGCGCCTTGCTGTACAGCCGTGGTGAGCAGGTTGCGATGGGGATCCGTCACTTCGCCGTTCGTCTGGCCGCTGAACGTGGTGATGCCGCGGTGATCCTTGCCGGTCAGGCAATCCGCGCTGTGGCCCTGGGTGTGGTCGTGACGGCGATTGTGCAATCGGTTCTCGGCGGCATCGGACTGGCCATTGCCGGTATCCCTTACGCCACCGTATTAACCGTGGTGATGTTCGTTTGCTGTGTAGCGCAAATTGGTCCATTGCTGGTGCTTATCCCAGCCATTATTTGGCTGTATTGGTCCGGCGATAACACCTGGGGCACCGTGCTGCTGGTATGGAGCTGTGTGGTAGGTTCACTCGATAACGTGCTGCGACCAGTACTCATCCGCATGGGTGCAGATTTACCCATGTTGCTTATCCTCTCCGGCGTTATCGGTGGCCTGTTTGCTTTCGGAATGATTGGTCTGTTTATCGGCCCGGTAGTGCTCGCTGTCTCTTACCGCCTGATTTCATTGTGGGTGCACGAAGCGCCGGAGCCTGAGTCGGACCCGGCAGAAGCGCTAAAAGCCCTCGACGATTAATCACTCAGTACCATTCTTAGCGCCCGGTGTTATCTGCGACAAATAAAAAGAGAAGACAACGGGCGCGGTTATTCCTTTCTAATTTCTGCCCCGTTACTCATCCCGCAAAACATTCAAAATTTATTCAAGTGAGAATAAAACCTATTAGGAGGATTCTTACAGACTAAATACCTTGAGAAACCTAGTATTATTAACAGTTCGGATTTCAACCCACTGATATATATACACGCTTCCCCCTAAAAGCATGTATACCCCAAATTGCTGTGTGTAGTCTTTGCCTGTCTTCGAGACGGGCTTTTTTTTATCTTAAATTTCATCTTTGTAATTTTAATCTCAACAATACATCTCTCATTACCTGCAAAAAAAACCACCCTTTTTTACAGGGTGGCTTTTAGAATATTTAAACTATGGCTTTAAAACTTTATTTATCAGCCAGTGCCAGCCAGGTTTGCACCACCGTATCCGGATTAAGAGACAAACTGTCTATCCCTTCATCCATCAGCCACTGGGCGAAG
Source organism: Enterobacteriaceae bacterium Kacie_13 (assembly GCA_013457415.1). Taxonomy (NCBI): domain Bacteria; kingdom Pseudomonadati; phylum Pseudomonadota; class Gammaproteobacteria; order Enterobacterales; family Enterobacteriaceae; species Enterobacteriaceae bacterium Kacie_13. Next base: position 2,825,233 of record CP045665.1, read on the forward strand.
TCCTGATGATCGGACGGACCCTGCCCGCAAATACCGACGTATTTACCCTGTTTCTTGGCGGCCTTAATCGCCATCGACAGGAGTGCTTTAACGGCTTCGTTACGCTCATCAAAGAGTTCAGACACCACGCCGGAATCACGGTCGAGACCAAGCGCCAGCTGCGTCATGTCGTTTGAACCAATAGAGAATCCGTCAAAGTGCTCGAGGAATTGATCTGCCAGCAACGCATTGGAAGGTATCTCGCACATCATGATTACCTTAAGGCCGTTCTCACCGCGTTTCAGCCCCTGACGCGCCAGTTCAGCCACCACGGCTTCCGCCTGAGCCACGGTGCGCACAAACGGGATCATGACTTCGACATTGGTCAGATCCATGTCATTACGCACCCGTTTCATCGCCTCACATTCGAGCGCAAAGCAATCGCGGAAACTGTCAGAGACATAACGGCCGGCGCCACGGAACCCAAGCATCGGGTTTTCTTCATGCGGTTCATACTTCTCGCCACCGACCAGATTGGCGTATTCATTGGATTTAAAATCTGACAAACGCACGATGACGCGTTTTGGCCAAAAAGCAGCACCCAATGTCGCAATCCCTTCAGTCAGGCGCGCCACATAGTATTCGCGGGGGCTGTCGTAACCCTGAATCAGTTTGCTGATTTCTGCCTGCAATTCCGGCGTTTGCTGGTCAAACTCAAGCAACGCTTTAGGGTGTACACCTATCATGCGGTTAATGATGAACTCCAGACGCGCCAGCCCAACCCCCTCATTGGGTAAACAAGCGAAATCAAATGCGCGGTCGGGATTACCGATATTCATCATGATTTTCAGTGGCAATTTTGGCAGTTCATTGACTTCAGAACTTTGCACCGTAAAGTCCAGTTCATCCTGATAAACGTAGCCAGTATCCCCTTCAGAGCAGGACACTGTGACTTTTTGGTTTTCCTTCAGTTTTTCTGTCGCATCACCGCAGCCCACCACCGCAGGGATCCCCAGTTCACGGGCGATAATCGCAGCGTGGCAGGTACGCCCGCCACGGTTTGTCACAATCGCCGATGCTCTTTTCATGATCGGTTCCCAGTCCGGATCGGTCATGTCCGTAACCAACACATCTCCGGCTTTAACGTGATGCATTTCACTGATGTCATGAATTATTTTAACTGGGCCGGCACCAATACGATGACCGATTGCGCGGCCTTCAACCAGAACATTGCTGCTGCCGTTGAGCTGGTAGCGCTCCATAACCTGACCGTTTGAACGAACGGTCTCCGGACGCGCCTGCACGATATACAACTTACCGTTATGACCATCTTTCGCCCATTCGATATCCATCGGGCGGCCGTAGTGTTTTTCGATAAGCAAAGCCTGGCGCGCCAGAGCCTGAATCTCTTCATCCGTCAGCGAGAATTGCGTGCTGAGTTCTGCGGGCACATCTTCAATCTGCACCTGTTTACCATGTTCCTGACTCGGCGCGTACACCATGCGGATTTTCTTAGATCCCATAGTACGCCGTACTATCGCCGGTTTGTTTTTGGCAAGCGTCGGTTTGTGTACGTAGAACTCATCCGGGTTTACCGCGCCTTGTACCACCATTTCACCCAGACCATAAGCTGAAGTGATAAAGACCACCTGATCAAAACCTGATTCGGTATCTATAGTAAACATTACGCCCGCCGCCGCGAGATCTGAACGCACCATGCGCTGAACACCGGCCGAGAGCGCCACGCCGCGATGGTCATACCCCTGATGCACGCGATAGGAAATCGCCCGGTCATTGAATAAAGAGGCATACACATGTTTCACCGCAATCAGTACCGCATCAAAGCCCTGTACGTTCAGGAAGGTTTCCTGCTGCCCGGCGAAAGATGCATCGGGCATATCTTCGGCTGTGGCTGAAGAACGCACGGCAAAGGAAGCATCTGGTTCACCTTCCGAAAGCTGCTGATATGCCTCGCGGATTGACACTTCCAGTTCAGGCTGGAAAGGCGTCTCTATGATCCACTGGCGGATTTGGGCACCCGCCTGCGTCAGTTGGGCGATATCATCGACGTCGGTTTTATCCAGCAACTCATGGATACGATGGTTAACGCCACTTTGATCGAGAAAATCATTAAATGCCTGAGAGGTAGTAGCAAAACCATTAGGGACAGATACCCCTAATTCAGACAAATTGGTGATCATTTCCCCGAGGGATGCGTTCTTGCCCCCGACTTTATCAACGTCGTTCATACCCAGTTGGTTGTACCAGATAACATTGCGTAAATCGGGATCGAGATGAGCCATGAAACAATCCTTTCTTAATATTCAGTAGGAGAGCAGAGAGTCGTAATTCAGTCACAGCCAAATTACTTAATGTTCTTTAACAGCCTGTCCTTTAACACGCGGTCATTTTGAGACTAGCATAATGATCCATAAGAACAGGACAGGTGAATCGATCCAGCAAATCAAACTATTTTCGTTTCGGAAAATTCCAGACTGGCTTTACTGTCTTCTTTTGGTAAATCTCTATAATTCCTTATGAATCAGCGATGACTCAACCAACGTTAGGTTATAAACATTACGCTATCAGATAAGCTGACGCGTTGCTGAAGCAAATCAAAAAGGTGCGGGAAAACACGAAAAAAATAAAATCCCATTTCATTTATTACAGTCATTTTGCGCAGTATCTCGCAGCAATGAACTTAAGAAAACGCATCCGGTGAAATACCCTTTTTATTTAGTGAATTTCTGGGTATTACTAAACAGGTTCCCGGAAGGGATAAGGCAAACAAAAAGAAATCAGGAGTGGTGTGTGGACAGATGTGTATTTTATATTTCCGATGGTACGGCCATTACGGCGGAGGTTTTGGGCCATGCGGTGCTGTCACAATTTCCGGTGAATGCCACTACCTATTCGCTGCCCTTTGTGGAAAGTGAAGAACGGGCAAACACGGTTGTAAAACAGATCAATGCCATATTTGAAAAAACCGGTGACCGCCCGCTGGTGTTTTATTCCATCGTCTCGCCGAAGATTCGCGACATCATTAAAGCCAGCGAAGGATTTTGTCAGGACATCGTTCAGTCGCTCGTCGCGCCGCTGCAAAATGAGCTCGGCGTTGAACCGACGCCCATCGCCAACCGCACGCATGGGCTGACCGCCAGCAATATCACCAAATACGATGCCCGTATCGCCGCCATTGATTACACGCTGGCGCACGACGATGGCATTTCGTTACGTAATCTCGATCAGGCACAAGTCATTTTGCTCGGCGTTTCCCGCTGCGGGAAAACGCCGACCAGCCTCTATCTGGCGCTACAGTTTGGTATCCGCGCGGCGAACTACCCTTTCACTGCCGATGATATGGATAACATTCAGTTACCAGCCGCACTGAAACCGCATATGCACAAGCTGTTCGGGCTGACTATTGATCCTGAACGCCTGACGGCGATTCGCCAGGAGCGTGTAGAAAATAGCCGTTATGCTTCACTGCGCCAGTGTCGGATGGAAGTCTCTGAAGTTGAGGCACTTTTCCGCAAAAATCAGATCCGCTATCTCAACAGCACTAATTATTCCGTCGAAGAGATTGCCGCGAAGATTATGGACAGTTTCGGCATGAGCCGGCGCATGTTCTGAACCTTTTGCTGATGTGAGTGGCATAACCTGCCAACAGTGGTTGAATTCATCTGTTTTTGCGTTATTGTGATCGCCATCACTTCCCGGTATTCCTGCCGCAGAGAAGAATCAAATTTTAGAGAGCACCATGTCACAAACAGATGAGCTGCGTACGACGCGCATCGACAGCCTGATTACGCCTCAGGCACTGGCAGATAAATTGCCAATATACCCGTCGGTCGCCCAACACGTGATGGCATCACGTAAACGTATTGAAAAAATTATTGCCGGTGAAGATCCACGCCTGCTGGTGGTCATCGGCCCTTGCTCGATTCACGATATTGAAGCTGCCATTGATTACGCCGAAAAGCTGAATGTCCTGCGTGATAAATATCAGGATCGTCTTGAAATCGTGATGCGTACCTATTTCGAGAAGCCTCGCACCGTAGTCGGCTGGAAAGGCCTGATTTCGGATCCCGAACTGAACGGTTCATGTCGCGTCAATGACGGTATCGAGCTGGCGCGCAAGGTTCTGCTGGCGGTCAATCAGTTGGGTATTCCGACGGCGACCGAATTCCTGGATATGGTGATCGGTCAATATATTGCGGACCTTATCAGCTGGGGCGCTATCGGCGCACGCACTACTGAGAGCCAGATCCACCGTGAAATGGCGTCAGCATTGTCCTGTCCGGTCGGCTTTAAGAACGGCACAGACGGCAACACCCGCATCGCGATTGATGCCATGCGTTCCTCACGCACCAGCCACATGTTCCTGTCACCGGATAAAAACGGTCAGATGACGATTTACCGCACTGCCGGTAACCCGTACGGCCATGTAATTATGCGTGGGGGTAAGAAGCCAAATTATCATGCTGAAGACCTCGAACAGGCTTGCCTGAATCTGGCGGAGTTTGACCTGCCACAGCGTCTGGTGGTGGATTTCAGTCACGGTAACTGCCAGAAGCAACATAGACGTCAGTTGGACGTCGCCGCCGATATTTGCGAGCAAATTCGCAGCGGTTCAACTGCTGTAGCAGGCATTATGGCGGAGAGTTTCCTGATCGAAGGGACTCAGCCTATCGCAGCCAACAAACCGCTGGTATACGGAAAATCGATTACTGACCCTTGTCTGGGTTGGGAAGATACAGAAACACTGTTAGCGATGCTGGCAGAAGCGACAGATAGCCGGTTCTGATCGGCTGTTCTGGCAAATACGTATCGTCACTCCGGGCAACATTTTGTTGCCCTTTTTTGTAGCTAAAAACAGGTTAATCCCCTTCTCTGGTTGCGACATTGGCGGCAGTTATCCCACGGTATTTAAAGGGGTATTTGCCGGGAATTACATTCTGCCAACAAAAATTTCCTTGATGTGTTTCTTTAATGATTTGATAATGATTATCAAATTGATATTAATTCCCATTAGCATTGCATGAGGTAGCTTGGCTCATTTGGGATAATATTTTACAAATCATTCACATAACAGCTCAAATTTTTATCTGCCCGATGGCGGATGACAATTAAGACTACGAGGAAGCAGCTATGCATTCAGTTCACTATCAGGATTATTTACAGGCCAAAGAAGCAAATCCGGGTAAATACGCCCGCGATCTGGCCGAAATTCTTGGCATCAGCGAAGCTGAATTAACAGCTTTACGTGTTTCTCACGATGCAGCAAAACTGAATGTTGATGGCCGGACTCTGCTGGCTGCACTGGAAAGTGTGGGTGGCACGAAATCCATTACCCGCAATGATTATGCCGTCCACGAGCAGGAAGGCCATTATACGAACCAGCATCTGAACGGCCACGCCGGTCTTATCCTCAATCCACGTGCTCTGGATCTGCGTTTGTTCCTGCAACACTGGGTGCACATTTTCAGCATGACGGAATCGACTCCGCGCGGCGAGCGCTACAGTATTCAGTTTTTCGATGCCCAAGGCGACGCGGTGCATAAGGTCTATACCACCGATGAAACGGATATGGCGATGTGGAATGCGCTGGTCGATCAATACAAAACTGATGTTAATCCGCCTCTGCAAATGGAAGCTGCACCGGCAACGCCTGTTTTGAAAGCCGCCGATCCTACCGCTCTGGAGGCTGAATGGCGCGCAATGACCGACGTTCATCAGTTCTTCCAGCTTCTGAAACGCCACAATGTCACCCGTCAGCAGGCTTTCAAAGCAGTAGGCGACGATCTGGCATGGCGCGTTGAAAACGGCTCTCTTACACGTTTGCTGAATATCGCCAAAGCAGATCAGAACGAGATCATGATTTTTGTTGGCAACCAAGGCTGCGTGCAGATATTTACCGGCCAGATCGAAAAAGTGATGCCGCATGGTGAATGGATCAACGTCTTTAATCAGCGCTTCACCCTGCACTTAGTCGAAAGTGCGATTGCGGAAAGCTGGATCACCCGCAAACCGACCAAAGACGGTTTCGTCACCAGTCTGGAACTGTTCGCCGCTGATGGCACGCAGATAGCGCAGCTTTACGGTCAGCGTACCGAAGGCACACCGGAGCAAACGTTGTGGCGCGAACAACTGGCGCAGCTCTGCAGCGAAGGCGTTGCCGCATGAAACACACTCTGAAAGTGCTGCTCGCTGCGGCGTCCTTGCTGGCCGCGCCCGTTCTGCATGCCGCAGAAAAACTGGTGAGCATCGGCGGTGACGTCACGGAGATCGTTTACGCGCTGGGTGCGGGCGATCAACTGGTGGCTCGCGACAGCACCAGTCTGCGTCCGAAAGCAGTTCTCGCTCTGCCTGACGTCGGTTATATGCGCCAGCTCAACACTGAAGGCATTCTTTCTATGCACCCGACGCTGGTGCTGAGCAGCGAACTGGCGGAACCGTCGCTGGTGTTACAGCAACTGGCGCAAAACCACGTGAAAGTGATCCGCGTGCCGGGGACGGCGTCGGTGGATGCCGTGCCGAAAAAAATCGAAGTGATTGCCAAGGCGCTAAACCGTCAGGCTGAAGGTGAAAAGCTGATCACGACTTACCGCGCACAGCTTGCCGCCATTAAGCAGGAAACTTTACCGGTCAAAATGTTATTTGTGATGAGCCACGGCGGCATGAACTCGATGGCTGCAGGTCAGGATACGGCGGCAGATGCAATGATCACCTCCGTAGGCGCGAAAAACGCCATGCAGGGTTTCAGCCGCTATCGTCCGCTGTCGCAGGAAGGCGTGATCGTCAGTGCGCCAGATATTCTACTGCTGACCGCTGACGGGGTTAAAACCCTGGGCGGGATGGATCAAGTTTGGAAATTGCCGGGCGTGGCGATGACGCCAGCGGGTAAAAACAAGCGCGTTCTGGTGCTGGATGATATGTCCCTGCTGGGCTTTGGATTGCAGACTCCGGCGGTGATGGCGCAACTTCGTCAGGCGGCGGAAAACGTGAAATGAGCAGCATTAGCCCCCCAATGCCATTACGTCGGCGCTCGCCGGTTTGGGCGCTGGCTGGTCTCGGCGGAGCTCTGTTGCTGCTGGCAATTCTGGCGGCAAATACCGGCGCGATGTCCCTTTCGCTCCGAACGCTGATGGGCTTGCCGTTCAACGACGGCTTATGGCAGGTCTGGCTGACCGTACGCCTGCCCCGCGTGTTGCTTGCAGTGGTGGTCGGCTGTGCGCTGGCCAGCTCCGGTGCGGTGATGCAGGGGCTTTTCCGCAACCCGCTGGCCGATCCCGGATTACTGGGTATAAGCTCCGGCGCAGCGCTGGCGGTGGCGCTGACCATCGTGATGCCATTCGCCCTGCCGCCGTTGCTGGCGCTTTACAGCCATATGATCAGCGCCTTTGTCGGCAGCCTGGCCATTTCGCTTATCGTATTCACACTAAGCCGTTTCGGACACGGCGGATTGTCTCGCCTTCTGCTGGCGGGTATTGCTATCAATGCGCTGTGCGGCGCAGCAGTTGGCGTGCTGACCTATGTCAGTGACGATCAGCAACTGCGTCAGTTCTCCCTGTGGAGTATGGGCAGCCTCGGGCAGGCGCAATGGCCGACGCTTGCCGTTGTTTCATCCCTTATTTTACCTGCGTGCATCGCGACGTTCTTTATGTCCCGACGTCTGAATATTCTGCAGCTGGGCGAAGAGGATGCGCACTATCTTGGCGTCAATGTCCGACGTACACAGTTGCAGTTACTGCTGCTGAGCGCTCTGCTGGTCGGGGCTGCGGTGGCGGTATCGGGCGTGATTGGCTTTATCGGTCTGGTGATCCCACATTTGCTACGCATGCGCATCGGCGCCGATCACCGCTGGTTGTTGCCAGGCTCGGCGATGGCAGGAGCCTGTCTTTTGTTGCTGGCCGATACGCTGGCACGCACGCTGGTGGCTCCGGCGGAAATGCCGGTCGGTCTCATCACCAGCATCATCGGCGGCCCTTATTTTTTATGGCTGATCCTGCGTCCGGGAGTTCCACGAAATGTCTGATATATCTTCGTCCCTGATTGCAGAAAATCTGGTTTATTCCGTTGAAGGCCGCCGGTTGATTGATGATGTTTCGCTCAGTCTGCACGGCGGTGAAATGGTGGCACTGATTGGTCCGAACGGCGCAGGAAAATCCACGCTGATGCGCATGCTCACTGGCTATCTGGCACCGCAACAAGGGCGTTGTTCGCTTCAAGGAAAACCGCTGACCGAGTGGCCTGCGCAGGAACTGGCGCGCACCAGGGCGGTGATGCGCCAGAACAGTACGCTGGCGTTCGGATTCAGTGTGCGGGAAGTGCTGACGCTCGGGCGCTCACCACACGGCCAGCTGAATATGCAACATGCGCTGACCGAGGTCATGAGGCAAACAAACTGTCTGAATCTGGCAGACCGCGATTACCGACATCTTTCGGGCGGCGAACAGCAGCGCGTCCAGCTGGCTCGTGTTTTGATCCAGCTCTGGCAGCCGGAACCTTCACCGCGCTGGCTGTTTCTGGACGAGCCAACGTCTGCGCTGGATTTATATCATCAGCAACATGCATTGCGTCTGTTACGTCAGTTAACGCAGGAGACGCCGCTCTCAGTATGCTGCGTACTGCACGATCTGAATCTGGCGTCGCTGTATGCCGACCGGATTATTTTGCTGCACAGCGGACGAGTAGTTGCCAGCGGGACGCCGGTTGACGTTCTGCGTGAAGAGACGCTAAACCACTGGTATCAGGCCGATCTGAACGTTTGCGTGCATCCCGAAACCGAATTACCTCAGGTCTTCTTACGCCAGTAGGCTTCCTCGTCAAAAATTGCGCCACAGGAATTTCCCTCTGTGGCGCAAAGTGGCTCAGCTTGAGCAGGAAATTTCCAGATGTTTACCCCAGTCCGGCGGCAGAGCGGCCAGACCATCGTATTGCGGATTATCGTTGTAAGGGTCACAAAGTGCCTGATGTAATTCCGTTAAGGCGCTGATGTCGTCCACTTCGGCTTTATCAATCACCTGTTGCGCCAGATAATTACGCAAAATAATGCGTGGATTACTCTGTTTCATTGCCAGCTGACGCGTCGCATCGTCCACACCTTCTTCCTGTAACCGCTGACGGTAATCCTGATACCAGCTGTCAAATGCCGTCCGGTCGATAAACTCATCGCGCAGCGGCGAGGTCGCCTGTTGCTGCTCGACCTGACTTAGCATGCGGAAGGTCTGCGTAAAATCGCGCCCCTCTTTCGCCATCAGGCTAAGTAATCCGGTCAGCAAATTATTGTCCGCCTTATTTTCAGTGAAAAAGCCCAGTTTACCGCGCATCAGCGTGCCATAGGCTTTCATCAGCGCCGGTTCGTACTCACCCAGCGCGGCCTGAAGCTGCTCAGTGCTCATCAGTCCGGAAAGCGTCTGCGCCAGACGATGCAGGTTCCAGTATGCCACCGCAGGCTGATTATCGTAGCTGTAGCGTCCCTGATGATCCGAGTGGTTACAGATGTAATCTGGCTGATAATCATCGAGAAATCCGTACGGACCATAGTCCATCGTCAGTCCGAGAATCGACATATTGTCGGTATTCATTACGCCGTGTGCGAACCCTACGCTCTGCCACTGTGCGATCATCTTTGCTGTACGCTCAACCACCTCAGTGAACCACTGCTGGTAACGTTGTGCTTCTGCTGGTTCACTTTCCAGCAACTGCGGCCAGTGATGCGCGATGACATAATCAGCCAGCTGCTTCACTTGCTCAGGTTGTTTGCGATAATAAAAATGCTCGAAGTGACCGAAGCGGATATGGCTTTCGGCAATGCGCATCAGCATTGCACCGCGTTCGGGTTGCTCGCGAAACACCGGCTGATCGCTGGTGACGATCGTCAGCGCGCGTGTAGTTGGAATGGCCAGATGATGCAGTGCTTCGGAGGCCAGAAACTCGCGCACCACCGATCGCAGCACTGCGCGACCATCGCCCATGCGCGAATAGGGCGTCAGCCCCGCACCTTTCAGATGCCAGTCAACCCGTTTACCCTCTGGCAATACCTGTTCGCCAAGCAGAATTCCGCGCCCGTCGCCCAACTGCCCCGCCCACTGACCAAACTGATGGCCGCTGTAGACCTGCGCCAGCGGCAGCATGCCGGGAAAGAATTTTTCGCCACACCAGAATTCACCGTTAGCGGTGTTGAACAGTGTCTCATCGAGACCCAGTTCCTTCGCCAGCGGTGCGCTGTGGTAAAGAAGCCGTGCGCCCTTAAGTGGCGTCGGTTGCAGTGCGGTATAAAATCCACCGAGCTGGTCGCCGTAGTGATGTTCGAATAGCGGCATATTTTCCCCTTTTCTTAAGTGTAGAGCCGCGCCGTCGTGATTAACACGGACTAACAGCAGGGAGATTAGGTGGCGATAAACGGCAAATCCCGGTCCAGCGCGAGCTGGCCGGGATTAAAATGCGAAACGTGAAACGAACGATTAATGAAATTGGACCGGCCTGACGAGCAGACTGTCGAGCTGATCAGGGTCGACGCCAGGCCACAGCAAGCCTTTTAGCCCCTGCACATCTTTCTTGCGTAAGGCGTCAAAATAGTCCTGATTATCAAGGCCATCCACCACAACGTTACGGCAAAAGCGGTTTACGTTTCTCAGTAATGAAGGCATGACGATAGAGAAATGTTCCCCCTCGTATAACTGCCAAAATAGATTTTTATCCATTTTCACCCACTGAAAAAGATGGTCGAAAATGGGCGCCATGTTGACGTTGCCTGAACCGAAATTGTCTAACCAAAGGGTGAAATGCTGTTTCAGCGCCATTAACTGTTGATTATTGCGACCCTCAGATAGCTGCGGAAATGACTCACTGAGATTGAGCTGGACGAAGGCATGGGCTTTAAAGGCATCGCGCAGGATTTCATTTTCCAGCAAAATCGTCACCAGTCTTTCTTCGACCCCGATGTTCAATATCACCTGATTATCACTAAACCATTGCGCATGCTGACTCGCCCAAAGCTGTTGTTCGTTGAGAAAACGCAGCAACTGAGCCTGAGACAGCAGGTTTAAAACCAGTTCCGTCGGCATAGTTAACTTGCTGTCTGTGCTGGAAAAGCGACAAATTAATTCAATCGCCAGCAATTTCCCTTCGACAGAGTAAATAGGCTGACACAGAAAGCTGCTGTTAAAGGCCGTATCGAATTGTATTTTCATTATTTTCCAAAACTCAACGGCACTACGAGGTGAATGAGGCCTTTCTTATTTTATCCTTCCGCAGAAATGACGGAAGCCCGAGGTAACAAAGAAATAAGAGGAATTTAATATCAAAATAAAGTTTAGGACTAATCTTATCGCCAGCCTTCAAAACGTGCAACTTCGGGCTTGATGCGGGGGGGTTTTGCAGCAAATCATCAGTTTCCTACGCACTTTTTTCCGCGCAGAATATGCGAAACCGTAAACTTTTCGCTAACGGTTATAAGGTGTTGTGAAATATTGCGCAAGCCCCGGAGCCTCCACCACCAGCGTTTCTCCGGGATTTCAGATTATTGAACGCACCGGATCAGCCAGGTTTGCAGTTCAGTTAACTCTGCACGTAGCGCCGGAGACTGTTCAATGATTTTGTCACAGGCCAGCGAGACATCCTGAGCGCGGTATCGCGTTCCGGATAGCTTCTCAGCAAGTGCCAGCAAAGGTGCCGGATTGAGGCTGTCGGTAAAAATTTGCGCCCGGCTGATGCTGCCCTTTTCCACATCAAAGTGAATATCTACGCCTCCCCAGACAAAGCGTTCGTTGAGTTCATGGCTGAAGGCTGGCGCTTTACCAAAGTTCCATTCCCAGCTGCTTTGTTTGGCGAACCGTTCCGGAAAACCGGGTAAATCTGGGAAGACATCCGGCGAAATGATTTCCGGTTCAACGCGTTGGCCGTACCAGTCAAAAAAGGCATCGGTAACAGCCGCGCAAATTTGGTCGTGATGAATCCCGGGCACAAATTCGTTGAGATTCGCCACCCGTGAGCGCACAGAGGTGATGCCTTTGGCCTGAAGTTTTTTCACATCAGGATTGAGATAGTTCGCAAGACGGCTGAGATCAGCATTAAGCAATAAGGTGCCATGATGAAAACCGCGATCGACCGTTTCGCGATAGGCCGAACCAGAAATCTTTCGCTCACCTTCGGCAGTCTGCACCACCAGATCGTTGCGTCCTGATGCACTGGCATCAATCTTCAACGTCTTTAGCGCGTTCAGAATGATGCGGGTAGACACACTTTTGTCGTATTCAGGTTTGCCGGCCATAAAGGTGAAACAGGTATTCCCAAGATCGTGAAAAACCGCCCCACCCCCGCTACTGCGACGAGCCAGCCGGATCCCGTCTTCTTCCATTCTGCGGGTATTACACTCTTTCCACGGGTTTTGCGCCTGGCCGATGACTACAGTTTCCGCATTACGCCACAGAAACAGCACGCGCTGATCGGTGGTCATTTCACGAAAAATGCATTCTTCAACAGCAAGATTGAACCAGGGATCGTAAGAATCGGAAAGTAATAATCTGAGAGGTTTCATCGCGTATTCATCCTGAAAAAGTCTGCTTCGATAATAACAGCAAAAATCAGGATCAAATACGCGCTGAGAACAGGGGGAATGGGTCAGATGCGCCGCGCCTGCCAGTAAACTTTGCGCCAGTAGACGTTATCAAGCGAAGAGCGCGTAACGCCCTGACTGGTAGATGCATGGATGAACTGATCGGCTGTATCGTAGATACCCACGTGTAATCCATTTTCGCCGCTGCCGGTTTTAAAGAAAACTAGATCGCCAGGAAGTAGTTCGTCGCGGGAGACTTTGGTGCCAATTTTGGTTTGATCAGCAGTGGTGCGTGGCAGAACAACGCCAAAGCGGTCGCGGTAAGTCCGAAAGACAAAGCCGGAACAATCCACGCCACTCGGTTGTAATCCGCCATAACGGTAAGGTGCGCCATGCCACTGGCTGAGCTGATCGTTAAGTTCGGCGACCACGGTAATAGAATCGGCGAAACGGCCACTTGGCGGCGGTGCGTGGCTGCTGCAACCGTTAAGAATTAATGCGGCAACAGCCAGCAGGGAATACATGGATACGGACGACCAGCGCATAGTGCATTCCTTCTTGAATCGCATCACGGCTGAGGCTATAACGCGGGGATTTGCGCGGGCCGGATAAGTCGCCGTTATCTAAGAACTAATAGAATTTAACGCTATTTTATCCGTCATCCAATCTTTAAATGATGATTTTTATCGTGGCGGCAGAGTATCAGTGAGGATTTTTCGCCGGTTTACTGTGGATCACCCACACACCAGTGAGGATCAGCATCCCGCCGAGAGTTTTGGTTAAGCTGATGCTTTCATTGAACCACGGCAGTGTGACGGCAGCGATGTAGACCAGTGCGTAGCTCAGACTGAGCAAAGTATAGGCACGATTGAGGGGTAAAACGCGCAGCGCGAAGAACCAGCAGACCATTGAAAGCGCATAGCCGCACAGCCCGAAAAACACCGCGGTCAGTGCGCTTAAGTGACTCTGCACAAAGGCAATGTTGATATCGGAAAGTGCAAACCACGGGATTTGCACCATGCCCCACTTCATCAGCAGTTGTGCCATCGTCACTAACAGTACGCTTGCCCCGCCCCACAGATATCCTTTCATAGGCTGACACTCATCAGTGCGATCCCCGACATGATCAACGCCACGCCAAACCAGTGCCGGGCATCGACGTATTCATGAAAAATCCATTTGGCGCAAAGTGTGATCAGGACAAAGTTCAGGCTAAGCATCGGATACGCCAGGCTGAGCGGCAAAAGCTGCAAAACCCGCAACCACAGCAGCATGGCGATACCCAGTAACAGCACCGCCAGCGCCAGCCAGCGCAGTACGTGAACGATGCCACGAGCGGACACCTGCGCGGCCTGCTTTTGACAAAGCTGGCCGCCACAGGTGATCACGCTCACTGTCAACACCAGAAGGAATCCGGTCATGGCAGTTTTTTGTAGAACAACAGCGCCTGACGGTCAATAAGCACTGTTTTATCAGCGGCTGGCATTGTTGATTTAACGTGAGCATTACGGTCGAGTCTGAGGATCACTGAAACATTCCCTTCCTTACGGGCTTTTTGCAGCCACGCAGGGAAGCTGGCTGAGTCAATAAAGTTATCTTTCGCATCAGGATAACTTAAACCGTATTGCAGCTCGCCCTTCTCATCAAACATCAGGATATCGCTACGTTTGAGTGCCCAGGCAATAGCAGTAGCAACGCCCACATTATCCGTCAGGACATAACGACTTTCCTGCAACAGGCCGATATTTTTTTCTAAAAATATCTGCGGCTGTTTGGAATCCATCACCTTTTGGGGGAGCGCCTGCCCGACCAATAACGCCAGCACCAGCGGGCAGACAGCGCCCCAGTACCAGCGTTTTTTCACATCGGTCAGAGACATCGCGCCTGCCAGCGCCCATACGGCAAAGCAGAGAATACCGATCAGGGCGCGCGGTAGCTCCGTGCGGCTAAAGACGGCTTTGACGTGGATCGGCAAAATGCCCGATATCACCAGCACAGTGATCGCCATCAGCACACCAAAAATGATGTTGATGACACCGTTAGCCTTCAGCGCACGTAACTTCCCGGACTGACGGATCTGTTCGAGATGATCGGCCACCAGCAGGGCCAGCGGTGCGAAACACGGCAGTATATAGGTCGGCAATTTACCTTTGGCGATACTGAAAAAGATCAGCGGCATGATCGCCCAGCTTAAAAGAAAGAACAGTTCCGGGCGCATAACACGTTTAGTCCATCCCTCGCGCAATGCCCCCGGCAGCAGACCCAGCCACGGCAGCGCCCCCAGACAGAGCACCGGCAGATAGAACCAGAATGGCGCTTTATGCTGCGCGTCAGCTTCTGCAAACCGTTGGATATGTTCGACCCAGAAGAAGTAATTCCAGAAATCGGGCTCATGACGGGCAATCGCCAGCACCCATGGCAGGCTCAGAACTACGGCACTTACCACCGCCAGTGGTCCCCAGCCAAACAGGGTTTTGAAACGTTTCTCACGCCAGACAATCGGCAGAACCGCAATCACCGGCAGCGCCAGCGCCAGAAAACCTTTGGTCATAAAGCCCATGCCACAGGCCAGTCCCAGTGCTATCCAGCTCAGGGCTTTTTGCGGCGTACGGGATACGCGCAGACAGAAATAGCTGGCGACCATTGCGGCGGTCATCCACAGGGTGATCATCGGATCCAGCACGCTGTAGGTGCCGATACTAAACACCAGCGTGAAAGAGAGATAAATCAGCGTGGCGATGTATGCAGTCTGGCGGTTACGCCACATCAGATTGGCCAGCCAGAAAACCAGTAAGGCGCTGATCATCGTGCTGAACACTGAGCCAAAGCGCACTGCAAAGTTGCTGTCGCCAAAAATCATCTGGCTAAGATTATTGAACCAATAACCCGCTACCGGTTTTTCAAAATAGCGTAAACCCAGCAAATGTGGCACTACCCAGTCGCCGCGCTGAAGCATTTCGCGGCTGATCTCGGCATAACGGGTTTCATCGGGTTGCCATAACAGGCGGGTGTTGAGAGGAACGAGATAAACCAGTGCGAAAAACACCAGAACCAGTGTGCTCCACACGCTTTTATATGCTTTCGACATCAGGAAAAACCTTCTTGCTGACAACCTAACCAGCCTTCCCGTCCGGGGAAACTGGCGCGAACCACTTTGCCTTTTGGCAGCGAACTGAGATCTTCAGGCAATAAATCCCCCAGCGCACAGAACTTAATCCCCTGCGCCGCAGCACGGGTTAACAGCTCTTCAAATTGTGCTGCCAGCGACATCCCTTCCACTTCCGCATGAATGGTATATACCGGCACACCTTCGTCCTGCGCGATAGCTTCAAGGATAAAGTCGTTGAAGTTATCGGCATTGATGTCCCCTCCAGCGACTTCGTCATAGGTCGGTAACGTCACCGGGATTTGTACCGTGCCGAGCGTGCCATTTTGCAGCACCGGCAGGAACGGATATTTCCCGCGACAATCGCTGTTGTAATAGAAATGGAACTGCTCTTTGACTTCTATAACGCGCTCATCAGCGCGCCAGCCTGCCACCGCCGAGCATTCAACATCGTGACCGAGGCTTTTTTCCAGCGCGTCGAGACCCAGCTGAATTTGCTGTTGCAACTGTTCTTCAGACCATTTGCCCACTTTCGCCTGCCAGCCCTGATGATCCCAGGCGTGCAGTCCGACTTCATGGCCGCGTTTGGCGGTTTCTTTCATCAGATAACCGAGGTCACGCGCGATCGGTTTACCCGGCCATGCGGTACCAGCCAGTAAGATATCCCAGCCGTAAAGCGACGCAGCATTCGAGCGCAGCATCTTCCATAAAAAGCGCGGTTTAAGCAGGCGCCACAAGTGACGCCCCATGTTATCCGGCCCGACGCTGAAGAAGAAACTGGCTGTGATGTTATGTTTCGCAAGCAATTGCAGAAGCTGAGGGACACCCTCACGGGTGCCACTCCAGGTATCTACATCAATGCGCAGACCCACTTTCTTCATGAATGGCACCGTTTCAGGACTGATCAGATTCAGGGTTCACAGAACGCAGGAAGAAATCCAGTGTATCGGCAACGGTTTTATCCATACCCACTTCTGGTTTCCAGCTCAGCAGACGACGGGCATTTTTGATGCTCGGCGTGCGATGCTCCACGTCCTGATAGCCTTTGCCGTAATAACTACTGCTCTCGACCAGATTGAAACCGGCAAACGGCGGGAACTGCGCGCGAAGCGGATGCGCTTCAAAGCTCGCCAGCAGCATTTCCGCCAGTTCACGAATACTCGCTTCGTTGGTCGGGTTACCGATGTTGATGATCTGACCATCACACAGGTTGTCCCGGTTTTCGATAATACGGAACAGCGCTTCGATACCGTCGTTAATGTCAGTGAAACAACGCTTTTGCTCGCCGCCGTCCACCAGTTTGATCGGTGAACCTTCTACCAAATTGAGGATCAATTGCGTGATAGCGCGTGAACTGCCGATACGCGCGGCGTCGAGATTATCCAGACGCGGTCCCATCCAGTTAAACGGCCGGAACAGGGTAAATCTCAGGCCTTCTTTAACGCCATACGCCCAGATCACGCGGTCGAGCAGCTGCTTGGACACGGAGTAAATCCAGCGCTGCTTGTTGATTGGCCCGACGATCAGACGTGAGTTATCTTCATCAAACTCTTTGTCATCACACATCCCGTAAACTTCGGAGGTGGACGGGAAGATGATGCGTTTTTTGTATTTGACACAATCACGAACGATTTTGAGGTTTTCTTCAAAATCGAGTTCGAATACGCGTAGCGGGTTGCGGGTATATTCGATTGGCGTAGCGATCGCCACCAACGGCAGCACGACATCACATTTTTTGATGTGATATTCGATCCACTCGGAATGAATGCTGATATCGCCTTCAACGAAGTGGAAATGCGGATTGCCCATGAAGCGGCTGATTGCGTCGGAGCTGATGTCCAGACCGTAGATTTCGTAACGGTCTTCGCGCAGCAAACGCTCGCTCAGGTGGTTACCGATAAAGCCATTCACACCGAGGATCAGGACGCGGGTACGGCGTTTCATCACTGCGGTTGGCAATGAAGAAAGACGCATTTCCGGCATGATGCCCAGTTCCAGCGCCAGGCGTGAACCCTGAACATAAAGACCGCTTTCACTCTGACCGGCCTGAATTTCAAGCGCCCCCTCGCCACAAGCGATAGTCAGCGGATTAGCAGAAAGCACGGTACCCGGCTGTTTGTCATGCTGAGTGCTCAGCGGCTGTGCACGCCATACGGTCAGTTTACGCTGTCCAAGGTAAGTGAAAGCACCCGGATACGGCTCAGTGACGGCGCGGATCAGATTGTTGATTTCAGTTGCCGGTTTGTGCCAGTGAATTTCACCATCAGCCGCAGTGCGGCGGCCAAAATAACTCGCCTGCGCTTCATCTTGCGGTGTCAGAGTAATTTTCCCGGCTTTCATTTCCGGCAGCAAATCCGTCAGCAAATCTTTCGCAGCTTCGCGCACTTTGGCGTGCAGTTTCAGCGCGGTGTCATCAGCCGTAATGGCGACTTTGCGCTGGCCAACAATATCGCCCGCATCAGGACGTTTCACCATTTTATGCAGAGTCACGCCGGTTTCGGTTTCGCCATTGAGCAAGGCCCAGTTTACCGGTGCACGGCCACGGTAGCGCGGCAGCAGAGAACCGTGCAAATTGAAGCCGCCCTGCGGCGCCAGAGACAAAATGTCTTCGCTCAGCATGTTGCGGTAGTAGAAAGAGAAAATAACATCAGGCTGCAAGGCACGAATGCGGTCAACCCACAGCGGATGATTAACGTCTTCCGGCGCGTACACCGGCAGATTTAATTCTGCGCCCTGACGGGCTACAGAGGAAAAGAACTGGTTCTCATTCGGCGCGTCCGTATGGGTAAAGACCGCCTGAACGTCATAACCTGCATCAACCAGAGCCTGCAAACCAACGCAACCAATATCATGGTAGGCAAATACAATCGCTTTCATCACTCTTCTTCCTGACTGTTTTCTTCGGAACGAACGCCGACGACTTTTTGAACGAAATAACGGGGACGTGCACGAACATCGTTATAGATCCGCCCGATGTATTCACCGAGTAATCCCATGCCGACAAACTGCGCACCAATAAACATAAATAACAATGCAAATAGCGTAAACACGCCTTCCGCCGCCCATTCAGGGCCGTTGATAAGGCGCATCAGAATCAAAAACACCGCCAACACAAATCCGAAAAGGGCAATCACACTGCCCACAACGCTGAGCATGCGCAACGGGGTGGTCGTCAGGCAGGTGATCAGGTCGTACATCAGATTGATAAGTTTCATCAGACTGTATTTGGAATCACCAAATTCGCGCTCGGAATGCTGAACCGGAATTTCCACGGTTTTACGCGCAAAGGTGTTGGCGAGGATAGGAATAAACGTGCTGCGCTCATGACAATGCAACATGGCTTCAATGATGTGGCGGCGGTATGCACGCAGCATGCAGCCGTAGTCGCCCATCGATTTACCGGTAGCGCGCTGGATCATCATGTTGATCATCTTCGACGCGGTTTTACGGAACCATGAATCGCGACGGTTCGCACGGACGGTGCCGACGACGTCGTAACCCTCATCGGCTTTGGCAACCAGACGAGGAATTTCTTCCGGCGGGTTTTGCAGATCGGCATCGAGCGTGATCACCAGATCACCAGTCACATGACTGAAACCAGCCATGATCGCTGAGTGCTGGCCATAGTTGCGGTTGAGTAAAACGGCAACGATGTGGCTGTCAGGTTGTTCTGCGGCGGCGGAAAGCATGTCGCCGGAACTGTCCGAGCTACCGTCATCCACCAGAATAATTTCGTATTTCTGGGTCAGTTGCTGACAAGCGGCCTGTGTGCGCGACAACAACGCGGGCAGGCTTTCTTCTTCGTTATAGACCGGTATGACCACCGAGACTTTACGAATTGGTTCATAATGCGCCACTACTGCGCCTCCAAAAGGGAAAAGAGAGCTGCGACAACACGGTCAACGTCGCTGTCTTGCATATCAGGGAAAAGTGGCAGGCTGCATAAACAGGCGGAGTTCCATTCGCTGTGAGGCAGGCTGAGTTGCGGATAACGTTCGCGGTAATATTTTTGAGTATGCGCGGCACGGAAATGTAAACCGGTGCCAATGCCCAGCTCTTTCAGGCGTTCCATCAACGCATCACGGCTGATGCCACAGCGTTTTTCATCCACGCGGATCATGAATAAGTGCCAGGCGTGAAGGTGTGGATAGTCCGGCACGCGCATCGGCAAATAGGCCGAGCCTTGCAACTTATCGAGATAACGTTGCGCCAGTTCGGTACGGCGGGCATTCATTTCCTTCAGGCGCTTCAATTGCACCACGGCAATCGAGGCATGAATATCGGAAAGGTTGTATTTAAAGCCCGGTTCAACTACTTCTGCCTGAGGTTTGCGTCCCTGGACCTGGCGGTCAAAAGCATCGACAGCCAGACCGTGGAATTTCAGTGCACGCACCTTGGCCGCCAGCTCGTCATCGTCGGTGGCAACCAGGCCACCTTCAGCACAGGTCATATTTTTAATGGCGTGGAAGGAGAAAATGGCCGTTCCCTGAGCACCAATCCAGCGATCACGGTAACGGGTACCTGCGGCGTGTGCGGCATCTTCAATCACCGCAATACCTTGCTGATCTGCCAGGGCATAAATGGGGTCGAGATCTAAGGGCGCTCCGGCGTAATGCACCGGGATAATCGCTTTGGTCTTTGGCGTGATGGCAGCCGCAATGGCTTCGGCACTGACCATTAATGTATCGGGGTCAACATCAATCATAACCGGCTCGGCGCCGAGCAGAACGATCATGTTGATGGTAGAAACCCACGTCTGGGAAGGGGTGATAACTTCGTCACCTGGACCGATTCCCAACGCCATCAAGGTAACGTGCATTCCGCCGGTGGCGGAACTGACCGCAATGGCATGTTTACAACCGAAAGCCGCAGAGAAATCTTGTTCAAGCTGATGTGTTTGCGGGCCGGTAGTTATCCAGCCTGAACGCAACACTTGTCCTACAGCCTCGATCTCTTCTTCGCCCATAGACGGGCGGGAAAAAGGCAAAAAGTTTTCCATGACACTATCCCAAAAGGTAATTAGCTCACAACGACTGTAGACTGCGCTTATTTAACAGTAAGTAAACACCGTCCTGAATTATGGATCTTATGATGTCGGTTTAAGCTTAATTTAACCTTAAGGATTTGCCAGTTTTGTGAAGTTAAACAGAAAGTAAATAGCGCAAGGATAAATAGTAAGCTACGGAATAAATTCAATGAAAGCATAATCTTAAAATATATTAAGATTTTATTAAAATAAGGAACTTTATTACAAGAAGAGTGGGGAGTATTTTTTATGAGCAATTATGAGTTAACATTGGCGCATTGTGGGTTTTAAATATAATTAAACTGCTATTCATTTTTTACGAAGAAGGCTTCGCCGCTGTCATTATCCACTGGCGGCCTGCCAGAGAATGTATCTGAAATGTGACGTGGTACACCTGTGAAAGACGCTCAACCTGCATCACATCAGCACATTCCCCGGCAGCTATCACTTCTCCCGCGGACATCAGCCAGACCTGACCTGCATAGTGCAAAGTATGATTGAGGTCGTGATCGCTCATCACCACTGAACGTCCGGCTGAACATAATTCGGTCAGTAACTGATCCAGCGCCTGCTGTTGTGCCACATCAAGACTGTTCATCGGTTCATCCAGCAATAAAATTTGTGAGTCGGGATTCACCGCTGGCCAGACTTGCAATAAAACCGCTGCCAGCCGTACGCGCTGCCATTCGCCACCGGAAAGATGCGTGACCGGTTTTGGCAGTTTGTCACTTAGCTGTAACGCATCGCAAAGCCGTGTGATGGTGTGTTCCAGCGCGACGGGATCGGCGAGACGAGGCTGATGCAAAGATAAATACTGAAACACCGGCATCAGAGATGCCGGTGTGAGTTGCTGGCAAAGCCAGGCACGCACACGCGCGAGTTGAGCACCGGAGAAAGCAGAAACCGGCTGGCCGTTAAACAGTACATCGCCTTTAACGTCGCCCTCCGCTTCAAATACCCCGGCCAATCTCGCCAGTAAGGTACTTTTTCCCGCACCGTTTGGCCCGATAAGGTGAACACGGCTGCCTGGTGCAATCTTCGCACTGAATGCACTCAGACGACCTTCCACACTTACCTCACGACACTCCAGCATCCTCGTTCCCTGCCCTTTTGAAGATTTAACTTATTTCGCCAGTGCGGCTTTGATAGCTTCCATGATAATCGGATCTTCCGGCGTCATATCTGGCGCAAAGCGCTGAACGACTGTGCCGTCGCGTCCGATGAGGAATTTCTCGAAGTTCCACAGAATATTTTCCGGTTTTACCGGCTGACGGCCTTTGCTCGCCAGACGTTCATAGAAACCACTGGCTTCAGGTTTAACGGCTTCTGGACGTGCGGCAATCAGCGCGCTGTAAAGCGGATGGCGGTGTTCGCCATTGACGTCAATTTTGCTGAACATCGGGAATTTCACGCCAAACTGCGTGGTGCAGAAAGTTTTGATTTCGTCTTCTGTACCTGGCTCCTGCGCACCAAACTCATTGCACGGGAATCCAAGCACTTCAAAGCCACGGTCGTGCCATGCCTGATAGATGTTTTCCAGACCTTCATATTGCTTGGTCAGGCCGCACTGCGACGCCACATTAACCACCAGCAGCACCGAACCTTTATAATCGCCCAGTGTTTTAGTCTGGCCATCGATGGTTTTCAGGGAGATATCAAAAATGTCATTACTCATCGTTTTTTATCCTGATAGTGAAAGGTAAGGAATAAAGGATTGATTACAGGGATCCCGATCAGCGGATTTGTCCGACTCTGACCAGTAACCAGATAAACACCGGCGCGCCCAGCGTGGCAGTCACCACACCAATCGGCAGTTCTGCCGCGTACAGCCCGATCCGCGACAGCACATCCGCCAGCAATAACACCGCTGCACCACACAGTGCACAACCCGGTAGCAGACGGCGCTGGTCGGTCATTCCACATAGCCGCAGAATATGGGGGATCACCAGCCCGATAAACCCTATCACACCTGCCAACGCAACGCTCAGTCCGACCATCCAGCCAACCGCCAGTACAAGAATATAGCGCCATGTCGTGAGTGAGACACCAAGCTGCTGAGCCTGTAACGTGCCGAGTGACAACAGGTTTAACGTTTTGCCCTGAAAGGTCAGCCAGAGCAGCACGGGTAACAACATGATTCCCAGCCAGATTTGCCGCCAGTCGACGCCGCCAAAACCCCCCATCATCCAGTACATCAGCTGTCGAAGATCCAGATTACTACTGAAATAGATAGCCCAGGTCATCAGCGCGCTGCACACAATCCCAATGGCGACGCCCACCAGTAGCAAACGGGCATTGGTCAGCCGGTGCCTGCGGGCGGCATACAGAAGAAAGAAAGTGACTGTCAGCGCGCCAGCCACGGCGGCGAGACTCATTACCCAGACTGGCAGCATTGCATGGCTGAGCATAGTGCAAAATACCAGCGCCACGCCCGCACCGTTTGCCACGCCGAGCAGGCCGGGTTCTGCAAGCGGGTTTTCAAACAGCGACTGCATTACCGCGCCGGCAACGGCAAGGCTCGCTCCCACCAGAATCACCGCAATTGCACGCGGGAGACGCAGTTGCCATACGAACAACCTCGCTTCACTGCTGAGCCATTGATTGGGCCATAACCAGTTTTCTCCTGCACTGAGGCTTAGCGTCAGCACCAGAATCAAAAGAACAAAAAGACCTAACACACCGCGGTGATCGCGCTGCTTTTGCCGTTGTTCGAGTGCGGTAAAAGTCTGCCGGATTGACATGAATTGCAGATTCCAGAGGCGGCGGGAAAAGAGAAGAATTGCGCTATCCTACCGATATTAGGCAGTTAGCTCTAGTCTGCGGAAACAGAAAATGAAAAAGCCGGTGACTGAGCACCGGCTTTGGTATTTTTACAACCGCGCGGGAGATTAACGCCCCGGCTGACCATTCGGCGGGATCGGCTGCCCGTTCCCCTGATGGCCGTTATTACCGCCCTGATGACCGTTATTATCACGGTTATCAGGGTGCTCGCTGCCATTTGGTCGGCCCTGATTATGCCGCTGCGGCTCTGGCTCGCTATGACCGCGCTGAGGCGGTTTTGGATCCCAGCGGTTGCCATGCCAGTACATACCACGTTCATTACGCTCACCATAATGATGGCCCTGATGCGCACGCCACCACTGCGGCGGACGCCAGTCATAACCATCCCAATAGTAACCGCGCTGATCTTGATCCCCGAGGTGGAGCGATACGCCAGGTACGTTAAGGTCAATAGAAACATTTGCCTGTGCGATCACAGGCAATGCCAGCGCACAACAAAGCAATAAAAGAGATTTTTTCACGATAGTCACGCCTTATTTATTTTTTATGACGTGTTTTTTATATCAGGGGGAATTGATACTGACTATGAGGAATAGACGCATTTTCGCTTAACTTGCTGCGACCTTACATAATAAATACAAACGTATCCTGATTGAAATAATTCAACAGGATTGAGTTCGTTATCTATTCAATTCTTATGACGACATTAACAAATCTTAACTTAACCCTGACAACAGGGTATTAAAGATTTATTTATACTCACAGTGTTTATTCAAGCAAAGGATGTATTTTATGCGTCGTATTTTAGCCCTGTTAAGTGTTGCCCTGGTTGTCGTCAGCCTGAGTGGCTGCCTGTTTCCTCCGTTCTGGGGCCCTGGTGGTGGCGGTCACGGTGGTGGCCATGGCGGCGATGGCCCTGGTGGACCTCGCATGTTCTATAACCATTAATAACATAACGAATTCATTTTATTCTGGTTAAAGCGGATACATAATCAAGCACATCAATCATTATTTATCTTCGCCAGAGGGGAGAGTTTAATTTAAGGGGCTTCGGCCCCTTTTCATTTTTGAAATACTCATTTTCTTGATTTTATTTTTATTAAGAAATCAGAAACAATGAAAATACCCCTCTTCTGCCCTGAAATTAAATCTATCAGACTAATCCTGAACAGCCCACCCCTTTAACACTATCTTTTCACTTTGTGTGCGAATTGCTTAAACGGGTTAAAACTTTGTCCTCGCGTGGTCAAATTGCGGCCCAAAAAAAAGGCCGCTTTCGCGGCCTTTCAGAAGATGTTACTTATTCTTTCGGAGTGGCATTCTCTACGCGACTCTTCAATTTTTGTCCCGGACGGAAAGTCACCACACGACGCGCCGTGATCGGAATATCTTCGCCGGTTTTCGGGTTACGTCCCGGACGTTGGTTTTTGTCACGCAGATCGAAATTGCCAAAGCCAGACAGTTTAACTTGCTCGCCATTTTCCAAAGCTCTACGAACTTCTTCGAAAAATATTTCAACAAGGTCTTTGGCATCCCGTTTGCTAAGCCCAAGCTTCTCAAACAGGTGTTCTGACATTTCAGCTTTAGTAAGCGCCATAGGTTCAATCCCTCAAGGATGCTTGGAATCGCTGTTTTAGAGCCTCTACGCATTTTGCAACGGTAGCGGCGATCTCCTCTTCTTCCAGTGTACGGCCGGTATCCTGCAACACCAGACTGATAGCCAGGCTCTTGTAACCTTCCGCTACGCCCTTGCCACGGTACACATCAAACAAGTTTACGCCAACTACCTGATTTGCGCCAACTTTCTTGCACTCTGCCAAAATATCGTCTGCGGGCACGTTTTCAGCCACAACAACAGCGATGTCACGGCGGTTCGCCGGGAAGCGGGAAATCTCTTTCGCATCAGGCAGTACGCGGTCTGCGACCTTATTCCACAGCATTTCGAAGACCACGGTACGGCCATTGAGATCGAGTTTACGTTCGAGCTCAGGGTGGACTACACCAATGAAACCAATACGTTCGCCGCGTAAATAAATCGCAGCGCTCTGCCCCGGATGCAGCGCTGGGTTTGCTTCAACCCGGAACTGCACGTCGTTCATTTTACCGGTAAGCTCAAGAATCGCTTCAAGATCACCTTTCAAATCGTAGTAGTCAACGGCCTGACGCGCCAGATCCCAATGCTCTTCATTTTTATTACCAGAAATCACACCTGACAGCATGACGTCCTGACGAATGCCTAAATCAGCTTGAGTATCAGGCACAAAGCGCAGGCCGCTTTCGAATAAACGTACGCGACTTTGCTGACGGTTCTGGTTGTTGACCACTGCAGTCAGCAGACCTGACCACAGGGAAAGGCGCATGGCTGACATTTCTACCGAAATTGGGCTTGGCAGAATCAGCGCTTCTTCGCCCGGATGCAGCAATGCCTGCACTTTAGGATCAACAAAACTATAGGTGATCGCTTCCTGGAAACCGCGGTCAACCAGCAGATTTTTCACACGTTTCAACGAGAGAGTGGCTTCGCGATGTTTGGTCATTTCCAGATTAGCTTTCACCGGAACATCAGGAATGTTGTTGTAGCCGTAAATACGGGCAACTTCTTCCACCAAATCTTCTTCGATTTGCATGTCGAAGCGCCAGCTTGGTGCCACAGCTACCCAGTGATCGCCTTTATGCTCAACCTTACAACCCAGACGGGTCAGAATGTCCGTGACCTGCGCATCTTCAACATGGTGGCCAATCAGACGATCCAGTTTTTCACGACGCAGGGTAATAGTCGCGGCTTTCGGCAGATGAGCCTGAGAAGTCACATCAATTACCGGACCGGCTTCACCGCCACAAATGTTCAGCAGCAACGCGGTAGCGCGCTCAATGGCTTTGTGTTGCAGGTCAGGGTCAACGCCACGCTCATAACGATGCGAAGCATCAGTATGCAAACCCTGACGGCGCGCGCGGCCAGTGATCGACAGCGGAGCAAAGAATGCAGACTCCAGGAGAACGTCCTGTGTTTCGTCATTCACGCCAGAATGCTCACCACCAAAGATACCGGCCATCGCCAGCGCTTTGTCGTGATCGGCAATAACCAGCGTATCTTCTTTTAGCTTAGCTTCGGTGCCGTCAAGCAGCGTAAGCGCTTCATCTTTCTTCGCCATACGCACCACGATACCGCCGTTGATACGGCTAAGATCGAAGGCGTGCATTGGCTGACCCAGCTCAAGCAGCACGTAGTTAGTGATATCCACTACAGCATCAATTGAACGGGTGCCACAGCGACGCAGTTTTTCGCGCATCCACAATGGCGTTGGCGCTTTAACATTAATGCCTTTCACCACGCGGCCTAAATAGCGCGGGCAGGCATCAGGTGCCTGAACATCGATAGACATGGAGGCATCAATAGTCGCTGCAACCGGATTCATCTCAGGTTCAACCAACGGCAATTGGTTAACCACAGCAACATCACGGGCTACGCCGATGATTCCGAGGCAATCAGCGCGGTTTGGCGTAACGCTGATTTCGATGGTGTTGTCGTCTAGTTCCAGGAATTCGCGGATATCTGTCCCGATCGGCGCATCCAGCGGCAGCTCGATGATCCCGTCGTGATCTTCAGAAATTCCAAGCTCAGAGAATGAGCACAACATCCCTTCCGAAGGCTCACCGCGCAATTTGGCGGCTTTGATCTTGAAATCGCCCGGCAGTACAGCTCCGACCGTCGCCACGGCAACTTTCAGGCCCTGACGACAGTTTGGTGCGCCACACACGATGTCCAGCAGACGGTCACCGCCCACGTTCACTTTTGTTACACGCAATTTATCAGCATTAGGGTGCTGACCGCACTCGACCACTTCGCCAACTACGACGCCGTTGAATGCACCGGCAACAGGATCCACGCCGTCAACTTCCAGACCGGCCATGGTGATTTGGTCGGATAATGCTTCGCTGCTGATGGCTGGGTTTACCCACTCACGCAACCAGAGTTCACTGAATTTCATGTGATAATCCCGCCTTACTTAAACTGTTTGAGGAAACGCAGATCGTTTTCGAAGAATGCACGCAAATCAGTCACGCCGTAACGCAACATGGTCAGACGTTCCATGCCCATACCGAAGGCAAAACCGGAATACACTTCTGGATCGATGCCTACGTTACGCAACACGTTCGGGTGCACCATGCCGCAGCCAAGCACTTCCAGCCATTTGCCGTTTTTGCCCATCACGTCAACTTCCGCAGAGGGCTCGGTAAACGGGAAATAGGAAGGACGAAAACGGATCTGCAAATCTGCTTCAAAGAAGTTGTTCAGGAAATCGTGCAGCGTGCCTTTCAGATTGGAGAAGCTGATGTCTTTATCAACAATCAGGCCTTCCATCTGATGGAACATCGGGGTATGCGTCTGATCGTAATCGTTACGATAAACGCGGCCCGGCGCGATAATACGGATCG
Source organism: Enterobacteriaceae bacterium Kacie_13 (assembly GCA_013457415.1). NCBI lineage: Bacteria > Pseudomonadati > Pseudomonadota > Gammaproteobacteria > Enterobacterales > Enterobacteriaceae > Enterobacteriaceae bacterium Kacie_13. The sequence goes on from CP045665.1 coordinate 2,853,124, forward strand.
GCGGTTGCTGGTCTTTCATGGTACGGATCTGCACACCGGATGTCTGCGTACGCAGCAGGCGTTTCGCATCAAACCAGAAGGTGTCGTGGTCTGCGCGTGCCGGATGGTGAGCGGGAATATTCAGGGCATCAAAGTTATGATAATCATCTTCAATTTCCGGACCGGTTTCCACGGTAAAGCCTAATTCACCGAAGAAGGTTTCAATGCGGTCGATAGTACGGGTCACCGGATGCAAACCACCGTTTTCCATACGGCGGCCTGGCAGGGAAACGTCGATCGTCTCTTCCGCCAGGCGGGCATTCAGTACTGCAGACTCCAGCGTATTTTTACGCGCATTCAGAGCTTCCTGAACCTGCGTTTTCGCTTCATTGATCACTGCACCCGCTGCCGGGCGTTCATCCGCTGGCAAGTCACGGAGGGTCGTCATCTGGAGTGTCAGGTGGCCTTTCTTACCCAGATATTCGACACGCACGTTATCCAACGTGGCGATATCCTGAGCACTCTCTACGGCTGCCTTGGCGTTGGCAACCAGCTCTGCGAGATGTGGCATTGCTTTCCTCTTCTTTCTGGCCAATATGGCCCGATGTAAAATAACCGTGATTAATCAGGGGCGCGATTTTGACCCTGAACCTTAGTGTATAAAGCACAGATACAAAAAAGCCTCCACGGGGGAGGCTTAGGCGCTACTTTTCGTTTCTTCTCTTACGCGCGAAAGCCTTCCTGAGTCAGGCGCTAAAGTAAAAAAAGAAACGGAAAATAGCAGCATTCATGCTTGCGTTACCTTGTTGATCAAACTCTTGAATCGGGAATGAAGCGACGTTGACGATACTACACAACGAATCAGGTTGTTTTCAAACACAAAATATAAAAGAGGGAGCAAGCTCCCTCTTTCACCTGACTTACGCCAGTGCTGCTTTCGCTTTCTCAACCAGAGCGGCAAATACCACTTTGTCGAAGACTGCGATGTCAGCCAAAATCTTACGGTCAATTTCAATAGAAGCTTTTTTCAAGCCGTTAATGAATTTGCTGTAAGACATGTCGTTCTGACGAGCTGCTGCGTTGATACGCGCGATCCACAGCTGACGGAACTGACGTTTCTTTTGACGACGGTCACGGTAAGCGTATTGACCAGCTTTGATAACAGCCTGGAATGCAACACGATATACGCGCGAACGGGCACCGTAGTAACCTTTCGCCTGCTTTAAAATTTTCTTGTGACGTGCACGTGCAATCACACCACGTTTTACGCGAGCCATATGCTCTCCTGAGTTTTATATTCTAGATGAAAAAAAGTGTATTTATGCGTACGGCAGACATGCAGAGACAAGGCCCAAATCGTTCTTGGATACCATGCCTTTTGGACGCAAGTGACGTTTACGCTTAGTAGCTTTTTTGGTCAGAATATGACGCAGGTTAGCGTGCTTACGCTTAAAACCACCGTTAGCGGTTTTTTTGAAGCGTTTAGCGGCGCCGCGTACTGTTTTGATCTTTGGCATTTTACATTCCACTTCGCATTGTTATTAACATGAATCAGAAAGGCGAATCCAGCATACGCGGTGCGAACACCGCGCAGCAGGATTACTTGGAAGCCTTACTGTTTCTTCTTAGGTGCGAGCACCATGATCATCTGACGACCTTCGATCTTCGTAGGGAAGGATTCGACAACGGCCAGTTCAGAATCTTCACACAGGTCTTTACGGACGCGGTTAAGCACTTCCATACCGATCTGTTGGTGCGCCATTTCACGCCCACGGAACCGCAGGGTGATTTTGGCTTTATCGCCATCTTCCAGAAAGCGAATCAGGTTGCGTAGTTTGACCTGATAGTCGCCATCATCGGTACCAGGTCGGAATTTAATTTCCTTAACCTGAATAACTTTTTGTTTCTTCTTCTGCTCTTTAGTCGACTTGCTCTTCTCGTAGAGGAATTTGCCGTAATCCATGATTCGACAAACTGGCGGCTCGGCATTCGGACTGATTTCTACTAAATCGACGCCCGCTTCCTCAGCTTTTTCAAGAGCTTCATTCAGACTGACAATACCAATCTGCTCGCCATCGACGCCGGTGAGGCGAACTTCTTGCGCGCGAATCTCTTTGTTAATGCGATTAGGACGCGCCGGTTGAACTCGTTTTCCGCCTTTAATACTTTATTCCTCCAGTTGATGAAGACTTCTGCTGCGGATTTCCGCCAGCAGTTTGTCAACGACTTCGCTAACATCCATGCTTCCTAAGTCTTTGCCGCGGCGAGTACGAACGGCAACTTTGCCTGCTTCGACCTCTTTATCGCCACAAACTAACATATAAGGAACACGGCGTAGCGTGTGTTCGCGAATTTTAAAGCCAATCTTCTCATTTCTCAAGTCGGCTTTAACGCGAATGCCTGCATCTTGCAGTTTTTTGGTTAATTCTTCGACATAGGTAGCTTGTGTATCAGTGATATTCATGATCACTACCTGTACCGGTGCCATCCATGTTGGGAAGAAGCCTGCGTATTCTTCAGTCAGAATACCAATGAAGCGCTCCATTGAACCCAGAATAGCACGGTGAATCATTACCGGAACCTGACGGTCGTTGCTTTCGCCAATATACGAGGCGTTCAAACGACCAGGTAATGAAAAGTCGAGCTGCACGGTACCACACTGCCACGCACGATCCAAACAATCGTACAAGGTAAATTCAATTTTTGGACCGTAGAACGCACCTTCACCCGGCTGATAATCGAACGGAATGTCGTTTTCAGTCAGTGCTGCCGCGAGGTCATCCTCAGCGCGAGTCCACATTTCGTCAGTACCAATGCGCTTCTCAGGACGGGTGGATAATTTCACCACAATCTTCTGGAAACCAAAAGTGCTGTACATGTCGTAGACCATGCGGATACAGCTGTTCACTTCATCACGTACCTGCTCTTCTGTACAGAAGATATGGGCATCATCCTGAGTGAAACCACGAACGCGCATCAGACCATGCAATGCGCCTGATGGTTCGTTACGGTGGCAGCTGCCGAACTCAGCCATACGCAGCGGCAAATCACGGTAAGATTTCAGACCCTGATTGAAGATCTGTACATGGCCGGGGCAGTTCATTGGTTTGATGCAATATTCACGATTTTCAGAAGATGTGGTGAACATCGCTTCTTTGTAGTTTTCCCAGTGACCTGTTTTTTCCCACAGTACGCGGTCCATCATAAATGGACCTTTCACTTCCTGATAGTCATAAGACTTCAGTTTCATGCGTACGAAGGCTTCCAGTTCACGGAAAATGGTCCAGCCGTCATTGTGCCAGAAAACCATGCCTGGTGCTTCTTCCTGCATATGGTACAGGTCAAGTTGCTTACCGATTTTACGGTGATCGCGCTTGCCAGCTTCTTCCAGACGCTGCAGGTAGGCATTAAGTTGTTTTTTCTCAGCCCATGCTGTGCCGTAGATACGTTGCAGCATTTTGTTGTCACTGTTGCCACGCCAGTACGCACCGGAGGTTTTCTGCAATTTGAAATGATGGCAGAAACGCATATTCGGGACGTGAGGACCACGGCACATATCGACGTATTCTTCGTGGTGATACAGACCAGGACGGTCATCATGACTGATGTTTTCATCCAGGATTGCCACTTTGTATTCTTCGCCACGGCTTGCAAAGGTATCGCGCGCTTCCTGCCAGCTGACTTTCTTTTTGATAACGTCGTAATTCTTCTCAGCCAGTTCGTGCATGCGCTTTTCAAGCAGTTCGATGTCTTCCTGAGTCAACGTACGATCTAAATCAACGTCGTAGTAGAAGCCATTATCGATAACCGGACCAATAGCCATTTTGGTGTCTGGCCACAATTGTTTAATGGCATGACCCAAAAGGTGCGCACAGGAGTGGCGCAGAATTTCAAGACCGGCTTCGTCTTTAGTGGTAATGATCGCCAGTTGCGCATCAGCCTCGATAAGGTCAGTAGCATCGACCAGTTCCCCATTTACGCGGCCAGCGATACAGGCTTTCGCCAGACCAGGACCGATATCAAGGGCAACATCAAGAGGAGAAACGGGACGATCAAAAACGCGCTGGCTTCCGTCAGGAAGAGTAATAACAGGCATGTTAATTCCTTAATCTACAGTGGTGCCCCACACGACAGAGCACATCTAGAAAAATATTTGAGTTTGAATTCGTATAGTTATTCACGCTATTCAGCTTTACCTTGCCGAATATAAACACCCTGAATACATCACAGTGTCGTATCGGGATGCGACGTGAAAACAGGCGGAGAGTTTACCACCCGTAAAGTGCGCATTTCCAGCAACCTCTGTTGCTTAGTGCGGATATTTTTCGTGTAATCATTCCCGAAGCAGCTAAGGTAATCGAAAGACGCACATTAAAAGGGAAATTTATGACAGAAGTCGGCCAGTTATTTCAGGCAATTGGATTAGGTTTGGTGGTGATTCTGCCTTTAGCGAACCCGCTCACGACCGTAGCTTTATTACTCGGTCTTTCCGGGAATATGACCGCACAGGAGAGAAACCAGCAATCGCTGATGGCCTCGGTATACGTTTTTATCATCATGATGGTGGCTTATTACGCCGGACAGGTAGTGATGAATACTTTTGGTATTTCTATTCCCGGTCTGCGTATCGCGGGGGGGCTTATTGTCACCTTTATCGGCTTCAGGATGCTTTTCCCTCAGCAACACGTGGAAGAGAAAGTGCTGATGGAAAACAAAACCGAAGAGATGAAAAGGCAGGACTCGCCAAACATTGCGTTTGTGCCGCTGGCCATGCCTAGCACAGCCGGGCCGGGTACAATTGCGATGATTATCAGCAGTGCGTCCACGATTAAAGACGGTGTTGATTTCCCGCATTGGGTAATTATGGTGGCGCCGGTGATGATTTTCTTCCTGGTTAGCCTGATTTTATGGCTGACGCTGCGCAGCTCTGGCGCAATTATGCGTTTGGTTGGGAAAAGTGGTATTGAAGCGATTTCAAGACTGATGGGATTCTTGCTGGTTTGCATGGGCGTGCAGTTCGTGATTAACGGTATCAGTGAGATTATTACTCACTTCCCGCCAGCAGCCTGAGCTGCTGGCAGAAGGCACGACACGCTTATCGCATAGCCAGATAAGCGTTGTTCACTTTCCACAAATAACGCGGAGCCTGCGGCGCCGGGTGTTTTTTCTGGACGTGCTGATAAAACTCGGTTGGCGACATCTGATTGATTTGAGCAATCGCGAAGGTCTTATCTTTCGCGAAAGTTCTCAGCAGTGCCCCGGCACCGTTGACATACGCCACGGTCGTCGCATAACGACGCGTCTCAGGATTGTTAATTCCTGCCAGTTGTTGCTGCAAAATGCTGAGATATGCCGTACCCAGATCGATATTTACCGCGGGATCTTTAAGATCACGCGGTGAGGGCTGACCATAGCGTCCTTTCATCCGGTAGGCATCGCGTCCTGCCGTTGAGGCCTTTAGCTGCATTAACCCAATCGCATTCGATTTACTGACAACGGTTGGGTTATATCCAGATTCGACCTGAATGATGGCTTTAACCAGTGTTTCATCTACGCCGTAAGTGCTTGCCGCCTGACGAATAACTTCGCCGTAAGGTCCCTGATGCATTAATGAAGTATCAGCCCGCGATGGCGGTGTTGGTTTCAAAAAGTGCGTCGTCTGAACCGGCGTTTCTTTAGCGCACCCCGCCAGTAATAGCGCAGCCATCAAATAAAGAATGTTTAGTTTCACATTATCTCTCTCGCGACTTGGACGAGATGTAGCATATACATCTTCTTCCCACACCTAAATATCTTTTTAGTCTATTATTAATATTGTTTTGTTAAATAAGGGGGTTAGAAGCATGTCGATAAGACAATTCTGCTAATAAAACCTGTTTCACTTCACATATTCTTAAATTGTCTTTTTCATTACCTGAAAGCTCAATTTCGCCAATGTTTACATTGCGTAAAATAACGCCTTATTCTGATTCAGCCGTGCGCAGGATCAGGTTTTTGAGGCGAAAAAAACGCTAACTTAATGAATTATCGGGCCAGTCAGAAGGGGTGATACCATGTGGCAAGCCGTCAATCGTTTGTTGAGTGAACATCTGGGCAGTGCAGAAATCCGCGAACGTGTTGAGCTTCCGGGAGGAGAAATTCATCCCGCCTGGCGGCTGAGTTACGGTGACAGGGATGTATTTGTGAAATGCAACGCGCGTGAAATGTTACCTATTTTCGCTGCCGAGGCCGATCAGCTCGCCCTGCTCGCCCGCAGCCAGACCGTGCGCGTTCCAGAAGTTTATGGGGTAGGCAGCGATCGCGATTACAGTTTTCTGCTACTGGAATACATTCCCCTAAAACCGCTTGATGCTCACAACGCCTATTTATTAGGTCAGCAGCTCGCAGCACTGCATCAGTGGAGTGAACAGCTACAGTTTGGGCTGGATTTCGATAATGAGCTGGCGACACTCCCTCAACCTAATAGCTGGCAAAGGCGCTGGGCGACATTTTTCGCTGAGCAGCGCATCGGCTGGCAGTTACAGCTGGCGGCTGAAAAAGGCATGGTGTTTGGAAATATCGAAGACATAACCGCCAGGGTTCATGCCCGTCTGCAAAATCATCAGCCCCAGCCTTCTTTGCTGCACGGCGATTTATGGCCGCATAACTGTGGCCTTTCAGATAACGGTCCGGTGATTTTCGATCCCGCCTGTTATTGGGGCGATCGGGAGTGCGATCTGGCGATGCTGCCGTTGTATCCGAATGTGCCTCCCCAGCTTTATGATGGCTATCAGAGTAAGACCCCGCTGCCCGATGACTTCATTTCGAGGCAGCAAATATACCAGTTATATTATTTGCTCAATCGCAGTAATTTATTCGGTGGGCAGCATCAGATGGTGGCCCAACGCGCCGTAGAGAGATTGCTACACGATAATACTAATTAGCAGGATAGATAAGTGAAAACTCAAACAAATAAGGCCTGAATGGTTAAAATATTCAGGCCTTATTTATGCAAAAAAATCGCTTTATTGGCTCGCGGAATTCATGATCTGCTAAACCAGTAAACCCAACAATTTCAAAATGAAATAGCCGATAACGGCAATGATAATCGGCAGAATATACAGCGGAAAATATTGCACAAAAATAGTATGCCGCGGTATCACAATCCGTTCTTCAATCTGAGGACGCGTGCGCCCTTCTGCGCCTTTGGCCTGCTCCAGAATTAGCTGATCCTGTATGCCTTCTCGGATATGTTTCACCTGACGTGACATTCTTGCACCGGACGCCTGAAGCGCCAGACCGACAAAAATTAGCCAATAAATAATGAAGAACATAATGTTCGCACTGGTCATCCCCTGGCCTAAAGACGGCACCGGCGAGTTGTACCAGAACACATTAAGAAAAGTGGTATTAAATCGTACCATATCCACCATGACATGGACGAAATCCAGCATCACCGCATTGATGCCCTGTTGAGCCTTAGTATGCTCATTAATAAAAGTAAGCAATGAAATCAGTGTAGAAAGCAGCGCAGGGATGAAAATTACCCATCCTGCAATCCTTTTAAGGACTGCGACACGTCCAGCTTGTTGGTACGTCATGAATTCCCCTTGTTAGGACGTCTTTATCAACGGCTAAGTTTACCCACAGAAGGTCTGCTCTGCTCATCATTTTAATCAGTTAGCACCACAGCTCGCCAAAAATGGCCCCTTTAGGAATTTTGCCAACGGATTTATCCCTTTCACCGCCAGTGATAGAGTAGCATTTCTTTCACTGATACGGAGTTCACCCGCATGGCTTACATACGCCCTGTTAATGCCGCAATTTTCGATATGGATGGTCTGTTAATTGATTCTGAACCTTTATGGGTTCAGGCAGAGCTTGATGTGTTCAGCAGTCTGGGTGTGGATATCACACAGCGGCATTTACTGCCGGATACACTTGGCCTGCGCATCGATCAGGTGGTGCGGATGTGGTATCAGGCGCTGCCTTGGCAGGGGCCGAATCAGGAAGAAACCTCGGCGATGGTCATCGCCCGCACCATCGAACTGGTTGAGCAAACCCGGCCACTGCTACCCGGCGTGACGCATGCGCTGGAACTGTGCCGAGATCAGGGACTGAAAATCGGACTGGCTTCCGCGTCGCCGCTGCACATGCTTGATACTGTGCTGGAAATGTTCAACCTGCATTCGTACTTTCAGGTGCGCGTTTCTGCCGAAAAACTGCCCTATAGCAAGCCCCATCCGGAAGTGTACCTGCTCGCTGCCGCAGAGTTGCAGGTCGATCCGCTGAACTGTGTGACGCTGGAGGATTCCTTTAACGGGATGATCGCTACCAAAGCGGCACGTATGCGTTCAATTGTGGTCCCGGCCCATGAATTTTGCGCCGACCCTCGCTGGGCGCTGGCTGATACCAAATTGTCCTCACTGGAGGAATTAATACCCGCGCATATCCGCTGACTCTCAGGCGCAGCAGACTGAAATTCACTGTTGCGCCGTTGATTTCCTCCTCGCTCCCTTTCGAATTCCCTTCCCCTCTTGGTCGATTAATTTCGGAAATCTTGAGCTGACTCATAAATAAATAAAACGTTATTTCATTTTTATTGAATTCACATGCCAATGTCCTTATGCTTTCTGCAATACGGACGAGCCGGGAGCTCTCCTGCTTCTGTAAGCTGTCACTGCCACGCAACGGTCAGACTAGCCCGGTAAGTCCTCCTTTATATGCACATCACAACGCACGAGAGGCACGACATGCAAGTTCGTCAAAGCATTCACAGCGATCACGCTAAAACCCTTGATACCGCTGAGTTACGCCGCGAATTTCTCATCGAGAAGATCTTCGAGAGAAATGCCTACACCATGACATACAGCCATATCGACCGCATTATTGTAGGCGGCGTGATGCCTGCTGAAAAAACAGTCTCTGTCGGAGATGAAGTCGGTAAGCAGCTTGGCGTAAGCTATTTCCTTGAACGCCGTGAACTGGGTGTGATCAATATCGGCGGGCCGGGCGTCATCGTTGTCGATGGCACAACTTATGAAATTGGTCATGAAGAAGCGCTCTACGTCGGCAAAGGTGCTAAACAGGTGGAATTTAGCAGCATTGATGCAGCAAAACCGGCCAAGTTTTACTACAACAGCGCTCCGGCCCACACCACGTTCCCTGACAAAAAAATCACGCTGGCAGAGGCCTCTCCACAAACCATCGGCGATGCAGCCACCAGCAACCGCCGTACCATCAACAAATTCATCGTGCCGGACGTTCTGGAAACCTGCCAGCTGACCATGGGGTTGACCAAACTGGAAGAAGGCAGCCTGTGGAATACCATGCCGTGCCACACCCATGAGCGTCGTATGGAAGTGTATTTCTACTTCAATATGGAAGAAGAAACCGCAGTCTTCCACATGATGGGGCAACCGCAGGAAACACGCCATCTGCTCGTTCACAACGAGCAGGCGGTGATCTCCCCGAGCTGGTCAATTCATGCGGGCGTAGGGACGAAAAACTACACATTTATCTGGGGAATGGTTGGTGAAAACCAGGTATTCGACGACATGGACCACGTCAAAGTCAGCGAAATTCGCTAACCCAGTGGCTTCGTCACAACCGTGCGGAGCCTTCTTATCTTTCAGGCGAATGCGCCGTTGCAAAAGAGATTCTGATTATGATCCTCAATGCGTTTGAATTAACTGGCAAAGTCGCCATCGTGACCGGTTGCAATACCGGGCTTGGGCAAGGAATGGCGCTCGGACTGGCTCAGGCCGGTTGTGACATCATTGGCATCAATGTATCTGAGCCAAGTGAAACAGCTGAAAAAATCGCCGCAACCGGTCGTCGTTTCCTCGATTTGCGCGCCGACCTGAGCAGCATTCAGGGCATTCCAGAGCTGATAGAACAAGCGATCCGAGAATTCGGCCATATCGATATTCTGGTTAACAATGCCGGGATTATCCGCCGTGAAGACGCCATCGAATTCAGTGAGAAAAACTGGGATGACGTGATGAACGTCAACAGCAAAACACTGTTCTTTATGTCGCAGGCGGTCGCGAAACAGTTCATCAAACAAGGCAATGGCGGCAAGATCATTAATATCGCGTCGATGTTGTCTTACCAGGGCGGAATACGTGTGCCCTCTTACACGGCATCGAAAAGCGCGGTGATGGGTCTGACGCGACTGATGGCCAATGAATGGGCGAAGCACAATGTCAACGTGAATGCGATTGCCCCAGGGTATATGGCGACCAATAATACTGAGCAACTTCGCTCGGACGGTGAGCGCAGCAAAGAGATTCTCGATCGTATCCCGGCGGGGCGCTGGGGTTTGCCGGAGGACGTGATGGGGCCGGTCGTTTTCCTGTCCTCCAAAGCTTCAGATTATGTCAATGGCTACACCATCGCCGTCGACGGAGGCTGGCTGGCTCGCTGAAAAACATACGTGACAATTTTAAGACGTATTTTTATACGTCTTTCCCCATTTAATCAATCCGTTGACAATTAGTTACAGGGTTCCGCTTCCAACATTGTGACAGTTTCACTTATACTGGATAAAATAACAGTTATCCAGTTCGGACGCGTCATGACGGCGGAAGGCCACCTCATTTTTTCTATCGCCTGTGCGGTATTTGCCAAGAAGGCGCAGCTCTCACCCGAGCTGGCGCACGGCGACTGGTGGCATATTATCCCAGGGTCTTTACTGACGTGCCTGCTCCCAGACATTGATCACCCAAAATCACTGATAGGCCAGCGCCTGAAATGGATTTCCCATCCGATTGCCCGCGCTTTCGGGCATCGCGGCTTTACGCACAGTCTGCTGGCCGTCATCGGCGGTATTTTTCTTTTACGTACTCATTTCCCCCACAACTGGGTTATCCCGGCGGATGCATTTCATGCCATGGTCATTGGCTATCTCAGTCATATTCTTGCCGATATGCTGACGCCTGCGGGTGTTCCTCTGCTCTGGCCTTGCCGCTGGCGTTTTCGCTTGCCAATTATTAACAGTCAGAAAGGCAATCAGCTGGAGCGCACGCTTTGCCTGATGCTGGTCGGATTTACTTTGTTCTGGCCCGACTGGACGCCCATCATTGGTGCAATCAATCCCGAGATATTTAATCATCTGCTGAAGCTATTTGTTTGATCAGCATGAAATAGCCGCAATCCGGTGATAATTAATACAAATATAGCCAAAAAGTTATAAAGCATTCTTTTTGGATATAAATGATCGGGCACCCAAACTGATATTCTTCACTCCAACGCTATGGGATGGTGCAATCCTTTTTGGAACACCCGTTTAAAATATAAAACTATAAGTCTGGAGTTTGGTATGAATCTTCCGCTCGTTCTTAACGTAGTGGTTTTTGTTGCTTTGCTTATACTGCTGGCGCAAACCCGTCACAAGCAGTGGAGTCTGGCAAAAAAAGTTCTGGCTGGTCTGGGACTCGGTGTGGTTTTTGGTCTGGCGCTGCAGCTGATTTACGGCTCTGATGACCCGGTACTGAAAACGTCAATTACCTGGTTTAACATCGTCGGTAATGGTTATGTGCAGTTGCTGCAAATGATCGTGATGCCGCTGGTGTTCGTATCTATCTTAAGTGCGGTTGCGAAATTACATAATGCGTCCTCATTAGGTAAAATCAGTTTCCTGACCATCGGAACTCTGCTGTTCACCACGCTTATCGCCTCTCTGGTCGGTATCTTTGTGACTGGTCTGTTCGGCCTGACCGCGGAAGGTCTGGTGCAGGGTACACAGGAAACGGCGCGTCTGACCGCCATTCAGTCTAACTATGTCGGCAAAGTGGCAGACCTGAGCGTTCCACAGCTAATCCTTTCCTTTATACCTAAAAACCCGTTTGCCGATCTGACCGGTGCAAGCCCAACCTCAATCATCAGTGTCGTGATCTTCGCCGCGTTCGTGGGCGTTGCAGCCTTGCAACTGGTAAAAGATGATGCGGAAAAAGGCCCTCGCGTTCTGGTCTTCATTGACACCCTGCAGGCGTGGGTAATGAAGCTGGTGCGTCTGGTGATGAAACTGACTCCGTACGGCGTGCTGGCTTTGATGACCAAAGTGGTGGCAGGCTCGAACATTCAGGATATCGTCAAGCTGGGCAGCTTCGTGGTGGCTTCATATCTGGGTCTGGCGATTATGTTCGTCGTCCACGCAGTCCTGCTGTCCTTCACCGGCGTTAACCCGGCGAAATTTTTCCGTAAAGTCTGGCCGGTGCTGACCTTCGCGTTCACCAGTCGTTCAAGCGCAGCCACTATCCCGCTGAGCGTGGAAGCGCAAACCCGTCGTCTGGGTATTCCGGAATCTATCGCCAGCTTTGCAGCCTCCTTCGGTGCCACTATTGGCCAGAATGGCTGTGCCGGTCTATATCCGACCATGCTGGCCGTGATGGTTGCCCCAACTGTAGGTATCAACCCATTTGATCCTGTATGGATTGCAACATTGGTAGGTATCGTAACACTAAGTTCTGCGGGTGTTGCAGGCGTCGGTGGCGGTGCAACCTTCGCTGCGCTGATAGTATTGCCAGCAATGGGCCTGCCGGTCACACTGGTCGCGCTGCTGATTTCCGTTGAGCCTCTGATAGACATGGGGCGTACTGCGCTGAACGTCAGTGGTTCAATGACCGCCGGTACCATCACCAGCCAGATCCTGAAACAAACCGATAAAACGGTGATGGATTCGGAAGAGACGGCTGAACTGGCACACCGCTAAGTTCTCGACGTTTAAAAACAAAAAACCGAAGCCTGGGCTTCGGTTTTTTTATGCGTCACTGCTCTGTGCAAAGTTTAATAATCAGAACGGGTAGTCGTGGAAACCAATCTGCTCTGAAATATTGCGTGCCGCCGTGTGTAGCATAGCAACGTAGTCAGTCTTACTTTCTTCAGAGAAACGAATAGTCGGGAAGGAAATACTCAATCCCGCAATCACCACGCCGAAGCGGTCAAAAACCGGCACAGCGATACAACGAAGTCCCTGCTCCTGCTCTTCATTATCCTCACCGTAACCTTGCACACGCACCTGATCCAGCGCCGTCTGTAAATCAGCGGCATTCATAATGGTGTTTTCAGTACTGCGGGTAAATTCAATTTCCTGCAACAGCGCACTAACTTCAGCTTTATCGCCCCACGCCATCAGCACTTTACCAATAGCGGTGGTGTGCAGCGGGTTACGGCGACCGATACGGGAATGCATACGCAGGTTATACATTGAATCGATTTTGTGGATGTAAACAATGCCGTCTTCATCCAGCGCGCCTAGGTGGATAGTTTCACGCGTCAGACGGGACAATTCACGCATCTGAATATCAGCACTGCGGATCAAATCGACGTTTTGCAACGCCTTCGCGCCCAGTTCAAACAACTTGAGGGTCAGCGAGTATTTTTCTGATTCCCCTTCCTGCGCGACGTATCCCAAAGATTTCATCGTCTGTAAGAAACGATACACCGTGCTTTTTGACATCATCACGCGTTGAGAAAGTTCAGTGATACCAATCTCGCGCTCTTCGCCCAGCGCCTGCAAAATACCAAAAACTTTCAGGACAGAGGAAACGGAATCGGGTTGCTTATCAAGATCTGCGATAGCCATAGAATGAATTACCTGCTCGCGTTGGTTTTGTTTCAAAAAAAATAGAACGTAGTTTTTATTATAGTGGCAAGCATCACACAGAAGCAATCAGGGGATTGAACGGCAATGTAAGAACTGTTAACCCCGTTTCAGAATCTGCATCACCCCATTAAATCGTCACAGACTGTGACTGTTGTCACTTTAGGTTGATTAGCGTAGTAATATTACCCTCATTGATGACAACGTGCTGCAGACCATATGACGACGACTACAATACCCAATGACGGGCTTCCCGTTCCCCAGCGATACGGGGCGATTCTGGCTATCGCTCTGGGCATCACCGTTTCCGTGCTTGATGGCGCTATTGCCAATGTCGCTTTGCCGACGATTGCTAATGATTTCCACGCAAGTCCGGCAGCGTCTATTTGGGTGGTGAACGCCTACCAGTTGGCGATTACCATCTCGCTACTTTCTCTCGCCTCATTAGGGGATATTTTCGGTTACCGTCGTATCTATCAAACGGGTCTGCTGGTGTTTAGTATTACGTCGCTGTTTTGCGCGCTGTCGGACTCACTGACCACGCTGACTATCGCCCGCGTATTGCAGGGATTCGGCGCAGCGGCAATCATGAGTGTAAATACAGCGCTCATCAGGATTATCTATCCGCAACGCTTTCTGGGGCGAGGCGTGGGGATTAATGCACTGATTGTTGCTGTCTCGTCTGCCGCCGGGCCGACTATCGCCGCAGGGATCCTGTCGGTAGCCTCATGGCAGTGGCTGTTTGCCATCAACGTCCCTATCGGGATTGCCGCCCTGCTGCTTGGGTTAAAGTTTCTTCCTCCGAACTCGACGCGTAGCCAGGGGCAACGATTTGATTTTACCAGCAGCGTAATGAATGCCCTGACCTTTGGGTTGCTGATCATCGCCATCAGTGGTTTTGCTCAGGGCCAGAATCATATGCTGATTCTGGGGGAAGTGGTTGCATTGCTGATTGTTGGCTGGTTCTTTGTGCGCCGTCAGCTCTCTCAACCTTTCCCTCTGCTGCCGGTGGATTTGCTGCGTATCCCAATTTTCAGCCTGTCGCTGGGCACGTCACTTTGTTCCTTCAGCGCGCAAATGCTGGCATTCGTTTCACTGCCCTTCTTCTTGCAAAATACGCTCGGACTGAATTCGGTGGATACCGGTTTACTGCTGACACCGTGGCCGCTGGCGACTATGGTGATGGCACCGATTGCAGGACGTCTGGTCGAGCGTTATCACCCCGGAATGCTGGGTGGTATCGGGCTTATCGTCTTTTCTTTCGGACTGTTTTCACTTTCCTTGCTGCCACCGGAGCCTTCACATCTGAACATCATCTGGCGCATGCTGCTGTGCGGCGCAGGATTCGGTTTATTCCAGTCGCCGAATAATCACACCATCATTACCTCGGCGCCACGTAACCGTAGTGGCGGTGCCAGCGGTCTGCTGGGCACCGCGCGCCTGTTAGGTCAAACCACGGGGGCGGCGATGGTGGCACTGATGTTTAACCTGTTCCCGGCCCACGGTACACACGCTTCGCTGATTTTAGCGGGGATGCTGGCCGGAACAGGCGCGTTGGTCAGCCTGCTGCGCATGACGCAGAAAACCAGCAGTCAGAAAGCAGCTGAAAATATGAAATCCTGAGCACGTCTCAGAACGCAAAATGCCCGGCAATTGCCGGGCATTTATATATAACGCGTTATGCTTACTTCAGGTATTCGCCGCTGCGCAGCGCTTCAATACGTTTATCCAGTGGCGGGTGAGACATAAAGAGCTCACTGAACGACTTGGATTTGCCATTGATACAAAACGCCATCATGCTGCCCGCTTCCTGTGGTTCATGGCTGGTTTTCAAGCGCTGTAAAGCCGCAATCATTTTTTCACGACCAACCAGTTTCGCGGAACCGGCATCTGCATGGAACTCACGGTAACGCGAGAACCACATCGTGATGATGCTGGCCAGGATCCCGAACACCAGCTCCAGCACTGTCGCTACGGCGAAATAAATCATCGGATTGCCACTACCACTTTCTTCGCCATCACGGTTGCCGGACAGAAATCCAGAGGCCACCTGCGCAATCAGACGTGAAATAAAGATAACAAAGGTGTTCACGACCCCCTGAATCAGCGTCATGGTGACCATATCACCGTTAGCAATATGGCTGATTTCGTGGGCAATAACTGCCTCGGCTTCATCCTGACTCATACTTTGCAGCAAACCAGTGCTCACGGCCACCAGAGAGGCATCACGGCGCGCCCCCGTAGCAAATGCATTAATATCGGGTGCGTGATAAATCGCGACCTGTGGCATGCCGATGCCCGCCTGCTGAGACTGCCGGCGAACGGTTTCCACCAGCCAGCGCTCAGTTTCATTACGCGGCCGCTCGATCACTTCCCCCCCCACCGAGCGTAACGCCATCCACTTAGACATCAGCAAAGAGACGATAGAACCACCGAAACCAAACAGCCCGGCCATGATCATCAGCCCCGGCACGCTGCTGGACTGAATGCCTGTCAGGCTGAGCACCAGCCCGAAGACCAGCATAACTGCCAGGTTAGTCATCAGGAACAACGCTATACGCATCATAAAATTTTCATTTCCTCATCGTTACTTCATCATTATTTATTGAGTCGTACTACCGGGACATAGCCTGTCCGGCTAATACTGATCCTATGGGCTTCTTATACGGATTCAAGAGTCTGCACACTACAGTCGCCCAAAATCACAATACTTTACATTTTGAAGTATTTTATTTTACATGTACCCCCGGTGTTTTGGACACGACTTTCCGACAGCCGTTTCCCTTTTGTTTTTGTTCCATAAAAAAAGCGCACCGGAGTGCGCTTCTTCAAAGTGATCGTCATGCTACAAGTTGATTATTTTACAGCCGGAGCCTGATCACCCAATGCTTTTTCCAGCTTACCGAGGTCGACCGCAATATTGTCGGCTTCATCAAGATAAGGATCTGGCGCCACATAATCTTTCGGCAAATCATCCAAAGATTTCAGTGGTTTTTTACCTTCACGTTTGAAACGTTCATTCAGGCGGTTCAAACGCAGTGCATCATCCTCTTTATCTTCTTTATCACGCTGGGCGTAATTCAGAGAGGCGATATCACGTTTGTCTTTAAGGGCTTTGTAGCGCGCGATATCTTCCTGGATGTACTGGAACTCTGGATCTTTCGCAATACGCGCATCGTGATTTTTCAACAAATCTGGCAGGAACGGCTTCATGTCTCCCAGTTTGCTGTATGTCGCGGCGTTAATGCTATCCCACGGAAGCGCGTTATCTTCGAACTTCTCGCCCGTTTCAATCGATTCAATACCGGTTGGCATCAGAATATCTGGGGTAACCCCTTTACGCTGAGTACTGCCACCGTTGATGCGATAGAACTTCTGGATAGTGTATTGCACGGAACCCAGCGCCGGCCATTCAGGGCGCAGCATCTGATCGTAAATACGGTTCAGCGAACGGTACTGCTGAACGGTACCTTTACCGAAAGTAGGTTCACCTACAATCAACGCGCGGCCATAATCCTGCATAGCAGCAGCGAAAATCTCAGATGCAGAAGCACTGAAACGATCGACCAGCACCACCAGCGGACCTTTGTAATAAACGACGCCATCGGTATCGCTGTCCTGACGGATGCGGCCGTTGTTATCGCGAACCTGCACAACAGGGCCACTTGGGATAAACAGACCTGACAGAGAAACCGCTTCAGTCAGTGCGCCGCCGCCGTTGGTACGTAGATCGATCACCAGACTGTTGACGTTTTGTTTCGCCATCTTCTGCAGCTGTACTTTTACATCATCAGTCAGACCGACGTAGAAGCCAGGGATGTCCATCACGGCGACTTTTTCAGAGCCGACATTTTTGATGGTCATTTTGACTGCACGGTCTTCGAGGCGAATTTTTTCGCGAGTCAGCGTGATAACGTGATTTTTAGCATTTTTGCCCGCTGGCAGGATCTGCAAGCGAACTTTGCTGCCTTTCGGCCCTTTGATGAGCGCAACGACGTCATCGAGACGCCAGCCGATCACATCCACCATTGGTGAAGGTTTGCCAGCCTGAACCTGACCTACGCCGACAATGCGATCGCCCACTGCAATGGCTTTGCTTTTGGCCGCCGGGCCGCCTGCAACCATTGAGTTGATAACTGTATAATCGTCGTCACCTTGCAGAACGGCACCAATACCCTCCAGAGACAGGCTCATTTCGGTATTGAACTGCTCAGTACTGCGCGGGGAAAGGTAGTTCGTGTGCGGGTCAATTTCATGCGCAAAGGCATTCATTACCAGCTGGAATACATCTTCGCTGTTGCTTTGCGTCAGACGCTTCATCGCGAAATGATAGCGTTTGGACAGCACGTCGCGAATTTCTTGATCGTTTTTACCGGTCAGCTTGAGGTTTAGCTCGTCATATTTGACTTTCGCATCCCACAATTTGTCCAGCTCCGCGCGGTCTTTTGGCCACGGGGCCTTGCTGCGATCAAGTTCAATCGTGTCATTGCCAGTGAAATCCATCGGGCGGGCGAGCACTTTCAACGCATAATCATAGCGCTCAAAGCGACGTTTTTGTGCCAGATTGAATAAAGCGTATGGCGTGGTTAACTGACCGGTTTTCAGTTCCTCACCTAAAGTAGCGCGCTTATCAGTAAATTGCGCCACGTCAGAAGCCATCAATACGTTATGGCCATAATCGAGCATGTTGAGGTAACGGTCGAAGATCTTCGCTGAGAAATCTGCATTAAGGTCGAATTGACGATAATGCGAACGGGTAAAGCGTGCCGTAACACGCTCGCTCACCGTGGCGTCCTGAGGGTCCTGTGTCAGGTCAGGGAGTTGAGCGAGAGTGACCGGTGCACTCTCATTCGCTGCAAAGCTGGTATTCACCAGCCCTGCTCCTGCCATTAACAGACCTGCGATAACGCTTAATCTGACAAATTTGTTCATGCCTGAGTTGGCCTCCGTATCAGAACTGCAAATGTTCTGCGCGCACGATCATCGCCAGACCCGAAGAGAGTTGAACGCGAACACCGTCTTTGGCAATTTCCAAAACGGTAGCATCCATCGCACTCTGTCCTGCTCTGACTTTGATTTCCTGGCCAATTTGCAGTTTTGAAATGTCTGTTACTGGCACATGACGCGGTTCACGTTTTTCCTCACGCGGTGGACGAGGTGTACGTGGTTTGCGATTTTCCTGACCAGCCACAGCAGCGGGCGCATTTTCACGACGCGGCGCAGGTTTTTTAGCGGCCGGACGTGGACGACGTGGCTCAGTAGTTTCACCGGCTTCACGACGCTTAGCCTGTTGTTCTGCACGTTGTGCCTGAACGCGGGCTTTTGCTTCTTCCAACTGTTTACGGGCATGTTCGACGTGCTGCTCTTCAAGAACACCACATGAATTACCATCAAGGTCAACGCGTTCTGCGCCAACTTTAACGCCGTACAGATAGCGCCAGCTTGAGGTATACAGACGCAGAGCAGAGCGTAACTGAGTTTTGCTCAGATTCTCTTCACCTTGCACGCGCTCGACCAAATCCGCAAAGATACCGATCTTTAATGGGCGTGCTTCGCCTTCGGCGGTAAAACAGAGCGGGAACCGCTCAGCCAAAAAGGCGATGACTTCTTTACTACTGTTCAACTTAGGTTGATTTTCCATGAAATTTCCTGATTACAACGGGTTTGCCAACCGGCGCAGGCATGAACAGGCGCCATTATAATGACGCCATTATTAAATGCCACGTTATCCGACGATCAACTTACGATCAGATTGACATATTTTTCAGCATCGCAGCTTTCAAGATGCTGGCAAAGCCCGCTGACTAACTCTGTCAGCCCCTGTTCATCGGCTTCATCGAAGCGCTGATAAACGGTGCTATCAATGTCTAATACGCCGATAACTGTTCCTTTCACCGTAATGGGCAGAACAATCTCAGCATTACTTGCTGCGTCACACGCAATGTGGCCCGGAAAGGCATGGACATCGCCCACACGCTGAACGGAATTTTCCGCCACTGCAGTTCCGCATACGCCTTTTCCCACTGGAATACGCACGCAGGCAATTTTACCCTGGAATGGACCCAGCACCAGTGAAGTGCCATCCATCAGATAAAAACCCACCCAGTTGACGCCTTCAAGACGTTCAAACAGTAAAGCACTGGCGTTCGACAGAGTGGCAATAAAATTGTTTTCTCCGGCGATCAACGCGTTCAAATCACGTTTTAATTCCGTGTAGAATGCTTCTTTATTCATGTAGTAACCAATAATAACCTAAGGGCACTGAGCCGTTCTGGTGTGCTTAACCTCTCTAAAATAAGCATTAAATGCCCATTTGAACAAGGTTAATCCTGTGTGACATCAAAAAGACTCGCCTACAATAACTGTTTGCCGACCGCATAATACGTTATTTTGTCAAAAAAACCTGGCTGATCTTGGCCTGATGGCCTCGCCTGACCCCTTTGAGGGGATGCGTAATTGTAACAACAGGTATTCTTACTACTCCAGGTACTATGAAAATAAACACAATATCAGCGCAGATCCCGCAAGTTCGCTACCAGCGCTGTAGCGAATGCGACCATCTGTTTTCGCTGCCGGCACTCAAGCGTACGCAGACGGCACACTGCCCGCGCTGCAATGCAAAAGTCGAAAAAGGCCGGGTGTGTTCTCTGCCCCGCCTGATCACCATCGCAATCAGCATTTTGCTGCTGATGCCGTTCGCGTACACCGAACCGTTAATCAGCATTCGCCTGCTGGGCACTCGCATTGACGCCAGCCTGCTCGAAGGTATCTGGCAGATGTCGCGTCAGGGCGATCCGGTCACCGCCAGCATGGTCGCTTTTTGCACTATCGGCGCGCCGCTGACACTGGCGCTCTCTATCCTTTATCTGCATTTTGGCAGCAAACTGGGCATGAATCTAAAACCCGTGCTGCTGATGCTCGACCGCCTTAAAGACTGGGTTATGCTCGATATTTATCTGGTGGGGATGGCCGTCGCCAGTATCAAAGTGAAGGAGTATGCGGATATCGATGTCGGCGTGGCGCTGGCAGCCTATCTGATGATGACGGTGATGGTTACGCTGACCATGATTAATCTCAACATCGAACAACTGTGGGAAGAGTTTTATCCACAGCGCCAGCCAAAGGGCGTGCCCACTTCACTGCGCCTGTGTTTATCCTGTAAATTCACCGGTCAGCCCGATGAACGCGGACGCTGTCCTCGTTGCCACACGCCGATGCGGGTACGCTATAAACATAGCCTGCAAAAAACCTGGGCTGCGCTGATTGCGGCGATGATTTTCCTCATCCCCGCCAACATGCTGCCAATTTCGATTATTTATGCTAACGGCCAACAGTTGAAGGACACCATTTTTTCTGGCGTAGTGTCGCTCGCTACGTCAGGAAATATACCGATCGCCGCGATTGTCTTTATCGCCAGCGTTCTGGTGCCTTTCACAAAAGTTATCGTGATGCTGACCTTACTGCTCAGTATCCATTTCAAAGCGATTCAGGGACTGAAAACGCGCGTACGTTTATTACGGCTGGTAACCTGGATCGGACGCTGGTCAATGCTCGATTTGTTTGTAATTTCATTAATGATGTCGCTGGTAAATCGTGACCAGCTTTTGTCATTTACAATGGGACCGGCAGCCTTTTACTTTGGCTCTGCCGTAATCCTGACCATTCTTGCCGTTGAATGGCTTGATAGCCGCTTGATTTGGGATGCACATGCAACAGGAAACGCCGAATACACCGACTGAAGCACGGATAAAACACAGACGCCGGATTTCACCTTTTTGGCTGCTGCCGTTTATTGCTTTACTGATCGCCGGATGGCTGATTTACAGTAACTATCAGGAGCGCGGCGCGACGGTGACGATCGATTTCCAGTCCGCGGCTGGGATTGTTGCGGGCCGCACGCCTGTCCGTTATCAGGGCGTCGAAGTCGGGACGGTGGAATCCATCAGCCTGACCAAAGATCTGCGCACGATTCAGGTGAAAGTGAGTATCAAAAGCGATTTGTCTGACGCGTTGCGCGAAGGCACGCAATTCTGGCTGGTCACGCCGAAAGCGTCACTTGCCGGAGTTTCCGGGCTTGATGCGCTGGTTGGCGGTAACTACATCGGGATGATGCCGGGACCGGGCAAAGAAAAAGATCATTTTGTCGCGCTTGATACACAGCCTAAATTCCGCCTCAACACCGGCGAACTGATGATTCATCTTCACGCCAAAGATCTGGGCTCACTGAGCACCGGTTCACTGGTGTATTACCGTAAAATCCCGGTCGGTAAAGTCTACGATTACGATATCGAAAGCGGCAATAACGGCGTAACCATTGACCTGCTGATCGACAAACGTTTTGCGAACCTGGTTAAGGATAATACCCGCTTCTGGAACGTTTCTGGTTTCAAAGGGGATTTCAGCCTGAGCGGTGCGAAAGTACAGATGGAAAGCCTGGCGGCTCTGGTCAATGGCGCGATTTCAATGGATTCGCCCAACGACGGTAAACCGGCCAAAGCCGATCAGTCCTACGTGCTGTACCCCGATCTGGCGCAGAGCCAGCGCGGTGTGGAAATCGATTTGGACTTACCGAATGGCGACGGCCTCTCTGAAGGTCAGACGCCGCTGATGTATCAGGGATTGCAGGTCGGTACGCTGACCAAAATCACCTTGCAGGCCGACAGCAAAGTCACCGGTAAACTGACCGTTGACCCTTCAGTGCTGGATATGATCCGAACCGGCACACGCATTGAAATGAACAGTCCGAAAATCAGCCTCAGCAATGCTAATCTCAGCCAGCTGCTAACCGGCAATACGCTGGAACTTATCCCCGGCGAAGGCGAACCTAAGAAGCATTTCGTGGTACTCGACAGCAACAGCAAGCTACTTCAGGATCCCGGCACCATCAAACTCCAGCTGATTGCGCCGCAAAGCTATGGCATTGATGCCGGACAGCCGATCAAACTTTACGGTATCACCGTCGGGCAGGTGATGGATCGTAAACTGACTGACGAAGGCATCGTCTTTAATGTCGCTATCATGCCGGAATACAAAGACCTGCTGCACAAAGACAGTAAGTTTGTTGTCAACAGCCGTGTGGACGTGAAACTGGGTATCGACGGGATGGAAGTGCTAGGTGCCAGCGCTCAGGAATGGGTCGACGGTGGCGTGCGCATTATTCCCGGCACCAAAGGCGCACCGGGACAGAAATATCCGCTCTACAGCAATGCCGAAAAAGCGGCTGAAGGCATTCAGGGCGAACAACCCGGCGCAACGCTGACGCTGACCGCGAAAAGCCTGCCAGACGTGCAGACCGGATCTGTCGTGCTCTACCGCAAGTTCCAGGTCGGTGAAATTGTCAACGTTCGCCCGAAAGCCAATGAGTTCGAAGTGGACGTGTACATTCAGCCGCAATATCGCAACCTGTTGACCGATAAGAGCATCTTCTGGGCCGAAGGCGGTGCCAAAGTGCAGCTGAACGGGAGCGGTCTCACCGTACAGGCATCACCGCTGGATCGCGCCTTAAAAGGTGCCATCAGCTTCGATAATCTGGAAGGCGTGACGCTCACCAAAGGCGTGAAACGTATTCTGTATGATTCCGAAACGTCTGCACGCGCTGTCGGCAGCCAAATCATTCTCAATACTTACGATGCCAGCAAGCTGTCACCGGGAATGCCGCTGCGCTATCTCGGCATTACTATCGGGCAGGTGGAGTCTCTGAAGTTGGATCCGCAGCTGAATCAGGTGGCGGCCAAGGCCGTGCTGTATCCGGAATATGTGGATAACTTCGCCCGTCGTGGCTCGCGCTTCTCGATTGTTTCACCGGAGATTTCCGCCGGTGGCGTCAGTAATCTGGATACACTGCTCCAGCCTTACATCAACGTTGAAGCCGGAAAAGGTGCACCAACGCGTAATTTTGATCTGCAGGAATCGACCATTACCGATTCACGTTACACTGACGGTTTAGGCATTGTGGTTGATGCTGCCGAAGTGGGTTCGCTGCAAATTGGTACGCCAGTGCTGTTCCGTGGTATCGAAGTAGGTACGGTTTCAGGATTCTATCTCGGTGCGATGGCCGATCGCGTCAACGTCACGTTGCGGATCAGTAAAAAGTACCAATATCTGGTGCGTGCAAATACCGTCTTCTGGCTGGCTTCAGGGTATGACCTGCAATTCGGTCTGACCGGCGGGATGTTCAAAAGTGGGACCTTCCAGCAATTTATCCGTGGCGGTATCGCCTTTGCGACACCACCGACCACACCGCTTGCACCGAAAGCCGCCAACGGCAATCATTTCCTGCTTAACCCGGAAGCACCGAAAGACTGGCAAAACTGGGGCACAGCGATCCCCAGAAACTGACAGGGGTGAAGACAGGCAGAAAAGTAAAGCGTCCCCGCCATGGATGGCGTGGTTCGAGCCATCAGGGAGGATTCCACAGCGTCTTTGCGATCTGCCTGTCTTTACTGCCGCTGCCGACACACTTTGCCATCGGTCTCCAGGCCACCTTCGGGTGGCCTTTTTATTTTGTGAAAGTGGCGGCTGCCGTGGATCCTGCGTAAATATGTTAAACTCCGGCGCTGGAAAACTTATTCAGTTCTGGAACCGAACCTTTGTCAAAACTCATTACAGCCAGCGCCTTCGCGGATAAATTACCCGCAGCGTTTCTCGACGCGACCCGCGCCGTCATGCCTGAAAATCTCAGCATGGAAGATTTTATTGCTGCGTGTCAGCGCCCTCTCCGCCCGAGCCTGCGGGTCAATACGCTAAAAATCAGCGTGCCTGCGTTTCTTGAGTTGGCCACCCACTATCAGTGGGAATTAGAGCCGGTACCCTGGTGTGCGGAAGGTTTCTGGATCAACCGCCATGTTCTGGATGAGTCACGGCTAGGTAACGCGCTCGCGCATCTGGCGGGGCTGTTTTACATTCAGGAAGCCAGTTCCATGCTGCCCGTAACCGCGCTGTTTGCCAACGAAACGCAACCGGTACTGGTCATGGACGTCGCCGCTGCGCCGGGGTCTAAAACTACGCAAATCGCTGCGCTGATGAACAATCAGGGCGGCATTCTCGCCAACGAATACTCCGCCAGCCGTGTGAAAGTTCTGCATGCCAACGTCAGCCGCTGTGGCGTGAGCAATACGGCACTCACCCATTTTGACGGTCGGGTATTTGGTGCCGCCCTGCCAGAAACCTTTGACGCAGTCCTGCTTGATGCGCCCTGTTCTGGTGAAGGGGTTATCCGTAAAGATGCCGATGCGATGAGCAACTGGTCCCAGGAAAGCGTTGCGGACATTGCTTCCACCCAGCGTGAGCTGATCGACAGTGCCTTCCATGCGCTAAAGCCGGGCGGCGTGCTGGTGTATTCGACCTGTACACTCAACGCACAGGAAAACCAGCAGGTTTGCCAATGGTTGCTTGAGACCTATGCTGACGCCGTTGAAGTGGAAACGCTGGAAACTTTATTTGATGGCGCATCGAAAGCCGTCACCCCGGAGGGTTATCTGCATGTATTCCCACAGGTCTACGACAGCGAAGGATTTTTTGTCGCGCGCTTTCGTAAAACAGATTCGGTCACGCGTTTGCCGGCACCCGGTTATAAAGTCGGCCGTTTCCCGTTCTCTGCGATGTCCCGTCAGGACACGGCCGAGATCGTGAGTGCCGCCGCGCGCTCTGGTCTGCGCTGGCCTGAAAAACAGTTCACCCTGTGGCAGCGCGATAAAGAAATCTGGCTGTTCCCGGCCGTGCTCGAACCATTGTTTGGCAAAGTGCGTTTCTCGCGCATCGGAGTGCGTCTGGCAGAACGTTTTCCGAAAGGATTCCGCTGGCAGCATGAAGCAGTGGTCGCATTCAGCGCTCCAGATGCCGCAAATCGTTTTGAGATAAGTGATGAGCTTGCACAAAACTGGCTGCGCGGCGTCGACATCTATCCGGATGTCGCACCGCCAAAAGATGAATGTCTGGTAACGTGGCTCGATCAACCGCTGGGTTTAGCGAAACGTATTGGCAGCAGGATCAAAAATAGTTTGCCGCGTGAACTGGTTCGGGACGGTGCGACCCGACATACAGATTTACCAACTGGTTAATTATTTTCACCCTTCAGATAATGCCTGCGCCAGAAGATCGCTCTGCTGGCGCAGAATAATCTTTTTATACTTTTCTAAAAACAGCAAAATACCCCGCCAACTCACTTTAGTTAATACTCCCGTCTGATACCTTAAGGTGAAGTCTTGAGAGCTATTCTCAGGAATTAACTGCCCACTAAAAATTTTATGCTACTTAACTGCGCTATCAGCCTATTTTATCCAGAAAGGTTTATTGAATTATAAGTAGGAATAATCCTAACCTGACATGTATTATTGCCCTCAAGATGACATTGCTAGTGATATATCATTTTTATAAATGAATCATAGTGCCTGATGTTGAGTAAAGACCTGCCAGTCGGAGAAGTATCATGTCGGATGAAATGAAACTCGAATCAGCAGATGGACTGCTTTTACAGGAAATGGCCAGTCTGCGGGATATCATCGATAACAATTCTGACTGGATTTGGGAAGTCGATGCACAAGGACGTTACGTCTTTTCCTCGAATAAATGCATCGAGTTTCTGGGAGTCCCGCCTGAAGAAGTCATAGGTAAAACCCCGTTTGATTTTATGCCGCCTGACGAAGCTAAGCGCGTCGGTGAGCAGTTTGCTGCGATTGTCGAGCGCCGTGCGCCCTTTGGCGGATTACTCAACCGTAATATTCGCCCGGATGGAACGGAGGTTATTCTCGAAACCAGCGGCGTTCCGTTATTTGATCCCGACGGTAACTTTCGCGGTTATCGCGGCATC
Source organism: Enterobacteriaceae bacterium Kacie_13 (assembly GCA_013457415.1). NCBI lineage: Bacteria > Pseudomonadati > Pseudomonadota > Gammaproteobacteria > Enterobacterales > Enterobacteriaceae > Enterobacteriaceae bacterium Kacie_13. Next base: position 2,879,496 of record CP045665.1, read on the forward strand.
GACCGTAATCTGACCAACCTGGATCAGGCTCCCGGACAACGTCTCTTCCAGCTGGAATCTATCTATTCCAACGCCCCCGTTGGCCTGTGCTTCATCGATCTGCACATGCGCTATGTGACGGTGAATGACGCTATGGCGAACATTATCGGTTTGCAACCCTTTGAAGCGATTGGCCGGAAAGTCGGCGTTTTTTTGCCCGGCCTCTCTCCTCTGCTCAATAATGCGCTGGAGCTGGCGCAGCGCAACGAGCACACGCCTGACCGAGAATTCTCGGTGCCTGGTAAAAATCAGGTTTTCTTTGTACGCATCAAAGCGGCATACGATGCACAAACTCAGCTGAGTGGTCTTTCTGTAGCGATGACCGATATCACCAGCCTGAAACGAATGGAGAAGGCGCTGCGGGAAAGCCAGGAGCATTACCGCAATATGGTCGAGCTGAACCCACAAATTCCGTGGACGGCGGATCCCCGGGGCATGCTCAGTGACGTCAGTTCGCGTTTTCAGCGCATCACGGGTATGACCCGTCAGGATATTCTGGCCGACAAGTGGATCCAAAGTATGCACGTGGAAGACCGCCGTGCCGCCGTACAGACGTGGGATCAATGCCTGAAAACAGGGGCTCCACTGGATATCGAAGTGCGTTTTTGCCACGTTGACCGCGGCTGGAACTGGATGCGAATTCGCGCTGCGGCGAGTTATGCGCCTGATGGTTCTATCCAGCGCTGGTATGGCACGGCAGAAGATGTTCATGAGCGAAAGCTGCTTGAACTGAAACTGGTGAAAGCCAACCGCCGTCTCGAAATTCAGGCACGGACGGATTCACTGACCAAGTTACCTAACCGTCGTGAATTCAAAAAAGTGCTGAGCCACGAATATATGCGCGCGAAGCGTAACCGTACACCACTGACGGTGGTAATGATCGATATCGATTATTTCAAACATTTCAACGATCACTACGGCCATTTATCTGGAGATGCCTGTCTGCGTCTGGTTGCCCGTACTCTGCGCCGGTCGCTAAAACGCAGCACGGACGTGGTCACAAGATTTGGCGGTGAAGAGTTTGCCGCTATTTTGCCGGATACCGATTTGAAAGGTGCCTGGATTGTCGCGCAGCACATCATGGAATCCATTGAAACGCTGGGCATCAAGCACAGTTTCAGTGAATTTAACCGGGTGACGATCAGCCAGGGTATCGCGACGTATATGCCCGATCAGGATCCGGGTCTGGAAGATCAGTCAGATATCGTCAGCGCAGCCGATGAAGCGCTGTATCTGTCCAAAAACAATGGCCGAAATCAAATTAACGCCATGCCTGTTTCAGTCAGATTCAATCCGCTTTAAAGCTCGCCACAAAGCCGGATCGTCCGCGTGATGCCCGGCTTTTCATCAGATTGATCCCACTTTCCTGTCGCTGATAAAAATCTTATGGCACTTTTTGTGCTGTCGACTATTCTCAAATAAGGGCGCCCAACTGGTCGTACCTGATGTCGTTCAATTCACTGGTTTATCTGGCAAGGAGTAACCGATGGCAAAATCGAACATAAGAATTGGCAGTTACGAAATTGATGACGCGCAATTATCCACGCCGGAAGCAAAAGGCGGCGATATGGTGCACATTCCGTGCAAATCAGATCCTGATTTGTGCATGCAGCTGGACGCATGGGATGACAACACCAGCGTCCCGGCGATTCTGGATGGCCGTCATTCTGTGTTGTACAAGGAAAAGTATGACAAGCAGAATGATGAGTGGATCATGAGACTGGAGTAACACAGCATGGCGAACGGGGCGTTGTTCGCCATGCCGCTATGCGGTCACTGACCTACAGTCACCAGTGAAATACCCCGACCGGCAAAAAAGCGTGAAAACTCATCCAGGGATAACGTAACGTTCCGCTGAGATGAAATATCATGGCCGGAAGGATTATGAAATGTCACAGACTTCGCATCCGCCTGGGTTACCAGTACCAAATGCCCACCCCTGTGTGGAGGCAAAAAATCCGGTGTGCGGATTGAAGGATGTACAGACGCGATGAAAAAACGATGCTGCTTCAGCTCACCTGCAATCTCTTCAGCAGCCATATTCACTCTGACCTGTGCACTCAGCCCTAACTCTTCCCGGACATACTCAACAAAAGGCGCATAAATCAGGCCTTTGATATTTTCACCCTCGCGAACATACGCGCCATACGGCAGGCTTCTGAAGGTCAGATTGAGTATCGGCACCACTTTGCCGGAGGTCGCCGCCAACACCATTTTCAGGCAGCACATCCCGCAAACATGATTAGCCCACTCGATAAATTCTTCCTGAGAAGAAGCACCTGATTCGGGCCATTGCGCGATATCGCTGAGCGTAATGTCTCCGGCAATAATCCCGGTAGCAGAAGCAGGATCCTCCCACTGACTGAAATAAGGGACTTCATGGCGGGGGGCGGAGGCTCTATGGTGCGCAGAATTTGCAGACATAACGGTTTCCTGAACGAGGGAGCGATAACATCAGGTTTTAGACGAAACCATAACGACGTGAATATCTACCACTGACAGAGTGTCAGGTTTGATAGATTCAGGCCCGGAATGAAGATCAGGCCTGAATAGAGAATGTTAGAATTTTTCCACTAATTTAAACTTCATCAACAACAGGGGCATGGTTGGCTCAAACATTTCGTACTCTTCGAAGAAACGCTGATGCTCTTTACGCCAGTACGCCAGCGTCCTGTCCCCCTCACCTTCTTCGTATGCGTGTTGCTCAGTTACCTGATCAAAGGGCACCTGCTTCACATCTGTCAGCTGTACCGCGCAAACAGGATTATTGCGGCCATCAACCACAACAAAGATCTCGCCGGCTTCGGGTTCAGGATCGTCGTCGAGGTTAGAGCAGGTTGCTGTTTTTGTACCGTCGATAACGCGCTTAGCCAGTTCATCCGCTGATGCTTCAGTATCACCAAACGACCAACGTTCTGCGTCCCTGTATTTTAGTGGGATCTGCGGGATCATAATTTATCCTTTCAATTGAGATAGTTCACAGCGATTACCTGTAAACATTAGCACAAAAAAACCCGCCGAAGCGGGTTCGTAAAGAGAAGGCACGTACTATTTCGTACAGTTTTCTGGCATAGACGTCGGCCACTGTCGGGAACTCCCTGCCCCATACAATACGGAAATGCCGCATTCTTTATCTACGCGTGCCAATGGTTTACCGGTTTTATCAATCATCATGGACATTGACGGCGTCGAGACGACGGCAACGCCGCTGTCAAACGGCGACACCGCGCTGAAGACCGGTGGAATGACGAAGTTACCCTGCGCATCGACAAAGCCATAATTCTGGTCAATGCGGGCGAATGCCAGACCGTTAACCGGCAGACCAAGGTCAGTATAGGCTACGCCTTCAAACGCTTTACCTTGCGCATCAATCCAGGTTTTCCGGCCATCTTCATAGCTTAGAACAGCGTGTCCATCCGTCATGCGGCTGGCATGTCCCTGAACCGTCAGAACCAGCTTGCCGGTGTTATCTACATAGCGTGTCGAAGCTTCACTCTCGAGAGCGTCATATGACACTGACCACGCGCTGGCAGCAGGAAGTGCCCACTTACCCTCAGGCATTGCAGCGACACGGGCGCCTTTATCATCAATTAACTCTGCGCCCGAAGTGGTTGAACGCAACGCGCGGCCCTGTACGAAGGCTGAGCCTGTAGTCTCTGCGACGGGCTGGATCTGCCATTCGCCCTGTGCATTGAGATAACCTTCCTGCGGTTGGCGGGAAAGTTTAACCCAGTCACCGAGCGCACTGATATGAGTCTGCTGCTCGTGCAACTGAATGTTACCTGCGGCATCCAGCAGCCAGGACTGACCCGCAGCTGACGTAGCTAAAATCCGCCCATCGGTAAACTGCGTGACGGATAATCCCGCCGTCGGTGAAATACGTGTTTTCGCATCATTACCGATGATTTCAGCGAGGACGCCGGATTGAGGTTGATCGGCAACGGCAGGCTGAGTCAGTAACCACAGCGCGGCGTTAATGCGCTGCACTTTGGCGTATTTCGGCTCGACCAGGATTTTCCCCTGACCATCAACAACGCCCCATAAGCCGTTGGGCATCTGAACTTCAGCCTGGTTATTAGCGTAATCACCGACTGTTGTGTATGCAGGCTGGGAAACAGTCTTCTGAGTGTTAGCATCAAAAATTCCCCACAGCGCACCTTCTGCAGCCGTTTCATGGTATCGGAACCAGCCGTTTCCCGCCGATTGAATCTCGAATACGTTTGGCAGGTCATAGTGTTTGCCAGCATGATCCATCGCCGTCAGCTTGCCATCAAGATAATCCAGTGCATAACCTTGCACAAAAGGTGAAATATTATCTTCGGTGAGCGGAATCAGCGTCTTACCCAGCGCATCGACAACGCCTGTTCCATCAGCAGTTTTCACAATGAACTGTCCGACATTTTGACTGCTGTCTGCGGATTGGATATCCAGCCATTTTGCTTCCAGCTGAAGCGAACCATCAGGGCGCAGGAAACCGGCTCCGCCCTTACCTTTATTAGCATCCGGACGGATTAACGCTACAGGTAATTGCGCCGACACTGGCTCAGCGCCGATGCTCAGAGGTTCAATATGGCTGTCGCCCAGGGTCGTGATGCTTTTCTGAGTCAGTAACGCTTTACCCGTGGAGTCAACCACATTCAATACATCACCCTGCTCATTGCGCAACCACAGTCGATGATTAATCACATCGGCACGGGTAATTTGCGCCAGCCATCCGACATTTTGTGCACCGCCAATCATGCCGCCAGACGGCGATACAATGGCGTTAACTTTTTTCTCGTCGCCCTTAGTCGTCACCAAAAAATCGCCGGTATTTTGCCCCAGAGGTTCACTGGCAGCAGGCAGTGTTAGCGGCTGTTTGCGGCCAGGCACGTAGAGCGTAATGGCGTCTTTGGCCGACGGATTCAGGACATAATCACCTGCCACACGCAATGCGGAAACCTCAACGTCGCTGAACGTCGCGATCACAGCCGCAGAGTTATCGAGCAACTTGATACCGTCGGCAGTTTTCGCCAGCCAGAACGCACCGGTCTCTTCACTGACCGTCAGGTACTTTTGCTCATCCTGCACACCATCGGCTCTGATCAGCGTAATACCATCGATATTTTTCGCCAATGCCACGGACGGATTGCGGGGATCAAGCGTAATAGCGGAATACTGTGGCTGAACGCGCCAGGTAAGGTTCTCGTCGGCAATTCCATAGCCTCTAGTTGCATCAAACGCGATAAACAAACCATCGGACCCAAAAGGCTCAACAACTTCCATTTTGTCGGTCGCCACGTGGCGGGCACCGTCCGGGGAGAGCAATACGCTTTTAAATGAAAGCCGCAGCCGCGAAGGCATTCCATCTGTGAGCAGGGCTTCATCGACCAGTTCATCAAAAGGTTTACCCGCTTGTGCGCCCTTGCTGTCGATCAGTTGCGGCTTTCCGGTGAGTACGACAACAGCCAGACCCGACTGAGTGAAAGGCTGCACGCTGTCAAAGGTAGGTTTTAACAGCCAGTTACCTGTCGTATCAATAAAGCCCCATTTACCCTGCTGCATCGCAGCAGCGGCACCGTTGTGATAATCCCCGACGTCATCAAAGACGGGTTTAATCACAAGCTGCCCCTGATTATCTAAAAACCCCCAGCGGTCACCGGTTCCATCCGCAGAGGGCAAAAGCACGGCAGCCCGTCCTTCATGCACATCACGCATGCACAGATTTTGGGCCAAAGGCAGCGCATTTTGCGCCTGAGTCTCAGTCTGCGATGAGGGTTGCATTGCAGAGCAACTGGTTACCTCTGCCGCCAAAACAGGTGTTGTTAGCGCCAATAAGGCCAGCGCGCTGGTGGTATTCAACGCACAGAACAATGCGAGTTGCAGCCTTGAAGGTTTACTAACAATCATTAATTGCCTCCGTTACTGCAAGAAGGAGATTTTGCGGGCCACAGATAAGCACCTTTGGCATCAACAATGACTCGTTGGTTACAACGAACCTGAATTTTTGCCTTAACAGCACCTTCAGCGTTCAAGAGACTGACGACACCCTTTCCACCAGCCCATGCGTGTTTTTCGCTAAAGTCACCTGCCCAGTCAAACTTAGGCAGCACAGCGAAACGGCCTGTCGGATTGATATAACCGAATAAGTTGCCGTAGGTCGATTTCTTCATGGCGGCGGCGAAATTATTATTCATGGCGCCGACCTGATCGAAATAGGCGCCGATCAATTTTTTGCCCTGTTGATCAACAAAGCCAAACAGACCTTTATCGTTTCGCATTGGGATCACACCCGAGCTGGCTTTGTCAGCCAGCAGGCTGCCAAGCCCGGCGAAGCGCTGGACTTCATTGCCGTCATTATCGTAGAGAACCGTTTCGCCGGTAGCATCATCATTCATGGTAAGACGCATAAGAGAACTCAGCGGCTGCGCCTGTTCAAAACCCTCCAACGGTTCACCGCCGTGATCGTTGATAAGCTTAGTTTGACCGTCGCTGGTTGCCTGGCTCCAGTTAAGCGGCGCAATGAAATTAAACGCGGCGTTGTATAACGGCTCAATCTGCCAGTCACCCTGACGGTTGATCGCGCCAAAGTGCGGGGAGAAATTGAGCATCACCCAATCCCCTTCAACAGAGCTCGAAGACGCCGCAATGCCCTTACTCAGTGGCGCGCGCCCCGCATCATCGAGCAACGCGACACCGCCTTCAGCAGGCTTAACCAGCCAGTGGTTCTCGCCTACCCTTTGCGGGCTGGCGAGTAAATCAGTGGCCAGAGCCTGACCACTCACAGCACTGTAAAGCCCGTAATGGCTGGCAATCGCGCCCCGCTCGCCAGGCTGATCGTTGTCAGCGATGTTAAAAATACCGTTGCCAACGTACAGAGGTTTGCCACTGCGGTCGGCAGATGGAGTAATGGCCCAGGAACCGTCACGGTTAATCACACCCCATCCTGTATCGGCTTTCGCTAACGCATAACCGTCGGTGAAGGATTCGATTTGTTCGAACTGAGGTGCAGTTTTGATCCCTTTACTGGCAACATCCCACAAGCCCCACCGACGCGCCTCATTATCGCCTTCCGTGTAATACAGTAAACCGGCTGACAGACGCTGAGCGTTTTGCACAATATTTACTGGAACCTCAACCGCATTACCATTGCGATCGATTAAATGGCGAGTCTCAGTGTTATTACTGTTGCCCACAGCCCATGTGTAATCACCGCTGAACGGGGTAATATCGGTATAAGTTGGCTGAATCACCCATTTTCCTGCTGAATCTACCGCACCCACTTTTTTGCTTTGGGTATGAATAATCAGCGGAGCCTGAGAACTCTCATTATTAATGGAAGCCCACTGAGGATCAAAAAGTACAGCGCCCTGTGAGGTAAGAATGGCCGGCGGTTTTGCAGCATCAGAAGGCTTCAGCACTGCCCATGGCAGATTGCGCGAAGCATCGCTATTGTCGGCGGGTAATACCGGCAGGTCATCCGTCATCGCGTTCGCCGCCAGCGGTTGTAGCTGATAATCTTTCAGCGCAGCAAGCGTGGCATCATTGAGCAGGGCTACGCCGTTGTTGTCAAAAATCTGCACAACCTGAAGCGTTTTACCTTCGTTTTGCGTCACCCAAAGGCGGTTACCTTGTTGCAATAATTGCGGCTTGTTGGCTTTTACGGTCACAACCTGATTATCGGCACCGATAATCATCACACCTTTACTGCCCTGAACAATGACTGCCTTACCCCAGACCAGAACATTTTCGGACTGATCGGCAGGAATATCCTGCACTTTTTCGAGCTTGCTGTTGAGCAACTGTTTTGAATTATCGTTCGCCGTCACCAGCCAACTTCCCGTGGACAGCGGACGGAGGGATTTATACTGTTCTTTGCTCAGAGAAACACCCTGGCGATCAACAAAAGCCCAGTCATTCTTGTTTTTCACCGCAACCACATCATCGTTAAGCAGTGGCTCGTCACGGGTCTTAAGAATCATCGGGTCAATGGCCCATTCACCATTTTCGTTGAGATAACCCCAGAATCCGTCGTTGGCAGTATCGCGCTTCTTAGCCGGAATCAGCCCTGATCGCGGTAAATCAAGCGCCATGACATCATCGGGTAATGGCAAAGAACGATCGGTGGCAGCATTCCACAACGCAGGAGAAACCTGAACCTGTACGCTTGCAAGTGCCTGCCCTTGCACAAAACCGTTGGTATCTGGAGAAGCTGCAAATGGCAGAGTTTTAATGACTTGCCCTTTGCGGTTGATCATCACCAGACGATTGTCCGTTACCACCAGCGCGGTACCCTGCGCATTAAAATCGGTGGCGCGAGAGAAACTCGGCTCAATCGCCCAGTTCCCTTTTTTATCGATATAACCGAACTTATCGCCCTTTTTAACAGCGGCTACGTCATTGACAAATCCGCGCGCTTCACTGAAAGCGGGTTTAATGACCATATGCCCGGTGGTATCGACAAAACCCCACAACGGTTCACGGCTCAGCCCTACCTGAACAGGTGAAAGCCCCTGCTGGAAAGGTAACTGGCAGTCTTTTGCCGTTTTCGCATTGCCACATGCCCGTAATAACGCTTCATCCGCATGTACCGGCAGGCTAAAAGTCGCGTTCAGAATCAAAGCTAATGCGCTGAAATTTCTGAAGTGTTTAAATGTTTCGGAGCAAATCATCCGATGCCCTTATGACTGAATAAGATTAGAAAGTGTAGCGCACACTCTTTTCGTGACCCGCTAAATCAGCGAGTTTGACGGCAAAAAATCCGATAATAATCAATTTCAAGCGTGCACACATGCCAGACCCCATAGGGTGTCAGCTTGCGAAAGAAAAAGCAGCTATTTTATTACTCTGTAACGAATGAAAATCCTTGATCATTAAGGTTCACGATAACCCAGCAATGTTACCTCCCGGATTGTTTTCCTTACCCGCTGTTAACTGCCCCTCCACAACACGCTCTGGTGAGAAAATTTTAATCATGTTCGTTAACAACCAGGCGACGACTTATTCACGAAACTTTGATTGAATCTTATAACTATTGATTAAGGTCATTATTTCGCCACCTTTAGTCTGCTTTTATAAGTTAAAGCACGTTATGTGACTCACATCACTCCCAGCTTCTGTGGCTTAAATCCTGGCAGTGTCCGGTTACAGTGTATTTCAGGTACTTCACTTATCATTGAGGGAAAGTCATGCCAATTGTTCGAGCCAGATTAAGTCTGTTTGGAGGCGATACTGTCGTCATACGTTGTTCAGAAAAATGTCATATCCATCTTATGTGTGAAAATGACGCAGAGCTAAAGGGACGTCAAACCGGTTTCGGTGATGTCCTCACCGTAAATAATCAAAATACGGCTTATGTCGGCATTCCTTATAAAGGGATCTGGAGCGTCCTTATTGATTCTCAATGCGACTCCCTCGAGCATTCTATTACCTACCTTCCTGCCTGAATTCAACCTCACACATTTAAAAATGTCTTATCTGGCAGGTCACCTTTCGCCTGCCAGATATTCGCAAATCGCCTTTGAGTCGGTCTACTGCACAAATCATTTTTTGGAAGACATCGCAGAAAATACTTTAATCACTTACATCAGTTACATAGCGGTATTGAATTGAACATTCCAGAGTCGATGTAAACCTCCTCATGTGCGTTAATTAGTGATTGCCAGCCCTCACTGCACACTGCATTCTGTTTGAACTCACAGGCACAAACAGATACTGATAATGACTCAAAAAACACTTTGCACTCTCGATGACGTGGTCGATCTCGCGCCGGGGCTGCGTGAAATTCGCCAGCACCTGCACCAACATCCCGAACTTTCCAATGAAGAATCTGCTACTGCGGCATTAGTTGCGGATAAACTGCGCGCACTGGGTTATCAGGTCACCACCGGCGTGGGCGGATACGGTGTCGTTGGCACACTAAAATCAGGCTCGGGCAGTGGCAGTATTGGCATTCGTGCAGACATGGATGCCCTGCCGATCACTGAACAAACCGGAGTCAGCTATGCCAGCCAGACGTCGGGTAAAATGCATGCCTGCGGTCATGATGGCCACACCTCTATGCTGCTCGGCGCGGCGGAACAGCTGGCACGCAGCAAAAACTTTTCTGGCACTGTGCATCTGATTTTTCAGCCCGCTGAAGAAATCGGTTTTAACAGCGGTGCAGAACGCATGCTGGCTGAGAATTTGTTCGATCGCTTCCCTTGCGACGCCGTATACGGTTTACATAATCATCCGGGCTATCCGGTGGGGAAAATGATGTTCCGTTCAGGCCCGTTTATGGCCGCCTGCGATACGGTAAATATCACCCTTTTCGGCAAAGGCGGACACGCCGCGCGCCCGCATATGGCAGTGGATCCTATTTTGGTTGCCGGCAGTCTGGTGGTTGCATTGCAGTCGATTGTGTCACGCAGTATTGACCCGAATGAGACGGCGGTAGTGACCATCGGTTCACTGCATGCCGGCCATGCCTCGAATGTCATACCTGAGACAGCGCGTCTGGAAATGAGCGTGCGCTCGTTCGATGCCGGTGTGCGGAAAATTCTCGAAGAGCGTATCCGGACGTTGGTCGAAAACCATGCTGCCGGTTATGGTGCGCGTGCCAAGATCGAGTATGTGCCGGGATATCCGGTTCTGGTCAATCACGACAAAGAAACCGCGTTTGCGTGCGAAGTGGCAAAGGAGCTGCTGGGTGCAGAGAACGTCGTGGAGAACTTGCCGCCGATTTCAGGCAGTGAAGACTTCGCCTATTTCCTTCAACAAAAACCAGGCTGCTTCCTGCGACTGGGGAACGGCGACAGTGCTGCGCTGCATAATCCGGCTTATGACTTTAACGATGAAAGCCTGACATTTGGCGCAGCGTACTGGACACGTCTGGTCGAGCGGTATTTGACGAATTGACGTTCTACTGCCTCTTCAACGGCAGAAACCAAACCAGCGCAAGCCAAGATGAAAATGATTGGCGTGCGCTGCGTTGTAATCCGGTCCGATCGAATTTCCGAAGTAAAGGCAGCTTTGCGTAAAAAGAGTATGGATAAACTGCCCTTCGCCACTGGTTTGTGACCATTGTTTCAAGACCGTCAGCTGTCGCCCGTCTTTCAAACGGAATCCGGCAATATCCAGCGCTTCCGCCGTTGCATGTTCACTCAGTCGGGCATTCGGTTTGTTATAAATATTGCGACAAGCGTAACTACCCAAATGATCGATACGTACCAACGGTGAACGCAGTACTTCAGTTGCCAGTGGCTTCGCTACCTGCGAAACAAACATCGCACTGCTTAGCGCCAGACGACAGCTTGCCAGATAGCTCGAACTCAGTGACACATCCCCAAACCCTCGCACCCGGACAGGATCCTTCAGCGGACACCTCCCGCCCATATTCCCGACAGACGTAAACTGAATTGCACCTGCGGCTTGCGCACGTTCGAGCGCCTCAAGGCAGCCTTGCGGATTATTATCAAGACGTCGGAGTTTATAACGGGTGATGAGATTAGGAGAATCGCTGACCGAGATCGGCGCCATTGGATTGTATGCCGCAGGGATACGTTCAGCAATCCACAGCGCAAATGATATCAGGACAATCAAAATAGTCGTCAGGCCAATCCAATATCGCATAACTCTCCTTTTTGTCGGCCTATGCACCCCAACTTGATTTATGCTGAACAGACCTCAGTTTATCGATAAAAGATAGCGGTTATGCGGTCAATGTAAACCCGCCTTCGGCAGAGTTACATCTCAGGAAGCAAACTTACTTAGCTTTGACATAACCCTACATTTTGTTTGTTACCTTAGATTCCGAAGACGAAGTTTCTTCTCCTGTGTCCACTGTGAACTGTCCTTCATAGTGCGTAAGACCCTCGCTTTACCCCTTTCAGCCCGCCCCGAGCGGGCTTTTTTTTGTCTTTATCACAGGGAAAGTTACATGCAGCTATCACTCAACACGTAAAACGTCCGGATGTTTTTCACTGGCGGATTCATGAAAAATATCACCAAGCCAATCTGGGATTTCATTCTCTGTCAGATCATCTGGGATAATAATGTCATGCAACCTCGAGAATTTTCTTTCCGACATATCCGCGCGAAACACCTGCCAACCTTCAGATGTTTGTTTAACGCCAAGGTATCTTCCGAAAACGTTGTAAATCAGCATTGATACCTCTTGCATTAAAAGGGTGAAATATTGGATTTTAAAAACAGGCAAAAAAAAGACCGAATACGATTCCTATATTCGGTCTAGGGAAATGGCTCTTGGGAGAGAGCCGTGCGCTAAAAGTTGGCATTAATGCAGGCGGTTAAGCCGTACAAACTAAAGGATAGCCGACACCTGACTATTTTCCACTCAACCCGCAACATAGTGATAATAACAACACTGTATTATTTTCATTATGTGACAACATTCTCAAAGCATGAGTTTAACAACAGTCACTTATTCGCCGCACAGCAACTCAGCAGAGGGATTCAGCTTTGGCGATAAATGGCGCAAGGCTCATTTTTTGCCCCGGGTTTTGCGGATCATCCAACCAGATTTTTTCCAGCGGAACCGCCTGAACCTGACGATTTTTAACCTGCTCCTTAGCTACGTCGTTCAGAGGATATTGCGCCAGCGTACTGTCGTTGATCACGTACAGTGCATGACCCGGGCGGCATTGCAACATGACCTCTTCACGGGTGAATGCCCACGCCTTCCCATATTGTAAACGGCTGACCGTTTCAAGCTGTGGCGCAGCCAGACTGCTGGCAGATAAGGTCAGCAGCACGCAGGCAAGCAGTGTTTTCCTCATGATTTTTCCTCGGTAATGATTAAATTCTTAATACGTTTTCAAAAGTCGCTTCAACGTGGTGCCAGCGTGGCAAACAGGCTCACCAGCAGCAGGACGATTAGCGCCAGCACCCATTCAACCCATGTCATCAGTACAAAGCGGCGTTCAGCGTATTCGGGGGCCTGCCCCATCAGCGGCACCAGACGATATCGGTTGTACACGGCGACAGCGGCCATGATGCCGACCAGCACGATTTTGATCACCAGCAGACACTGATACAGCGACGTCAAATCCGTCGGCCAGCGCTGCAAGATTATGGCGATATTAATGATGCCAGTGAGTATGACCAGCGCGACAGCGGCATGACCCCATGCCGAAAAACGGATCAGCGTGGCAATAGCAAAATGTCGCAGCTCAGGTTTACGGGTGTAGTACATGCACGCCAGCAGCGGGATTAAGCATCCAAACCAATAGGCGGCACTCAGCAGATGCACCATATGATTGAGGCGTTGGACAAGCCCTAAGACACCGTAATGCATGGCCGCATGGCCGATCAGCGCCTGACTCAGCAACAAGCCGAACGAGCACAGAAACACCAGCAGATTGCGCACAGGCAGCCAGTCCATCAGCAACACCAGCATCAGCGCAGCAGTCAGCAGCAGATGCCAGCGCCATACTTCGCCAAACGTTGTTGTAAGCACCAGCAACCAGACGTTCAGGTTCAGGCCATCACTCGAGCCATTACCCATCAGCATGGCCTGAATCGACAGCATCCCAACAGAAGTGATCGCCACAACCACGCCTGACCACATCATCAGCGTCTGGTTTTTTCGCAATAACATCGCCGAAAAACCACCCGGAGCCAGTAAGGAGCAAAACACGCTCAACCCGAATATTTGCATTAAAGAGGCAAAATGGGCGAACCGGCACAGGACAAACAGCGCAGTCAGGCTCATGACTTACTTAACGGTGAAGCTGTATTGACCATTGGTTTTATGACCGTCTACCGAGACCACGCTCCACGTCACCACGTACTTACCTGGGCTCAGGGCATCCGGTACTGTGACAACTGTCTGGGTATTGTCATTGGCAGCGAGTGTCAGCGCACCTGTTTTTACCGCTTTTTTATCTGCACCGGTCAGTGTGATTTTGCTGAAATTGGGTTCGATACCTTCGCTGAACCCTAGGGAGAGTTCAGTCGGGGTGACTGTAAGGACGGTATCGGCAGCTGGCGTCTGAGTTTTAAGATGTGCATGCGCAAGGGCTTGCGATGAGATAAATCCGCTCAGCAATACGGCTGAGACTGCCAGGGCACGGCAAAGAGAAGTGGTTTTTTTCAACACGATGATTCCTTGGCTTGCGTAACGATGAATTTATAACGCCGTCACTTTATCGCAAACCAACCCAAAACGTTTGTCATAAATGCATAAAAAAACGCAGAAGCCTGAGCATTCTGCGTTTTATGTGCATCACAAGCGGAATTTAAACCGCCGGTGCTTGTGCTGCCATGTTTTTGAGATCTTTATCTACGAAGAACAAGCCGTTGCCGGTGTTGCTGACCAGCGACAGTTTGTCGAGAACGGATTTGAACAAGGTCTCTTCTTCATGCTGCTCTGCGACATACCATTGCAGGAAGTTGAAGGAAGAATAATCTTTCAGGGTCATCGCCAGATCGGCGAGCTCGTTGATTTTTTGAGTGATCAGTTGTTCATGCTCGTAGGTCTGCATAAACAGATCGGACAGGGACTCAAACGTCACCGGCGGTGCAGCAATCGCGCCTAGCAACGGCAATGCGCCTGTATCGCTCACATATTTGAACAGGCGATGCATGTGATCCATCTCTTCCATGGAATGCTTTTTCAGAAACGCGGCCGCACCTTCGTAGCCTTTGTCACTGCACCATGCGCTCATCTGTAAATATAAATTGGCCGAATAAAACTCGAGGTTCAGCTGTTCATTAAGCTGATCGATCATTTCTTTTTTAAGCATGATGTGGCTCCACAAATAAATTTCGGCAGGGGAATAGGATTATTTATCTGCATTATGCCCGCACCAACACGAAATAAAAACAGATGATTTACATTAGTATCCATAAAGACAACAAATTATTTTAATTTATTGATTTTAAAGCGCTTTATTTAAATAAAAATATACTACAATGAGAACCATTAACATGTAATAGCTATATTAAAAGGAATCATTCTTATTCGCAAAATTAAAGGACTCTCATTTATTGAATATAATTATCAATTCCAGAATGTGAATAGTTCTTATTTACTGAAATAATAGTGATGACAATCTCACTTAACGGCCAGCCATAAATTTCAGACACCAGCGTTCACCCCGGCGTTGGCCTCGGGTACAATGCCGATCAACAGAGATTCACGGGATGTCGCAATGAGTATCAATCTGGCGGAAATCAGTAAAGAAGAAATGGATCGCATCAACATCGATCTGGCGGCCTCAGCGGTCGCTTTCAAAGAGCGTTACAATATGCCGGTTGTCGCTGAAATGGTGGAACGCCAGCAGCCTGAACACCTGCGCGCATACTTTCGCGAGCGTGTAATGCATTACCGTGCGGAATCACATAAATTCTCCCGCTTACCTTACGAACCGAAGCAAAAGTAACGTTGCCGGCGCAGGTAAACGGGATAAGAAGAAATTAACGGCGGGAGGCAAACTGCTGGTTGGTGCGGATCAGTTGATCGAGAATGCCCGGCTCATCAAATGAGTGCCCTGCTCCTTCGATAATGTGCAACTCGGCTTCGGGCCAGACTTTCGCCAGATCCCAGGCATTTTGCACCTGACAGGCCATGTCGTAGCGGCCATGCACAATCACCGCAGGAATGTGACGGATGCGGTCGACATTTTTGAGCAGTTGATCGTCGGTGTCTAAAAAACCCAGATGTGTGAAGTAATGGTTTTCGATACGGGCAAAAGCCAGCGCAAAGTTATCTTCACCAAAAGACGCCGACCCTTCCGCAGGAAGAAGCGTGACCGTTTCCCCTTCCCACAGGCTCCAGATTTTAGCTGCTTCCAGTTGCACCGCGCGGTCGTTTGATGTCAGTCGCTTGTGATAAGCGGCGATCACGTCTTTGCGTTCTTCTTCTGATAAAATTGACAAAATCCGCTGCCATTTTTCCGGGAAGAATCGCGATGCTCCGTCCTGGTAGTACCAGGTCAGCTCCTGCTTGCGCATGGTGAAGATACCACGCAGCACCATTTCGCTTACGTGCCCGGGATGCGTCTGGGCGTAGGCCAGAGCCAGCGTCGACCCCCAAGAACCGCCGAACACCAGCCATTTCTCTACACCTGCCATTTTGCGCAGACGCTCGATATCTTCCACCAGATGCCATGTCGTATTGTTGTCGAGGCTCGCATGAGGCTTTGAACGCCCGCAGCCACGCTGATCAAACAGCATGACGTCATAATCATTCGGATCAAACAACTGCCGGTGTACCGAGGAACAGCCGCCGCCCGGCCCGCCATGAATAAAGACCGCCGGCTTGCCTTGTGGGTTTCCGCTGCGCTCCCAGTAAACCTGATGACCATCACCAGTATCGAGCATGCCGCTGGCGTAAGCCTCACGCGGTGGATACAACCCTTTTAATTTTGGCATGACATTTCCTGTTCTAGTTGGCCAGAGTATTGATGGATACATTTACAACTCAATAACAGCGCATCAGCCAGCCAACAACAAGTTGTAATCCACCAAAATCGGTTTTTTGTAGACTGTTCGCATACTTATCGCGCAATTTCATTGCGGGCGCGCTGCAGTGAGACTGTAAAGAACTGTGGAATACACAAAGGCGCTTGCAACCAGAACGGATTTGGCTCTAAATAGGTGAGCAACCCAATCCACCAGCTTTAAAGAGAGGCGATTATGAGTAAAGGAATGGATAGCAAAAAGAATGCGAAGAAAAAGCCATTGAAAACCCCTGCCGAAAAAAAGGCTGATAAAAAAGCCAAGAAAGCATCTGCTTAACAATGTACTTCGTAGAATAAACCCGCCGAGCGCGGGTTTTTTTATTTAAGAGAAAAGCCTAAGACTTAGTCTTTCGCTGCCAGCGCCACTACAAAGGCGTACTCCAGCGCGATATCCTCGTACGCTTTGAAGCGACCGGATTTGCCGCCGTGACCCGAATCCATATCCGTATGCATCAGTAGCTGATTGCTGTCCGTTTTCACATCGCGCAGCTTCGCCACCCATTTTGCCGGTTCCCAGTATTGCACCTGAGAATCATGCAGGCCGGTGGTGACCAGCATGTGCGGATATGCCTGCGCACGCACCTGATCGTACGGGCTGTATTGCAGCATATAATCGTAATAAGGCTTCTCATTCGGATTGCCCCACTCGTCGTACTCGCCGGTAGTCAGCGGGATAGACTCGTCGAGCATCGTCGTCACTACATCCACAAATGGAACCTGTGCGACAATGCCGTGATACAGCTCCGGCGCCTGATTGATGATCACGCCCATCAGTAAACCACCCGCGCTGCCGCCCATCGCATAGACCTGCTTCGCGTCACTATAACCTTCGGCCACCAGCTCTTTGGTGACGTCGATGAAATCGTGGAAAGTGTTCAGTTTGTTGAACAGTTTACCGTCGTCATACCATTGCTGACCAAGTTCAGCACCACCGCGGATGTGTGCCAGCGCGAAAACGAATCCGCGATCTAACAGGCTGAGGCGGCTGCCGCTGAAGGCCGGATCCATGCTGCTGCCGTAGGAGCCGTAGCCATAAAGCATCAACGGGTTCTGGTGTGGTTTGAAGAGATCATGACGATAGACCAATGAAACCGGCACTTTCACGCCGTCCCGCGCCGTGACCCAGACCCGTTCGCTGCGGTAATTCGCCGCATCAAAATCTTTCACTTCTTGCTGCTTGAGCAAGGTACGTTCATGTATATCCAGATCCAGCTCAAACAAGGTACTTGGCGTGGTCATGGAAGAATAGCCGTAGCGAAGCAGCGAGGTGTCCGGATCCGGGTTGTACGCCAGCCAGGTGGTGTAGGTCGGATCGTCGAATGCCAGCGATTTCTCTTCGCCAGTTTGCCAGTGGATTTGGCGCAAATGGGTCAGCCCCTCTTCACGCTCTTCCACCACCAGCCAGTCACGGAACAGGCTGAAGCCTTCCAGCATCACTTCCACGCGCGGTGCGATCAGCGCCTGCCAGCCGGACTCTTCCCCGTTATCACTTTTATACAGGCCGAAGTTTTTGCCGTCTTTGTTCGAGCGGATGTAAAACTTACCGAGGTAATGATCCAGCGCATACTCGTGATCTTTACGGCGCGACAGGAAGACCTGCGGTTTAGCCTGTGGATCGTCAGCATCGAGCAGCAAAATCTCAGACGTGGTCGTGCTGTCGAGATGGATCAGGATATATTTTTCTGACGTGGTTTTATCCAGCCCGACATAAAACGTGTCGTCTTTCTCTTCGTATACCAGTTTGTCAGTTTTCGGATCGGTGCCGACTACATGGCGGTAGACCTGATACGGCAGCAGGGTTTTCTTGTGTTTGCGCACGTAATACAGCGTCTGAGAATCGTTCGCCCATTCGCTGCTGCCGGAAGTGTTTTTAAGCAGATCGTCAGCCCAGGTTTCATCATCCAGATTTTTAATGCGGATATCGTACTGGCGGCGCGACAGGAAATCTTCTGCTACGGCCATCCGCTTGTTATCACGGCTGATATCTAGCCCACCCAGTGTGTAAAATTCACTGTCTTTGGCCCGCTCGTTGCCGTCGATAAGCGTCGCCCAATGTTCGTGTTCGTCAGCGGGCTGGCGCAGGTAGATAGCGTATTCATTGCCCGGCTCGTAGCGGGTCTGATAGCGGAAACCGTGCTTAACGTAAGGAACGGAATGATCCTGCTGGGCAATGCGCGCCACCATTTCACCGTACAGTGTTTCGCGCAGCGCCTGATGCGGCTTCATGGCCTCATCGGTGTATTCATTTTCGGCTGTAAGATAAGCCAGAACCTGAGGATCGGTGCGGTCATCGTCACGCAGCCAGTAGTAGTTATCTACGCGCTCAGTGCCGTGCGCGCTCAGGATTTCAGGGCGTTTTTCAGCCTTTGGAGGTGTCATCATCGCGGGATCTCTTTGTCCTCTTAGTGGTATGACAAGAGTGACAGGTTTAGACGGGGAAACCAAGAGACGGAAATGAATGGAATAATGCGTCCGCCGGAGGCAGCGGACGCGGGTATAACTCAGACTGGCGTGCTGTAACTGATTTCACCGAGCTGGCAATTCAGCGTTATCTGATACGTTTTGTCGGTGTGATCGCCGCGAACTTTCAGCGGAATTGTCCACTTCGCGTTATCGCCGCTGATGCTGTCAGGCGCCACCCACGCGACCGGTGTGGACGTGCCGAGCGTCTTCTTATCCGCATCCCAGCGCGGAATACGGTTTTGCAGGAAATCACGTTTCACCAGCGCAGCAATCTCGTCTTTGCTGGCGGTAGAACAAGGTGCGACCGTCGCTGTTCTGACTTCAGGCTCCGCAGCCTGCACCACCTGAATCATTCCGCTCATTCCTGCGATGGCGATCATTACGCCTGAGATCATCTTTTTCATTATTCGTCTTCCTGCTTTTTGTCGATCATTACCAGTGACCTTGCAGGATTCATATCCCTACAACTGACAAGGTCATCGCTTGCGTTAGATAATATAATCCTCAACAAGGTAATAACACAACATTAACAACATGACGAATAACGCAAAACACTTAACGTAGGATGATGGCTTTACAGTTTTTGCCTTTGATCTTCCCTTCCAGCAAACGCTGTAACGCCTTTTTGGCACTCTTTTGACGAATTGCCACGTATGCGTGGATTGGGAACATATCGATTTTACCGACTTCGGCAGCGGTCAGGCCAGCCTCACCGGTCAGCGCGCCGAGAATATCGCCGGGGCGGATTTTGGCTTTACGGCCACCGTCGATACACAGGGTAGCCATAACAGGATCCAGCGCCACCGGCGTTGCGGCCAAAGCCTGCGCAGCGGGCTGCCAGACGAAGGTCTGACGGGTGTAATCTTCCAGCGCGTGAACACGCCCCATTTCCTGCGGTGTAACCAGACTGACGGCCAGACCGCTGGTGCCTGCACGGCCTGTACGGCCTACGCGGTGGATATGTACTTCAGGATCGAAGGACAGCTCGTAGTTAATAACCAGACCGAGATCTTTGATGTCCAGCCCGCGCGCCGCCACGTCGGTGGCTACCAGCACACGGCAGCTGCCGTTAGAGAAACGCACCAGCACACGATCACGGTCGCGCTGTTCGAGATCGCCGTTCAGCGCCAGCGCGCTGATGCCTTTGGCGGACAAAGCGTCACAGACATCCTGACAATCGCGCTTGGTGTTACAGAACACCACGCAGGACGTAGGCTGATGCTGATAAAGCACCGCCGCCAGCAGCGACAAACGCTGATGTTTATCGGCTTCGATAAAGACCTGCTTGATATCCGCAACGTCTTCTTCGCCTTCGATTTCGACTTTCAGCGGCTGACGCTGGAATTTAGAACTAATGCGCTCGATGCCGTCCGGATACGTCGCGGAGAACAGCAGCGTCTGACGGGTGGGCGGCGTGTAGCTAACCACGTCTTCAATGTCTTCGCTAAAGCCCATGTCCAGCATACGGTCGGCTTCATCCAGCACCAGCACTTTTAGCTGTTCCAGCTTCAGGGTCCCTTTACGCAAATGCTCCTGAATACGGCCCGGCGTACCAACCACGATGTGCGGCTGACGCACCAGTGATTCCAGCTGCGGACCGATTGACTGGCCACCGCAAAGGGTCAGAATTTTGATGTTCTGGGTAAAACGCGCCAGACGACGTAATTCCTTACTGACCTGATCCGCCAGTTCACGTGTCGGGCACAATACCAGCGCCTGAGCGTAGAACTGCGCCACAGTGATGCTGTTTAGCAAACCGATCCCGAACGCAGCGGTTTTGCCGCTACCGGTTTTGGCTTTGGCCAGGACGTCCTGCCCTTGCAAAATAGCAGGCAGGGAGGCGGCCTGAATCGGGGTCATTTCGGTATAACCCAGTTCGGTCAGGTTAGAAAGTTGCTCAGCGGGCAGTGTCAGGGCTGAAAAGGAATGCGTGCTCAAGGCGATAACTCTTTATGTGAGGCAAAAATCGAAGCAGCGGCAGGTGGTCTGACGCCATGGTTTGGCTAAATGATAACAGAGACGCCCGCTGACTGCCTTAAACGGCAGAAAACTGGCTGAAAAAATCCCTTAAACGCCCCGCCGAAATCAGCGATCATACTGCGCAATCGTTTTCGCTGATCATTAATTCGGATATACTGCGCGCCGGAATTCTCATTTTTCTTCATCACAGATCTGGGTACGAAGCTATGTTAACCATTGGAACTGCACTGCGCACCGGCGCCACCCGCGTCATGTTGTTAGGCTCTGGCGAACTCGGGAAAGAAGTGGCGATTGAATGCCAGCGTCTTGGCCTGGAAGTGATCGCCGTGGATCGTTACGCCGATGCACCGGCAATGCAGGTCGCTCATCGCAGCCATGTCATTAATATGCTCGACGGCGACGCCCTGAAACAGGTTATCGAAAGCGAACGTCCTGATTTCATCGTGCCGGAAATCGAAGCCATCGCTACCAGTATGCTGGTGGAACTGGAAAAACAGGGTCACAACGTAGTGCCTTGCGCCGAAGCCACACGCCTGACCATGAACCGTGAAGGGATCCGTCGTCTGGCAGCCGAAACGCTGCAACTGCCGACGTCCACCTACCAGTTTGCAGATGACGAAGCCTCTTTTCGTCAGGCTGTCGACGCAATCGGTTACCCGTGTATTATCAAGCCGGTTATGAGCTCATCGGGTAAGGGCCAGAGCCTGATCCGAAGTGCAGAACAGCTGCAAACCGCATGGGATTACGCTCAGCAAGGCGGTCGTGCCGGTGGCGGTCGCGTCATTATTGAAGGCCTGGTGAAATTTGATTTCGAGATAACCTTGCTGACCATCAGCGCCGTTGACGGCATCCACTTCTGCGCGCCGATCGGCCATCGTCAGGAAGACGGGGATTACCGGGAATCCTGGCAGCCACAGCAGATGACCGAACTGGCCCTGCAACGTGCGAAAGAGATTGCCGAAAAGGTCGTTAAAGCCCTTGGCGGCAAAGGGCTGTTTGGCGTCGAGCTGTTTGTCTGCGGCGACGACGTGATCTTTAGCGAAGTCTCGCCGCGCCCGCACGATACTGGCATGGTGACGCTGATTTCGCAGGATCTCTCCGAGTTTGCCCTGCACGTTCGCGCCTTCCTCGGCCTGCCGGTGGGCAATATCCGCCAGTTCGGGCCTTCCGCCTCCGCCGTTATCCTGCCCGAACTGAACAGCAGCAATGTCACCTTCAGTGGACTGGAAAGTGCGCTGACCGGTTACAATCAGATCCGCCTGTTCGGCAAGCCGGAAATCAGGGGAAAACGCCGTCTGGGCGTCGCGCTGGCGATTGCCGATAACGTTGAAGATGCTGTGGAACAGGCCAAACAGGCCGCTGCTGCGGTGATCGTCAAAGGCTGATCCTTGCATTTCGCGTAAAAAAAACCGGAAACCTGCAAAGGCTCCGGTTTTTTTTATTATCTTTTACCTGAAAGAAAACACCTTCAGGACGGGATGTTATTCGTCTTCGTCATCAAAAATGACGGTCACGCGATCGCCTTTGTGCGTTTCACGAATTTCTGCCGCGACGGTGGCAATGGCTTCGCCGCTGCTCATGCCGTTTTCCATTAACTGGCGGATACGATCGGCGGCCTGTTCTTGTTCGTTGTGTGATAGTGAAGGCATACCTGTCAGCATGGGAGATTCCTGTTGTGCGTGTTGGCTGTTGTAAGAAAAACAACGCCCGCAGGGTGCGGGGTGGCACAGTATACGCCTTATTCATGCAAATCGCCTGCGCTGGTTTCCGGAGGCGGGATCTATGTTAGGATCGCAGGCCTGTAACGTCATTCATCGCGCCAGAGAAACCGAAACCCGTCATGCAACCCGCTCACTCCGTTGTTTTCCACACGTTACCTTATCAGCCCGACGCTCTGCTGACGCAATTCGCGCCGCTTTCCGCTTTGCCGTGGGCGATGCTGTTGCACTCAGGCGCAGCGCAGCATCAACATAATCGTTTTGATATTCTGGTCGCCGACCCTCTGATCACACTGACCACACGGGGTGCGGTCACGCAGATTGTGCGGGAGGGTACTTTGTCGACACGGAAAGAAGATCCGTTTACGTTACTGGAAGAGCAGCTTTCCACCTCGAAATTGCAGGCGAAAGCCTCTGACGACTTTCCTTTTCAGGGCGGTGCACTCGGCCTGTTTGGCTACGATTTAGGCCGACGCATTGAGACGCTGCCGGATATCGCGCAGCGCGACATCACTCTTCCGGACATGGCCGTCGGTATTTATGACTGGGCGCTGATCGCCGATCACCATCTACAGCGTCTGACTCTGGTTTGCCATGGCGATATACAGGCGCGTATACGCTGGCTGAAACAACATTCGCCGCCGGTGAACATTTCTCCTTTCCACCTGAATACACCGTGGCAGGCGAATATGCGTCGTGACGAATACGGTGAAAAATTCCGCCAGATTCAGGAATATATTCACAGCGGCGACTGCTATCAGATCAATCTGGCGCAGCGTTTTTCCGCCGGTTATCAGGGTGATGAATGGCAGGCGTTTCTGCGGCTGAATCAGGCCAACCGCGCGCCCTTCTCGGCGTTTCTGCGGTTGCCGGATAACGCCGTGCTCAGCCTCTCTCCCGAACGCTTTATCTGGCTAAAAGACCAGCAAATCCAGACGCGGCCTATCAAAGGCACGCTGCCGCGCTGTGAGGATCCGGCGGAAGATGCCCGTCAGGCAGAACGTCTGGCAGCGTCGGAAAAGGATCGCGCCGAAAACCTGATGATCGTCGATTTGCTGCGTAATGACATTGGCCGGGTGGCGACGCCCGGCAGCGTGCGTGTACCGGAATTGTTTGTCGTCGAACCCTTCCCGGCGGTGCATCATCTGGTCAGCACCATTACCGCCGAATTACCGGCTGACTGCCATGCCAGCGCCCTGCTGCGCGCCTGTTTTCCTGGTGGCTCTATCACCGGTGCACCCAAAGTGCGCGCGATGGAAATTATCGAAGAACTCGAACCCCAGCGCCGCAACGGCTACTGCGGCAGCATTGCGTACATCAGCTGCTGCGGCACGATGGACAGCAATATCACCATCCGCACGCTGCTGACCGAACAGGGTAAAATCTACTGCTGGGCGGGCGGCGGGATTGTTGCAGACAGTCAGGAACAGGCGGAATATCAGGAGACGTTCGATAAAATAGCGCGCATTTTACCTCAGTTAGGAGACGCTCAGCCGTGAGTTTGCTGGAACAACACCCGCCAGTGCAGGCGTTTTCGCCCGCCGTGGAAGATTTCATTCTGCGCTTTCAGTTACAGCAGCCGCGAATGCCTGCGGCGCAGCTGCGCGGTACCCGTCACGCAGCGGTGTTAATTCCGATCATTTGCCGCGAAGAACCCACAATTTTGCTGACCCGCCGCTCAGACAGCCTGCGCAAACACGCCGGTCAGGTAGCGTTTCCGGGCGGAGCGGCGGATGCCTCGGATGTGTCGATTATCGCCACTGCGCTGCGCGAGACACAGGAAGAGGTCGCGATCCCTCCTGAGCAGGTACACGTATTAGGTACGCTAGCCCCGCAGGATAGCAGCAGCGGTTTTCAGGTCACGCCAGTCATCGGCCTGTTGCCGGTGGATGTCACCTTCCATCCGGCGGAAGACGAAGTAGCGGAGATATTCGAAATGCCGCTTCAGGAAGCCTTCGATCTTGCACGCTATCACTCGCTGGATATTCATCGCCGGGGCACCCATCACCGGGTGTATTTATCCTGGTATCAGCAGCAATTTGTCTGGGGATTAACCGCGTCGATCATTCGTCAACTGGCCCGGCAGGTTAAAGACTGACCTCACGGGTTACACATCGATCACACTTTCGCATCAAATAAGTTTATTTCATGCGAAAATAGACACTTTTGCCCTAAAGCCCTTTTACACTAGAGATCTAGCCACAAATTCATTTGTGGCTGTCAGGGATCCCGTTCCCTGCCGTTTTCCATTACAGGAGTATTCGACGTGATTAGCGTTTTCGACATGTTCAAGGTCGGGATTGGCCCTTCCAGTTCCCATACTTTGGGCCCGATGAAAGCCGGTAAACAGTTCGCTGATGACCTGCTCGAACAGGGCATGATGCCTGCCGTTACGCGTGTCGCCGTGGACGTTTTTGGCTCACTGTCACTGACAGGCAAAGGCCACCACACTGATATCGCTATTATTCTAGGTCTGGCCGGTAACCAGCCCGATACCGTTGACATCGACGGCATTCCACACTTTATCCGCGATGTTGAGCAGCGTCAGCGTTTGCCGCTCGGTACCACGCAGCACGAAGTCGATTTCCCGCGCGACACCGGCATGGTCTTTCGCAGCGAAAATCTGCCGCGCCATGAAAACGCCATGCAGATCCATGCGTTTGCCGATGACAAACTGGTATACAGCAAAACGTATTATTCGGTCGGCGGCGGTTTTATCGTCGATGATGAGCATTTCGGCCAGCCGGTACTCGATGAAGTGTCCGTTCCGTTCAGCTTTAATTCGGCCAGTGAAATGCTGGCAAAATGCAAAGAAAATGGCCTGTCTCTCTCCGGCCTGATGATGCAGAACGAGCTGGCGCAACACAGTAAGCAAGAGATCGAGCAATATTTCGAGAAAATCTGGCACACCATGCAGGCGTGTATCGATCGCGGTCTAAACACTGAAGGCGTGCTTCCCGGCCCGCTGCGTGTTCCGCGCCGCGCATCGGCTCTGCGACGGATGCTGGTGTCCAACGATCAGCTTTCTAAAGACCCGATGAATGTGATCGACTGGGTGAATATGTTTGCGCTGGCAGTGAACGAAGAAAATGCCGCCGGTGGCCGCGTAGTCACTGCGCCGACTAACGGTGCCTGCGGGATTGTTCCGGCAGTGCTGGCGTATTATGACAAGTACATTCAGTCTGTCAGCCCTGATATTTATCTGCGCTATTTCCTGACCTCCGGCGCAATCGGCATTCTCTATAAGATGAATGCGTCAATTTCAGGTGCAGAAGTGGGCTGTCAGGGCGAAGTTGGCGTAGCCTGTTCAATGGCTGCCGCCGGTCTGACTGAATTACTGGGCGGCAGCCCGGAGCAGGTCTGCGTGGCGGCTGAAATCGGTATGGAGCACAACCTGGGGCTGACCTGTGATCCGGTGGCCGGTCAGGTACAGGTGCCTTGCATCGAGCGTAACGCTATTGCCTCAGTGAAAGCCATTAACTCGGCACGCATGGCGCTGCGCCGCACCAGCGAACCCCGGGTTTCTCTCGATAAAGTGATTGAAACCATGTATGAAACGGGCAAAGACATGAATGCCAAATACCGTGAAACGTCACGCGGTGGTTTGGCGATCAAGGTTCAGTGCGACTGATAGCACTGAGGTTTTTCTCTTCCCTGCGTCACATTGTCTGATGATTTTGACTCTGTGACGCAGAAAATACCGCACCGGTACAATCGTGTAGCCATTAACGCTTCGGTAAGAACAACCTCTTGTATTATCAATATATAATAGTGGCGACACTTGCTTTATGCCCCGTGCTTACGGCATGCTGATTTCCGCGTGTTTTGCCGCCTTAGCAATTTCAATGTGTTCGCCCCCGTAAATTCCCGAAATTCACAGGTGCATAAGGCGTGACAACGTCACAGACACGGATTTTCTCAGTTCTCCAGCCTGATAAAGAGACGAAACATCCAGCTATTTACAGCTACTATCAATAATAACGAAACGGCTGTTATGCATCGGGAAACCTTTAAAATGAACACTTTTGAGCCTGCACATTACACGGGATAAAAGGATTAGAACGATGCTGTTCTCCCAGACCGGACTTGCGAAGTATCGCTACTATCGCCTTGCGTTGGCCGGCGCTATGGGGTTATTTACCCTTATTCTTACGCTGGGTATTCGTATTTACGAACAAAGTCAGGTTATCACTGCGGATCAACAACGCGTGGCGCAGCACACCGTCGAAAAACTTGAGAAACTGCTTGAACCCGCCTCTCCGGCTGCGCGAACGACGCCGGTTGACCCGGCGCTCACCTGTCGTGAATTACAACCTGCCATGCAGCAAACCGTCGCGCGCATGCAAACCTTGCGATCTATCACTCTCGTTACCAGTGGCACAATTACCTGCTCAAGTCTGATTGGCGCGCTGGAACTGAATTTCGGTAAAACTCTGCCGGATATCGCTCAGGGCAAAACGCGGCTGGAGCTACGCGCAGCGAAGTTAAGCAGACTGGATATTCCTACTTTGCTGCTCTGGCAGCCTGCCACGGCTGATAACCTCAACGGTGAGCTTTTCGTCTATAACATCGGGATCTTGTCGAATTTCCTGCTCGAACCACAGCCTCCGTACGCCCGCCATATCGTCCTGAACGTGGTAAAGCAAAGCCTCGAGTATGGCAAGAATGAAATCATTCAAAGCGTGAATTTGCCGCAGCAACCGTTATTGACCGTAAAATCGCCGAACTATGATTTTTCCGTGTCGATTTATGGTGAGGAGGCCTCCGCGCTGGCCTGGTCAGAACTGGCTTCCCATCTTCCTCTTTCGGTGCTGATCAGTTTGCTGACCGCAACGGCGGTCTATTTGTTATCCGGCAGCCGGATCAGTCTGGCGTATCCGATAAGCCACGGTATTTCGCACCGCGAATTTAAAGTCTATTGTCAGCCGATTATCAATAGTGTCGATGGACGCTGCATCGGTGTTGAAACGCTGATGCGCTGGAAAAATCGCCGACAGGAATGGGTTTCGCCAGATGTGTTTATTCCGCTGGCAGAGCAGCATGGTCTTATCATCGCGCTGACGCGCTACCTGATTAAAACCGTCACCGATAATCTCTCCGTCTTCCCCGCTACGTCTGGTTTTTACGTCAGTATTAACGTCGCCGCACAGCATTTTAATAATATGGAAATTGTGGATGACATCCGCAAAATCTGGCTGCCCGCCCAGCCTTCCGTCTCGCTGATGTTAGAGCTGACTGAACGCACGCGGCTGCAGGAGCTACGAGCCGCCGAGATTTCACAGCTCAAAGAGATGGGCATTTTACTGGCGATCGATGATTTCGGTACCGGCCACAGTTCACTGAGTTATCTGAAAACGCTGAACCCGGACGTGCTGAAAATCGACCAGGCATTTACTGCCTCGATCGGTACTGATGCGATCAACGCAACAGTTACCGATACCATCATCACGCTGGCGCAGCGGCTAAATCTGAAGCTGATTGCCGAAGGCGTCGAAACGCGTGAACAGGTCGATTATCTGCGTAAACGCAAAGTCGATTCTCTGCAGGGATACTATTTTGCAAGGCCGATGCCGATTGAGGTATTCCCGATCTGGCTGGCGCGTTATGAGAAATCGACGCATGCCATACAACCCGTTGATGAATAATCACTGTGAATAACAAGCATAAAAAACGGCGACCGAAGTCGCCGTTTCAAGCAGAAGTGAACCCTATTACTGGTTTTCTTCCCAATGGTCTTCAGACTGGATTTTCGTGATCCGCACGCGCTCGATCCGATAATCTGTCACTTCGAGAATTTCAAAGTGCAGAGAGGCCATTTCAATCACTTCACCTGCCACCGGCATCTGGCCAGATTTCGATAACAACAGACCCGCCAATGACGCAAAATCATCGTCCGGGCTGACCAGCGTGTTGATATCCAGAATCTGCTGTAACAGATGTAAATCCGTGCCACCTTTGGCTATCCAGGAATCACCGTCGGCAATCACGTCCGGCGTTTCGTCCTCGTCCGGGAATTCACCGGCAATCGCTTCCAGCACGTCAAGCGGCGTGACCAGTCCCTGAATCACACCAAACTCATTGCTGACCACCACCAGACGACCTTTCGCTTTGCGCAGCACGGCCAGCAGATTGATGACATCCATCGTTTCCGGCACCACGATCGGCGGCGTTTTCTCCGCAAAGGCCACGATGCTTTCACCCTTCTCCAGTGCCACCAGCAGATCTTTCGCACGTACTACGCCGATCACGTCATCCAGAGAATGACGACAAATCGGGAACAGGCTGTGCGGCGTGTCTAACAACTGGTTGCGGATTTCAGCCGGTGAACGTTCGCAGTCAACCCAGGAAATCTCGGTACGCGGCGTCATGATGCTGCGCAGCGAACGCGATGCCAGCGTCAGGACGCCGGTTATCATGTGACGTTCTTCTTCCGCAAAGGTCTCATTCGCAGGCAACGCATCACCCGAAGGTTCATCTTCATTCTGATGCTGACGTTTCCCGCCCATCAGACGCTGAATCGCCTCAGCAGTACGTTCACGCATCGGGCGTGTGGACTGACTTTTCAGGAAGTTACGACGGGCAATCTGGTTAAACAATTCAATCAGAATGGAGAAACCGATCGCGGCGTACAAATAGCCTTTCGGAATGTGGAAGCCAAAACCTTCAGCAATCAGGCTCAGGCCGATCATCAGCAGGAAGCTCAGACACAACACTACCACCGTCGGATGATTGTTCACAAAACGGGTCAACGATTTCGACGCCAGCAGCATAACGCCCATGGCAATCACCACCGCCGTCATCATGACGTACAGGTTATTGACCATGCCGACTGCGGTGATTACCGCATCGAGTGAGAACACGGCGTCCAATACCACAATCTGCGCCACGACGGACCAGAAGCTGGCGTAGCCGCGGTTTTGCGAACCGTGCTCTTCATGCCCCTCCAGCCTTTCATGCAGCTCCGTCGTCGCTTTGAACAGCAGGAACACCCCGCCGAGCAACAGGATCAAATCACGACCGGAGAAACTGAACTGCGCAATGCTAAACAGCGGCGTGGTCAGTTTGACCATCCACGAAATCAGCGACAGCAGGCCTAAACGCATGATCAGCGCTAAAGACAAGCCGATGATACGTGCTTTATCACGCTGTTTTGGCGGCAGTTTATCCGCAAGAATGGCGATAAACACCAGATTGTCGATACCCAGAACAATTTCCAGAACGACAAGTGTCAGCAAACCGACCCATATTGAAGGGTCCATCAAAAATTCCATGTCAGACTCCGCAATGAGTTAAAGAAAAAAGACGCAAAGAAACGCGATTTGCTGAGCAATCAGAGGCCCGGCAAAATAATTTAGCTGTATGACTTACAGATGAAAGCGGTTTCAGTGCGGCAAAAATCAGGCCCATTGGGGCGGATTTGCCGGTAACGATGAGGTGAAAAAGCGAAGAATAGTGACGTCGGTGACAGTCCATAGGGAGGGCTGAGGCCCGGTACTCCTGTTCAATTATTTGGAAAATCACTTTATCAGGAATGATTATCCGACGAAAGTGCGATCTTTTACCTCCTGCATCATTCTGAAACATCTATGCTGTTTTATTAAGCACGTGGAAGCGTATTCACAATACGTCGTTGAATAACGGACAGTCGTCACAAAATTTATTTTTTCACACACTAAAATAAATCACGTCGCACAACCTGTTGAGGTTCTGCTGTTTTACGGTTTATCAGTGTTATCAGAAATTAACGGACATTAGTGGGTTCATTCTCACGCAGGGAACGCTCTGTCCGCCTCAGGAATAAAAACGGGCGGATATCATCATCAGCACCATTACTTATGTGCATAACTCTTAACCGAGTTAACAGAGGAGGTAGCGAGTGAGTATTGCTATTATCATCGGCACGCACGGGTCAGCAGCTGAACAGTTGCTGAAAACAGCGGAAATGATCTTAGGTGAACAGGATAATGTCGCCTATATCGATTTCGTACCCGGCGAGAATGCCGAAACCCTGATCGAAAAGTACACGGCAAAGTTGGGTGGTTTAGACACCAGCAGCGGCGTCCTTTTCCTGGTCGACACCTGGGGTGGCAGCCCGTTTAACGCCGCCAGCCGCATTGTTGTCGATAAGGAAAATTACGAAGTTGTCACCGGTGTTAACATCCCTATGCTGGCAGAAACTTTCATGGCTCGTGATGACAACCCATCCTTCGCAGAACTGGTTGCCATTGCAGTAGAAACCGGACGTATCGGCGTGAAAGCGCTGAAAACCCCGGAACCTGCCACAGAAGCCCCTGTCGCCGCACCTATACAGAAAAAAGCCGCCCCGGTTCAACCTTCCGGTCCGAATGACTACATGAAAATCGGTCTTGCACGTATTGATGACCGTTTGATTCATGGCCAGGTTGCCACCCGCTGGACCAAAGAAACCAACGTCAACCGCATTATTGTTATCAGTGATGAAGTCGCTGCCGACACCGTGCGTAAAACGTTGCTGACTCAGGTTGCTCCTCCTGGTGTTACCGCACACGTTGTTGACGTGGAGAAAGCTATCCGTGTTTACAACAACCCGAAATACGCCGGCGACCGCGTGATGCTGTTGTTCACCAACCCAACTGACGTTCTGCGTGTGGTTGAAGGTGGCGTGAAAATCACCAGCGTTAACATTGGTGGTATGGCATTCCGCCAGGGTAAAACCCAGGTGAATAATGCCGTATCCGTCGACGAGAAAGATATCGAAGCATTCAAAAAACTGAATGATAAAGGTATCGAACTTGAAGTGCGTAAAGTGTCCTCAGATTCACGTCTTAAGATGATGGATCTTATTAATAAGATGAATTAATAAGCACAGGCGTCATACGCAGATTGCCTCAACGTTATCTGCATCTGATGTGCTTGTTTTTACTCAGCGTCCTTTGGTCATAGGAGAAGTGCAATGGAGATCACCACACTACAAATTGTGCTGATATTTATTGTTGCATGTATTGCCGGGATGGGTTCGATTCTGGATGAATTCCAGTTTCACCGTCCGTTAGTTGCTTGTACTTTGATCGGTTTTGTTCTGGGTGATGTTAAAACCGGGATCATCATCGGTGGTACGTTAGAAATGATTGCGCTGGGCTGGATGAACATCGGTGCTGCAGTTGCGCCAGATGCCGCCCTCGCCTCCATCATTTCGACCATTCTGGTTATCGCAGGCGGACAGTCTGTCGGTGCCGGTATCGCATTAGCCATCCCTCTGGCTGCTGCAGGTCAGGTATTAACCATCATCGTTCGTACTATCACCGTTGCCTTCCAGCACGCTGCTGATAAAGCCGCTGAGAAAGGAAACCTGAGCGCGATTACCTGGATCCACGTTTCGGCGTTGGTTCTGCAGGCAATGCGTATCGCTATTCCAGCTGTGATTGTTGCTGTTTCCGTGGGTACTGCCATCGTTCATGATTTGCTGGCATCGATTCCGGAAGTGGTCACCAACGGCCTGAATATTGCGGGTGGTATGATTGTCGTCGTCGGTTACGCCATGGTCATTAACATGATGCGTGCTGGCTACCTGATGCCTTTCTTCTACCTCGGTTTCGTGACTGCGGCATTCACTAACTTCAACCTGGTTGCTCTGGGTGTGATTGGTGTGGTGATGGCAGTGCTTTACATCCAGTTGAGCCCGAAATACAACAAATCTGCGCAAGCAGCGGCAGCTCCGGGTGTTAACGACCTCGATAACGAATTGGATTAAGGGTGAAGGACATGGTTGATAAAACTGAAGTTAAAAAACTCACGGCAGGCGACATCCGCGGTGTGTTTATGCGCTCCAACCTTTTCCAGGGGTCATGGAACTTCGAACGTATGCAGGCTCTGGGTTTCTGTTTCTGTATGGTGCCTGCAATTCGTCGTCTCTATCCTGAAAATAATGACGATCGCAAAGCGGCGATTAAACGCCATCTGGAATTCTTTAACACCCATCCTTACGTTGCCGCGCCTGTTCTGGGCGTAACGCTTGCGATGGAAGAACAGCGTGCCAACGGCGCACCTATCGACGACGCGGCCATCAACGGCCTGAAAGTCGGTCTGATGGGACCTCTGGCCGGTGTAGGTGACCCGATCTTCTGGGGTACTGTACGTCCGGTGTTTGCTGCACTGGGTGCGGGTATCGCGATGACCGGCAGTCTGCTCGGGCCGTTGCTGTTCTTCGTATTGTTTAACCTTGTACGCCTGCTGACCCGTTATTACGGTGTGGCTTATGGCTACAAAAAAGGTGTCGATATCGTGGGTGATATGGGCGGCGGCTTCCTGCAAAAACTGACCGAGGGGGCGTCGATTCTCGGCCTCTTTGTCATGGGGGCGCTGGTTAACAAATGGACGCACGTTAACATTCCGCTGGTAGTGTCGAAGATAACCGACCAAACCGGCCATACCACGGTCACCACGGTACAGACGATTCTGGATCAGTTGATGCCGGGTCTGGTGCCTTTACTGCTGACCTTCGGCTGTATGTGGCTGCTGCGTCGGAAAGTGAATGCGCTGTGGATCATCGTTGGCTTCTTCGCCATCGGTATCTTCGGTTACTGGATTGGCCTGTTAGGTCTCTGATAACCACAAGCCGGGGGATCACTCCTCCGGCTTTTTTATTGCCTGAATTTGCCTGTTTCTGCTTTTATTTTGCTTTGCCTGTTGGCAGTACGCTGGAGTTTTTTTCATGTCCGTGACCGATATCGTCCTCGCCCTCTTCACCTTCATACTGCTGGCCTATGCCATCTACGACGAATTCATCATGGGAGCTAAAAACGGCAAAACCCGCCTGAGAGTCAATCTCCGTCGCCGTAATAAGCTCGATTCCATCATCTTCATTGGCCTGCTGGCTATCCTGCTATACAACAACATTCAGGCCCATGGCTCGCCGTTGACCAACTATTTGCTGATTGGTCTGGCACTGGTGGCGTTCTATCTTTCTTTTATTCGCTGGCCAAAATTGCTGTTCAAGCCCAAAGGATTTTACTTCGCCAACACCTTCATCACTTATGACAGGATCCGCAGTATGAATCTTTCAGAAGACGGTGTGCTGGTGTTTGAATTGGAACAGAAGAAGTTGTTGATCCGTGTGAACGAGCTTGATGATTTAGAGAAGATTTACAAAGTGATGGTTGAAAATCAGTAGCCTGATCTCCAACCTTAAAATACTGCCTGCGGGCTAAGAATTAATGCTTTCGTCTTCAGGCTTGCGCTGATGCAACCTGATGACGAAATCTGTCTCGCATTCGAAAGCCGTCTCAGCCTTCAGATTCGCCATCACGTCTTGTGTGGCGCGCCACGCAAAAGGCGTCATCTGCAATAAATCAAACGCCTCTGCTCCGGTAAGTTGCATCCCGTAGGCCAGAGACTCCATTGCTATTCGTTCGAAGCCTTCCAGCTGTTCATCCAGCTCTGCGTGGAGCTGTACATCCTGATAGATCAATCCTTTCAGTTGATACAGATGGCGCGGCCCCGGAGCGACGGTTAACACCACGCCACCGGGCTTGATGGCCCGATACAGCTCCTGTGCCTTGCAGGGCGCGTAAATTCGCACTACGGCGTCCAGCGAGGCCTCAGCGAAGGGCAAGCGGTGACTGGAAGCCACACAAAATGCCGCCGAGTGATAGCGCTTCGCCGCATAACGAATCGCGACTTTCGCTACATCCAGTCCATACACTTTCATCGCCCGCGTCGGAACTAATCGTTCGGCTATTGCCGTCGTGTAGTACCCTTCCCCGCAGCCGATATCCAGCAGTGCCGTCGCGCTTTGCGGTAACACCTCATCAAGGAGCGTCACCAGGCGATTACGCAGTGGCTGATAGTGGCCGGCATCAAGAAAAGCTCGGCGTGACATCATCATCTCAGCGCTGTCCCCCGGTTGCTTAGATCGCTTATGCTGCACGGGCATCAGATTGACGTAACCTTCTTTGGCATGATCAAATTGATGATTCTGCGGGCAGCGCCATTGTTGGCCGGTCAGCTCAAGGGGCTGGTAACAAAGTGGACACTGATAAGTCATGCGGGAAACCTGCAAGGAAAGTCTGAGGGGCGAAGATTCGCAATAGGGTTAAGTCTAAAGAAGGCGACGGGTCGTTGCAACTGCTGGAAAGTCCGGTCAAAAGCCAGCTACACTGGGGACATGGCCTTTCCTTTACGAGACTTGAGATGAGTGACAGCTCAGCTTTACTCCGTCAAATCCCCGGCGTTCTTCATGGCTTCGGTGATAAACGCACCCTGCTTCCTGCTAAATTACAACCTTATCTATCCACGCGTCCTGAAAAGAAACAGGTGCACGGAGTGCGGATCGTCGATGTCACCCGGTCTGGACAAGACTGTGGCGAAGCTGACGGATTCTTCACCTCAACGCCCGGCATTCTTCTGGCGGTGTTCACGGCGGACTGTTTACCGGTAATTTTCTGCCGTAAAGATGGCAGGCAAACCGGTGTTGTCCACGCGGGTTGGCGGGGGCTTATCGACGGGATTCTGGAACAGATGGCTGCGCGAATTAACGCGTCAGGCGATACGGCTGACTGGGTGGCGTCTATCGGTCCGGCGGCAAGTGCCTGCTGCTACGAGGTCAGTCAGGAGCTGGCTGACACCTTTACGCAGCGCCTTGATTTGCCTCCTTTACTGATATCACCTAAGGCACGTCATCTGGATCTGGCCGCTATCGCCGAAGCGAAATTACGAGCGCTGGGTTTTACCAACATCGATCACGCAGGCCGTTGCACGATATGCACACCCGATGATAGCGGTGCCGGCTTCAACTACACCAGCTTTCGCCGGAACTGCCATCAGCGGGAAAAAGACCCGTCGCATCCGGGCATCAGCGGGCGCAATCAGCAATCGGGGATTATTATCCTCTGAATGACGGACACAAAAAAACCCGCCTTGGCGGGTTTTTTTACAGCTGGACGCTGCTTAGATTGCAGTTACGTTAACTGCAGACGGGCCTTTCTGGCCGTCCTGGATTTCGAACTCTACGTTCTGGCCTTCAGCCAGAGTTTTGAAGCCATTACCCTGGATTGCAGAGAAGTGTACGAACACGTCTTTGCTGCCGTCAGCAGGAGTAATGAAACCGAAACCTTTAGACTCGTTGAACCACTTAACTTGACCTTTGATCTTTGCCATCTTGAGTATTTCCTTTGGATTGTTTAAACCGCCCGTAGGCGTTACATAGACAAACTAGAGTCGTTACTGCTTGAGGCACTAAGATTAGAATCGGCAGAGAAGCGGTATTCAACGTGAACGTCTTTACTCAGAACTTCTATACTGAAAATGCCACACATATACAGAACTGTACCTCGTTTTACCCAGAAGCGTTATCACATACTCTGAATTCGATGGCAAGCCATTTTTAATCAGTGATGGACATGTCGCACATATTTGAGCCGCTTAATAGCACTTCGTGTTCAGTTAAGCTGAAATATGTTGATAGACATGCTTTTTTCTGCTTTACAGGGACAGCGGTATATCCAACAAAACAATAACGACCTGCTTCGATTATTCATCATTTAATGTAGAACCGTAAGCGTAAAAAACATCTTTATTTGAATTTTTATGAAGGATATCCCAGAAGATAGCCCGCGTATCAGTCCTCTGCTGACTGCGTACAGGATTGCCACAACCAGCCTTTCAAAGGAGTCGCGGAATATTTAAACCATAAGCAATCCCACGACCCTCCTGCAGATGCGGGTTCCAGGTTATGTGACTGGTTATGCAATAATCAAAAAGGTCATGGATGAATAAAATGGTGCAAACAAAACAAAGAAATGGAATTAATGCACCTAAATCGTGCGCCTTAACATTTGCAAGGATATTATTGAGGCAGAAATGCGGGCGAAGATTTCAATGCAGAATCCTTAATTTCCCCATGCATATTTCATTGTCAGGTGTTGTTTACATTATAATGAATTAAAGTTTACGACTTAGTTAAATTCGATTTAACACTTCTCGAACAACCTGAACATACTTATTCATTAATAAGATATCGATATGATTAATAATCATTGATTAACGTGACCTGCCTCGCAAAATTTATTTCCTGACAATGCATTTTGTGGTCATTTCTTCAGCAAAGCTTGCTGTTTCGCATCACGGATATCCCATGGTTAAAACGCGACAGCCTTGCGCTTCACGGCACGTCATACCCCCCCGCAGCAGAAAGCCCTCCCTGCTGTGCTCAGGGAGGGGCATTGTGGTCATAAACAACATATTTTTTGTTGGGAACAATAATATTTTGAGATTCTACTGCGCTAATCCATTGCGTTATGCAGTTTACTTTATAATAAATAACAACTCATTAACCCATGCACTTAGCAGGGGAAAATAAAACCCTCCCAGGTGATAATACTTCTCATTAAATGCGGGTGAAATTTTTCATACCTTTACTAATCTGAATGAGTAATAACTTCACTCTTTAGCGATACTCGCTCCGATTTTTAACGGCGAAAATTTCATATCCGGCGAAACACTTTCTGCAATTGCCCGCGCTAATTCTTTCAAAGGCTCATCCAGTGACTCATCTGCTAATTCAAAAACACCCCAATGAATCGGCACGGCCTTGTGACAACGCAGTTCTGAAAACACGTCGACCGCCTGTTGTGGGTCCATATGCTGCGCGCTCATGAACCATCTTGGTGCATAGGCACCTATCGGAATTGCCGCCAAATCGAAAGGTCCCAGCCGCTGGCCAATCTTTTCAAACTGATTGCTATAACCACTGTCGCCCGAGAAATAAAAGCGCAATAAGGGATGTGAGACCACCCAGCCGCACCACAGCGACTGATTACGATCCCAGGGCGTTCGCATACTCCAGTGGCGGGCAGGAACCGCAGATAATGTCAGTTCGCCAAACTGTCGCTGTTCCCACCAGTCCAGTTCTTCGACAAATTGCGCGCCCCGTTTCTCCAGCCAGCGCTTCAAGCCAAGCGGTACCATAAATTGCACATGCGGAAAACGACGTAACAATTTGCGGACAGTTGCATTGTCCAGATGGTCATAATGATTATGCGAAAAAATCACCACATCGATGGCCGGCAGTTGATCAACCTGGGCTGCGACCGGCGTTTTACGTTTCGGTCCGTAAAATCTCAACGGCGAAGCACGTTCCGACAGCGCGGGGTCCATCAGGATATAATATCCCGCAACACGTAGCAGCAGACAGGCGTGGCCTAAAAACCACAACCGATCATCCGTGCCACTGAAATCGGCGGTCTGCCACCAGTTTTCAATAAAATGATCGTAGCCCTTTTCCGGCGGCAGAGGCAGCCGCTGCGCTTTGCGTTCCTGTTGCCAACGTTTGAAATCTCCTTCCTGACGATTATGCGGTTCGATATTGGTAAATCCGTCAGGAGTATGATGACTTTTTGACGGATCGTAATACGGATTTTTACCAGACATAGGACTCCTGGAGCATGCTATTTCAGGGTGAACAGCGTATGGCGCCGTCCTGCATCCTGATTAATTAACATACTTGCCAATATCTCTACAGGCCGAAAGTGCAAAAATATGTGCAATTGCTGCAAATGAGGCGTGTTAAGAAACTCTTAATAACTCTGTGCTTTACTGGGAATGTTCAAAAAGGAGGACAACGATGACCCGCAACACATTCACTTCACGCCTGACCCACATCGTGCAGCTTCAGACACAGTACGGACGTTTGTGGCTGCGTTCGCGCTTTCGCCGGATGACGCTGCCACCCGCCTTGAAAGTCGTGATCTTCGCCGTGACAGGCATGATGGTACTCGCACTGACAGGTATGCTGCTTCTTCTGCTAGATTTGATTACAATAGTTTTCAGGATGCTGAAACGCCCGTTTCCACGCGGTAACTTCCGCCAGGCTCCTCTCATCAGAAAACCCACATAAAATAAAACCGTGCCAGTTAAACCCGGCACGGTTTGAATTAAGGTGTAATGTCCCCTGAACTCAGGCAGGCATACCGCAAAGTTTGGTTAGATTTCGGGCTCCGATCATGAGGGTAGCAACATAGGATTGTCTGCGGGTCACCACTTCGACCGCAACACGCGCATCTTTATATTTGATGAGGTAAGTAGAAGGCCAGCCCTGGCGGCGCTTACCGTAGGCTTTTTCATGACTGTCGATAGCTGCGTGAGCAACCACCAGATGGGAGAGGGTTTTATCACCTTTAATGATGCGCTTCATAATGGACTCCGCCTTAGACACAACTGTCAAAATGAGGAAACATTAATCACTTGATACGCATCGCTTTACGCGACGCTTATTCGAATCACTTCTTTGCAATACTTTGTCGCAATCTGAGTATCTCTGCGCTTTTTATTCCACGCAAGCCTTACTTTCTTTACTTAGCAGGAAACAGATCATCGCCGCCCGCAGAGGCCGTATGCTTTGCGCCTGCCACTGTCCATCGGGGCTTTGAATTTCGGCGAGCCAAAGCGGATCGCTCTGCAACTCTTTAAAATTTATGCTGATTTTATTAGCGCAAATGATGGGCCATGCATCGGAGGGATTGTTGCAATAATCTTTGCCTTTGACGCCGCCGTAGGGATACCACTTCTCAGGCTCTTCCCCGGTCAGTAAGGCGATACTGTGGTTTACATCGCTGTCGTTTTCTTCGGACCATTTAATCATCAGTTCTTCCATCATGCAGGGCACATGCGTGGAGACTACCGGAGGATTAAGACAGATTTATGACCAGAAAGCACAAACAAAAAACCCGCCTCAAAGGCGGGATCAGTAAAGCACATTAACTTTATCTTTCCGGAATAAATCCACGCAGGCTGAGAGCGGAATCCTCTTCAGCCTCTTCCACAGGCTCCATACCTTTGGCTCTGGCCGTCAGAATCTTGAGCAACTCTGTCTGCTGACGTTGCTGCTCGGCGATTTCCTGAAGCAATTCAATCTGCTGGTTCGCCCTGACACTAGCACGGCTGACAAAAAACCAAACCAACAAGAATAACAGCGCTGAGAGTGCACTCAGCGCCAATGAAGCCAGGCTGTTTTGGCCCATTGCGAAATCAAACATTTACGACCCTACCACTGAATGTTCTGAACGCACATCTTATCACTCCCGGCGAGTCTGAGAAGCGGTTCACAAAAAAACAGGGGTTTCTGATGATGCTGACGCTTAAAAGGGGATAAAAGAGGTGATCGCGCATACACCAAGGTCAAAGTTTCCGCCCTGATCGCAATAGCTGTTCAGTGCCATCAGGTACAGACCGACACAGATAAGCAGGAAAAGAACGAATACAACGATTTTCCTGAACTTGAAAGCAGGCTTTTTCAATTTGATCGCGGGTCTCTTGTGGTTTACAGCGCGTCTGTCAGGGCTCAATGGTGACGTCCAACATGTTATGGAACAGATTTCCATAGTACGACGGAAATCTTAAACAACGATATAACGAAGCGCGCCATTTTGCACACTTGCCGTCGTGAAATAATCACGTACGGCAATCATACAATAAAATGTATAAGCCTTATCAATATATCGAAAAAAACACACTTGATCTGTATCAAATAAAATAACATCTCCTGGTCATACTACTCCCCAGTAATTTCACTACGTTATTTCTTAAAAAGAGATATTTTTAAACAAAGCGGCAATGACTTTGAAAACCTATTAGAAAATCCAATAAAATGGGTAAAACCTTGAGAATATAAATTTCATTGCAAACTCATAAACCCCTGTTTACCCTGAATATCAGACCTCCCGTCACTTAATAAATTCAACCACAAACCATTCAATATTATTGTAAAATCAATACGTCTGGCAGATACAAACAATTCAATATGGAAATTATAAAGAAAACAACTTCCTTAAAAGAAATTAATTAACTCATCAAACATAAAATCCAAAAAAAAAGTTTCACTTTTCACCTATTTTTATTTGAACTTCTTTGTTGAATTACCCACTTCATTAAAATATCATCCCACCGTC
The DNA here is from genome assembly GCA_013457415.1 of Enterobacteriaceae bacterium Kacie_13. Lineage (NCBI taxonomy): Bacteria > Pseudomonadati > Pseudomonadota > Gammaproteobacteria > Enterobacterales > Enterobacteriaceae > Enterobacteriaceae bacterium Kacie_13. The sequence continues at coordinate 2,920,062 of CP045665.1, forward strand.
GAACAGTACTTCTGTCTCTTCGTTATATAAATGAAAGCATAATGGCTGGAATCATTTCCTGCTGATTCATGCTGACTATTTTTTGTTGAGGGATTAATAAATGCATGCATGGAATAAAAAGTTCTTCGTTTCTAAAATAGCGCTGGCCTGCGCTGTTGCAGTAGCTGCACCTGCCGCGATGTCAGCTGACATTTCCGGTACCGTATACGATACGTTCTATCACGATACCTCTTTGACCGGGCATGTAGGATATCGTGGTTATACGGATAACGACGGTACAGATAACGGTTACGTTGGCGGAGATATCTACTCTTCGATCAATAATGCTGTGGTTAACGGCGTTATTTCCACTTACAACCTAGGCTTCAATAATAACACGACCAACGCACTAAATATCACAGACACCACAGTAAACGGGATGATCAGCTCCAAATGTCTGAGCACTGACTGTGGCGACGCGCGTAATGATTATGAACAGTCTCCATTACAACTGACCATTGATAATTCAACAATCAATGACACCTACGAACATTACAATTACGACGTAACTGATGCTGATAAAGTTCGCGATCACGAAACTGTAAATACTTACGATTTAGGGGTGGCAGTCACTCTGGATCAAGAAAGTGATATCGTTATAAAAAATAACTCTCACGTAGCAGGCATTGCTTTGTCGCAAGGTTACCAGTGGGCTGATACCGATGCTAACAACAGTAATACCTTTGATAATACGTTGACCGTTAATGATTCGGTACTGACCTCTGGTTCATACACTGAATTACAAACTTCCGGTTTTTACGGCCAGTCAGATAAACCAAGTGATTATGGCAATATCAGTGCGACGGGTACCGCAGCTGACGATATCGCACTTTCCGTAATTGCTAATTCTGCCTCTGATAATTCAATGAAAACTACAGCTGTTTTCAATAACTCCACGATCTCCGGCGACGTCTATTTCGAAAGCAGTTTTGATAATAATTATTACGTTGGCGGTCGTGACAGCAACGGCGATGGCGTGCTTGATACCAACGGATGGGACGATACAGATGAACTCAATCTGACCCTGGACAATGGCAGCAAATGGGTAGGTGCAGCTATTTCCAATGTTGATGCCGATGCTGATTTATACGACAGAAGCGCGAACAGCATCTGGCCTGGCTCTGTAGTCAACAAAACTACCGGCTACTTGATTGGTGACAGTGTCTATCAGAGCGGTCTGTTTGATGTTGCGCTGAACAATGGTTCTGAGTGGGACACGACTAAACAATCCATTATTGACGATCTAACCGTTAATAATAAATCTCAGGTCAACGTTGCGGAATCCAGTTTGCTGGCTGACAACATTTCTCTGTCTAACCAATCAAGCCTGAAAGTTGCTGCGCATGGTAGTGTTTACACCGATGCTCTGAACCTGAACTCTGGCAGTAAAGCCACCCTCACTGAGGAAACGGCAACCATTTATGCTAACACCATCACAGTAGGAAGCGGCTCTGAACTGAACTTAGGTGCAGGTCAGGTTGATACCCACAATATGATGCTGACAGACGATGGTACTTTCAACATCGGAAGCCGTGAATTCGTTCTGAATTCCGATATGAACAATGCCCGGGACAAAACCACCGCTGACTATGTATACGATCGCGGCACTATCGGAATGAACTCTGACGGCCATCTGGCGGTTAACGGCGTGACTAACGGTAACTATCAGGTTCGTATTGATAACGCGACCGGTGAAGGTCGTGTTGCTGATTACCAGAACAAAGAACTGATCCGCACTTACGGCGGCAACGCAACCTTCACACAAGCTAACACCGCTGATTTGGGTGCCTATAAATATCAGGCCGAACAAGTTGGCGATACTGTGGTTCTGGCGAAACAAGGCATCACGTCTACCGCTAATGCAGCGCTTAGTCTGCCTTCTTCCAATGCTGCCACCTGGCACATGGAGCAAGACACGCTGAGCAACCGCATGGACAGCTCACGTCATACCCAGGGTGATGACAAAGGCGGCGTCTGGATTAACTACTTCGGTGGCCAGCAGAACGGTGATAATGGCGTTGTTGATTACGATCAGGACATCAACGGCATCATGGTGGGTTTGGATAAAGTCACTGAAGGTGGCGACGATCGTCAATGGTTAGTCGGTATGGCAGCAAGCTTCGCTAAATCCAGTCTGTCTATGGACAATGCTGATGCGGACACTGACAGCCAGTCAGCAAGGGTGTATTCCAGCCTGGACTTCAAGAATGGTGTATTCTTCGATACCTCTCTGAGCTACAGCCACTTCAGCAACTCCACTGACAGTACCATGAGTAACGGCCAGCAAGTCTCTGGCGACAGCTCAACTGACGCATGGGGCTTCGGTCTAAAAGCCGGTTACGACTGGAAATTCGCACCACAAGCTTACCTGACTCCATATGCAAGCATTACCGGCGTGTTCATCGGCGACGATGACTACAGTATGAGCAACAATATGAAAGTCAGCGACCAGGCTTATGACAGCATGCGTTATGAGTTGGGTACCAACATCGGTTACAACTTCGATCTGGGTGCAGATCAGGCTATCAGCCCTTACGCCACTCTGGCCTATGTGTATGAAGATGCAAACAACGACGCAGACATCAACGGTGACCGTATCGATAACGGTATCGATGGTTCCGCAGTTCGCGTTGGTTTAGGTGGCCAATTCGACATGAGCAAAAACTTCAGCGTTTATGCGGGTGCTAACTACCTTGGCGGCAGCGATGTTGACCAGCCGTGGGCAGCAAATCTGGGTATGAAGTACCGCTGGTAATTGTTTTTTCCAGCTAGTGAGTTATATCTGTTGGCCCCTTTCAGGGGCCACTTTTATTTGCATTCACACCCACGGCCTCAGATTAAGAATCTGTTGGAGTGACTTCTTCCCCGGAATAACTTCTACTAAGCTAATCAATATCCTGAAGCCTCAGGATTGATAACCAGAGGAGTATTTGGGATGAGTGCTATCAAAGCCATTATTGTGCTAGCTGTGATTTACGCGATTTTTTTGTTTTCCGGCTACGGCGTTACCGTGGGCAGCAGTGAAAATGCGGCTGGCTTAGGACTCAAATGTCAGTATCTGACGGCCAGAGGGATTGTCAGTTCGCAGTATATTCACTCTGACAGCGGCGTGATTGGTGTAGCTAATTGCCCGATTTTCAAACAAGTAGGCGAAGTAGTCGATAATAAATAGGTCTATTATTCAGGAAACTCTTTTTGTGATGCCTGCGCTGGCAGGCATCACAAAACCGGCAATCAGCTGTCGTGTTTAGTGAACTTCAGCTCGATCAGCGAAATTGCTTTTTCAATGGCACGCTTAGTAACCGGGTCAGCGCCGGCAGGATGCTTGTTAAAATCGATACTTTTTAACTGATGAGACATTTTCTCGCGCACTTCAGCAGGCGCAATAATCTCAATCACATCTAAAATTTGCTTAATCACCAACTGGCAGGCGACCAGATCAGACTCATATTCTTGTTCTCTGGTTAAAGCGTCAGACATGGGGTGCTCCTTTCATGAAGATCATTCGTAAAAATTATGGCCGCGAGGATATCACGCTGGCTGAATAAATTCTCTCTCCGGCAATTACCCCCTCTGATGGCGGGTTCAGCGCACAAATAAACAGCAAACAAACATCATCTTATGTTGTTAACGCCAGATTACTTCTATGCTTAAAGCTGCGGCAAAAGGAAGGAGGTTCGCGATGTTCGCACTAGTGTTGACCATCTGTTATCTGGGAGGGGGCTGCGAAGATTTCGTCGTGGATGCCTTTAATACTCAGCAACAATGCACCGTAGCGATGCAACAGCAGGGACTGCGCCAGGCAGGCTGTTACCCTATCGAGGATTTTATCGACGGTTACTGGATCCCCGCACATGACAATGCCGACTTTTAACGCGTTGCGTAGCCTTTCACATAGTCGATACTAATAATCTCATAAAGATTGCTAAAGCGTCCGAACAACGGTATGAATACCCTGTTACTCATTGATATTTAACCATATTGACAGGGCAGGAAATGGCAATGACGATACGTAAAACTTATGGCTGCTTTGCGAAGCTGCCTCTTGCACTTCTTCTTTCATCAAGCTTTCTCACCCCTTTCGCCACTTACGCCGCGACCGTTCCCGCAGGTGTAGAGCTGGCGTCAAAACAAGAAATTGTGCGCAACAATGGCAGCGAGCCTGCTTCTCTCGACCCGCACAAAGTCGAGAGTGATGTTGAATTCAATATTTTGAGCGATCTGTTTGCCGGGCTAATAACCATCGATAACAATGGGAATGCACAGCCCTCACTCGCCAGCAGTTGGGAATCTAAAGACAATAAAACCTGGGTATTCCATCTGCGTCAGGGTATCGTCTGGTCAGATGGAACACCAATCACCGCGCAGGACGTGGTATTCAGCTGGCAACGCCTGATTGACCCGAAAACAGCATCACCTTACGAAAGCTACCTCGGCAGTATGCATGTGCTCAATGCCAACGATATTATTAGCGGAAAAAAATCGGCAGATCAGCTGGGCATCAAGGCGCTGGATAAACAAACGCTGGAAATCACCCTCGACCAGCCGTTGTCATACTTCCTAGGCATGCTCGCCCACCCTTCGCTTTCTCCGATCAGTCAGGTGGATGTCGAAAAGTTCGGTGATAAGTGGACACAGCCGGCTAACATGGCCAGCAGCGGCCCGTTTAAACTCGATACCTGGACGGTGAACGAACGTATTACGGCTGTGCGTAATCCGACTTACTGGGATAACGCACACACCGTTATCAATAAAGTCACTTATCTGCCCATCGCGTCCCCTACTGCTGATGTAAACCGCTTCAAAGCAGGGGAAATCGACATTACCGCTACTATTCCTGCAACATTGTTTGTATCACTTAAAAAAGAGCTCGGCTCGCAGGTGCATGTCAGCCCTTATCTCGCCGTTTATTACTACGCAATGAACACTCAAAAACCGCCGTTCAACGATGTCCGTGTGCGTAAAGCACTGAATCTGGCGATAGATAAATCAATCATCGCCGACAAGGTATTAGGTCAGGGACAAACACCTGCATGGCATTTGTCACCGGATAATACCGGTGGTTTTACTTTCTCAAAACCCAAAGAAGCCAGCCTGACGCAAGAACAGCGTAATGAAGAAGCAAAAAAACTGTTGAAAGATGCAGGCTTTGGCCCGGACCATCCGCTTAAATTCAACCTGCTCTACAACACGTCAGAGTCACATCAGCGCATTGCCATTGCAGCAGCATCAATGTGGAAAAAGAATCTGGGGGTGGATGCCGTCCTTCAGAATCAGGAATGGAAGACCATGCTCGATACGATGCATCAGGGCACTTACGATGTCGTGCGATACGCCTGGATTGCAGATTACAACGAGCCTTCGACCTTCCTGAATACCTTACGCACAGGCAACAGCGAGAACACGCCGAAGTTTACCAATTCCGCTTATGACAAAGCATTAGACGATGCATTAAAAGCCACGGATAAAGCGGAAGTTGGAAAGGCATATCAGCGAGCGGAAGACGTGCTCACAGACCAGTCTCCGGTGATCCCTCTGTACCATTATGTCAGCCCACGGCTGGTTAAGCCTTACGTCGGCGGGTTCCAGGATAGCCTGCTCAATTACATCTACACCAAAGATCTGTACGTCATAAAGCACTAAGACCGCTCCTGCCTCTTCCTGCCGAAAAGCCGGAAGAGGCATCTTCATTTTTCTGCCCCGCTTTCTCCGCCCGCCTCTTTGCCACCTGCCAATCAGATGTTAGATTGTACGTAAATCACACAAACGGGAGCGATAATGAAATTCTCGGAAAGTGAGATACAGCCACTATGGGATGAAGTTGCGCGAATCATTGGGGATGGTGTGATTCAAATGCGTCACCGGGGTGAGCCGCTGAGCGTTGATGCATTGATTGGTCATCTTGATCGACAACTGGCCTGCGCAACCGGCGTACAGCGCCGCATTTTACTTGGTGCTGCAATCAATATGCTCAAAACTGACCGCCGCTCCTGATTTTCAGGCACACGGAACTCCCGTTACCTTTTAGGGTAACAAGTCCAATATCATCAACATATTGCCTTTATTTCGATTGTGCGGCGCGGCCTTGCGCGAAAAGGAAAATGCGCTGGGTAATATCATCTGCACCAAGAATATTTCCTTTTTGTTCCAGATTTGCGCGGGCGTACGCCACGTCGTGTGCCTGATCGACCATATTGATCACCCGGTCACGCGTAGATTTGTCGAGGGTGCCCAACAGCGTCGTCAGAATTGCCTGATAAGCGTTCGAGGCGTAAGTCAGCTGCCTTTCACGTTGTTCCAGCGCGTCAATGCGAACCATCAGGGCGTCCAGTTGTTCTTGATGCGTCATAGCGGCATCCTCTTCACGGGTGGAAAATAACCGGAGACAGCGGAGAAAGCCGAACTCCGCCGGTTACTGAACTTAAGTTTAGCAGAGTTACGAAAACCAATGTATTCGCGCCAAACCAGCAATTTAAACCCTTCCTCAATGAGTCTTTCATCGCCAGTACATATGTAACCGTGACTTATCTCAAACCTTCAGTCCGCACGTGCACCCGCGGTCCGAACGCGTAACCACGGCAGTAACTGCTTACAGATCGCAAAATGACATCCCACTGCACAATATGCCATTTTCAGCCCTGGCATTGTTGATCGATTGAACATGTGCCGATGAAAGACGTTGTTTATTCAGAGGGAAACGTGGGTATGAAAACAATTTTTGGCGGGGCGATTGCGGCGGCGTTGCTGGTGAGTTCATTTGCACAAGCAGCGGGGTGCCTTAAAGGCGCAGTCGTTGGCGGTGTGGCGGGGCATCTTAAACATCACGCCGTGATCGGCGCCGTGGCGGGGTGTGCAATCGGCCATCATCTGGCAGAGCAGGCAAAAAAGCAAAATCCTTCAGCCACAAAATAATCCCCTCCCTCAGGACATATGCTGCCCTGAGGGTGAGGCAACGCTACTCTTTTTGAGAGACGACTACGCGGTTACGGCCTTCTTGCTTGGCACGATAAAGCGCTTCATCCGCCCTTTTCAGCGCTTTTTCAGGTTCACCCTGTAGCTGATTCCAGTACGCCACGCCAAGGGAAATCGTGATTGGCCGTATGCCTGGCAACACCAGCGTTTCCACATTTTCACGCAGGCGTTCAGCAATCATTTCAGCCTCAGCCAGCTGGGTGCCCGGCAGCAGAACCAGGAATTCCTCCCCACCCACGCGACATAAAATATCGCTTTCACGCGCGTTATGTCGAATCTGTTCAGCCAGGGATTTGATCACTTCATCACCAATATCATGTCCGTAGGAATCATTGATCGACTTAAAATGATCGATATCCAGTGTTATCGCCGCAAACTGCTGGCGCAGTTGCACTACCGTTTCAAGCGTCATTGCCAGCCCGCGGCGATTGAACAAACCGGTCATCGGATCGGTCTGTGTTTCGAACTTGAGCTTGCCGATTTTCTTTTGCAAAAGATTAATACCAATCAGCAAAGCACGTTTTAACTGTGTCGATTCAAAATACCATGAGGGGATTTCGCGGATGTTAGTAGAAACATCGGGCTTATCCATCTCATTAGCGCTTCGCGCCAGCAGCCATAACGGTCGGGCGATCAAACGCGAGAATAACCAGACAACCAGTAACGTCACTAATGCCAGCGGCGTCAGATGCCTCAGGACTTTAAACATCAGGCCTTCAAGCGGTTTAAGCGTCGAATCTGTTGGTCTTTGTGTGACAATTTCCCATCCGGACGATGGAACCACCGCAAAGCCTGCCAGCATTGGCTGCCCTGCCAGATTAGTGACCATCAGGCTGCCATTCGCATTATTTTTTGCGGCATCCGTCAGCGGGCGCGGCTTCACCACTTCCCCAATACGGTTAGCATCCGGGTGATACAGGATCCGGCGTTCATTATCGAGAACGGCAATATAAGAGCCATCGCGATAATAATGCTCACCCAGCAGTTCATTCAGAATACTTTTCTGTCGCAAATAAATGGTGCCGCCGATATAACCGAGGTATTCCCCCCGCGCATTGATGATCGGTGTGGAGATAATGATCACCAGATTTTTAGCCAGCGAGATATAGGGTTTACTGATCATCGCACGGCGTTGTTTCAGAGCTTCCAGCGCGCCTGGCGTATTCAGCGTTTGCCCAATCAGTTGCAGACTGTCAGGCGATGTCGCGAGAATTTTCCCTTTGGCATTAGTAATCACCACCGAGTTAAAGCTGTCGGTCTGATACTTCAAACGAGCCGTTTCGGCTTGAAGAACTTTGGGATCGTCAAAGTGACTCGCCGCGATAACACTGCTGTATGCGAGCTGCTTTTGCATGCTTTTCAAAAACTGTTCGGTGCTGGCCGCCAGTTTTGCAGCGTAAACACGGTTCTCTTCGAGCGTATTGTCGATCAACAACTGACGCTGCACGCTGTAGCTGGCATAAAAACTGTTCGCCAGCGTCACGAAGGCGCTCATTACAGCTAAGCTCAGGATCAGGCGTCGAAGATCGATACGAAACAAAGAGTGCGATAGGAGTGAGCGCAACGAAAATTCAATCCACTGTCAAAAAAGTGGCTCATATTTAACACCCGTAGCCCGGATGTACAAGAGGCTGAAAAAATAAACAGCAAGTCGCTGATTGTGAAATAAAAAAAGGGAACCCTCAGGCTCCCTCTCATAACGTCAATCAGACAGCAACTGCCTGATTATACTTCACTTACATATTTGCGATCATGTCGTCGGCAAACTCGCTACATTTGCGTAGCTTAGCGCCTTCCATCAGACGTTCGAAATCGTAAGTCACAGTTTTGTTGGCGATAGCGCCTTCCATGCCTTTAACGATCAGGTCTGCGGCTTCGAACCATTCCATATGACGCAGCATCATTTCTGCGGACAGAATGATGGAACCTGGGTTCACTTTGTCCTGGCCGGCATATTTCGGTGCAGTACCGTGAGTGGCTTCGAACAATGCGCAATCAGAACCGATGTTTGCGCCCGGTGCGATACCGATGCCGCCTACTTGTGCAGCCAGGGCGTCGGAGATGTAGTCACCGTTCAGGTTCATACAGGCGATAACGTCGTATTCAGCAGGACGCAGCAGAATCTGTTGCAGGAAGGCGTCAGCAATCACATCTTTAATAATGATGTCTTTGCCGTTGTTTGGGTTCTTGATTTTCACCCAAGGGCCGCCGTCAATCAGCTCACCGCCGAACTCTTCGCGCGCCAGCTGGTAGCCCCAGTCCTTGAAAGCACCTTCGGTGAACTTCATGATGTTACCTTTGTGAACCAGAGTCAGTGAATCACGATCGTTAGTGATGGTGTACTCAATGGCTGCACGAACCAGACGTTTGGTGCCTTCTTCGGAGCAAGGTTTGATGCCGATACCGCATTCCTGTGGGAAACGGATTTTCTTCACGCCCATTTCGTCTTGCAGGAATTTAATCACTTTGTCGGCTTCAGCAGAACCGGCTTTCCATTCGATACCAGCGTAGATATCTTCGGAGTTTTCACGGAAGATCACCATATCGGTATCTTCTGGACGTTTTACCGGGCTTGGCGTGCCGGTGTAATAACGCACCGGACGCAGACAGATGTACAGATCGAGCTGCTGGCGAAGTGCCACGTTCAGGGAGCGAATGCCGCCGCCAACTGGCGTAGTCAGTGGGCCTTTGATAGCAACACGGTAATCACGGATCAGGTCCAGCGTCTCTTCTGGCAGCCATACGTCTTTGCCGTACAGTTCTACTGATTTCTCGCCGGTGTAGATTTCCATCCAGGAGATTTTACGCTCACCTTTGTAGGCTTTCTGAACTGCCGCATCAACAACCTTGATCATGGCTGGAGTCACGTCAACGCCGATACCATCACCTTCGATGAATGGGATCACAGGATTATTAGGAATGACCAGTTTACCCTGAGCGTCTACTGTAATCTTTTTACCTTCAGCCGGAACAACTACTTTGCTTTCCATTAACCTCTCCTTCGAGCGCATTTTTGTTAAAAATTTGTAAGATGCCGGTCGATACTACTCGAATATTTCCCGCTAGCCAATCCGAAACATTTTTCAAGTATAATGCGCTAATTCTCTCTAACTTCAATGCCTATGAACCCGCTATCTTTTAGAAATCACAACGTTAAACGTTTCAGCAAACGGCCTGCCAAAGAACAATCTGCCTCAAAAGGGCCGAGAAAGGTGATTCTCTTCAATAAACCGTTCGATGTACTGCCACAATTCACTGATGAAGCGGGTCGGGCGACACTGAAGGATTACATTCCGTTAACAGACGTGTATGCCGCAGGCCGACTGGACCGCGACAGTGAAGGTTTACTGGTGCTGACCAACGATGGCAAACTGCAGGCTGCGCTGACACAACCGGGAAAGCGCACCGGCAAGATTTATTATGTTCAGGTCGAGGGCGTACCGGATGACGCTGCTGTGGCGGCCTTGCGTGACGGGATTGAGCTCAAAGATGGCCCTACTCTGCCCGCAGATGCAGAAATTGTTGATGAGCCAGACTGGTTATGGCCGCGCAATCCGCCCATCCGTGAGCGTAAAGCGATCCCCACGACGTGGCTGAAAATCACGTTGTATGAGGGCAGAAACCGCCAGGTGCGCCGCATGACGGCACACGTTGGTTTTCCGACGCTGCGTCTTGTCCGTTACAGCATGGGCGAGTACACCCTAGGCGATTTACAACCCGGACAATGGAAGGAAGTCCCACATGTTTAAACCACACGTTACCGTTGCCTGCGTGGTGCAGGCGCAGGGCAAATTTCTGGTCGTCGAAGAAACGGTCCACGGCAAAGTTACCTGGAACCAACCTGCCGGGCATCTTGAAGCTGATGAAACCTTAGTCAGCGCCGCAAAGCGCGAGCTGTATGAAGAAACCGGGATCCACGCCGAGCCACAATCTTTTCTCGGCCTGCATCAGTGGCAGGCACCGGACGGCACACCCTTCCTGCGTTTCGCGTTCGTCATCGACCTGCCCGAAATGCTGGACACCGCGCCACAGGATGACGATATCGATCAGTGCCGCTGGGTAAGCGCCGAAGACATTATCGGCTCCGCACAACTGCGCTCACCGCTGGTGGCCGAAAGCATCCGCTGTTATCAGCAATCCCCGCGTTACCCTCTGGAAATCCTGCACAATTTCAATCTGCCGGAATAACCTTCTGTGCCGGTTGTTGCTGTCTTATGAATCAGCGATGCAGCAACCGGCCTGACGTGATAAAATTTCGCGCGTTCTTTTTTACCGAGTAAACCGATGTCTGGGTTTCTGCGGTGTTTTTGTTGCGCGCGGCCTTCATCCTCGTGGGACAAGCATCAGAAAAAACACCGTCAGCACCGGGCAATAAATTCCTATGTTTCGGGACTATTATGTCTGACAACAGCCAGAAAAAAGTGATCGTCGGGATGTCCGGCGGTGTCGATTCCTCCGTATCTGCTTACCTTCTGCAACAGCAGGGTTATCAGGTCGAGGGCCTCTTCATGAAAAATTGGGAAGAGGATGACGACGAAGAGTATTGCACAGCTGCCACTGACCTCGCCGATGCGCAGGCCGTGTGCGATAAGCTGGGTATGAAACTGCACACCGTGAATTTCGCGGCGGAATATTGGGACAACGTGTTCGAATTATTCCTTGAGGAATATAAAGCCGGACGCACGCCAAATCCGGATATCCTGTGCAACAAAGAGATCAAATTTAAAGCCTTCCTGGAATTTGCCGCTGAAGATCTGGGTGCCGATTATATCGCCACCGGTCATTACGTGCGCCGCCAGGATATCGACGGTGTCAGCCATTTGCTGCGCGGCGTCGATGGCAACAAAGATCAAAGTTATTTTCTTTACACGCTTGGCCATGAGCAGGTTGCGCAAAGCCTGTTCCCGGTCGGTGAACTGGAAAAACCGGAAGTCCGCCGTATCGCGGAAGACCTGGATTTAATCACAGCGAAGAAGAAAGACTCCACCGGTATCTGTTTTATCGGTGAGCGTAAATTCCGCGATTTTCTCGGCCGCTATTTACCGGCGCAACCGGGTGTGATTAAAAGCGTTGACGGTCAGGTGATGGGGCAGCATCAGGGTCTGATGTACCACACGCTCGGTCAGCGTAAGGGGCTGGGCATTGGCGGGCAGAAAGACGGCGGCGAGGAGCCGTGGTACACCGTTGAAAAGGATGTAGAAAACAATATTCTGTATGTGGCACAGGGCCATGAACATCCGCGACTGATGTCCGTCGGTTTGATTGCGCAGCAACTGCACTGGGTTGACCGCAAAACGCTGACCGCCCCGCTGACCTGCACGGTGAAAACCCGCTACCGCCAGCAGGACATCCCCTGCGTAGTCACGCCACTGGGTGAAGACCGCATCGAAGTACGTTTCGATGCCCCCGTGGCCGCCGTGACTCCCGGCCAGTCTGCGGTGTTTTACCTCGGTGAAATCTGTCTGGGTGGTGGCGTCATTGAGCAACGTCTGCCACTTCAGGTCTGATACTGCGCATTCGGGTGGTTGAATAAGGGACGCTTTCGGGCGTCCCGCTTTATTTCTACCCGTAAGTGGCATCTGCGCTGATTCCGAACTGTGTTTAGAGGCAGTTTTATGGCATGATCTGTCGCCATTAGTTTGGGCTATTTTCTTTGGCACCGCGTCTCATCGTTTCGAAAACGCTTACAGGAGTAAACGTGGCTAAAAATTATTATGACATTACGCTGGCATTGGCGGGGATCTGTCAGGCAGCACGCCTGGTTCAGCAACTGGCACACGACGGCCAATGCGCTCAGGAAGAAATGTCAGTTTCGCTGCGCAGCCTGCTGGAGATGAATCCGGCTTCCACGCTGGCGGTGTACGGTAATAATGAAGCCAATTTAAAGATGGGACTGGAAACGCTGCTAGGCGTGCTGAACGCCAACCGTCAGGGGCCGGGCGCTGAGTTAACGCGCTACGCGTTAAGCCTGATGGTGCTCGAACGCAAGCTGTACGCCAATAAATCGGCCATGAATAAGTTGGGTGAACGTATTGATCAGCTCGATCGCCAGCTGGCGCATTATGAGCTCGAATCCGACACCATGATAAGTTCCCTGGCTTCAATTTATGTCGACGTTGTCAGCCCTGCAGGTCCGCGTATTCAGGTCACCGGCTCACCGGCTATCTTACAAAATTCGCAGGTTCAGTCCAAAGTCCGCGCCATTTTACTGGCAGGTATCCGCTCCGCGGTACTCTGGCATCAGGTTGGCGGTGGTCGTTTGCAATTAATGTTTTCCCGTAATCGCTTGTTTGAACAGGCGAAAAATATTCTCGCTCATTGTTAATAAGATCCCAGGAGTTGCTACCGATGGAATTATCCTCACTGACCGCCGTTTCCCCCGTTGATGGACGCTACGGTGATAAAGTCAGCGCGCTGCGTACTATTTTCAGCGAATTTGGCCTGCTGAAATTTCGTGTGCAGGTTGAAGTACGTTGGCTGCAAAAACTGGCCGCCTGTGCAGAAATTAAGGAAGTTCCTGCTTTTGATGCCGACGCAAACGCTTTCCTTGACCAGTTAGTGGCCAATTTCGATGTTAATGACGCTCAGCGCATTAAAGATATCGAGAAAACCACCAACCATGACGTGAAAGCGGTTGAGTATTTTCTGAAAGAAAAAGTGGCCACTATCCCTGCCCTGCATGCGGTGTCTGAGTTCATCCACTTCGCCTGTACCTCCGAAGACATCAACAACCTGTCTCACGCTTTGATGCTGCAAACCGCCCGTCAGGATGTCGTCTTGCCGTACTGGAAACAAATCATCGATGCCGTGAAAGGTCTGGCGCACAAATACCGCGACATTCCGTTACTGTCCCGTACTCACGGCCAGCCTGCTACACCATCCACCATCGGTAAAGAGCTGGCTAACGTCGCTTACCGCATGGATCGCCAGTTTAAGCAGCTGGGAAATGTGGAAATCCTTGGCAAAATCAACGGCGCCGTTGGCAACTATAATGCCCACATCGTGGCTTACCCGGAAGTGGACTGGCATCAGTTCAGCGAAGAATTCGTCACTTCACTGGGCGTAACCTGGAACCCATACACCACACAAATCGAGCCGCATGACTACATCGCCGAGCTGTTTGACTGCGTTGCCCGTTTCAACACCATTCTGATCGACTTTGACCGCGACATCTGGGGCTACATTGCCCTGAATCACTTCAAACAGCGCACCATTGCTGGCGAAATCGGTTCATCCACCATGCCGCACAAAGTTAACCCGATAGACTTCGAAAACTCCGAAGGCAACCTTGGCTTGTCTAACGCGGTATTGCAGCATCTGGCGAGCAAACTGCCGGTTTCCCGCTGGCAGCGCGACCTGACGGATTCCACCGTGCTGCGTAACCTGGGCGTCGGTCTGGGCTACGCTCTGATTGCTTATCAGGCAACCATGAAAGGCGTCAGCAAGCTGGAAGTGAACGAAGCGAATCTGGCAAACGAACTGGATCACAACTGGGAAGTACTGGCTGAGCCTATCCAGACCGTGATGCGTCGTTATGGCATCGAGAAACCTTACGAGAAGCTGAAAGAACTGACCCGTGGCAAACGTGTTGACGCAGCGGGCATGCAGACATTTATCGATTCTCTGGAATTACCGGAAGAAGAGAAGGTGCGCCTGAAAGCCATGACACCGGGTAACTACATTGGCCGTGCGACCAAAATGGTTGATGAGCTCGAGTAATCGTTACCTTTCACAGACGCGCCTGCGAAACGCGGCGCGTCTGTGTACGCTTCACTCTTTAATGCTTAACTCTGTGTCTGGAATTTGCTCTGACGCAAATCGCCAATAATGTCGTTCATCCGGTCTTCAGTTAAACGGTAATAGCGGATAGAGAACGCCGTAATCAGATAGAAAATAGCGGGCAGCACAGTAAAAAGAATCAGAACACCGCGTACAGCCTCAGCCGATTGTTGTTCCACACCGGCCTGATAACCAAACCACGCTAACCCCCATCCTGTCAATGCGCCACCAATTGCCACGCCAAGTTTAATAACAAAAATATTCGCCGCGATATTCATACCCGTAATACGGCGCTGGGTTTTCCATTCGCCGTAATTATTGGCATCCGTAATCATTGACCACTGTAACGGTGCATTAATGCCTTGCAAGAGATTAAGAACAATATGCACGATAAACGCAGGGATCCAATATTCCGTTGGAAGAATAAGGAATAATAAACCGACCAGCGCACTTAATATGTTGACCCATACGGAAGCACGGATTTTACACATCCATGAACCCAGAGACTTAGCGAATAAGCTGCCAATAACCGCCGCAACCGTAGTTGCCAGCATGAAGATAGAAATAATACCGCTGCCCTGATGCAGGACATATTGCACGAAATACACTAATAAACTTCCGCGGACAACGACACCGCACAACATGGCGAGGTTATAAACAGAGAGAATGCGCCACTGATCATTTTTCATCAGAATACGGACATCTCGCAGGATATTCATATTCTCTTCTTTGACCGGTGTAATACGCTCGCGGGTGGTAAGGAAGCAAGTCAGGAACATCAGGCAACCAATCAAACCGAAAATCCCCATCGCCCACTGCATCCCCGTTGCGCGGTCACCCGGTGCGATAAAGTCCGCCAGTGGCAGGATTAACGCCGTCCCCATCGCGCCGCCTATTGGCGCAATGGCAAAGCGCCAGGACTGTAACGACAGGTTGTCCTGCGGGTCAGCCGTGATCGCCGCACCCAGGGAACAATAAGGAATATTAATAGCCGTATACATGATGGTCATGAAGATGTAAGCCAGCACGGCGTAAACAATTTTTGCGGTTTGTCCAAAATCTGGCGTCGAATATACCAGTACGCAGCTCACGGCAAACGGCACACAAATAATTAGTAACCATGGACGGAAACGCCCCCAGCGGCTTTTGGTCTGATCGGCAATCGCCCCCATAATCGGGTCAGTAATGGCATCTAAAATTCTTACTACTAAGAATAACGTCCCCATCACAGCAGGAGAAAGCCCGTAAATGTTGGTATAGAAGTACGCCAGAATGGCAACGGAAGAATCAAAAACGATATGACTTGCTGCGTCGCCTAATCCAAAACCCAGTTTTTCTTTGTTGGTGATCCGTTCAGTTAACGCCGACATGCATTCACCTTTATGTTTAAATTTGAATTCCGCAGTCTTTATAATTGTTGGCGATGGTACGGGGTATTCTGATTTTTAATTTATGTCTTACGCTTTTAATCAAATGTGACGCAAGCACGGCTTATTCCTGCCTTTTGCCGGGTGCGATATGTATATATTCGAGCCACATCACATTTACGCGATAAAACAAAAAAACATAAAGTACCTGGGGAATACAGCAATTGTTGAAGTGACTATTCACAACCAGTATTGGAGATCTTAAAACAACTCCGCGCCCTGGTGCGGATGGTCAAACTTAAACGGGGAAAACATGTCTGCCATTTATAAGGATGCCCACCGCACGGCGCACGAGCGCGCTGCCGATTTACTGCTGCGAATGACGCCGGAAGAAAAATTCGCCCAGATGCACGCTTTCTGGCTTATTTTGTCTGCCGATGGGCAGCACCGTGAACGCACCGATCTGAGCGACGAATTTGCCGGCGTAACAAAGCAGGTGGCACTCAGCGAGCGACTAAAACGGGGCATCGGACAGATTACCCGACCGCTGGGAACGCACATTGTCGAGGCGAAAGAAGGCGTCCGCGCGCTCAATCGTCTGCAAAAAACCTTATTGGAAGAAACACGGCTGGGTATTCCGGCACTATTTCATGAGGAGTGTCTGGTCGGCCTGCTTTGCAAAGACGCCACGCTGTTTCCATCTCCGCTGAACTATGCCTCCACATGGGATCCGGATTTAATGCAGCGCGTCGCTGCCGCTATTGGCGACGAAGCGCGCAGCACTGGTTGCCGCCAGGGGTTAGCGCCAGTGCTGGATGTCTCGCGCGATGTACGCTGGGGACGAACCGAAGAAACCTTTGGTGAAGATCCTTATCTGGTCGGCGTAATGGCGACCCGCTTTGTGCAGGGTTTGCAGGGGGAAAAACGTGATGTGCTGGCGACGCTGAAACATTACGTCGGCCATTCATTTAGCGAAGGCGCGCGCAACCATGCGCCGGTGCATCTGGGTTTTAGCGAACTGAATGATACTTTCCTGCTGCCATTCGAAATGGCGGTCAAACTGGCAAACGCCGGTTCCGTGATGCCTGCTTATCACGACATTGATAATCAGCCCGGCCATTCCGATGCGTTCCTGATGACCACGCTTTTGCGTGAACAATGGGGCTTTGATGGCCTGATTGTGGCGGACTACGGCGGCGTCAGCCTGTTACATCAACATCACGGCGTCAGTCGCAATGCGACAGAATCCGCCGCGCTGGCCTTCAATGCCGGTCTGGATATCGAACTCCCCAAAGATGACTGCGCCCGCCATCTGGCTGAGGCCGTTGAACAGGGTCTGATCTCAATGGCAAAAATCGACGAAATCGTCGGGCGTATCTTGCTGGAGAAATTCCGTCTCGGGCTGTTTGAACACCCTTATACCGATGAACATGCCATCGCGCTACAGACTCCGGAAACTCGCGAACTGGCTTATGAGGCAGCCGTCAATTCCATTACGATGCTGGAAAATAACGGCGTGTTGCCTCTACATGGCCAGCAGAGCCTGGCAGTCATCGGGCCGACGGCAGACGATCCGCTCGCGCTGTTGAGCGGCTACAGCTTCCCTGTTCATCTGATCATCAGCGATATACAAGACAGCGCCTCACAGGTAGTGACACCATTGCAGGCTTTACAGCAGCGCCTGGGCACCCAATCCGTGCGCTACGCCAAAGGTTGTCACATCATTGAGAAACGCGTCGCGGGCGCGCCGGTCTTTCCTGGGGATGCAGGAAAAGCGATGCAAACCTCACCGGTGTCTCAGGATACCAGCCTGATTGCCGATGCCGTTGACGTAGCCAAACAATGTGATGTCGCGCTGGTATTTGTCGGCGATCTCGCCGGACTCTTCCAAAGTGGCACCGTCGGGGAAGGTTCGGACACGGATAGCCTGCAACTGCCCGGCGTCCAGCAACAACTGCTGGAAGCGGTAGTCGAAACCGGAAAACCGGTGGTAGTGGTAATGACCGGTGGACGCCCGTATAACCTGGGCGGGCTGGAAGATCGGGTAGCGGCGCTGGTTATGGCATGGGCTCCGGGTCAGGAAGGCGGCTATGCGATAGCCGATGTCCTGACGGGCGTACGCGAACCGGCCGGGCGCTTAGTGATCTCCGTCCCTCATAGCGCGGGCGCGATGCCTTATTACTACAATCACAAACTCAAGAGCGGCGGTACGCCTTATGCCTTCCACTTTGGCTCACGTTATCCGTTTGGGTACGGCAAAACGTGGACGACTTTCGCTTACGGCGATCTGATCTTTGACCAGACGAAGGTGCAGTCACTCAATGGGAATGTGGTGGCTAAAATTACCGTCACCAACATCGGCTGTCGGGAAGGGAGCGAGGTGGTACAGGTATATGTCCGTGACCGCGTAGCCTCGCAGGTTCGCCCCGTTGTGGAGCTGAAAGCCTTCCGGCGCGTACATTTGGCACCGGGTCAAAGTGTCGAACTGACGTTCACCATTCCGACTGATATGCTGAATTTCACTCAACGCAGCGGACAACGCGTGGTCGAACCCGGCGAATTCGACATTCGCATTGGCGCGTCCAGCGGCGATATCCGCAGTCAGGGTATGGTCGAAGTCACGGGCGAAGTACGCGAATTGGAGAAAAAATGGCGGATGGAAAGCCATTGCAACGCCAGATACTAATGGGGCAGAACGTTTAGGAAAGTCTTAAGCGTTTCCCGTTCTTCTGAACTGCGCAGGTTAAATGAGCCCTGCGTGTAAATTGTCACTGCAAAAATTCTGCTTCCTTCTAAAATAGAGGCCATTACCGCAATCAGGAACAGCCCGAATGAGCATGGATACCAACCAGCAGGTGCTGGAAAAACTGAAAATCGATCTGGCGCAGACCGGCACGATGCCGCTGTATTTGTGCTTTAACGAATCGGTACGTCAGGCGCTGGAAGCGGGCATTTTGCAGGACGGCGATTTTCTGCCAAGCGAGCGTCAGTTCACCGAAGCGCTGGGCATCTCACGTATCACCGTGCGCAAGGCGCTTTCAAAGTTGGAAGAAGACGGACACATTGGCCGTTCGCGTGGTTACGGCACGTTCATTAAAAAAACCAGTGATGCCAAACTGTCTTATTCGCTGGCCGACATGAAAGGATTCTCGCGCGAGGTGATGTTGCAGGGCCGCAAGCCCGATACGTTGTGGATCAGCCGCGATCAGATCTCGGCCTCAGCGCTAATTGCCAGCAGACTGGCGGTCACTGAAGGTACGCCGGTGTACATGCTCAAGCGTATTCATTACATCGATACGCGCCCGATGTCAGTGGCGGTTTCCTACGTGATCATGGCAGCCATTGGCGACGTGCAGGATATCGGCGTTTCTCTGTATGACTATTTCAACCGTAATAATATCGAACTTGGCGCTCTGCAAAGCCGGGTCAGCGCGGCGATGGCCGACCCAGAAATGATGCAGGCTTTACAACTGAGCGAACCCATGCCGCTGCTGATCATCAAACAAACGCTGTTCGACGGTCAAAACCGCCCAATTGAATACAGCGAAAGTTTTTGTCGCAGCGACATGTACGAGTTCATCAGCGAAGACTGAGCACGCGCCTTAATCAATACTTTCCAGCGAACTGACCAGCTGTACCAGCGTCGGTGCACAGTCTCCGCCCGTCTGCGAAACGACATAGGCCGCCACGCAGTTGGCCAACGTCATGCTTTGCCAATGCGTCAGGCCGAGAGACAACCCGGCCAGCAAGCCAGCGCAGTGGCTATCGCCCGCCCCGATGCTGTCGGCCACCGTGATCTTCCGCGCTGCGATCCAGCCGCAATCGCTGTCCGACGCATAGTAATAACTCCCTTGTTCGCCGCAGCGCAGCACCACCAGTTCATGCGTTTTTACGTGTAACGCACGGCAGAAGGTCTCAGCGTCCCCGGAAAAACCGAGTAAAGTGGCTTCGCGTTCATTGAGCGTCAGGATGACGCCGGGGCGGATCACCCGGTCGATGCGCGATTTAGGCATCACATCCAGCCTTGGCCCGAAATCCACGACCAGGCGCACCGCGTCCGGTAAGGTTTCCAGCCAGTCGATCAGCACCGTTCCCTGTTTTGCGCCCAGCTGATATCCTGACACATACACCAGTCCGTCTTCCGGCGTGGCCGCCGCCAGCCACGCGGGCTGCCATTGGTTTTCCACGCCGTCGATAGAAATAAACGTACGCTCTCCGTCGGGTTCAACCAGCGCCAGACACCAACCATTATCTGCCCCGCTCACCTGCAAATCCGAAGTGATATTCCGCACCGCCATTTCCCGGCGCAGGCGATCGCTCCACATACCTTCGCCCACCGGCAGCAGATTTTGGCTATGAATACCGAGTTGTTTCAGCCCCAACGCAATATTCAGCGCACAGCCACCGAGATGGAATCCAGTGACATCCGCCGCGATATCGCCACCGCGCACCGGTAACGCATCCGCTCGGGCGACCATATCCATGACCGCTGCACCGATGACCATCACCGAGGACTGCTGATACCAGTCGCTCTGCGTGAGCGTCTGGAGTAATTCGCGATGGCCCTGGTTCATACGCCCTCCTGTGCCTGCCGACGGAAGCGCTGAAATGCGCTGCTATAGCGCGTCATATCCTGCGGATTCACCCGTTTGAGTTCTTCCAACCATTCAGGTCTGAATGCTTCTATACCGTTGAGCGCACCGCAAATGGCAGTCGCCATCGCCCCGATAGTGTCGGTATCGCCGCCGAGATTGGCGCATAGCAGCGCGCACTGATTCGGGCAGGTTCCCGCCAGTTCCACCATCGCCAGCGCGGCAGGTACAGATTCGATGGTACTGACGCCTGCGCCAATCAGCTGATACACAGCTTCGGAGGCCTGTTCAGTGCCTTCAGCTTTATCGACGGTGGCGAACGCCAGTTCGATGCGCGCCGCCAGTGATGCGCTGAACGTGGTCGGTTGCCGCGTCTGGGCATATTTGGCAATATCCGGCAGTGCCAGACGGATCTCCGCCCAGCTCGCACCTTCTATGGCACGCGAAACCGCCCAGGCGATCACTACCGCGCCAGCAACGGCAATATCAGATTTATGTGTCGGGCTTGATGCGAGCGACACCTGCTCGCAGAAATGCTCCAGCGGCGCAGAAGGCAACACACAACCGAGCGGCGATACGCGCATCGCCGCGCCATTTGTCACACCATTGTTTTCCAGTGCCTCAATTGCCACGCCCTTCTTCTGCTCCGCCAGCGCCAGTTTGGAACTTGGCCCGAGAATGTTTTTGTTGAAGGCATCAAAGCTGTCGACCCAGCGGATGACATTGCGGGCAATCAGTTCCGGCACCACCCTTCCGTTCGCCTCCAGCAGCGCATCGGCGAGCGCCAGCGCCATTGAAGTATCGTCGGTGAACTGTGCAGCGGTGAAATAGCAGGCAGCACTGTTTTCCACCGGGCCATCGAGAAAACGGTCGATCCAGCCAAAATGCTTTTTTACTCGCGCGCGTGGCCAGAGCTCAGACGGCATACCCAGCGCATCCCCCAGCATTTGTCCGTACAACGCGCCGAGCATACGGCTCTCAAGGCTTAGCTGTGTCATGTGAAATCTCCCGATAAAATGTTTGGCGGGCAGCCTGCCCGACCCGTGTGAAAAGAAAATGTTATGACGGCTGATGTAAGCTGACCGGCGTAATGGTTTTGCTGCGTTCGCTAAAGAACAGCAGGAACAGCAGCATCACACCCACCACCATCGCAGCTCCGACGCCCCAGACCGCAAACCAATCGAAGGTCATGCCGTTTTTGGGTGTACTCAGCGCAAAAGTGGTCATCGCACGGCCACCCAACCAGTTGCCTATAAAGCTGCCGAGCCCTTGACAGATCAACGTGATCAGGCCCTGTGCGGCGGTGCGCATATGCGGCGGTGCTTTTTTATCGACGTAGATATAGCCGGTGACAAAGTAGAAATCGTAGCTGACGCCGTGCAGCAAAATACCGAGGAAAAGCATACTGTAGGCCCAGACATCTGCCGTGCCGCCGTAGATGAAGAAGACGTAGCGAATTGCGGCAGTGACGAAACCCAGCATCAGCACTTTTTTGATACCAAAACGTTTTAGCAGGAACGGTAGCGCCAGCATGGCGAAGATTTCGGAGACCTGACCAAGCGTCATCCAGCCGGTAGCATTTGGTAATCCAACCTGGGTCAGATAACCGTTAGCAAACTGGTAATAGAACGCCAGCGGCATACAAAACAGAAACGAGCACAGTGCGAAAATGGCAAACGACCGGTCTTTCAGCAAACCCAGCGCATTGAGGCCAAACAGCGCTTTAATATCCACTGTCCCTTTACCTTTTGCTGGGGTATCCGGCAGCCAGAAGCTGTAAACGCCCAACACTACCGAGGCAATCGCCGTGATCCACAGCGGCAGGCCGGTATCAGAAATATTGCCCATGCCGAACAGCGGCGGCAGCACAAAGCCAATGACCAGACCGGACGCGATCCAGCCCAGCGTACCGAGTACACGAATGCGCGGGAAATCTTTTTCAGTGTCGTTGATATTGGCAAACGCGATGCTGTTGGTCAGCGCCACGGTCGGCATATAGGTGATGGCATACACCACCAGCAGAGGGAAGAACGTTGAAAAATCGGTTTGCAGTGCGATGAATGCCATCAGCGCACCACCGGCCAGCAACAGCAAGCCCAGCACCTTTTGGGCAGCAAAGTAACGGTCTGCTATCACACCCACCAGCACCGGTGAGAGGATCGCCGCAATTGCCGTACTACTGTAGGACCATGCAATTTCGGACGGAGTAAAACCCAGTTTATTGAGATATTGCCAGAGCGGCACAAACCACGCCCCCCAGATAAACCACTCAATAAACATCATGACGGACAGCTTCAGATGGGTACGTTTCATTATTATATCCTTGCTGAATGGGGATCCCGTGCGGTGCGATAAGCACCCAAAGCAGCGGGAGAAATCAGGCACTAAAGATACCTTTACAATACCTTAATGATACCTTTGGTTTTATTCAGCGATCTGCTTCACAATTTATGCCACTCACCTTAAACGCCGTTTATAATTGGTTTAGGTTTTGTTTAGGTTTGCGGTGACGACGTTGATGTGAGGTTGATTAAAATGTTTCTGAATCATTTACAATTACGCTCAGAATGTTTTGCCATCTTCTGCGCCATAAGGATAAGGAATTACCATGCGAATTTTAGTCATTGAAGATAACGCACTGCTGCGCCATCACCTCTCCGTTCAGATGAGAGAAATGGGTCATCAGGTGGATGCCGCTGAAGATGCCAAAGAAGCCGATTATTTTTTGCATGAACACGCGCCGGATATCGCGATTGTCGATCTCGGGTTGCCAGGCGAAGATGGCCTGAGCCTGATCCGCCGCTGGCGCAGTCATCAGGCCAATCTGCCGATTCTGGTGCTGACCGCCCGCGAAAGCTGGCAGGACAAAGTCGCCGTGCTCGAAGCTGGTGCAGATGATTACGTCACTAAACCTTTCCATCTGGAAGAAGTACTGGCGCGCATGCAGGCACTGATGCGTCGTAACAGCGGTCTGGCGTCACAGGTCATTACCTTGCATCCGTTCCAGATCGATTTATCCCGCCGTGAACTGACCGTTAACGAAAATCCGATCAAACTGACCGCATTTGAATACACCATCATTGAAACCCTGATTCGTAATGCAGGAAAAGTGGTGAGTAAAGATTCGCTAATGCTTCAGCTTTATCCCGACGCAGAACTACGTGAAAGCCATACCGTCGATGTGCTGATGGGACGCTTGCGCAAGAAGTTGCAGGCCGAGCACCCGGAAGATGTCATCACTACGGTTCGAGGACAGGGATATCGTTTCGACATCCGTGCGCAGTGACACACCTTCCCCTTGCCTGAAGCCTCAACATTAAAGGACGCGCCATGAAAGGACGCACTAAAAAACCCTTCTCGCTTCGCGTCCGCTTTATGATGGCGACTGCCGCCGTTGTTCTGGCGCTGTCGCTGGCCTACGGGCTGGTCGCGGTGGTCGGCTATATGGTGAGTTTCGATAAAACCGCTTACCGACTCTTACGCGGCGAAAGCAATCTGTTCTTTAGTCTTGCGCAATGGCGCGACGGCAAGCTTTCCATTAACGTTCCGCCGGATCTCGACCTCAATACGCCTACGCTGGTATTTATCTACGATGCCGACGGCAACTTGCTATGGGCTGAACGTCGTATTCCTGAACTCGAAGCGCATATCGATAAGGCGTGGATGAACAAACCGGGCTTCTACGAACTGGATACCGACACCCAAATCAGCAGCGAAGTATTGGGTAATAATCCGCAGGCGCAGGACAAGCTGAAAGATTACGACGACAGCGATGCCAACGCTATGACGCACTCCATCGCGGTAAATACGTACAACGCCACAGCACGGTTGCCTGCGCTGAATATTGTGGTGGTAGATACTATTCCGCAGGAATTGCAGCGTTCCGATCTGGTGTGGGAATGGTTCAGTTACGTGCTGCTCGCCAACCTGTTGCTGGTCGTGCCGCTGCTGTGGCTGGCGGCGTACTGGAGCCTGCGCCCTATCAAACAGCTGATTCATCAGGTGGCGGAGCTTGAAAGCCACGAACGTGAATCGCTGGATGAAAATCCACCGCGTGAGTTGCGCGGGCTGGTACGCAATCTGAATATTTTGCTGCAAGGCGAGCGTGGGCGTTATGACCGCTATCGCACCACGCTGGCGGATCTGACCCACAGCCTGAAAACGCCGCTGGCAGTGTTACAGTCTACGCTGCGCGCCCTGCGTAACAGCAAGCAGATGACCATCGAAGAAGCCGAGCCCGTCATGCTAGAGCAGATCAGCCGCATTTCTCAGCAAATCGGTTATTACCTGCATCGTGCCACGCTGCGTTCCGAGCAAAATTTACTGATCCGCGAAGTTCATTCTGTCCCCGCCATTCTCGACGGATTATGTTCAGCGCTGAACAAAGTTTATCAGCGCAAAGGCGTGGTGATCACCGTGGATATTTCGCCCGAACTGACATTTGTCGGCGAGAAAAATGACTTCATGGAAGTGATGGGTAACGTTATCGATAACGCCTGCAAATACTGCCTGGAATTCGTCGAAATCAGCGCAGTACATACCGAAAATCAGCTGGTGATACTGATTGAAGATGACGGTCCCGGTATTCCTGAAAGCAAACGTGAAGTGATTTTCCAGCGTGGTCAGCGTGCAGATACGTTGCGTCCAGGGCAAGGACTGGGGCTTTCTCTGGCCAATGACATCATTGAGCAGTACGACGGCAAAATTATCATCGGTGACAGCCCGCTCGGCGGCGCCAGCATGCGCGTGTGCTTTGGTTTACAGCAGGGTATAGAACTCGAATAACAACTTAGCGGTGGAATCTCCGGCAAATTTCGGTGCTTTCTTTGCCGGTATTTGAAATTTGCTGGCAATTGCCCAACGCAGCCGCAACACCTTCCGTTATAATCCTTTACAGACCCACCCTCTTTTGGAAAAAAAATGGATTACAAACTAGACCTGGACTGGAACGAGTTTCTGCAGCGTTACTGGCAAAAGCGTCCTGTCGTGTTAAAGCGCGGCTTCAAAAATTTCGTCGATCCGATTTCCCCGGATGAGCTTGCCGGTCTGGCAATTGAAAGTGAAGTCGACAGCCGTCTGGTCAGCAATCAGAACGGACGTTGGAACGTCAGCCACGGTCCGTTTGAAAGCTACGATCATCTGGGCGAAAACGGCTGGTCGGTGCTGGTTCAGGCGGTCGATCACTGGCACGAACCCTCCTCGCATCTGATGACCCCCTTCCGCCATATTCCTGACTGGCGCATGGATGACCTGATGATTTCCTTCTCGGTGCCCGGCGGTGGTGTTGGCCCGCATCTGGATCAGTATGACGTGTTTATCATTCAGGGCACCGGCCGCCGTCGCTGGCGTGTGGGTGAGAAAATCGCCATGAAACAACATTGTCCGCATCCGGACTTGCTTCAGGTAGAGCCGTTCGACGCAATTATCGACGAAGAACTGGAACCGGGCGATATCATCTACATTCCGCCGGGCTTCCCGCACGATGGGTACTCGCTTGAAAACTCTCTCAATTATTCTGTCGGTTTCCGTGCGCCGAATACCCGGGAGATGATCAGCGGGTTCGCAGACTACGTTCTTTCCCGTGAACTGGGCAGCCACCGCTATTCAGATCCGGATCTTGTTGAGCGTGAACACCCGGCAGAAATCCAGCCTGCCGAACTGGATAAACTGCGCGGCATGATGCTTGAGCTTATCGGTAACCCTGAGCACTTCAACAGCTGGTTTGGCGAATTCATTTCCCAGTCTCGTCACGAACTGGATCTGGCACCGCCGGAGCCGCCGTATCAGGCTGGCGAAATATATGAGCTGATGGAATCAGGCGAAACGCTGGAACGCGTGGGTGGTTTGCGCGTATTGCGCGTGGGCGATGTATGCTACGTCAACGGTGAAGCGATGACCTCCGAACAGACCGCTGCAGTGGATGCCATGGCGCGCCACAAAACGGTAACTCGTGAAATGCTTGGCGATGCGCTCGACGATCCATCGTTCCTCGCGCTGCTGTCTGCGCTGGTGAACAGCGGCTACTGGTATTTCAACGACTGATGAATTTATAAATAAGGGCACGCCGGTGTCCTTATTATTCCCCCAAAGAAGCTTTCGACAAAAGCTCTCCCGCTGTGAAAATAATTAACAACTTCCCTCCATTTCCAAAACAGATAACTTATCTTTAAATTGATAAGGGAAATTAATGAATTAAATGATTAGAGAAATTAATATATTTAATACGAACCTTTAAGGTTTAATACATATATAAACGACATTAGACACATGAAGTGATTTTATCTACTCTTCTGACAATCATTTAGCTAGAGAGATAAAAATGAAGTTTGGAAACCTATTTTCGCGCAATCATCAACTTACATCATCAAATCAGCACCCCCCCCTGTTTGCAGACAATTATCAATCGGACTATACGTTTGATATGGATATTTCTTCCGAAATAACAAGGCGATTACTAATAATAATTAATGACAATATCAATAAGGATGTTTCTCAATTCGGTGTTTCAGTAATGAACCCGAGTATGTTAGCTGACCTGTCGCGCATGAATTACTATATAAACAGTAATAAAATTTCCGTCCCTGGCGTTGAGACAGCATCGAAAATAAATTACTCAACTCACATCATGGAACCTAAAAATCACTGGATACAGGAAAATATTGGTTCACTCTCTTCATTTCTACACCAGGGAATATTCGCTGACTTCTTTGGTGCCGCCGGCCCATGGAAATCTACCAATAATCAAATATGGGAGATAGCCATGGTGTCATTAGACCGTAACAATACCGAAAATGACTTTTACATTTCTAATACTGGGGTTATTAAAATAATATCTCAGGCCAGGGTAAAAAATGTCATGCTAAGAAAGGGAGGAATAGTTTTGGCTGATGCCAGAAAAAGTTATTTTTCTTTACAACTTTCTTTTCGAGTCATTCATATCCACGGCAAATGCCGGGTAACCTCATTGTCCCAGGGGGTCGACCATTGCAGACTCCATATATGCGGTCAGGGATTAATGTAATCTGTCATAAGCATTTAGAAATAATATAATATGCGGTTATCCGACTTCTCGCGGATAACTGTTATCGTTACCGCAACCTAAGGGCTATATTGAACGGATTTAAATTTCTCGTTTTGGGTGAGAGTCTTATTTTTACTGCTAAATTATGATCTCGAAGATTGTTACACACTACCGCAATACGTTTAGGTGTTGGAATATAAAAATTGCCATCATTTATGCCAAATAATTTATGCCTCAACGGTGAGTTAACCAACCCCGCTTTCAGTACCTTGCCAACAATATTTGCGCAGTTCTTGGATAATGTTCTAAATGATGGCGAATCTTTAGAATGACATATATCACGCCATGCCTGTATCATCGCTAACTCATTCAGAGATTTAATACCAAAAATCACATCTGGCTCACTCCCCTCACTTTCACAGTCGTTTTCATAACCCGCAGAAATTGCCGCCGGATACCGTCTAAAGAAAATTTTATTATCTTCATACCCAGGCCACCAGCTCACGTATGCGCCTCCGTGAACGATCTTGCCGATGAACATTGATACATGCCCTACATTTGCAGATGTCGGATACCAGACAAATACCCAGGCATTTATTTTGATATTAAAATCGTCCACAGTCGTCATGCGCTGTAAAAACGCTCTGAGGCCGTCTATTCTTTCCAGGTTTGCCAAAATCTTCTCTCCATACTTTAAGTGAGAAAATCATTACACTTCTGGAGATAAAAATATAATGTCATACATCGATGGGATGCTTATATATATTCACACGATATATATATGCAAAACAAACGCAGCAGAATAATATAACTTTCACGACACTCACTCTCCCCGAAGATTTATTGTCAAGTTCGGGGAGAATAATTCAGTTTATTTGGCTTTATCAGCCGTCAGTTGAGCTATCCGCATAATGACGGATACCGCTTTCTCCATTCCTTCAAGCGTGACAAATTCATGTTTGCCGTGGAAGTTATACCCTCCGGTAAAAATGTTCGGACAAGGCAGGCCGCGGAATGAAAGCTGTGCGCCATCGGTGCCGCCGCGGATAGGCTTCATGACCGGCTCAATATCACAATCTTTCATCGCCTGCTGCGCCAGCGCAATAATGTGCGGATGCTGTGCCACTTTATCGCGCATATTGTAGTAGTGATCGTCGAGAGTCACTTCGATATAACAGTCGCGGTGCAGACCTTTGCCGACCAGATGTGCGATATCAATAATCTTCTGCTTACGGGCCTCGAACTGCGGCTTATCGAAATCACGGATGATGTAATGCATTTCCGCACGCTCAACGTTGCCCTTGATGGTCGTCAGGTGATAGAAACCTTCATAACCCTCCGTGTGCTCAGGCGTTTCGTTAGCCGGTAATTCGCTATGGAAACGGGTTGCCAGAGACAATGCATTGACCATCACGCCTTTCGCGCTGCCAGGATGTACATTGTTACCGACAATTTTGATAGTCGCGGACGCTGCATTGAAGTTTTCAAACTCCAGCTCCCCCACCCCACCACCGTCAACGGTATAGGCCCATTCCGCACCAAAGGCCGGAATATCAAAACTCTGCGCACCTTTTCCGATTTCTTCATCCGGTGTAAAGGCTATACGGATCGGACCATGCGCAATATTGCTGTTCTTCAACCTCACCATGGCGGTAACGATTTCCGCGATACCGGATTTGTCATCCGAACCGAGCAACGTTTTGCCGTCGGTGGTGATCAGTGTCTGGCCGAGTAACTGGTGCAGAACAGGGAACATCACCGGCGAAAGCACTTCATCACCGTTGCCCAGCGCAATATCACCGCCACGGTAGTTTTCAACAATCTGGGGATTGACGTGTTTTGCAGTGAAATCAGGGGCGGTATCAAGATGTGAAATAAAGCCGATTACCGGCACTTTCCAGGCGACGTTGCCCGGTAACGTCGCCATTACGCAGCCTTTGTCACTGAGAGTTACCTGTGAAAAACCCAGCTCAATCAGTTCGTTACGCAGAGCCTGCGCCAGCCTGAGCTGTCCGTCAGTGCTGGGCGTGTGTTTAACATTTGGCTTAGATTGGGTATCGAAAGAAACGTAGTGAAGAAAACGGTCAAGCAACTTATCCATTTGGGTATCCTCTGGCGGCTGGGTTTTATTATGCGCAGCATGAATACCGTGAATATTGCGTCAGGTCATTTTTCACCAAGTTTACGCAAAGAACTCTTAGGATCGGGCGCAATTTTTGGGATGTATGGCTAAAAAAGCCCGGTTATGACCAGGCTTCGTCTTTTTTAGTCAGGAACTTATGCACAAATTCCGGGACGACTTCGCTTGCCAGCCCGTAATGTTTCATATCGAATTCGCTTTCTACCTGACTTGGCTCGAGATTCAACTCGACCGCACAGGCTCCACCGATGCGCGCTTCGTGAACAAATCCGGCGGCCGGATAAACATGCCCGGAGGTACCAATCGCCACGAAGAAATCGGCTCTGGCCAGCGCATCATAAATCTTATCCATACCCAGAGGCATTTCACCAAACCAGACAATATGCGGGCGCAGCGGTGCCGGGAACTGACAGCAGTGACAGCGATCGTCAACGCTCAGATCGCCCGGCCAGTCCAGAATCTGCCCGGACTGGGTGCAGCGTACTTTCAATAATTCGCCGTGCATGTGCAGCACGCGCGAACTGCCCGCGCGCTCATGCAGATTGTCGATGTTCTGCGTAACCAGCAGGAAGTTATCCCCGAGTACTTCCTCCAACGTCGCCAGCGCGTAATGCGCGGCATTCGGTTTGAGGTCGTCCTGTTGCAGCTGACGGCGGCGTTCGTTGTAAAAACGCTGCACCAGCTCAGGATCGCGGCGATACCCCTCCGGGGTCGCTACATCTTCCACGCGGTGCTCTTCCCACAGTCCATCGGCGGCCCGGAAAGTACGGATACCTGACTCTGCGGAAATCCCCGCACCGGTCAGTACCACCACAAACGGTTTCTTCAGTGACGCGGCGGCCATAGAATCACGGTGAAAGATATTCGACCGGAAACGCTGGTGACGAATGCGTTTATTTTTCCGAAACCGACACAGACGATGACGTGTGCGCATGACGTGCTCCTTACTCTCTGTGTCTGAATTTAAATACTGTTTTTGAAGATTTGATTACTGACCGCCACTAAGAACCCGGGCCGGATCGATCCGACTTGCACGACGCGCCGGATACCAGCTTGCCAGCAGACTCAACACCAGAGCGGTAAATAATACGCCCGCAACGTCAATCCAGTGAACTTCAGAGGGCAGGAAATCAATGAAATAAATATCACCCGACAGGAATTGATGCCCGGTCAGTTTCTGCAATCCGTTAATGATGTTGGTGAGCTGGAACGCAGCAATGACACCGATGATCACCCCCGTGACGCTGCCCACCAGTCCCGCCAGTAAACCGTACCAGATGAAGACCGCGCGGATAAGCCCGTCTTTCGCACCCAGTGTGCGCAAAATCGCAATATCGCTGCTTTTATCTTTCACCGCCATCACCAGTGTCGACACGATGTTGAAACAGGCGACACCGATAACCAGCACCATCGCCATATACATAATCGCACGTACCATCTGGATGTCGCGGTACATATAGCCGTAAGTACCGATCCAGCTGCTGATATACACGTAAGCCTGCGTTACTTCACCGGCATCGTGCACTAGCTTTTGCGCGGCAAACACATCGTTCACTTTGATATCGATACCGGTGACGCTGGTGCCCATATCCTGATATTGCTGTGCATCCGCCAGCGGTACCATGCCGAGGCTGTGATCAAGCTGACCGCTGAGCTGCAATATACCGGTAACCTGCAAACGGATCCGTTTAGGCTGTAGCAGTTTCATCTCTGGGTCACTGTTAGGGATCATCACCGTCACCCAGTCACCTTGTTTCACACCAACGGCGTCCGCCACGCCTTTACCGAGGATCAGCTGCTGCTCACCGGCTTTAAAATTCTGCCAGGCGTTATTCTGCACAAACTTCGGTGCGGCGCTGACGCGGGGCTCGCTCTGCGGATCCACACCTTTGAGCTGGATGGCACGCAGTTTCGCGCCGTGTTCGATCAGGCCATTGAACTGGATATAAGGCGCGGCAGCCACAATACCCGGCACTTTTTCGACGCGTTCCAGCACACCTTGCCAGTCATTGAAAGGCTGATTTACCGGACGGATTTCACCGTGCGGTACCACCGCGAGCACACGATCTTTCAGTTCACGTTCGAAACCGTTCATCGCGCTCAGACCGACGATCAAAACTGCCACGCCGAGGGCGATACCTAACGTGGAGATCACCGAAATCAGCGACACCATGCCGCTGCGACGACGACCCCGACTGAACCGCAGGCCGATCAGTAAAGAAAACGGAATACCTGACATTACTTCGCTCCCAGCAACATCGAGTCCGGCTGCAATCTGCCATCGCGCATTTCCAGCTGACGGGTCAGGCGGCTTGCCAGTTTGAGGTCGTGAGTCACCACCAGAAACGCCGTGCCCTGACGCACATTCAGTTCACCTAACAATTCAAAAATGCTGTCGGCGTTGCGCTGATCCAGGTTACCGGTCGGTTCATCGGCTAATACCAGTGAAGGATTATTGACCAGCGCACGGGCAATCGCCACACGCTGACGCTCACCGCCGGAAAGTTCGGACGGGCGGTGATTGCTGCGATGTTGCAAACCTACCGCTTCGAGCATGGACAATGCGCGCTCCTGCACTTCGGCAGATTTCTTTTTGCCGATAAGCAACGGCATGGCGACGTTTTCCAGCGCGGTGAAATCGGGCAGCAGATGGTGAAACTGATAGATAAAGCCCAGCTCACGGTTACGCAATTCTGATTTCGCAGAAGAAGACATCGCATTCAGCGACTGGCCTTTAAAAATGACTTCGCCGGAGGTTGGAGAATCCAGCCCGCCCAACAAATGTAATAGTGTGCTTTTACCGGAACCGGAGGTCCCGACGATCGCCATCATCTCACCCGGCTGCATGTTGAAAGTCACGTCACGCAGCACATCGGTGTGCATTTTCCCTTCCTGATAAGTCTTACAGAGGTTGTCACACTGCAATAATAACGAATTACTCATAACGTAAAGCCTCTGCGGGGTGGGTGGCAGCAGCGCGCCAGGAAGGATACAGCGTTGATAATAAAGCAATGATCATAGCGACCAGCGCAATGACCACTACCTGAACCGGTTCAATATCGACCGGCAGCGACGCGCCATCGAGCATCAGCCCGAGAGCAGGCATAATATTGTTGAGTTGCGTGGCAAGTACCACGCCGAGCACCGCACCGAGTAACGCGCCAATGACGCCGGCGCTGGCGCCCTGCACCATAAACACCGCCATGATCTGGCGACGGCTGAGCCCCTGCGTTTGCAAGATAGCCACTTCGCCCTGTTTCTCCATCACCAGCAGCCCCAGCGACGTAATAATATTAAACGCGGCGACCGCCACGATCAGACTCAGCAGCAGCCCCATCATGTTTTTCTCCATGCGCACCGCCTGGAACAGTTCGCCGCGACGCTCGCGCCAGTCTTTCCAGCTGGTGCCTTCCGGCAGTTTCTGCGTGCTCAGGCTGTCAACGTCCAGCGGTTGGTCGAGGAATAAACGCCAGCCGGTCACGTTGCCTTTCGGATAGAGCATCAGGCGCGACGCATCCTGAATGTTAACCAGCATCTGATAGCCATCGACTTCACTGTTCGCGGAAAACGTGCCGATAACGTTAAACAGGCGCTGGCTCGGCACTCGCCCAACAGGCGTGAACTGGCTGACGCTGGTGACCATCAGACGCAGCTGATCGCCACGGCGCACCTTCAGCTGTTGCGCCAGCTGATCGCCGAGAATGACGTTATATTTGCCAGGTTGCAGTTCCTGTTGCGCCACGCCAATCATGTATTTCGCCAGCGGATCGTGGTCTGCGGGATCAACGCCGAGCATCACGCCCACCGCCACGCTGCCGGGGCTTTGCAGCACCACGTCACCGGTGGTCACCGGCACGGCGCGGTTTACACTTTTTAGCGCAGTAATCTGCTCGTGAGTAATTTTTTGAGGGTCCAGTGATCCGGCCGGTGTGGTGATCAACGCCTGAGGCATCAGACCCAGAATGTTACCTTCCAGATCCTTCTCAAATCCGTTCATGACCGACAGCACTGTAACCAGCGCCATCACCCCGAGGGTGATACCAATGGTGGATAACCAGGAGACAAACCGCCCAAAGCGGTCCGAACCACGCCCGCGCATGTAGCGCAGGCCTATGAATAACGCGACAGGTTGATACATGACTTCCGTTTTAAGTGCTTGGCCGCAAATAAGTGCATGGCGCAGACTAAAGTGATCAAGGATAATAAAGGCTAGCACCGCTTTATGGAACCATTAACCCAAAGTAATCGGTTTAACCCCGGGGCTCTTTTGTCCTTTTTTATTGCAAAGCCGGGTTGACCCCGATTGTCTGCGCATCGCAAGATACGGTCTGCTAATTGGCCACCCGCTGCCGCCAAACGAGAACGCAAAACAGCCTATGTCTCAAGATTATCGTTATTCATTGCCTGAACGCCCCGGCGACACCCGTCTTTTAGGGCAGCTTACCGGTTCTGCCTGTGCCCTGGAATGCGCCCAAATCAGTGAACGCCATTCGGGCCCGGTCATGCTGATTGCACCGGATATGCAAAATGCTCTGCGTCTGCGCGATGAAATTCAACAGTTTACCGATCATAAAGTGCTGAGCATTTCGGACTGGGAAACGCTGCCGTACGACAGTTTTTCGCCGCATCAGGAAATCATTTCTTCTCGCCTTTCCAGCCTTTATCAACTTCCCACGATGGAACGCGGCATCATTATTCTGCCGGTGAATACGTTGATGCAGCGTGTCTGCCCGCATGAGTTTTTGCACGGCCATGCGCTGGTGATGAAAAAAGGTCAGCAACTGTCGCGCGACAAACTGCGCGCCCAGCTGGAACAGGCCGGTTACCGAAGCGTCGATCAGGTGATGGAACACGGTGAGTTTGCCACCCGTGGTGCCCTGCTCGACCTGTATCCGATGGGCAGTGACGAACCCTTCCGCATCGATTTCTTCGACGATGAAATCGACAGCCTGCGCACCTTTGACGTTGATACACAGCGCACGCTGAGCGAAGTGGATCACATCAATTTGCTGCCCGCGCACGAATTCCCGACCGACAAAAACGCGATTGAACTGTTCCGCAGCCAGTGGCGGGAGAAGTTTGAAGTCCGCCGCGATGCTGAACATGTTTATCAGCAGGTCAGTAAAGGGACGTTCCCGGCCGGGATCGAATACTGGCAGCCGCTGTTTTTCAGTCAGCCGCTGACCACGCTGTTTAGTTATCTGCCAAAAAATACGCTGGTGCTCAATACCGGCGATCTGGAAACCGCCGCCGAACGTTTCTGGCAGGATGCCACCCAGCGCTATGAAAGCCGCCGCGTGGATCCGATGCGCCCGCTGCTCGAGCCGGAAAACCTGTGGCTGCGCGTCGATACGCTGTTCGCTGAGCTTAAGGCCTGGCCGCGCGTCCAGTTGCGCACCGATTCGCTGCCGAAGAAGGCGGCAAACACCAATCTCAGCTACGAAACATTGCCGGATCTCAGCGTTCAGCCGCAAAACAAAGCCCCGATGGATAACCTGCGCCGCTTTAACGAATCCTTTGCCGGTAGTCTGGTGTTCTCGGTCGAAAGTGAAGGTCGTCGTGAAACGTTGCAGGATTTACTGGCACGCATCAAGCTAATGCCGACGCTGATTACCCGCATCGAAGAAGCTGAGTTCGCCGGGCGTTACATCATGATCGGCGCCTGTGAGCGCGGATTTCTCGATACCGATAAACAACTGGCGCTGATTTGCGAAAGCGATCTGCTGGGTGAGCGCGTGGCGCGCCGCCGTCAGGACAGCCGCCGCACTATTAATACCGACACGCTGATCCGTAACCTCGCTGAACTGCGCCCCGGCCAGCCGGTGGTTCACGTCGAACACGGCGTTGGCCGCTATCTCGGCCTGACCACGCTTGAGGCCGGTGGAATCAAAGCCGAATACCTTATCCTGACCTACGCCGGCGAAGACAAGCTTTATGTGCCGGTGTCGTCGCTGCATCTGATCAGTCGCTACGCCGGTGGCGCAGACGACAGCGCGCCGTTGCACAAACTCGGCGGTGAGGCGTGGTCGAAAGCCCGTCAGAAAGCCGCCGAGAAAGTTCGCGACGTGGCCGCTGAGCTGCTGGATATTTATGCCCAGCGCGAAGCCAAAACCGGCTTTGCGTTTAAGCATGATAAAGAGCAATACCAGCTGTTCTGTCAGGCTTTCCCATTTGAAACCACGCCGGATCAGGCGCAGGCCATCAATGCAGTACTGACTGACATGACACAACCGCTGGCGATGGACAGGCTGGTATGTGGCGACGTAGGCTTCGGTAAAACCGAAGTGGCGATGCGCGCCGCGTTCCTCGCCGTCGCCAACAATAAACAGGTGGCGGTTCTGGTGCCAACCACCTTGCTGGCTCAGCAGCACTTCGACAATTTCCGTGACCGCTTTGCCAGCTGGCCGGTGCGCATCGAAATGATGTCGCGTTTTCGCAGCGCCAAAGAGCAACAGGCGGTGATCGAAGAAGCGGTTGAAGGCAAAGTCGATATTATTATCGGCACACATAAACTGCTGCAAAGTGACCTGCGCTGGAAAGATCTCGGCCTGCTTATCGTCGATGAGGAGCACCGCTTCGGCGTACGTCACAAAGAACGCATTAAAGCGATGCGCGCCGACGTGGATATCCTGACCCTGACCGCCACACCAATCCCGCGTACGCTCAATATGGCGATGAGCGGCATGCGCGACCTGTCGATTATCGCCACGCCGCCCGCTCGCCGCATGGCGGTCAAAACCTTCGTCCGCGAATACGACAGTCTGGTCGTCCGTGAGGCTATCCTGCGTGAAATTTTGCGCGGCGGGCAGGTTTATTACTTATTTAATGATGTTGAAAATATCGAGAAGGCCACGCAGCGTCTGGCCGAGCTGGTACCGGAGGCGCGTATTGCCATCGGTCACGGTCAGATGCGCGAACGCGATCTGGAACGGGTGATGAACGATTTCCACCACCAGCGCTTCAACGTGCTGGTGTGTACCACCATCATCGAAACCGGTATCGACATTCCGACGGCCAATACCATTATCATTGAGCGCGCCGATCACTTCGGTCTGGCGCAGCTGCACCAGTTGCGTGGACGCGTCGGGCGTTCGCATCATCAGGCTTATGCTTATCTGCTGACGCCGCCGCCGAAAGCCATGTCCGTCGATGCCCACAAACGCCTCGAAGCCATCGCTTCTCTTGAAGATCTGGGTGCCGGTTTTGCGCTGGCGACGCACGACCTCGAGATCCGTGGCGCGGGCGAACTTCTGGGCGAAGGCCAGAGTGGACAGATGACCAGTATCGGTTTCACGCTGTATATGGAACTGCTGGAAAACGCCGTCGAAGCGCTGAAAGAAGGCCGCGAACCATCGCTGGAAGATCTCACCACCAGTCAGACCGAAGTCGAAATGCGCATGCCCGCCCTGTTGCCGGAAGAATTCATTCCTGACGTCAATACGCGCCTGTCGCTGTATAAACGTATCGCCAGTGCAAAAAGCGAAAATGAACTGGACGAACTGCGCGTCGAGCTAATCGACCGCTTCGGTTCTCTGCCGGACGGTGCGCGTAATCTGATTCAGATTGCGGTGCTGCGGCTTAAGGCGAAAGATCTGGGTATCAAGCGCATTGAGGGCAACGAGCGCGGCGGCTTTATCGAATTCGGCGATAAAAACCGTGTCGATCCGGGACACCTGATTGGTTTACTGCAAAAACAGCCGCAGGTTTACCGTCTCGACGGGCCGACCAAGCTCAAATTCACGCTCGACCTGACCGATCGGCCAAAACGTCTGAAGTTTGTCAGCGATATGCTGGCAGATTTTGCAGAGCATTTGTTCTGAGGTTGTAAGCTGATCTGAAGTTGTAAGCGCTTAAAACAAAAGCCCGGTGAATTCATTGGATTGCACCGGGCTTTTTTACATCGTGCTTTCACTGAAACGATTATTTACGCAGTGCTTTCACCTGTTCAGGGGTGATATCTCCCGGCAGGCCGCCGAAGGTAACGCGCAGATAGTTCACCATTTCAGCGATTTGCGCATCGTTCAGTCGATCAGCAAAGCCTGGCATCGACTGCATACTTTCACCCTTTGGGAATTCCTGTGCAGGTAAGCCATCGAGTACCGAGACGATGAGATTACGGCCATCGGGCTGGCGCAACGTGGCATTGTTTTGCATCGCCACGGCAACGTGCGGTTTCCCGGAGCCGTCGGCCATATGACAACCAGAACACTGATCCAGATAAGTGATCCGCCCCGCATCGCTTGCGCCCTGCGCGATTTTTACCGGCACAGCAACTGGCGGTTTATCACCCAGCAGATAGGTAACGATGGCACGGTGGTCGTCGTCGGTCAGATGACGGGTACTGAGATCAATAACTTTATGCATCTCATCAAACGCGGAGCCCTGCGGCGCAAAACCGGTGGCGAGAAAACGGCTGAGATCAGCCGGGTTCCAGCCGCGCTGCGCCAGCGCCTGTGGGGAAATGTCCGGCGCGGTGATGCGCCCCAGCGTTCCGCCTTTCAGGTTGTTATCGGTATCCATTTGCCCCAGCTTGCCGCGCGGCGTATGACATTCGCCGCAGTGGCCGAGCACGTCCGTCAGATACTGCCCGCGCTGCCAGTCGGCAGAATTTCCCTGCGAGCTGGCGGGCATCGGTTCGGCGTTGCGGAATAACAGATTCCAGCCGATCATCGCCATGCGTTGGTTGAATGGGAACGGCATCTCGTTTTCCGGCACCGGTTGATTCACCGCCGGGCGGGTCATCAGAAACGCGTACATATCGTCAGAATCTTTCCGCGCCACACCTTTATAGGAGGTGTACGGCATCGCCGGATACAGGTGACGTCCGCCCGGAGCCACACCCTGGGTCAGCGCCAGATAGAAATCATCCGACGTCCAGCGACCGATGCCGTCGTCGGCGGAAGGCGTAAGGTTGCTGCCAAAGATTTTGCCGAAGGGTGTTTCCAGCGGATAACCACCCGCCAGTGGTGCACCGCCAGACGCGGTGTGGCACGCGGCGCAGTCAGATGCCTGTACCAGATAACGGCCCCGCTCAATCTGTGCGCTATCCGCCGTGACTTTCTGTACCGGTGCGTTCAGCGGGCTGTTTTCCCGCCACCACAGCACGGCAATAATGATGATGATCACCACTACCAGCGCGAGGAAAAGACGTTTTATCATCACGCGTGCTCCCTGATCAGACCCGGCGTTTTCATCACCACGTCACGCACCGCTTCGTAATAACGAACGTAACCGGTGCAGCGGCAGATGTGATTCTCCAGCGCGCCTTCGATCGCACTTTCCAGATCGGCAAGCGCGATCGGATGTTTTTCCAGCCGCTCAAGCAGCAGCGTTGCAGCATTCACAAAGCCCGGTGTGCAGTAACCGCACTGGAAGCTGTAATGCTCCATAAACGCCTGTTGCACCGGTGACAGCGTGACTTCACCTTTGTCATCGGTTTTGGCGTGGCCTTCAACGGTGCGCACCTTTTTACCGTTGAAAAAATGTGCGCCGGTGATGCAGGTGCGCACTTCTTCGCTGGTGCCACTGTCGTTATCGACAATTGCCACGCAGGCGTGACAGATGCCCTGCCCGCAACCGAGGCGTGAACCGGTCAGCGCCACGTATTCGTGTAGGAAATCGATCATCATCAGACCTTCGGGAACGTCCAGCGGGCCGTAATGTTGATTATTGATGGTCAGCTCTAACGGCTGTGTTTTGATGCTCATTGTAAAACCTCACGAATATTTTCAGCACGGACGGGCAAATCACGGAAACGGTGGCCGGTAGCATGGGCAATGGCGTTCACCAGCGCAGCGACGACCGGGATCATCACCACTTCGGCCATGCCTTTCGGCGGATCGGTTTCCGACAACGCTGGCAGGATTTCGCTGGTCTGTTTCCAGACCGCCACATCACTGGCGCGTGGCAGGTGGTAACGGTTGAAGTTCCAGGTACCGTTACCCGGCCCGTCTTCGTACAGCGGTAAATATTCATGCAATGCGTGACCGATGCCCATCGCCAGCCCGCCCTGTAACTGTCCGGAGACCAGTTCAGGCACGATCAGATTGCCGCACTCCATAATCGAATGGTGTGTGAGTAATTCGACGTTACCGGTGGCGATATCCACCGCGATTTCGGCCAGCGTACCGACCGCGCTGTAGTAGGTCACAGACGCGTTATTACGCTGCGTCGGCGGGTAATAGACCGCGTCACGCGCCAATGTCTGGTACTCACCCGCGCCGGTGCGCACTGACATACCGTCAACCGGCACGCGCTGACGCACGTTGTTGAGCGTGAAATCGGCTTCCGCCCACTGCCAGCGGTTGAAGACGTGAACCGCCGCGCCGGTCAGTCCCTGCATCTCGTAAGCTTTTTTCGCCAGCGTCTCAAGGCTGAGGATCTGCATGCCGTTGGCCGTCAGGCCGCCTTCCACCCAGCGGGCATCTTCCTTGCGCACGATGTATGGCGCAGCCTGTCCGCCGCCAATGCCGGTTTGCCAGATAGCCATCGCCGCCGGCCACAGGCCGTGATCGAAAACCAGACGCGCTGCTTCGCGGGTGCTGTGAGAAAAGTAATAGGCGGAGTTACTGGCACTCGACGGCGAGCAATAGGACGGCGACCAGCGCGGATTTTTTTGCAGCTTGTCCTGCTCTTCCTGCGACATAATGTACGGATCGCCGCTGGTTTCCACCGGCAGCACGGACCAGTCGGTCACTGAGAAATGTGCCTGCTCCGCCGGCTTGCCCAGCCATTCGGCGCACAGCACAGACTGCGACGTAGACATGCCCGTCCCCATTTCCGCACCGCTGTGCCACAGGCTTATCTGCCCGTTTTCGCTGATTTCGACGCGGGCGAATGACGTTTCCGCACCAGTACCGAAATCTTTCTGCACGCAGCCAAACCCGACGCCGTAACGTTTACCCGGATTCTGGCTTTCATAGGCGGCCTTGCGTTTTTCACGCTCCGTCCACAACGGATGGACGGCGGCTTTTTCCAGCACTTCATCCGCACGAATCGCACCTGCCGGAATCGCCCCTTGGGTATTTTTCATACCAGATTTCAAAACGTTGCGCATCCGGAAGGCAATCGGATCCAGCTTCAGTTCGGCGGCCAGTTCATCCATCATCATTTCGGTGGCGGCCATGCTTTGCAGCGTGCCGTAACCCCTGGCGGAACCGGCATCCAGCGCACGGGACGCCAGCCCGACTGCGGATAAATCACTTTTAGGGAAGTAGTAAATCGACTGCGCAGCGGTTGCGCCAACCATCACCACCGACGGCGTAAAGTTGCTGCGCCCGCCACCGTCTGCGGTCATCGCCGCATGGAATGACTGCAACTTCCCGGTTTCACGGTTCACCGCAATGTCGTAGTTCATATCAAACGCGTGTCGTTTGAGGGAGGACTGGAACTGCTCGAAGCGGTCATTCGCCAGACGCACCGGCGTGCCGTCACCGTACATGGCCGCCACCGCGCCGTAATAAGGGAAGTTATAGTGATCTTTCGACCCGTAACCGACGGTGTAGCAAGGATGCATAATCAGCGTTTTCACCGTGCGGTGGGCTTTGGCCATCATGCGCGGCATTTCATCTGCGACTTCCTGCGGTGACTGCGTCGGCACCACCATATGCAGCGTTTGCGTGGCGGCGTCATACCAGCCGTTGGCGTTATCGGGTTCAAGCGCCGAGGTATCGACAGATTGCGTGGTGAAACGGCGCGACATCACCAGCCAGTCCTGCGGTGGTGATTTCATTTCATCTGCCATTTCACCGGCGTAGAACATGCCCTGCTCATCAAGCTTGCCGCCTTCGCGCCCTTCCGGCCAGACCGGCAGATGTTTGCGCATACCTGTCGGGAACACCGGCATATCTTTGAGGCTGGAGAAACGGTCGTCTTCAAATGCAGTCTCACCACCCACGCGCACAAAGCGGAATGTCCCCCACGGATCGCGTTCCAGCGGGCCGGTTTTCTCGCCGTAGCGCACTACATTGTCTTTAAATTTCAGTGCATTTTTCGCAAATCGGAATTTAGCGAAATCCTGATATACCAGAATGGCTACGGCCTGTCCGAGATAAGCCGGTGTTTTACCTTCGGGCAATAGCATGTCTTCGCCGTAAAACGCCGGGAATGCCAGACCGTCCCGCGCCAGCACGTCGGCGGTTACCAGTTGATCAGGTTGCAGATCTTCACCGAGCAGCGATAAATCCAGCCCAGCATAAGTTCTGTCCGCCTGCGTCACGCGCAGGATAAAAGCGTGCGCCTGTTTTTGCGGCCAGTGCGGCATATCTTTGGCACGGATATCGCGGGCAAACACTTTCTGCCCCATGACTTTGGCCTTTCCGTCAATACGGAAACGGACGCGTTTATTTTGTGCATCCCACTGCGGTGATTGCAGAATCTTTTCTTCGAAGAGTGCCGCATAAGCACGACTGTGCAGCGGCGCGAGATAAACTGAGACACCAGCGATCACTGCGCCTTTCACAAAGCGCCGCCTGGACGGGTTGAAGTTGCTCATAAATTTCCTTGCTTCTTATTGTCTTTCTTATAATTCGGCACATTTACAATCTGTTATAAATCCTGCAAATACCGTTTAACGCGGGCGATTATAGTTAGTTGGGGCGCGATAAGTCATGACAGAAAACACATTTTTAATATTTCGTTCACAATATTGCGCAAAATAGTGGGATAATAAATTTTGTTGCGCAAACAATATACAAAAGGGATCAGAGCAAGATGGCAGGTATTATTCTCCTCGCTGCGGGGCTGGGGAGCCGGTTTATCGCCGCGGGTGGCGAAGGAAACAAGCTGAATGTAACACTGTCGGAAACAGCAGAAAATTCTGCCAGCATGTTTGACGTTACACTCGGTCATGCGCTGGATAGCGGGCTGCCGGTGCACGTTGTCACGCGCGCCGACAACCTGCAGGTCCAGGCCAGCTGCCGCCGTGCAGGAGTGCCTTTTACGCTGACGGAAAGCACAGGCACCGGTGGTTCCATTGCCGCAGGCGTGCGCGATACGCAGGAGTGGGACGGCTGGCTTGTCCATCTCGCCGATATGCCGTTCATCACACCGAACATTTTTGCCACCGTGGCTGATACCCTGCATCTCAAACCGGTGGTGCGCCCTTTCTGGCAGAATGAGCCGGGACACCCGGTCGGTTTTTCCCGTGAAATGGGCGACAAGCTGTTGCAGCTGCGCGGCGATCATGATGCCCGCGAGCTTATCCGCAGCCATGACCTGCTGCGCATAGATTTTAATACGCCCGCCGTTATCACAGACATCGATCTGCCGGAGCAACTCTCCCCTCAGGCCTTGAACGGAACTCTCCATGCAGCATCTTGATAATCAAGTTATTTCTCAGGCGCGGGAATGGCTGGCACAGCAGCCCGTGTGGCTGTGTACGGTGCTGACCACCTACGGTTCTTCCCCGCGCGCGCCGGGCGCACTGATGGTCGCCACCGCGGATAGCCGCTATTGTGGATCGCTCTCCGGCGGCTGTGTCGAGGAAGATTTTTTACAGCGGATAGCCGCCGGTTATTATCAGCAAGCCAGCCAGATTGTGCGCTACGGAGACGGCGGTTTAACGCCTAACATTGCGCTGCCCTGTGGTGGCTCGCTGGATATCCTGATCGAATATCTGCCCGCCACGCAGGGTAATCTGGAATATTTGCAACGCATGGGTATGGCGCTGGCCGGGCATTATGCGCTGGATAAATCGCTCACCCTGCCCGCTGCCTGTGATCATCTGGCGCTGACGGAATATCACAGCGCAACGCAGGTGATACGTAATGGCGACAGCGTGCACCTGCATCTGGCCGCGCCGCCGCGTTTACTGATTGCCGGACTGTCGAGCGTTGCGCTGTATTGCGCCGACTTTGCCTGTGCGCTGGGTTTTGAAGTGGTGGTATGTGAATGCCGTGAAGACGTGCTGGAAAACTTCCTGCCGTTACTGAAAGTGGAAATTCAGCTGGAGAAAGTGTTTCCGGCGAAGTATCTCGAACGTGAGGGGTGTCACGCCAATACGGCGATTGTGGCGCTCACCCACGATCCGCGCATGGACGACCTGACGCTGATGGAGGCGGTGAATACGCCTGCGTTTTACATCGGCGCAATGGGTTCACAGCGTAACAGCGCACGACGTCGGGAACGCTTACAAACTATCGCCGATTTCTCAGCCGATGATTTCGCTCGTCTTCATGCGCCGGTCGGTTTATCCATCGGCAGCAAAACGCCGGCAGAAATTGCGCTGGCGGTGATGGCCGACATCGTTAGGCACAAAAACGGCGTTACGGCACACTGCGCGGCGGCCTGACGCTGAAATGCGCACATAAAAAAGCCTGAGGTTTACGCCTCAGGCTTTTTCGTTTGCGACTTACCGTGAGATTATGAACGGGTAAGTTGCAACTGGCCGCTTTTATCCAGCGGTATTTGCGTGCCCGGATCGTGATCCATACGCACTTTGCCCTGCTGATCGCCTATTTTGTAGGTCACATCGTAGCCAAGCATTTTGTCTTCTTTGTCATACACAGTTTTACAGCGCTGCTGCTGTGTGGTGTAAGTGTCATTATCCTGCATGCTGCTCTGTACCCGGTTACCCGCATAACCACCGCCCAGTGCACCGGCAACCGTCGCGACATCACGACCGCGTCCGCCACCGAACTGATGACCCAGTACACCACCCGCTACGGCACCCAGAACGGAACCGGCGATCTGATGCTCATCCTGTACAGGACGGCGGTGAGTCACGGTCACATTACGGCATTCCTGACGTGGCGTTTTGGTGGTCTCTTTGATTGGCGTCGCGCTGACAACCTGCGCGTATTGCGGTTCAGATGAAAAGACATTCATGCTCGCCACACCGGCAATGCCTAATGCCGCAGCCACACCAATACCGACCCCAGCTAACATTGACTTGTTCACAGGACTTCCTCCGAAAATGTTACCACGCATATTGCGCCTTACTCAGGGCACATGCCTC
The DNA here is from genome assembly GCA_013457415.1 of Enterobacteriaceae bacterium Kacie_13. Classification (NCBI taxonomy): domain Bacteria; kingdom Pseudomonadati; phylum Pseudomonadota; class Gammaproteobacteria; order Enterobacterales; family Enterobacteriaceae; species Enterobacteriaceae bacterium Kacie_13. Next base: position 2,964,928 of record CP045665.1, read on the forward strand.
AGTGGGAAACTTCACATCCTGAGGTTCGGCGTGCGTGAATCGCCAGCTATGAACTTGTTAAAGTTTGTACTCAGAAGCGTTAAGGAACAATAAGACGAAGTCTGTAAGTGCAGGAATTGCGGGTGTAACGAGGTGTTTCGGAGCATTCTTAACGGACAAACCCGGGCTTTAAGTGTCTGCGATCGCCTGAATAGAAAAAAGCCTGTAGTAAACAGGCTTTTAGAATAGAAACTATTGTGAAACGATTCAGCCGGCAAAGAAATAACTCAGCCAGTTCGTATCAGTGAAGCTTCAGACGCGGACGGATCACCCGGTTGATTCCGCCAACCAGCATCATCAGACCGGTTTTCATGTAACCATGCAGCGCAATTTGATGCATACGGTACAAAGAAACGTAAACCAGTCGAGCCAGACGCCCTTCCACCATCATTGACCCACGCATCAGGTTACCCATCAGGCTGCCGACGGTGCTAAAGCGTGACAGAGACACCAGTGAACCATGGTCTTTATAGACGTAAGGTTTCAGGCTCTGCCCTTTGCGCTGCGCCATGATATTGGCGAAGCAGCGGGACGCCATCTGGTGCGCGGACTGCGCGCGTGGCGGAACGAAACCACCGGACGGCTGCGGGCAGGATGCACAGTCTCCAATCGCGTAGATATTTGGATCGCGCGTGGTTTGCAACGTGGGCTCAACGACCAGCTGATTGATGCGGTTAGTTTCAAGACCGGCGATGTCTTTCATGAAGTCAGGCGCTTTGATACCCGCTGCCCATACCATCAGGTCGGCATCAATAAATTCGCCGGACTTGGTGTTCAGACCTTTTTTATCGGCACTGGTCACCATGGTTTGCGTCAGAACACGCACGCCGAGCTTGGTCAGTTCCTGATGGGCGGCCGCAGAAATACGCGGTGGTAAAGCAGGCAGAATACGTTCACCGGCTTCCACCAGCGTAACGTTCAGCGCTTCGCTGTCCAGCCCTTTGAATCCGTAACTGTGCAGCTGCTTCACCGCGTTATGCAGTTCTGCAGAAAGCTCTACGCCGGTGGCGCCGCCGCCGACAATCGCGATGTTCACTTTCTTCTGTTTGTCCGCACTGGCGGAGAATTTAAGGAACAAGTTCAGCATTTCGTTATGGAAACGGTGCGCCTGATGCGGGTTATCGAGGAAGATACAGTTGTCTTTTACGCCCGGCGTCCCGAAGTCATTAGACGTACTACCCAGCGCCATAACCAGCTGGTCATAGGCAATATCGCGCACCGGCACCAGCATTTCGCCGTTTTCATCACGGATTTCAGCCAGTTTGATGGTCTGATTTTCACGATCAATATCAGTCAGTGAACCGATCTGGAAAGTGAAACCGTGGTTGCGGGCATGTGCCAGATAGCTCAGTGCATCCACGCCGTCATCCAGGCTGCCTGTCGCCACTTCGTGCAACAGTGGTTTCCATAAATGGCTGTGATTACGGTCGACCAGAATGATCTCCGCTTTCTTTTTCCGGCCAAGCTTATGTCCGAGGCTGGTTGCCAGCTCCAGTCCGCCAGCGCCGCCGCCAATTATCACAATTTTCTTGATTGGTGATGTCAAAATGACCCCCTAAATGTGAACCAATTGTTATATAAGAGTTAAAAAATAATCCTTATATTACATAGGGTTGCTTAAGTTAAATCGGTATCTGAGAGGGAGGATATCATGCGTGGTGATTTGGTCATACCAAAATTGATACAGGTCAATTTAAATTGATTTACCCGTTTTTACTTAATGATATGGCACATATTTTGACGATTTTAAATCAGGGAGTTAGCGCAGAATGTGAGAAAAAATGACAAACCATGCGAGTCGCCCATAAAAAAACCACTGCGCGTGGCAGTGGTTCGGGAAGGCAGGACGTTGAGTCAGACGATATTTTTGAAGGCTTTAATACGCTGCAAATGCGTCGAGATATCCTTGAATTTATGAGTCTGCTTGTCATCCCATTCGATCGGGTAGTAATGGTGCAGTTTCCCGGCAGTATTTTTGCTGTCGAGCACACCATCTTCGCGAGATAAAATCACCAGACAGCGGTCACGGTTTTTCTCGCGGAAATCACTGATGCATTTGGTGGCGATATCTTCGTACTCTTCAGGACGGTCGATTTTTCCGGCCATGTTGTCCTGGGGCGACAAATTCGGATTGAACATCACCTGACGAATGCCGCACAGGAAACCGATGCGCTCGGCCCAGAAACCACCGAGGCCAACGCCGCAAATCAGCGGGTGCGGATCATGGGTTTCTTGCAGCACTTTATCGACTTCTTTCAACAAATGCTGCATGTCGTGACGCGGATGCAGTGTGCTGTAACTAATAAAGCGCACGTCCGGATCAATGAACTGTAACTGCAATACCTTCTCGTGGTTACCGGGACTGGTTGAATCGAAACCATGCAAATAGATAATCATCGTTTACCTCATCCTGTATGTGCGTTGACACCCTCATGCGGTTCGCAAACCGTTACCGGGCAGCCTGTTTACTTTCCTGCCAGCGGGCATCGAGCGCCGTTAAATCACGGTTTGCCTGCTGCCAGCGGGTTGAATTGAGCAGGTCCTGACGGGCCTCTTTCCCCGTGTAGCGCCCGCGATGATACAGCTGGGCAACACGCTCTGCGTTGACCGGAGACAGGTTATCCAGCACGCTCACCGCCCCTTCACGATGGTTACACACCAGAATCATGTCGCACCCCGCATCCAAAGAAGCCTGACCGCGCTCAGCATAGCTGCCCATGATTGCCGCCCCTTCCATCGACAAATCGTCGGAGAAAATGACGCCGTTAAAGCCCAACTCTTTGCGCAGGATCTGTTGCAGCCAGTAAGGGGAGCCGCTGGCAGGACGCGGATCTGCTTGCGTGTAAATGACGTGCGCCGGCATCACAGCATCGAGCAATTTACGCTCATTGAGCTGGCGGAAGATAGCCATGTCGTGCTCGCGAATAACGTCCAGCGCACGATCGTCGCGCGGCGTCTCTTTATGGGAGTCAGCGCTGACCGCGCCGTGACCCGGAAAATGTTTGCCGGTGGTTTTCATCCCCGCCGCATGCATGCCGTGAATGTACTGTTCAGCCATCTCCAGCGCTTTTCGCGGTTCGGCATGGAATGAACGCTCGCCTATGGCCGCACTGATGTGCCCAATATCCAGCACCGGTGCGAAGCTGATGTCGATATCCATCGCAATCATTTCAGATGCCATCAGCCAGCCGCTTTCAAGCGCCAGTCGTCCCGCTTCATGCGGTTCATTAATTGCGGCAAAAGATTGCGCGGCAGGCAGACGGGTAAACCCTTCGCGAAAACGCTGCACGCGGCCACCTTCCTGATCAACCGCCAACACCAGCCGGTCATGTGAAGCGCTACGGATCTGACGGATCAGTTCATGCAGCTGGTCCACGTCATGATAGTTACGGGTGAATAAAATCAGCCCACCGACCAGCGGGTGCTGCAAAATCTCACGTTCTTCGGCATCCAGCTCATAGCCAGCCACATCCAGCATTACAGGTCCCAACAAGATGAGCACTCCTTTTCAATCAGTTCAGCATTCAGTTCAGATTTCGCTATGGTCGCAGCGGTTGCGCCCATTCACAATATTTTAGCTCGCCGGTTTGCTGCCAGCGTACTTCAAACCACATAAGCATCAGGTAATCGACCCAGGCTAACCAGCGGTTCACCTGTTGCTCTAAAAGAAGAGAATCACGATAGCCGCCCGCGTCCACATAGCGCTGCACGAGCGCATGTTGTTGCGCTGCATTCCAGCCATTACCGCGAACCATCGCCGCGAGTTCCAGCGCTATATCGCCATCCGCTGCATATTCCCAGTCAATGAGCCGCAGACCATGCGGCGTTTCCAGTACGTTGCCTGCGTGAATATCCATATGCACCAGCGACAGACGCAGCGGCGCGGGCGGCGTCAGGCGCATCATCTTCTTATGTAACCGCAGCCAGCGAGGCGTCAGACGACGGCGGTCAATATGTTGCCAGTAACGGGAAAACTGCTGATGCAAATCAAGCCGGTAACCTGAAAGTGGCAGTTGATGCAATTTCACCAAAGACTGAACCAGCACACCCTGACCCGCGCCGGCAAAGATCTCATCCGTCAGTGGCGCGCCGTCGAGCCAGTCTACTAAGAGCCAAGGTGAAGAATAAAGTCTGACACAGGGGCCAAGATTATGCCGCGCGATATGCCGCAAAATCGAATGCTCACGCCGCCGGTCTGCCCCCGAAACCTGCCGGTCAGATGAATGAAAACGTGCCAGCATTTCGCCGCAAGACGTGCTGATTCTCCAGCTCTCGCCGGTCAGCCCGGCAACTGGCGACAAATGAAAACCGGCGGTTTTCACCGCCGGATAATGTTGCCCAATCAGTTGCTCAAGCTGAGTCTTAATTCTGGACGGCACCGCGGCCTGACCAGACAATTTCGCCGCTTGGTGCGGTAATAAGACGCATCGACATCGTCGGAGCTTTCACATCGCCGCTCACCGTGCTGTAAAGGACGTATTGCGCTTTGACGATGTTTGCCAGACCAATGGCTTTGCTGACGGACGCCAGGCTGTCATCAGGTGATAATCCCAAAGACTGTTTGGCAGAAGCCAGCTGTTCGGCAGGAACGACCTGGAAAGTGGTGTTGTTGGCCAGCGCGTTGCGTAACGCATCCGTCGCTTTGGCGGTTTGCAGAGAACCGTTAGTGCTGTTTTTCACGCCATCCACCAGCAGAACGCTGCCGGACTGCACGCCTTCGGCTTTGAGCATTTTTGTCAGCAACGGCGAAACGGTCGCAGTCCAGTCAATATTGGCAAATTTTGGCGGCTGAGGAACAGGCTGAACCGGTGGTTGCTCCGGCACTGGCGGATTCACCGGCGGCAGCGGCTCTTGAGGCTGCTGGGGTTGTTCCGGCTGTTGCGGCTGCTGCTGGTTTGGTAACGTACAACCGCCGAGGATCAGTGCGGCCATTGCCACAATGAGGAAATACTTTTTCATCAACCTGCTCCGTTATGGAAATTAGAGATAAAGGTAAAGGCGCACACTATACGCATCAAGATTGCCATTCAGCGAGCTGATTTCCACGCTGCTGTTGGCAGGCACGATGGCCGTACGTGCATCGGCGACGGGGAGTAAATCCAGCCCCTGTTTGTCATACCAGAAGAAACGATAATGCAGCGTCACCGCATGCGGCTGGTTGTTATTGAGCGTGCTGGTGGCTTGCTTTTGTCCACCGGATTCGCCCACGGCAGGCGAGCTGGGAATAATCCCCGCGGTAAGAACAGGCGATTCCATCACAATCCTTTGCTGATTGTTAAGCGCAATACCCGGACGACTGCTGCATCCCATCAACAAAAGCACTGGCAATAATGCCATCAAAAATCGCATATTTTATCCTTACTGGCGCGACAGCAATGGGCCGAGTGCGCGACCACCGACGAGGTGCATATGAATATGATAGACCTCCTGGCCGCCGTCACGGTTGCAGTTGACGATCAGTCGATAGCCGCTTTCGGCAATCCCTTCCTGTTCCGCGATTTTCGCTGCTACCGTCATCATGCGGCCAAGTGCCGCTTCGTGCGTTTCATCCACATCGTTCATGGTTGGGATCAGAACGTTGGGGATAATCAGGATATGGCTGGGTGCCTGAGGAGAAATATCGCGAAACGCTGTAACGAGCTCGTCCTGATAAACCACATCTGCCGGAATTTCACGGCGTATGATTTTGCTGAAAATTGTCTCTTCGGCCATCTTAACTGTCCTTTTCAAAGTAAAACGATGTACGCAGTATGGGTTAGAATTTCCATTCCTTTCAACCTGATTACGCTTTTAGCGGCTTAATTGCCGCAGAAAGCGCCAGCAAATGCGTTATGCCAAATCCCAGACATGAAAAAAGGAGGCCGAAGCCTCCTTTCTCAGAACTCATACTGCTCAGCATTAATGGCTGCGCATGTACTCATCCATATCGGTTTTCAGGTTATCGGACTTGGTACCGAAAATTGCCTGAACACCAGAACCTGCTACCACCACGCCAGCTGCACCCAGTTTTTTCAGGCCAGCCTGATCAACTTTAGAGATATCAGCCACGCTGACGCGCAGACGGGTGATACAGGCATCCAGGTTGGTGATGTTGTCTTTACCGCCGAAAGCCTGAACCAGAGATGCAGACATTTCTGAACCGCCCTGAGTTGTCGTTTCGCTGGCAGAGTCTTCACGACCCGGTGTTTTCAGATCCAGTTTGGCGATCAGGAAACGGAAGATGCTGTAGTAAACCACTGCATAAACCGCACCAACCAGAGGGAACAGCCAGATACGGCTGCTGTTACCACTCAGCACGATGAAGTCGATCAGACCGTGTGAGAAGCTGGTGCCATCACGCATACCCAACAGAATACAAATTGGGAACGCCAGACCAGCCAGAATCGCGTGGATAACGTACAGGATCGGCGCAACGAACATGAAGGAGAATTCGATTGGCTCGGTGATACCGGTCAGGAACGCGGTCAGAGCAGCAGAGATCATGATGCCGCCGACTTTCGCACGGTTCTCAGGTTTCGCTGAATGCCAGATTGCTACAGCAGCAGCTGGCAGACCGTACATTTTGAACAGGAAGCCACCGGACAGTTTACCCGCAGTCGGGTCACCGGCCATGTAACGTGGGATGTCGCCGTGGAAGACCTGACCTGCGGAGTTCACGTACTCACCGATTTGCATCTGGAATGGAACGTTCCAGATATGATGCAGACCAAACGGTACCAGCGCACGTTCAACCACACCGTAGATACCGAATGCCACAACCGGGTTCTGGTAAGCAGCCCATTGGGAGAAGGTTTGGATTGCGCTGCCGATTGGCGGCCAGATGAAGGACAGAACCACACCCAGGATGATCGCGGCCATACCGGAGATAATTGGCACAAAGCGTTTACCCGCAAAGAAGCCCAGATATTCTGGCAACTTGATGCGGTAGAAACGGTTGAACATGTACGCCGCAATCGCACCGGAGATGATACCGCCGAGTACGCCGGTATCCGCCAGATGGCTGGCTGCGATTTCTTCAGCCGGCAAATGCAGAACCAGAGGTGCGACAACTGCCATGGTTTTCACCATGATGCCGTAGGCGACAACTGCCGCCAGTGCAGAAACACCGTCGTTGTTGGTAAAGCCTAATGCAACGCCGATAGCGAAGATCAGAGGCATGTTAGCGAAGACTGAGCCACCGGCTTCGGCCATAACATGGGAAACGATCAGTGGCAGCCAGCTAAAGTTTGCGGAACCGACGCCAAGCAGGATACCTGCGATTGGCAATACGGAAACGGGCAACATTAGCGATTTACCGACCTTCTGAAGGTTTGCAAACGCGTTCTTAAACATAATTGAGTGTGCTCCTGAGTAATGATGCTTTTTGATACTTCATGCGGTTCGTCTGATAACTGACCGCTTTGTAAAAAGCTCTTTGAGCCTTTTACAGTCGGGTGTCTGAGCACCCCTTTTAATTTTTACGCAGGGTAAAATAATTCCCTTTGTTAATGTTTGATGGCAGTCACGTTTTTCTGAAAAATGCTGAAAAACTGGATTAAAAACCGTCACTTTGCAGCGTAAAATCCGAATGAGGCCTCCTGACAACCGAAAAACGGTGCCACGATACCTCATTCAGATGATTAATTACGAGGTGAAAAATAAATGCAGCGAATATGACTAAGCTAAAGCCTAGATCAAGGAGGAAGTGTCGACGTGAAATAATCGTGAAAAGTTTGCAGTGGTAGCCTCTGCGAGCTGCTCAACGCTAACGCCTTTGAGTACCGCCATGTAATCGGCCACGTCGCGCACGTATGCAGGCTGATTCTCTTTTCCACGGTGAGGCACCGGCGCCAGATACGGCGAATCAGTTTCCACCAGCAGCCGATCGAGCGGTACGTAACGCGCCACTTCGCGTAAAGCTTCAGCATTCCGGAATGTCACAATACCGGAGAAAGAAATGTAGAAACCGAGATCCAGCAGAAACTCCGCGGTCGGCAGATCTTCAGTAAAGCAGTGCAGAACACCACCACACTCCCCTGCCTGCTCATCTTTAAGAATATCCAGCGTATCCTGACGTGCATCCCGGGTATGCACGATCACCGGTTTATTCAGCGCGCGGCCAATGCGGATGTGCTCGCGGAACGAATCCTGTTGCAGTTTCAGCTGGTGCGCTTCTTTCTGATAGAAATAATCCAGACCGGTTTCACCCATAGCCACGACTTTCGGGCTGCCAGCCAGACGGCGCAACTCGGAAAAATCATAGCCATCGTCAATATTCAGCGGATGGACGCCGCAGGAAAAGGCAACGTCAGGGCGATCACCGATCAGTTGCGTCATCGCCTCATAGCCTGGCAACGTGGTCGCCACCGCCAGCATAAATTTCACGTCGCGCGCGCGCGCCTTTTCCAGCACGTTATCCACGCCTGAATGCAGTTCGTTGTAATCCAGGCTGTCGAGGTGACAGTGGGAATCGACTAAAAACATAGTAGTTAACTCATTACGATTAAAGTGGGGTTCAGCGCATCATGCCTGAGCTGAAGTGGGAAGGAGACACGGCGCCCTGCAGCATTTGTTCCCATTCCAGCAGCTGTTCGGTGAGCAGAAGTTCGCGGTTCACACCCACGATAGAGAGCAACTGCTGACGACACTGCATCCAGGCCGAAACGGACTGTTGCAACGATGCATTGGACTGCGCACTGGCCAACAATGCGATAAGCGGCTGCTGGTCATGATTGAGAATAAACTTCGCCGCATCTTGCTGCCATTTGATTGCATCAAGCAGCAGCGAGGCCAGCCAGTAGATACGGTCAACTGCGTCGTCATGGTTCAACTGTGGCAACAGCGATAACATATCCTGTTGCTGACACTGAGTGTAAAGCTGCTGGCAAAGTGCCACGCGCTGTTTCCAGCGTTCCGGCTGCAACAAACCCAGCGCAGACAGCGGTGCACCGTTGGTCAGGCGTAATGCGGTTTTAACGGCAATCGGGTCGGCACTCATCTGACGGTTAATCCACTGCACCGATAATGCTTCTTCAGGTACCGGCAGATGCCAGTAGAAACAGCGGCTACGGATGGTCGCCAGCAAGGATGAAGGTTCACGGCAACCGAGCAGGAAATAGGTCCCGGCGGGCGGTTCTTCCAGCGTTTTAAGCAAGGCGTTGGCGGCAGCTTCCGTCAGCAATTCTGTCTGCGGGATCCACACCACTTTCGCACCGCCTTGCTGCGAATAGTTGTACAACGTTTCGATAAGCTGACGCACAGGGTCGATGCCCAGTGAGTTTTTGCCTTTTTCCGGCTGCAACACGTGCCAGTCCGGGTGGTTTCCGGCAATCATCAGTTGGCAGCTATGGCATTTGCCGCAGCTCTTTTCGCCGTCTTTGTGCTGACACAGTAACCAGCGGCTCAGGCCGTAAACCAGTGCTTCATCACCCATGCCCGCAGCAACGTGCATCAGCACGGCGTGGTGTCCGCGACCGGTCTGATATTGACCGATCAGCTGACGATAGGGCGTGCTGAGCCAGGGATACCAGCTCATAACGCATGGCCTTGCGCAGCAACCTGCTGCTCATCGAACCAGTTTTTCAATGTCTGTTCGATCGACGCAGTCACCTGCTCGATGGTTTGCGATGCATCGATGGTTTTGATGCGGCTGTCTTCGGCGGCCAGTTCCAGATAGCGGGCACGCGTACGTTCAAAGAATGGCAGAGCTTCCTGCTCGATGCGATCCAGCTCACCGCGCGCACGGGCGCGTTGCAGGCCAACAGCAGGTGGCAGGTCGAGATACAGCGTCAGATCCGGGCGGAAATCGCTGAGCACGGTGTCGCGCAGCGAACTCATGAGTTTGGCGTCAATGCCGCGACCGCCGCCCTGATAGGCCTGCGAAGAGAGATCGTGACGATCGCCGACCACCCAGGCACCGCGCGCCAGCGCAGGCAGGATCACGGTTTCAACCAGCTGGACGCGCGCAGCATACAGCATCAGCACTTCCGCTTTGACCGTCGGTTTTTCACCCTCCACGCCGCGCTTAAATAAATCCCGCAGCTTTTCTGCCAGCGGCGTGCCGCCAGGTTCACGGGTGAAAATGATTTCTTCGACGCCATGCTGACGCAATGCATTCACAACCACTTCATGAGCGGTCGTTTTGCCCGCCCCTTCAAGGCCTTCAATTACAATGAAGTTACTTTTCATTCTTATTCTTCAGAGCCTCTAAATACACGCGAACCGCTTTGTTGTGATTCTCAAGGTTAGTGCTGAAAGTATGCCCGCCTTTGCCATCAGCGACAAAATAAAGATAAGCCGTTTTTGCGGGATGCGCCGCAGCCTCAAGCGAAGCTTCGCTCGGCATCGCTATTGGCGATGGTGGCAGACCGGAGATCACGTAGGTATTGTACGGCGTTGGCGTCTCAAGATCTTTCTTGCGTATATTGCCAGTGTAGCTTTCACCCATGCCATAAATGACCGTCGGATCGGTTTGCAGACGCATACCAATTCTCAATCGGTTGATGAACACAGAAGCCACTTCTGCACGTTCGCCTTTCACCGCTGTTTCTTTTTCAATAATCGACGCCATGGTCACCATATCGGCCGGAGTTTTGTAAGGCAGAGAATCGGCTCGTCCTTTCCAGATATCGGCAACGGTTTTTTCCATTCGTACATGAGCGCGTTTAAGCAGCGATAAATCAGTCATGCCGGCGGTGTAATGATAGGTATCCGGATACAGCCAGCCTTCGGCATTTTTGTTGTCGGTCATGCCCAGCGCTGCGGCAATCTCTTCGCCACTCTTCCCCTTAAGTTCGTGTTTAATGAATTCCGAGCCATCCAGCACTTTCATCCAATCACTCAACCTGAAGCCTTCTACGAAGCGGATGCTGAACTGTGCCTCTTTGCCGCTTTTCAGAAGCTCCAGCATCTGGCGGACGGTCATGCCCTTTTCGAAACGATAGGTGCCCGCTTTGAATTCACTTAATTCGGGTTCGAGACGCAAGAGCCACGGAAACCACGGGTTGGGTTTCATTAGCTTTTTATCGATCAGCAAAGTTTCCAGCACCACACGCCCGGTGCCCGCTGGCAGGGTAAAGATGGTTTCACTGCTGACGTTAATCGGCCGGTCAGCGAACTGTTTCACTTTATGGTAGGCAAACGCCGCCGCCCCAAGCAGGATCAGGACTATCAGGGCGAAGATTTTGGTCTTTTTGTTTGTCATTGTTTGTTCACTTATTAACAACTGTGGCGCAGGAAATCGTACAAATGTCGCGAGGAATAATGGCGTTCATCCACTTGCGTCACCGGCAATAATGGCATTAATGCATTACAAATCAGGACTTCATCAGCATCGTTCAGCGTCCCGGGTGTTTCACTGACGATCTCTACCGTCCATTCAGTGCTGGCACCCAGTTCGCGAATTATGTGCTGACGCATAATACCGTCAACGCCGGACTGCGATAAATTCGGGGTATAAACGCGGGTTCCCTTGCGCCAGAATAAATTGGCCGCACAGCATTCCACCAGGCAACCCGAGGTGTCAACCACCAGCGCCTCATTAGCGTCCGTCTGGTCAAGATGCATGCGGATCATGACCTGTTCAAGCCGGTTAAGATGCTTAATACCCGCCAGCAGCGGATTTTTACTTAACGTGACCGGGCTTGAGACGAGCGTCACGCCCTGCTCACGCCACTGATGATAATGCGCAGGATAATCAGAGATGGACACAATACGCGTGGGATGAGTGCATCCCGCTGCGCTGTAACCACGTCCGCCCTGCCCGCGCGTGAGAATCGCTTTGACCACACCTTCCTCACGCCCGGCAGCGGCGAGAGTCATTTCAGCTTCCAGCGCCTGCCAGTCTGCATTATCAATCATGAGGACGCTGGCGGCGTGTTGCAGCCTGGCGATGTGCTGCGGCAGAAACTGGATTTTGCCGCGTATCACCCGCCCGGTGGTAAAACATCCGTCGCCGAACTGTACAGCGCGGTCGCCTGCCAGCAACATCTTCATTGCCACACCGTTAATCCACATAATTATATCCTCCCCACACACAATTTCTGACAGCAGAGCCTGCGTGAGCAGACAAAACGCAACAAGTGGAGCATTCCTACTTTATCGCACCAAAACACTCAACGGTACTGAACACGCATTCTGTTGAGCTGCCGTTTGAGACTTCGGCAATTGTATGCAGACAGCAAAAAGGCCCGATCAACGGGCCTTTCATTTTAGCGTCACTGACTGACTCAAACTTTACGGAACACCAGAGAACCATTGGTGCCACCGAATCCGAACGAGTTACACAATGTGTACTCCATCCCTTTGACCTGACGCGCTTCGTGAGCCACGAAATCGAGATCGCAACCTTCATCTGGATTGTCCAGATTGATGGTAGGTGGAACAGCCTGATCACGCAAAGAGAGAACAGTGAAGATAGATTCCACTGCGCCCGCTGCACCTAACAAGTGACCAGTCATCGACTTAGTGGAACTCACCAGAACTTTGTGCGCATCCGCACCAAAGACGGACTTCACGGCCTGCGCTTCGGCTTTATCACCCGCGGCGGTAGAGGTACCGTGTGCGTTGATATAACCAATGGCGGAGGCAGAAATGCCAGCATCGCGTAACGCATTTTCCATCGCCAGAGCGGCACCTGCACCATCTTCCGGAGGAGAGGTCATATGGTACGCATCGCTGCTCATACCAAAACCGACGATCTCGGCATAAATCTTCGCGCCGCGTTTGCGGGCATGTTCATACTCTTCCAGCACCATGATACCGGCACCGTCACCAAGAACGAATCCATCTCTGTCTTTATCCCACGGACGGCTCGCCGCCTGAGGATTATCATTGCGCGTTGATAACGCACGGGCCGCGCCAAAACCACCAACGCCCAGTGGGGTGCTGGCTTTTTCTGCGCCGCCTGCCAGCATCACATCCGCGTCATTATACGCAATGATACGTGCCGCATGGCCAATGTTGTGTACGCCAGAAGTACAGGCTGTTGCAATAGAAATACTCGGTCCGCGCAACCCAAACATAATGCTCAAATGACCAGCGATCATGTTGACGATAGTTGATGGAACGAAGAAAGGACTGATTTTGCGTGGTCCGCCGTTAACCAATGAGGTGTGGTTTTCTTCTATCAGACCAAGCCCGCCGATGCCGGAACCGATCGCCGCACCAATGCGTGTCGCGTTCTCAGCGGTCACTTCAAGCCCTGAGTCTTGCATCGCTTGAATACCGGCAGTAATACCATACTGAATAAAGGCATCCATCTTGCGGGCATCTTTACGCGGGATGAAGTCTTCACAGTTAAAATCTTTTACTAAGCCAGCAAACCGTGTTGCATAGGCGCTAGTATCAAAATGGTCGATCAGGCTAATGCCACTCTGACCGGCAAGGAGAGCGTTCCAAGTGGACTCTACAGTATTGCCGACAGGAGACAGCATGCCCAGTCCAGTCACTACAACTCGACGCTTAGACACGGGTGTCCTCCAGGGAGGGAAAAAAGTAGTAATACCGTGGGATATAAAAAACTTAGGCGGTCAAATGACCGCCTAACTATCTAAACTTAAAGCATGTACGCTTACTGTTGGCTAGCGTTGATAAAATCAATTGCTGCCTGAACAGTAGTGATTTTTTCAGCTTCTTCGTCAGGGATCTCGGTATCAAACTCTTCTTCCAGAGCCATAACCAGCTCAACGGTGTCGAGAGAATCAGCGCCAAGGTCGTCTACGAAAGAGGCAGCATTCACTACTTCTTCCTGTTTAACACCCAGCTGTTCAACGATGATTTTCTTAACGCGTTCTTCGATAGTGCTCATACTCTTAAATTTCCTATCAAAACTCGCTTTCGCGATGGTTTTCGTAGTGTATAAAATGTTGAAAAAGATGCAACTAAATCCAGGCTATTCAAACCACGAATTTGCTCTATTTTGCGGTTTTTACCGCAAAAAACGCAAATAGTTTCGTAATTTTTAAATCATGTACATGCCGCCATTGACATGTAATGTTTCGCCCGTGATATAGCTGGCCTCGTCAGAGGCTAAAAAAGCAACGGCGCTGGCAATTTCTTTGGCATCGCCCAACCGGTTGGCTGGAACTGATGACAAAATGCCTGCGCGTTGATCATCTGTCAACGCCCTTGTCATATCCGTCTCAATAAAGCCGGGAGCCACGACGTTGACAGTAATGCCACGTGAAGCAACTTCACGCGCCAAAGACTTACTAAAACCAATCAATCCAGCTTTAGCCGCCGCGTAGTTCGCCTGCCCTGCGTTACCCATGGTGCCAACAACGGAACCAATTGTAATAATCCGTCCACACCGTTTCTTCATCATAGCCCGCATGACAGCTTTTGACAGCCGAAACACAGAAGTCAGGTTCGTATCCAGGATATCCTGCCACTCATCATCCTTCATACGCATGAGAAGGTTATCACGGGTGATGCCGGCATTATTAACTAAAATGTCAATTTCGCCAAATTCAGCTCGAATCGTCGCCAATACTTGCTCAATAGATGCAGAATCAACCACATTGAGCATGATCCCTTTGCCATTTTCGCCTAAATATTCACCGATCGCTTCCGCACCTTTCTCACTGGTCGCGGTTCCGATCACTTTCGCGCCGCCAGCAACCAGTTTTTCTGCGATAGCGCGGCCAATACCACGGCTGGCACCGGTAACCAGTGCAATTTTGCCTTCGAAGCTCATATTATCCTCTTTTATTGCTCAAGCGCCGCTGCCAAACTTGCCGTGTCATTCACTGCGGCAGCTGTCAGGGTGTCAACAATACGTTTAGTCAGACCGGTCAAGACTTTACCCGGCCCTACTTCTAATAACTGCTCTACACCCTGCGCGGCCATGAATTCGACAGACTCAGTCCAGCGTACCGGGCTGTATAACTGACGAACCAACGCGCTGCGGATGGCTTCCGGCGAGGATTCTACTTTAACATCAACGTTGTTTACCACAGAGAACTGCGGTGCATTGAAAGTAATGTTTTCAAGCGCAACGGCCATTTTGTCTGCAGCTGGCTTCATTAAAGCACAGTGGGATGGCACGCTGACCGGCAGCGGTAACGCACGTTTTGCACCCGCGGCCTTACAGGCAACTCCGGCGCGCTCAACGGCTTCTTTGTTGCCTGCAATCACAACCTGGCCGGGTGAATTGAAATTCACCGGAGAAACAACCTGACCCTGCGCGGATTCTTCACACGCTTTCGCGATCGCGTCGTTATCCAGACCGATGATGGCATACATAGCACCTGTGCCTGCTGGGACGGCTTCCTGCATCAGTTTCCCGCGCAGCTCAACCAGCGAAATTGCCTGTTTGAAATCCAGCACCCCGGCACAAACCAGCGCAGAATATTCACCCAGGCTGTGACCTGCCATCAGAACAGGCTGAGTGCCATTCTGCTGCTGCCATACACGCCAGATAGCCACAGAGGCGGCCAGTAACGCAGGCTGTGTCTGCCAGGTTTTATTCAGTTCTTCAGCAGGCCCTTCTTGCACCAGCTGCCATAAATCGTACCCCAGTACCGAAGAAGCCTCGGCAAATGTTTCTTCAACAACCGGATGCGCAGTGGCTAAATCAGCCAGCATACCGAGAGTCTGAGAACCTTGACCAGGGAAAACAACTGCAATTTTTGTCATTTTTATGATCCTGTTAAATCAAAAACGTACCAGCGCCGAGCCCCAGGTAAAGCCACCGCCAAATGCTTCGAGCAACACTAATTGCCCGCGCTGAATTCTACCATCGCGTACCGCTTCATCAAATGCCGCAGGCACGGAGGCCGCAGACGTATTACCATGACGATCCAGTGTGACCACGACTTTTTCCATCCCCATACCCAGCTTTTTCGCTGTGGCACTGATGATGCGCAGGTTCGCCTGATGTGGAACCAGCCAGTCGAGTTCGGAACGATCGAGATTATTTGCCGTCAGCGTTTCATCGACAATATGCGCCAGTTCAGTCACTGCGACTTTGAAGACTTCATTACCGGCCATAGTAACGTAAGCAGGTTTTTCCGGCTCGGTCTGGCTCGGGTACGGTAACGTCAGCAGATTGCCATAATGACCGTCTGCGTGCATATGCGTGGAAATGATGCCCTGCTCTTCCGATGCGCCGAGCAAAACTGCACCCGCACCATCGCCAAAGAGGATCACCGTACCGCGATCCTGAGGATCGAGTTTACGGGAAAGCACGTCAGAACCGATTACCAGCGCATGTTTTGCTGCACCATTCTTGATATATTGATCGGCCACACTCAGCGCATAGGTAAACCCTGCGCAGGCCGCGGCCAGATCGAACGCTGCACAATCCTTAATACCGAGCATATTCTGCAACTGGCAGGCTGAACTCGGGAAAGCATGTGAAGATGAGGTTGTTGCAACAATGATTAAACCTACGTCGCTTGCGCTGACGCCGGCCATTTCAAGTGCTTTTTCTGCTGCGTGCAGGCCCATTGTGGCCACAGTCTCATCCGGAGCAGCGATACGACGTTCACGAATACCTGTGCGGGTGACAATCCACTCGTCGGAGGTATCCACCATTTTTTCTAAGTCGGCATTAGACCGAACTTGCACGGGCAAATAGCTCCCCGTACCGAGAATCTTTGTATACATGTACGATCAGTCACTCTTGGGTAATACAGCTTCAAGGCGCGCGGCGATCCGCTGAGGGACCTGCCGCTGCACCGCCTGCACGGCCTGTTCGATAGCAACAGCAAACGCACGCTGATTTGCTCCACCGTGGCTTTTAATAACGATGCCGCGTAATCCTAACAGACATGCGCCATTATACTGGTCGGGGTTAAGATGGCTAAAACGCTTTAGCAATTTCTTCTGTAAAATCCGACCCAACCACTTCAACCACCAGGCCTTCTTGCCACCCTCTCCGGAGGATTTTAACAGTGACAAAAACATCCTTATTACACCTTCCATGGTTTTAAGCGTAACATTTCCGACGAAACCGTCGCACACCATCACATCGGTCTTGCCAGTCAGAAGGTCGTTGCCTTCAAGATAGCCGATATAGTTGATAGACGTAGTTTTTTTTAAAATAGCTGCGGCTTCGCGGATGTTATCAAGCCCTTTGCTTTCTTCTTCGCCGATATTCAGTAAGGCGACGCGAGGGTTAGTAATCCCCACCACCTGCTCTGCCATGACTGCACCCATCACGGCAAACTGAACCAGCATCGTGCTGTCACACTCAACATTCGCCCCCAGATCAAGCACCACCGTTTTGCTGCGCTGCTGATTGGGTAATACGCTCATCAGCGCCGGACGCTCAATGCCCTCTAAGGGTTTAACAACCAGCTTAGCTAATCCCATCAACGCGCCGGTATTTCCCGCGCTAACGCACGCCTGTGCATCACCACTTTTAATCAGTTCCAGCGCCACACGCATTGAGCTTCCCTTACTGGCACGTATAGCTTGCGATGCTCGCATGTCGTTGGCTATAACGGATTCAGCAGGAATTATCCGAATTCGTTCTAATAAAGAAGGATCGGCTTTGGCTAATAAAGGTGTGATGGCGTCGGGGATTCCGACCAAAAGAAGGTCTAATTTAGAATTAGAGATAAGTGCCTGCAATGAAGCAGGCACTGTGACGGATGGACCGAAGTCTCCGCCCATTACATCTAACGCGAGGGTTAGACGAGTCAAGGTATCGCCTTGCTAGCACTTATCACGTGAATAAGTAGCTGGCAAATATCAGCCGATAACCTTGCGACCGCGGTAGAAACCGTCGGCAGTGATGTGGTGACGCAGGTGAGTTTCACCAGAAGTCTTGTCCACAGACAGAGTGGAAGTGGTCAGAGCATCGTGTGAACGACGCATGCCACGTTTAGAACGGGTTGGTTTATTCTGTTGTACGGCCATGGACCTTACTCCTTAAGTACTTTTCTTTAAACTCGCTAATACGGCAAATGGATTTGGTTTCTCCACCTCTGCAGGCAGTTTACCGAATACCATGTCCGCGTCGGACACTTCACAGTGTTCAGATTCATGTACCGGAACGACAGGCAGTGAAAGAATGATTTCGTCTTCAATCATCGCCAGCAGATCAACTTCGCCAAACTCATCGACTTCGATCGGCTCGTACGCTTCCGGTAATGCTTCAGCCTGTTCATCATTGCGGACAGGACTAAAACAATATGTTGCGTGAACCTGGTGCTCAAACGTCTTACCGCATCTCTGGCATTCCAGAGTCACAGTAACATCAGACTGACCATTAATAACGGCCAGACGCAGATTGTCGATATCAAACGACAAAGAAGTTTGGACATCAGAATCAACGCTCACCACTGATGCCGCTAATCGTGTCACCTGACCAGGCGAATAGATACCGGAGTAATCTAAACGCTTTTGGGCTGTACGAATCGCATCAACGGCTAAGGGTAATTTTACTTTTTGCATAGGGCGCGCATATTAACTTTGTAACGACATAGAGTCAAAGAAAAAGGCCTCAAAACCGCACCTTTCACCAATATTCGCTTCCACAGCGGCCAACAGTTTAAAATGTACGATTGAATAACGCTACGCTTTGTGAAAAAAATTATGACAACACTTCCTGCAAAACTGCTTTTGGCCTCTACGTCAGTCTACAGACAGGCGCTGCTGGTTAAGACCGGCCTCACGTTTGACTGCGCTGCTCCCGATATTGATGAAACGCCGCTGGACGCTGAAAAACCAGAGGTTCTGGTGCAGCGACTGGCACAATCTAAAGCCCGCGCGCTGAGCACCTCATACCCCGAACATCTGATTATCGGGTCTGATCAGGTTTGTGTCATCGACGGCCATATCACAGGTAAACCCTATACATTCGAAAATGCTTTTCGTCAGCTGCGCGCTGCCAGTGGTCAAACCGTGACCTTTTATACTGGCCTCAGCTTGCTCAATGCGCGGACTTCACAAGCGCAGACATTGTGCGAAACCTTCGATGTCACTTTCAGAGCATTAACCGCTGAGGAAATTTCCGGCTATCTGCACCGAGAAAAACCCTACGACTGTGCGGGCAGTTTCAAATGCGAAGGGTTAGGGATTACGTTATTTGAGAGCCTGACCGGACGCGACCCAAACACGTTGATTGGTTTACCTCTGATTGCTCTTTTAGGCCTGCTGCGCGGGCAAGGTGTTAATCCGCTTCTTTAATCGGATACAAAAAAGAAGGGCGCAATCTGTGCCCCCCTCTTTTTATAAATACCGCGCTAAACATTCACTTATCGAGACGAGCTTTTTCCACGCAATACCTTGAGGCAGTTACGCAGTTTGGCGTCCATCGGAGCCTCAATGCGCATTGTCTCGCCGGTATTCGGATGTTCAAAACGCAGTGCCGCCGCATGCAGGAACAGACGATTAAGGCCGGTTCCGGACAATTTGGCATCGAATTCACGCTCACCGTAGCGATCATCAAATGCGATTGGATGACCCGCGTGTAGCGCATGAACGCGGATCTGATGCGTTCTTCCGGTCACCGGACTTGCTTTCACCAGCGTGGCAAACTCGTAGCGCTCTTCAATTTTGAATCGCGTTTCAGAAGGTTTACCTTCAGCATTCACACGGACTATCCGCTCACCGCTTTGCAAAATATTTTTCAGCAAAGGTGCCTGCACGACTTTGCAATGGGAAGGCCATTCACCTTGTACCAGTGCCAGATAGTCTTTCTGCATACTCTTAATGCGCAGCTGTTCGTGTAATGAACGCAGCGCAGAGCGCTTCTTAGCCACCAGCAGTACGCCGGAAGTATCCCGATCCAGACGGTGAACCAGCTCAAGGAAACGAGCTTCAGGACGCAATGCGCGTAATCCTTCGATAACGCCAAAGCTCAGCCCACTGCCACCGTGTACAGCAGTGCCGGAAGGCTTGTTGAGGATTAGCAAATGATCGTCTTCATAAAGGATGCAATCCGCCAGAGCAGCAACTTTATCGAGCTTGGCCGAAACAGGCGCTTCATCTTTTTCCGCGATTCTTACCGGCGGAACACGAACGACATCACCGTCTAATAACTTGTATTCTGGCTTAATACGTTTTTTATTAACCCTGACTTCACCCTTACGGACGATGCGATAAATCATGCTTTTCGGCACGCCTTTCAGGATTTTAAGCAAGAAGTTGTCAATACGCTGACCGGCTTCATCTTCAGAAATGGGGATTAATTGTACAGCTGGATTCTCAGTTTTCATGGCTCGGGATTCTAAATATCAGGCACGATTCGCGCCACAGATTTTTATGTGCTTAACTCATAGCTTACCAGCAACTACCGTGGAAAATCTGCAAGAAAACCAGATAAAAAGCACGAGCAATGTGCATTACCTCGCAGATGAATAAGATTCTTGGTCATAACGGGAAAAGTCACCTTGCTATCACAGTGCCTGCAATGGAATAATGAAGTCACTTTCCGCGTTGTTTCTCTTAAGTTAGGGAAAACGCAGGAATTATAGATTTGCCTGATCGCACAAAAACGCAGCAATGGCGTAAGACGTAATGTGAAATCAAGCAATTAGCGGGCTGCGGGTTGCAGCTTGACCGGCAAACGGAATGAGATCTGTAAACTAAAATTCAGAAGCTATTCCCCTAATAAAAGTGCTGCTTTCACAACGCTGGTGTCCTTAATACAGCAAAAGCAGACTTACCGAAATAATGCGCCCCTATGCAAGCGACAGCCGTGAGGTTGACGATTTGCGAGAAGACTCGGGGCCAACGGTTTATCCGGTCATGACGTCATTTTGCCCGCAGCTCTGTCAATAATGGAAAAATAACGAGTAAGTTAAGATGAAAAGAATGTTGATTAACGCAACTCAGCAAGAAGAGTTGCGCGTTGCCCTTGTAGATGGACAGCGTCTGTATGATTTGGATATTGAAAGTCCGGGCCATGAGCAGAAAAAAGCGAATATTTACAAAGGTAAAATCACCCGCATTGAACCTAGTCTGGAAGCGGCATTCGTTGATTACGGCGCAGAACGACACGGTTTCCTTCCTCTAAAAGAAATTTCCCGCGAATATTTCCCTAGCAATTATTCCTCTCATGGCCGCCCGAACATCAAAGATGTTTTACGCGAAGGTCAGGAAGTAATCGTTCAGGTTGATAAAGAAGAGCGCGGAAACAAAGGCGCGGCGCTGACTACGTTTATCAGCCTGGCCGGTAGTTATCTGGTTCTGATGCCAAACAATCCACGTGCTGGGGGTATTTCCCGCCGGATTGAAGGTGATGACCGTACTGAATTAAAAGAAGCGTTGTCTTCTCTGCAACTGCCTGATGGCATGGGCCTTATTGTGCGTACTGCCGGTGTTGGCAAATCCGCAGAAGCCCTGCAGTGGGACCTTACCTTCCGTCTTAAGCATTGGGATGCCATCAAGAAAGCCGCTGAAGGCCGCCCTGCACCTTTCCTGATCCATCAGGAAAGTAATGTTATCGTTCGTGCGTTTCGTGATTACCTGCGCCCGGACATCGGTGAAATCCTCATCGATAACCCAAAAGTTCTTGAACTGGCGAAAGAGCACATTGCCGCTCTGGGCCGTCCGGACTTCAGCAGCAAGATTAAACCCTATGTTGGTGAAATCCCGCTGTTTAGCCACTATCAGATTGAATCTCAGATTGAATCTGCGTTCCAGCGTGAAGTGCGTCTGCCTTCGGGTGGCTCGATTGTCATCGATAGCACAGAAGCTCTGACCGCTATCGACATCAACTCTGCGCGTGCAACCCGCGGCGGCGATATCGAAGAAACCGCATTTAACACCAACCTCGAAGCCGCAGACGAAATTGCCCGCCAGTTACGTCTGCGTGACCTGGGTGGCCTGATCGTTATCGATTTTATCGACATGACACCAGTGCGTCATCAGCGCGAAGTAGAAAACCGTCTGCGTGATGCCGTTCGTCAGGACCGTGCACGTATTCAAATCGGCAGAATCTCCCGCTTTGGTTTGCTGGAAATGTCCCGTCAACGTCTCAGCCCGTCATTGGGTGAGTCAACGCACCATATTTGCCCACGCTGTGCCGGTACCGGTACTGTGCGCGATAACGAATCGTTGTCCCTGTCGATTCTGCGTCTGATTGAAGAAGAGGCGCTGAAAGAAAATACCAAAGAAGTGCACGCAATCGTACCAGTGCCAATTGCTTCTTACCTGCTGAACGAAAAACGTGAATCGGTGAATGCCATCGAAAAACGTCAGGGTGGCGTGCGCGCAGTGATCGTGCCAAACGATCAGATGCAAACTCCGCACTATCACGTTCTGCGTGTACGTAAAGGTGAAGAAATTTCTGCACTGAGCTACCTGCTTCCGCAGATTCACGAAGCTGAAATGCTGCAACCTTCTGAAGAAGTGCAGTCTGAACGCCGCCGTCCTGAGCAACCGGCTCTCGCCGCGTTTGCCCTGCAAAGCGAAGCACCACCATCAAGCTTTGAGCAAACCTCTGCGCCTGAAGAACCAGCTCAGATACGCACCACAACGGTCAACGCACCTGCTGCGCCTGTTGCTGAGAAATCAGGGTTTATCAGCCGTCTGTTGAGTGGTCTGAAAGGCTTGTTCGCACCGGAACCTCAGCAGGAAGTGAAACCTGTTGAAGAACCTAAAGCTGAACCTGAAACCTCTGAAGCCGCAGAAACCCGTCGCAACAACGATCGTCGCAATCAGCGTCGTCAGGGTGGACGTCGTGAGCGCACTGATCGTGGTAATCGTGGCGAAGGCCGGGATAACAATCGTGATAACCGTGGTGAAAACCGTGACACTCGCGAAAACAACCGCGAACCGCGTGAAGACCAACGTCGCAGCCGTCGTAATCAGGAACCTGTTGTCGCTGAAACCCGCACCGAAGAAGTTGAAACTGTCGCACGTGATGAGCAGCAGCAGCAACCTCGCCGTGAGCGCTCCCGCCGCCGTTCAGATGATAAACGCAGAACGCAGCCGGAAGAGAAGGTTCAGGATGTAGTGGTTCAGGAAATTGCCGAACCGGTTATCTCCGCACCTGTTGTACCAGAAGATGCCGATCAGGAAGATCGTCAGCCTGCTCAACGCCGTCAGCGTCGCCAGTTAACGCATAAAGTTCGCTTCGAATCAGAAGAAGTGGATCACGAAGCTGAAGCTGCTGCACAATTGCTGATTACTGGTAGCCGCCCAGCTGAACGCCCTGTTGAACCTGCATTCACTTCGCATGAAGAGGCAGGCGCTGAAACCAATTACTCGGCAGATAACGATGACAACCAGAATGACAACGCCCGTGAAAACGGTATGCCACGTCGTTCACGTCGTTCACCGCGTCATCTGCGTGTCAGCGGCCAACGTCGTCGTCGCTACCGCGATGAACGTTATCCTACCCACTCTCCAATGCCAATGGCGGGTGCTTTCGTTTCTCCAGAAATGGCATCAGGTAAAGTCTGGATCACCTACCCGGTTGCTCAGGCTTATGAACAGCATGTGAATGAAACCGAAGCGCCAGAAGTGCTTGCTCAGCAAGTTGAAATCGCGCAGGAAAATACTCCTGTGCTGAATGAAACGACTGAAGCTGCACCTCAGCACGTTATGGAAACTCCGGTTACTGAACCAGCAAAAGTCAAGTCAGAAGCTGTTATCGCACAAGTTGCGCCGCAGGAAACACCTGTAGAAGCGGCGCCTGAAGTCGCTGCACAGCCCGTTGCCGATGAGCCTGTTCTGGTTGAGCCAGAAACAGCTGAACCGGTAGAGGAAACCCCAATGGTTGCTATTGCACCGAAAGCGCAAGAGCCGATTGTTGTGGAACCTGTCGCGGTTATCGCTGAACCAGAAATTCAGGTTCAGGCACCGGTAGCGGCTCCAGAGGCTGAAGTGAAGGCTGAACCTGTTACAGAAGTAAAACCGGTTGTGGCAGTTGCCTCAGTTGCGGAAACTACAATCAGTACTGAAGTGGCTGCACCGCGCTTCAAACTTCATGCTACAGCACCGATGACCAAAGCACCTGCGCCAGCTTACGTGCAAGAACCAGCTCGTCACAGTGACTGGGTTCGCCCTGAGTTTGACTTTGATGGTAAAGGTTCTGCAGGTGGTCATGCCGCAGCCAGCACGGCTACCGCACCGGCAACAAAACCTCAAATGCCATCAGAGTAATACTCTGACAGACTGGTAACAGGTATAAAAAAACCCGCTTCGGCGGGTTTTTTTAATGCCTCAAATTACCGGTGTAAGACAATTTAGACCTGCCGGTAATCAAGCCAGTGTTTTAAGGCGGCGGATAGTCAACTCATCAAGCTTGCCTTCCAGACTTGCGGCGAAACGCTGGAAGTGTTCAGTTTTATTATGTTGGTTCAGCGCGTCTTCCGATTTCCAGCGTTCGTAAAAGACAAAAGTGCCTTCTTTGTCGAGATCCCGATGAAGCTCATACTGCAAGCAACCTACTTCTTGTCGGCTGGGTTCAATCACCTCAAGTAACGCTTCCGTTACCTGTGCCTTAAACTCCGGTTTAGCAGCAATAGTGGCAACAACTCTGATTTCCATAGTAGTTCTCCTGTTATTTTTGTCTTGCTTGCGGTTAACCCCGGCAAGCCCGGCGACTCACATCTGTGTCTACTATGACCCCTACCCCGCATTGATTTCAATACGAAGTTTATTTAAGAGATGCAACCCGAAGGTTTTACGCTTATTCTTGTTCCCCGCCGTTAATGCTCCCATTACCGCACCTGATCCCAACATCTTGTCTCTCAATGCCGGAGTTTTGCCTGATGACCGCAACACCGCAAGTTTTGAAAATCCGCCGCCCAGATGACTGGCATATCCACCTTCGTGACGATGATATGCTCAGCACAGTGTTACCGTTTACCAGCGAAGTCTTTGGTCGTGCGATTGTCATGCCAAACCTGACACCACCAGTGACCACTGTGGAAGCTGCCCTGGCATATCGCGCGCGCATCATGGCCGCTGTGCCTGCTGGCCATCACTTCACGCCTCTGCTGACCTGCTATCTGACCGACTCTCTGGATCCGGATGAAATCGCCCGCGGTTTTGAGCAAGGCGTATTCACCGCCGCAAAACTTTACCCGGCCAATGCCACGACCAACTCCCAACATGGCGTTTCTGACGTCAAAACCATTTATCCGGTGTTGGACCGTATGCAAAAAATCGGCATGCCACTGCTGATCCACGGCGAAGTAACGCACAGCCATGTAGATATTTTCGATCGTGAAGCATATTTTATTGATGAAGTGATGGAGCCAGTTCGTCGCCAGTTCCCTGAACTCAAGATTGTATTCGAACACATCACTACCAAAGACGCGGCTCAGTATGTACTTGAGGGCAATCAGTATCTTGGTGCTACTATTACGCCTCAACATCTGATGTTTAACCGCAACCACATGCTGGTGGGCGGCGTGCGACCACACCTCTTCTGCCTGCCTATTCTGAAACGTAATATTCATCAAGAGGCGTTGCGAAACGTGATCGCCAGCGGTGCGGATCGCTTCTTCCTCGGTACCGATTCCGCCCCTCACACCAAAGGCCGCAAGGAATCTAGCTGCGGCTGTGCGGGTTGTTTCAATGCACCTCTGGCAATGCCTGCGTATGCCACAGTGTTCGAAGAAATGAATGCGCTACATCACCTGGAAGCATTCTGTTCACTGAACGGCCCGCGTTTCTACGGTTTACCGGTCAATGATGATTTTATCGAACTGACCCGCACGACTGTAACTCAGCCAGAAGAAATCGCGCTGGGCACGGAATGCGTGGTTCCCTTCCTCGCAGGGCAGACATTGAACTGGAAAGTGACGACCTGCTAAACGCAGGCTAGAGGTGATCGTCAGTAATCAGCTGCACGATTTTCTCTTCATCTCCTTGTTGCGTAAACAGCAGATTGACTGTATAAACATACAGTCAATCTATTCAGGAGGTCCTATGCGTGTTGAAATCACTATCGATAAAACCAAACCTCTGCCTGTCGGTGCGCTCGACGCGTTATCAGGTGAATTGAGTAAGAGAATTAACAAACAGTTTTCTGACCGCGAAAATAACATTCAGGTCCGTTACGCCGGTGCAAATAGTCTATCCGTATTGGGTGGAGCAAAAACTGACCGTGATGTGATCGAAGAGATTCTTCAGGAAACCTGGGAAAGTGCCGATGACTGGTTTTCAAATCAGAACGATGAGTAACGCGATAAAACGCCTGAAAATCGACCTGGATGACACACCATATTTATAATAATCAGGTTTATTAGAAACCACGCCGCAAGGCTATTTCAGTATTTCACCGGGCGTCGCAGTCCGGTTTTTTATTCTTCAATTCTGCATAAAAAACATCCACCTTAAAAATAAAATTTCCGTTAATTCCCAGATAATTCTGACTCGTCATTAACCAATACAATTTATTTACAATTAAATTCATTCAAACTCTCCTCAAAACGATTTAACTGTTTATACTGAAATAGCTCACCTGATAATGAGCCGCATTGATCCTCAGATAGTCACTCACGTTAGTCACTACAAGATAAGGGGTCTATATGGACAGAAATGATGAAGTTATTCAGACACACCCGCTTGTTGGTTGGGATATCAGTACGGTCGACTCTTATGACGCCATGATGATACGTCTCCATTACCTGTCTTCAAAAGACCAGACTCCAGAAAATGCTCAGGTAGACAGAACTCTTTGGTTGACTACCGACGTTGCACGGCAACTGATTAATATTCTCGAAGCCGGCATAGAAAAGATCGAATCTAATGAGTACGAATACAGTGATCACCGAAAACATTAATCTTTACCTGCCAGTCTGAGGCACCAGCGATTTCCGTCCTGGTGCCTTTTTCTTTGTTCCCTCCCTGCTTGCCTTCGCTGCCGTAAACTCTCTATCATGACGATTGCCAGATTGTTAAAAATTTTCGTCAGAGGAGTCTGAGTAACATGGATTATGATCTCATCGTCGTCGGCAGTGGCTCGGTAGGCTCTGCGGCAGGTTATTATGCCACCCGCGCCGGACTGAAAGTCCTGATGATCGACAGCGCGATGCCACCGCACAATGCAGGCAGCCATCACGGCGAAACCCGCCTAATCCGTCACGCCTATGGCGAAGGCGCACGTTACGTACCGATGCTGTTAAGAGCGCAAACGCTTTGGGATGAACTGGCCGAAATCAGCGAAGAGAAAATCTTTCATCGCAGCGGCGTGCTGAATATCGGACCGGAAAACTCAGATTTTATAGGCAATGTGAAAAATAGTGCGGAAACCTACAGTCTGACCACTCAGAACATGAATGCCGAAGAGATCCGCACAAAATGGCCGCTATTCACATTGCCCGACGGTTACTGCGGCGTTTTCGAGCCGAATTCCGGTTACCTGCAAAGTGAAGTCGCCATCTCCGCTTACATCCGTCTGGCACGGGAAGCGGGTTGCGCGCAATTATTTAACTGTCCTGTGGACAGCATCGAGTGGCTGGAAGATGGCGTGGAAGTCTCCACCGCTGATGGGGTTTATCGCGGGGCGAAACTGGCCGTTACCGCCGGCACATGGGTGACTAAAATCCTTCCTGAACTACCGGTAAAACCGCTGCGAAAAGTATTTGCCTGGTTCCATGCCGATGGCCGCTACAGCGAAGAGAATCATTTTCCGTCATTCACGCTGGAAACGATGCAAGGCGATCAGTATTACGGTTTTCCGTCGGTGAAAGACGCGCTTAAACTCGGTAAGCATAACGGTGGTCAGTGGATCAATGAACCGCAAGAGCGTAAGCCCTATGGTGGTTTTAGTCAGGATGGAACGGAATCATTTAACTTTTTCCGCCACTTCCTGCCGGGCATCGGTGTCAATCTTCGCGGCGCATCATGCACTTACGACATGACTGAAGATGAAGATTTCATCATTGATACGTTGCCTGGTCGGGATAATACACTGGTGATTTCCGGCCTCAGTGGTCATGGCTTCAAGTTCGCCAGCGTATTGGGCGAAATTGTTACTCAATTTGCTAACAATCTTCCTATCTCCTTTAATCTGAAGCCCTTTTCACTTACCCGCTTCAAATAATGTAAAAATTCCACCGTCGTCTATATTCTGTCGGCGGTGTTTCTTTTATTCAGTAGTTATTTGTTAATTTCCCTTTGAACCAGATCAATAGACTGGTATTTCCGAATTGACAGCATTATAGAAAAAAATATATGCTATCCCAAGAAATCACAGGAGTGCTTTCTGTCGCGTAACGATACGCACAACAAGGATGTAATATGAAATTATCAATTATAGAACCCTGTGGATTCACCCGCTTAGGTATCTACTCTTATCTCATCGAGAATAATGATCTTGATATTATTGATTCTGTGAATATACCTCAGGCATTAAAGCTTCTTGATGAATTCCAACCTGAAGTGATTCTTGTTAACATGACGCAATATTGTCATAGCGCAGAATTATCTGAGGAATTGAAAGCATTCTTTGAACACCGTCATACAGCCCGTATTTACTGCTACATCGATGCAAACTATCCCGATTGCGAAGAGCCGATTTCGATCACCCGCGATGTTTTTATTCTCAATAAACAATCACTGACGTCATTGTTACAGCAAATTGCTTTAGCACCTGACGCATACATGCCGGGATATAATTCCGGGCTGCCTCGAATGTTGTTCAGCGACCAGGAAATTCTGGTGATGAACTACTGGATGTCTGAGATGCCCAACTACCGTATCGCCAGAAAATTGAATATCAGCAGCCGTACGGTGTATGTTCATAAACGTCATCTGGCGCAGAAAATAAAAGTACGTAACCGTTTAGAATTCTGTTTTATTTATAATCTGATTAAGTATCTTTTCTGGCCCATTGATGACATTTCAGCCACACCAATGAGTCGTCAAATTAAAGATGACCTTTTAATGATTTACAAAGCCCACAGCTAAGAAATGCGCGGATTACTCAGGTTTTTTTGGGTTCCAAAATTTTTCTGTAATATTCATAGAGGCTCTACTGCCTCATAGGGTTGCACTCTTAATCCAGAAGCCTACAATAATTTCAGGATTACCAGCCTCATGTTGAGGAGCCTCATAAAATGAATGCAATCGAAAGAAACGAAGTGTCACCCACAGAAATCACGGAAACATTGCTGTCTGTGATTCGCCTGATGCGTAAGCAGGTCGATGCAGCGATGTCCGCTCAGGGACTTTCGCTTGCCCGTGGTAAGTTATTGACCGCCATCGCGCGCGAGGGAACATGCCGTCCTGGTGAACTCGCGCACGTACTCCAGCAATCTCCGAGAACCATTACTGACGCCATTGATGCGATGGATCGGGACGGCCTTCTGGTCCGTAAACGTCATCCCACCGATCGCCGCTCGCAGTTGCTGGAGCTTACCGAAGCCGGTAAACAGGCGCTGGAGCAGGTTAAAAAGCCCAAACAGGCGGCAATCGACCGGTTGTTTGACGGCTTAGACTCTCACGCCCGCCATCAGTTAATTGCCTCACTGCGTAGCATCGAAGCATTGGCACAGGGCATTGAAGAGCAGAAAAAATCCTAACGGTTGGGCGTTCCATCGCCGAGCAGGACAGCAATTTTGTGCCCTGCTGCGGTAGGTTCGAGTGCGATTTTGAGCACAATCGTCAGAGGAACTGAAAGTAACATGCCCACCGGCCCCATTAGCCAGCCCCAGAATATCAGCGAAATAAACACCACCAGCGTAGATAACC
This sequence comes from Enterobacteriaceae bacterium Kacie_13, assembly GCA_013457415.1. Lineage (NCBI taxonomy): Bacteria > Pseudomonadati > Pseudomonadota > Gammaproteobacteria > Enterobacterales > Enterobacteriaceae > Enterobacteriaceae bacterium Kacie_13. The sequence goes on from CP045665.1 coordinate 2,994,553, forward strand.
CCAGTCCTCGCCCGAGAATTTTTGGGTCAATAATGCTGCCGAAAATCACGTTGATCAGGATATAACCGCCGGTCGCCATCAGCCCATCACTCGCGCCGTTAAACAGGAAGGTCTGAATAATCGGCGGAATGGCGGCAATGAATGAACCTATGTTAGGAATGTAGTTCAACAAAAAAGCCAGCATGCCCCATAGAAAGGAAAAACGGACGCCGATAAATGCCAGCAACGCCCACACAGCCAGCCCGGTGACCACGCTGATCAGCGTTTTGATCACCAGATAACGCGTGACACTGTCCAGCGCACGCTGAATGTTCGCCATGCCTTTCCCCGGATCTTCGGAGAGTTGCTCAAGTTTGTAAGGCAATTGCGGGACTTCCAGCAACATGAAGACGACAGTCATCAACAACAAGAACAGCCCGGCCATCGCATTCGAAAGATAACTTATCAGCTTACTCACCAGATTCAGTGTCGCAGCCGGATCGATGTACCCAGCCAACTGCTCCGGCGTGAAGGTCAGTTCACCTTGCGGAAAATAGGCATCGTACTGGCGTAATTTCTCAATGATGATCCCACGATACTGCGGCAATGTGCGGGCAAAGTCATTGAGCGTCACCAGCAACGTTGACGTGAGAAAAACCATCACGCAAATCACCACCGTCGCCACCAGCATCACCGCGAGTGCACGCGGCACTCGCACTTTCTCCAGTAAGACAATCAACGGATTCAGGACGAAAGCCAGAAACAGCGCCAGTATGAACGGGACGATAATGTCTGCGGCTGACTTTATACCAGCAAAAATAACGACCAGCATTGCCATCATCACCACGATTTTCAGTCCCTGATTGGTCAATATGGTCTTTTGCATGCTTTTCTCCTGATGATGATCACTGGCGCAAATTAACGTGATTTCACCCATTCACGTAAACGCTGAATATGTGCATACAGCGCCGGGATAAACAAGATCCCCGCAGTCGATGACAGCAACATCCCGCTAAAGACCGTGACCCCGATGATGTGGCGGCTCATTGCTCCGGCGCCGGTGGCCAGTACCAACGGCAGAACCCCCAGAATAAAGGAAATCGCCGTCATCATCACCGCGCGAAAGCGTTGCTTCGCGCCATCCTGCGCCGATTCATGGATCGACGCCCCTTCTTCACGTCGTGCTTTCGAGAATTCGACAATCAGTATGGCATTCTTCGCCGCCAGTCCTATCAGCAATACCATGCCGATTTGCGCGTACACGTCGTTGCTCAGCCCGGCCAGATGTAATCCGCCGATTGCGCCAAATACGGCGAAGATAACTGAAATCATTACCACCATCGGAATGCTCCAGCTTTCGTACTGTGCCACCAGGAACAGATACGCAAACAGCAACGCAGCTGCATAAATCAGGATAGCCTGACCACCCGCCTGAATTTCCTGCAATGACATTCCTGTCCATTCATAACCATAACCGGCTGGTAGTTTTTCGCTCAGAATATTTCCCATCTGCGCCATCGCTTCACCGGAGCTCACGCCCGGTGCCGCCGAACCAGTAATGGCCAGCGACGGGAACTGGTTGTATTGCGTGATAAAGGGTGCGCCGAGCGACGGCGTGAGAGCGACAAGTTTACCCATACTCACCAGCGAACCATTATCACTGCGGACGCTGAGGGTTGAAATCTGATCCGAACGTTGACGGTCTTCCATTTCATTTTGCATCTGCACATTGAACAGACGATTATTGATGATGAAATCGCTGACGTTCACGCCGCCCAGCGAAGTTTGCAACGTGCCAAAGATGCGGCTGACTGGCACCTGTAACTGTGCAGCACGTTCGCGGTCGACGCTCAGGGCTATCTCCGGCACAGACGCGCTGAAGGTGGTGAATACGCGGCTCAGTTGCGGATCCTGATTGGCGGCCATAATCAGTGCCTGACCAATAGCAGCCAGCTCCTGCGGAGATTGTCCCTGCAATGCCTGCAGGCGCAGATCCAGTCCGGAGGCAGTACCCAGCCCGGAAATAGCAGGTGGATTGATGGCCATGATCATCGCTGAAGGGATCCCGGCCATCGCCGGTTGCAGACGACCAATCACCTGATCCACGCTGCTGCGCTCCCCCCAGGATTTCAGCAGTACAATCCCAAACGCCGAATTTGGCGAACTGCCGCCGCTCAGCAGACTAAAACCGCTGATAGCAATCACGTCGTCAACCGCCGGGTCGTTCTCCAGCAGCTTCTGCATTTGTCCAAGAACTGCATCGGTTCGTCCCAGTGATGCGCCATCAGGCAATTGCACATTCACAAAGAAGTAGCCCTGATCTTCATCCGGCAGAAAGGATTTCGGCAGGCTCGAGTAGCCCCACACACATGCACCCACGATCACCATAACGGTGATCACGGTGGTCAGCGCGTGCTTGCCGAGGCCACCTGTGGCTGTCACATATACATCACGCACGGTATCCAGCGCGCGGTTGAAAGCGCTGAACGCACGCGCAGGTTTTTCAGGACGCGGTTTTAGTAAAGTCGCGCACAATGCGGGGGTCAGCGTCAATGCGTTGATGCTGGAGAGGATCACTGCCGCAGAGAGCGTGACGGCAAACTGACGGTATAATGCGCCGGTGATGCCCGGTAATACAGCGATGGGAACGAAGACCGCCATTAATACCAAGGTTGTGGCAATGATCGGCCCGGCGATTTGTTTGAGCGCTTTACGCGTGGCCGCCACGCGACCGAGTGACGGATCCTCAGTCATCAGACGTTCGACATTTTCGACCACCACGATGGCATCATCGACCACTACTGTCAGCGCAAGAATAATCGCGAACAGACTCAGCGTATTGGCGGAATAACCGAACGCATAGAGCACAGCAAAGGTGCCGAGCAAAGAAACGGGGATGGTCAGTGCAACGATAAACGTGGCACGCACACTTTGCAGAAACAGGAAGACAATAGTCAGAACGACCAGAAACGTGAGTACAAGAGACACCGCGATTTCGTCCAGCGTAGCGCTGACGAACTGGGTTGAGTCGAATTTAATCTCGTAGTTGAGGTCGTCCGGGAAATAGCGCGCCTGACGCGTCATTTCTTCACGCACAGCATTTGCAACATTCAGAGCATTGGCTCCCGGTGCAGGATAGACCGACAAAAACGCGGAAGGCGTCTGATTCAGCGTTGCATTTACCTGATAATCCTGCGCCCCCAGCTCGATACGGGCGACGTCACGCAAACGTACCGTGCCACCTTGCTCATTCTTGCGCACGATGATGTTGGAGAACTCCTCCGGCGAGCTGAGACGTCCAGCACCACTGATGGTCAGGGTTTGCTGCTGCATCGAAGGACTGGGAGATGCACCTATTTGCCCGGCCGCCGCCTGCACATTCTGGTTTTGGATCGCGGCGCTGATTTCCGTGCTACTGACATTCAGGGCTTCCATTTTTCGCGGATCGAGCCAGATACGCATGCTGTAGTCACGCGAACCAAAGACCTGCACGTCACCTACCCCGTCAATACGCGCCAGCGCATCACGCAGCTGGATGCTGGCAAAGTTGCTGATAAATAACATATCGTGGGTATTTTTTGGCGAAAACAGACTGATGCCCATCAGAATATTGGACGCCTGTTTACGTACCGATACTCCAGTGTTCAGCACTTCGGCAGGCAATTTTGCGCTGACCTGAGAAATACGATTTTGCACTTCTACCGCAGCGGTATCTGGATCGGTGCCGCTGGCAAAGGTGATATTGAGGGAATAGCTGCCATTATTGCCGCTGTTTGACGACATATACAGCATATTACTCACGCCGTTGACCTGCGCTTCAATAGGCGCGGCAACGGATTCCGCGACATCGCGCGCACTTGCGCCGGGATAAATAGCGCTGACGGACACCACCGGCGGCGTGATATCAGGATATTGCTCGACCGGGATGACCTTTAGCGCCACCGCACCAATCAGGGCGGTGACCAGCGCGATAACCATCGCAAAACGGGGTCGCTTGATAAATTGCTGGAGCATCGTCGTTCCTTAACGTTTGGTTGTCTGAGCCGATGAAACGCCCTGAGCGTTCCGCGTCGTCACTTTCATTCCCGGCTGGATCCATTGCAGACCTTCCGTCACCACGAGATCCCCTCCCCTTACGCCTTCCAGCACGAAATAGCCCTGAGACGTTTGGGCCCCGAGACGTATCGCTCGCGCTTCAATTTGCTGTTGTGCATTCACCAGCAGAACAAAATGACCGGCCTGATTTTGCTGTAACGCGTTAGCAGGCACGACCGGCAGATGCGCATCAGAACGCGGTTCCGCCGACACATTGACGGTGCCGCCCGGCAGTAAACGATGCGCAGGATTGACCACCGTCAGCCTGACAGCCACGGTGCCGGTCTGCGCGTCAATACGGTTACCCAGCGATTCGAAGGCAGGAGCGGTCATATACGGCGAACCGTCTGATAAGCGCAAAGACAACGCCATGTTTTTCGCGGACATTGCCTTTTCGAGTGAACCGGTGTTCTGGCTGGCGCTGAGGAAATCACGCTCATTGACGGAGATCACTACGCGAACAGGGTCGAGCTGAACGATTTCAGTCAGCGTGCCGCTGGCCGGGTTCACCAGACTGCCGGTGTGAAAATGGCTAACGCCGATGCGCCCCGAAATCGGTGCTGTGATGCGCGTGTAGCTGAGTTGCAGCTCCTGTGTTTTCAGGGCGGCCTGTGCCTGTGCTACGGCGGCACGGGCGGTATCCCGGGCAGCAACTGCCGCATCAACGTCAGACTGACTGACCGTGCGCGCATCTCCCAGACGCTGAATGCGATTCAGATGCGTTTGTGCGTGGCGTGCAGTTACGTTTGCGCTGTCGAGCTGCGCTTTCGCCTGGGCAACAGCCGACTTATGTAAAGCGGGTTCGATTTCATACAGTACGTCACCCGCATTAACGAACTGCCCTTCTTCAAAGGCACGGCGGGCAATAAAGCCTTCGGTACGACTGACCACGTTCACCGACTGGACGGCCTCAAGTCGTCCAAGATAATTGCGGCTGACGCCTTCAGTCTGTGTAGAAATCGTCACGGTGCCGACGACCGGTACAGGCTGAGCGGTCACGTTGTCAGAATAAAGCAGAACAAAAGCCAATATCGCCGCGAGGGGGTTAAAAAAGAGGCCCGTGCTCAGGCGGCGAATTGCAGGGATCATCATAGCGTCACTCTCCTTGTGATGTCGGATGCCTGCCCTGTTCAAAAAAGAGCGGGCAAGCAAACGCAGACATCAGATATAAGGAATATAAAGAAATTCCTAACTAAAAATTTCCGCCAGTATAATTCCGTAAATATTTCGAAACCTGATCTCGATCACCTCAACGCCCGCCCTGAATTTTTCTTACGTTTTATTTAAGAAATATTTAAACTTTAAAAATGATAGCAAATAGGTATATAAAATTTTTCACACCGATAATTACCGCCAAAACTAAATACATCAAAAACGAGTAATCACGGATGAAATCATTTTTTTACTCAATTTTTTAGAACTAAGATTATCTTTACCCGCCATGACAAAACCTTACAATCCCTTGCCATTGCTGCCTTATCATTTATTTCTTATGAATCTCTTCTACTAACACTAACGAGCTGAACAAAACACCAGCATAAACATCAAAAATAATGAACAAGATAAATTAATCGATACTTTTGAAAATTAAATATTGCCAACATGTTTCAAAATGTTTAGCTTTCGAAAATATCTAATTAAGTGAGATGTATTCTATGCTGTGGAGAAATACGTCAGTCCGATTTGGCTATATTTCGATATTGATTCACTGGCTCGTTGCACTGGCCGTGTACGGATTATTTGCACTGGGACTTTGGATGGTCGGATTGGGTTATTACGACACCTGGTATCACCGTGCGCCGGAATTACATAAAAGTATTGGCGTATTGGTTTTCACAGCCATGGTATTTCGGCTGGCATGGCGGTTTATTTCCCCGCCGCCGAAACCGCTCAGCAGTTACAGCGCGAAAACCCGCATCGGCGCGTGGCTGGCACACGTTCTGCTGTTTGCCGGGCTGCTCGGCATTTTGATCAGCGGCTATCTGATTTCCACGGCGGAGGGCCAGCCGGTAAGTGTGTTTGGCTGGTTTGATATCCCTGCGACGCTTTTCGGATTGAACCAGCAGGCAGATATCGCCGGAACAGTTCATTTATGGATGGCGTGGGGCATTGTGATTGTTTCCGCCTTCCATGCGCTTGCGGCGCTTAAACACCATTTCGTTGACCGGGACAGCACCCTGACACGCATGCTGGGACGCTGATCCTTTTGACTTTCTGCTCTTCCCTTTATGGACAATGGAGAATCATCATGTTGAAAAAAACCACCCTGGGCATGACGCTGGCATCGCTGTTACTGGCCACTGGGTCCGCCACCGCGGCAAATTACAAAATCGACAAAGAAGGCCAGCACGCCTTTATCGAATTTCGTATCAAGCACTTAGGTTACAGTTGGCTGTACGGCAGCTTTAATGATTTCGATGGCGGCTTCACTTTTGATGAAAAGGATCCGTCTGCCGATAAAGTCAACGTCACCATTAACACCACCAGCGTATTCACTAATCACGCTGAGCGTGACAAACACCTGCGTAGCGCAGAATTTCTCAACGTAGGCAAACATCCGCAAGCCACCTTCACCTCAACATCTGTGAAGAAAGAAGGCGAGAATCTGGACGTGACAGGGAATTTCACCCTTAACGGCGTCACCAAACCACTGACACTGCAGGCGAAACTGCTGGGTCAGGGTAAGGATCCGTGGGGGGGTTACCGCGCGGGCTTCGAGGCGGCTGGTACTATCGCGCTGAAAGATTACGGCATCACAACCGATCTGGGCCCGGCCTCTCAGGAAGTTGAGCTGATTATTTCCGTTGAAGGCATACAAGAAAAGTAATTACTTTTGACGAAGAAAAGCCCTGAATGTGGACAGTCAGGGCTTTTTTACGTTCAGAAAACGGTTCAGTCGTTTTCTGGCGCGGGAATATGCATGGTAGTTTGCAACAAGCCTTTAGACTTGTTGAAAATCTTGATGCCATTTTCACGCCCGGCGCGTAACGCACGCTGTTCTTCGACCGGCAGCTTCAGCTCTGTCATACAAATTTCACTGCAACAACCATCAAACTTCGCCGCACAGACCGGACACTGAATAAACAGCAAGTGGCAGCCGTCGTTTTTACAGTTTGTATGGTTATCGCACGCGGTGCCGCACTGGTGGCAATGCGCGATCACGTCATCAGAAATACGTTCGCCCATGCGCTCATCAAAGACGAAATTCTTGCCTTTAAATTTAACCGGCAAGCCCTGCTCTTTCGCCCGGCGCGCATATTCAATAATACCGCCTTCGACGTGATACACATTTTTAAAGCCGTTGTGCAGCATGTACGCGCTGGCTTTTTCACAGCGGATCCCGCCGGTACAGTACATGACGATTTTCTTTTCTTTATCTTCTTTCAGCATATCAACGGCCATCGGCAGTTGATCGCGGAAAGTATCCGACGGCACTTCAATCGCTTTGTCAAAATGCCCCACTTCATATTCGTAGTGGTTACGCATATCGACGAACAGCGTGTCCGGATCGTCAATCATCGCGTTGACCTGTTCGGCTTTCAGGTACTCGCCGATGTTTGACGGGTCAAAGGTTTCGTCGTCGATACCGTCCGCCACAATGCGGTCACGCACTTTCAGGCGCAGTACCCAGAAGGATTTGCCATCGTCTTCAAGCGCAACGTTCAGACGGATCTGATGCAACGCCGGATGGCTGGCAAACAGCTCGGTTTTGAACGCGTCAAATCGGCTTTGCGGGACACTGATCTGCGCGTTAATCCCTTCTTTGGCGACGTAAATACGGCCAAAAACATTCAGACGCGTCAGGCTGATATAAAGGGCATCGCGGAAGACTTTCGGATCTTCAATCTGGAAATACTTATAAAAAGAAACGGTGGTGCGCGGCTCAGTTTCGGCCAGCATGCGCTCCCTCAGTTCCTCATTAGAAATACGGTTATGTAACACTGGCATGGTGTACGTTCCTGTCTTTCGGGGAATTAAACTATCGGTCACTTTTAAGCGGCAAGATTATACATTAAAGCAACAATGAGGACATCTCCCGTTGCAAATTCGTCAACAGAAAAACACCTGCTGCTCCTTGCCCGCAGGATAATTACGATAATCTATGCTTAGGTGTTATCCATTTTTCGGGATTAATTCACAATTCAACCCTTCGCAGGAGCAGGAAATATGAGCAAGCTTTTTGAACCGATTTCGCTGGGTCAGCTGACACTCCCAAACCGCATAGTCATTGCCCCGATGTGCCAGTACTCCTCGGATAATGGTAAAGCCACGTCCTGGCATCATGCCCATCTCGGCCAGTTATCCTTTTCGGGCGCGGGTTTGCTGATTCTGGAAGCTACCGCGGTGGAATTCGTCGGGCGCATTTCTGCCGAGGATTTAGGGCTTTGGGATGATGAGACTGAAGCCGCGCTGAAAGGCCTGATTGATGGCCTGCGCGAAAACAGCGATATGGCGCTCGGCCTGCAGCTCGGCCACGCCGGGCGTAAAGCATCGTGCGCTGCACCATGGAACGGCGGCGCGCAAATTCCTCAGTCCGCCGGTGGCTGGCAAACCGTCGCGCCGTCTGCGCTGGCGTTTGCAGAAGGTACCGAAACGCCAGAGGCAATGTCACTTGAACGCATCGCTGAGTTGAAAAAGGCTTACGTCGACAGCGTATTCCGCGCTGAACGTTTGGGGTTTGATCTGCTGGAATTACACGGTGCGCACGGATATCTTTTACATCAGTTCCTCTCGCCGCTATCCAACCAGCGCACCGATCAGTACGGCGGATCTCTGGAAAACCGTATGCGCCTGCTGCTGGAAATCTTCGAAGAAATCCGTGCCGCTTTCCCGGCAGAAAAGCCGGTGGGCGTGCGAATTTCCGCAACCGACTGGGTAGAAGGCGGTTGGGATCTGGAGCAATCCATTGAGCTGGCAAAAGCACTGGATGCACTGGGGTGCAGTTACATACATGTCTCCAGCGGTGGTTTGAGCACGGAGCAAAAGATCGCCGTCGGCCCGAACTATCAGGTACCTTTTGCCGATGGCATTAAGCGTTACGTGAAAATGCCGGTGATCGCCGTAGGCCTGATTACCGAACCTGAGCAGGCTGAAGCGATTATCGGAACCGGACAGGCGGATATGATAGCCCTGGCGCGCGGCATTTTGTATAACCCTCGCTGGCCATGGCACGCCGCAGCAAAACTCGGCGCAAAAGTGGCCGCACCAAAACAATACTGGCGCAGCGAGCCGCACAGCGTGAAAGGTTTATTCCTGCCGAAGTAATCTCTGTTTGTAAATTTACCCTCGGGCAGCCCATTTGGCTGCCCGTTTATTTGACAAAAACCGCTTCTCTGCTGATATTCAGTCGGAAAGAGGAAAGGCCGCTATGTAGCCGTTTACAGGCCGCCGTTCAAAAACAGAGCACATTGCTTTCCATTCAGACAATGAATACCAAAAAATGAGGTATTAGTGCCGACGACTTTCACCTCATACAAAAAAAGTGCCACAATATGTCACTTTGCTACAAAAAATAACGCATAACACGCACTCCATATGGGGAGTGATCGTTTTTATGTAGCGGGCTGCTGCACTAGACAGAGCTTATATATTTTCTACTTCGATATAATGACGCAGAGATTCTATGACTCAGGTACCAACATTTAACCGTTCATTACTGCACCCACGTTACTGGCTTACCTGGCTGGGACTGGGCTTGCTTTACGTACTGGTCTTATTGCCTTATCCGGTTATCTATCGTCTGGGTACCGGGCTGGGACGATTCTCAATGCGCTTTCTAAAACGTCGCTACAACATCGCGATGCGCAACATTGAACTCTGTTTCCCCGATATGCACCCTGAGCAGCGGGAAGATATGGTGGTGAAAAATTTCGAATCCGTGGGCATGGGGTTGTTTGAAACCGGCATGGCGTGGTTCTGGCCTGACTGGCGGATCGAGCGCTGGTTTCGCGTCAGCGGGCTTGAGCACATTCAACGCGCCCGCGACAACCAGCAGGGCGTATTGCTGATCGGTGTTCATTTCCTGACGCTGGAGCTGGGTGCGCGCATTTTCGGCATCCACAATCCGGGCGTTGGCGTGTACCGTCCGCACGATAATAAACTGATGGACTGGATCCAGACCAAAGGCCGTATGCGGTCAAACAAAGGCATGCTGGATCGCAAAGATCTTAAAGGGATGATCCGCAGCCTCAAGCAAGGCGATATCATCTGGTATGCGCCAGACCATGACTACGGTCCGCGCGCCAGCGTCTTTGTGCCATTTTTTGCCGTCGACAAAGCCGCCACCACTACCGGGACTTATCTGCTGGCCCGTATGGGTAAACCGGCAATTATTCCGTTCACCCCGCGACGTCTGGAAGGTGGCAAAGGCTATGAGATGATCATTCATCCTCAGGTCGCTGACTTCCCACTGGATGATGAAGTGGTTGCCGCCACCTATATGAATAAAGTGGTGGAAAACGAAATACGTCAGGCTCCGGAACAATATATGTGGCTGCATCGCCGGTTCAAAACGCGTCCGCAAGGTGAGTCATCACTTTATAAAACACTCAAAGAATAAACGGCTTGCCGGTTCATGTTCACTGAACCGGCGAATGTTTTCTGTTTTTGATTTGCTTAAACAGTTTTTTTGACAGACTTCTTCAACGTTATCAGATTTTATCTCATCTCTTTTAGGTCAATACTCTCAATATAATTTATCCACGTGATTACCCCGCCTTTTTTGGGGCCGCGTGACATCTGAGTCTCACTCGCAAGGAACGTATTATGTTAGCTAAACTGAATACTGCTTTTACCCGCGCCACCGACCATCCTGATTTCGGTAAGCTTTTGTTACGTCTCACTTTCGGTATTCTGATTCTGTTCCACGGCGTGGCAAAAATTGAGAACGGTGTGGGCTGGATTGCCAAAATGTTACAGGCTGATGGCTTACCGGGCTTTATTGCTTACGGTGCCTATATCGGCGAAGTAATCGCCCCCGTGCTGATCATTCTGGGGATTTTCACCCGCCCTGCGGCGCTGGTGATGGCATTCAATATTCTTGTTGCCGTCTTCCTGGTAGTTGCGGGTAAATTCTTCACCGTCACTGAAGTGGGTGCGTGGGGTCTGGAAGGCGAAGCGCTGTATTTCTTCGGCGGCCTGGTGATTATGTTCCTCGGCAGCGGCCGTTATTCTGTGATGAAAAATCCGGCGCTGCGTTAATTCCTAATAGGGTTTTGTCTTTCTGTGTCTGTTGCGGCCAGCCTCCTTGCTGGCCGTTTTTCTTTTGATCTATCCGCACTGATATTGATCTCCTTCATCTGCGATTTTTTCTAATACCTGTATTTTACGTCGGTTGTTACAGTTCATTAACATCATTGAAGTGGATGATAATTAGGCGCATAATTATCCACCTGACTGATTGTTACTTGTGCTCTGCCTTGTTTCTGTCTGCTATGACAGAGCGAATCGACCTTTATCTTTCGGTAATTTATGACCCCGGCCCCTGAACCTGAACCTGAACTAGCACCAGAACCCATTAACTGGAAACGTAATCTGTTTGTTGCCTGGATCGGCTGCTTTCTTACCGGTGCCGCATTCAGCCTGATTATGCCTTTCCTGCCGCTGTACGTAGAAACCCTCGGCGTAACCGGCCATGAGTCTCTGAACATGTGGTCGGGGCTGGTATTCAGTATCACCTTCCTGTTTTCCGCCATTGCCTCGCCTTTCTGGGGCGGACTGGCCGACCGCAAAGGCCGCAAAATCATGTTGCTGCGCTCTGCACTCGGTATGTCGATCGTCATGGTGCTGATGGGGTTCGCGCAAAATATCTGGCAATTCCTCATTCTTCGCGCCCTGCTCGGCTTACTCGGCGGCTTTGTGCCCAACGCCAACGCGCTGATTGCCACTCAAATTCCCCGTAACAAGAGCGGCTGGGCGCTGGGTACGCTTTCTACCGGTGGCGTCAGCGGCGCACTGCTCGGGCCGCTGGTCGGCGGTTTACTTGCTGACAGCTACGGACTGCGTCCGGTCTTCTTCATCACCGCCACAGTGCTATTCCTGTGCTTTGTGATGACGCTGTACTGCATCCGCGAACAATTCGTCCCGGTGAACAAAAAAGACATGCTTAACCGCAAACAAGTGTTTGCTTCGCTTAAGAATCCAAAACTGGTGCTATGCCTGTTCGTCACCACAATGATTATTCAGGTCGCTACTGGCTCGATTGCACCGATCCTGACTCTTTATGTGCGCGAGCTGGCGGGCAATACGCAAAATCTGGCGTTTATCAGTGGCATGATCGCCTCGGTACCGGGCGTGGCGGCATTAATGAGTGCCCCAAGGCTGGGTAAACTGGGGGACAGAATCGGGCCGGAGCGCATTCTGGTGGCAATGATGGGGATATCAGTGCTGCTGCTCATCCCGATGGCATTTGTGCAAACGCCGTTGCAGTTGGGGATTCTGCGCTTCCTGCTCGGTGCCACCGACGGTGCGCTGCTTCCGGCGGTACAGACCCTGCTGATATACAACTGCACTAATCAGGTCGCAGGACGCGTGTTCAGCTACAACCAGTCATTCCGTGATGTCGGAAACGTCACCGGCCCGCTGCTGGGTGCAGCAGTCTCGGCTAGTTACGGGTTTCGTACAGTATTTTGCGTCACGGCGCTGGTGGTGCTGTTTAACGCCGTCTACTCCTGGTGGTGTTTGCAACGCCGGCCACGTCAGGCGATGGTCGATTAAACGTGGCCGCCGTTTTAGAAAGCCGCTTACCTGGCCTTTTCTGCCCGCTGCGGCAGATCTTCAGAAACTTCAACTACCGCAAGACGGACTTCATAATGTTTACCGGCCGTGGTCGCAGGCAAGACCGAAGTCAGCTTCTGGATGGTGTCCGTCGGATTTTCACTGGCCACACTGGCACAGAATAACTGCCCCGGATGACAGAACCCCATGATCACTGGCAGCGGCGGTGGCATGCCTTCACCGTGGAAAGATGGCAAGCCAACGGGCGGTTGCGGATAGGTAATTTCAGCAGCCGTACTGGCAACGCTGAATACCACGCCGAGGCCACACAGCGGCAGAAGTAAAACGCGGGAAAGAATCTTCATAACAGTCACCTTATTTCTGAAAGTTTCATGGTCACTGTAATCCCCATTTTCACGCCGTACAGACGGTTTGCTAAAACTTTACCCTCCCCCTTTAGAGCCTTTGCAAAGCAGGGAAAGTACTGACATTTGTGTCTAAACCGTCCAGTCACGAGAAGCCAAAACTACACGATATCCATCCACATCCTCAAACGTTTTGCCGTTCTCGTCCCAGTAGGGGTTAAACGACGCCACCTCTGTAAACCCGGCCAGGCGCATCGCTTCACATTGCGCATTCCATTGGTCGGACTCGGAAATATAAAAGACCAACAGGTTGTCCTGTGTCGGCGCACGGCCTGCGGTTGAAGCGTGATGATGCGTAAATTCCAGATGGTAATGATGATGCGGATGTCCTACCAGAACGCCGTCAAATCCCTGATGATCGCTGAAGCGGCCAATCACCTCGAATCCTAAACCGTGACAATACATTTGGGCTATTTGCCCAAGATTGTCAGTCGGGCGCGCCACCCGCAGCACTGCATTTCGTGAAATCATCGTAAATTCACTCCCTCACATCAGCGTTTATGACCAGGAAATTCAGAATAGCAGAAGAATGCCAGACTGTTTTTCATCTGAAAACTTGCACTCTGGGATTTATCGACAACAATCATTGAATCAGCGTTTTCACTGGCGGATGGTTGTTACCTGTTCATTCATAACGCTATTTACCCCACATCTTTTTTATCCGTACCCCTTTTCAACTCAGGAGACAACAATGAGCATGTACGTAACGCTTGAAGAGGCTATTGATGCCGCCCGCGAAGAATTTCTCGAAGCCGCACAGGATAGGATCCAGGACGATGAAGAGCCGCTTCCTGATCAGTTCAATTTGCAGAAATACATCATGCAGGATGGCGATATCATGTGGCAGGCGGAGTTTCTAAGCGGTGAAGGCGAATCTATTGATGCACTGACCTTCCGCAGCGGTGCTGCCGCACAGGCCATTTTCGATGAGGACTATGACGTCATCGAACTGGAAGAAGAGTGGCTGGAAGAAGCGACGCTGTACGAATGGGACGAGGGAGAATTCCAGCACGAACCGCAGACCGACACTGAGGAGGGTGCAGCTGCTGCTGAGGAGTGGGATGATGAGGACGATTATCCGGGACGTGATATCGACTAACGACTAGTCATAAGGTCCGTGGCGGGCGTCAACCGGCAACATAAAGGTGTCGACGATCATCGACAAAGGTACGTCGATGACGGTGACAAAACGCCACGGGCTATCGCGCAAATCCCATTGCACGCCGGGATAATACTGATTGCCATGTCCCTGCCCCGGCACTGTCCGGCTGATGATGCTGCCACAGCCCGTCAGCATGGTGGTCAGAAATGCCAGAACACATCCGCGAAAAATTACCCGTTTAATCACTCACTCAACCTGTCGATTCGAATCAATAGAAGCCCCCCGCAGAGCGCTAAATAGCGCTGTTAGCTTAGCACGCGCTTCATGCTCCGCTATGTTAAGGCAAAGTAAAATTTTATACGCTGGCACCTAAAGAGTCACTGAACTTGCTGCAATAAAAAACGGGCAGTATGTTTTTCACATACTGCCCGTAAGCTTTACTGACTCTTCACATCAACTCAGGCGGGTTTAACTTCCAGCGTCTGGGTTTCAGGGAAAGCCTCAACGTTACGCGGCAATTTACTGTAATGCTCACTCCACGCCCGCTGATCCGGTTGCGTCCAGACCGCAGAGTGTAAGCGCGCCATCAGTACCGGATCGCTCAGAAGGAGCAGGCGATCGGCCTTGCCTAAATCTTTCGGTCCGGTTTTCAAGGCCTGCTCAAGGTGAGCGCGACGGCCATTTTCAACCGCATCACGCATCAGGTGACGCGAAGTTGCCATAGCTGTGGCCAGTGCATTGAACGTCGGATCGAATACCGCATGCATGAAGCCGTTTTGCAATTTGCGCTCACGGTTCAGTTTGAGATATTCATCAGTCGCCACCAGCTCTCGCGGAGGATCATACTCTTCCGGGATCAGGAACAGCTTGGCTCTCTTACTCTTAATCCCGAGCGTCGCGCGGCTTGACAACACCGACACGATTGGCGAGAGGATCAGAGAAAAGACGATAGGCGCGAGCCACCACAAGAAGCGTAAGTCCAGCCATGCCATACCGGCAGCCCAGACAGCACCCAGCAACAGTTGTGAACCATGACGTTTAAAGGCTTCGCCCCACGGCGTGTCATCATCATCACGCTGCGGTGAATTCCAGACCACTTCCCAGCCCAGGAACGCGCTGACCACGAATACGGTGTGGAACAACATGCGCACAGGTGCCAGCAGGACTGAGAACAGCATTTCCAGCAACATGGAAAGCAGCAAACGCAAGCCGCCGCCAAATTGCTTCGCACCCTTAGCCCAAATCAGGACAATACTCAGCAGTTTTGGCAGGAACAGCAGCACCATGGTGGTCGAGAACAGCGCGATGGCCAGCTCAGGACGCCACTGCGGCCACACCGGGAACAGCTGGCGCGGTTGCAGGAAGTACTGCGGTTCCATCAGCGTATGCACCACTTGCAAGGCTGTAGACAGGGCCAGGAACGTAAACCACAGCGGAGCGGACAGATAAGACATCACGCCTGTCAGGAACACTGCACGGTGAACCGGGTGCATCCCTTTCACTAGGAACAGGCGGAAGTTCATCAGGTTACCATGACACCAGCGGCGATCGCGTTTCAGCTCATCCAGCAGGTTCGGCGGTAATTCTTCATAACTGCCCGGCAGATCGTATGCTATCCACACGCCCCAGCCCGCACGGCGCATCAGTGCCGCTTCCACGAAGTCATGCGACATGATGGAACCGGCAAACGACCCTTCACCCGGCAACGGTGCAAGCGCACAGTGCTCGATAAAAGGTTTGACGCGAATAATAGCGTTGTGACCCCAGTAATGGGATTCACCCAGTTGCCAGAAGTGCAAACCGGCAGTAAACAACGGGCCATAGACGCGTGTTGCGAACTGCTGACAACGCGCATACAGCGTATCCATGCCAGATGCTTTCGGCGAAGACTGGATAATACCAGCGTTCGGGTTGGCATCCATCAGACGCGCCAGACCGGTCAGACATTCGCCACTCATGACGCTGTCAGCATCGAGAATAACCATGTAGGCATATTCCCCGCCCCAGCGACGGCACCAGTCATCAATGTTACCGCTTTTACGTTTCACACGGCGACGACGACGGCGATAGAAGATACGACCGTGACCATCAACGTCTCGGCACACTTCCATCCAGGCTTTTTGCTCGGCCACGCAGATATCTGGGTCATAGCTGTCGCTCAGGACATAGATATCAAACTGATCCAAATCACCCGTCGCTTTCACGGACTCATACGTTGCACGAAGACCCGCGAAAACGCGCTCCACGTCTTCGTTACAAATCGGCATGATCAACGCAGTACGGTTATTCGGGTTCAGTGGCTCATCGCCTTTGGTCGAAGCCGTGATGCTGTATTTATCGCGACCGATGAGCAGTTGTAAAAAGCCCATCAGCGCCGTCCAGAAACCGGCCGACACCCAACAGAAAAGGATGGCAAACAGCACCAGGATCCCTGTCTGCAGCACATACGGTAAAAGTTGCAGAACCGACTGTAACCAGTCCTGATTCAGCATATCCGCGGGGTCGATCAGCGCCCAGCCCTGATAAGGCAGAATAGTTTTCATGTACCAGGTCGCGATCGCCGTTTGCACCAGCATCAAAGCCAGCAAAATATAACGACGGACGGAGCCCGCATGACGCCAGCGCTTTTCAGATTCCGGCATTTCAGAGGCACGATGACGGGAAGCTGCACTGCGCCCCATCAGATTGTCCCAAAAACGCCCTACCGGGTTGGTGCGCCAGACATCAGGGAACATGCTGGAACGTTTAACCGGAGGCATGGCGCTCGCGATGGTGCGGCCTTCATTATCCACCTCATCCAGCGAGCCCTTCTCCAGCGCGTAAGGCCAGCCAGCGCCGACGCGCGCTTTCACCGAGGCCAGAGGCGCATCGGCGTCCGCGGCGGCAGCCGCCGCTGAAGCCATGTCATCAGCGCCTAAGCGCCGATGCACGGTGGCAAAAGCTTCGTCTTCAGCAGCCGGGAGCTGCTGAAGAAGTGCCGCTTTCTGTTCTTCAGGAAGTGGCAAAGCTTCTACATATTCATGAGTAGAGTGCGTTGACTTATTCATTTGCAGGCAGCTGATAGCTCCAGGTTTCACTCAGTGTTTTATCGCCATTGGCCAGAGAAGCGCGCATTTCGATCGCTTTCTTCGGATCTTTCACTTTCAGGCGCAGCGTCAGACGCCAGCCTTTAGTTACCGGATTATAGCGGACAGTGTTTTCGACCAGATCGCCGTTGTCGCCCACGCTGACCTGAGACGTCACCGGGGTGTCGCTTTTCAGGGATTTCAGATTCGGACCAACAAAATCAACCAGGAAGGCAACGCTGCCATCTGGTTCACGGATCAGATTTGACTGCTTCACATCACCTGTTGAGCGCATGGTACGTTCTACCCACGCCAGATCCGGTGAATGCAATTTGTCTTCTTCAATAGAGAAGTGCAGACGATAATTAATGGACAGCGGCTTGCCTGCATCAGGTAACTGATCCGGCGTCCAGAAGGCCACGATGTTGTCATTGGTTTCATCAGCGGTCGGAATTTCTACCAGCTCAACTTTCCCTTTACCCCAGTCGCCCTTGGTCTCTACCCAACCGCTTGGACGCAAATCGTAACGATCATCCAAATCTTCAAAGTTGGAGAAACTACGGCCGCGCTGCAGCAGACCGAACCCTTTTGGATTTTCCATAGAGAACTGGCTGACAGCCAGATGTTTTGGATTGTTCAGCGGACGCCAGATCCATTCACCGTTACCCGCGTGGATAGACAGACCGTTGGAATCATGCAGCGCCGGACGATAGTTCATCACCGGAGACGGCTGGTTCGCGCCGAACAGGAACATACTGGTCAATGGTGCGATCCCAAGTTTGCCCACTTTGTCACGCAGATAGACCTGAGACTGCACGTCGACGGTGGCTTCTTTGCCTGGATAAACATCCAGACGATAAGCGCCGGTCGCACGCGGAGAATCCAGTAAGGCGTAAATGACTAAGTGTTTTTCATCCGGATTAGGACGTTCAATCCAGAATTCGCGAAAACGCGGGAATTCTTCGCCGGAAGCCAATGCGGTGTCGATCGCCAAACCACGTGCAGACAGGCCATAAACCTGACCTTTACCGATTACGCGGAAGTAGCTGGCACCCAGCACACTCATAATTTCATCATTTTTGTCTGCTTTATTGATGGGATAAAGCACTTTGAAACCAGCAAAGCCGAGGTTCTTAACAGAGTCAGCGTCATGTTTGACGTTGCCAAAGTTGAAGTAATCCGGGCTGTATTTGATTTCTTTAACGGAGTTGGCCGTCACTTCATTGATTTTCACCGGAGTGTCGAAGTACATCCCCTGGTGGTAGAACTCAAGCTTGAAAGGCGTGTTCTGATCTTTCCAGTACGCTTTATCATGATTGAACTGAATTTGTTGGTAGTCTGCGAATTTGAGGTCGCGGAACTGGGACGGTAAGTTGCTCTTTGGCGCTTCGTAGCCTTTATCGGCTAATGCTTTCGCTTGTTTTGCAACATCGTCAATAGAAAAAGCCCAGGCAGATGAGGTGAACATGGCCATCAACACTGCGGCACTTAGCAAACGGACTTTGATCATACGTGACCCTATGGAAAAATTTTTATCCGACACCTTGTCTCCTTTAAGCGCGCTTAACTCATTCGCTGTAACAATTTTAAGGGAAGTGTCAGGTTTCCGACAACCTGAGCAGTCGATGGTTCATCCATTGATGAACCGTTTAAGCGCAACAGGGTACAAGGATATCAATTCGTTGAAACACAGGCTATGGAAACTTGTCCTATAACAAGGCCCGTTTTATGTTCGGAGTTATACTATTGTCAGCACCGTTCATTTCTGGTTACCTGACACAATAACCCTAAAGACAAATTACGCTCTAAAATTAGGATGAGCTGCTTACAACGGAAACGTAATGAAACCACAAAAACCACAACGTGAGTTCTTTTTGGACTCGATACGCGCATATTTGATGCTGCTGGGTATCCCATTCCATATATCATTGATTTACTCCAGTCATATCTGGGCAGTAAACAGTGCAATACCTTCGCACGGCCTGACGATTTTCAATGATGTCATCCACGCCTTCCGTATGCAGGTGTTCTTCGTCATATCCGGCTACTTCTCCTATATGCTGTACGAGCGCTATGAATCTCACCAGTGGCTAAAAGTGCGTTTGGAGCGGGTTGCCATCCCACTCGCCGCAGCGTTCCCGCTGATCACGCTTCCTCAGCTTTATTTCCTGATGAAATACACCAGCAAGTTTTCTGACTGGAGCACAATGGGGCTTTATCAGAAAATTAACATCACCGTCTGGGAATTAGTGTCCCATTTATGGTTCCTGTTAACGCTGGTTATTCTTACCAGCATTTGTTTTTATCTCTTTAAATTTATAAAAGAAATTAAGACTAATCGCATTCAATTAATTAAAAACCGAACAAATAGCTTAGGAAAACTCTCAATACTCTTTTTGTTTATCGGTTTAATTTATGCCGTATTTAACAGAGCGTTGTACCTTTTCGCGCCGGATTTACTTTCTAACGGGGCATTTAATTTCATCGTGATGCAGACGCTGTTTTATCTGCCATTTTTCATTATTGGCGCTTTTGCGTATAAATTCGCCTGGCTAAAAGAGTTGTTTATCAAGCCCTCTGCCACAGCCGGTGTGGTTAGTATCTTCCTGTTTGCTGCCTACATGTTTAATCAGCACGTAAATACTCCTCAGCTTTACTCGATGGAGATTGATGCCATCATCACGACGCTGTTGGGAATTCTGATGGTTAACGTGGTGTTTTCATTTAGCCATTACATGCTGAACTTCCAGGCACCGTGGATCACTTATCTGGTGAACTCATCCCTCTTCATCTATCTGATTCACCACCCGTTAACGCTGATCTATGG
The DNA here is from genome assembly GCA_013457415.1 of Enterobacteriaceae bacterium Kacie_13. Taxonomy (NCBI): domain Bacteria; kingdom Pseudomonadati; phylum Pseudomonadota; class Gammaproteobacteria; order Enterobacterales; family Enterobacteriaceae; species Enterobacteriaceae bacterium Kacie_13. The sequence continues at coordinate 3,014,761 of CP045665.1, forward strand.
CGCGTTCATCACACCTAAAATTCAGAGCGACTGGATGGGCTTCTGGCTGGGACTGGTGTTCGTATTCGGTATCGCCTTCATCCTTTATGAAGTGCACAAACGTATTCCGCTCCTGCGCTTCCTGTTCTCAGGCAAACCGCAGCAGTTGAACAAAAAGAATGAGTCCGGGCCTACCCCGCCGCAGAATCAGGCGTCATAACCGCCCGCATTAACGGCGCGGAATGATAAAAAGGCGGCCATGCACTGATGCATGGCCGTTTTTTTGTGTCGGTTTGTGTGGGTGAAAACCTGCTTTATCACGATGCCGTATTAATAGTGGGAATGACTGACATGCCCACTTTAAGACGATTCGCATCGGCCTGATTGGGTTCGAGCACGATTTTTACCGCGAGACGCTGCACCACTTTAGTGTAATTGCCCGTCGCGTTGTCCGCAGAGATCGGGGAAAAGGTTACGCCGGTCGCCGGAGAAATGCTGTCTACTTTCCCTTTCAGCACAACACCAGGCAGCGCATCAATTTTAATATCGACGGTCTGCCCGGGTTTCACATCACCCAACTGTGTTTCAAGATAATTCGCCACAATGTAGGCATCGTGCAAAGGAACCACTGCCAGAACACGCGTTCCCGCGCTGACATAACCGCCGATTCGCAGCGAACGTTGCCCGACAAAACCGTCGACCGGCGCCTTGATTTCCGTATAGGAGAGATTTAATTTGGCCTGTGCCAGAGCGGTCATAGCTGAATCGATGGCAGCTTTCGCTTCGGCCTGCCCCGCGTTGAGCACATCGACCTGTTTTTCCGCCGCCTGCGCTGCCGCCATATCGCTTTGCTGCGTAGCCAGTTTGGCCCGCAGATTCGCATCTGATTCATCACGCGCATCGGCGGTGCCAGATCCGTTTTGCAGTAAACGCTTATAACGGTCGGCGCTCTGACGCGCATAAGAAATACCCGCGCTGTCGGCATTGACCTGCGCCTGAGCCTGTAAAATGGTTTGCTGCTGTTTCGCCAACTGCGCGGCGAGACTCAACATTTGTGCATTGGCTGTTTCCAGATTCGCTTCGGCCGTCAGCACCGCGTTGCGATAATCGCGATCATCAATCCGTGCCATTACCTCCCCTGCCTTAACCGCCTGATTGTCCCGTACATACACTTCGGCGATAGTGCCGGAAATTCGCGGTGCAACCAGCGTGGAATCGGCCGAAACAAAGGCATCGTCGGTATCCGGCTTGCTGTTACCGGTTAAAATCCAGAAGGCGATAATAATCAACAAGATCACCACCACGGCGGCAATCAGCCAACTCAGGCGGACGGGCGATGTTTTTATCATGATTCTTTTCTCTCATTCTTTATTATGGTGGAAAGCATTTATTAGGGTGATGCGTTGTTCAGGCTCGGTTAACCAGAGATTGCGGCGGATATGTGCGCTTCGGCAATATTGCGGCCAGCAAGATCAGCACCAATGCCAGACCGATAATCACCAGATAGGTATCCGCCAGCCCCAGTACCAGTGCCTGCTTTTTTACCAGCCGGGAAAATTGGGTGATCACTTCGGCGGAAATCGCCGAGCCATCGCTGTTAAGCGGCGCGAGAAAACTGCTGCCGCCCCCGTACGGTTGCGACAGCAGGTAGCTCACACTGCCTGCGTGATTGAGTAACACATTGGAGTGAATCTGCTCCCGGTGGCTGACGAAAACGCCGAGCATAGCGCTGCCCATCACGCTGCCCAGACCACGCGTGGTATTAAACATCGCCGAGGCAAAAGGCCCTTCCGGCGGCTGCACCACGCTGGTCGCGCTCATCAGGATCGGTAACACTGCCATCGGCTGACCGAACGCCTGCATAATCTGAATCAGGTAAAAATTGTCCCGTGCCCAGGCGCTGGTCAGGTGCGTGCCCCAGTAGCAGGAAACCCCTATCAGCCCCAGCCCGCAGGCCAATACCCAGCGACTGTCAATCCAGCGCATCGTCAGCACAAATGCCACCAGCGGTGCCAGCAAAAGTTGCGGCAAGCCAATTGTCAGCGCCAGCGGCCCTACCTGGACCGCACGGAACCCACCGACCTGCTCCATATAGCTCGACGGTAAGGCCGAGCCGGATAAAAATAGGAACATAAGCGCAAAGAGCGTGATTAAACCGTGAGCAAGGTTGTGGCGCCTGAGCATCTGCAATTTAAATAGCGGCAAAGGATGATGCCATTCGTTAACCAGAAAAATCGTCAGCAACGCCAGCGCACCAAAAAACATCATCGTGATCAGCGGGGAGTTAAACCAGTCCAGACGCTCGCCCTGCTGCAACGAAAGCACCAGCAGAGAAACCCCGCTGCAACCGGTCAGCATCCCGACTTTATCCATCTGTTTAAAACGTTCAAAACGATAAGGGTCCTGCGGGATGCCATATCCGACCATCATGGCCGCCAGTAAACAAGGTGGGATCACCTGCCAGAACACCCATTGCCAGCCTACGTAATCCGTCCAGATGGCTGCCAGTGACGTCGCCATATTTGGACCAAAGGTTGCCGTCAGCGCATATGCACTTAGTCCATACAATTTGAAATGCGGCGGCATAAAGCGCAGCGCGGCGGTCATCAATAAAGGTGGTAAAGCACCGCCGAAGATGCCCTGAACAGCGCGCAACGCAATAAACAACGGCAAATTGGGTGCAAAAGGCAGGATCACAGCCAGAAGCAAAAATCCGAGTGTGACGAACAAAGTGAAACGGCGCAGCGAAAATGTCATCGCAAACCACGGCGCAATCATCATCGCCGCCACTTCCGCCGCCTGATACACACCGATCAACCAGGTTCCCTGGTCATTGCTGATACTTAACGCACCGCGCACATCGGCCAATGCGATATCCGTCACCCGGTCGTTCAGGCCGGAGCACAGCGAAGCTATCAATACGCCGATCAACCCAATAATCAGCCGCAGATTAAAAGGCGGCGGAACAGGCATTGCAACACCGCTCGCGGCAGGTGCCGTTGTGACTGAATGATTCATCTTGTCGCTCGTTAACTTCGTCGCTTATGAATGCGGCGATAGTGAAAAGGCAGGTGTGCAGCTGGAAACTAAAGTAGCGATCGATATCACTTTTGTTTCGGTGCATTGCACCACATTGTGATACAACCGCAAATACTATAATACGGTGCACTGTATTGCAATGTGATTAAAAATTGTTTTTAGACCGCCCAGCTATTACATTGGCAGCATAGATTTCGGTAAAGATCATCCATCGGTGATAAAGGAGAAATGATGGCGCAGGACATTACGGGAGACGAGGAACGCAGCGGTGGGATCCAGGTGATTTCGCGCGCGGCGTCCATTCTTAATGCGCTGGGGAAACATCCTCAGGGAATGAGCCTTGGGGCGATCGCTAATGATGTCGATCTGCCGCGCTCCACCGTGCAGCGGATCGTGGCAGCACTTGCCGAAGAGGGGCTCGTGCGGTCCGAAGGCAGCGGTGGTGTCCGGCTTGGCCCGACGCTGCTGAAACTGGTGTCCACGGTACACACCGATGTGATCGCTATTGCTTCCCCTTTTCTTCGCCAGCTCTGCGAATCTATTGACGAAACAGTCTCTCTCGGGCGCGCCAGTGGCCGCCAGATCGCCAATATTCACAGCATCGTGGCGGAACGCGAACTGCGCGTGGTACCTAGAGTCGGCCTGAATCTGCCGATTTACAGCACCTCCGGTGGTCGCGCGCTGCTGTCTCTTAAAACGGATGACGAGATCCGCATTATTGTCGGCGAGGTGCTTGAACCTGCCACCGTGCATACAGTGCGCACGATGGATTCCCTTCTCGACAAAATCGCCGCAGTCCGCGAAAGCGGCATCTCTATGGAGAACGGTGAGACCGTGGACGGTATCTCGACGATGGCCGTTGCTATTGACACCATACTGGGGCGCTACTCCGTTTCAGTGCTGTTCCCCACCTCACGCCAGGAAACCAAAGAAGCTCAAATTCGTGACGCGCTGTTCGATTGTAAAAACGCGTTGATTGGTGAAATCGGTAAGCTCGGCCAGAACAACTAACCCAGGAGTGCACGTGTTTGATGTTATTTTGCTGGCCGTAGACGGCTCAAAGCAGTCCCCTTTTGTCGTCGATCTTGCCCGGCAGCTGGCGAATGGTCATCAGGCTACGGTCTATGTCACCTGCTGTATCGATGAATCCTATGCGCTCGAAGAGAACGGTGATATCCCCGGCGAAATCGTGGGGTATCCACCGGCGGAGGAAGAGCAAAATACTGCTCGCGCCGTGGTAGGCAATGCGTTGAAAATCCTGAATGAGGCGGGTATTCGTGCTAAAGGAAACCTGATCGTGGGCGCCGCTGGCGAAGCGCTGGTAGCCGAGGCTGAAAAAATAAAGGCCTCGGTCATCGTCATCGGCCACCGTCAGCTATCGGCCTTTGGCCGAATGATGAAGGGATCAGTCAGCGCAGAAGTGATCGCCCATGCGCCTTGCCCGGTGTTAGTTGAAGTTCGCGGGAATTAATTCCGATAAATATAAAAACAAAAAGCGCCATACCGGCGCTTTTTTACTATCTCAAGAATCAGGCTATTTAGTATTTATCAGTCCCATAGACATAGCCCAGTCATTGATATGATTACGATAAAAAAAAGCAATATCACTATCTAAAGAATTGGTTTTAGAGGGCGTCACCATGCCAAGGCATGGGTATTCCTGCGGACGCGATTCGAAAAGAAAATCATCCATCTCTTCATCGGTCAGAAGTGTGTCGCCAAAGATGTTGTCCTGACGGAAATAGGCATCAAGCATCCAGATACGGTATTCGTAATCGTTTTTAATCAAGTGCATAAGATTAGCTCACAGTAAATAATGTCTAACGCACCTGATGAGAAAATTTCCTTAAAGACAGCATATGAGATCAGGCACGCGTTGCGTTCGAGCCATCCATTGCTGATTTCACATAACAGAAAATTAACATATATATCGAAGTTAGCAAGCTGCAATTCGTCTTAAAAATCAAGTTTTCAACATTATTGAAGTTATATTTATTAATAAAGCAACAAACCATAATTATGATGAATAAATCATTTATTTACATACTCTAAATTAATTAATCCCCCATCTGACAAACGGTATAAGCCTAAAGCGTAAAAGGAACAGAACTGACATTGGGGATGCTTTCGCATCACCACTGCCAACCCTGTTCCCCAAATTTTTATGACTTTTTTAGGCTAACTGACGGCGCTGTGATCACCAGCGTCCCGGAGGTGGTCCTTCACGCCAGCGGCCTGGAGGGCCATCGCGCCAGTACCCCGGCGGAGGTCCTTCATGCCAGTGCTCATGATGCCAGTAACGAGGCGGTGGCGGTGGAGCGGGTTCGTAATAGACCCAGTGTCCCCGACCTTCATCACGGTAATGTTCATCCCACCAACCCGGCGGACGCCAGTCGCCCCCATCCCAATAATATCCGCGGGGGTCACGGTCACCAATGTGCAGTGACAGGCCCGGCATATTCACGCCCAGCTCGACGTTTGCCTGTGCCAGCGCGGGCACAGTGGAAAGCATAACGGCGAGAATAAGAATCAGTTTTTTCATTGGAAACCTCACGACCTGCTCATCAGGTGATGACAAATTACCGCCAGCTATCTTCCTGTTCTATAGGAATTTATCCCAAAAAAAATGTCCTTTCGCTATCCTTACATTTGCGTCAGAAACCAGTTTTACGTAATGCATTGCAACGCTATGGCAGCAAAGGAGATTCAGACAAAAAAAGCTAATTTCCCACATACGTCAGACACAAAAAAACCGCCGAAGCGGTTTCTTTATTTGCTGTATTTTGAGGCAAAATCAGATTTTGCAGCCTTCACAGTCACTTTCGTCCTGAACGGGTTCTGGCACTGCTGCTGCTTTCTCAGCCGCTTTTTCTTCTGCGGACACCAGTGCAGCATCAATGTCAAAATCAAAAATATCGTCGCTCATTCTCATCACCTTAATTGTTCGAAATCGGCTTTAGTATAAACGAGACAGGCGTACATCTGACGCCTTTTTTGTGCCCTGATAACGCTTTTCTTCCTCTTAATCTCTGCACTGAAAGCCGCAGGATTTGCATAAACCGCTCATGGAAACCATAGTTATAGTGAATATCAACGTGTCATGAAGACACTTTTTACGGACTTATTTTGCGAATTACTACGAGGAGAACCGGATGACGACGTCAAATATCAAAGCCTGGGCCAATACGCGTGAAACCTCTCACGAAATCGCCGAAGCCATTTTTGAGCTCGCTAAAAATGATGAAACGCTGGCTCAGAAGATTTGGGAAGAAGGCAATGATGAAGTATTGCCTATCGCCTTCGCAAAAACCAAAGAAGACCATCTTTTCTGGGGTGAAGAGAAAATCGACAGGAAAAATGTGTAAAAGCTTCCTGAGAAAGCCCTGAGTGACACTCAGGGCTGGCGTGAATTCTTACTGCAAGAATCAGCTATCGAATCCAAAGCCCATCTTGTGCGCCCACTCAAAAATCTGTTCTTTATAAACGAAACGTGGTTCGCATACGCCTGGTTCTCCCGGTGTCTGGATCATCACCGCCACGCACGGGTAGGCGACCGGCCTGGCGTCGAAAATAAAATCATCCACTTCCTGATCGGCAAACTCAGAGGTTTCACCTACCGCGCTCGCCTGGAAAATTTCATCCATTATCCATTTACGGTATTCAACTTCGTTGTTGATAAACTTCATCATTCACCTCTGCTCTGCTTTTGCTCTCTGCATTTTCTTACCCATGAAGTGCGTCACCACCACAACACGGACAAACTTCTGCGCGGGAAACTGACATCTTTGCACTGCCGTCACAGTCCCATTCCACCGTTAAGGGTTTACCGGTGTCATTATCGACGTGAATGTAGCGATCAAAATGGATGGCCTGCCCGGACATCGTCTCAGTCAGCAGCAACTCTTCGCCAGCATAAATACGGGCGACAGCATGCGCATCCTGTTTTTCATCAGAAACGATTTTGTGCAGATGATGAATAGTCAGTTTGATTCGTTCCACAGCGGCTCCTGTAGCAGCTCAACATACCCTGTGAGTTGTTCGTTAGACGAACAATCCATTCAAGAATATATGTCCAACCGCTATTTTATCAGAGCATGCCGGGTGACGTCATGGCCGAAAGCCATGTTGAAGGGGAATTAGTGCGCTAACTGTACAGCATTCATCGCGGCCGGCTGCTGATGCTCAAGGCGCGCCAGATCATAAACATCGTAAAAATCGACAAAACCTTTGTTACGTACAATCGACTCGATGCGGTTTTTCACCCAACTGCTTACGCTTTCGGCATTGAGAATCTGCTGTACGGCCTCTGGTGATAATTCACGGCTGAAATACCATTCGCCGTTGTAGCAGACGCGCAGATCCAGCACCCCGATGTCTTCATAGCGATATACAGGTTTGATTTCCAACAATAGCATCGCTGACATAAAGACCAGAAAGGCGGTGAAGCCAATAAACCAGCCGATGCCCATATAAGGCGATACATACATCACCCCGCCGACGGCAATATAGCCGACCAGCATTGCAAGACACAGCCACGGATGATTTACAAAAAACTCAACGTTGATGCGTGCCTTGCCATCACGGCCTTCCTGACGGTTGATACGATCAATTTCACTATTTAATACATTTTTGATCACGTCCATCCCATAACCTCGCTGCAGTGAAGACTATAATGCAATCTGATTACATTATTTTATCATGACAACTGTTATAGCGCGTAGAGCAGTTACCCGTGGCAAAGCGGGAAACTGTTATAGCTGGTATCTGTATCGTTGATATTATCATCATGAAATTCACCCAATTCATGTCAGATAAAAGGAGATCATCATGGCACTATTAATTGTGGAAAGACCGGCAAAAAAACTGGTGAGCTACCGGGTCGTCGGGCCATATAAGGAGTCAATCCACAGCGGCTTTCAGCAGCTGACAAAATGGGTTGCGCGACACCATCAGCCACATACCGAATGGCTGACGTGGTTTCACGATAACCCGGACACCACACCCGCTGAAGCGCTGCGCGCGGATCCTTCGGTTTGCGTCGCGGATAATTTCATTCTGGATGATGCTGACGGGCTGGCACTGCAAACTCTGCCGGGTGGCACCTATGCCGCATATCACACCACCATTACAGACGGAAATTTTGAACAAGCCTGGCGGGAGTTTTACAGCCAGCTGCTGGCCAGTAATCATTACCGGCCGGATGGCAAAGCCTGCTTTGAGCACTATCTGAGTGATGGCTCAAAAACTGGTATCTGGGAAGTGGTGTTTTATCAGTCGGTCGAAAAGATCCCTGCAATCCGCTAAAGGGAGTCAGACGCTAAGTGTAATGTCAGCCTGCTTGCAAAAATCAAGATAAGCCTGTGGCGGTTTGGCATCGCTGACCAGGGTGTTAAAACGGGCTAAGGGTGCGATCGCCGCCGGTCGCACCTGTTCAAACTTACTGCTGTCGGCCACCAGAATACATTGCGCAGAACGCTCCATCGCCTGATGTTTCATCAGTAATTCGTCGAAATTAAAGCACGTTACCCCATGTTCTATACTGACACCCGCGGCAGAAATAAACGCTTTTGCCGGGCGAATAAAATCGAGCTCACTGCTTCGGCCAATTGGCGTGAAGATACTGTTGCTGGATTTGTACGCACCGCCGCATAAGATAACATCACACTGCGGTTTTTCCTGAAGTGCCAGAAAAGTATTGAGCGAATAGCAGATTGCGGTGAAAACCCTGGATTCTGGAATACTTTCAATCACATACGGCATGGTAGTGCCGCAATCGAAAAAGACGGTGTCATTGTCGAGGATGAGGTTGGCGGCATTCTTAGCCAGTCGGCGTTTTTCTGCGACCTGCCTCGTTTTTTGCTCACTGACAAAATAGTGCGTCGCCGGGTTATTCTTAGGATCCATCACAATATAGCCGCCGAGCAGGATCACTGGCGCAGGCTCTGCGTTTAAATCACGCCGAATAGTCATCTCGGAAACATCGAGCAGCAAAGACGCTTCTTTCAGGTGGATTTTGTCAGTCTTTTTTAGCGCCAGCAAAAGACGCTGGATCCTGTCTTCACGCTTGGTTTCCATGATGTTATCTCAGCTTTCCAGTTCGCAGCCGGTCACTATACCTTTGCCAGCAACCTACCGCAAACCCGCACTCCGTCTGATGTTATTGCAACTGACGCAAGGTCAGATAACCGCCGAATACCGCGCCGGTATCAATATAGTGCTGATTGGCAAATTGCTTCGCCTTGTCAACCGGCGTATGGCCAAAATAAAAGGCCCCGGCACCGGCGACAGGCTGATAACGTCCGGCCAGCGCATGATTGATACGGTCACGATTCCAGATGATCTCATAACTGTCCAATGGCTTTCCAAATACATACTCGTTCGAAACGTAGTCAGCGTGCGCCACCACAATGCGTTCCCCTTCACGCGTCGTTAGCTCAATAACATGCGGTAAACTGTCGGCCTCAAGAATCAGTGCTTTCACCTGTTCCTGCGCTTCGCTTTCCAGCGCATAAAACCATTCACCACCGTTACGTAACCAGCGCGGAATATTCTGCTCGTTCACCGCATCAATCGCCATTTGCTCATGGTTGCCTCTCACGCAGCTAAACCAGGGCTGACGGATGAGTTTCAGGCAACCGACGCTGTCGGGCCCGCGATCGGCGAGATCGCCAACGGATAGCAACAGATCGCAGCGGGGATCGAAATCAATTTTATTCAGCTGCTGGTTAAGTAAAGTCATACATCCGTGCAGATCACCCACGATATAAATATGCCGGTAGTCGGTGCCATCAATGCATTTATACAAAGCAGGAATCATATTTGAATGAGATCCATTGTGACTGAGAATAGCTCAAGTGTATCTGATGAGGGGTATTAGGAAAGGAAGTTCAAAGATCAAAGTGAGGGTTTCCCCGTGCCATCAGGAAGTTGGGGCCTCTTTACACGTAGTCGCGGCTGAAATCCACTGATAAATTATTTATCATTAAGTAACTGCCGCCTTTTTGTGCTAGACTACTGGCCGCTCTAAGTAAAACCGGAGGTTTTATGAGTTCCACAGTTGTAAACGCTCAAGACGAGTGTCCGTTGTGTCAAAACACGAATAAGACGTCGGTAAATATGTCGGCGAAAATTGTTACTGTGACCTGCACTTCTTGTGGCCGTTACAGTATCTTCCGCAAAACCATGGAAGAGATTTCGATAGACCGGAAGAAACGCGTCGCGCTTCAGGCGTTTTTCACCAGCCAACCGAACTACCACCTGCCTTTATCGATCCGGGCACTGAGTAATACAGATTCATCGGGCGAGATTTAGCCCTAAAAACGCCCTTCGGGGCTGTTTTAATCTGCACTCTCTCCGCCACTTTCACTGAACATCAGCACATACCCAGACCGGTAATTACAGGAAAGGGACGTTTTGTATTGCTGATATAATTTGGCGTTGCTGTAAAAGCATAAAGGCCACTCTCAGAAGTGGCCTTTATTATATGTAAAACTGTGATGTCAAAAACACTCTTTCCTGGCGCAAATTTCAGACATAAAAAAACCACCCGAGGGTGGCTATAACTTACGACATTACTACACTATTGCTTTTGATTATTCTGCTAATTTTCCCATGGTACCCGGGACGAGACTTGAACTCGTACAGCCTAAGGCCGAGGGATTTTAAATCCCTTGTGTCTACCGATTCCACCACCCGGGCTCCGGGAAAATTGGAGGCGCGTTCCGGAGTCGAACCGGACTAGGCGGATTTGCAATCCGCTACATAACCGCTTTGTTAACGCGCCTTAAATCTTACTACTTGTCTTGCACTCAAACCGATTAAAAAGTCAATTCGAGAAAATTTGGAGCGGGAAACGAGACTCGAACTCGCGACCCCGACCTTGGCAAGGTCGTGCTCTACCAACTGAGCTATTCCCGCTTTAATCAGAACGTACTGATTTTTTTAACTATCTTCAGGCGCATTGCTGTCTGCCTTCCGATGCGTTGCATTCTACTGACCTGAGAGAATGAGTCAATAAAATTATCTGGATCCTTCGTTCGTTTGACGTTTTTTACGTCAGTTTGATCAGGGTTCCAGCAAATCGTGGCGCGCAGCGTTCAAATACTGGAACATTGACCAGAAAGTCAGCACTGCGGCGATGTAAAGGGCCACCACACCGACCCCCACAACAATGCTGTCAGGACGCCACAATAAGGCGACCAGCGATAACATCTGCGCCGTGGTCTTAACCTTACCAATCCAGGAAACGGCAACGCTGCTTCGCTTACCAATTTCAGCCATCCACTCACGCAGCGCAGAAATGATAATTTCACGGGCGATCATGGTAGCAGCTGGTAACGTTATCCACCAGGAGTGGAAGTACTCAGCGACCAGCACCAGGGCAATCGCCACCATCACTTTATCTGCCACCGGATCAAGGAACGCACCGAAGCGCGTCGTTTGCTTCAGGCGACGCGCTAAGTAGCCATCCAGCCAATCAGTCATTGCCGCAAACACGAAAATGAGCGCGCAGGCCATCGGTGCCCATGGGTAAGGCAGATAGAAGGCGAGCACGAAGAAAGGGATGAGTGCAACGCGGAACAGGGTAAGGCACGTCGGTATATTAAATTGCATAGCGAAGGTAACTGTTTGTCCAGTTTAGATATTATGAGTATGTTGCTACAACGGCTTTAGTGTTTCAACGCATTATGAATCTTTTCTGCTAATGCGGTCGAAATACCCGGTACCTGTGCAATTTCCTCGACGCTGGCATTCAGTAATGGCTGGATGCCTCCCATATACTTCAATAATACCTGACGTCGTTTCGGCCCGACGCCTTCAATCTCTTCAAGCGCGCTCGTCGTGCGCACTTTGGCGCGCCGCTGACGGTGCCCGGTGATCGCATGATTATGCGAATCATCACGAATATGCTGGATTACATGCAATGCCGGTGAATCCGCCGGCAAGGCAATCCCCTCACCTTCTGGAACAAAGAATAACGTTTCAAGCCCCGCTTTACGATCGGCACCTTTCGCAATACCGATCAGCAGGGGTTTGGATTTATCCCATGTCACATCTAATGAATGAAACACATCCAACGCCATGCCGAGCTGCCCTTTCCCGCCGTCGATAAAAATCACGTCAGGGATCTTTTTCTCATCCAGCGATTTACTGTAACGTCGCGTCAGAACCTGCTTCATGGCCGCATAATCATCCCCCGGCGTGATACCGGTAATGTTATAGCGGCGATATTCAGAACGTACCGGCCCATTACCGTCGAACACCACACAGGAAGCGACCGTTTGTTCGCCCATAGTATGGCTGATGTCGAAGCATTCCATACGGTTAATTTCCGCAAGATTGAGGGTTTTTGCCAGTTCTGCCAGACGCTGATGAATAGTCGACTGCTGCGCCAGCTTCGTGGTCAGAGCCGTGGAGGCGTTCGTACGCGCCAGCTTCAGGTAGCGTGCACGGTCGCCGCGCGGCTTACTCTGAATCAGCACTTTACGTCCGGCAATCTCACTGAGGGAATCAGCCAGTAAATCTTTTTCCGGCAGGCTGAAGTCCAAGAGAATTTCGCCAGGCAGGGTGCGCATCTGACTGCCCTGTAAATAGAACTGCCCGACAAAAGTTTGCACCACTTCGCCAAGATCGGTACCTCCCGGTACCTTCGGATAGTAGCTGCGACTGCCCAACACTTTGCCCTGACGAATAAACAGAACGTGCAGGCACGCCATGCCGGATTCGAATGCGACACCGATAACATCGAGATCTTCACTGTTACCCGATACGAACTGGCGCTCAGTGACGCGGCGGACTGCCTGGATTTGATCGCGGATGCGTCCGGCATCTTCAAAACGTAAATCCTTGCTGGCCTCTTCCATCCGGTTCACTAACTGCGTGACCACTTGCTGATCTTTCCCTTCAAGGAAAAGACGCACGTAATCCACCTGATCTTTATAATCTTGTTCGCTGACCAGCCCTTTCACACATGGGCCGAGACAACGTCCTATCTGATATTGCAGGCAGGGGCGCGAGCGGTTGCTGTAAACGCTGTTCTCGCACTGGCGGATCGGGAAAAGTTTCTGCAGCAGCGCCAGCGTTTCACGCACGGCATAGGAGTTGGGAAACGGCCCGAAATATTCGCCTTTAGCGTGCTTGGCGCCACGATGCACGGTAATACGCGGATGATTATCGGCGCTCAGGAAAATCAGCGGATAGGATTTATCATCGCGTAACAACACGTTATAACGCGGCTGATACAGCTTGATGTAGTTATGTTCGAGGAGGAGCGCTTCGGTTTCCGTATGCGTTACAGTGACGTCTATTTGCGCAATATTTTTGACCAGCGTCTCCGTTTTTCGGCTGGAAACCTGAACGCGAAAATAGCTGGCAAGACGCTTTTTAAGGTCTTTAGCTTTACCTACATAGATTACGGTGCCGCTGGCGTCATACATCCTGTAGACGCCCGGCTGGCTGGTGACCGTTTTCAGAAAGGCTTTAGGGTCGAAACGCTCATCATTCACTGCCTGATAAAGTCTCCGCGTTGTACAAACCGTGTCGGATTGCCAGATGAGTTAACTCGACATCGCCACTAATATTTAATTTACTAAACATTCGGTAACGATAACTGTTAACGGTCTTCGGGCTCAAGTTCAGTTGTTCTGAAATTTCATTCACTTTTTGCCCTTTGGTAATCATTAGCATGATCTGTAATTCACGCTCAGATAAGGAATCAAAAGGCGTTTCAGACTGAGGCTCAATCTGGCTGAGTGCCATTTGCTGAGCGATGTCAGAAGCAATATAGCGCTGGCCCGAGTCAACCAAACGGATTGCGTTAACCACTTCCTGTGGTGCTGCACCTTTACTCAGATAACCGGATGCCCCCGCCTGCATCACTTTTGCCGGCAGCGGGTTTTCAGTATAGATAGTTAACATGATAATCTTGATATCCGGCGTGAAACGCACAATTTTCTTCGTCGCTTCAAGCCCGCCAATACCCGGCATATTCATATCCATCAGGACTATATCAACATCATTGGTACGGCACCACTTCACGGCGTCTTCGCCGCACTGAGCCTCACCAACGACTTTGATGCCTTTGATATCTTCGAGAATGCGTCGGATCCCTGCGCGCACTAATTCGTGGTCATCAACAAGAAGAACGCTAATCAAAGAGAATTCTCCAAAAAATAAGGGCGACGCACCGTCAGGATCTTCGGGCTTGTCTTAACGCAATCATACACGTTAAACATTGATATCGTGCGCAGACAGCTTATAGAAGAGAAGGTGGCAATAAGAAGCCAACATCAACGAACTTACCTCACTACCGCACATGGACAGGGTTTTTAAATCAATAATTCAGATTATTTATTATTGCCCGCGTATTTTACTCTATCTGTGCAGCTTGACCAAGGAATGTCTGCAAAAAACTAGTTTGCTGAATGTAAATGAGAACTGCCATAACCTGTATTAATAATACAAAAAAAAAGCATTTTGAATCAAGCAATAAGGTCTGTACCAAGCGACATCTTTTCCTCTGTAGAAATAACAGTGCCGGTGTTTTTCCCGCTAAAATAACTGGCTTTATAGAAAGGTGATAAAAACAGCAAATCATGACTCCCATATATCTATGATATACCCAATGATTATTTGTAATAGCACGAAGTGCCCCGGCATTTATAAGAATAACCTTAGTCATTTAGACGGAAAATGTCTGGCCATCTATTATGTTTAGTATTCTTTACTAACTTCCAAATCTTTTAACTCATCGGATTTCTTTTCTCTCCTTGCCCGGAGCATTCAGCTCATTTTGAACGCAGCCTGCGCTCAACTGCACTAAAGCCTGCCGGCTATGCTAAAATGCTGTCACTTTGCACCTGGGTGTTTAGGGTGAGTCCGTTGATATACCCCCTTCTTTTTACTGTATAAAGTCGGGAGCGCTGCCTGGCAGCCTGCCTGAGGAGAAATAATGAGTAATTGCGATTTTACCACTGAAGCGAACGTTGAAACCCTGGCGACAGAAGTTGCCTGCCTGAAAGCTACCCTGACTCTTATCCTGAAAGCGGTCGGTCAGGCTGATGCGGGTAAGATCATGTTGAACATGGAAAAATATGTCTCGCAGATAGAAGATGAACAGCAGGCAGCAATCTTCAGAAATTCCCTGCAGCAAATCAAATTTGCCTACCGTCAGTAATGCTGTTTCGGAGTCTGTCGCCCGACGGACTCCGCCCCTGAAAAGCTTCCCGCCCTGAATTCTGCTATAATCATGCCCTCTTCTTATTTCATCAGGACAAAAGTAATGAGCGAAAATAATAAAGAAAACAAAAGTAAAGCCGACGACGTACACGTGAGCGACGGTCTGGCTGAACTGATTGAAGTATCTGAGCAACTGACAGAAGAAGAAATTGAAAAAGCGGCACAAGAAGCCAGACAAGCCGTTGAAGACGCCAAAAAACAAAAACACCACTGATTCATGCACCGCAACGTCCTTGCCCCACAGCAGGCCATCGCGCCGCTGTCCGTGGATTATCAGCACGGTGACAGCGAACCGGCGCACAGTCACAGCTGTTCGCAGCTGATCCACACACTGTGCGGCGTTGTTGAAGTCCATACCGCGCTCGGTACCTGGATGGTTCCGCCGGGGCGCGGTGTCTGGTTACCTGCCAACGTTAAACACAGCCTGCGTTTTATCGGCGGCGTTAAAGCCCGCACCCTGTTTGTCGATCAACTGGCCCGCGCGGATTTGCCCGCCCAGTGTCAGGTGGTCCAGATTTCCCCGCTGCTGCGCGAACTTATTCTGGTCTCGCTAACGATCCCCGCCGATTATCTGCCCGGTGGCCGTGACGAGCGCATTATGGAATTGCTGCTTGATGAGTTACGCCTGTTACCAACGCTGCCGTTGTATTTACCTGAACCTAAAGAACCTGAACTCCTGACACTCAGCCAGCAGATTTGCCACGATCTGAGCGCTTCGTGGGAACTTGAGGAAGTCGCCGCGCGGCTGAATATCAGCAGCAGAACACTTTCCCGTCGCTTTCAGCGCGAGACGGGATTGCGTTTCAGTGACTGGGTACGTCAGGCAAAATTACTCGAAGCTCTGCAACAACTGGCGGCCGGAAATTCGGTGATTGATGTGGCGCTGGCACTGGGCTACGACAGCCCAAGTGCCTTCAGTGCGATGTTCCGCCGCTCACTGGGCGTCTCGCCGAGTGAATATTTTAGTTAGCCAGAGTCCCGCCCGCCGCATTAAACAACGCCTGCAATGAGGCGCTGGAGACATCACTGTCGATGCCCACGCCGTAGCACGTTTCACCGAGTTTCCCCTGACAACTCACATACGCCACTGCCCGGCTGTGGCTTTGATGCCCCAGGGTGTGTTCGTGATAATCGCCGATTTCCAGCTGAATATCGTAGCTGCGGCGGAACGCATCCACCGCACCGGACAACAAACCGTTGCCGCTGCCGGAAATATGCTGCTCTTCATTGCGATAACGGATACGCGCGTTGAAATGGCAGACGTTCTGCTCATCGCTGCGGATGTCGTAACTCAGCAATTTCACCACCGGTTGCTCAATCAGCCCGTAACGCTGACGGAACAGCCGCCAGATATCACTGGTGCTCATTTCTTTGCCGTGAGAATCAGTTTCACGCTGAACAGCTTTGCTGAAATCGATCTGCAAACCGCGCGGCAGTTTCAAGCCATGATTCTGCTCCAGCAGCCAGGCAGCACCGCTTTTTCCGGACTGGCTGTTCACGCGGATCACCGCTTCGTAGCTGCACCCGACGTCTGCCGGATCCAGCGGCAGATAAGGAACGCGCCAGACGTCATTGTCTGAGGTTTTCTGCGCAGCAAAACCTTTTTTAATGGCATCCTGATGCGAGCCAGAAAACGCAGTAAACACCAGTTCTCCTGCATAAGGATGACGAGGATGCACCGGTAACTGGTTACATTCTTCTACCGCCTCGACGATGGACTGCAGATTACTGAAATCCAGTTCAGGGGAAACGCCCTGTGTGTACAGGTTCAGCGCCAGCGTCACGATATCTACGTTACCAGTACGTTCACCATTGCCAAACAGACAGCCTTCAACCCGATCAGCCCCCGCCAGCATCGCCAATTCGGCACAGGCTACACCGGTTCCGCGGTCATTATGCGGATGCACGCTGATAGAAACCTGTTCGCGGCGGCTAAAATGACGGCAGAACCATTCGATCTGATCGGCATAAATATTCGGTGTGCTGACTTCCACCGTCGCGGGTAAATTAATGATCATTGGCCGCGCATTGCCCGGCTCCCAGACATCGGCGACTGCTTCACACACTTCCAGCGCAAACTCCAGTTCAGTAAAACAGAAGGTTTCCGGTGAATACTCAAACGTCCACTGGGTTTGCGAATATTGTTCGCAAAGCTCACGGATCTGCTGCGCGCCGCGAACCGCCAGATCACGCGTGGCATCTTTGTCCTGATTGAAGACGACTTCGCGAAATACCGGCGCCGTGGCGTTATATAAATGCACGATGGCGCGTGGCACATCTTTCAGCGCTTCAAAAGTGCGCGCGATTAAGTCCGGACGCGACGGCGTCAGCACTTGTATTACCACGTCGTCCGGGATCAGCTTGTCTTCAATCAGACCACGAACAAAATCAAAATCAGTTTGCGATGCCGAAGGGAACGCAACCTCAATCTGCTTAAAACCACAGCGGATCAGCAGATCAAAAAACTGGCGTTTGCGGGCGTTGTCCATCGGCTCAGCCAGCGCCTGATTGCCATCGCGAAGGTCGCTTGAACACCACTGAGGTGCCTTTTTCAGCACGTTTCCCGGCCACTGGCGGTCGGGTAAATTCACCGGTGGGAAGGGACGATATTTTTGCGATGGGTCGGTTAACATGGGGTTCTCCTCAGGATGCGTCGTGGCAGGTTTTGCTTTGGGGTATACGTCTTTACCTTGTGAAATACATAGTACGCAAACGATAACTTCCTGCGCCTTGCTAACTGACAGCAACTCTCGCAAAACGGACAAAATGAAAAGGAGTTTGAATCTAAGGGGAAAAATGGCTTTCGGTGCTGCATAAAAAAATCCGCCGAAGCGGATTTTTTTATGCACGTTATTCGCTAGTTTTAGGACGAATATGGTAGGTACCTAAGATACTGCGGTCGGTTTCGAGACTGATGCTCTGCCCTTTCGCATCCACGGTGATGGAGCCAGTGGTTTTGGTCAGCGCACAGGCAATGCGGACTTCAATTTTGCGCAGGCCGTTTGGCACATTCAGATCAACGTACTGATTAAAGTGCAGGGAAGCTACGGTCTGACCGTCCAAAATCACAATCAGTGGACAGGTTTTCTCAAACGGCACCGTGGACCACTGATCGATACGATGCAACCTGATGTGTGTCTGCCCTTTCGGCGCCGAGGTACTGGCGTTAGCGAAAGAGGATTTGACCTGAAGGGTCGGTTCATAAGGATTGCTTGCGCACCCGGCTAAAAGCAGAGCAGCCAAGGCCACCAGTGTTTTTTTCATCGTTATCTCCCTGAGTTTATGCACGAATGATAGCAGCGTGCGCGGCGCGGGCAACAAAAAACCGGTGAGAGTTGCGCGTGGCCGAAAGGGAGGCGGTAAAAGCGGCATAAATCTGTGACGTTAGTATGAAAATCAACCACCCGAATTGCTAATCGCCGTCCGCTGGTATTTGATACTCTTATTAGGATTTATCCGATGAGACGTTCAACCAGATTCAGGAAGCACCTATGTACAGCTATACACTTATCGCCCCCGCCGGGATCGTAAAGACCTATGAAGACGAGTTTCGCGAGAAAGGCATTGAGCTGCTGGTTGCCAAACAGAATCGCTCAGAAATGGTGGTTTTACGCAGCAGCCAGTTTACTGAAGAACGCGCCTTTATCACTCACGTCCACCTGCTGATTTTTAGTCTGTGTATGCGGGTACAAAAACAACTTAAAAACGGCAATAAACCGAATACGACCATTATGTATTAATTTTCTGCGCCCGCTTAACCCTGTTCAGGCCTCATCCTTTGAGGCCTGACGCCCACGGCTTCACCTATTTCCCTTCTGCAAAGAATTGCGATATCTAAAAATAATCCTACTCAATAGCTCAAATATATGCAGGTTCCCCGAGGTTATTTTCGTCAAAAAATCGTCATTAATTTTGACTGGAGTTGAAATCAAATAATCATTATCAAGGAAAGGCTGGGCGAGGAAAAAAATCAGAGAAGGAAGGGGTTATCATTTTGATTTATAAAATGTTGGTGGGTCGTGCTGGGTTCGAACCAGCGACCAATTGATTAAGAGTCAACGGCTCTACCAACTGAGCTAACGACCCAACGGGACGGATTATTCGCCTGTTGGCCGATGATGTCAAACGCTTATCCCTATTTTTTTTGCCGTTATTCAATTTGAGAATTGTGAAGCTCATCACAAGCAAAAGCGGTATTATTCCCTGTGCATTAACGCTCATCTGATTAATTAACACGCAGTTATCTCCGATGTAAAAATTACGATACATTTTTCCGGTTGGCATTTTTCATGCCAGTTATAATAAATGCGCACTTAACATTACTATTACATCGATACGCCGTCGCTGCCGTTTCCAGTGATGGTCAAAATAACTGCGTTTTAAAACTTAATTTGTTGCAATGAATGCGATATGGCGGAGTTCATACGCAAAAGCAAAAAACAGGAATCAATACAACATGCAAGACGAGTCAAAAATCCTCACACAGCCAGTGGAAGAGAACGCCGAAGGTCTGCGGCGCAATCTCTCCAACCGGCACATCCAGCTGATTGCTATTGGTGGTGCTATCGGCACAGGTCTGTTCATGGGTTCAGGTAAAACCATCAGCCTGGCAGGCCCTTCTATCATCTTCGTGTACATGATCATCGGCTTTATGCTTTTTTTCGTGATGCGCGCCATGGGCGAATTGCTACTGTCCAACCTCGAATATAAATCCTTCAGCGACTTCGCCGCCGATCTGCTCGGTCCGTGGGCGGGCTATTTCACCGGCTGGACCTACTGGTTTTGCTGGGTGGTAACCGGCATTGCCGACGTTGTGGCCATTACCGCTTACGCCCAGTTCTGGTTCCCCGGACTTTCGCAGTGGATCGCTTCACTGCTGTGCGTTTTACTGTTACTTAGCCTGAATCTCGCCACAGTAAAAATGTTTGGTGAGATGGAATTCTGGTTCGCGATGATCAAAATCGTCGCTATCGTCGGGTTGATCATTGCCGGATTGGTGATGGTACTCACTCACTTCCAGACGCCAACCGGCACCGTTGCCTCTTTCAGCAATTTGTGGAATGACGGTGGACTCTTCCCGAAAGGCATCAGCGGCTTTTTCGCTGGTTTCCAGATAGCAGTGTTTGCTTTCGTCGGTATCGAACTGGTCGGGACAACCGCTGCCGAGACCAAAGATCCACAAAAATCCCTGCCGCGCGCCATTAATGCGATCCCACTGCGCATCATCATGTTCTACGTTTTCTCGTTAATCATGATCATGTCAGTGACGCCGTGGAGCCACGTCGTTGCGGATAAAAGCCCGTTTGTTGAGCTATTCGTTCTGGCAGGCCTGCCTGCGGCGGCGAGTATCATTAACTTTGTGGTGCTGACCTCGGCGGCGTCCTCTGCCAACAGCGGTGTTTTCTCCACCAGCCGCATGTTGTTCGGCCTGGCCCAGGAAGGGAATGCACCGAAAGCGTTCGGCAAACTCTCCTCACGCGCAGTACCGTCGAACGGTCTGACCTTCTCCTGCATCTGCCTGTTGGGTGGCGTGGTGCTGATTTACCTTATCCCCAACGTGATGACCGTTTTCACGCTGGTCACCACCGTGTCAGCAATCCTGTTTATGTTCGTCTGGACCATCATTCTCTGTTCGTATCTGGTCTACCGCCGTAAACGTCCGCAGCTGCACGCAGTATCCATCTATAAAATGCCGCTAGGTAAACTGATGTGCTGGGTCTGCATGGCGTTCTTCGCTGGCGTACTGGTGCTGCTGACCTTGCAGGACGACACCCGTCAGGCACTTATCGTCACACCGCTGTGGTTCGTGATCCTGGGGATTGGCTACTGGCTGCGAAGCAGAAGCCGCCGCGATTAACTGAACCGGTAATAGTAGAAAGGAGCCTTTACGGCTCCTTTTTCTTGGGTTGTTTACTCCACATCCAGCGCCGATCTGAACTGCCGCCACATTTTCACCGCTGAGGGTCTGGCCGAGGCCACTTTGACCGGTAATTGAGGCGGTTCTCCGGCTTTCATTTCGCCGAGATCGAACACAAAGCTGTAATCGGGTTCCTGCCCCATACGTAAGTCGCTGATCAGAATATGACCGCCCTGCTCTTTTACGCTAAAGAAACCGTGGCTGAACCAGGCAACGCGCGCCAGAAACGCGTTGTCTTTGTGTGCTTCATATAACGCTTCACCGCGCGGATAAAAGCGGAAGCGAATCGCTGAATCCGGGTGCAGCAGCGAGGTGAATCCCTCGCCGTAGCTGTCTTTGGTCATCACCACTACGCGCCAGACTAATGTATTAAGTGGGGTCGGCGTGACCAGAACCTGCGTACTTTGGATGTTTTGCCGCTGTAACTCTTCGCCAACGTGCGCTGTCACCTGATGTTGTTCGACCACGGTGCAGGCCAGATACAGACAACTGACGCCCAGCAGCACGTTGTTCCAGACAATCCCGCGCTGACGTTCACGGTATAACGCCAGCCCGACGCCGATAATCAACGGCAAGGTATAGAGCGGATCGATGATGAAAATACTGCCGACCGCAAACGGCGTATTCGTGAACGGCAGACCAAGCTGCGTACCGTAGACGGTCATCAGATCCAGCAGCGGATGGGTGATCAACGCCAGCCAGACCGCGCCCCACCAGTGCCGGAAGTGCTGCCCGGCGCTGAACAGTCTGGCCATCAGCCATGCCAGCAGTGGTGACAGCAGCGTCAGATAGAAAAGCGCATGTGTCTCGGTACGGTGCAACGTCATATTGCTGATGGCATCACCATGATCGTAAAAGACATCGAGATCCGGCAAAGTTCCGCACACGCCGCCCGCCAGCGCGGCTTTCCACACCGGCACGCGTTTGCCCATTACCGCGATGCCTACCGCAGCGCCCAAGACTAATTGTGATACCGAATCCATCCTGACCTCTTTAAGCCCGAAGCTGTATGCCTTCGGTAATAATGCGCTGTACGTTACTCACGGTCTGCTCGAAGAAATCAGGGTCGTTGAGCGTTTTGCCAGTAATGGCTTCGACCTGTACACCAAAATCCGCGTAATGCTGCGTCGTTGCCCACAGCATAAAAATCAGCTGCATCGGGTCAACTGGCGCGATTAATTGGTCTTTTATCCAGCCGCGGATCACGTCGGATTTATCTTCCACCAGTGTTTTCAGGCTGCCGCCGAGCTCCTGCCTGAGCAGCGGCGCGCCCTGTACCATCTCCAGACAGAACAGACGCGAGGCCTGCGGGTGGTCACGCGAAACACACAGTTTCAGGCGGATGTATTCGCGGATCGCTTCCAGCGGATGCTGATCTGACTGCAACGCTTTCAGCGGTGCCAGCCAGATATCGAGCAGGCCTTTCAGCACCGCAATATACAAATCCTCCTTCGACGGAAAGTAGTACAGCAGATTGGTTTTCGAGACGTCGGCGCGCTCGGCGACCTGATCCAGGCTGGTGCCATGAATACCGTACAACGAAAAAAATTCCAGCGCCGCGGCCATGATATTGCCACGCTTGGCGGCGACGGCGCGCGAACGTCGCGTCGGGGCTTTCGCTGCGGCTTTGCGGGTTTGGGTTACCCCGGCCGCAGGCTGCGGATGTTCATCCATTGGCTTCACAATGTCTCCCTGAGACAAACGGCAAGGCAGAAATCATAACAAATGGGAATAGAGGCGACTATCGCTATGCATCCCCATGATGAACGCAACATGTTATCTAACACCACATAACTATAAAGGATTATAAATTTAACAAATTTGCACCATTTCTGTTCAATCCTGCCTGATTTACGTGCAGTTTGTTTTGACCAAATGGTCTGAAACAGACCATTTGCTCCACCTAAAAACAAAATATTTTCTTAACTCACTGAATATTAAGGTCATTAAAAAACTGGCATCCCCTTTGCAATAGTCCTCACGTCAGGAAATTTCAGCCCGGTGCAATTCGGAACCCGCAGGACGCACTCAAGCCGCGCAGAGAATTTCACAAGCCCTTGTTTTGATGTCTAAATTTCAAAAACATGTCATGAGGTGAGCTATGAAAATCGGCGTCTTTATTCCTATCGGTAACAACGGCTGGTTGATTTCTGAAACCGCGCCGCAGTACAAACCGACTTTCGAACTGAATAAAACCATCGTGCAGAAAGCCGAACACTACAATTTCGATTTCGCGCTGTCGATGATCAAACTGCGCGGCTTCGGCGGTAAAACCGAGTTCTGGGAACACAATATGGAGTCGTTCACGCTGATGGCCGGTCTGGCCGCCGTGACCTCCCGCATCCAGCTCTACGCCACCGCCGCGACGCTGGTGATGCCACCGGCCATCGTGGCGCGCATGGCCGCCACTATCGACTCAATCTCCAACGGCCGTTTCGGCGTCAACGTAGTTACCGGCTGGCAGAAACCCGAATACGAGCAGATGGGCATGTGGCCGGGTGATGACTATTTCAGTCGCCGCTATGACTACCTGACCGAATATGTCAGCGTACTACGCGATCTGTGGGGCACCGGTCATTGCACCCTCGACGGCGAATTCTTCAAGATGGACGACTGCCGCGTCAGCCCGCGTCCGCAGGCCGAAATGAAAGTCATCTGCGCCGGACAAAGCGACGCCGGCATGGCCTTCTCCGCCAAACACGCTGACTTCAACTTCTGCTTCGGCAAAGGCGTCAACACCCCGACCGCTTTCGCACCGACCGCCGCACGTATGAAAACCGCCGCCGAAGCCGAAGGCCGGGACGTCTCTTCTTATGTACTGTTTATGATTATCGCCGATGAAACCGATGCCGCCGCCCGTGCAAAATGGGAGCTGTATAAATCCGGCGCCGACGCCGGTGCGCTGGCATGGCTCACCGATCAAAGCAGCAAAGACACCAAATCCGGTGCTGACACCAACGTCCGCCAGATGGCTGACCCGACCTCTGCGGTCAATATTAATATGGGTACGCTGGTTGGCTCTTATGCCAGCGTCGCCAAAATGCTCGATGAAATCGACACCGTGCCGGGCGCAGAAGGCATTCTGCTGACCTTCGATGATTTCGTGGAAGGTATCGAAAACTTCGGTCGCTTCATCCAGCCATTAATGAAAACCCGCCAGCACATCGCGGCAGAACAGAAAGAGGTAGCGTAATGACTTTTTTTGAGAAACCTAAAGCGGTCGACCACCAGACCATTGTCCGCCGCGAGCCGAAAAATACCGGTGACGAAACTATCCTCACCGCCCGTCCGGAAGCCATCGCCTTCACGCCGCAACAAACGGCACTGATCGTCGTGGATATGCAGAATGCCTACGCGTCGCAAGGCGGTTATCTGGATCTGGCGGGTTTTGATGTTTCCGCCACCGCACCGGTGATTGCCAACATCAAAGTGGCAATTTCCGCCGCACGTGCCGCAGGTATTAAAGTGATTTTCTTCCAGAACGGCTGGGACAATCAGTACGTCGAAGCGGGCGGTGCGGGTTCACCGAACTTCCACAAATCTAACGCGCTGAAAACCATGCGCAAACGCCCGGAACTGATGGGCAAACTGCTGGCGAAAGGCGACTGGGATTACGATTTGGTGGATGAGATCCAGCCGCAACCGGGCGACATTGTACTGCCAAAACCGCGTTACAGCGGCTTCTTCAATACCCAGCTCGACAGCCTGCTGCGCAGCTACGGCATTCATCATCTGGTCTTCACCGGCATCGCCACCAACGTGTGTGTTGAATCCACGCTGCGTGACGGTTTCTTCCTCGAGTATTTCGGTGTGGTGCTGGAAGACGCCACCCATCAGGCAGGCCCGGAGTTCGCGCAAAAAGCGGCAATCTACAACATCGAAACGTTCTTCGGCTGGGTATCGGACGTGCGCAGTTTCTGCAATGCGGTGGGTTACAAATCTGAACTAAACGCAGCCTGACCGGCCGCAGATAAGGAAACGCGAATGCCTAAAAGTGCAATTATTCCAGCCGGTACCGGCGTACCACTGGCGCCGTTTGTTCCGGGCACGCTGGCCGATGGCGTGGTGTATGTCTCCGGTACGCTGCCTTTTGATAAAGATAACAACGTCGTGCATTTGGGTGATGCCGCAGCGCAAACCCGCCATGTGCTGGAGATCATCAAAAGTGTGATCGAAACCGCTGGCGGCACGATGGATGACGTCACCATGAACTCGATTTTCATCACCGACTGGGCGAATTACGCGGCGGTGAATCAGGTTTACGCACAATATTTCCCCGGCGAAAAACCGGCGCGGTTCTGCATTCAGTGCGGGCTGGTGAAACCGGGCGCGCTGATCGAAATCGCATCGATTGCCCATATCGGTAAGCCGTGAGGTAACGCTATGTATTACAAGGTGTCAGGTAAGAAAAATGCAGATGCCGAAACCGTGGTGCTCTCCTCCGGCCTCGGGGGTTCGGGCAGTTTCTGGCAGCCACAACTCTCATTGCTGAATGAACATTTTCGCGTGGTGGTGTATGACCAGCACGGTACCGGCGCCAGCCAGGGCAGCGTCCCCGCAGGTTACCGGATGGAAGACATGGCCGACGAACTGGCCGGGCTGCTCAACGAACTGGACATCAACCGCTGTCATCTGGTGGGTCACGCCCTCGGCGGCATTATCGGCCTGCACCTTGCCCTGCGTTATCCGGCGCTGCTGCAAAGTCTGGTGGTGATCAACGGCTGGGCGAGGCTCGACAGCCAGACCCGTCGCTGCTTTGAAGTGCGTCAGAATCTGCTGCTCAACAGCGGCGTCGATGCCTACGTGCAGGCGCAGCCGCTGTTTCTGTATCCCGGTGACTGGCTTTCTGCAAACGAAGCGTTGTTACAGGAAGAGCGCCAGCATCAGGTGGCGCATTTTCAGGGGATGGAAAACCTCCTGCACCGCTTACAGGCGCTGATGGCATCCGATCTCACCGAAACGATCGGGCAGGTGATCGCCCCGACGCTGGCATTGAGCTGCAAAGATGATTTGCTGGTGCCTTGGATGCGCTCCGTCGATCTCGCCGCGCGCCTGCCCAACGGTGAACACACGCAAATGTTGTACGGCGGCCATGCGATGAGCGTAACTGACCCCGATACCTTTAACCCTATTTTACTGGACTGGCTGCTACGGCATTCATCGCAAAACACGGCCACGCCGTCCAGTCACCTGCCCACGGAGACATCATGGCCGAAGCATTAACCGCCAGCGCACTGGCGACTTTATTCACCGAAGCCCGTACCCACAATGGCTGGCAGAACAAACCGGTCACCGGTGAACAGCTGAAAACGATTTATGATCTGGCGCGTATGGGGCCGACCTCCGCCAATTGCAGCCCGGTACGCATCGTGTTTATCCAGAGTCAGGAAGCGAAAGAAAAGCTGGCTCCGGCGTTATCGAGCGGCAATCTGAAAAAAACCATGACCGCGCCGGTCACGGCGATCATCGCCTGGGATCCGGAGTTTTACGAGTTGCTGCCAGAACTGTTTCCGTCCGGCGATGCCCGTTCGTGGTTCACCTCCAGTCCGCAACTGGCCCACGATACCGCGTTTCGTAACAGCAGTTTGCAGGCGGCATATCTGATCCTCGCCTGCCGCTCGCTGGGGCTTGATACCGGCCCGATGTCCGGTTTTGACAATGCCAAAGTGGATGAAACCTTCCTGTCGGATACCGGCTGGAAATCCAATTTTCTGATAAATATCGGCTACGGCGATAACAGCAAAGTATATCCGCGCGCGCCGCGACTGGATTTCGACCGCGCCTGTCGTGTGCTGTAAGTCACTGACATAACTCTGAGGACCCGCTCATGCAAACCACACTGAATGCCGTGGATTTACCCGTTGCACCTGCCGCGATCAGCGCGGTTGAGGAAAAAGCCGCTGTTGAGAAGCAAGCTGCCGTTGAAAAAAAAGAGTATCGCGATGCGATGGCGCACCTCGGTTCCGCCGTCAACATCATCACCACCGACGGCCCCGCTGGCCGTGCCGGATTCACCGCCTCGGCGGTGTGCAGCGTCACCGATTCTCCGCCCACGCTGCTGGTGTGCCTCAACCGCTCGGCCTCGGTATATTCCGTTTTTAAGGAAAATCAGGTGCTGTGTGTAAACACGCTGGCGGACTGCCATGAGTCGCTGTCCAACCTGTTCGGCGGAAAAACGCCGATGGAACAACGTTTCGGGGCCGCCGAGTGGGCCCGTCTGGCCACCGGTTCGCCAGTCCTCACCGACGCGCTGGTGTCTTTTGACTGTAAGGTCACGCAGATCACCAGCGTCGGCACCCATGACATTCTTATCTGTGAAGCCGTCGCGCTGCGACGTAACGACGAACGCCATGGACTGGTGTATTTCGACCGCCGCTATCACCCGCTGATGCGTCAGTCTGCCTGTTAATTCAACCTGATTAGGGAACACAGCATGGCGAACACTTACTTTCCAACATGGCGTAAAAGAGAAGGCAATTTAGATGGCGCAGTGATCGCGCCGGAAGAACGGCTGCCATTAGGGCCGACTGTGGTGATGGGACTGCAACATACGGTGGCGATGTTTGGTGCCACCGTGCTGATGCCTCTGCTGATGGGCTTCGACGCCAATATGGCGATCCTGATGTCCGGTATCGGCACCCTGCTGTTCTTCCTGGTAGTCGGCGGACGTGTTCCCAGTTATCTCGGTTCCAGCGCAGCGTTTGTCGGGCTGGTCATCGCGGTGACCGGCTACAGCGGCCACGGCGCTAACCCGAATATCGGCGTGGCGCTCGGCGGGATTATTGCCTGCGGCGTGGTCTATACCCTGATCGGATTTGTGGTGATGGCCGTTGGTACGCGCTGGATTGAACGTCTGATGCCGCCGGTGGTGACCGGGGCGGTAGTGATGGCGATAGGCCTGAACCTCGCGCCGATCGCCATTAACAGCGTCTCGGCGTCATCCTTCGACAGCTGGATGGCGGTGATGACGGTGCTGTGTATCGGTTCAGTGGCCGTCTTCACGCGCGGTCTGGTGCAACGTCTGCTGTTGTTGCTCGGCCTTATCGCCGCCTACCTGATTTATATGGTGGTGACCAACGGACTGGGGCTCGGCGCGCCGGTAGATTTTTCGGCCGTGGCGCAGGCACCGTGGTTTGGCGTTCCGGCCATCACCACGCCGGTCTTCAGTTCGCATGCCATGCTGATGATAGCGCCGGTGGCGGTGATTCTGGTGGCAGAAAACCTCGGCCACATTAAAGCGGTCGCAGGCATGACCGGCAAAAACCTCGACCCGTATATGGGCCGCGCGTTTGTTGGCGATGGTCTGGCGACGTTACTTTCTGCGTCAGCAGGCGGAACGGGCGTCACCACCTACGCAGAAAACATTGGCGTCATGGCGGTCACCAAAATTTACTCCACGCTGATTTTCGTCGCGGCAGCTATTGTTGCCATTGTGTTGGGCTTCTCGCCCAAATTTGGTGCACTCATCCACACCATTCCCGGCCCGGTGCTCGGCGGCGCGTCAATCGTGGTGTTCGGGCTGATTGCGGTAGCCGGTGCGCGCATCTGGGTACAAAACCAGGTAGATCTGGCGCTTAACGGCAATCTGATCATGGTTGCAGTCACGCTGGTACTGGGCGCAGGCAATTTTACCCTGAGCCTTGGCGGCTTCAGCATGGGCGGTATCGGCACAGCGACGTTCGGTGCGATCCTGCTGAACGCCTTTCTGAGCCGCAGCAACAAAGAGAAAACATTGCCTGTTTCAGAAACTGGCACAGAAGCTGCATTAAAAGATCACTGACGACCTCAGTTTCTCCTTAGCTCATCATTTTTGATGATCGCCAGCGGTTAGCCGGTCCACCCGTCCGGTTTAGCCGCTGGTTTTTTTCTTTCTGCCTTCCCCATTCCTGTTTTCCAGCTAAGCAATGCAGATTTCCTTCGTTCACCTGCCCTTTAAATTGGTTTGTTATGGATCCAGCACTTTCGTTCTATGCGAACGGAAAAGTGATTCATCTGCTTATAAGAAAAGGGT
Source organism: Enterobacteriaceae bacterium Kacie_13 (assembly GCA_013457415.1). Classification (NCBI taxonomy): domain Bacteria; kingdom Pseudomonadati; phylum Pseudomonadota; class Gammaproteobacteria; order Enterobacterales; family Enterobacteriaceae; species Enterobacteriaceae bacterium Kacie_13. The sequence goes on from CP045665.1 coordinate 3,043,944, forward strand.
TTAACTATGCAAAACATTCGCCGGAAAAGCGCCCTCGCTCGCGCACTGGCTTTAGGGGTTCTTCTCACCAGTGCGTCCACCGTATTTGCCGCCGATGGCGCGCCGGTTCAGGGCGGCACACTGATTTATCTCGAACAGCAGGCACACACCAATCTCTATCCTCCGGCGGGCGGCTTCTACCCGAACGGCGGCATTCTCAATCAGATAACCGATAAACTGACTTATCAGAACCCGCAGACGCTGGAAGTGGAACCCTGGATCGCTGAATCCTGGACGTTCAATGCCGACAAAACCGAGTACACCTTCAAACTGCGTCCGGGCGTGACCTTCTCCGACGGCACGCCGCTCGACGCCAATGCGGTGGCTAAAAACTTTGACACCTACGGCCTTGGCAACAAAGAGCATCATCTGCCGGTCTCCGAAGTCATTAATAACTACGACCACAGCGAAGTGATCGACCCGCTGACCGTGAAGTTCTATTTCAAAAAATCCTCTCCGGGCTTCCTGCAAGGGACGGCCACGATTGGCTCGGGGCTGGTTTCACTGAGCACGCTGAACCGCAATTTTGATACGCTGGGCGATGCGACGCACATCATCGGCTCCGGTCCGTTTGTGGTCAGCAAAGAAACCCTCGGACGCGAAGTCGATCTGACAGCGCGTAAAGAGTACAACTGGGGTCCGAAAAACCTCAAACAGCAGGGCCGCGCCAATCTCGACGGAATCAAAGTGATCGTCACCGGCGAAGACAGCGTGCGTATCGGCGCGCTGCTGGCGGGTCAGGCCGATTTCATCCGTCAGGTTCAGGCGTATGATGAAAAGCAGGCCAAAGACCAGAACTTCCCGATTTATGCCGCGCCGACCAAAGGCGTGAACGATGGCATCGCCTTCCGCCCGGATAACGCGTTGGTGTCAGATCTGAAAGTACGTCAGGCACTGCTGCACGCCACCAACAGCAAGCAGGTGGTCGATACCCTCTTTTCACCAAACTATCCGCAGGCCACCTCGGTCATCGCCAAAACCGCTGCCGGTTACGTTGATCTCAGCCACAAGCTGACCTATGACCCGACGCTCGCCAAAAAGTTACTCGACGAAGCGGGCTGGAAACCGGGCGCGAACGGCATCCGTCAGAAAGACGGCAAAACGCTGGCGCTGACAATTTATGAATCGCTGCCGCAGCCGCAGAACAAAGAGGTGTTGCAGCTGGTTTCCCAGCAGTGGAGTCAGGTCGGCGCGAAGCTAAATATTCTGGCCGGAGACGCAGGCAGCCGCGTGGCGGATAACCTTGATCCGGAAAAAACGCCGGCTAACGTCGTCGAAGTTGGCCGCGCCGATCCTGACGTCATCAAAAGCTCGTTCTACCCGACCAACCGTGATGCGCTGCTGCAAAAAGGCGGCCTGAGCAGCAAGGTGAAAAGCTTCCGTGACGACAAACTTAATGATCTGCTGACCGCTATTTCGGCAGAAGTGGATCCGAAAAAACGTCTGGCGCTGACGGCGGATGTGCAGAATTACCTGCTCGATCAGGCTTACATCATTCCGATTTTCGAAGAGCCACAGGTCTTTGCCGGTGCGCCGTATCTGAAAGGCGTGAATTTCGAAGCCGTTGGTCGTCCGAGCTTCTACGGCGCATGGCTGGAAAAGCATTAACAGGCAGGAGTGAATGATGAACCGATACGTGGGCGGTCGTCTGGGTCAGGCTGTGCTGGTGTTGTGGGCGGCGTTTACCGTCTCCTTCATCCTGTTGCAGGTACTGCCGGGCGACGCAATTCTGATTAAATTCCAGAACCCGGACATGGGATTGAGCCCGGCGCAAATCGCCGATATGCGTGCGGCCTACGGCGCGGATGTGCCGCTGGTGCAGCAATATCTGCATACGCTGGGCAATTTCCTGCGCGGGGATTTGGGGTACTCAATTCAGGCTGGCGTACCGGTCACTGAATTACTCAGCACGAACTTCCCGCCTACACTGCGGCTGGCGCTGATTGGCTTTGCGCTGGCCGCCGTGGTGGCCTTCGCACTGGCGTTTCTCTCCAGCCTGCTCCATTTCGGCTGGCTGAAAAACCTGTTGCAGTCGGTGCCCTCACTGTTTATTTCCATACCGACCTTTTGGCTGGGCATTGTACTTATCCAGATTTTCTCCTTCCACCTGCGCTGGATCCCGGTGATTAACCCCGGCGAATGGGTCGGGCTGATTTTACCGATCGTCACGCTGGCGGTGCCGATTTCCGCGCCGCTGGCGCAAATCCTCATCCGCAGTATCGATCAGGTTCAGACCCAGCCATTTGTAGCCGTCGCCCGCGCCAAGGGTGCAAGCCGCAGCGGTGTGCTGTGGCGACACGTGGCGCGAAATGCCCTGCTTCCAGCGTTAACCATTGCCGGTCTGCTGTTTGGCGAACTGATTGCCGGGGCGCTTATCACCGAAACCGTGTTCGGTCTCAACGGCCTTGGTCAGCTGACGCAGCAAGCGGTAAATAATCAGGACGTCACGGTATTGCAGGCGATTGTGGTGATTTCCGCCGCCGCCTTTGTCGGCATCAATTTACTGGTCGATCTGCTCTATCCGCTGCTCGACCCGCGTCTGAAAACTTCCGCTAAACGTTCCGCCGGAGCCACCTCATGAGCAGCTTACCGCTTGGCAAAAGCGCACTCTCTTTGCCCCTCACGCAGCGCCGCCGCTGGAAAACCGCCCGCCTGCAACCGGCGCTGATTTTAGCCTGGCTGGTGATGGCAACCGTCATTCTCTGGGCTATCGCGCCCGGATGGTTTACGGATTACAGCGGCACCGAAGGCATCGCCGGCGCGCAGCGTCTGGCGCCGCAGGCCGGACACTGGCTCGGCACCGACCAGCTTGGCCGCGACGTTTACGCGCGCATTGTGTACGGCGCTTCGCATTCACTCTCGGGTGCGCTGGTCGCCGTAGCGCTGGGACTGGTGCTTGGCACCGCTTTAGGGCTGGCGGCCGGTGCCAGCGGCGGCGTCGTTGATGCCATCGTCATGCGCATCAACGACGTGCTTCTCTCGATTCCCGGCCTGCTGCTTTCACTGAGCGTGATTATTCTGCTCGGCTTCGGCACGGTGCACGCGGCGATTGCCGTCGGTGTGACCTCGGTCGCCAACTTCGCCCGCCTGGCGCGTGCCGAAGTGGTGCTGGTGCGACACAGCGATTACGTCGAAGCCGCTTACGGCAGCGGCGGCACCTTCTTTTCAATCCTCTGGCGACATATTTTGCCCAACTCGCTGACCTCGGTCATCGCCTTCTCGGCGCTGCAGTTCGGCAGCGCGATACTGGCAATTTCCACCCTCAGTTTCCTCGGCTATGGCACACCGCCGCCGACGCCAGAATGGGGTTTGCTGATAGCTGAAGGCCGTAACTACATTTCAACTGCCTGGTGGCTGACCACCTTCCCCGGCATTGTCGTGGTACTGGTGGTGCTTTCCGCCAACCGCATCAGCCAGTCATTACGCAGGAGAACGCGATGAACGCACAGGCCACGTTGAAACATGACACCCTCCCGGTTCTTGAACTGGAAAACGTTACGATTGCCTACGACGGCAAACCGGTGGTGCACAACGTTTCGTTTTCCATTCACGCCGGAGAAGTGCTGGCGCTGGTGGGTGAATCCGGCTCTGGCAAAACCACCACTGCGCAGGCAATCATCGGCCTGCTGGCGGAAAACGGTCATATCGATCAGGGTGAAATCCGACTCAACGGCACCGACATCAGCCAGTGGTCGCAGCGCCGCCTCGATGCTCTGCGCGGGGCAGGCATCAGTCTGATCCCACAGGACCCGACCAGTTCGCTGGACCCGGTGAAAACCATCGGCTCACAGGTGGCGGAAATTCTCGACATCCATCAGCGTATGCCGCGTAAACAGCGCGATGAACGCGTGGTGGAACTGCTGACCCGCGTCGGCCTCACGCACCCTGAACAACGCGCGAAGCAGTATCCGCACGAGTTGTCCGGCGGCATGAAACAGCGCGTGCTGATTGCGATTGCCATCGCACTGCAACCGGCGCTGATTATCGCCGATGAACCGACCAGCGCGCTGGACGTGACAGTGCAAAAGCGCATTTTGGACTTAATCGACGATCTTCGCCGTGAGTTCGGTACCGCCGTATTGCTGGTCACGCACGATCTGGCGATCGCCGCCGAACGCGCCGACCGGCTGCTGGTTTTCCGTCACGGCAAAGTGCAGGAACAGGGCATCACCGCTGAAGTGCTCCGCGCGCCAAAAAGCGAATACACCCGCCAGTTGTTCGCCGACGTTCCTGCTCTGTCAGGCCGTCACCGGGCACAAAGAAAGGCCAGCAACGAACCGGTCTTAGTCGTAGAAGGCGTGACGCACGACTTCACGCTCGGCGGTAATAATCAGGCTGCTTTCCGGGCGGTGGATAATGTCTCGTTCAGCATTGCGCGCGGGACAACGCATTCGCTGGTCGGTGAATCCGGCTCCGGGAAAACCACGCTGGCGCGCATTCTGCTCGGTTTTCAGAAACCGGATAAAGGCCGCGTTCTGATTGACGGTGAAGACATCACCCGCCTCAAAGGTGAACCGTTGCGCCAGCTGCGCAAGAAAATTCAGCTGGTGTATCAGAATCCATTTGCCTCACTGGATCCGTCACAAACCCTGTTCAGCGTGATCGAAGAACCGTTGCTGAATTTCGAAAAAATACCGTCCGCAGTACGTCGGCAGCGCGTGCTGGATATCGCCCGCCGCGTGGCGCTGCCAGAGGAATTGCTCAGCCGCAAACCGCGTGAGCTGTCCGGCGGCCAGCGCCAGCGCGTGGCGATTGCGCGCGCCCTGATCCTCGAACCGAAGGTTCTGATCCTCGATGAAGCTACTTCGGCGCTCGACGTCACGGTACAGGCGCAGATCCTCACGTTACTTTCGCAGCTACAGGATTCGCTCGGCCTGACCTATTTATTTATCTCGCACGATCTGGCGACCGTCCGGCAAATCTCCCACAGCGTCTCGGTGTTAAACCGCGGGCAGCAGGTGGATTCCGGTGAGGTGGAAGCGGTTTTTGCGCTGCCTTCCAGCGATTACACCCGTCAGCTTATTGATGCCATTCCCGGCCGCCACCGCGCCGCCTGAGAGGAAAATTATGAGCAGTAAACGTCTTGGATTTTTTACCCGCCTTTTGGACAACACCAGCGCGCAGGAGCGTTACCGGCTGGCGACCGAGCAAATCATTCACGCCGAGCAGCTGGGTTTTGATTCCGCATGGGTCGCGCAGCACCATTTCCACGAGGCCGAAGGCGGCCTGCCCGCGCCGCTGGTATTCCTCGCGCAGGTGGCGGCCCACACCCGTTATATCCGCCTCGGTACCGGCGTGATTACACTGCCGATGGAAAATGCGCTGCGCGTGGCGGAAGACACCGCCGTGCTGGATTTGCTCAGTGGCGGGCGGCTGGAGATCGGTCTCGGCTCAGGCGGTACACCGACGTCCTTTCCGCCATTCGGACTGGAAAGCCAGGATCGCGGCGCGGCATTTGCCCATAACCTGCATACCCTGTTGAGTGCATGGCGTGGCGAAAAGCTGGCGGGCACTGACAATCGCCTGTATCCGGCAGCGCCGCACCTGGCGCACTGCGTCTGGCAGGCGACATTCTCCGTGGACGGCGGCGCGCGTGCCGGTAAATCCGGCGATGGACTGATGCTTTCGCGTACTCAGCCACGACCGGCGGATGCCCCTGATTTGCGCCTCGACGAACTGCAAAACCCGATCATTGATGCCTATCTCGATGCACTGCCTGACGGCGTTGCACCGCGCATCATGGGCTCTCGCACCGCGTTCGTCACCGAGAATGGCGAGGAAGCCCGCGAGCTGGCGCAAAAAGGCCTGCACCGTCAGGCCGAAAATCACCGCGCCAGCGGTCAAATTGTGAAAGGCGATACGCTGGATGATTACATCCGCGCGTTCGACGTCCATCTCGGCACAGCGGCGCAGGTAACCGCCTCGTTGCAGGCCGATACCGCACTGGCCCGCGTCACCGATCTGGCATTTCAGGTGCACTCCATCGATCCGCCGCATCCGTATATTTTACGCTCTATCGAACTGATCGCCCGTCACGTTGCTCCGGCACTCGGCTGGGTTCGCCGCACGCCGTCACGCGCCGTGTCCACGTCCTCCTCTGACACCTCTTTCTCCAAGGAAACCCAATGACCGACTATTCGACCGACCTGCTGGAAAAACTGGCCGAGATTGCACCGGCGTCTGAACTGAAACAGGCGCGTGAAACGCGCGATGCCGCCACCCGCCACGCGCAGGGCAGCTACGATGCGCTGTTTACCGAACAGGATGGCGTGGATTTCACGCTGGCGGAGCGCCTGCGTCTGGCGCAAAACGTGGCGCGCTGGCACGGAGACTCCCAGTTGACTAACCACTATTCCGAGCGTTTGCAGGATTTGCCCGACATCGATGAAACTGCCCGCCTCGACGCAGCGCTGACGCACGGTGAACGCCTGAGTTTCAAACCGGCCAGCGCCACGCCCGCACATTTGCAGGCGCTGAGAAAAGCAGGCTGGTCGGTGGATGCGATTGTCACGCTGTCTCAGCTGATTTCCTTCGTCAGTTTCCAGAGCCGCGCGTTGCGCAGCTATCGGTTGATCGGCGGTAAGCCGGTGGATAACGGCAGCAACAAACCGGTTGGCGCGGCGTTCTGGCGCACCGATCCCAATACACATAATGGCCGCGACGCTCCGCAGGCATTTACGCAGGAGGAACTCGGCTGGGAGCCGTGGATCCCGGCGAAAAAGCTGGAAGAGTTCGATGAAGCCCAGCAGGCGATTCTGGCGAAGTTCGGCCATACAGATTCCGACTACTTCCGTCTGTTAGGCCGCAACCTGCCGGTGCTGGAGCAACGCACACTGACCGACAAAGGCATTTTCTTTACCTCCGGCGGCCTGCCGCGCAAAGAGCGTGAACTGGCCGCGACCGTTGCCAGTAAAATCAACGGCTGTATCTTCTGTGCATCGGTCCATTCGCGCAAGGCTAGCCAGCTGTCAAAGCAAACCGACGATGTTCAGCGCCTGATCGACACCGCACCGGGTGGCATTCTCAGCAAAGACCAGTCCCCGCGCTGGCAGGCTGAAATCGACTTCGCAGCCTCACTCTCCGCCACCCCGCCGGTCGCCACGGTTCAGCACATCGCCGCCCTGCGCGATCAGGGTCTGAGCGAACTGGAGATCGTCGATCTGGCTCAGTCCACTGCGTTTTTCGCCTGGGCAAACCGTCTGATGTTAACGCTGGGGGAACCGTTCAATGACTGAGTCCCTCCGCCCGCAGCTCGACCACGTGGTGATCAACGTCGCCGAACAGCTCAACCATTCCGAACAACAGTTTCGCAGGTTAGGATTTCATCTCACCGCGCGCGGGCATCACTCGCTGGGATCGAGCAATCATCTGGCGATTTTTAGCGAAAACTATCTCGAACTGCTCGGTTATGAACCGGGCAATGCCCACACCCGCACTGACTTGTGGCAGGCTCCGCTCGGGCTGACCGGGCTGGTGTGGAAAACGCAGAATTCGGCGGCGGTTTACCATCATCTGCAAAAGCAAAACATCGCAGGATCGCCTCCCGCTGAATTCTTCCGGCCTGTGTCACTCAACGATGGCACCTCGCCCAATGCGCGGTTCCGCACCGTTCCGCTGGCCGCCGATCGCGTACCCAATGGCCGCAGTTTCTTTTGCCATCACCTGACACCGGAGCTGGTATGGCGCAATGAATGGCAGCACCACCCTAACGGTGTGGCGGACATCACAGGCTTTGTGATTTCCGCCGCTGACCCGCAGGCTGCGGCACGTGTCTACGGGGAGTTGTTTGGCGCTGAAGCCTTGCACAGTGACGCCGATGGCGTGATTCTGCGTGCCGGTCGCGCCACCGTCCGCTTCGTGACACCCACGCAGGCCACAGCGGAATTCGCCATTGTGCCGGAGGGAGACGGCGGCGGCGCACGAATGGTCGGGTTAGAGTTTGCGACGCGTTCGCTGGAGGCAGTGCGTAATAGTTTGCGGGTGGGGGAAATACCGTTTAATGACTTAACCCGTAGGGTGTTGGTTCGCGCAGCGGATTCGCTGGGGGTGGCACTGGCGTTTCGGGAGGAATAAATTAAAAATCAAGGTCAAGATCCGACCGGTTTGACATAGCCTCTGAACGTGTTCAAAAAGTACCTGAAACCCGCCTCATTACAGCGGCCACTGCAATAAAAAAGGCGCGACATTTTCACGTCGCGCCTTTCAACAAACTAAAACACTTCTAGATGACGGCTTTAGCCGCTACCGCCGCGTCTGAACGTTTCAGTACCGCGTAAGCGCCACCCGCCAGCACAGTACCCACAATGATCGAAATCAGATAACCCAGAACCGGTGTGATTGCGCCAGGGATCAGCAGCACGAACAGACCACCGTGCGGTGCCATCAGCTGTGCGTGGAAGGCCATCGACAGAGCACCTGTCACGGCCCCCCCTACGATACAGCAAGGCAATACGCGCATCGGGTCACGGGCTGCGAAAGGAATCGCACCTTCGGAGATAAAGCACAGGCCCAGAACCAGCGCCGCTTTACCGCCCTCACGTTCACTCTGCTCGAACTTATTGCGCGCCAACAGCGTTGCCAGCCCCATCGCCAGCGGTGGCACCATACCGGCAGCCATGATGGCAGCCATTGGTGCGTAGACGGAAGAACTCAGCAGTGCCACGCCGAACGCGTAAGCTGCTTTGTTCACCGGGCCACCCATATCGGTACACATCATCGCACCCAGGATTGCGCCCAGCAGTACCGCATTCGCTGTACCCAGGGATTGCAGCCAGGCAGTCAGACCCGCCATGATTTTAGCAACCGGCGTACCGACCACGTAAATCATGACCAGACCGGTAATCAGACTCGCTACCAGTGGAATGATCAGAATAGGCTTCAGGGCTTCCATACTTTGCGGTAACTTCAGCTTGCCGCTGATGGCTTTCGCCACGTAACCCGCCAGGAAACCGGCAATGATACCGCCAAGGAAACCAGCACCGGTGCTGACAGCCAGCATACCGCCGATAAGACCTGGGGTCAGACCCGGACGATCAGCGATGGAGAAGGCAATGAAACCAGCCAGAACCGGCACCATCAGCGCGAAGGCGGAAGCGCCACCGATTTGCATCAGCGCGGCCGCCAGCGTGCCCTTCACTTCAAAGGCCTTAATACCGAATACGAAGGAAAGTGCAATACACAGACCACCCGCAACCACCATCGGCAGCATGTAAGACACGCCGGTCAGGAGGTGACGGTATGGGCCTGAACCGCCCACTTCTTTCTTCTTCGTGGTTGAAGCGGCGCCCTGTGCGTTAGGGGCAAATACTTCAGCTTCAACCAGCGCTTTATCCAGTTCCTGCTTGGTCTTTTTCAGTGCCAGACCCGTAGAAGTACGGTACATCGGCTTACCGGCAAACTTCGCCAGATCCACTTCGATGTCTGCCGCGACAATCACCAAATCGGCTGCGGCCACTTCTTCAGGTGTGATGGCGTTACCGGCACCCACGGAACCACGGGTTTCAACTTTCACCCACCAGCCGCGTTTCTTAGCTTCACTTTCGATGGCTTCAGCCGCCATGAAGGTGTGCGCTACGCCAGTCGGGCACGCGGTGATCGCCACAATACGTTTTGGACCATTGGCAGCCGGTGCTGAAACTGCAGCAACCACAGCAGGAGCAACGTAAGGTTTCGCTTCAGCCAGTGCGCGTTGCACGAAAGCCTCTGGTTCGCGAACCGCAGCAGCCACATCACCGGTATAAATATTTTTGCCGGTCAGCGTCGCGTCGTTTGGCACGTTTTCACCAGCGACGATCACGATTTCAGCGTCAGCAGCTTGCTCAACCAGCTGGTGCCCGGCTTTCGCTACGGCAGCAGCAAGCAAATTTTTCGCCAGATGGCTCCGAGCCTGTCCCAGCGAACTGTCTATCATCAGCAGCGTTTTCATTCTGCCTCCTGCGAATTAAAAGGGTTTCAGATCAACACGGGCCATCATCGCCGCGAGCTGCGGACGATCGGTGACACCGACATTACTCTGGCTGACAGCCAGGGCGGCAACGGCGGTTGCCAGTCGTAGCGTATGTTCACTGGATTCGCGCATCAGTAAGCCGTAGATCAGGCCACCGACCATGGAGTCACCGGCACCGACGGTACTGACAACTTCACAAGCAGGCGGTTTGGCGATCCATGCACCGGATGCGTTAACCCACAAGGCACCTTCTGCACCCAGAGAAATCACCACATGGGCGATGCCCTGGTCACGCAAGGCGTGCGCGGCTTCTACCACGTCACTCAGTTCTGGCAATTTACGGCCAGCCCAAATTTCCAGCTCACGACGGTTAGGTTTAACCAGCCACGGCGCGGCTTTCAGGCCAGCAACCAGTGCTTCACGGCTGCTGTCGAAAATGATGCACGGGCACTGTGCGCGCAGGCGTTTCATCCAGTCAGTAAATGCGTCAGGATCAACGCCCGCTGGCAGGCTGCCGCTGACACAAACCATGTCGAACTGGCCGAGCCATGACAGGGAATCCGTCACGAAACGTTCCCAGTCCGCCGGCGTCACGTTGAAACCGGAGAAGTTGAAGTCACTGACTTCACCATCTTTTTCGGTCAGTTTGACGTTGATGCGGGTACGCCCGTTCACCACCTGGAACCGGTTGGCGATACCCAGATCGCTAAACAGCAGCTGAAAGCCGTCCTGATTTTCTTTACCGAGGAAGCCGCCAACGGTAACGTCGATGCCCAGATCTTTGAGCACTTTCGCAACGTTGATGCCTTTACCTGCGGCGTGCAGGCCGGTGGTCTGCACCAGATTTACTTCACCGCGCTCGATTTCGGGCACATAGCCCACTAAATCGTACGCCGGGTTTAGGGTAATTGTGGCGACTCTGCGGCTCATGCGCCCTCCCCCAGACCTTCAGAAATAGCTTCACCGATGGATTTCAATGCCAGTTCGGCATCTTCACCGCTGGCGGTAAAGCGCAGGTGATGACCTTTTTTCACGCCCAGCGCGACGACTTTCATCAGGCTGCGGCCGTTGGCAGGTTTACCGCTGCCATCAAGATTGGTGACGGTGATTTCGCTGGTGAACTGCTTGATCACATTGACCAACGCCGTACCCGGACGCGCATGCAAACCGTGTTCGTTGCGGATCACGTATTCAGCAGTCAGCACGTTGGCCTCTTCTGCGACTTCGCTGGTCAGCAAGGCCAGCACACCCACGGCGTCAGCCGTCAGCAGGCGTTCAGCTTTGTTAGCAATCAGCAGATCGCTTAAGTAGTTCAGCACGTTCAGCGGCTGATCGTCGGCGACGGAAATCGTCAGCAGCAACGCTACCTTTTCACCGTCCAGTTCGAAAGCCTGCTGAGCACGACTGACTGTTGCCGCGCTTTTCAGGTTGCCTTCGGTGCTGTCGCTCAGCCAGATGCCCTGACCCAGATTAAGCGGTTTGCGGCTGATCACGTCACTGACAAAGGCCGTATCAACCGCACCAATCTGTTGCAGACGACCAGCGTTCAGCGCCTGCAGGGTGATCAGGTTATCTGCGGCGACATCCACAGCAATTAATTGCGTATCAAAAAGGAACTCAGCGGCGTTCTTCTCACCCATCAGCAGGCTGCGCAGTTCTTCAGCTGAATCTGTTTTCGCCATACGTTCAGCCACACTGTCATCGCTCAGAACGTGCGTCAGCTGACGCAGCAGGCTGAGGTGTTCATCAGAACGGGCTGCGATGCCAATCACGATGTAAGCCGTCTGATCTTCGCCCCAGGCAATGCCCTGCGGGAACTGATAAACCTGAACACCAGTGTTGAGCACCAGATCACGGGTATCGGTAGTGCCATGAGGAATAGCGATGCCATTACCGAGGTAAGTGGAGGTTTGCAGTTCACGGGCTAACATGCCGTCTACATAACCTTCGCTAACGCGGCCAGCCTGAGTCAGCGCAGCGGCGACCTGACGAATGGCCTCCTGCTTATCGCTGGCAGCTGCACCGAGATGAATATCTTGCTGTGACAGTTGGAACATAATTCTCCTCTCCTGCTGAAATTGAATCGTTTCAGCTTTACTGAGAAAAAAGGAGCGTCACCAGATTTCGTTGTTGAAACTGATAACGCTGAAACGTTTCAGGAAGTCTTAATCGGCCTCGCTTTTAAAGCAAGTATTCCCTGATTCCACGTGATGATTTTTTGATGCTACGCACAGTTTCCTTTATTCAGAACGTCTGAAGCGAATCACTTAACACAAATGCTGAAGTCTGGCTGACGCGATTGTATTGAGGCTTAAACGTCAAAAGCTGACGTCAGCTGATAGTTTTTGATGCTGTTATCGGGCCCACTCTTTCGGCTATATTTAACACAAAGTGCGGTTTTATTGTTCAGTATGGCAAATTCATCCGGGTTTACATTTTTGATGATCGAAACCTGTTTTTGTTTTTTTTAAACTGTCGTAACATTCGCGCAAATTTCGTCCCTTCCCTACTTCTGGCACAGTTATCTCAATGCGAACATCTACAGCGTCAGCCCGCCGCCTGCCCGACATGACCTCTACGGCGTTTCTGATCATCGCCTTTCTCACCGGCATCGCGGGTGCGTTACAAACGCCAACGCTCAGCCTGTTTCTGACCTCTCAGGTGCACGTCAGCCCGTTCATGGTCGGCATCTTCTTTACCGGCAGCGCGGTGATCGGCATTTTCGTCAGCCAACTGCTGGCCACCTGGTCGGATAAACGTGGCGACCGAAAAACGCTGATCCTCTATTGCTGCCTGCTCGGTGCGCTGGCGTGCGTGCTGTTCGCTTTCAACCGCAACTACTTTGTTTTGCTGTTTATTGGCGTGTTGCTGTCGAGCTTCGGCTCCACCGCCAACCCGCAGATGTTCGCACTCGCACGAGAACATGCTGAGAAAACCGGGCGCGAAGCCGTCATGTTCAGCTCTATTTTGCGTGCGCAGGTTTCACTGGCGTGGGTCGTAGGTCCGCCGCTGGCGTTCGCGCTCTCCATGGGCTTTGGTTTTACCTTTATGTACTGCGCAGCAACGCTGGCATTTCTGGTGTGCGGTGCAATGGTATATGTGTTTTTGCCGTCGATGCCGAAAGCGCGGATGAAGACTTCAGCAACACTCGAAGCGCCGCGCCGAAACCGTCGTGACACACTGATGCTGTTTATCGCCTGCTCGTTAATGTGGGCGGCCAACAGTATTTATCTGATCAATATGCCGTTGTACGTGGTTCGCGAACTGGGTCTGCCGGAGAAACTCGCAGGCGTGCTGATGGGCAGCGCAGCCTGTCTGGAAATCCCTACGATGCTGATCGCCGGTTATCTGGCGAGACAACTCGGTAAACGCTTCCTGATGCGTCTGGCGGTTGTCGCCGGAGTGATTTTCTACGGGTGTCTGTTGTTTACCACCGGCGCGGTCATGTTGATTGCTTTACAGCTGCTGAACGCGATTTTCATCGGCATTCTGGCCGGTATAGGGATGTTGTATTTTCAGGATCTGATGCCGGGTCAGGCAGGCGCGGCTACCACACTCTTCACCAACTCGACGCGCGCGGGCTGGATCCTCGCCGGTTCGCTGGCAGGCGTTATCGCACAGTTCTGGACCTATCACGCCGTGTTTTACGCCGCGCTGGCAATGGTGGTGGGGTCGGTGGTGTGTATCTGGAATGTGAAAAACGTGGAAGATCCGATCACGGAAACTGTCGCCCCTGAAGCTTAAGGTGCGGTGTCTGCTTCCAGTTTAATCAGATAGGTCAGTGCCTGGTCGCGATGGGTGAAACACATCTCGCGGCTGGCCTGCAAACTGGCGCAAACTTTCGGGCGCAACGGCGAGGTAAAAATTTTACACAGGAAATTATCGGCCAGCTGAACGCAACGCGTATTCGCAGGTTTGCCGTCCGGCATTCCGGGGATCGGGCTGGAAATTGAAGGCGCTATGCAACAGGCTCCGCAATCAGTACGACAGTCCATCAACAGCCTCCTCAGGCCTCGTTTAGAGGCGCGACAATAGCAGGCGCTTTACTGCGCCACCAGCGAAATATTTACTACGCTTTAACACAGTTGACCGCCCATTTTTAACGTCAACGGGCTGGCCTAAAAAAATGCGTAATAATGTGGGTTTTCCCGACTCTTTTTGCGCTATCTGCTTGCCTGAAATCGGCGGCGCGGGTAACGTGTCGCAAATTATTTTCCTCTTTATCTCGACAGGTATTTATATGGCTCGTGCTAACGAAATTAAACGCGGCTTCGTTGTGAACTACGACGGCAAATTGCTGCTGGTAAAAGATATCGATGTTCAAAGTCCAAGCGCCCGGGGTGCCAGCACCTTGTACAAAATGCGTTTCTCAGACGTACGTACCGGCGGCAAAGTGGAAGAGCGCTTCAAGGGTGACGACATTCTTGACACCGTCAGCCTTACCCGCCGTAAAGTGAACTTCTCATACGTCGACGGCGACGAATACATCTTTATGGATGACGAAGACTTCACGCCGTACACTTTCAACAAATCGCAAATCGAAGAAGAACTGCTGTTTATTCCCGAAGAAGGTTTGCAGGGTATGCAGGTTCTGACGCTGGACAGCCAGCTGCTGGCGCTGGAAATGCCGCAGACCGTCGATCTGGAAATTATGGAAACGGCACCGGGTATCAAAGGCGCTTCCGCCAGTTCACGCACTAAACCGGCTGTGATGGCAACCGGCCTGAATATTCAGGTGCCAGAATACCTGAGCACCGGCGACAAAATCCGCATCCATATCGCTGAACGTCGTTACATGGGCCGCGCAGATTAACCCCTGCTCCCCCAGAATTTGAAGGAACGCCGCGGCGTTCCTTTTTTATTGCCATAACTTTGCAGAAATGCACCAGACTCTCGATCTACTTCACAAAACGAGAGACCTTCCGGACTTACCAATTCCCCTTTCTATCATATGACTTTACACTCAAAGCCCTGATTTCGGCTTAAATCGTCGCTTTATCCAGCATGAAATTGAACTGACGGGTAAACAGCCCCTATTTGGCCTGACCAATTTTTTATTTTCTGACTTGCCTGGAGTATTGCATGAAAACTATTGCCACAGCGTCCCTGCCTTCAGCCGTATCGCTGCCTGCTTACGATCGCGATGCACTGAAAAGCCGTATTATTCACCTTGGCTTTGGCGCTTTCCACCGCGCACATCAGGCGCTGCTGACCAACCGGGTGTTGAATTTACAGGGCGGCGACTGGGGCATTTGTGAAATCAGTCTGTTCGGCAATGAAACCCTGATCAAAACCCTGCGCGAGCAGAACCACTTGTTCACCGTGCTGGAAAAAGGTGCGGAGGGTAATCAGGCGATTATTGTCGGCTCGGCTCATGACTCGGTACACGGCCTGATTGACGGGCTGGATGCGGTTCTCGAAAAACTGACCGAACCGCAGGTGGCGATTGTCTCGCTGACCATCACCGAAAAAGGCTACTGCATTGAGCCGGGGACCGGTGAACTTGATCTGCAAAATCCGAAAATCCAGCAGGATCTGGCGGGCGGACAAGCCCCTTGCACCGCACCAGGCGTGCTGGTTGAAGCGCTGCGCCTGCGCCATGAGCGCGGCCTGCCGGGCTTTACCGTGCTTTGTTGTGACAATATTCCGGAAAACGGTCTGGTGGTCAAAAACGCCGTTCTGGGGATGGCAAAAGCGCGTTCAGCAGAACTGACTCAGTGGATCACCCAAAACGTCTCCTTCCCGAGCACCATGGTGGATCGCATCGTTCCGGCGGCGACTGAAACTACGCTGGAAGAAATTACCCAGGCGCTCGGCGGTGTGGCTGACCCTTGCGGTATCGCCTGCGAACCGTTCATCCAGTGGGTGGTGGAAGACCACTTTGTCGCCGGACGTCCTGACTGGGAAAAAGCCGGTGCGCAGATGGTCTCCGACGTTTTGCCTTTTGAGCAGATGAAGCTGCGCATGCTCAACGGCAGCCATTCTTTCCTGGCCTATCTGGGCTATCTGGCCGGTTATCAGCACATTAACGATTGTATGGACGATGCGCACTACAAAACCGCCGCCCATCGTCTGATGCTGAAAGAACAGGCACCGACGCTGAGCGTGGAAGGGGTGGATCTGAATGATTATGCTGACAGTTTGATCGCACGCTACAGTAATCCGGCTCTGAAACACCGCACCTGGCAAATCGCCATGGACGGCACGCAAAAACTCCCGCAACGTATGCTCGACTCCATCCGCTGGCATGTGAAAAATGGCGGCTCTTATGAGCTGCTGGCACTGGGTGTCGCCGGCTGGATGCGCTATATCGGTGGGAAAGATGATGCCGGTGAGCCGATTGAAGTCAAAGATCCGATGGCTGAGCAGCTCGCTGAAATCGTGGCCTCTACCGCAGACGGAGAAGAACGCGTCAAAGCCCTGCTGGGGCTGAATGCTGTGTTTGGTGACCAACTTGCGCACAACGAAAAAGTGGTACAGGCGATTCTGGCCGCGTATGCCGATTTGCAACGCATCGGTGCTAAGAAAGCCGTGGCGAAGTACGTCAGTTAACTGTTGGTAAGATGAGATGAAAAGCAACGGCTGCTGCGGCAGCCGTTTTTATTGGCGAGGGTTATCAGTCGTTAAGCTCAGATGGTACGGAGGAAAATAAGAATCCATCGAATGAAGGATCATCCGCGTCAGACACCTGCAACAACATGTCTTTGACATTCTCCAGATGCTGCCACATCGCCTGCTTCGCCATTTTCGGATCGCGGCGCAGCACCGCCTGCAAAATAGTCTGGTGATCCTGCAACCAGATCTGGCTGTGATTCTTATCGCCGACATGCTGATGGATCCCCTGCCACATCGGGCTGCGCTGACGGATCACCCACAGATCATCCACCAGCTTAACCAGAACGCTGTTTTGCGACGCCTGCGCCAGCAAACCGTGAAAACGCTGATCCTCGGCGTCATCAGAAATGCCGCGCGCAATACAGTCTCGCTGGGCATCAATAGCGTCGCGCATTTGCAGAATATCGGTTTTGGTGGCCTGCATCGCGGCAAAAGCAGCAACTTCACTCTCCAGCAACTGCCGCGCCTGAAGCAGCTCGAACGGGCCGTAACCGCTGTCCGCACCGTCTGACAGGCTATTTTCAGTCGGCGGCAGCACATAAACACCGGAGCCTTTGCGCACGTCCACCACTTTTTCCAGTTCCAGCATGATCAGTGCTTCACGCACCACGCTGCGGCTCACGGAGAAAGATTCAGCGATATCGCGTTCCGGCGGCAAACGGTCACCAGGGGCATATTTTCCGGCGTGAATATCACGACGTAAGTGCCCGCCAATCTCCTGATAAAGTCGCATAAAGTTGCCTCTGCCGTTCAATTGGTCTGACATCTGGAAGCAGGTGATTTGCTGCCATGATGCTGCGTTTACTGGGGAAATTATAACATGCGGGGATAATCGGAAAAGGAGGAGAGCTGAAAACTGACGGGCCGATCAAAATTGGGCCAGCCAGTTCTCAGGTTGTCCGGCCAGAAGCACAACCGGCATCTTTGACGCACAAAATCACAACAAAAACTTAAGAAATGTTTAACAATTTAATTGTACGTGACCGTCATCACCGCCAGATGGGGATCGTTGTTAATTTGCTGAGTGGTGACAGTTCCAAGCGAAAGCGGCAAGTTAAATGCCTGCGGGTTTTGCGTATCTACGGCGCGAACCTGTGTCACGCTTTTACCACCGCGCTCACAGTTGCTGATAACCTGATTACTGCCGGTATTAAAGGTACATCCACCGTCAACAATCGCACCGGAGAAGTGGATCGTGCCGGTGTTTCCGGCTGTCGCAAACTGAGTCATCCCTGAGGCTAACAATCCCAAAAACAGTACCCACTTGATTCTGTTCATGGTCACATCCTCATATGAAAATAGATTTTTTAATATTTAGCTAACTTCAATTTAACATTAATACATCTAACCAAATTCGCACTATTCGGGCGAAAAAATTTGGGGATGATCCGCGCCAGTTTCAAGCTACAGGAACATTAATCGGCACAACGCTGGATTTTCTTTAATGTCCGTTGCACATTGTCGGGTGAATTTTTTAATTAAGGATAGGCAGCCATGACCAAAACTAACCTGATCACCGGTTTTCTCGGCAGCGGAAAAACCACCACACTGCGCCATTTACTGGCTCAGAAGCCTGAAGGTGAGAAATGGGCGGTTTTGGTCAATGAATTCGGCGAAATCGGCATTGACGGCGCCTTGCTGGCCGACAGCGGTGCCGTCCTGAAAGAAATACCCGGCGGATGCATGTGCTGTGTGAATGGTTTGCCGATGCAGGTGGGATTGAACATGCTATTGCAGCAGGCAAAACCCGATCGCTTGCTGATTGAGCCAACCGGGCTCGGCCATCCGAAGCAGATTCTGTCACTGCTGACGTCTGAGGTTTACAACAACTGGATAACGCTCAATGCCACGCTCTGTTTACTGGATCCGCGCCAGCTCAGCGATCAACGCGTTATCGACAACGAAAACTTCCGCGACCAGCTGGCTTCAGCGGATGTTATCGTCGCCAATAAATCCGATATGGCGCAGATGCACGATCAACAGGCGCTCGACACGTGGTATCGCCTGAACGGCGGAGGGCGTCAACTGGTGATTGCGTCACAGGGGGCCATCGACCCTGCCCTGCTCGATTTAACGCGCCTCAATAAGGTGCAACTGCCGGAGGGAAAACATCATCATGCTCATGCAGCAAGACGCGGACTGGCGGCCCTGAGTCTGCCGGAAACGCAGCGCTGGCGGCGTGCAGTGAATCAGGGTGACGGCTATACCAGCTGCGGGTGGATTTTTGATGGCGACACGCAGTTTGATACCGCAGGCATCCTCGACTGGGCGCGTACGGCACCGGTTGACCGGGTGAAAGGCATTATGCACATAAAGGAAGGGACGCTGTTGATTAACCGCCAGGGAAACGACCTGCATATTGAGACAAAACCGGTGGCACCTTTAGACAGCAGAATCGAGCTGATTACACGAGATGTTGCGCAATGGAATGAACTACAATCACTCTTGTTGAAGATTCGTTTAAGTTGTAAGGATTAAGTTAACGCTGACTAATTTATTCATTACCCTGCTAAGTATAGGTTTTCATTTATGTGGCGCCGAAATATACCTGCAATCCTGGTACTCAATGTATTAGGCGTTGCCCTGTTTTTATCCTATTACCTGCCAGCGAATCACGGTTTCTGGTTCCCGGTTGATAAGTCCATCTTCTTCTTCTTCAATCAGCATCTTGCGACGGACCACTGGTTCCTGCATCTGGTGGCCGTGACCAACAACCGCGCATTTGACAGCATTTCGCTGCTGGCGATGGGTGCGCTGTACCTGTGTTTCTTCCTCAAACAAGATTTACAGGGACGCCGTCGTCTGGTCATTATTGGTTTTGTGATGCTGCTGACCGCCGTGGTGCTTAACCAGCTCGGCCATTTACTGCCTGTCAGCCATAAAAGCCCGTCGTTGAGTTTCCCGGATGTTAACCGCGTGAGTAAACTGACCGGCATTCCGACCAAAGATGCCTCTTCGGACAGTTTCCCCGGCGACCACGGCATGATGCTGATTATCTTCTCGTGCTTTATGCTGCGTTATTTAAGCAAAGGCGCGTTTGCCGTTGCGGTGCTGATTACTATTATCTTCTCGTTGCCACGCGTGATGATAGGCGCGCACTGGTTCACGGACATCGCGGTCGGTTCAATGTCAGTTGTGCTGGTCGGCGCCAGCTGGTGGCTGATGACCCCCGCCAGCGACATACTGATTAACTGGCTGGAAAGAAAATTACCTGGTAATAAAAATCCCATTAAGAACGCGTGATTCATTGATACATATCATTTCATTATGGCCCGTCGGCGTTTTACTGTCTGGAGGGCCAGTTTTTAAGACAAATCCCAGATATACTTAGCTGAAATGTTAGCCAGAAACCCGCCTGTGAGGCAGTTTTAATCCAAATTAGTATAAAAATAACCCATCTTTTTTTACATCTTTACTTACATCAGCTTACATCACAATTTCTTATAAAAAATCTCATAATACCTCTCGCAATCCCCTATCCATTACGGTAATCTCCAATTCGCCTGCATAGAATTGTGGCTAAAACACCCGGTTTGAAGATAAAAACGTGCTCTGACGCACATTTTATCATTCAGGTGTTTGTCCCCACTGTGCGCGGCGGGTAGTCTCGCTTCGTTTGGCAATTTTAATAACGATTTCATCGTTAAGGACAGCAAGGGATAACAACAATAATGGTCAAGTCTCAACCGTTTCTGAGATATATCACGCGGATAATTCCCGCGATTGGCGCAGCAATTATTCTCACTGCGTGTAGTGGTACACATTCTTCGAACACAGAAAACGCGCAAACTGATATGCGTGCAGTAAATGACAAAGACGGTCTTCTACTGCAAGCCTCTCAGGATGAATTCGAAGCAATGGTTCGCAGCGTCAACGTAAAATCCAAAATCATGGATCAGTATGCTGACTGGAAAGGCGTTCGTTATCGTTTAGGTGGTGACAGCAAGCGTGGTATCGATTGCTCAGCCTTCGTTCAGGTAACATTCCGCGAACAATTTGGTATGGATCTGCCTCGTTCAACGTATGAACAGGAAGAAAAGGGCAAGAAAATCCAGCGCACGAAACTGCGCCCGGGTGATCTGGTTCTGTTCCGCGCCGGCTCAACAGGCCGTCACGTCGGTATTTATTTAGGTAACGATCAGTTTGTTCATGCCTCCACCAGCAACGGTGTGATGATTTCAAACCTGAAAGAATCCTACTGGAATGCCCGTTATCGTGAAGCAAGACGCGTATTGGCTAACGGCTAACCGTTACCCCATGATTTAGCTCTTGTTGTTCTATGCCAAGCGAATAAAAAAACGTCATCTTCGGATGGCGTTTTTTTATGCCGGATTTCCTCATTTATCGCAGTGAGTAATAAAAGGCTGATGTTTTATTGGCTGAGTTATACTTTGATTTCATCAGCCAGATAAAGGTTAACTCCCATGGGTTTAAAAGCGGCGCTTACGCACAGCGTATTGCCAAAACGCCGTTATTTAAAAAGAAGCCTTTTTTTCTCCGTCCTATTTTTTATTTTATTTACCCTCATCACTCTCAGTGTCATCAAAGCCAATAATTCCCGCGAACAAAATGAGATTGCTAAAAGAACCGAGCAATTCAGCGCCCGCTATTTTCATCAGTTAACCGATACCATGCGCCGCGTCGGTTTGCTGACGACAGAACCCTGTGCGTCAGTCGCCAGCGAAATTAACCGGGATGCGGCGTTCAGCATCGGTGTGCGGGACTTCCAGCTGGTACGTGATGGCATGGTGTTTTGCTCGTCTGCCTCGGGTAATCAGAACATTCCGGCCAATACCACGCTGCATGGAATTGATTTCACCCAAACGATGGCCGTCAGTTTGCAGATGGGCACGCCCGCCGTACCGAACAGGCCAGTGATTATCGTCTGGCAACGTAATCCTGGATCATCTGACGATGGCGTGATCGCCACACTCGAACTGACGTTATCGCCCTACATGCTATTTGCCCAACCCGGTACGGGATATCGCGGATTCGCCCTGCTGGTCGGTGACGCGGCGCTGATATCTTCAGAAGAAGGATTAGTCTCACTCAACGAGTTGCCGCGCAGCAATTACACTGAGATCAAAGCCGGCGACTATCCTTTCACCATCCGCCTCTACACCCCTTCCCTCACCGCCGACAATCTTCGTTTTACGCTGCTGGGCGGTCTGCTGCTTAGCATTTTCGTCTGCACGCTGATTTATTACAGTTACCTCAATCGTCACAACGTAGAGAAAGAGATCCTGCGCGGGCTGAAAAACAAAGAATTTTTTGTGGAATATCAGCCGGTGATTGAATCGCGCAGCATGAAGATTACCGGCGTCGAGGCTTTGTTACGCTGGCAGCATCCGATTGAAGGTCGCATTCCTCCCGACCTGTTTATTGCCTGTGCGGAAACTCAGGGGCTCATCGTCCAGCTGACTCAACATATGATGGCGCTGGTCGCCGCAGATGCACATGAGTTGCAACGTGCGTTTCCCGATAAAGCCAAGCTGAGCATCAATATTTCCCCGCATCACATGAACAAAGTGAGCTTCCATGATGATGTCCTGAACTTTGTCGAAGCGCTGCCGGAAAATGCGTTTCAGGTGGTTTTCGAAATCACTGAACGGGGAATGATCGATACTGAAGCGGCGATACGCGAGTTTAACTGGCTGCGGCGGCATAAGATTGAAATCGCCATTGATGATTTTGGCACCGGCCACAGCGCGTTAATTTATCTGGAAAAGTTCACGCTCGATTATCTCAAAATCGACCGGGGCTTCGTTATGTCGATTGATCAGAAAACCCTTATCGCACCGGTACTGGATACCGTACTCAAGCTGACCGAAGAGCTGAAGCTGAAAACCGTAGCCGAAGGCGTGGAAACGTACCAACAGGCAGATTATCTGCGCAATCACGGTGTCACCTACCTGCAGGGTTTTTTGTACAGCAAGCCGCTGAGCATTACCGTACTGATGGACTTCATCCGCGACTTCAACGAGAAAGAGGCGTGCTATCACATCTGAGCCGCCATCCGCTGCCCGCGATGGGGTATTTTTCTTTTAGGCGTCTGCAGCCGGATATGATAAAAAGGCCGAAATCAGTGAAGTCGCCGAAAACTGGCGCGTTACAAGGCCTTAGCCATCATTTATTCATCACTGAACGACAGCCCGCGCCTGAGTCGCAACGTGCTGTTGTCATCACAGGAGTGCAGATTGAGGATGTTTTTTCGCGTATTTGCCGCAGCATTGTGCCTGCTGAGCCTCGGCGCTCAGGCTGAAGTCATTCAGGACAGCTATGCGTTCGCGATTTTAGGCGAACCAAAATACGTGTCCAACTTCAGCAATTTTGACTACGTCAACCCTGCCGCACCGAAGGGCGGCCAGGTGACTCTCGCGGCCATCGGCACCTATGACAACTTCAACCGCTTCGCCTCCCGCGGCAATCCAGCGGTGCGCAGCGGGTCGTTGTACGACAGCCTGTTCACCACCTCCAGCGATGAGATTGGCAGCTATTATCCGCTGATCGCCGATTCTGCACGGTACGACAGCCAGTACCGTTGGGTGGAAGTGGATATCAATCCGCGCGCCCGTTTTAACGACAACACGCCAATCACCGCCAGCGATGTTGCCTTCTCTTTTAAAAAATTTATGACCGAAGGTGTCTCGCAGTTTCGCGTGGTGTACAAAGGCGTCGAGGTGAAAGCCATTTCACGCCTCACCGTGCGCATTGAGCTGCCGAAGCCGGACAAAGACATGATGCTCGGGCTGCTCGGTTTGCCGATCCTGCCGCAGACATTTTGGGAAAAACACAAATTCAACGAACCCCTCAATACCCCACCGTTGGGCAGCGGCCCTTATCGCATCAGCGATTACAAACTTGGCCAGTACATCACGTATTCCCGTGTGCCTGACTACTGGGCCGCTAATTTGCCTGTCAACCGCGGCCGTTACAATTTCGATACCATCCGCTACGACTATTACCTCGACGACAATGTGGCGCTTGAAGCCTTTAAGTCGGGCGCGTTTGATTTTCGCATGGAAACCTCACCGAAGAACTGGTCAACGCAGTATCAGGGCGGTAATTTCAGCAAAAAGTTTATTGTGAAGGCGGATGAGGAAAATCAGGCAGCACAGGATACCCGCTGGCTGGCGTTCAATCTGCATCGCCCGCAGTTTGCCGATCGCAAAGTTCGCGAGGCCATAACTCTGGCTTTCGATTTTGACTGGATGAACAAAGCACTCTATTTCGGCGCCTATCAGCGCGTTAACAGTTATTTCCAGAACACCCAATACGCCGCGAAAGACTACCCTGACTCTGCCGAACTGGCGTGGCTGGGGCCGCTGAAAGGTAAAGTACCGGCTGAAGTGTTCAGCAAACTGTATCAGCCACCGCGATCCGACGGCAGCGGTAACGACCGGACTAATCTGTTAAAAGCGACGCAACTTCTCAAAGAAGCAGGCTGGGAAGTGAAAAATCAGGTGCTGGTGAACGGTAAAACGGGCAAACCCTTTACCTTCGAACTTCTGCTGCCGAGCGGTGGGAATTCGCAGTACGTTCTGCCTTTCCAGCATAATCTGCAACGTCTGGGCATCAAGATGTCGATTCGCGAAGTCGACAGTTCCCAGTTCGTACGCCGTATGCGCCAGCGTGATTACGACATGATCCCGGCAGTTTATCCTGCCAATTCTTACCCGAGCAGCGATTTGCAGATTTACTGGAATACCAAATATCTCGACTCGACTTACAACAAATCGGGTATCAGCGATCCGGCCATCGACAAACTGACCGAAGAGATCGCCGCCAGTCAGGGCAATCCAGATGCACTGCTTTCGCTTGGTCACGCGCTGGATCGCGTGCTGACGTGGAATATGGTGATGATCCCGATGTGGTACACCAACCACGAGCGTTACGCCTACTGGGATAAATTCTCGATGCCTGCCGTTGCGCCTTCTAACGGCATGGAGCTGGATACCTGGTGGTATGACATGAACCGGGCAGCCCGCTTACCTGCGGAACGCCGCTAAGGAGAACGCCGTGGCCGCCTATTTATTACGACGACTGCTTCTGGTGATCCCTACCCTGTGGGCTATCATCACCATCAACTTCTTTATCGTACAGATCGCCCCCGGTGGTCCGGTCGATCAGGCCATTGCGGCCATTGAGATGGGGCATTCCAGCGGCCTGCCCGGCGCGGGCGGCGATTCCGGTAACGGCAAAGCCTCGCCGGGCGTTGCGCAATTTGGTGAAGGCCAGTATCGCGGCGCACGCGGGTTAGATCCCGAAGTCATTGCTGAAATTACCCACCGCTTCGGTTTTGATAAACCGCTTCACGTCCGCTATTTCGAGATGCTTTCCAGCTACGTGCGCTTTGATTTTGGCGACAGCCTGTTTCGCGGTTCCTCCGTGATGGGGCTGGTGAAAAGCGCGCTCCCAGTGTCGGTCAGCATCGGCTTGTGGAGCACGCTCATCATCTACCTGGTGTCGATCCCGTTGGGTATCCGCAAAGCGGTGCGCAACGGCTCCAAATTTGATACATGGAGCAGCACCTTTATCATTATTGGCTATGCCGTGCCGTCGTTCCTGTTCGCCATTTTGCTGATTGTGTTATTCACCGGCGGCAGTTATCTCGACTGGTTTCCGCTGCGCGGCCTGACATCACCCAATTTTGATACCCTGCCATGGTACGGCAAAGTCACCGATTACCTCTGGCATATCACGCTGCCGGTGCTGGCGACGGTGATTGGCGGCTTCGCGACGCTCACCATGCTGACCAAAAACTCGTTTATGGATGAAGTCGGCAAACAGTACGTGGTGACGGCACGCGCCAAAGGGTTGAACGAGAAGCAGATCCTTTACCGTCACGTGTTCCGCAACGCCATGCTGCTGGTGATCGCCGGTTTTCCGGCCACCTTTATCAGCATGTTTTTTACCGGTTCGTTGCTGATTGAAGTGATGTTCTCGCTGCAAGGCCTGGGACTGCTGGGTTATGATGCGATTGTGCAACGCGATTTTCCGGTGATGTTTGGCACGTTATACGTTTTCACGTTGATCGGCCTGTTGTTAAACATCATCAGCGATATCACCTACACGCTGGTTGACCCGCGTATCGACTTCGAGGGACGCCACTGATGCCCCTTCTTAATGTAAGCACTGTGAATCAGGCGCGCTGGGCACGTTTTTGCCAGAACCGGCGCGGTTTCTGGTCGCTGTGGATTTTCCTGGTGATCTTCGTTCTGGCACTGCTCTCTAACTTGCTGGCGAATGATAAACCGCTTCTGGCGCGCTATCAGGGGCACTGGTTTGTGCCTTTCATGGTTAACTACAGCGAAACCACCTTTGGCGGCGAACTGGAAACGCCTGCCGATTATCAGGATCCCTTTGTGCTCAAACATCTGGAAGAACACGGCTGGGTACTTTGGGCACCGATTCGCAGCAGTTTTAACTCCATCAACTTTGCCACTACGCAGCCCTTCCCTTCTCCACCTTCAGCGCAAAACTGGCTGGGCACCGACAGCAACGGACACGACGTGCTGGCACAAATCCTTTATGGTCTGCGGATCTCGCTGTTCTTTGGCATTTTGCTGACATTATTCTCATCGCTTATTGGAGTGACAGCCGGTGCCGCGCAGGGTTATTACGGCGGCCGAATTGATCTCATCGGGCAGCGCTTTATCGAAGTGTGGTCAGGCATGCCCACGTTGTTTCTGATTATTATGCTGGCAAGCGTTGTGCAGCCCAATTTCTGGTGGTTGTTGCTGATAAGCGTGCTTTCCGGCTGGATGATTCTGGTCGGCGTGGTGCGTGCGGAATTCCTGCGTACACGAAACTTTGATTACATCCGCGCGGCGCAGGCGATGGGCGTCAGCGACCGCGCCATTATGCTGCGGCATATGCTGCCGAACGCGATGGTCGCCACGCTGACCTATCTGCCGTTTATTCTGTGCGGCTCGATTACCACGCTGGCCTCGCTGGATTTCCTCGGTTTTGGCCTGCCGCTCGGTTCGCCCTCGCTCGGCACCTTGCTGATGGAAGGCAAAAATAATTTGCAGGCACCTTGGCTTGGCATCAGCGCCTTTGTGGTGCTGGCCTCGCTGCTGTCACTGCTGATTTTCATTGGTGAAGCGGTTCGCGACGCCTTTAATCCGTCTGCACAACACAAGGAGGCGCGCTGAAATGACAGACACACCTCTTTTACAGATAAAAAATCTCAGCGTGGCCTTCCGGCAAGGAAATCAACTTCGCGAGGTGGTTAGCGATGTGTCGCTGGATATCCGCGCGGGGGAAACACTGGCGCTGGTGGGTGAATCCGGTTCCGGTAAAAGTGTCACCGCACTGTCGGTGCTGCGCCTGCTGCCCTCGCCGCCGGTGAGTTATCCGCAAGGTGATATTCTTTTCGACGGGAAATCCCTGCTGCACGCCGATGAAAACACGCTGCGCGGCATCCGCGGCAACCAGATTTCGATGATTTTTCAGGAGCCGATGGTGTCGCTGAATCCGCTGCACACCATTGAGAAACAGCTGGCCGAAGTGCTGATGCTACATCGGGGTCTGCGCGGTAATGCGGCGCACAGTGAGATTATCCGCTGTCTGGATCGCGTAGGTATCCGTCAGGCTGCCACGCGGTTAAAAGATTTCCCGCACCAGCTCTCCGGCGGCGAACGCCAGCGCGTAATGATCGCCATGGCAGTGCTGACCAGACCCAAACTGCTGATTGCCGATGAACCCACCACCGCGCTGGATGTTTCGGTGCAGGCGCAGATCCTCTCCTTGCTCGATGAACTGAAGCAGGAAATGGGTATGGCGATGCTGTTTATCACCCACAACCTGCGCATCGTGCGTCGTCTGGCGGATAACGTTGCGGTAATGCAGCACGGACGTCTGGTGGAGCAGCAACCGCGCGCCACACTGTTTAGCCAGCCGCAGCATCCGTATACGCGTCAGTTATTGTTAGCCGAGCCACAGGGGCGTCCGCAGCCGCTAGCGGGCGAACCGCCGGTATTGCTGGAGGTGAAAAACCTGAACGTCGGTTTTCCGGTCAGACGCGGCCTGCTGCGCCGCACGGTCAGCGTCAAACACGCGGTGAATCAGATGAGTTTCCAGCTGCGTCGCGGGGAAAGCCTCGGTGTGGTGGGTGAATCCGGTTCGGGGAAAAGCACTACCGGGCTGGCATTGCTGCGCCTGCTGAAATCACAAGGCGAAATCTGGTTCGACGGCCAGCCTTTGCACACTTTTTCGCGCCAGCAAATGCTGCCCTTCCGCAGCCGGATCCAGGTGGTGTTTCAGGATCCGTTCTCGGCGCTGAACCCGCGCTTTACCGTCGAACAAATCATCGCTGAAGGCCTGCTGGTTCATCGGAAGGTGACGGAGAAAGAGCGCGAAGAGGCAGTGATCCGCGCCATGCAGGACGTGGGGTTGGATCCGCAAACCCGACACCGTTATCCGACCGAGTTTTCCGGCGGTCAGCGTCAGCGTATCGCCATCGCCCGCGCCCTGATTTTAGAGCCTGAAATGCTGATCCTTGATGAGCCGACGTCGTCGCTGGATAAATCCGTGCAGGCGCAAATTCTGGCGATCCTGAGCGAACTGCAACAACGTCGCAGCCTGACCTATCTGTTTATCAGCCATGACTTGCACGTGGTGCGGGCGTTGTGCCACCAGCTGATGGTGTTACAAAACGGAGAAGTGGTGGAACAAGGGGATTGTGAGCAGATATTCACCGCACCGCAGCAGGCTTATACCCGCGAGTTATTGTCCGCGTCAGATGCGTTTGATACTCAGTAGGAGTGAAGCAATGAAAAGCGACGCCTGACTCTGTTATCGTCAGGCTGTCAGAATGGATAAAGTGCGGTGATCGATTCGGCAATGGCCGCACCGATATTCTTCAGGCAGCAGAGCGTGGCGCTTTCATCTTCGCGACGCACAAACAGACAAGGCTCACCGTCGATTTCGACAATCGCCGCTTTCACCTGGATATCTTCCAGCGCATTGGTCAGTTGATGCATAACCTGCCAGGCAAACTCACCCTCATGGCTCAATAATTTCAGGCCAATCAGATTGTTATCTTCTTCGTTGCCAGGCAGCGGAATCGGTTCAACTTTGATACCGGCAAAACCTGACATCCAGCGATAACTTTGCGGCAAACGGTGTACTACCGAAAGTTGGATATTATTCACGGGGTTCCCCAGACAATGATTTAAACAAATCATCTACAAAATCGTTACATCTATACCAGTTATAGACGACGGAACGTGCTTTGCCCAATTTACGCTCAAATAATTAACATTAAATTAACGTCATCAGCCGCAGAACCGTAAACTATAACCCTTTTCTGTCCGCTCTCGAAGGTTCTGAGAGCCAGATCTCATTTTGGCTTCTTTGTAACCTTTTCCGCCTTATTTAACAACCATTTTCATCATTAACAGCTACTTTTTAACTTCTATTTATTTACAAAAAATATACAAATTGCATTAAGCTGAAGAAACAGACAAGAATAAAAACCGTTTAAAATTATGATAATACCCATTTTAACCGGCAATTTATTCTCAGACTCTGTCATTAATTTCAGACTGAAATGAACCGGATGGTTACATTTTTATCGCGGCGCATCATACGTTAAAATCTGGATCTAATGTTAATAAATCCGCACAATTTGTTTGCACAAAACCCTCATTATTGGCTTATCATCCGCATCGTTATTACTGATATACCCTGTCAGGATGAAAGACACCCGCCTTAACTTTCTGATAAATATCATAATGAGTCATTGAACTACGCATTCCTGAGTCATTTGGCTCACACCCAACCCAGCGAGAAATGAGATGGAAAACGATCCTTCAATCAATGGAAGCCATACGACCGTCAATGGAACCGGTTTCAGTCGTCGTGAACTGCTGAAAGGTTTAACCTCGGCAATGGTCGCCACCACCCTGCTCGGCTTTCCTTTTCTGAGCCAGGCCGAAAAAGAGACCGCCACGCAGGCCCCGGTTATCTTCGGGCAGTTCTATCTGGTCTCACAGGCCATCACCGAACATAAAAATATTAGCGAAGGTTCTTCAGCGCAGATTTTTAACGCGTTTCACCGCTCGCAGTCGGATTTCGCCGCACAGGTCAGCAAGCTCCACGCGCTGGTCAGGCCGGGACAATCGGCCAAAGCCTTGCAAGAAGCCGCGAAGCAAAACGGTCTGGGTGAACTGGTGACCAGCATCGTCACCGCGTGGTACACCGGTACCGTTGGTCATGGTACCGATTCCATTTTAATTTCTTACAAAGATGCTCTGATGTACCGCCCGGTCAGCGACGGCCTGATTGTGCCGACCTACTGCGGCAACGGTCCGCTGTATTTCACCGCCGCGCCACCTGACGCCGCGATGCCTGAATCGATGAACGCTGACCGTTTTACCAATACTTCTGAATCTGCTGATGTGAGCAAAGCCTGATGAAAAAACCCGAATTTACCGCAGACGGCGATGCGTCTGCTGATGTGATCGTTGTCGGTTCCGGCGTCGTGGGCGGCATGATTGCCGATCAACTGGTCAGCCAGGGATATTCCGTCCTGGTACTGGAAGCCGGTTTGCGTATCGAACGCGCGCAGGCGGTGGAAAACTGGCGCAATATGCCGTTTGACAACCGCGCGGGCTCTGATTTCCAGGGGCTTTATCCGCAGTCAGAAAACGCCCCTGCACCGCTGTACTTCCCCGAAAACAACTATGTGCATCTGACCGGCCCGAGCGCAGGCAGCTTCAAACAGGGTTATCTGCGCACCGTCGGCGGCACCACCTGGCACTGGGCGGCATCCTGCTGGCGTCACGTCCCTAACGATTTCAAAATGAAAACGCTGTACGGCGTGGGTCGCGACTGGCCGATTTCCTATGACGAACTCGAGCCCTATTACTGCCGTGCGGAAGAAGAAATCGGCGTAGCGGGTCCGAATGACCCGGCATTGCAATCCCCTGCACAGCGCAGCAAACCTTACCCGATGGAACAGGTGCCTTACGGTTACGGAGATACCCGCTTTGCAGAAATCGTTAACCCGCACGGTTACCGCTCGGTACCGATCCCACAGGGCCGCAGCACGCGTCCGTGGAACGGTCGCCCGACCTGTTGCGGTAATAACAACTGCCAGCCAATCTGCCCGATCGGCGCGATGTATAATGGTATCGCCCACGTCGAACGTGCCGAAAACAAAGGTGCCGTGGTGCTGGCCGAAGCTGTGGTTTACAAGATTGATACCGACGAAAACAACAATGTCACGGCGGTTCACTGGCTGGATAATCAGAAGAAATCGCACAAGGCGACCGGTAAAGTCTTCGCACTGGCCTGTAACGGCATCGAAACCCCGCGTCTGCTGCTGATGGCAGCGAACGAAAAGAACCCGAACGGTATCGCCAACTCGTCCGATCACGTTGGCCGTAACATGATGGACCACTCCGGTTTCCACTGTACCTTCATCGCCAAAGAGCCGTTGTGGATTGGCCGTGGCCCGGCGCAGAGCAGCTGCCTGGTCGGCCCGCGCGACGGTGATTTCCGCAAGGATTACTCCGCCAATAAGATGATCCTCAACAACATCAGCCGCGTGATCCCGGCAACGTCCAAAGCGTTGCAGATGGGGCTGGTGGGCAAGGAGCTGGATGAAGAAATCCGCCGCCGCTCTATTTTCGGCGTGGATTTATCCATCAGCCTGGAGCCTTTGCCGGATCCGAATAACCGCCTGACGCTCAGCACGACCCGTAAAGATCCGCACGGTCTGCCGTGCCCGGATATTCATTACGACGTCGGGGATTACGTGCGTAAAGGTGCGGAAGCGGCACACAAGCAGCTGGAACATATCGGCTCGCTGTTTATGGCGGAAGAATTCAACATCACCACCAGCCTGAACGCCAACAACCACATTATGGGCGGCACCATCATGGGGAACGATCCGAAAGATTCCGTGGTGAACGGTGAATGTCGTGCGCACGATCACGCCAACCTGTGGTTGCCGGGCGGCGGTGCAATCCCGTCCTCCAGCGTGGTGAACAGTACGCTGACCATGGCCGCACTGGGTCTGAAAGCAGCGGATGATATGGCGAAAAAACTGGCAGGTGCGGCATGAAGAAAATCATCACTGCATGCCTGTTCAGTATCTCCCTAAGCGGCTTTGCGGCGGCGCAGGACAATCAGGCCGAACTCATCCGTCAGGGGCAGGAGGTCGCGACTGCGGCGGACTGTCAGGCCTGTCATACCGCACCGGAAGGCGGTAAAGCGTTTGCCGGTGGCTATGAAATCCACTCGCCGATGGGCACGATTTACACCACCAACATCACCCCGTCGAAACAGTTTGGTATCGGCAATTATACTGAGCAGCAGTTTGTCCGTGCTGTACGCGAAGGTGTGCGCCCGGACGGCGCAAATCTCTATCCGGCCATGCCTTACACCTCTTACAGCCATATGAGCGATGCCGATATGCATGCGCTGTATGTCTATTTCAAAGAAGGTGTGAAACCGGTCGAACAGCCGAATACTGAAACTGCCCTGCCGTTCCCGTTCAACATGCGTATTGCGATGGCCGGCTGGAACCTGATGTATCTCGACAGCACGCCGTTTAAACCGGATCCGACCAAAAGCGAGCAATGGAACCGTGGTGCGTATCTGGTGAACGGTGCCGGTCACTGTGATACCTGCCACACGCCACGTAACCTGATGATGGGTTCCGTGACGGATAAACCGCTGGCGGGCGGTATGGTCGGTCCGTGGTATGCGCCGAACATCAGTTCTGATCCGGTCAGCGGCATCGGCAACTGGTCACAACCTCAGCTGGTGGAATATCTGAAAACCGGCAAAACTGCCGGGAAAAATCAGGCAGCCGGGGGCATGGCCGAAGCGGTGCAAAACAGTCTGCAATACATGTCAGATACTGATCTCAATGCCATCGCCTTCTACCTGAAAAACAGCACACCGGTGCGTGACCCGCGTGATACACAGGCAGCGGATACCTATGGTAAACCGGTGAATGTGGAAGAAGGTCTGCGCGGCGTACACCCTTACAATGCTAACAACACCATTGATAACGGTGCAGCACTGTTTAGCGGTTACTGCGCCAGCTGCCATCAGCCGGATGGCTCAGGCAGTAAAAATCAGGCGTATCCGTCGCTGTACAATAATACAGCGACAGGTATGGGCAACGCGTCTAACCTGATTTCCGCCATTCTGTACGGCGTGGATCGCCAGGTCGGCGACCATCATGTGCTGATGCCGAAATTCGGCGTGGGTTCGTATGTCGGTCAGCTCGACGATCAGCAGATTGCAGATATCTCCAACTACGTGCTGAAGAACTACGGCAACGCGGGTGTGCAGGTTAACGCGCAGGATGTCGCGGTGTTACGCGCCGGGGGGCCGGTCACATTGCTGGCAAAACTCCAGCCGTTCATGGCACCGGCGATGGTGGCAGGCGTGGTGATTCTGCTGGTGCTGATTTTCTGGCTCGGACGCAAACGCAAAGCGAAAGCGGCGTAATTCGTTCAATGCAATGCAAAACGGCCCTGCTTAAGGGCCGTTTTTTTATGTCAGAAATTCAGCTTAACCTCGGCCTACCAGCGGCATCGCGCTCGCCATGACGGTCATGGTCAGCACGTTAGTATCAAGCGGCAAACCGGCCATAAATGCCACCGCCTCACCGACACGTTCCACCGGGATCACCGGTTCTTCGGCAATATGCCCGTCGGCCTGCATTCTGCCCGCCAGCGCTTTATTGCCCATGTCCGTCGCTGCATTGCCCACATCAATCTGCCCGCAGGCAATATTGAACGCGCGCCCATCCAGCGCGGTGGATTTGGTCAGACCGGTAATAGCGTGTTTGCTGGCGGTGTACGGCGCAGAATTCGGGCGCGGCGACTGCGCCGAAATAGAGCCGTTGTTGATGATGCGCCCACCCTGCGGCGATTGCTGTTTCATCAGTTTTACCGCCGCCTGCGTACATAAAAATACGCCGGTCAGATTGGTGTTGATCACCGACAGCCAGTCTTCCACCGGCAGTTCGTCGATGGGCACATCCTTCACATTGTTACCGGCGTTATTGAACAGCACATCCAGCCGCCCGAAGGTTTCCTGAATATCCTGAAACAGTGCGGCGACCGATTGCGGGCTGGTAACGTCCAGTTGCCGCGCCACCGCCTGCCCCGCTGCAAATAACTTCACCGCCTGATCAAGCTTTTCTTTATTGCGCCCGGCCAGGATCACGGTAAAACCGATCGCTCCCAGCGCCTTCGCGGCACTCAGGCCAATGCCGCTCCCGCCGCCGGTGACTAAAGCAATTTTCGCGTTTTCTGTGCTCATCTCGCTTCCTTCTACACCGCGGCCAGCATGCCGCCATCAATGAATAAAAGATGCCCGTTGACGAAATCTGAGGCTCGGGATGACAGATAAACTGCGCCGCCGACCAGCTCTTCCGGGTTACCCCAGCGCGCTGCCGGTGTGCGTTTACACAGCCAGTCGGAGAACTCTTTGTTATCCACCAGCGCCTGCGTCATGTCGGTTTTGAAATAGCCCGGTGCGATGCCGTTCACCTGAATATTGTAGCGCGCCAGCTCAACACACATGCCGCGGGTCAGCATTTTCACCGCCCCCTTTGACGCGGCGTAAGGCGTGATGGTGTCGCGGCCCAGCTCGCTTTGCATCGAACCGATATTGATGATTTTGCCGCGCTCGCGCGGGATCATGTAACGCGCCACCGCCTGAGAAACCAAAAACACGGATTTCTGGTTCACGGCAATCACGTCGTCCCAGTCTTTTTCCGGAAACTCGGTAAATTTGTGACGGCGCTGGATCCCGGCGTTATTGATCAGCACATCAATCGGTCCGATGGTGCTTTCAATATGGTCAATAGCCTGATTCACCGCCTGACTGCTGGTGACATCAAACGCAACGGCATGGGCGATAAAACCTTCCGCCCGCAGGGCTTCGGCCGCCTTTTGCGTGGACGCCTGCTGCGTACCGTTGACGATAATTTCAGCGCCGTGCTGCGCCAGCCCTTTCGCCAGCAGGAAACCCAGACCGCGCGTGGATCCGGTGACCAGTATCTTTTTGTTATCCAGTGAGAAGAGATTTGTCATAGCATTGGCCTTATGAAGGAAGCGGTTCGAAGCGTTAGCCACACTACAACGTTTTAGGCGCGGGCAAACTGTGATGCAGATCACTTTGAAGGATGTTAAAAAACGCTGTTACCCTTCGTGTGATCATCATCATTTTGATAACAATTCACGGCGCTTTCTGTTTCAATAATCAGGACTATTTGCAGGCACAACCAGGAACATTCCGCATGAGAAATCAGCGCGTGACACTACAGGATATCGCCCAACTGGCAGATGTGACCAAGATGACGGTCAGTCGTTTTCTGCGCACGCCGGAAAAGGTGTCTCCTGAAACCCGCGAGCGCATCACCAGGGTGATGGAGGAAGTGGGATATCCGCTGGAAGAGGCGCGGGGACCGGCCAAAGCGCCGCGCATCGGCATTCTTGTGCCGTCGTTTAATAATCAGATCTTCTCCGATTTGCTGGCCGGTATTGAATCGGTGACCTCGGCACAGGGCTACCAGACGCTGGTGGTCAATTATGATTACAGCAAAGAGCGCGAAGAAGAGCACATCATCAACCTGCTGGGTTATCAGCTGGCGGGGCTTATCCTGACGGATTCCGTCCATACGCTGAAAGCCGATAAGTACCTGAATGCGGCGGATATTCCCGTGGCGCAGGTGATGGATCTGGATGATGCCCATGGCCGGATCGCCGTAGGGTTTGACAATCAGCAGGCCGGCTACGACATGGCCACCACGCTGCTCGCCAGCGGCAAACAGCACGTGGTCTATTTCGGCTCGATGTCTGATGCCCGCGATCAGAAACGTTATCAGGGATATTGCCGCGCCATGAATGAACGCGGGCTGACGCCGGTGCATATCACGCCAAATAAAGTCTCGTCGGTGTCTATTGGCGCAGGCATGCTGGCGATGGCGCGCCAGCTGGATCCGCAGACAAACGCCATTTTATGCACCAATGACGATATTGCGGTGGGCGTGTTACAGGAATGCCTGAAATTGGGGATCCGCGTCCCTCAGGACATGGCGATTTCCGGCTTCCATGGTCTGGATATCGGCCTGGCGACCACGCCGCTGCTGGCCAGTGTTATTACCCCGCGCTTCGAAATGGGCAAAGTGGTGGCCGAGATATTACTGAAGAAAATCAAAAACCTGCCTACCATTGAGCGCGTCGATTTACACTATCGGATCTCTCTGGGCGGCACGATTTAACACAGCTTCCCCCCTGTTTACCAGCGGTTAAAAATCCTCAGTCCCGCGCCCGAAGTGTGGCGCAGGATCACGTTACGGGTAACACCTTTTCTTAACATAATTCAACGTGACTCATGTCACTAAATAGTTTCCTCAAAATGCTTTTATTAGGCCATCGCCGGATACAAGTACACAGAGGAAAGAATATGAATAATAAGATTCCTAAGGCCCGCTGGTTACGCGTCATCGCTCCCATTCTCATTGCCTGTATTATTTCGTTTATGGACAGGGTGAATATTAGTTTCGCCATGCCCGGAGGAATGGATGCTGAATTAGGAATTACCGCATCGATGGCCGGACTGGCTGCGGGTATTTTCTTCATCGGTTATTTATTCCTGCAAGTACCCGGCGGCAGCCTTGCCGTTCATGGCAGCGGACGCAAATTTATCGCCTGCTCGCTGATTGCCTGGGCAATCATTTCCATCCTCACCGGTTTTATCACTAACCAGTACCAGCTACTGTTCCTGCGCTTTGCGCTGGGCGTGGCAGAAGGCGGCATGTTGCCGGTGGTGCTGACGATGGTCAGCAACTGGTTCCCGGACAAGGAGCGTGGTCGCGCCAATGCTTATGTGCTGATGTTCGCGCCGCTGGGTGGCATGATCACCGCCCCACTGTCCGGCCTGATTCTGGATACACTCGACTGGCGCTGGTTGTTCATCATTGAAGGGGCATTGTCTTTCGTGGTGATGATTTTCTGGTGGTTCACCATCAGCGACCGTCCGGAAGAGGCCAAATGGCTGTCAGAGCGTGAACGCGACTATCTGGTCACCGAGCTGAACCGCGAACGCGACGCCCTGCGGGCACTGGCGCCGGTGAACAATGCGCCGCTCAAAGAGGTGTTCCGCAACGGTTCTATCGTCAAACTGATCATCATTAACTTCTTCTATCAGACCGGCATCTACGGCTACACCCTGTGGCTGCCGACTATCCTGAAAAACCTCACCGGCGGCGACATGAGCTCGGTGGGTATGCTGGCGATTATCCCTTACGTGGGCACCATGCTGGGGATCCTGGCGATGTCGGTGATGTCCGATAAAACCGGCAAACGCCGGATGTTTATCGCCCTGCCGCTGTGTGGTTTCGCGGCCTGTCTGGCGGCGTCGGTGGCATTCGGCCATAACATCATGGCGGCCTACGGTTTCCTGGTCGGTGCCGGTTTCTTCCTGCAAGCCGCCACCAGCGCCTTCTGGACCATTCCGGGCAAAGTGACCACGCCGGAAGTGGCAGGCAGCGCGCGCGGTGTGATTAACGGTCTGGGGAATTTAGGGGGCTTCTGCGGGCCGTATCTGGTCGGCGTACTGGTCAGCCTGTACGGTCAGAGCACCGCGATTTACGCGCTGGTGGCGTCATTACTGATTGCCGCAGCGGTCACCACGTTACTGCCGAAAGAGTGCGACATGGCGCTTATCCCCGGCGCGAAAGCCAAAGCGATGGCGGATGAATATGCCAGAGCCAAAGCTGCACGCAGAGTTCAGGGAGTTAAAGCGGAGATCGTTGGCTAGGAGAATGACTCCCCTTCGCAGGGGAGTTTATATCAGGCGACTTGGGTAGACACTTTCGCCGGGCGGCTGGCGTACAGGTACAGCAAGGTGGCGGCAATCACGCAAAACGCCATTGAACCGACCATCGGCCAGGCACTTTTCGCGGTAAACAGCGACAGAATGGAACCAATCGCCGCACCGGTGCCGAAACGAATCGTCCCGGCCAGAGAGGCCGCGGTACCGGCCATGTGCGGAAAGTCATCCATGATCACCGCCATCGCGTTAGACGTCACCATGGCAATCACGCCGACATACCCCGCCACGCCTATCACCATTGCCCAGAATGGCAACCCAAGCAGACACACTACGACCAGCCAGATACCCATCGCCAGCTGCACAAACAGGCCGAAGCGGAACATTTTCACTGCGCCCGCGCGGCGGACGTTACGGCTGTTAATGATGGTCAGGATGACCAGCGCCACGATGTTCAGCGCAAAGTAAAAGCCGAAGTGTTGCGGCGAAACACCGTTGAGTTCGATATACACAAACGGACCGGCGCTGAGGAAGGAGAACATCCCGGCGAAAGAGAAACCACTCGCCAGCATATAACTCAACACGCGCTTATGGCGAAACAGCGACACAAAGTTGCCAATGCTGGTACGCAGATGGAATTTTTGTCTTCGCTCTTTGGGCAGCGTTTCTTTGATGTACACCGCCACCAGCGTTGCGGCAATCAGCGCGGCAATCGCCATCGCCCAGAAAATCGCGTGCCAGCTGAACAGCACCATCAGTACGCCGCCCAGCATCGGGGCAAGCAGCGGCGCGACGGTCATTACCAGCACCACGAAAGACATCATCCGCGAGAACTCGTCTTTAGTGAACATGTCGCGCATCAGCGCGTTGATCACCACGCTGGCGGCCGCCGCAGCTAAACCGTGCAGGAAGCGCATCCAGACCAGCTGCTCGACCGACTGCGCCATCGCACAGGCCCCGGCCGCTACCGCAAAGATCATTACGCCCCAGAAAATGACCGGTTTACGCCCGAGGCTGTCCGCCATCG
The DNA here is from genome assembly GCA_013457415.1 of Enterobacteriaceae bacterium Kacie_13. NCBI lineage: Bacteria > Pseudomonadati > Pseudomonadota > Gammaproteobacteria > Enterobacterales > Enterobacteriaceae > Enterobacteriaceae bacterium Kacie_13. Next base: position 3,082,385 of record CP045665.1, read on the forward strand.
GCCCGTAAAACAGCTGCCCTATCGCAAAACCCAGCACGTAGGCGCTGAGGGTCATTTGCACACTGCCCGCCGGAACACCATATTCCTGCGCGATCACGGGCATACTTGGCAGATACATATCGATAGCCAGAGGCATCAGCATCGATATCAATCCCAGAATGAAAATCAATCCAATATGGGATACCGGTTTTTCCTGCACGTTCACCACCAAATTAATCAGACAATGAGAAAACTATCGCGGGGGCATGCCAACGCTGGCAATTTCCTGCTCAGTTAAAGGACGGTACTGGCCTGGCTCTAAATCTTCATCCATCACAATCTCACCGATACGCTCACGGTGCAGCGCCACCACGTGGTTACCCACCGCAGCAAACATGCGTTTCACCTGATGGTAACGACCTTCGCTGATAGTCAGTCGTACTACACGCTCGTCGATTTGCTCAAGCTGAGCAGGTTTGGTCAGGGAATCCTCGTTGTGCAATTGCACACCTGCTTCAAACTGCGCGGCGGTATCATCTGCCAGCGGATTTTCGAGCGTCACCAGATAGGTTTTTTCACACTGATGGCGAGGCGATGTAACACGGTGCGACCACTGACCGTCGTCGGTCATTAACACCAGACCGGTGGTGTCGATATCCAGACGCCCTGCCGCATGCAGTTTGTACGCTACCGGCTCTTCGAGGAAATACAGCACGGTCGGATGATCGGGATCATCGGTAGAACACACATAACCCTGCGGCTTGTTGAGCATGAAATAACGCGGACCCGTGATTTGATCGAGCACATTACCGTCGAAGGCGACGACCTGCTCGGGGCTGATTTTCATCGCGCCGGTTTTGACGATTTCACCGTCGACGGTGACGCGTTTATTACGTAGCTCACGCAGCACGAGCGCGCGGCTTACACCTAATTGCTGAGATAGAAACTTGTCCAGACGCATTGGGTAGGCTTGCCTTACATGGCGATCTGAGTGATCGCGTTACTGATAAAACACAAGACCCCGCCGCCGCATTCAAGCAACTGACAGGGTTCAGGGTTGTTCGATTCGTAATACTTTCAGTTTGCAATACTTTCAATTCGTAATAACTGCAAAAAGTGATTATTACTTCGAGGGAGCAGACGCACTGCCGCATTGAGACAGAGAGTATAGCCGCGCTTAGCGGTGCATCCTAGAAGGAAAGCATAAAAATAAGCAGGCTAAACATTCACGTCGGGTGATTTGATTGCTCATCGCCATCAGGCAGATTTCTTGGCATACTTCACCACTGTGGTTATTTACAGGAAAAATCAAAAGGTGACTGGCCAACCGTGACTGCTTTTACACTCCGCCCTTATCAGCAAGATGCCGTGGACGCCACGCTGCGTCATTTCCGCCAACACGATGAACCGGCAGTGATCGTACTGCCTACCGGTGCGGGGAAAAGTCTGGTGATCGCCGAACTCGCCCGCGTGGCGCGTGGCCGCGTGCTGGTACTGGCGCACGTCAAAGAGCTGGTGGCGCAGAATCACAGCAAATACCTTTCCTACGGACTGGAAGCGGATATCTTTGCCGCAGGGCTGAATCTCAAACAAAGCAGCGGTAAAGTGGTGTTCGGCAGCGTGCAGTCCGTCGCTCCTAATCTTGCGGCGTTCAGCGGTGAGTTTTCCCTGCTGATTGTCGATGAATGCCACCGCATCTCCGACGACGACACCAGCCAGTATCAGCAAATTATCACTCATCTGAAAGCACAGAACCCACGCCTGCGGCTGCTCGGGCTGACGGCCACGCCCTATCGTCTCGGCAAAGGCTGGATTTATCAGTATCACTATCAGGGTATGGTGCGCGGCGACGCTGACAGCCTGTTTCGCGACTGCATTTATGAATTGCCGCTGCGTTACATGATTAAAAATGGCTTTCTGGTACCGCCTGAGCGGCTGGACATGCCGGTGGTCAGCTACGATTTCAGCCGTTTAAAAACCAACAGCAGCGGGCTGTTCAGCGAAACCGATCTCAACCACGAACTGCGCCAGCAAAAACGCATCACGCCACACATCATCAGCCAGATTGTCGAGTTCTCGCAGGATCGCAAAGGCGTGATGATCTTTGCTTCTACCGTCGAACACGCGGCGGAGATTTTCGGTTTGCTGCCCAAAGGCGAAGCGGCGCTGATCAGCGCACAAACCCATGCAGCAGAGCGTGACCGCCTGATCACCGCCTTCAAACAGCAGCAGTTACGCTATCTGGTGAACGTTTCGGTGCTGACCACCGGCTTCGATGCGCCGCATGTGGATCTGATAGCCATTCTGCGCCCGACCGAATCGGTCAGCCTGTATCAGCAGATCGTCGGGCGCGGGCTGCGTCTTGCGCCGGGCAAAACCGACTGCCTGATCCTCGATTACGCGGGTAATCCGCACGACCTTTTTACACCGGAAGTGGGCAGCCATAAGCCGGCGGGCGACAACAAACCGGTGCAGGTATTCTGCCCGGCCTGCGGCTTTGCCAATATCTTCTGGGGGAAAACCACCGAAGACGGCACGATTATCGAGCATTTTGGCCGCCGCTGTCAGGGCGTACTGGAAGATGACGACGGCAACCGCGAACAGTGTGATTTCCGCTTTCGCTTCAAAAGCTGCCCGCACTGTGGCGCAGAGAACGACATCGCCGCACGCCGCTGCCATCAGTGTCAGGAAATCCTGGTGGATCCTGACGATATGCTCAAAGCCGCGCTGCGGCTGAAAGATGCGCTGGTGCTGCGCTGCGGCGGGATGAAACTGGAACACGGGCGAGACGATAAAGGCGAATGGCTGAAAATCACCTATTACGATGAAGACGGCGCGGACGTTTCGGAACGTTACCGTCTGAGCACCCCCGCCCAGCGATTGGCATTTTTGCATAATTTCCTGCGTCCGCATCAGCGCGCACCGGGCATCCCTCTTGAGTGGAATACGGCGGCGGATATTGTCGCGCAGCAGGTTTTGCTCCGGCATCCCGATTTTGTGGTCGCACGCATGAAAGGCCAGTTCTGGCAGGTGCGGGAAAAAATGTTCGATTATGAGGGGCGATACCGGCGTGCCAATGAGCTGCGCGGATAATATCCAGATAGGACTTTTAGTCCCTCGGGTATTCCGGTATTATACCGCCCGCTTTCGCCATGTGTGGAAGCAGCAATACTCAACTCGTCACTCGGTCGCAGGTGGCGGGGCAAACTTTCTAAATGAGAAATAAAACATGTTCACTATCAATGTTGAATTACGTCCAGAAGCAGAGCAGGGCAAAGGTGCGAGCCGCCGCCTGCGTACAGAAAACAAATTCCCAGCTATCGTTTACGGTGGCTCAGCTGCTCCAGTTTCCATCAAACTGGACCATGATTCTGTAAAGAACATGGAAGTTAAAGCGGAGTTCTACTCTGAAGCTATTACTCTGGTTATCGACGGTAAAGAAACCAAAGTTAAAGTTCAGGCTGTACAGCGTCACCCGTTCAAGCCAAAACTGGCTCACATCGACTTCGTTCGCGTTTAATCGCAGACTGAGTTGTTGCGCATCGGGACGCCGTGCGAGAACAAATAAAAAACACCGCCCAGGCGGTGTTTTTTATTGGCTGCGATCCAGGTTTTATTTGCCGGACTTTCGCTGCAACTGATCCCGCAGATTCGGCGGCGTGCCTTTAATGGTCAGCGTATCGGTCGCCGGATCCCAGAAAATACGTTCGCCCATCAGCATTGCATCAAAATTGATAGTAAGGCCGCCGCCGCTGCCGGCGAATTTTGTCAGCTGACGCAGTGTGCTGCGATCTGCCGGGAAGGTTTCTTCCAGCTGATAGCCCTGCTCCTGGGTAAATTCTTTGAATTTCTTGTCATTCCATGGCGGCAGCTCTTCGGACAAATCATCCAGCGCGATCTCTTCTCCCGCCTGCAACTGTTCGTTGCAGTAGGTGTAAACCTGCTGACGATAATTCTGGCGCTCGTTTTTATCGAGCTGCGCTTCCGTACAGAAATCGTCAACCGCCTGCAATAAACCGCGGTTCTGCGCTTTGGTGTCCAGCCCGACGCCTGCGCCAAGGAAATCCATGAAGAAGTCAGAGACTTTGCGCCCTACCCTGCCTTTCAGGAACGTCAGATAGCGGGTGGATTCAGGATTGGTTTCCCACTCGGTCAGATCGATACGCGCCACGATATCCGCATGGTTAATGTCGAGATAATGGATGCTGCTGACGTCCAGCTGCTCGTTCACGCGCATGCTGCTGCGGCTGCTAAGTACCGCCACCAGCAAATATTCGACGGCTAAAAAGCGGTAATGACAGAACAGCACCACGCCGCCGTCGGCAAACGGATACTTGGCCAACTCATCACGCAGACGGCCAGTGGCAGCGCGGCTGAATGACAGAAAATCGTCGTCCCCTTTGCGGCAGCTGCGTAACGCCTCTTTCAGCTCACTGTCTTCGTTGAACAGACCATAGGCTTTGCTTTTTGCGCTGTAGACGCGGTGCAGTTCAGCCATCATTTCGTCAACGGCAGCATTAGGCGTCAAAAGCGTATCGCGCAGCACAACATCCAGCGTTTGCTCATCGCGCTTGTTCAACTGGTGCAGAGCGATCTGCTCGATATCCAGACTCATGGGGACTTTCTCCTGTTTGAAATGCAGCCGTGTAAGAGGGGTTTGCCTGCGGGGCGTATTCAAACACTGAAGTGCGAAAGCCGCAACCACTCCCACGCCGGAAATACCGATTAATAGATACGATCAATAACGCAACGTTATCTTCGTTATAAAAATGCGGAAAATGGGGGCGCGTTACGTTAAGATATTGGACTTTGTCAGATCAAGAAGCACATTACTCTATGGCACAATCATCCCGTTACAGTGACGAACACGTTGAACAACTCCTTTCCGAGCTGGCAACCGTTCTGGAAAAGCACCGCGCCCCAACCGATCTTTCTTTGATGGTTCTGGGCAATATGGTGACTAACCTTATCAATACCAGCGTCGCTCCTGCACAGCGCAAAGCGTTATCTCAGTCTTTCGCTAATGCTCTGCAAGCGTCGATAAGAGAAGATAAAGCCCATTAATCCTTTACTTGCCCAAACCCTCTCATGGTGACAAATAGTCAGCGCTATCGCGAAAAAGTTTCCCAGATGATCAGCTGGGGCCACTGGTTCGCCCTGTTTAATATCCTGCTCATTCTGGGGCTGGGCAGCCGCTACCTGTTTGTTTCTGACTGGCCTTCCTCGCTGCAAGGTCGCGTTTACGCGTTCGTCAGTTGGCTTGGGCATTTCAGTTTTATCGGTTTTTCCGCCTATCTGCTGATCATCTTCCCACTGACCTTTGTGGTGATGTCGCAACGTTTGTTGCGATTCCTCTCAGCGATACTGGCCACAGCCGGGCTTACGCTCCTGCTGGTCGATACCGAAGTCTTTACCCGCTTCCACCTGCACATTAATCCTGTGGTGTGGGAGCTGGTCGTCAATCCCGGACAGGGTGAGATGGCGCGCGACTGGCAGCTGATGTTCATCGCCGTGCCGGTGATTTTCCTGCTTGAAATGCTATTTGGTACCTGGGCATGGCAGAAGCTGCGCAGCCTGAACCGCCGCAATTTTGCCAAACCCATCGTCGTGCTGTTTATCGTCAGCTTCTTTGCTTCGCACCTGATGTATATCTGGGCGGATGCCAATTTCTATCGCCCGATCACCATGCAACGCTCGAATCTGCCACTGTCCTATCCGATGACGGCGCGTAAATTCCTGGAGAAGCACGGTCTGCTGAATGCCGCGGAGTACCAGAAGCGTCTTATCGAACAGGGAAACCCTGAAGCGCTGGCGGTGGAATATCCGCTGAACAACATCACGTTCAACGCCACCGGTACCAAATACAACCTGCTGATGGTCGTACTTGACGGCGTCCACACGTCCACGCTTAACCAGGATATGCCTGCGCTGACAGAATTCTCCAGGCAGAATATTCGTTTCGACCAGCATTTCAGCTCCGGCAACCGTGAAGATACCGGCCAGTTTGGCCTGTTCTACGGTATCTCTCCGACTTATATGCCGGGTATTCTGGCGGCGCGCAAACCGTCGGCGCTGGTCACCTCTTTGGAACATCAGGGTTATGAATTCGGCCTGTTTGCCTCTGACGGCTTTGATAATCCGCTGTACCGTCAGGCGCTGCTGACCGACTTTACGCTGCCCGCACCGGTCAAACAGACCGATGAGCAGACAGTTGCCCAGTGGCAACAGTGGCTGAACGTGCGCGGCAATAGCCCGTGGTTCTCCTACATCAATCTGAACGGTATCAGTTCCTCGCTGCGCCAGAACGACGATAGCGTTCCGGTGGGTAACACCTTTATTCATCGTTATCAGCGTGGCGCGCAGAGCGTTGATCAGCAAATCACCAACATCCTGCAATCGCTAAAAGATCGCGGAGAGCTGGATAAAACCGTGGTAGTGATCACCGCCTCGCACGGCATTGAATTCAATGAGAACGGCACATGGGGTTCAGGCAATACCATGAATCGCCAGCAAATGCAGGTTCCGCTGATCATTCACTGGCCAGGCACTCCGGCGCAGAATATCGACAAGCTGACGGCGCATGCCGATGTCATGACCACGCTCATGCAACGTCTGCTCCACGTCACAACCTCCCCGGCGGATTACTCGCAGGGCGAAGATTTGTTTGCTGCCAAACGCCGCCACAACTGGGTCACCACCAGCGATGAGGGTACGCTGGTCATCACTACGCCAACCCAGACGCTGGAACTGGAAAGCGACGGAGATTACCGTGCGTTCGATGAGAACGGTAAGCGCATAAAAGATCAAAAACCTGATCTGAGCCTTCTGCTGCAGGTTCTGACCGACGAGAAACGCTTCCTCGCCAACTGATTTTTTTGCATAAAGCACATCTTTGAAAAAGGCCTTCACCGATCCGTCAGTGAAGGCCTTTTTGTTTTGCCAGTATATGGATTAGAACTCCGCCCACCACAGTCTGGCTTTCATTCCCCAGTACGATGTCCAGCCGGTGGTAGTGCTGACCACTTTGCCTTTATTGATAATAACGAATGTTGGTGTCACGCCGATATCCCACTGTGCGGAAAGCTCACCGCGCGGATCATTGATCACCGGCATCGCGATATTTTTCGCTGCCAGATACTGCCGGATTTTCTCTTCATCGCCGGAGCGCAGTGCCACGGAAATAACATTTCCGCCCTCTTGTGCCAGCGCCGCGACGTCCGGCGTGGTCATTTTGCACACACCGCACCACGTCGCCCAGAAGTACACCAGCAGCGGCCGCTGCTGGCTTTGTTCAAGCAACGTGATGTTCTGACCATCGAGCATGTGTAAAGGCTGATTACCGAAATTCGCCGGTGCCTGCGGTCCGCGCAAGAAATCCATGGCGAACATCACAGTCACAATAACCAGTGCCAGAATACCCAGCTCGCGCGCCCAGCGTTTAAGCTTTGTCATTCTTCACCTTCGCCAGTTGCTCTTTCACCAGCTTATTAAGGTCATCCCAACTGATGGCGCCCGCGACCAGTTGATCGCCAATAATCGTTGCCGGCGTGCCCTGAATGCCCAACACTTCGGCGATTTCCACATTAGTTTTCAGCTCAAGATAACTGGCTGGGGTGACGGTGATCGGCGCCAGCCCGACGCTTTTCACTGCCTCTACGGCGCTGGCTTCGTCATGCGGCCCTTTTTTGGACATCAGCCGCTGGTGTAACGCCTGAAACTTCTCGGGATGCTGCTCCCAGACGGTCATCGCCGCACGACCGGCAATGATCGAACTGGCTCCGCGGAACGGCAGCAGTTTGATGACCACCGATACCTCAGGATTTTCCTTCACCACTCGCTCCAGCAGCGGATCGAACTGTTTGCAGTACGGGCAGTTGTAATCGGTGAACGACACAATAGTGAGCCGCGGATTTTTCGCGCCAAAGTGCGGCGTAGCCGGGTTGTTGAACAGCGTTTCTTCCGGCGTCATCGCCAGCACTGCAGGGGAAATCACCATCATTAAAACCAGCATTAACATCTTCATTATTCAGCTCCGCGGGCTTTTTTCAGCCCCTGTAAGACGGCTTCCCGGGTCAGCAGCGGCGATAAAATGTCGCCCTCTGGCTGATAAGGACCATAAATTTGATTGAAAGGCACGGCAACGCTGCCGCGTTTTTGCAGGAATTCAGTGATCGTTTTCGACGGTAAACTCCAGTCACCGCGCAGGGCGACGACGTGATTGTCCGTCAGCGCTTTCTGCACATCATCACGCAGCAAAACGTTGTATTTATTGGCTTTACAGGTCACACACCAGTCAGCGGTAACATCCACAAACACCACTTTTTTCTGCGCCAGCGCGTCCTCAATGGCCTGCTCGGACAGCGGTTGCCAGCGAATTTCATCGCGGCTGGATGGCTTGCCTGAGCTGAAAGTCAGACCAAAGAAAATGATCACCGACACGACAAGCCCGACGCCGGTCGCCATTGCCGTACCGCGCACCCCGTAGCGACGGGCAGAAACCCCCATCAGCACCAGCAATAACGCGGCAGCGATGATGATAACCGTCTGAACGGAGAGATGATTTTGCATCAGACTGAGCAGCCACAGGCAGGCGGCGAGCATCAGGAACCCGAGCGTCAGCCGCAGGCGCAACATCCAGCGGCCGGGACGCGGCAGGCGCAGCGCCAGATCCGGCCACAGCGCAATCATCAGCCACGGCAGGCTCATGCCTACCCCTAACATCAGGAAGACGCCCCAAAGCATCGGCAGGGACGCCGCCAGCGCAAAGGCTACGGCCGTGCCGAGGAATGGTGCAGAGCACGGCGTCGCCAGCAGGGTCGCAAACGCCCCCTCGGCAAAGTGCCCCGTCAATCCGCCGCGTTTTTGCGTCGCTAAACGGGTCGTCATGCGTGAAGGCAAATTGATTTCAAACAGGCCGAGCAAATTGGCGGTAAACAGCGCGGTGACCAGCATCATCAGGCCGATAAACCAGGGGTTCTGAAACTGAATTCCCCATCCCAGCGTCTGATGAGTGAGACGTAATACCGTCATCAGCAGCGCAAGCGCAAGAAACGAGGTAATAATCCCGGCTGAGGATGCCAGAAACTGCACGCGTACGCGTTGCCGGTCACGCTCGGCCACCTGCAAGATGCTGCCCAGCTTCATGCCCAGCACCGGCAGCACGCATGGCATCAGATTGAGAATAAATCCGCCCGCCAGCGCCATCAGTGCTAGCTGCCACAGCGCGATCCCCTCGCCGGACTTCGGGGAAAGCGTACCGACTTTCAGGCTCAGCTGCTGCGCAATACCCTCGTCAGCCAGCACCACGCTGACGGTTTTACCGCTGAGTTCACCGGCGACATCCCCCCACTCATCGGTCACCGGCAGCGTCACGCGCAGTTGCTCACCCTCAACCTTCACCACCGGTTTACCAAACGCACTGCCTTCTTGCGTATCAATAAACAATTCAGGTTTTTGCCAGCCCTGAGCGCGGTGAGCGGTAATCTGCAAACTTCCACTACGATAACCGGCTGAAGCCTTATCCGTCAGCCCCTGCGCAATCGGCACCTTCCCCATTGCAACAGCAAACTGACGGGCAAAATCCTCGATATCCGTGGTTTTACGCAGATCCAGACTAAAAGGATAATCGGTGAGGATACAGACGTTACTGCACACCGGTAGCGTCAGCGTTCCGGAGAGCGTTTCCGGTGTTTTACCCGTAAACACCAGCGGCAAACTCACTTCATCGTGATAGCCCTGGGTGGTGATCCCGGCGACATCAAACCGCGACGGCGTCGGCCAGAACCAGGTAGCAGATTTGCCCGCGGCGTCATCCTGCCAGCTGATCGACGGTGCAATACCGCCCTCCCCCGGCGATCGCCAGTAGGTTTTCCAGCCCTTTTCCAGACTGACAGACAGCAGCAGCCGGGTATGTTCCGCAGTAGCGTCCGCAGGCTGAGCCTGTAAACGGACTTTCGCATGAGTATTTTGCGGACTTTGCAGCCAGCCGGAATCGGCCGCTGTCCCGGCGTTCAGCCAGAGCATCAGAAAGCAGCCGAACGCTGCCCTGAATAAACTTCGCATAGATTTTCTCCAAAAATAAAAGATCACGTCCTGTTGAATAACGCAGACGTATTTTTATTCCCGGAAAACGCAAAGCCGCAGATGTACCCGCAATCGCGGTACAGGCACGGCCTCGGGCAGAAGACAGCGAATGGCCGCCAGGTTGCCACGTGACAAAAAGGCCAGCAGCAGGCTCAGCGCCAGAAACGCAAATTCTAAAAGCAGAGGCGGAACGGAAAGCAATGACTTGCTGGCCAGCTCACAAGGTGTGGGGATAGACGAGACGTCGGAAGGCTGTTCAGTCAGCGCGGGCGAACCCGCTTGCGTAACGGCATCCTGTTTTAGAATGGCGGACAACGCGTTCAGCCCGGCGATGCGCTGTGTCATACAAGTAAGTATGACAAGACATGCCAGGCAGAAGAAAATCAGTGCTGAACGCCGTTGTTTATTCACAGTTCCCTCATCTATATCGCCGCCATTCTAACGGGCAACAAAACATTCACAATAGCTATGGTTCACGAATTACATGAATTTACGCTTAAAAAAGTGAAACTGATTCCAATCCACGGGTGAAAAACAGCTAGAGCGCCCTGCTCAGTTACTGTATATTTAGCCAGTTAATGACATTGAATAATAATGAGGAAAGTTATGCGGGTTGAACTGATTTTTGACAAACGGAATGTCTCCGGCATCCCTAATGCCAGTGAAAAAATTGAAGCTGAGCTGGCTAAACGTGTTCACCGGATGTTCCCGGACGCCGACGTAAAAGTAAAACCCATGCAGGCGAACGGGCTGAACACCCACGGTGCCAGCAAGCAGGAACGTTCGCAATTAAACCAAATGCTAGAGGAAATGTTCGAAGAAGCCGACGAATGGCTGTCCGTCGAATAAAAAATGGCGTTGTGGTCGCACTTGCTTACAAAGCGCAATTGAAATAAACAATCCATAGCCTGGGCTTAATATAAGATATTGGTGATATACGAAATTCATTATCAATCAGAGCGATGTGTCGCAAAATATTGGGTACACACTGGATTAATTTCGTCCGGTTTTAGTGTTCCTGTGCACCTTCGCTTTTCGCTTCAATGCGTCAATGACTTTGCGAAACCGCCATGCCACCGAGTTCAAAAAAATCCAGCGCCCAACCCCATTTTTACGCCAAGCGCTTTGCGCTAATTTGCCTCGGCATTGTCTGTTGTATGGCGCTTCTGCTTGGCCGGGTGGGCTATTTGCAACTGCTCAATCAGCCTATGCTGGAAAAAGAAGCCGACTCACGCTCGCTGCGTTCCAATGTTATTCCTGCCGTGCGCGGGACGATATCCGACCGTAACGGCCATCCTCTGGCGTTAAGCGTCGCTTCAAAAGATATTGTCGCCGATCCCTTTCGTATTCTGGAGTTGCACAGTGATCTGAACAGTCCTAAATGGCAGTATCTGGCCTCCGCGCTAAATATGCCGCTGTCGCAACTGCAGCAAACCATCAACAGTGATCCGCAGCGCCGCTTTGTGTATCTGGGCCGAAAAATTGAAGAAGGCATCGCTGAAGATATCGGGCAATTGCACCTCGGCGGCATCAGCAGCATCCATGACGACAGCCGTTATTATCCGATGAGCGAAGCCGCAGCCAATTTGGTCGGCGTAGTCGGCACCGATAACGAAGGTCTGAACGGCATCGAAAAAGGCTTTAACGCGCTACTTGAAGGTAAACCTGGCATGCGCGAGTACCGTCAGGATCGCCACGGTAATGTCATCGGTGTGTTGAAAGAAGTCGCGCCACAACAGCCACCGACCATCAACCTGAGCATCGACAGTTTTATGCAGTACGTCCTGTACTCACGCCTGCGCACAGGCGTGTTGCTAAACCAGGCTGAATCTGGCGCAGCGGTGCTGGTGGATGTGAATACGGGCGAGATTTTAGGCATGGCATCGTTCCCCTCCTATAACCCGAACAACTATGCTGGCGTGGCAGTCAAAGACATGCGTAACGTCGCCATCAGCGACAGCTTCGAGCCGGGTTCGACCGTGAAACCGCTGGTGGTAATGGCCGGTCTGGCACGCAAGATGATCCGCCCTGACTCCGTGCTTGATACCCATCCGTACACCGTAAACGGTCATCTGATCAAAGACGTCGGCCACTGGCCTGCGCTAACCATCACCGGTATTCTGCAGAAATCCAGTGATATAGCTGTCTCGCACATCGCGCTGGCGATGCCTGCCAACGTGCTGGTGCAACTCTATCAGTCCTTCGGTTTAGGCAAAGCAACAGATTTAGGCATCGGCGGCGAGAGCAGTGGTTACTTCCCGGCGCACCGTGAGCGCTGGGCGGATATCGAGCGCGCCACGTTCTCCTTCGGCTACGGCCTGCGCGTCACGCCGCTGCAAATTGCCCGTGAATACGCCACCATTGGCTCGGAAGGTATTTATCGCCCGTTGTCGATCACCAAAGTGACGCCTCCGGTGCTCGGCACCCGAATCATGTCCGCTGATGTGGTGCGCACCGTGATTCATATGATGGAAAGTGATGCCCTGCCCGGCGGCTCCGGCCTCAGCGCGGCGGTTCCCGGTTATCGGCTGGCGATCAAAACCGGTACCGCAGAAAAAATGGGCGCCAGCGGTAAATACGATGGCGGTTACATCAACTATACGGCAGGCGTCGCACCGGCCAGTAATCCGCGCGTAGCGCTGGTGGTGATGGTCAACAACCCGCAGGCCGGTAAACACTTTGGTGGCTCGGTGGCCGGCCCCATCTTCGGACAAATCATGGGCGAAGTGCTCAACCACATGAATATCGCTCCTGACGCGCTGGTGCCTGAAACACCGCCAACCACCATCATCAACGGCGGGCAGAAGACCGATCTGGTGAGGCGTCCGGCGACTGAAGGGTAGATCTGCGTCACAAGTTCACTGGATTTGTGGGGGAAATAGGGTTAACGTTCGCGTGATTTGATTCCTGAAACTCAGTTTCAGGAAACGTGCAGATGATTTCCCTATGCTGGAGGAAGAGCTCAGGCTCTGATAAAAAACAATGAAACGCCTTTTTATCGTTTTGCTGGTCTTTGTTGTGGTGTGTCTGGCTGTTATTGCACTGAATATGCAGGGCAGTGGCCCCTGGTAACTGAGGTAGCTTATGCCAACGCGTAAGAACTTTATCATTCTGATCGTTCTTATTCTCGCCGGAATGGTACTTCTGGACGATGGCATTGCCCGGTTAATTCACTGGATCCTGTTACGCTAAATCATGGCCCCCCAGGCTGCACGCGCAGTTCTGCTCTGCGGGCCATTTGCTCACCAATTTCCTGAGCAACACCTGCCACGCCATCAGGGCGAAGTCGTGTATAATAGCGATATTCGACATCAATACAGACTGGTTATGGCTCAAGACATTCATCTCGCAATCGTCAGCGCACTCAGCAAATGGATCGAAGGCCACCTGGGCCGCGTCATCCACCTCGAAGAACTGGCTGAGTACTCAGGCTATTCGCTCTGGCATATGCAAAAACTGTTCAAGGAATCGACAGGCATTTCTCTGGGGAAGTACATCAGGGAACGTCGTCTGGCGAGTGCTGTCTATCAGCTGAGCAGCAGTGAAACACCGATTTTTGATATCGCGATGGATTTCGGATTCGGCTCGCAGTCGCATTTCACCTACATGTTCCGCAAGCGTTTCAACATTACGCCCCATGAATTCCGCCAAAACCCCGACATCAAACTCGATGTTTCTCCCCCGCTGCATTTGATCCACCAAAAATCAGCCTGAAGCTGCACGGATGTGTATCCGGCCTGCGCCCTGATGGCCAGTGGAACCGGTGTTCACTGACGGCGTTTAACGGGGTTCGCACGCCAAATCGTCCCTATAAAAAACGCGGCCATTGATGGCCGCGCTCTTTTACTGCTTATTCTTTACTGCACAATTCTATACGCATTCTGTGTCTGAGAAAGGCACGTTTAGAACTGGTAAACCAGACCGACAGCCGTCACGTCATCGGTATTGATACCGGCGTTGTCGGTGAAGGTGCTGCTGTCAATCAGGTTGATTTTGTAGTCAACGTAGGCTGACATGTTTTTGTTAAAGTAATAGGTCGCGCCCAGATCGACGAATTTGACCAGATCCTGATCCTGATAGTTGTTACCCAGACGGTCTGTGCCTAAATCTTTACCGCGAGTCTGGTTATAGGCGACGAACGGACGCAGACCGAAGTCGAACTGGTAGCTGGCGTAGGCTTCAAATGCCTGAGATTCATTGGCATAACCGTAAGCTTCTGAATCGGTAGAACCGAAGCGGGAAGCGTTGTACGCCTGAGTGAACATTGCGGCCAGATAAACATTGTTGGCGTCATATTTCAGGCCACCGGTATAACCTTCGGCTTTTTTGCCGTCGCCCATAATTCCCGGCGCGGAATTCTGCTCGTCAGTACGGTCAGAGTTGAAGAAGGCACCCGCCACGCTGACGCCAGCGCCAATATCGTAGCTCAGGGACATCCCGTAACCGTCGCCGTTTTGCGTCAGCACATCGCGCGTACCCGGTTCACCACCACCGCTGTCATTTTTACCCTGATATTGCAGGGCAAAGTGCAGGCCATCGACCATGCCGAAGAAGTTATCGTTACGGTAAGTGGCAACACCGTTGGTGCGCTGGAACAAGAACTGGTCCGCGCCGTAGGTGGAACCATCGAACTCAGGCTGCATGTCAGTCCATGCCGCGACGTCGTATAGCACGCCGTTGTTGCGACCGTAGTCGAATGAACCCATATCACCAAATTTAAGACCGGCAAACCCATAACGGGTGAATGCGCGATCGCCGTCGTCAGAGCTTTCAGCCTGATTAGCCTGAACCTGATATTCCCACTGGCCGTAGCCGGTCAGCTGGTCGGTGATCTGCGTTTCGCCTTTGAAACCTAAACGGATGTAGCTCTGATCGCCGTCAGAACCGGCGTTGTTGGAAAAATAGTGTAAACCGTCAACCAGACCGTAAAGATCCAGTTTGTTGCCATCTTTATTGTAGACTTCTGCCGCACTTGCTGAGCCCGCCACCACTAATGCAGGGATCATGAGCGAAAGAACACGGAGTTTCATTTTATTTATCCTCGATAGGTGTCGAGCCGTGCCACTGAATGTAAAGTATCGTTTTTTACTTTTTTACTTTTTTACTGAGGTAAAACTTTTTTAAGATTTTTGGCCCGACATGGCGAATTCATTCTCTGGTTATAATTACTATTAATCCAGAAAGAAAATGATACGAAGTTAGTTAAGACATTTCTTATATACGATAAGATGTAACAAGATATTTTAAAAGAGTAAATTTACCTCTATTTATCTATGTTAAAATAAAGCACGCAAAGCTAATTTTATATAATCATGTTTTAAATCAATAAATTAACGCAATCACTTACCGCACTAAGTGATAAAGCAAACTCCCGCCATTAATATATACTTCACCTCGCTATCATCATTATTTGTTATTGAATTACCCTCATTCCCCGTTTTGTGGAAACAACAGCCGACCCATCGTGGTCGGTTTTTTTTTGCTTTCAGAAAAATGATTACGGCGGGTGATATTATTTAAGAGTGGTTATTACACATATTGACATTATTCCTCCATAATTAATTCATCGTTTCTCCTTCTTTCGCGCCGCCATTTTATTAATATCTGATATCTAAATAGCGGAATTAAAAAGGAAATAAAGCCTGATTATTAGCCGCCAAATTGTGCAGGGTTTATTCGTCTCTCAGGAACGGATCCGGTAGTATACGCAAAGTCAGAGCAATCTCGCTGATCTGCGCGCTCAACAACGTTAGACTGCGCTGCCACGTTATACCTTTTTTATCCGACAGTTCAGGCTTCACAACCGTTCAGGGAAACTCATGCCGCAACAGGATCAGTCCGACAACATATCCAAAGCCAGAATGCTGCTGGCAACCCGCCGTTTTCTAAAACTCGACGAGTGGCTGTTGTCACTGATGCGTGGCTGGCAGAACCAGACTGACGATCACAGCGCTTACGGCCTGCTGCTGCACCCGGCGACACTGTTTACCGGTACCGAATCTCCTGTGCTCAATCCACTGGAAATTCTCAGCGACTGGGCGCAACAGTGCCCGCAGAGCTATCACGCTCACGTCTTGCTCGGTATGGTCTGGCATGAAAACGCATGGCAGATCCGCCAGACTCAGGCTGGTCAGGAAGTGGAAGATGATCAGTGGCTGGGCGCCCAGCTGTGCTGCGACTACGCGGTTCTGGCGTTTTTACGGGCAATTGAATTGCATCCGCGCCCGACTCACGCCTATCGCCATATGATGAATCTCAGCGGCGGCTTCGGCGAACCTTACTGGCTGAAATCGCTGTTCGCCGGTGAAATTCCATTGCCCTTACATGAAAAGTTTTCGATTCAGGGCAGCGAAATCTGGCACGCCGGTATTGCTCACATTCACGCCCTCGGCTTCGAACCCGCCACGCACTGGCCGCAAACGTTGCCCGTTGCGCTGCAGGATACCCGCAAAGCCGGTGAAGAGGCGGTGGATCACTGGCTGCGCATGGCGATGTCGGTGCGTCACGCCGACGTCGGCACCATGGAATCCTATCTGCTATTCCATTCTGCTTTTTGGGGCGGCAGCGACGAGCAACAGATGCTGATTATCGACAGCCCGCTGTGCGCGGAGTTCAGCGAAGAAGAGCGCAATCAGTTCCGCGCTAATGCCCTTTGCGATGCGTTGTCCGGCGATATCGCCGATCGCGATTCAGCACGTGCCCTCGAATTACAACAACGTCTGGCTGATTTACTGGCGCAATCTCTCGCCCCCGCCACACGCATCCGTTTACTGGATTTGGCAGGTATCTGCATCGCCTACTGGCAGGATAACGATCAGGCCGGTTTAGCCGTTTATGACGATCTGTTTGCCGTTTCGGCGCAGGCCATGCCGGGGCATTTCGCCACGATGTTTATCTCCCGCGCTGTGCTGGCGAACGGCCATGAAGAAGGTTTGCCGGTTCTTACGCAGCTGCTCACCCGCGCGCTGAGTCAGGCCAATAACCCGACGCTGGTGGCCTTTGCCGCCGCAGCGCTTCAGTCAGGCTTATACGGATTACCGGCAAAACCGGAGTTGTGCAGCGGGTTGATGGATCACGCGTGGTCGCTGATGCAGCAATCCGGCGACGATCAGCCTGCTAAAGATCTGGTCACGCTGGCACACGATATGGCGATTAACGACGATCTGGACGCGGCACATTTTCTGATGACCGAGATGGCCCGCCACGGCAGCGCCATCCATTGTTATGAGTTGTACTTTTTCTACCGCAACACCTGGCATCAGGATGTTCCGTCTCAGTATCACAATGACAGCAATGCGATGGATTGCGTGCTGAGCGCCGCGCGTTCCGGGATGGTGCCAGCGATGTTCACCTGTGCCAACGCCCTGCGCGAAGGTTTGGGCGGCGAACCGGATTATGAGCAGGCGATGCAGTGGTATCAGCGTGCGATGGACGCCGGGCATTTATCCGCCGCCTACTGGCGTGCCAGCTGCGCACTGGATAACGGCTCTGACGCCGAAAAACGTCAGGCTGCCGAGCACTGGCTGCCGGAGATTTTGCACAACGCCGGGCACCCTGATCGCGCCGAAGCCGCCTACACGCTGGGCATGGCCTGGCTGACCGGCACCGGTGTGAAGAAAAACCGCTACATCGCGGATCAGTTTATGGTGTTCGCGCTGGAGATAAATCCTGAATCGGAGGTGGTGAAACAGGTTCATGAGGAACTTAACGGATCGCTGAGAGCACGCATGAATTTGTGGCAGGATAAAAGGAAGAGTGAGGGGAGCGATCCGACTCAGGTGTATCGGTTGCAGATGCCGCTGCAATAGCGGCTTTAAAATCAAGTTCAAGGTCAAGGTCAAGTTCAAGACCTTGGGCTGCCGCCCAAACCGGCCTCAAGGGCGGCTTATCGCCGCCGCCCTTAAGAATCCCAGGCTCTTTAAAACACGTGCCATGCAGTCGGGCTCTGTTTCAGCCGTCGCAGCTATTGCCGCAAAAATCCCGCCGCACCGCGGTACCCTCCGGTTGGGTTACAACCCGCGCCTAAAGCCGCGCGGTTTTCCACCTCTCCCTACGGCGTGATTTTTGAAGGCGGCCAGAAACTTTTTAGGTCACAACTTTGCCCTCTCGGATCATTTCAAAATAAAAACCAAATACGTTGTGCAAATTTTCTGTTTTGTTTTTTAAAAATGGTGAGATGGCGCGATCAAAAAATCCTGCCGAACGGAGCGGGCTGGAGACCTATGGCTCCAGCACCGAGAGAGGGCATCGCGCAGCGGCAGGATTTTGCGCCACATGCGGGAGCCACAGAACACGTCCATCGGCCTAGCGATAGCGCGTGTTTTATAGAGCCCGGGGGGTCTTGGGGGGTGGCGGCGATAGGCCGCCCCCCAAGTCGGTGTGGGCCGACGCCCACGGTTTTAAATTTTAATCCAACAATTTCCAATTAAAACAAAATCTTATACATCACACTCGTTGACTCCAGAATTCCCTCCGTCGACATCGCGTAATGCGGGATCGTCCCACTCAGCGTAAAATCCTGACTTTCATAAAGGGTCTGCGCCGGGCTGCCAGTGACCGTGTCAAGCATCAGCAGCGTTTTGCCTGCCTCGCGTGCTCGCGCTTCAACCTGCTCCATCAACAGACGGGCGATGCCTTTGCGGCGGCCATCGGGATGCACCATCAGTTTCACAACATCTCCGCGATGCTCGCCGTTAGCGGGCTGATCGACCACCAGTTGCACCGTACCCACGATAATCCCGTCGAGACGCGCCACCAGCAGACGCCTTTCTCCGCGCTCGAAAGCGGGTAACAGTTTTTGCCAGAAAGCCTGCGCCTGCACAAATCCAAACGGCAGCACGAAACCAATACTTGCTCCCAGCGCGACCGACTGCATCAGCGTCTCCGCTAAGGCATCGAGATCGGCTGCCGTTAACACTCCGCCCTGCACTTCACTGATCACAATTTCACTACTGCTTTGCATAGCGTTACACCTTATTTCTGACTGAGATTAAGGACGGGAGATCACGATGGCGTAGCGCGCATCGGCCGGGCCCGGGACATAAAAGGAGGATGCGCCGTGAAGATGAAATCGCAGGCAGTCACCCGGCTCAAGCCGGTAGCAACGCGAATCCAGCGTGAAATCCAGCAGGCCCTCCAGCATCCAGATGTGCTGCTCCAGGCCGACAACTGGCGGAGAATCATAAACAATGGTGGCACCGGCTTTTAACCTGCCGGAAATAAGTTCGGTGCGAAAACCCGGCGCGGGCGCGGATACAGAACGACGTTCGAAACCGGTTTCGCGATCATGCCAGACCGGCTGCAGGGCGGCGCGAATCAGATCCGGCGGATTATCTTCCAGCGCCATCAGCAATCTTGACGTCGTCAGGCCATAGGTTGCGCTTAGCTTTCCCAGTACCGACGCGGTCGGGCTGGTTTCCGCCCGTTCGATGCGCGACAGCGTGGCCCGGCTGATGCCGGTACGCTGCGCCAGCTGTTCAAGCGACCAACCCTGCATGATACGTAGTTCCGCCAGCCGTTCTGCCAGCCGTAAATCGTGGCTGTCCTGTTCCGCTTCCATTCCTTTACCCTTACCTGAATTCTCAATACAGGGAAATTATCTCTAATTAGGGAAACTGGCAAGTTAAAATAATGTAATCCGTTAGTATTAGCCAAGTTGTACAAAAATAATAAAGTTGTACAACTTTGAACCAAGACGCTAGAGTTAACATTAGTCATGTAAATATTTGGGTAGCGAATGTCACTTTACAGCATCGGCGAGGTTGCTCGCATTTGTGGTATCAATCCGGTCACGCTCCGCGCGTGGCAACGCCGTTACGGCCTGCTGAAACCGCAGCGCACCGAAGGCGGCCACCGGCTGTTTAATGATGACGATCTCGACACCATCCGCACCATTCTTGGATGGATAGAACGCGGTATTCCGGTGGGTCAGGTCAAATCGCTGCTCGAAGGCAAAGTCGAGGCAATATCAGGCGACTGGTCAGAATCTGAACACCGGCTGCTGACCGCGCTGCAAAACGGCCAAAACCAGAAAGTCCGTCAGGTGATAACCGAACTGGGGCGTGAATATCCAGCCGCAGCATTGGTCAATCATGTCTTCCGCCCGCTGCGTACGCGCCTTAACCCCGGCGATCATCGCCTGCGTACCTTGCGCAGCCTGTTCGACGGCTTAGTGATTGAGCATGCGGTGATGTGCATGAACGCCGCCCGCAAACGGCCGGGCATTCGGGCTGCAGTGCTGGGTTGGGGCGTCATCGACCCCGCCGAACTGTGGCTGGAAGCGATAGTGCGTTGTGAAGAAGGGATGCAGGTAGAAGTTCTGCCCGCGCCGCTCGAAGATCCACATCTGGAAAATCTGTTGTGCGACCGGATTTATGTCTGGGCGGAAGGAAAACTGACGCAGATTGAGCGTTTGCGTTTGGCGCAGTGGGTAGATCAAGGGCTCACAATTATTTTGCTCGGCAGCGCCTCGGTACTGCTGGCCGCGGAGGCAGGGAGTCAGGAGGAGGCTGAAGACGTTCCTTTCGATGATCCGACCATCGTCCCGATCCACAAATTTAAGGAAAAATAATGATTAAACATTTTCCTGAACCTCCCCTGCCCGCCGACGCTCTGACGCGACTCTGCGACTTTTATCGTCATCTGGACATGAGTCTGCTCCCGCAGCTGTCGCGCATCTATCATCCGCACGTGGTGTTTATCGATCCGGTATCGCATTACGACGGCGTTGACGCTCTGGAGCATTACTTCGCGCAACTGCTCAAAAAAGTGAATTACTGCCGCTTTGATATCCAGCCAGCCCTGATTCATGGCGATGAAGCATCGTTATTCTGGCGGATGGAGTATTCCCATCCGTCATTGAAAAAAGGCCACGCGATGTCGCTTAACGGCGCCAGCCATTTGCGTCAGGCGGAAAACCGTATCATTTATCAGCGCGATTATTACGATCTCGGCGCCATGATTTATGAGCACGTCCCCCTTCTCGGCGGTGCCGTCCGCGCCATTAAAGCCAGGTTGAAATAATGCGCCGCGTACTGATTACCGGTGCCAGTTCGGGCATCGGTCAGCAACTGGCGCAGGATTACGCCGATGAAGGCTGGGAAGTAACCGCTTGCGGACGCGATGCAGCCAAACTCAACGCCGTGGCTGCACACAGTCCGCTGATTATTCCGCTGCGTTTTGATATCACCGATTTGGATGAAACACGTCAGGCTTTACAGGGCGTGACAGCCGATTTAGTCATCCTCTGCGCCGGTACCTGTGAGTACCTGGATAATGGCGTGGTTGAGGCTGAAAAAGTCGCGCGGGTCATCAGCACCAATTTTATGGGGCCGGTGAACTGTCTCGATGCCCTGCTGCCGGGCTTAGCGGAAGGCAGCCGCGTCGCGCTGGTCGGCTCAACCGCCTCATTATTGCCGTTTCCGCGGGCAGAAGCCTACGGCGCATCCAAAGCGGCGCTGGCGTACTTCGCCCGTTCGCTGTCGGTTGACCTGATAGCGCGGAACATCCACGTTTCGCTGATCCAACCGGGCTTTGTCGATACGCCCCTCACGTCCCGCAATGACTTCCCGATGCCGATGATGGTCACCGTCAGTCAGGCCTCGGCGCATATTCGTAAAAAGCTGGCGCAAGGTGCCAGTGAAATTGCTTTCCCGCCACTTTTTGCCCGCTTACTGAAGGTCGCCTCGCTGCTACCGGTCAGCATTCAAAAATGGTTAAGCCGAAGAATGGTGAGATAAGATGACAACAAAAGTGGCGATCGTCGGCAGCGGTATTTCCGGTTTGAGCTGTGCGTGGTTACTGGCACAGCGCCAGCCTCATGCAGAAATCACTGTATTTGAATCAGCGATGGAGCTGGGCGGGCATACCGCCACGCAGGACGTGGTTTGCGACGGTAAAACTTACGCCATCGACACCGGTTTTATTGTCTATAACACCCGCACCTATCCCGGTTTCATCGCGCTGCTCAAAGAGCTGGACATTGAAGGCACGCCGACTGAAATGAGTTTCTCGGTGCGCAATCCGGTGAGCGGACTGGAGTATAACGGCCATTCGCTCAACAGCCTGTTTGCTCAGCGACGCAACCTGCTCAGGCCGCAGTTCTGGCGGTTTATTCGCGAAATTCTGCGCTTTAATAAATTGTGCAAAGCGCGTCTGCTTAATGCGCACAATGACGAAGATACGCTGGCTGATTTGCTCGATCAAAATGGCTTCACGCCGTTTTTCGCCCTGCACTACGTTTTGCCAATGGGCGCGGCGATCTGGTCATCTTCCCTGAGCGATATGGCGAATTTCCCGCTGTCGATGTTTTTACGCTTTTTCGATAACCACGGCCTGCTGGACGTAACAAATCGTCCGCAGTGGATGGTGGTGCCCGGCGGTTCGCGGGAATACATTCGCCGGATGCAGGAAAAGTTGCCGCGCCGTGTGACGCTTCGCACTAACACGCCGGTGACCAAAATCACCCGCACCGCCAGCAGCGTGACACTTCAGTCCGCCACGCGCGGCGAGGAAATATTTGATCAGGTGATTTTCGCCTGCCATTCCGATCAGGCACTAGCGATTTTAGGTGACAGCGCCACGGCGGATGAACGTGTCATTCTCGGCGCGCTGCCGTATCAGGCCAACGACGTTATCCTGCACACCGACACCCGTCTGCTGCCGCGTGAAAAGCGCGCATGGGCGAGCTGGAATTATCAGTTACCCAACTCGCTGAAATCTTCCTCCCGTGCCGATATGCGCGATACCAGTCCGGCGCACACCCGCCGTGCCAGCGTGACCTATAACATGAATATTTTGCAGAGGCTGGAAGCGCCGCATACGTTCTGCGTCTCGCTCAATCCGCTCTCACCGATTGATGAAAGCAAAGTGCTGTTCCGCGCAACCTACATGCATCCGGTCCTGAATCTGGCCAGCCATCATGCGCAGCAGCAGCGTTTTCGCATCAACGGCCATCACCGTACCTGGTTTTGCGGCGCGTACTGGTACAACGGCTTTCATGAGGATGGCGTGAACAGCGCCCGCGACGTGGTCGAACAACTGGATTTGCAGCTGCAACGCGAAGCTGAACACCAAACGCCTGCTGCGCTGGAAATGTCATGAACAGCACGTTGTACGTCGGCACGGTGCGCCATCGCCGGTTTAGGCCGGTTGAGCATCGTTTCGACTACGACATTTTTATGCCGCTGATAGATCTCGATGAGCTGGAGCAGTTGCCCGCCGTCGGCATCAAACTGGAGCGTTTTTCCGCCGCCAGCTTTCGCCGCAAAGATTATCTCGGCGGCGGCGACATCAAAACCAAAGCACAGAACAGAATTGCCGAGCTGACCGGGGAACGCCCCGATGGCCGCGTGATGTTGCTGTGCCAGCTGTGTTATTTCGGCTGTTATTTCAATCCGGTCAACTTTTACTACCTTTATGATAAGACCGGAATTTTGCGCTGGATGCTGGCTGAAGTGCGTAATACGCCCTGGAACGAACGCCACACCTACGCCGTTGTCCCCGACGGCTCGCAGCCGGTGCCGAAAGCCTTTCATGTGTCGCCCTTCAATCCGATGGACATGGTCTATCACTGGCGGCTGACACCCCCGGGAAAAGAGTTACACATCACTATCGAAAATCATCGCAAAGAACGTGAATTCGATGCTGCCCTGTCGCTGAAGGCGCTCCCGCTCACCCGCGAGGCGCTGCGCAAACAATTATGGCGACTGCCCCTGATGACCGCAAAAACCGCTCTGACCATTTACTGGCAGGCCGTGAAACTGTGGCTGAAACGGGCACCGATTTATTCGCATCCTCCTGTTGATAAGGACTGACCATGAGCCAACCCGAAGTGCAACTCGCCCGCGACGGGGCGACTAACCGGCGCATCAAGGCTGCACGCGCACTGATTCTCGGTGTTTTAAAGCAGCTGCATGGTGCCGGTCTGACCCTGCGGGAAACCGGTGAGAATGCCATCTTCTTTGGTGATCCGACCGCGCCGTTGCAGGGCGAAATCGAGGTACACAACCTGCGTGCCTACCGCCGTGTATTACTCGGCGGCAGTATCGCTGCCGGGGAAAGTTACATTGATGGCGACTGGACGACGCCTAATCTGACTACCGTGCTGCAACTGCTGGCTGAAAATCTTAAGCTGGTTGATAAGCTCGAAGCCCGCCTGAGCTGGATCACTGCGCCGGTCAACAGCCTGATCCACTTCTTTCGCCGCAACAGTCCCTCGCAGGCGCGCAAAAACATTTCTGCACATTACGATCTCGGCAACGATTTTTATCAGGGCTTTCTTGATGAGAAGATGCTCTATTCTTCCGCCTGGTATCAGGAGCCCCAGATGACGCTGGAGCAGGCTCAGGAAGCGAAAATGCGTCGCCTGTGCGATCATCTGCAATTGCATGCGGGCGATCATTTGCTGGAAATCGGCACCGGCTGGGGCGCGATGGCAGAATTCGCCGCGCGCGAATACGGCTGCCAGGTTACTACCACCACTATTTCCCGCGAGCAGTACGACTTCGCCTGTCAGCGCATCGAAAAAGCCGGATTAACCGACCGCGTCACCGTACTGTTTGAGGACTATCGCGCCCTGCGCGGGCAGTTCGATAAACTGGTCTCTATCGAGATGATCGAAGCGGTGGGCAAGCGCTATCTTAAAACCTTCTTCAGGCGCTGCAACGCCCTGCTAAAACCGAACGGGCGCATGGCGATTCAGGCGATCACTATTGCCGATCAGCGTTACGCCTCGTACAGCCGCAACGTCGATTTCATTCAGCGCTACGTGTTCCCCGGCGGTTTTCTGCCTTCCATCACCGCCATGAATGAGACCATGACCCGCTGTACCGGGCTGGTGGTGCGCGATTTGTTCGATATCGGTTTCGACTACGCCCGCACGTTGCACGAATGGCGTGAACGCGTACAGCGCTACTGGAACGCCCAGCTCGACGGTGCACATGACGAGCGTTTCCGCCGCCTGTGGCTGTTTTACCTGTGCTACTGCGAGGCCGGATTCCGCGCCCGCACCATCAGCACCGTTCAGCTGATCGCCGAGCGACGCACATGAATTCCCTGCGCTTCTGGCTGCTGACGCTGGGCTTTGATGCCTGGTGGACGCTGGCTGTGTGGGGGCGCGAGCGATTTATTTTTCTGTTGCTGATCAGCAGTTTTCTGATGCTGGCATTTACCCCGTCGCGACGCCGTCTGTGGGTGGCGGTGGCCTGTTCGCTGGGCATTATTCTGGATTCGCTGTGGTGCATTCTCGGACTATTTGAATTCACCGGTTCGACGGGCGTTCCACCGTGGATGATGGCGCTGTGGCTGGGATTCAGCGCGTGGTGGCTTTGGCTTCTCGGGTATCTGCGCCTGACGTGGTACTGGCTGATCCCGCTCGGCGCTGTCAGCGGCCCGCTGGCGTATTACCTCGGTATGCGGCTCGGCGCGATGACCCTTATTGCCTCGCCATCTTACGTCTGGTTGCTAATGGCAGCAGGCTGGGCGATATTCCTGCCGCTCATCAGTCTGCCGGTTTTGCTCAACAGGAGAACGCGATGAAACGTTTACTCATTGCCGCGCTGGTACTGATATTTTCCTTTTCTGCCTTCGCGTCAACGCCCTGGGCGCAGTGGCAACAGGCAGGCCGCGCTACCCTGAGCTGGGGACCGTTCGAGGTCTACCACTCCTCATTACTGACGCCCGATGGTAAATATCAGGCGCAAAAATGGCCGCAGGCGCTGGCCATTGAGTACCTGCGCAGTATCGACCGACAGGAGCTGACCAAAGCCACCGAAGAACAGTGGCAGAAACTGGGCATGGATAGCGTCGCGCAGAAAAATGGCTGGCTGGAGGCCGTGGAAAAAACCTGGCCGGACGTCAGCAACGGCAGCGAAATCGTTTTTCTGGCAACGGAGTCCGGCGGTCAGTTTTACAGCAGTGCGGCCAACAGCGCGATAATTGCGCCGGTCGGTGATTCATTCAGCCCTGAATTCCGCGACGCTTTTCTGGCGATCTGGCTCTCGCCCGCCACGCAATATCCTGACTTACGCAGCAAGTTGATCGGCGCATCGGCGTCTGATTAATATTCATCCGACCGGAGGTTTTATGACAGTTTCACACTCTGTTTTACGCAAAGGTTTTCTCGGTCTGATGGCGGCCTGCGTTCTGTTACTGACCAGTTGCAGCGCGGACATTAAAGATTACGCACAGACGCAGCCAAAGCTGGATATTTTCACCTACTTCAAAGGGGAGAGCGTCGCCTACGGTATGGTGCAGGATTACACTCATAAACAAACGCGCCGCTTCGCAGTGAAAATTCGTGGTGATGTGGTGGCCGATACGCTCACCTTGCACGAAGATTTTGTGTATGACGACGGCGAAAAACAAACCCGCGTCTGGCACATTCGCAAACTCGCTGACGGCACCTATACCGGCACCGCAGGCGATATTATTGGCACCGCCAAAGGCCAGTCGGCGGGTAACGCGTTCAACTGGAACTACGTGATGGACGTCAAATCAGGCGGCAGCACCTATCGCCTGACCTTCGACGACTGGATTTATCAGCAGGACGAACAGCATCTGTTTAACGTCACGTCGCTGAAAAAATTAGGCGTCGAAGTGGCGCGGGTGACGCTGTTCTTTGAGAAGAAGTAAAAGCTTACACCTTCACCTCTTTAATCACCGTCTTCCTGCGCCCGAAGACGAATTTGCCCAGCGTGACCAGCAGAACTGCGCACAGGATAATCCCCAACGCCACCCACTCAACCGGTGACAGGGATTCTCCGGCGAAACCGATGCCGAGCAGCACTGCAACGATCGGGTTCACGTAGGCGTAGCTGGTGGCGATGGCCGGACGCACGGTTTTCAGCAAAAACATGTAGGCGCTGATGGCGATCATCGAGCCAAATACAATCAGATACCCCAGCGCCAGAAATCCGTGCAGTGAAGGCGTAGCGACCAGATGCTCGCCGCTCAGCTGGCTGGCGATAAGCAGCACAACCCCGGCGACAATCATCTCCGCCGCCCCAGCCATCAGGCCGACCGGTAAGATCAGGCGCGAACTCCACACCGAACCGAATGCCCAGCTCAGAGACGCCAGTAAAATAAGCGCTGCGCCCCACGGATTGCCTTCCAGATTGCTGCCGGTATTGAGCAGCACAATACCGAACAGGCCGATGCCGACGCCGGTCCATTCCAGACGACTGTTTGGCATCCCCCACAGACGGCTAAAGCACAGGGTAAATAGCGGTACGGTCGCCACCATCACCGCCGCGATACCGGACGGCACCTGCATATGTTCGGCGACGGTCACCAGACCATTGCCTACCGACAGCAGTAAAATCCCCACTGCACCCGCCGAGAGCCACTGTTTCAGGCTCGGAAATTTATGCCCACGCAGCATCAGAAACGTGAACAACACACATCCGGCGACGAAGAAACGCAGACCGGCCATCATCAGCGGCGGCCAGCTTTCTACCCCAACGCGGATCACAAAATAGGTAGAGCCCCAGATAAAATACAGCGCAAATAATGCAGCAACTAACGGCAACAGGGAACGCGAAGCAGAAGGCATAGGAGTAACTTATTAGCGTGATAACGAAGGCAGACAGTTAACGCTATTGCCCTGATTAACGGCAAGGAATTCTGTGCGATCGCACCAAAATGTTGCTAAAAAGTGTCTGTATATGACAAAAAATGAGTAGCATTGAGGGATAATATTGTTATCGCATGAATGGTGTGTTGCCGGATCCCATAAAGGACTTATAATTCGGGGCTGATATTTTTGAGGTAAGACACATGAATTCGCTTGGCAAAAAATTATTTATCGCGCTGTTTGGTCTGATGGCGATTGGCGCGATTGGCGGTGTGATGGTCGCAGGCTATGCCGTCGTCATTCAGGATGATGCTAAACCGGCAAACGATAACGACGCCCCTTCCGTGGTCCCTGCGCCGTCGTCTTCTGCTTCCGTTAACTGATCACTCCAGCGACCGCTGCTGCCAGCGATGTAACCAGCGGCTCCAGCGTTCAAACAGCATATCCACGCAAATCGCCAGCAGCGCGACAATCACCGCGCCCTGCAATACATAGGCGGTATTAAAGCCGCTCAGGCCGATAATGATCGGCGAGCCCAGGCTGGATGTTCCGACCGTAGAGGCGATTGCCGCTGTACCAATATTGATGATAACCGACGTGCGGATCCCGGCGATGATAACAGGTGCCGCCAGCGGTATTTCCACTTTACGCAGCATCTGCCAGCGACTCATTCCGACACCCTGCGCAATCTCACGCGCTGAGGGAGAGACCGATTCAATCCCGGCAATTGTCCCCTGCAAAATCGGCAATAAGCCGTACAGCACCAGCGCAATAATCGCCGGTTTTTCGCTAAATCCCATGACCGGCACCGCCACGGCAAGCACCGCGACCGGCGGAAACGTCTGCCCCATAGCGACCAGAGTTTCAACCAGTGAACGAAACTCTTTCCCCGCCGGGCGCGTTACGACCACGCCCGCCGCCATACCCATGATCACGGCAATCAGACTTGATACGCCGACCAGCAACAGATGTGCCTGCACCAGCGAGGCAAAACTTTCCTGCTGATAAACCGGACGACTGAGCTGCGGAAACATCCAGTGAAACAGGCCGCCGAGCGATGTCATGCCGAAGATAAGCGCCAGCAGCAATGCAAAAAGCCAGGGTAACGGATCGGTGATAATCCGCCGCAAACCGTGTTTCATGCCTCGCTCCTTTGTGCGGTCAGATCAGCAAAATGCAGCACGCCGAGCGGCTGCCCCTCATCGTCCACCACCGGCAATTGCTGAACCTGCTGCGCGACAAATTTCGACAACGCCTGACTCAGGCTCATCGATGCCACCAGCGGCTTTTGGCTGCCGTGGTAAAGCTCGCCGTGCCGGGTACGCGATCCGACCTCCTGCAACGACAGCAAACGGATGCCCATATCGCTGCCGCCGAAGAAATCCCGCACGAAAGGCGTCGCAGGTTTGGTCAGCAATTCCAGCGGCGTGCCCTGCTGCACCACCTGCCCGTCGTTGAGCAGCACGATGCGGTCGGCCAGTGCCAGCGCTTCGTCAATATCGTGTGTCACCAGCACAATAGTGCGGTGGGTCATTTTGTGGATCCGCGCCACTTCTTCCTGCAACGTCGCGCGGGTCACCGGATCGAGTGCGCCGAAGGGTTCATCCATCAGCAACACTTCCGGATCTGACGCCAGCGCACGCGCCACGCCGACACGCTGCTGCTGCCCGCCGGACAGCTGATGCGGGTAACGGTGACGGAACTGTTTCGGATCCAGGTTTAGCAACGCCAGCAGCTCGGTCACGCGGTCGCGGATTTTGGCTTTCGGCCATTTCAGCAACTGCGGCACGGTGGCGATATTCTCTTCCACTGTCCAGTGCGGGAACAGGCCGATCGACTGGATCGCATACCCCATCCGGCGGCGTAAATCCTGCGCACGGAATTTTTCGATAGGTTCACCGGCGAACAGAATTTCCCCACGGTCGTGCTCCACCAGCCGGTTAATCATTTTCAGCGTGGTGGATTTACCCGAGCCGGAGGTGCCGATCAGCACCGTAAATTCGCCTTTAGCCATTTCCAGCGTCAGGTCACGCACGACCGCCTTTCCGGCAAAGTGTTTGCTTACCTGCTTGAAATGAATCATCTGCGTGAGGTTTCCAGTATTGAGATTGCGAATTTAAAGACGCTGTCGACGACTACAGCCATCAACACCGCCGGGATCACACCGAGCAGCACTAAATCCAGCGCGCTGCTGAGTAATCCCTGGAACATGATGGCACCCAGACCGCCCGCGCCGATCAGCGCCGCGACCATCGCCATACCGACAGTTTGCACCGCCACGATGCGGATACCGGTGAGAATGACCGGCAGCGCGATGGGCAACTGCACGCGCAAGAAGATCTGCCCGCGGTTCATGCCCATGCCGCGCGCGGATTCGATCACCGCTTCCGGCACCGATTCCAGCCCGGCAATCACCCCGCGCACCAGTGGCAGCAGGGAATACAATACCAGCGCGATAATCCCCGGGGCCAGGCCGATGCCGCTGATCCCATGCTCCGCCAGCCACGGTAGCGCGCGGGCGAGCCCGGCCAGCGGCGCAAGCAGCAAACCAAACAACGCTATGGACGGTACGGTCTGAATGATATTCAGCACTGAGAGCACCGGTGAGCGCCAGCGTGCTTTGCGATGACACAGAAACCCAACCGGCAGGCCAATGAGTACCGCTGGCAGCAGCGTGCCAAACAAAATGCCCAGATGCTGCCACACCGCGTCGTTAAACACGTCAGAGCGGTTATCGTATTCTTTTAACAATGAAAGTTCTGCCAGCTGGCCGTACGCCAGCAACACAGCGACCGGCAAAATCATCTGTACGTTAAGCACAATGCGCAGACTGTGATTGCGGGTAAAACGGGAGATGGCGTCGGAGGCTATCAACAGGCACAGCGCCGCCGCTGCCCAGAAACCACCGCCGAGGGACGTGCGCGCTATGCTGTCTTCATCGCCCCCGGTCAGTTGCACCGCACTGTGCCCGGCCAGCCATACCAGTGCGGTCAGCAGGATTTCCGCCAGCAGCATCACCAGCAGATAATTCTTTCCGTAAAGAGTGAGAAAAGCCGCCACCAGCAATAACAGGGCAGGCAGTAAAATCAGCGCGAAATAACCGTGCAGCAGCGTCGATAATGGAATGCCTTGCCCCGAGACCAGCCGGTTCGGCGCATGACTGAGAAATGCCAGGCCGTAACCGGCCAGCAACAGCAGCAAAACCAGCGTCAGTAACACGCGGTTTTTGACAAATGAGTGATGAGTCAAAACAGTACCTGAGTCCGGTGAGCACGATCCGAAGATCGTGCTCAGGGCGTCACTGCCCGATTATTTTTTAACGAAACCCTTTTCCTGCAAATACTTCGCCGCGACTTTCTTCGCATCCTGCCCGCCGACCGCGATTTTCGCATTCAGCGTTTGCAGCGTTTTAGTATCCAGCGATGCAAAGACCGGCTTGAGCAGCGCTGGAATGTTCGGATGCGCTTTCAATGCCGCTTCACGAATGATTGGCGCAGGCGCGTAAATCGGCTGAACACCTTTTGGATCTTCCAGCGTTTGCAGGCCGAGCGCTGCGACAGGACCGTCGGTGCCATACGCCATCGCCGCATTCACACCGGAGGTTTTCTCCGCCGCTGCTTTGATGGTCACTGCCGTATCACCGCCCGCCAGTGACAGTAACTGTGCCTGATTCAGCTTAAAGCCGTAGGCATTTTCAAACGCCGGTAAAGCATCCGGGCGCTCGATAAATTCAGCCGATGCCGCCAGTTTGAAATCACCGCCGCTGCTGATGTATTTGCCCAAATCGGCAAGGGATTTCAGCCCATGGGCGCTGGCTACGTCGTTACGCACCGCGATAGTCCAGGTGTTATTCGCCGGGGAAGGATCGAGCCAGACGATTTTATTCTGGTCGTAATCCAGCTTTTTGACTTTATCAAAACCGGCCTGTGCATTTTTCCACGCGGGATCTTTGTCGTCAGAGAAGAAGAACGCGCCGTTACCGGTGTATTCCGGATAGACATCAATCTCACCGGCGGTGATCGCCCCGCGCACGACCTTGGTCGTCCCCAGTTGCAGTTTATTGGTGGTCTTGATGCCGTTGGCTTCCAGCACCTGAATGATGATATTACCGAGCAACGAGCCTTCGGTATCAATTTTCGAGCCGACGCGTACTGTGTCATCCGCCGCGTGCGCGGTGAAGCTCATCGCCGACAGCGCCAGCATTGCTGCGGTCAGTCCCCGCATACGCCCTGTTAATGCAGTCATGATCAGTCCTCTTTTTGATTTTTTTCGATTTATGTCGCCTGGCGACAGTCTTTCAAACTCGCTTTCATCAGTGAAAACAGCGTGCTAACAAGGATAGTTCAATTTTAGGTAAGAAGTCTGATGGTCAGCTATAAAAGCAGGAGATGCGCAGGATGGGAAATACGGATATGTGCGGAGCTAATCTGGGAAATGGATAATGCTGGCAACGGTGCAGGAGCAAATTACAAACAGCCTTAGATCACTTCGTTTTAAGTTATAGCCATTTGATTTGATTTCTCAGCGAATCAGGACTTGTGACGGGCATCACGTCGCCTCTATGCTGGTTTTTTTGTCAAAAAGCGTAAACAAAATAATGTCTGACTCTATTGCGGCTTCAAATGCTGCGTCTTCGGGGAGCTACAGCGCGGCGGATGCGGCGTCTGATCAACCGGTGGTGATTCGTTCCGCCTGCGATATTACTCAGTTGGTGAACCGCGGCGCTGCCAAACTCAGCGACGCGCGTGTCGTGATCGCCATTGCATTGGGAGGCGTTTTCCTCGACGCCTATGACCTCGGTGCACTGGCCTTCGGGATGAAAGATATTACCCGCCAGTTCGGGCTGTCACCTTCAGGCGCAGGGTTTGTCGCATCAGCGATCACCTTCGGGGCGATCGTCGGGGCGTTGCTGGGCGGTTATCTGACCGACAAAATTGGCCGTTACCGCGTATTCATGGCCGATATGTTCTTCTTCGTGGTCGCCGCACTGGCGTGTGCATTTGCCCCGAACGAATGGGTGCTCGGCGGGTCACGGTTTGTGATGGGACTGGGCGTCGGGATCGACCTGCCGGTGGCGATGGCATTTCTGGCCGAGTTTTCCAAACTTCAGGGGCGCGGGAATAAGGCGTCCCGCGTGGCGATGTGGTGCCCGACGTGGTATGCGGCGATCAGCGTTTCATATTTGCTGGTTCTGCTGCTGTACGCCGTACTGCCCGCCACGCACACCGACTGGCTGTGGCGCCTGATCCTCGGTTTCGGTGCGGTACCGGCGATTCTGATTATCGCTATCCGCCATCGTTATATGAATGAATCCCCGGTATGGGCTGCCAATCAGGGGGATTTACAGGGCGCAGCGGCGATTTTGCGTAAGTCTTACAACATCAATGCCGTGGTCGCAGACGATGCTGATAAAACGCCGCAGGTGAAAGTGCGTAAAGCCGCATGGCGCAACTATGGCACGCTGCTGCAGGGCGTCTATCTGCGCCGCACCGTGCTGGCGACCGTCACCGCCGTGGCGTCGTCATTTGCCTATAATGCCGTAGCATTCGGGCTGCCGGTGATCCTGTCGAGTTTCCTTCAGCAGTCGATGATCAGTACGATCCTGTTCTCCCTCAGTCTGAACCTGTGCTTCGCCTTCGTCGGCGGGCTGATTGCGGTACGCTACGTGTCTAAATTCGGCGCATGGAAGATGACTTACGCCGGATACGCCTGCCAGCTCATCGCGATGATCGGTCTGGCCGTAGTGGGCCGCCCGGCAGATGGCGGTGAAGCAGCAATCTCCATTGCGATGCTGGCGCTATTCTTGTTCGGTCAGGGCTTTGGTCCGGGCTCGCACACCATGACATTCGCGTCGCTGAGCTATCCAACGTCGCTGCGCGGCATGGGTGTTGGTTTCAACCAGACGCTGATGCGCAGTTCTTCCACCGTATCACTGTTCCTGTTCCCTGTTTTATCCGCTGCGCTGGGAACAGGAGTATTTTGGGTGATCGCGCTGGCACCGCTGGCCGGGCTGATTGTGCTGACCGCAATTAGGTGGGAACCATCGGGGTATGATGTGGATGCAGAGGATTTTAGTGCCCAGGCTGGGCATTAAAAGGCGGCTTTGAAAATCAAGGTCAAGACCTTGGGCTGCCGCCCAAACCGGCCTCAAGATCAAGACCTTGGGCTGCCGCCCAAACCGGCCTCAAGATCAAGACCTTGGGCTGCCGCCCAAACCGGCCTCAAGATCAAGACCTTGGGCTGCCGCCCAAACCGGCCTCAAGGTCAAGACCTTGGGCTGCCGCCCAAACCGGCCTCAAGGTCAAGACCTTGGGCTGCCGCCCAAACCGGCCTCAAGGGTGGTCTATCGCCACCACCCTTGAGAATCCCGGGCTCTTTAAAACATGTGCCATGCATACCGGCTATGTTTCAGGGACTTCTGTTATTGCCGCAAAATCCCGCCGCTTTGCGGTGCCCTCCGGTCGGGTTACAACCCGCGCCAAAAAACGCGCGGTTTTTCACCTCTCCCTACGGCGTGGTTTTTGAACGCGGCCAGACACTTTTAGGCCACAACTTCGCCCACTCGGATCATTTCAAAAAACCAAATACGTTTTTGCCAATTTTCTTTTCTTATTTTTTAAAAGGGGAGATGGCGCGATCAAAAATCCTGCTGAACGGAGCGGCCTGAAGACCTGAGGCTTCAGGACCGAGAGAAGGGACCGCGCAGCGGCAGGATTTTGCGCCACCTGCGGAAGTTACAGAACATGTCCATCGCCATGGCGATAGCGCGTGTTTTAAAAAGCGGGGAGAGATCCAAGAGAGGGAAAGCACTTCCCTCTCTTGGTCGGTTTCGGCGCAGAAAGTCATGCGATCACTGAAATTGAGAAACCGAAAAATTCCCGGTCATATTTGAAAAACGCATTGAGCGGTATACGCAACCGAGAAACCGAAAAATTCCCGGTTGGCTTTAAAAGCCGCCAGTGCGCGGCACCCGCATCACACCACCGCGCCACGCGGCGCAAACACATACCCCACGCCATTCTCAATCAGCGCCGCCACCAGCTCGATGCCGCCGTTGGGTTTGGCCTGAGAAAATGCCAGTTCACTGCTGAAGACCGGTGATACCCAAAACTGATTCACCCGATCTCCATACACCTTCGGCAGACGCATTTTATCGGCGGGACCGCACAGGGCGGAAGAAATCACATGGCCTTCAAAGCCCAGCGGGGCCATCGGGGACATCAGCGTGTGGCCTTCACCCAGCCAGCTCAGGGTGGTCCAGGGCACCTGCGCATAACCGGAAAGCGCACTCGCCATCTGTACGGCGTGCTCCTCACTGACGTATTCCTTGCCGACGGAAAAAGCCAGTTCGATACGACGATGTTTGTCGGCTTCATCATTGAAAATAATGTCGATTTGCGGCATTGGGCGGATACTCATGCCGACGGTGAAGAAGTAATAATTCTCTTCATCTTCATGCTGGGAAATCGCCATCGGCGGCCAGTTGCCCTGATTGATCAGATAATACTTCAACGACGGGCCGTAACGGTCTTCATACGATTCCAGCAGACTGCGCTGAATTTTCGGCCACGGATTGCTGAATTCATTTTGCCAGTCGCGCCAGAACAGACGCGTCTTTTCCGCCAGTTCGCACTGCGTGTTGGTTGAAGCAGAGCCCAACGGGAAGGTCAGCGGATTCTCTTTGATGCATCCGGCGGAATAACACACCGAGTGGTCGATATACAAACTCCAGCCGGGAATGACCGCCAGCAGCAAGCCCTGATACCACAACGCCGCGCCGTCATCGCTTTCGTTCCATAAGATCTGAATCTGCGACGGATCCAGCGGCGCCTCGCCTTCCAGATTGCGGCAATACGGCGCAGCCAGCATCGGCGAGATACCATGTTCCATCGCATCGGTGTCATCGTGCAACGGTGCAGGCACCAAATTGCGCACCCAGCAGGCACGCATTTTCGGAAAACGGTCGCGCAAATCCTCACGGGCGAATATGTAGAAATACACCACGCGGTTGTCCTGCTCGACCAGCGCGGTCAGGGTTTGTTTGTCGTTGCTGACTTCAGCAACAATATCGGACTGGCGCATATGACCTCGGCAACATTAGGAAGCTTATTATTCCCTGTGATGGCCAGTGTAGAACGTATAAGCAAGTACGATAACGGGCAATATTCCCAAAAATCCCCGATAAATCATCAAAACGCGCGCTTTTTTAGCAAAACGACACCTTTATCGGCAATACAGCCGGAACAGCTGCGCCAAATATGCAGCCATCGGCGTCAGCGTGGTATCACGTCGCTGAATGAGATAGAAGGTGGCCGTGGGCAGCGGCAGGTCGAGATCGAGCGCCACCAGACTTTGGCCGATGACCGGATCGTTAATGACATCGACGGATAACACGCTGAGAAAATCCGTTTTGGCAATCAGACTGGTGCAGGACATAAACGTCTCGCAGATCACGCTGATGTCAGGCTCGGCGTCCATGTCGCTGAACACTTCACTGAGCAATTTGTAATAGCTGCCACGTGGTGTTGGCATCGTCCAGTCGCACTGCAACAGTTCCTGCATGGAGCGCGCATTTTGCATCGGGTGTCCGCGCCTGGCGACAACCCGATACTCTTTATCCATAAGCTTTTCATATAACAGTTCGTTATCAAAGGGGCCCTGATAATAGGTGTTCACTGTGAAATCCAGCTCTCCCTGGCGTAGCTCAGGGATCATCGATACCAGCTGACCTTCTGCGATACGCACCTTCACATTGGGAAATTCGCGGTGAAAACGGTCGATCACCTCCGGCATGATAGTGCGCGCGATGCTGGCACCCACGCCAATATTTACCCTGCCGCTGGTGGCGCCAAGGCGCT
The DNA here is from genome assembly GCA_013457415.1 of Enterobacteriaceae bacterium Kacie_13. Taxonomy (NCBI): domain Bacteria; kingdom Pseudomonadati; phylum Pseudomonadota; class Gammaproteobacteria; order Enterobacterales; family Enterobacteriaceae; species Enterobacteriaceae bacterium Kacie_13. The sequence continues at coordinate 3,118,877 of CP045665.1, forward strand.
GGGCAATATCCTCTTGCGCCACGCGCAACTCTTCGAGAATCAGGCTGGCACGCTTAAAAAACGCATCACCACAGTCAGTTAAGGTCACCCCCTGACGGCGGCGGACGAACAATCTTGCGCCAAGACTCTCTTCCAGCTCTTTAATCGATTTGGTCAGCGCAGGCTGCGACAAAGCCATCACCCTGCTGGCCGCGCGAATACTGCCATGTCGGGCCACGGACACGAATGCCCGCAGCTGATGCATTTTTATTTGTGATGGCATAAGTCTCTTTGATAACCCCTGATTATCACTAAGAAGATTTTGGCATCTTATATGCCCTGATTGCTTTATGTACATTGAAAATCATATAAGGCCGGCCGAGCCCCTTTCAGATTTAGGTTTCCTCCTTTCTGCTTCCCCGCAGAAAGCCTGTATATCTGTAGAAAAGAGAGTCCGTGATGGTAAATGAGATTTCTGAACACGTTGAAAATCTGTTCCCTGCCCTGCAACAACAACGTCGTGACCTGCATAAATATGCCGAATCCGGCTGGCTGGAATTCCGAACGTCTACGCTGGTCGCTGACCGGCTGGAAAAACTGGGTTACGCCCTGAAACTCGGTAAAGACGTGATCGACGCCGGTTCACGGATGGGGCTGCCCTCTGAGGCAGTGCTGGCCGAACAGGAACAGCGTGCGCTGGAGCAGGGAGCGATTGCCCGCTGGATGCCACATTTCTCCGGCGGTTTCACCGGCATTGTTGCCACGCTGGAAACCGGCCGACCCGGCCCGGTGATGGGGTTTCGTGTGGACATGGACGCGCTGGATTTATTCGAAGTACTCAAAGAAGAACATCGCCCGTTCCGCGAAGGATTTGCCTCAACCAATAACGGCATGATGCACGCCTGCGGCCACGACGGGCACACCACCATCGGGCTGGGTCTGGCGGAAGTGCTGATGAAAATGCGCGACCATTTGTGCGGCACAATCAAACTGATTTTCCAGCCCGCAGAAGAAGGTACGCGCGGTGCCAAATCGATGGTCGCAGCGGGCGTGGTCGATGACGTGGATTTCTTTACGGCGGTACACATCGGCACCGGCGTTCCGGCAAATCACATTGTTTGCGGCAATGACACCTTTATGGCAACCACCAAACTGGACGTGCAATTCACCGGTGTGGCATCCCATGCGGGTGGCAAGCCGGAAGAAGGCCGTAACGCTCTGCTGGCCGCGGCGCAGGCGACGCTTGGTTTGCACGCCATCCCGCGCCACAGCGGCGGCAGTTCGCGAGTCAACGTCGGCGTTTTACAAGCCGGTACTGGCCGAAATGTGATCGCCTCCGGCGCGATGATGAAAGTCGAAACGCGCGGCTCAACCAATGAGGTCAATGAGTTCATCTATCAGCAGGCGCTGAAAGTGATTTCCGGCGCCGCAGAAATGCATCAGGTGAAGTTTGACATCAAACTGATGGGTGCAGCGCAGAGCAGCACACCAACACCGGCATGGGTGGAATACATCCACCGTCAGGCGGAAAAAATGGGGGAATTCGAGGTAATCATCGACCGTCAGGAAGGCGCGGCGGGTTCCGAAGATGCCACCTACATGATGGAACGCGTCAAGGCGCGCGGCGGCGAAGCCTCCTATGTGATTTTCGGCACCGACCTTAGCGCGGGTCATCACAATGAACTGTTCGATTTCGATGAAAAAGTGATGGCGCAGGGCATCAAAACGCTGGCCGCGCTGGCGTTAAACATCGCTGAATTCGAAGGAGAAAAATGATGGCAAATCAACATATCGTTAATTTCATCAATGACTTTATCGATAACCAGCAGCCCCGGCTTGCCGAAATCAGTGATGCCATCTGGGACACCCCTGAAACTCGCTTCGCTGAATCCGTTTCCTCAGCCTTACTGGCCGACAAACTTGAAGCCAGCGGTTTTTCGCTAGCGCGCGGCGTCGGCGGCATGGAAACAGCATTTATCGCCAGTTTCGGCAGCGGTAAACCGGTAATCGCCCTGCTCGGCGAATTCGATGCGCTGGCCGGGCTTAGCCAGAAAGCCGGATGCGACACCCCGGTTCCGCTGGTGGAAAACGGCAATGGCCATGGCTGCGGTCATAACCTGCTCGGCACCGCAGCACTCGGCGGCGCACTGGCGGTAAAAGCCTGGATGGAGCGCGAGAACCTTCATGGGACGGTGCGCTTTTACGGCTGTCCGGGCGAAGAAGGCGGTTCCGGCAAAACCTTTATGGCGCGCGAAGGCCTGTTTGATGACGTTGATGCCGCGCTGACGTGGCACCCGGAAACCTACAGCGGCATGTTCAGCAACCAGACGCTGGCGAACATCCAGGCATCGTTCAGCTTTAAAGGCGTGTCCTCACACGCCGCTGCCGCACCGCATCTGGGACGCAGCGCGCTGGATGCCCTGACGCTGATGAACACCGGCGCTAACTTCCTGCGTGAGCACATCATTCAGGAAGCGCGGTTACATTACGCCATCACCAACGCTGGCGGTATTTCGCCGAACGTGGTGCAGGCCGATGCCGAAGTTTTGTATCTGGTGCGCGCGCCGCAGAGGGATCAGGCGCAGGCGATTTTCGACCGCGTGGTGGATATCGCCAAAGGCGCAGCGCTGATGACCGGCACCACCATGTCAATGCGCTTCGATAAAGCCTGTTCCAATTATGTACCGAACCGCACGCTGGAAAGCGCCATGTATCAGTACGTGCAGGCTTTCGGCACGCCGCAATATACCGACGAAGAGCGGACGTTTGCGGCCTCGATTCATGCCACGCTGACTGAGCAGGACATTGATAACAATCTGCTGAACATCTCCCGTACCAGCGGCGCGGAAGGCATGACGTTCGCCGAAACGCTGCGTACCTCGGCCCTAACTGATGCCGTTGCTCCTTACGCGCCGAACAACAATATCTTGTACGGCTCAACGGATGTCGGCGATGTGAGCTGGCTGGTGCCGACGGCGCAATGTTTCAGCCCGTGCTTTGCGGTCGGATCGCCGCTGCACACCTGGCAGATCGTTTCCCAGGGGCGCACGTCCATTGCCCACAAAGGCATGTGTCTGGCAGCCAAAGTGATGTCCTCCACCGCCATCGCCCTGTTCACTCAGCCGGATTTGCTCGCCGCGTGCCAGAAAGAGCGCGACGCGTTGCGCGTCCGTCGCCCCTATCACTGCCCTATCCCGGCTGGAGTAAAACCTTCGCCGTTGAAATAAAGCGTTGGTAAGTCCACCGCTCATCCGCGCCCCGTTCCGGCGCGGGTGAGCGGAATAAATATAAAAAAAGTCAACACAACAGAGGGTACAACGATGAGTGTAGATGCACAGGAAAGCGGCCAAAGCCCGGGGGGATTTCTTCAGTGGGTTGAGCGTGTAGGGAATAAAATTCCTAATCCATTTTTACTGTTTGTTTATCTGATTGCGGTGCTGATGATCGCCAATGCGTTGATTTCATGGCTGAATATTACGGCGGTGAACCCCAGCAACGGCGAAATCATTCACGTTAAAAATCTGCTAAGCGCGGAAGGGATCCAGTGGATTCTGCCGAACGTCATTAAGAACTTCAGCGGTTTTACGCCACTGGGGTCGATTCTGGCACTGGTAATTGGCGCGGGTCTGGCGGAGCGCGTCGGGCTGTTGCAAAGCCTGATGTACAAAATGGCGTCGAAGGTCAGCGCCCGCTACGCCAGCTACATGGTGATTTTTATCGCGTTCTTCAGCCATATTTCATCCGACGCGGCACTGGTGGTGATGCCGCCGCTGGGCGCGCTGATTTTTCTGGCGGTCGGGCGTCATCCGGTCGCCGGTTTGCTGGCAGCCATCGCCGGCGTCGGCTGCGGATTCACGGCTAATTTGCTGATTGTGACGACCGATGTGCTGCTGTCAGGCCTGAGTACCGAAGCGGCGAAAGCGATCAATCCGGCGGTGCAGGTGAGCGTGATCGACAACTGGTACTTTATGGCCGCGTCAGTGATTTTGCTGACTATCGTCGGAGCCGTCCTCACCGATAAATTCGTAGAACCGCGCCTGCCGGTGTACCGCGGCGAGCGCAACGAAGAGATGAAAAAACTGACACCGTTGCAAAACCGCGGACTGATGGCGAGCGGTATTGCGGCGCTGGTGTTCATCGGGCTGGTGGCATTGCTGGTGGTGCCGGAAGCCGCGCTGCTGCGTAATCCAAAAACCGGCGGCATTATCCCTTCACCTTTTATTCAGGGCATTGTGCCGCTGATCATTTTGTTCTTCTTCGTGATTTCCGTGCCTTACGGCATGGTGACCAAACAGATCCGCAGCGCCAGCGACGTACCGGATTTACTGGTCGACCCGATGAAATCGATGGCCGGCTTTATCGTAATGATTTTTCCGCTCTCCCAGTTTGTAGCGTTTTTTAACTGGAGCAATATGGGGAAATTTATGGCAATCGGCCTGACGGACGTGCTGGAAAATCTTGGTATGACCGGAATTCCGGCGTTTCTCGGACTGATTTTTCTGTCGGCATTACTGTGCATGTTTATCGCCAGCGGCTCGGCGATCTGGTCGATCCTCGCGCCGATTTTCGTGCCGATGTTTATGCTGCTCGGCTTCCATCCGGCGTTCGCGCAGATTGTTTTTCGCGTCGCCGATTCCTCGGTTATCCCGCTGGCTCCTATGTCGCCGTTTGTGCCGTTATTCCTCGGTTTCCTCCAGCGGTACAACAAGGAGGCGAAGCTTGGCACCTATTATTCGCTGGTTTTACCGTATCCGATTGTATTTTTCGTGGTGTGGTTGCTGATGCTGGTCGGCTGGTATCTGCTCGGTTTACCGATAGGACCGGGCGTTTACCCGCATCTTTAACTGAATCATAAACGTCCCATCCGTCGCATGGCGCGGTGCCATGAGCCGTTACGTACCGCCCAGCGCAATAAGCGCGCGATGTAACGAGTACCAAAACGGACAGAATTGCGTTTCAACGGGGAAAGGGAAATCCCCAGCTGTTTCGACGCCCAGTCAGGCAGAAGATCGACTCCCGCCTGAATCAGCAGGCTGCCTGCCGGTTTCGCCAGATGGCTGGGCGCGGGCGCGTTCTGCAACAATCTCACCACTTCCTGTGTCCGATCGTCACAGCGCAGCTGCGGGCGCATCGCCTGTAAATAAGCGTCGACCGCTGATACGCTGTCCGGCACTTTGGCCGAACCAAGACTTTCCGCCACCCGTGCGAATTCCTGATAATAGCGGTTTTGATCCGTCAGACTCAGGGCCGGGTTACGGTAACGCAGATGGGATTTTAGAAAACTGTAGGCTTCGGTGACATGCACCCAGACCAGTAAGTCCGGATCGCTCGCGGCATAAGGCGTGCCGTGCGCATCGGTACCGGTCACCCGTAAATGAATGGATTTTACTTTGTCGATTAAAGCATTAGCGTCGCCTGTTGGCGCAAAAGTGGTGCCGGAAACGAACTGGCTGGTGCGCCGCAGACGGCCCAGCATGTCTTCGCGAAATGAGGAGTGATCCCAGACACCGGCGAGCGCCAGCGGGTGAAGCATCTGCAACAGCAACGCACTGACGCCGCCGCACAGCATGGAAGTAAAATCGCCATGAACCCGCCAGGTCACGCTTTCCGGCCCAAACAGACCCGGGTTACCTGCCGGTTTATCAAAGTCTATACCGCCTAACGCCAGGCCCGAAATACTCAGCACCTGGCGTTCAATTTTACGTCTTAACAAGGATTTGATGCTCAACATCCGTCAGTGTGCAGCAGTGCTGACAACCGTTGCTTTGCTCAGCTGCGGCCAGATTTTCAATACGACATCAATCAGCTGATTCAGCTCGGCGGCGGTCGCACCGTCACGTGCCTGAACCGAGAAGCCCTGAATGGTGCAGGCGAGGTATTTCGCCAGCAGTGCGCTGTCAGTGACAGACGTGAGTTCCCCAGACTGTTTTCTTTTCTCAAAGAACTCGAACAGCGAACGCTCCTGAGAGAGATGGCGTGCACGCAGCATTTCTGCAATATCCGCAGAGGATGAGGACATCCCGGAAGAGGCGCTTATCATAAAGCAGCCGCTTGGCGTGTCGCAGTCAGTAAACAGCTCTGCGATAGCACGCAGGTACTGGCCGATGGTTTCCTCAACGGACAAATCTGTTTTACTCAGTAAACATGAGCTCTTTTCGTAAAAGTTAGTCAGATAATGTTCAACGGCGGCGCGAAATAAACCTTCTTTGTTACCGAATTCAGCATACAGCGTGGGAGCCTTGGCACCTGTGGCTTCGACCAAATCCGCTAATGACGTGGCCTCATAGCCGTGGCGCCAGAATAAATTCAAGGCCTTGCTCAGAGCAGTTCCTCGGTCGAACTGTTTTGGGCGACCGCGACTTTTCCGGACCAAAGCCGTCTGTTCAGTGCTCATACACCCTCCTTCCATCACCATTGTGATTATGGTTGTTTAAACTTTTCGTTATAAGTTTTCATGAGATAAGTTTTCATGACAAAATAACTTAACGATCATTATTAAAAATAGTTGCGCATAAGTCCAGCGGAGATTATCATTTAATTATCGAGCGATAACAAAATCACTCAAACCCGCAAAGCTGCACAAGCTACAGGCGTTTTTACACGGTACAAACCCAGGACGTAACATCATGAGTAATCTTAAAATCCTTCTTGCAGTTCTGGCTTTAACCGCTGTCCCGGTTGCCAATGTTGCCGCACAGCAGGTTATCATGATGCCTTTACTGAGTCAGGAAGTGGCTATGGTCAATGTGACCGGGGACAGCAATTTCTGTAAACCCGGTACCTATGTGAGTAAAAAAGTTTCACAAGGCCGTATCCCGACGTCTCCGACTCAGCCACCTGCACCTTCAACCTCGGGTCATCAGCCCGCTTCCATCTACTACTAAGGAAGACCGGCTGACTGACGGAAGAATGTCAGCGCAGGAATAACGATAGGGCGGCTCTGGCCGCCTTATCTTTTAACGCCACACCCTCTTCTCTTTATCCGTTAAGAAGATGCCCCAGTTTTAACATCCCCGCCGGTCAGAACCAATCATTAACTTAGCGATCATTAAAGATTCATTCAGCACAAAATTGGATAAGGGATGTTTCATCAGTTAGAGCGAATCATTTTAAAAACACAAAATTAACAAAATCAAAACAAACACCTACTTTCATGTGACTCACGTCACAGCACAATAAGTTAACGCCCATTAAAAAAACATCTTGCACAAACCGTAGCCAACCTCTAACATTAACTTATCGAACGTTAACTAATAAATAACGTTCACCCGAAAACTGAGGCTTCAGTATCAGACGCCCCGAAAAAAATGAACGAACAGGATCAGACATTATGAAAACCATCGCAATGACCGTCGCAGCACTGACACTCGCTACCGCATCTTTCTCTACTCTGGCTGCGACTGAAGTTCAGTCCGCCCCCGCAGGCCAGCAAGTTGTCGGTACCATCAGTGCTTCTTCAAACGGCAGCCTGAGCACTTTGCAGTCAAAACTGAATGCCAAAGCAACAGAAGCCGGTGCAAGCTCATATCGCATCATCGGTGCTTCCGGTGAAAACCATCTTTACGGTACGGCTGAGCTGTACAAATAAGAATGAAGAATGCGTTAGCGAATTGTTCCGCATAATTAGTTAACGATTAGTAAATAAATTAGTTGCACAGAATGTGATCCAGGTCTAAGATTTAATTATCGAACGTTAACAAATAACGTCGGACCTAAAAATCATCTGCTGATAAACAGAATTAAAAGGAATACTTCATGAAAAACATCACTATGACATTAGCCGCAATCGCCCTTGCTACCGCATCATTTTCAACACTGGCTGCAACCGAAGTTCAGTCTGCACCAGCCGGTCAGCAAGCTATCGGTGTGGTAAGCGCCACCTCCGGCAATAACCTGACCAGCCTGCAAAACAAGCTAAATGCTAAAGCCAGCGAAGCTGGTGCAAGTTCATACCGCATTATCGGTGCTTCCGGTGACAACCATCTGTACGGTACTGCCGAGTTGTATAAATAAGCACGCAGGATCATCGCAACAAGGGTAAACAGCATTTAACTTATCAATTAATAAATTAAATGTTCAATCGGACAGAAGACAGCTTTGCACATTAAATGAACGTTGATGACAACGCCTGGCAAAGCTTAAAACCACGAATTGAGGAAATTATCATGAAAAAAATTACTATGACTCTCGCCGCTCTCGCACTGGCAACCGCTTCATTCTCGACCCTGGCCGCGACAGAAGTTCAGTCTGCACCAGCCGGTCAGCAAGCTATCGGTGTGGTAAGCGCGACCTCAGGTAACAGCCTGACCAGTCTGCAAAATAAACTGAGTGCAAAAGCCAGCGAAGCCGGTGCAAGTTCTTACCGCATTATCGGTGCTTCCGGTGACAACCATCTGTACGGTACTGCTGAGCTGTACAAATAAGCCCAGTTGGTGAATTAAGCAGTAAGCAGAAGAGGCGGCGTTTGCCGCCTTTTTCGTGTCTGCTGTTTAGAAAAACATCGACAAACTCTCGCAACCTCTTCTGTTTATGCTACATTTTTGTCTTCTCTTTCTAAAAAAGCCCCTTTCCCAATGTAATGATCCTCATCACTGACAGTTTTCTTTCTCCCTGTTGCCTGTGTGCAATGCGGGGTTTCTGTTATTTAAGATGAGAATCTCTCTTCATGAACACGTTACTTATTGCGCTTTTACGCGCATTGCGAAGTCATCGCTGGCTGCGGCTGCTGGGCTGTGCGTTTATTTTGTCGTCTCTGGGAAATGGCCTGACGCAGGTGGTCGTTTTTGGTCAACTGTTACGCTGGAGCGCCTCACCAGCGACACTGACTCTTGCCTACATGCTGGCGATGCTCCCAGGTTTTCTGGGCAGTCTGTGGGGGGAAACCTTATGCCGGAAAATGTCCCCAATGAAAATCCTTATCCTTACCGAAGTGCTCGGCCTGCTGGCGCTGGCCATGCCGCTGTACGGTCTTCTTTCGCATAACATTCCGGCATTACTGGCCGTGCAATCAGCAGAAGCGTTATTTAACGGAATGAGTTATCCCGCTCTGACGCTGATATTTAAACGCGGATTACGCCCTGACGAACTGCCCGCCGCCACCGCAATGGAAACGCTAATTTTTGCCTCACAGGTTTTACTGGGTACCGGCGCAGGCGTTTTGCTGTTTGATGTCCTTTCCCCCCTGAGTTTGCTCGCAATAGATGCGTTGAGTTTTGCAACATCCGCCGGATTACTTTTATGCACTACCGCCGTTTTTAAAACTTTGCATCAGCCAGATGATGCTCAACCGGGGGACGAAAAACTGCGCTGGCAGAATTTATCGCCTTTGCAACGGCGCAGCATTCTGCTTTTACCAGCACTCGCCGCCGTGGGCTCTCCGGCAATGGCACTTTTACCGGCGCTGGCTCAGGAAATCCGACCCGACGCCGCGCCCGGTTTGGCACTGCCACTGCTCTTTGCACGCAGTCTCGGACAACTTTGCGGCCCGCTAATGCTCAGCGCTGACAAGCTCCGGCATTATTCTGGGAGTAACTGGCGATTGTTGTTATGCCTTGGTATTTTTCTCGGATGCTACTTTCTGTTGCCCCTGTTCGCAAACTGGCCGAGTATCGGGCTGACGTTAGTATTCAGCGCGCATCTGGCTTCCAATATCGTGTTCGCTCTGGGCACTTTCAGTGTGCTGCGATATTTCCCCGGCGGTCAGGTGGCAACGGCCAGCGCAATGGCCTGGCGGGGACAAGTGCTAATCGCCGCAGTTGCGACAGGACTCGCCGGTTTACTGGCGCAGAATCTGGGTGCAGCGATAGCCCTGTACGGAGTTTCCCTTATGAGCCTGATGGGTGTGGCGGTGGTTCTTTGGCGTTATCGCTGGTAATGGAATAAAAAAGGCAGGGATCACTCCCTGCCTTTCATTCATCTGAACCCAATCAGTTCGCCGAGCTTTTCAGCTGGTTATCCTGCTGATACTGCTCCAGCGCCAGTTCAATCAGGCGGGTGATGAGAGAGCTGTAACTCAGGCCGCTGGCTGCCCACAATTTCGGATACATACTGATGTTGGTGAAGCCTGGTAATGTGTTGATTTCGTTTATCACCACGTCGCCCTGCTCGGTCAGAAACACATCGACGCGCGCCATACCGCGACATTCCAGAACCTGAAATGCCTGAAGTGCGATTGCACGGATGCGGTCGTGCGTTTCCTGCGGCAAATCCGCCGGCACCGCAATCGATGCGCCAGATTCGTTGATGTACTTGGTCTCGTAAGAATAAAACTCATCATGCAGGATCACCTCGCCACACACGCTGGCCTGCGGATTGTCGTTGCCCAGTACTGCACATTCAATTTCACGGCCTTTGATCGCCGATTCCACCAGCACTTTATGATCGAAACTGAACGCTTCATCCAGCGCACGCTGGTAAGCCGCTTCGTCGCTCACTTTGCTGACGCCAACCGAAGAGCCCTGATTAGCAGGCTTGATAAACAGCGGAGTGCCGAGTTTTTGTGAGACGTCTGCAAAGGTGTTTTTCTGACGATTAGTGCGGGTCAGGCAGACGAAGGGCGCCACCGACAAACCCGCGTCGCGCAGTAAACGCTTGGTGACGTCTTTATCCATGCTGACCGCCGAGCCGAGTACGCCGGAGCCGACAAACGCGATATTAGCCATACGCAGCAGGCCTTGCAGTGAGCCATCTTCGCCGAGCGTACCGTGCACAATCGGGAAAATGACGTCCACCTGCGACAATGCGCTGGCGCTGTGGGTCTCGATCAGCTGATTTTCGGTCTGGCCAGGGATTAGCGCGACCTGATTATTCGAGCGGTTCAGGGCAATCAGCGACGGATTCTCAGCATTGATCAGGTAGTTGCTGGCATCATTAATGTGCCATTCCCCTTTTTTATCGATGCCTAACAGCGTGACATCGAACCGCTGTTTATCTATGGCATCGACGATATTTTTCGCCGACTGCAACGACACTTCATGTTCTGCTGATTTACCGCCAAAAATAATGCCTACCCGTAATTTACTCACCTGCTGCTCCTTGCCACCAGCGTGACGGCTGGTGGCGAAATATTTCTGTTAACAAGAGATCTAGTCGACGACAAATAATTTCGCGCCCACCGGCGTCGATGATCGATGCGCTTCGGCGTTGTCCGCTACCTGATAACTCATCCCCGGCGAAAGCGTAAAAGTACGCCCGTCCTCCAGACGCGTATGCAATTCCCCTTCCATGCAAAACAGCACGTGGCCTTTGCTGCACCAGTGATCCGCTTCATAACCGGCGGAATACTCCACAATGCGCACGCGGATATCGCCAAACTTTTGGGTACGCCACAGCGCCATCCCCACATCGCCCGGATGTTGAGTCGGCGTGACCTCACTCCAGTCCGTCGTGCAAAACGGAATCGCATCAAGTTTCATGAGTTTCTCAGTGTCGGAAAAGAAGGAAAGCCAGCATAAAAGTGACTGCTGCATTTATCAATCGCTTGCTGAAACAAAACATTGGGAAAGAAAATCGCCCGCGCGCGAAAAGTTACGTAAAGACGATTAATCTCAGAGACAGGCCACAGCCCGCGCGCCCTGCGGCCTGTGCGCGGATGATAAAATTTCGCCAAAAGACTGTGTTGCGGAAGGTGTCTGTGCGACAGACTTCACATTTTATCGACTATGCTTATTGTTCGAATGAGACAGCGGAAACAAAACGCAGTAAGGCGTACGCACCTCAATTCCAACGCGCGGCTGATTTTGAAAAGCGGCGCGCCACAAAACAAGGAGCAACACATGCCATATCAAACAATAAATCCGTTCAACAACAAACTCATTAAAGAATACCAGACCCACAACGACAAGCAGGTTGAGGAAGCGCTGGCGACCGCACATGCCCTGTATAAATCAGACTGGGCGCAAGGTGATATTCAGCAGCGTGTGAAAGTGCTGCATAAACTCTCAGATATTATGTCGTCACGCGTCGATGAACTGGCGAAAGTGGTCAGTGTCGAAATGGGTAAACTTATCGAACAAAGCCGCGGTGAAGTGCAGATTTGCGCCGATATTGCGAAATTCTACGCCGAGAAAGCAGAAGAATTCCTCAAACCTGTGCCTTATAAGTCAGACCTTGGTGAAGCCTGGGTGGAACACCATCCGATTGGCGTGATAATGGCCGTTGAGCCGTGGAACTTCCCGTTCTACCAGCTGATGCGTGTACTGGCGCCAAATCTGGCTTCCGGTAACAGCGTGATTGTAAAACATGCCAGCATCGTGCCGCACTGTGCGGAAACCTTCGAGAAGCTGGTTGCCGAAGCCGGCGCACCAAAAGGCGCGTATACCAACCTGTTTATTTCGCAGGATCAGGTAGCCTCCATCATTGATGATGACCGCGTTCAGGGTGTCGCGCTGACCGGTTCAGAAAAAGCCGGTGCGATCGTTGCTGCCCGCGCCGCCGGTAAGCTGAAAAAATCCACGCTGGAACTCGGCGGGAACGACGTGTTTGCGGTCCTGGACGATGCGGATATCGACAAAGCCGCGAAAGCCGGTGCGCAGGCGCGAGTCTCCAACGCAGGTCAGGTGTGTACTGCCGCCAAACGTTTCATCATTCATGAAAAAGTGGCCGATGAATTCCTGAAAAAATTCACCGAACACTTCAGGGCGCTTAAGATGGGCGATCCGCTGGATAAGTCCACTACGCTGGGGCCGTTGTCCTCTGCCGATGCGGTGAAAACGCTGAGCAAGCAGGTTGACGAAGCCGTGAAACACGGCGCCAAACTGCACTTCGGCGGCAAGAAAGTCTCAGACAATCCGGGTAATTTCTTTGAACCGACGATCCTGACCCACATTACCCGCGATAATCCGGCCTATTTCGAAGAGTTCTTTGGCCCGGTCGCGCAGGTTTACGTGGTGAAAAATGATGAGGAACTGGTGAAACTTGCCAATGACTCACATTACGGCCTCGGTGGTTCGGTATTTACCAAAGATATGAACCGCGCCCGTAAGCTAGCGAGTCAGATAGAAACCGGCATGGTGTATGTCAATTCACCGACCGATACCGCCGCCGAGCTGCCATTTGGTGGTGTTAAACGCTCCGGTTTCGGACGTGAGCTGTCAGATTTGGGGATCAAAGAATTCGTGAACCAAAAACTGGTCGTGCTGGCCGCTAAGTCTTAACCTCTCCCGTGGTACCTCCCTCTCCGCCCGGAGAGGGAATTCTTCTTCCCTTGCCTGTCTTTCGTGATCCCTTGATTCACAACAAAGCGGTATGCCTGCGTCCCTCTCTATAATCGAGGCCGTTTGTCTTCCCACTGGTGAATCACATGGCGTATGAACTCAATCTCGACTGGCCAGCGTTTCTAGAAAAATACTGGCAGAAACAACCTGTTATCATTAAAAAAGCGTTCACAAATTTTGTTGATCCGATCACTGCGGATGAGTTAGCGGGCCTTGCGATGGAACCCGAAGTGGACAGCCGTCTGGTCAGCCATGCGAACGGCCTGTGGCAGGCGAGCAACGGACCTTTTGAACATTTCGATAATCTTGGTGAAACCGGCTGGTCACTGCTGGCTCAGGCAGTTAACCACTGGCATGCACCGTCTGCCGAACTGGTTCGCCCGTTCCGTGTACTGCCGGACTGGCGTCTTGATGACCTGATGATCTCCTATTCCGTGCCGGGCGGCGGTGTCGGTCCACATATCGACCAGTACGATGTGTTTATCATTCAGGGAATGGGCAGCCGTCGCTGGCGCGTCGGTGATAAATTGCCTTTGAAGCAGTTCTGCCCGCATCCGGCGTTACTGCACGTTGAACCGTTCACTCCCATCATCGACGAGGATCTCGAGCCAGGCGACATTCTGTATATTCCGCCGGGCTTCCCGCACGACGGTTTTACTCATGAAACAGCGATGAACTATTCCGTCGGTTTCCGTGGTCCGAATACCCGTGATTTCATCAGCAGCTTTGCGGATTATGCTTTAGAAAACGATCTGGGCGGTGACCACTACAGCGACCCGGATCTGACGCTTCGCGATCACGTTGGCAAAGTGGAGGAGTATGAGCTTGAGCGCGTACGCAACATGATGCACGCGCTCATCAATGAACCGGAAGAGTTCAAACAATGGTTTGGGCGTTTCGCCACCACGCCGCGTCATGAACTGGATATCGCGCCTGCCGAGCCGCCGTTTGAAGCCCATGAAATCGTCGATGCACTGATGCAGGGCGACAGCCTGACGCGTCTGAGCGGCCTGCGCGTTTTAAACGTCGGCGACCGTTTCTTCGTCAACAGCGAAGCGCTGGAGACCGAAAATACAATCGCCGCGGATGCACTGTGCCGTTACACCCTTATCGGCAAAAAAGAGCTGGGAAATGCGTTGCAGGATCCGGAATTCATCGCCGTGCTCACCGAACTGGTGAATCAGGGTTACTGGTTTTTTGACGATTAATAACCAGACTTGCTGATAACAAAAAGGCGGCATCCGATAGACGCCGCCTTTTTTCACTTCGTTTTCGCTACGGCCTGTAGAGCTCGACCGGTGTTTTCGATTTCCGTTCTTCCGGCTCGAACAAATCAATTTCTTCGCCATGAATATATTTTGCCCGCAGCATCGCGGAGATCTTATCCATGGTCATCACAATCACCACCAGAATCAGCGTGATAAACATCACGACATCCCAGTTCCACAGACGCATATTCTCGGCATACACCAGACCAATCCCTCCCGCGCCGACAAAACCGAGCACAGCGGCTGAACGGGTATTGGACTCAATCTGATACAGCGAAAGCGCGAGAAATGTCGGGAAGGATTGCGTGAAAATACCGAAGCGATGGGTTTGCAGCGCAGATGCCCCCAGCGCCCGCAAGCCGCGACTCGGTGAGCGCTCAACGGCTTCATGCCCTTCAGCAAACAACTTGCCGAGCAGCCCTAAATCTTGCATCACAATCGCCAGCACGCCAGCCAGCGGCCCCATACCGACGGCGCGGACAAAAATCAGCCCCCAGATCGCCATATCCAGCCCACGCAGAACGTCGAGAAGACGACGGATAATCAGAGAAACGGGTTTCAGCAACGGCGTTGACATCACATTTCGCGCAGCAAGAAAAGACAGCGGCAGCGCAAGGAAAGAGGCGGTAATAGTGCCGGCAAATACGATCGCCAGCGTAATGGCAATCTGCGAAAAGTAGTACTTGAACGGCCATTCGGACACGTTGTGCCACACAAACATCCGCAGAAAATAGCGCCCGACTTCGCGGGTGCCGCGCACCATTTCATGCCATGGAATGCCGAAATAGCTGAAGAAATAAACGTAATACAGGGCGATGCCAATGGCCAGTATCATAAGATATCGCAGATAGCGGCGCTGCGCGGCAAACAGGTGCGCGTGTTGCTGCTTCAGACTGTTCACAACATGAGGTTCGAGTGCATCAGTTAACATCAGAAAGTGCCCTCCACCACGCGTTTGCGCAGTTTGCCTGAAAGATAATCCATCGCCGACACCACCAGGATAATCAGCAGTAACGTCATGCTGACCTGGTCATAACGGTCAAGTTTAATTGAGGTCATCAGCTCCTGCCCGATGCCACCGGCACCCACCAGCCCGAGGATGGTCGACTGGCGGAAATTAATTTCCAGACGCATGAAGCTGTATGATAAAAAAATCGGTTTAACCTGCGGCCACATGGCAAAACGCATCCGCTGTAAACGCCCTGCACCGCAGGCGCGCAGACCACGGACAGGTTTGTCCGAGGCAGTTTCAATGGATTCGTAGAACAGCTTAGTGAGGCTGCCGACGGTGTGTAACGTCAGCGCGATAAAGCCCGGGATCGCACCGACACCAAACGCCATTACACACATTACCGCCCAGGCCAGTTCCGGCATGGTGCGCAGGAACGCGACAAAGGTGCGGATACTGAATTTCAGCCATTTTGGCGAATCGGTATTATTGGCCGCGAGAAATGCCAGCAGCACAGCCAGCGCGGTGGATAAAATCGTCGAGGAAAGCGCCAGCTGAATAGTTTCCCAAATCAGCGGCAGCTGAATATTCAGCCTGTAACCCCAGTAAGCGAATGAACCTTCTGTATGTCCGTCGGCGAATAATAAAGACCAGTGCAATACCGGCACTGTTTCGCGAATATAATCTAAGAAACTCGGTGCGGAGATAATAATGGTTTTAAGATTCAGTTCAGAAACATTACCTGACCACAGATATAAGATCAGCATAATCCCGGACCAGATCAGCGCTTCCCGCTTTTGCTTACCGCGTATCTGTTGATAATAACGATTGAAGTCTTTATTCAAAATAATATTTCCGGTTGCAGATAATCATTATTCCTCCCCCTGCGAAGGGGGAGGTCAGGCTTAACGACCGCCTTTCGTCAGTTCGCGCTTCATATCGATAATCTGCTGATATTCCGCCAGTGACGTTTCACCGATATGCTGTTTACCACCGACTGCTTTCACGAAGCAGGCGTGGTCTTCTTTGTCCAGTTTCTTAATGGCAGACACCAGTTTAGCTTTAAAGGCTGGCGGCAGATCGCTGCGCACTAAAACCGGGCCGTTAGGGATCAGCGGAGATTCCCAGATGATACGGATTTTCTTCATCAGATCCGGGTGGTCCATGCGGATCATGCGGTTGAATGCCCCCGAGGTATAACCCGTTTCGCGATCGCCGATCATCGAAGCCCAGGTTACCGCGCCTTCAAACTGGCCGTTCAACACGCCCAGGATATCCTGCTCATGGCCGCCGGAGAAGGTCACGCTGGAGAAGAAGTTGTTATATTTGTTGTCGGTGGTGCCGCCAAATTCTTTCTTGAAAGTCTGGTTCGGGATCAGGTAACCGGAAGTGGAATCCGGGTCAGCGAAGCCGAATGATTTGCCTTTCAGGTCAGACAGTTTCTGGTACGGGCTGTCGGCTTTAACGACAACAACAGAATGATAACCACGTGATTTATCCGCATCGTCGATAACAATACCGACCAGGTCTACGGCTTTCGGGTTATTGATATAGACAGAGGCGAAAGACGAAGGCGACATGCTTAATACCATATCAACTTTCTTGCCTAATAAACCCTGGATAACACCTGAGTAATCTGAGGAATTACGCAGTTTGGTATCCACATTTAATTCTTTATCGAAGAAATCTTTGACGCACTGATTATCACCAATTTGCTGAGTGGCATTCTGGCCGCCCAGAATACCTAAATTTAATTCTTTCGGCGCATCTTCTGCCATGCTGTGCATTGCGGTAAAAGAACCTGCTACAAAGACTGCCAGACGTAATAACTTCTTCATGTAATGGTGACCTTGTGTAGATTGAGAGAAAGTAGAAATAAGGACTGCAAAAATAATAACGTTATATTTTAACTGTTCACTGCTTCGTGCTCTTCACCGTATAACTGATGCAGAATGCCATCAGTTAACTGATCCGGATGACCATCGAAAATAATCTGCCCTTTGGCAATGCCAATGACGCGGGTGCAATAATCTTTCACCAGTTCGACTGAATGCAAATTCACCATTACCGCGATATTTTCTTCGCTGACTTTCTTGAGCGCATTCATGATACGCAGGGTATTTTTCGGATCGAGCGAGGCGACCGGCTCATCGGCCAGCAGAATTTTTGGGTTTTGCATCAGCGCACGGCAAATCGCCACGCGCTGCATCTGACCGCCGGAAAGGTTTTCAGCACGCTGCAAAGCATGCGGCAACATATGCAGCCATTCGAGCAGTGAAATCGCCCGGGCGCGGTCTTCATCGTCGAACTGGTTAAAGAAAGATTTGAAGGTGGAAGTATGGCTGAGTCGCCCGAGAAGCACGTTGGTCAGCACATCAAGACGCGGTACCAGACAGAAATCCTGAAAAATCATGCCGCAACCGGAACGCCAGCGGCGCAGCGCTTTACCGGTCAGTCCCGCCAGTTCCTGCTGTTCACCGTTTTCGTAATGACACACCACGCTACCGTCTGTTAACGGGATAGTACCGTTGAGGACGTGCAAGAGCGTGGATTTCCCCGCGCCGGAACGGCCAATGACCGCGACAAATTCACCGGCATGGAGATCAAAATTAATGTCATTCAGGACGCGCTGACCGGATTTGTAGGATTTCACCAGGCCTTTGACGTCGAGTACTTTGTTCAGATGCTGCGGCCCGGCCTGAGGATATTCAGCCTGTGCCAGCTTAAGTTGTGCCTGCGCCATGTTGCTGTCTCTCGGTTGCTTTCATTATCTGGCGTTCATTAAGCGCGAGTTTTATGACACATCAATGACGATTTAATGGACAGCGCGTGACAAAAAAAGACGAGATTAAGTCTATGATTGGAGGGGTGCCAAATGCGCATCACGTCAAAAAAGGAAGATGAAATGGATAATCAGACACTCATCGCCGCATTGAAAGAGATTGCCGGCAGCCGCCATGTTCTCACAGGAGACAGCAACACCGAGCGCTACCGTAAAGGCTTTCGCTCCGGCGGAGGCAAAGCGCTGGCGGTGGTTTTCCCGCAGACGTTGCTGCAACAGTGGCAACTCCTGAAAGCCTGCATCGCCGCCGATAAAATTGTCATTATGCAGGCCGCCAATACCGGGCTGACCGAAGGTTCAACGCCCAGCGGCGAGGATTACGACCGTGATATTGTGATTTTCAGCACGCTGAAGCTCGATCAAATCCAGTTGCTCGACGGCGGCCATCAGGTAGTGGGTTTCCCCGGCAGCACGCTCTATAAGCTGGAAAAAATGCTCAAGCCTTATAACCGCGAACCGCACTCGGTGATCGGCTCGTCCTGCATTGGTGCTTCTGTCGTCGGCGGGATCTGCAATAACTCAGGGGGTTCATTGGTTAAGCGCGGCCCCGCGTATACCGAAATGGCGCTTTATGCACAGATCAATGAGCACGGCGAACTGCAGCTGATCAATCATCTGGGCATTAATCTGGGCGACACGCCGGAAGAGATCCTTAACCGCCTGGAAAGAGCCGACTATCATGAAGCCGATATTCAGCACGATCAGCGGCTGGCGTCCGATCATGATTATGCAGAACGCGTGCGCGAAGTGGATGCCGATACGCCATCACGCTTTAACGCCGATGAGCGCCGGTTGTTTGAGGCGTCAGGCTGTGCCGGAAAGCTGGCGGTCTTTGCGGTACGTCTGGATACCTTCCCGGCAGAAACCCAGCAGCAGGTATTTTATATCGGCACCAACGACACCGCCGTCCTCACCGAGCTGCGCCGACAGATCCTGCGTGACTTCGCCAATCTGCCGGTGGCAGGTGAATATATGCATCGCGATATTTTCGATATCACCGAGGTCTACGGCAAAGACACGTTCATGATGATCGACAAACTCGGCACCGACAAAATGCCGGACATGTTTACCGCCAAGGGCAAGTTTGACGCGCACATCAGCAAAGTCCCTTTCCTGCCGAAAAACTTCAGCGACCGCGTGATGCAGTGCCTGAGCAAAGCCCTCCCCAATCATCTCCCGCCGCGCATGAAGCAGTACCGCGACCGCTTTGAACATCATCTGTTGCTGAAAATGTCCGGTCCGGGCATCGATGAGGCACGCAACTTCCTGACCCGTTTCTTCAGCGACGGTCAGGGTGATTTCTTTATCTGTTCCGCCGACGAAGGCAAGAAAGCGTTCCTGCACCGCTTTGCCGCAGCCGGTGCTGCCGTGCGTTATCACGCTGTACATGAAAAAGAGGTGGAAGATATTCTGGCGCTGGACATCGCGCTGCGCCGCAACGACCGCGACTGGTTTGAAACCTTGCCGGAGGACATAGACAATCAGCTGGTGGCAAAACTCTATTACGGGCATTTCATGTGTCACGTTTTCCATCAGGATTACATCGTCAAAAAAGGCGCGGACAGCAAAGCACTGAAACACCGGATGTTGGAACTGCTTGATGCCAAAGGCGCGGAATATCCCGCCGAGCACAACGTCGGGCATCTATATCTGGCGAAGCCTCATCTGAAGGAGTTCTACCGGCAGGCCGATCCGACTAACAGCTTCAATCCGGGGATTGGCAAAACCAGTAAACTGAAGAATTGGCAGGAGTAATTCGAAAGCTGGATGACCGGAAACACGGTTAAAACAGAAGTAATTTGAAACCCCCAACGCTCCCCTTCACAGGAGAGAGTTGGGGCTGAGATCAGTCAGTGATTAAAACAACTTCGTTCCATAACCCCACATTAATACCGTCAGCGCGAGCAATAATTCGAGAACCAGAACCCCCATCGCCAGCGTTGAACTGGAAAACAGGAAGCCTTCACGGCGGTCAATATTGAGGAAGTTTGGAATGCCGAGATACAGCAGATAGCCGCTGTAGCACAAACCAATAATCCCGACGAACAGGCATAACCAGACCATCGGATACAGCGCGACAATCCCGCTGAGAAACATCGGTGTGGCAACGTAGCCGGCGAACACGATACAGCTGTTGAGTGTCGGGCGGCTGTCATAGCGACGCGCCATCCAGTAGATAATCCGCCCCATCAGGGCGACAGCGCCTAACATCAAAACATAAAAAATAACGGCGATATAAGACGCGGTGAACATGGAAACCAGCAGTTTCTGTCCGTCACCGAAATTCCAGCCAAGCTGAGTTGTACCGATAAAGGAACAGACAACCGGGATAAGTGCCATCAGCAGCACATGGTGAGAATACACATGTGAAACGGTTTCCCGTTCACGCTGGATTTGTTGCAGTTCGGGACCGGGATGGGACATCAGCCCCCAGACATGATTAACCATGAAACACCCCCTTGTACGCCGAAAGCCGCCTGCGGCGTGCGAAGATAAGCCTTCGGTAATGCCCGGATATCATGTCTTGCAGGGGCACAGAGAAGGTGGCGACTTGCTTATATTATAGCCGTTATTGAACACTCTGCTGATACAGCCAATCCCCTGCGCAAAGGGATTGACTGTATCAGGGACGTATCTGATGGATTAATGGATAAAGCGGGCGGCGGTAAAGGTGACCCCCACCAGTACGAGCATAAGACTGACATTCCACTGGATTATTCGACTAAAATTCTGATGCTGCGTTGCTATGTTTTCCGCAAACATAGCGTGGTTCCTGGCAAGAGTGACATCAATTGCACTGAGTCTTTCATCCATTCTGACGAAACGTTGGTCTATCTTTTCAAAGCGCAGGTCTATCTTATCAAAGCGCTGATCGATTTTTTCAAAACTCGCCTCCACACGATCATTCAGTTCCGTTACTACCTCCTTGATATGACATACCTGCAGTTCCAGCTTACCCACGCGCAGATTGGTGTCAGTGACGACGTCAGTCAGCTTGCTCACCTGTTGCTCCACCTTCCCCATTCTGATATTGAGACCTGCTATTTCCTCGCTATTTTGAATCACTTGTTTTTCGATATTATTGATCTGGTTTTGCATTAACTTTCTCCTTCGCATTTTTCCCTTAGGTTCTTCCGGACAGGCTGGCACGCCAGGCAGATGGAGCATCGGATTGACGGACGAGATTTCCAGTGTTCTGAGTGGGTACATGCTTTGTTATCCTTCACGTAAATTCCTGTTCAGATATCCTTATTCCGCAGGCAGTGTGCACTGTACAAAAACCCACCTCAAATCAATTTATTACTCGTTTAAAGCACGAATGTTTATGTATCAATACCTGGGAAACTTACATTGGCCAAACCAATAAATATCAAATAAAATAGCCAGTTACGTGGCCATGTTACGATTCCAGTTTATCGGTAAAAGCAATTCAGTGATGCTGCGGACGGCCAGGGTTTCAATCGGGTTGACTTCATCCGGCGTGAAGAAGGTCCATTCCCCTGTAACGACCGGTTACGGCAGGCGAAAATCACAAGAGTGTCTATACTCAAGGTGAAATATCATTGGCTTAGCAGCGCGGGCCGGTGAAGGCTAAGAGTGAATTAAGGAAAAAACATGAAAATTATTCTGTGGATTATCGCCATTATCTTTATTGTCGGCTTACTAACCCTGACAGGGGTATTTAAACTGATTTTCTGATTGTCGCGTCCGAAAACTGTCCCTGCATAAACGAAAAAGTCCGGCCTCTGCGCCGGACTTTTTTCGTTTTTATATCGGAGCGCGAACTAGTCCTGTGCCTCTTCTACGCTCGGCTGCGACTTCTGCTGATCTTTCTGTTTACGGTAGTTTTTCGCAATCTGCGGAACAGGCACGGTTTTGCCAGTTTCCATCCAGGTGCGCAGACGGTTGGCATCCGCAAAGGCGGTGAATTTCCCAAAGGCGTCCATAACAACCAATGTCACCGGTTTGCCGTTGATAGTGGTGCGCATCGCCAGACAGTGCCCGGCGTCATCAGTGTAGCCGGTCTTGGTCAACTGAATGCTCCACGACGGGTTCATGATCAGATGGTTGGTATTTCTAAACGGCAAGGCGTAAGCAGGATGGCTGAACACGGCGGTTTTCTCCGACGTAGTGCTCAGTTCGCCAATCAGCGGATAACGCTGTGAGGCCAGCAGCAGACGGGTTAAGTCACGCGCCGTCGAAACGTTACGCGGCGACAAACCGGTCGGTTCGACGTACCGGGTATGCGTCATCCCCAGAGATTTAGCTTTCGCATTCATAGCATTAATGAAAGCAGAATATCCGCCCGGATAATGCGCAGCCAGACTGGCCGCCGCACGATTTTCTGAAGACATCAGCGCCAGCTGGATCATCTGACGGCGGGTAATTTCACTGTTGAGTTTTACACGGGAGAACACACCGCGCATTTCAGGCGTATTGCTGATATCGATATTAATGACTTCATCCAGCGGCAATTTCGCATCCAGCGTTACCATGGCGGTCATCAGTTTGGTCAGGGAGGCAATCGGCCTCACCTCATCGGGATTTCGGGAATAAATTACTTCGTGGCTCTTAAGATCTACCACCATAGCACTGCCGGAAGCAATTTGAACAATCGGGGCGACAGCCTGCTCTTGCTTTGCAGCAAAGGCGGCGGGGGCAGACAACATGCCGGTGTTTAACGCGAGTAAGCTCAGAACTAAAAGACGAATTTTCACATGCATTGCTCTGTATTTAAGAAAGTTGTCATAAATTCATGTCGAAACAGCCGCCGAATTATAAGTTAGGTGAATAGTCTTAGCACTCGCAATTTGCATGTGTATTTGTCACAAAGTCTGTCACGCAAGCCCCGCAGACTCGGGTTTGGCGAGTAAGCGAGCACTTGCCTGACGATGGAAGATACCCCTCAGAGATTTACAGCGCCGGTTTGAGCTGACGGCTGTAAGGGCGAACAGATGAAGGCATTACAAAAGGATAAAAAAAGGGAAGCTTAATAAGCTCCCCTGCAGATCTACCAATTAATGTTATTGATTTTCAATCAGATAACCGATCTCCTGCCCGTACGAAAGTTCAAGTGTATTGCCGTCGGGGTCATCGAGAAAAGCCCAGTAGCCGACCGGCGCGCCGGAATCCGTCGGTTCCTGACGCAAAACGCCTGCCGCGCGTGCTTCGGCCAGTTTGGCATCCATCGCTTCTTTCGAGGCGCAGGCCACGCCGAGGTGACCGAACGGGCCGAGTTGGGTGTCTTTAGAATCAGGGTCTTCCGCCAGAACGATAGCGAAGTGACGGGTCATGTCACTCAGCCATGCGACGGGTCTGGCGCTCGTGCCTCGCTCTCCGCGCCGGTGGATGACTTTCATGCTGGCAAATTGCTGGTAAAACGCGATGCTGGCATCGAGGTCTTTGACAGCAAAGGCAATGTGGCTCAGGCCGATATCGTTGTTTTCCATGATACTTCTCCATTTTTAAGCGTTGCCGCGTGGAGAAGTCAGGGAAGGAAATCACCGGTTGATGCGTTCGGCGATGTCCTTCGACGTATTCAACACGCGCACTTCAGTAAATAACTCTGTCGCTTCGGCGTACTCTTTACGCAAATAGCCCAGCCACTGTTTAATGCGGGCGACGTGATACAAACCGGTATCGCCCTGCTTTTCGAGGCGGGTGTATTTTTGCAAAAGGGTCATCACATCCGGCCACGGCATTCGCGGCGCGTTGTACTTCACCATCCGGCTGAGATTGGGAATATTCAGCGCGCCGCGTCCGAGCATCACCGCGTCACACCCGGTAATTTGCATACAGGCTTGCGCACTGGCGTAATCCCAGATTTCACCGTTGGCTATCACCGGAATGCTCAGACGCTGACGAATTTCCCCAATCGCCTGCCAGTTAATCCGCTCCGCTTTATAGCCGTCGTCTTTAGTGCGGCCATGCACGGCCAGCTCGGTTGCGCCGGCCTGTTGCACCGCATCGGCAATCTCAAAACTGCGATCGAGAGAATCCCAGCCGAGACGGACTTTCACCGTCACCGGCAGATGCGCTGGCACCGCGGCGCGCATGGCTTTGGCTCCCTGATAAATCAGCTCCGGATCTTTGAGTAACGTTGCGCCACCGCCGCTGCCGTTGACCATTTTCGACGGACAACCGCAGTTGAGATCGACACCGTAAGAACCCAGTTCGACGGCACGGGCGGCATTCTCAGCCAGCCATTCGGGATATTGCCCGAGCAGCTGCACGCGAACTCGCGTTCCGGAAGGCGTGCGGCTGTCGTGATGTAATTCGGGGCACAGGCGGTGGAAAACTTTGGCGGGCAGCAGTTGATCGACCACACGCACAAACTCAGTGATGCACAAATCATAGTCGTTCACTTCGGTCAGAAGTTCACGAACCAGGGGATCAAGTACACCTTCCATCGGAGCCAGTAATACGCGCATTGCAGTTCAACCCTTAAAAATGACGCGCAAGAGTACCGCAAGGCCCGTCATCCGGCAATTACCCCTGTGACAAATCACGGCTTAATGGTTTTTCCATGGTGCGCAGCGACTGCCGCGCTTTCACCGAACGCCACGCAATCCACATGGCCAGGAAGGCCGGGATGGCGAACAGCAGGAACATCCAGAACGCGGCGCTTGATGCACCGGCATCCCCCTGATTCACACCGGCAAAGTTCGCCACGGTGCCCGCTAAAGCGGCACCCAGCGCGGCGGCAAAGGACTGGACAACGGTTATCGATGCACCTGCTTTTTCGCGGTCTTCCTCCGGTGCCTGTTGCAGCACGCGGGTCAGCAGATGCGGCCAGCCAAGGCCGATACCGAAACCGGCCAGCGTCAGTCCGACCACTACGCCGCTGATGTTTAGCCACGGCATCCCGAAAGCCACCGGCACTGTAAACAGCAGCAACAGCAGACCGGCGGTGAGGATCAACGGCCCGAAGACAATGGCATTATCGGCGCGACGGCCCGTCCAGCCTGAGCTGGCAACTTCACTGAGCGTCCAGCCCGCAGCGGCGGCGGCGGTGATGTAACCCGCGGCCAGCGGCGTCTGGCCGTGCAAATGTTGCAGCAGATAAGGAACAAACAGCTCACAGCCAAGGCCGATAATTAGCAACGTCATCACCAGATATAAACCGTAAAGCGGCGATGAAGTGCGCAGCGCATTACGCGGCAGTAAGCGTACATCGGCGGTAAATTCGCGATGACGTAAAATCAGCATCATCACTACGGCAATCACAAAACCGAGCAGATTGATAAGACCAGAGGTGGACAAACTCCCGGCCGAGACCACCAGCACCGCACCGGTCAGCAGCGCCAGTTGCATCAACGGCAGCGGCTCTTCCGGCTGCTTGTCACGCTGGGATTTCGGCAGCAGTCGCCAGACCCAGAAGCAGAAGAATGCAGTGACCGGCAGAAGTAAACCGAATGCCCAGCGCCATGCGTGCAGCTCCGCGAAGACACCGCCGACCGCCGGACCGACCAGCGTCGCGATGCCCCACATCGCCGAAATCAGCGCCATCGCTCGCGGCCAGAGCGACTCTTTAAACAGCAGATTGATCATCGCGTAGGACAGCGCAAACAGGAATCCGCCACCCAGCCCCTGCAACGCCCGCCCGAGCAGCAGCACCGGCATACTCGGTGCGGCGGTACAAATGGCGGCACCGGCAATAAAGATGGCTGCGGCGGTGAGATAACTGCCGCGCGGTCCGGCGCTGCGCATCAGCCGTGCAGAGAGCGCAGAGCCAAGAATCGAGCACACCACGTACAGCGTGGTGTTCCAGGCATACCACGCCAGTCCGCCGATATCCTGCACTACGGAGGGCAAAATCGTGATTACGATGTAACTGTTAGTGGCATAAAGCGCGACACCGGCACTCAGGGTGATCGCACTTCCCCGGTTTTCCGCGCTGAATAAATCCTTCCACCCGCTCTGACTTTCCGACATTTCTCTGCATCCCTTTGGTTTGTTCTTTTCGCACATTGAAGCACGTTGTGGTTATGGTATGATTAAAACAAGAAATAACTTGGAATATGTTTTACGTAATCTAGAACCCGGCGAGGCAATATGTCAAGCAATGACTTGGAAAATAACCATGACGTCAGACAAAGCGTCGCTGAGCGCATTCTGACGTTGCTCAAAACCCGCGGGGAATTGCAGGCCAGCGACGCCGGTCATCTGCTGGGCACCACCGGCGAGGCGGCGCGTCAGCAGTTTGTGAAACTGGCGAAAGAAGGTCTGGTGGAAGCCAAATCCGTTTCGCAGGGCGTCGGACGTCCGGCGCAGTTCTGGCAGCTTACCGCGCAGGGCCACGCGCACTTCCCCGACGCGCACGCCGATCTGACTGTACAGCTCTTACAGCTGATCCGCACATCTTTGGGGGATTCGGCGCTGGAACAGCTCATCATGTCACGGGAAACCCAGACGCTGGAAAGTTACCGTCAGGCGATGGCCGGGGCGGATTCGCTGGAAGAACGACTGCGACGGCTGACGGAAATCCGCACCCGCGAGGGTTATATGGCCGACTGGAAAGTACAGGAAGATGGCAGCTATCTGCTGGTAGAAAATCACTGTCCGATTTGTGCGGCGGCGGCGACCTGTCAGGGCTTCTGCCGTGCGGAACGTGATGTGTTCAGTAATGTGCTGGATGCCCGCGTAGAGCGTACCGAGCACATTTTGCAAGGCGCGCGCCGCTGCGCTTATGTCATCAGCCTGGGGCCGTAAAAATTGGGCGAAAAAAAACCGCCGGTAAAGGCGGTTAAGTCTGGGACTGTGGGAGCTTACTTGTTGCCGCTGCCCGCAGGACCGCTGCGACGCTGGCCTGCATGGGCAGGACGCGCGCGGGCTGGACGGTTTTCACCGGAGCCACGGTTTTCAGACGTTCCGCTGCGTGCGCTGCTGCCGCCCGGACGCGGTGCGCCTGAACGTGGAGCACCTGAGCGCGGTGCGCCCGAACGCTGGCCCTGACGTGGAGCGCCACGACCACCGCCGCCACCGCTGCCCTGACGACCATTGATGATAGGCTCTGCTTTGATGCTTGGATCTGGCTCGTAACCCGGCAGTGCAACGCGTGGAATTTCACGCTTCAGCAAACGCTCGATGTCACGCAGCAGTTTGTGTTCATCCACACATACCAGAGAAACCGCTTCACCGGTTGCTTCTGCACGGCCAGTACGGCCGATGCGGTGAACGTAATCTTCCGGTACATTGGGAAGCTCGTAGTTCACGACGTGCGGCAGCATATCGATATCCAGACCGCGCGCGGCAATATCGGTTGCAACCAGTACGCGAACGCCGCCATCTTTGAAATCTGCCAGTGCACGGGTACGCGCACCCTGACTTTTATTACCGTGAATAGCGGCGGCAGTGATGCCGTCTTTATTCAGCTGCTCAGCCAGATGGTTCGCGCCGTGTTTAGTTCGGGTAAACACCAGCACCTGCTTCCAGTCGCCTTCGCCGATCATCTGAGACAGCAGTTCTCTTTTGCGTTTTTTATCAACAAAGTGAACGGTCTGATCAATTTGTTCGGACGCTGTGTTGCGACGCGCGACTTCAACTGAAGCCGGGTTGGTCAGCAGCTTGCTCGCCAGACCTTTGATCTCATCAGAGAAGGTCGCGGAGAACAGCAGGTTCTGACGCTTGGCAGGCAGTTTTGCCAGCACGCGACGGATGTCGTGAATGAAGCCCATGTCCAGCATGCGGTCGGCTTCATCAAGCACTAAAATTTCTACCTGCGATAAATCAACAGCGCGCTGGTGTTCGAGATCCAGCAAACGGCCAGGCGTTGCGATCAGCACATCCACACCACCGCGCAGTTTCAGCATCTGCGGATTGATGCTCACACCACCAAACACCACCATCGAACGTAAGGTCAGGTACTTGCTGTACGCCTGAACGTTTTCGCCGATTTGTGCCGCAAGTTCACGGGTTGGGGTCAGGATCAGCGCACGAACCGGGCGACGTCCTTTGAATTGCGCATTGGTATGGCTGAGCATATTCAGCAGCGGCAGGGTAAAACCAGCGGTTTTACCGGTACCGGTCTGCGCGCTCGCCATCAGGTCACGACCTTCTAACACAACAGGGATTGCCTGACGTTGGATAGGCGTAGGTTCGCGATAGCCCTGTTCTTCAACAGCACGCAAAATTTCGGCACTTAAGCCGAGGGAATCAAATGACATATAAGGAAAAGCTCCAGTCCACTCTAACCCGAACGGGGTTCGGTGCAGTTTCAAGAGTGGATGATCAGACGAGGCAAATGAGGCATTACCACGAGGATTCGGCACAAACTGCAGTGCGCCAGTTGGGGCCATAATAGCACAGAACGCCGCTACGCGTGAAATTATCTCCCGTTGCTCTGTAAGCAGTGATGACAATCACAGACGCGGGCGAAAAATTGTGACCGGATATTCTGCCGTCATAGTCCAAAACCTTGATACAGGATAATCAATTATAAACCGGATCAATACGTTCCCACTTTTTGCGTCCCACTCTATGGATTCGCTTGCTATGCTTGCGGCAGCTCCCCCTTCACTCCATTAAGGCCATACCGCAGCGACATGGAAACC
Organism: Enterobacteriaceae bacterium Kacie_13; assembly: GCA_013457415.1. Classification (NCBI taxonomy): domain Bacteria; kingdom Pseudomonadati; phylum Pseudomonadota; class Gammaproteobacteria; order Enterobacterales; family Enterobacteriaceae; species Enterobacteriaceae bacterium Kacie_13. The sequence continues at coordinate 3,147,682 of CP045665.1, forward strand.
TGGAAAATCAATTTAATCTCCGTCTGGCTGGGGTGTTTTTTCACCGGCATGGCGATGAGTCAAATCCTGCCTTTTTTACCTCTTTATATCGAACAGCTGGGCGTCACCGATCACGCATCCCTGAGTTTGTGGTCCGGTCTGGTCTTCAGCGGCACATTTCTGGTTTCCGCCATCGTCGCGCCATTATGGGGCAGCCTCGCGGATCGCAAAGGCCGCAAACTGATGCTGCTGCGCGCGGCGCTGGGCATGGCGATCGTCATGATGTTGCAGGGCTTTGCCACCAACGTCTGGCAGCTGTTCATTCTGCGTACGCTGATGGGCCTGACCTCCGGTTATATCCCGAACGCCATGGCGCTGGTCGCTTCGCAGGTACCACGGGATAAAAGCGGCTGGGCGCTCGGTACGCTCTCTACCGGTCAGGTGTCCGGCGTAATTATCGGCCCGCTGCTCGGCGGTTTTATGGCCGATCACCTCGGCCTGCGCACGGTGTTTTTCGTCACCAGCGGCATGTTGTTTATCAGCTTCCTCATTACGTTATTCCTGATTAAAGAGCGCGTGGTGCCGGTCACCAAAGCCAACCGGCTCAGCGGAAAAGCCGTTTTCACCACGCTACCCTATCCGTGGCTTATCGTCAGCCTCTTCGTGACGACCATGATGATTCAGCTCGCCAACGGCTCCATCAGCCCGATCCTCACGTTGTTTATCCGCGAACTCTCCTCGGACACCAGTAATATCGCCTTTATCAGCGGTGTTATCGCCGCCGTGCCCGGCGTTTCCGCCCTCATGGCTGCGCCGAAACTGGGCAAGCTCGGCGATCGCATCGGCGCACACCGTATCCTCATCGCCGCGCTGGTCTTTTGCTTCATCCTGTTCTGTCTGATGGCTCTCATCAACACCCCGACCCAGCTCGGCATACTGCGGTTTATGCTCGGCTTTGGAGACGGCGCGCTGATGCCTGCCGTACAGGCGCTGCTGGTGAAATACAGCAGCGATCAGGTCACCGGCAGGATCTTCGGTTATAACCAGTCATTCATGTATCTGGGGAATGTCATCGGTCCATTGATAGGCTCAAGTGCCTCTGCGGTGCTGGGATTCCGCTGGGTGTTTATCGTCACGGCGATACTGGTGTTGTTTAACACGGTACAGGTATGGTGGAGTTTCCGGCAGGTACCGACGGGGAGAGTCAGGATCCCGTAGGGATTGGCTTGCAGCAGGCCGCTGCAATAGCGGCTTCAAAGCTCAAACTGAATTCAAGGTCTGGACATTGAATTAGCGTTTAAAACCCGCCCTATGCCCGGCAATGGCATAAAAAAAGGGCGCTTTTCAGCGCCCCTCTTAAATGTGCAATCAAAAACCTTAACGACGATTACCGAAAATGCGTAACAGCATCAGGAACAGGTTGATGAAGTCCAGATACAACGTCAGTGCGCCCACAATTGAGTATTTGCGGAAGTTATCGCGGTCATCCGCTGACAGCTGCGCACCCATGTTTTTCAGCTTCTGAGTGTCATACGCGGTCAGACCAACGAAGATCAACACGCCTGCGTAAGAAATGATGTTCGCCAGGCCGGAGCTTTTCAGCCACATGTTCACCAGTGAGGCCAACACCAGACCGATCAACGCCATGAACAACATGCTGCCGATGCCGGTTAAATCACGCTTGGTCACGTAACCGTAAACACTCATCGCACCGAACATACCGGCTGCTACGATGAACGTCCCGAAAATAGAGTCGCCGGTGTAAACGAGGAAAATGCTGGAAAGCGTCAGACCGGTCAGCGCCGAATAGAGCATGAACAGACCGGTTGCCACCGTGCCGCTCAGGCGATTCACCATGCCGGAAATCACGAAGACCAGGGCCAGCTGCGCGATGATCAAACCGAAGAACGTAATCTGGCTTGAGAAAACAAAACTCATGATTTTCTCAGAACCGGATGCATACCAGGCCACAAATGCGGTCAGCAGCAAACCACAGAACATCCAGCCATAGACTTGCGCCATGTAGGCCTGAATGCCGGTATTCGCGCGTTCAACAATTGAACCGTTACTACGTGGATATCGATCCATGATGATTACCCTTTTGCATGGAGGAAAAATGAGGCCAAAACAGCCTCCCGATATTCTAAGCGTATCACAGATAATGCGAAAAGCATGGGGGCTTGCGTGTGGTTGAACTGCGATTTACCAGCGCGCCGCCGCGTCTTTATCGCTGTCACGGGCGTCAACCCAGCGGTCGCCCTCTTCCGTCGCTTCACGCTTCCAGAAAGGCGCACGGGTTTTCAGGTGATCCATAATGAATTCAGTCGCTTCAAATGCCATTCCGCGATGCGCGCTGGTGACGCCTACAAACACAATTTCATCGCCCGGATACATCGGTCCGACGCGGTGATAAACCGAAACTCGTTGCAGCGGCCAGCGGGTACGGGCGTCAGCGACAATTTCCGCCAGCGCTTTCTCGGTCATCCCCGGATAATGCTCCAGCGTTAACGCGCTGACGTGATTACCCAGATTGTGATTGCGCACTTTGCCTGTAAAGGTCACCACAGCGCCGTCCGCATCGGACTGCGCCAGCCAGTGGTATTCATCGCCAACGCGAAACGGCGCAGCATCGACAATAATTTTGGTCTGATCCATCTCAGCCTCCGGTGACCGGCGGGAAGAACGCCACTTCATCACCCGCTTTCAGCGGATGCGCCATATTGGTCAGCGTTTGGTTCACTGCCACCAGCAATTTGCCGGATTCCAGCGCCAGCGCCCAGCGGTCACCGCGCGCCATCAATGCGTTGCGCAGACAATCAACGGTTGGGAATTCTGCCTGCAGTTGCAGTGCTGAGGTGCCAATAATTTCACGCACCTGCGCGAAGAACAAAATCTCGATCATGCTTCCACCTTAAAATCACCGGATTTCCCGCCACTTTTTTCCAGCAGGCGGATCGGGCCGATCACCATGTCTTTCTGCACCGCTTTGCACATATCGTAAATCGTCAGCGCGGCGACGGATGCAGCCGTCAGCGCTTCCATTTCGACGCCGGTTTTACCGCTCAGACGACAGCGGGATTCGATGCGCACGCGGTTATGCTCAGGCTGCGCTTCCAGATTCACTTCTACTTTGGTCAGCAGCAGCGGATGGCACAGTGGGATCAGATCCCAGGTTTTCTTCGCAGCCTGAATACCAGCAATGCGCGCAGTGGCAAACACGTCACCTTTATGATGATTACCGCCGATGATCATCGCCAGCGTACTTTCAGCCATTTCGACAAAGGCTTCGGCGCGGGCTTCACGAACGGTTTCAGCTTTGCCAGAGACGTCCACCATGTGGGCATCGCCGGAAGCATTGATATGAGTGAGTTGTGACATTCTTATTTCTTCAAATGTGGAGTGAAATTGCACGGCCCCTGACGGGCGTCGAGCTGGGCTTCAATGATGTTATCCCAGGCCGTCTGACAGGCGCGGGTTGAACCTGGCATGGCAAAAATCACGGTCTGATTGGCGATGCCTGCAATGGCACGAGACTGAATGGTCGAGGTACCGATATCTTCAAACGACACCATGCGAAACAGTTCACCGAAGCCTTCGATTTCACGGTCAAACAACGGTTTGAGGGCTTCCGGCGTGTTATTACCGGCGTTAAAACCGGTACCGCCATTAATCAAAATCGCCTGAATTTTTTCATCAGCAATCCACGCAGACACCACGGCACGGATACTGTAGATGTTCTCTTTCACGATTTGCTGCGCGACAACGTGGTGCCCTGCTTCGGTCGCCGCTTCTTTCAGGTAATGCCCGGAGGTGTCATCTGCGTCGTTACGGCGCTCGGACACCGTCATAACAGCCACGGATAACGGCAAAAATTCTTTGCTGGCTTTGCTCATCAGTTTGCTCCTTAAACGATTTGGTGCCGGATTCAGCCGCCGATAAACGACAGGTTCTGAGTAATACCGGTATTGCCTTCATGCAGGAAGTGAGTCTGTTTTTTACGGCTGAGGCCGCCCTGTATGCGCTCCATCAGGTCTTCCTGCTGCATATCGTCAGCCAGTAAATCGCGCAAAGGGATCCCCTGCTCACCGAACAGACACAAATGCAGATTGCCGGTAGCAGAGACGCGCAGGCGGTTACAACTGGCGCAGAAGTCTTTTTCATAAGGCATGATCAGGCCGATTTCTCCGAGATAATCCGGATGACTGAACACCTGTGCGGGACCGTCGCTGCGCGAACGAGTCTGCAACTGCCAGCCCTGACGCACCAGCTGCTCGCGCAACACGTCGCCAGAGACGTGATGTTTGCGGAACAGATCGCCGCCGTCGCCGGTTTCCATCAGTTCGATGAAACGCAGCTGAATCGGACGAGTTTTGATCCAGTCGAGGAACGTGCCGAGGCTGGCGTGATTCACGTCGCGCATCAGCACGGTATTGACTTTCACTTTGCTGAAACCGGCGTCAAAGGCCGCATCAATGCCGTCCATGACTTCACGGAATTTGTCCTGCCCGGTGATGGCATGAAACTGGCGGGCATCGAGGCTGTCGACACTGACGTTGATATTGGTCAGCCCGGCATCGCGCCATTTGCTGATATCACGCGCCATGCGATAACCATTGGTGGTCACCGCCAGCGTGTTAATGGAGGGATTTTCGCGCACGGCGGCGATGATCTCGCAGAAGTCGCGTCGCAGCGACGGTTCGCCACCGGTCAGGCGCACTTTTTCCGTTCCTAACTGAGCGAACGCGCGGCTGACCCGACGGATTTCATCGAGCGAGAGAAAGCTTTTATTGCTGTGTCCGTGCGGCTTGTAGCCATCCGGCAGACAATAGGTGCAACGAAAATTGCACACGTCGGTGATCGACAGCCGCAAGTAATAAAACTTGCGGGCAAAAGCATCAGTAAGTTGAAGCACCTTTACACCTTTCCAAATACGGGAGATGCGGGCATTTCTGCCATGCACCCTGGTGACGTTCGTCACGGCCAGAGCACCATATTGTTTCTGTGGGACTATCGTCAGAAAGCAACTTAGGGGCAAAGGCTAGGAGTTGATTCATTTCTTTCTTTGCAGAAACCATGAATTCGGGTAACGACGTATATTCTAACGCCGCAAAGTCCGGATCGCCAAGGTGGTTTTTCGTTATGCATTTTGATATATAACGATTTTTCGATGCAAAATGCTGCATTTTCAACGATAAAAGCGGCGATGTAGAAAAACGGTTTCAGAACGGCTAATTGATAACATCCTGTTGCAAAATTAGGTAAAATCCCCGAATAAACTTAAGCCTCCCGTGCCCCCCGTCTTACAAGGAAACTTATGCGCAATCGTACTCTCGCTGACCTCGATCGGGTGGTGGCACTCGGCGGAGGCCACGGGCTTGGCCGCGTGATGTCTTCGCTCTCTTCGTTGGGGCCGCGTCTGACCGGCATCGTGACAACGACAGATAACGGCGGTTCGACCGGACGCATCCGCCGTTCGGTGGGCGGCATCGCGTGGGGTGATATGCGCAACTGCCTGAACCAGCTGATCACCGAACCCAGTCTGGCCTCGGCGATGTTTGAGTATCGCTTCACCGGTCAGGGGGAACTTGACGGACACAACCTCGGCAACCTGATGTTGCGAGCTCTGGATCACCTGACCGTGCGGCCGCTGGAAGCCATTAATCTGGTGCGCAGCCTGCTGAAAGTGGACGCTGAGCTGATCCCGATGTCCGAAGATCCGGTGGATCTCACCGCGATTGATGCGGACGGGGTACGCGTTCATGGCGAGGTGAACGTCGATAAGCTGCAAAAAATCCCGCGTGAACTGCTGCTGGAGCCGCAGGTGCCTGCCACCCGCGAAGCGATTCAGGCGATTGCCGAAGCCAATCTGATCCTCATAGGCCCTGGCAGTTTCTACACCAGCCTGATGCCGCTGTTGCTGATGAATGATCTCACCACTGCCCTGCGCCGCAGTCGCGCGCACATTGTCTACATTGGCAATCTGGGGAAGGAACTGAGCGTCGCCGCCGCCTCGCTGACGCTGGATAACAAGCTGGACATGATCGAGAAACGCATTGGCCGCCGCGCCGATGCTGCCATCGTAGGCCCGAAAGTGCTGGTGGGTAACTGTGCCAATGAACATCTGATTATTCAGGGCCCGCTGGAAGCCAGAGATATTCCGTACCGTCATGACCGCGAAATGTTGCGCATGGCGCTGGAAGAAGCGCTGCAAAAGATGAAGTAACGTTCTGCTTCACATGACAAAGGCCGCACTATGCGGCCTTTGTCATATTTGTGTGGCGTTATTTACTGCCAGTAGGCCAAAATCTGCGCCGTGGTTTTCACCGTCACAGGATTGCCCGGCACTGACAGTCCTTCCCAGACTTCGTTGTGATGGGCAATAAGCTGCTGCGCAGTTACGTGTGTGCGGTTGCCGGTAGTATGGGCATCCGACGCCACGGTTACCGCGTAGCCTTTGCTGGCCGCGACTTTAAGGGTGGTGTCGACGCAGTAATCGGTAGCGCAGCCGCAAATTGTGAAGCGTGTGGCGTTCAGTTCTTTCAGCACATCTTCCAGTCCGGTGCGATAAAAAGAGTCACAGGCAATTTTGGTCACTGAGATCGCATCCGGCGGGCGATGCAGCTCCGGCAAAATATCCCACAGCGCGCTGCCTTCGGTCATCTCCCCTTCGGCATGCTGAATGAAGATGACGCGCCCTGCCCGGTCGATCAGTTGATTGATAAGGCTGGCCCGTCCGGCACGATCAAACCGTTCGGATTCAAACACGCCATTTTGCATATCTACAACAATCAGTACGTTTTGCTCTGCCACGATCCTTTCCCTCAATAATCAAAACCGAGAATGAAAAAAGCCTCGCATAACTTTACACAATGCGGGGCTTTTTCACTCCTGATAACAATGAATTTATCAGGAGTGATTGTCCTGTTTTTTGGTCAACGGATGATTGTTCCACGGGCTGTCGGCCGTCGGTTTGGCCGTACTCACTTTTGGCTTTTGCGCTTTGACTTCAGACAGCGGCGTGCGGCGTTTGCTGCGGCTCATGTCCGGGCGAAGATGGCCTTCAATGAAATCCAGATACAACGTTTCGACTTCCTTGCGCGCCCAGGGCGTGCGGCGCAGGAATTTCAGGCTGGATTTTACGCTCGGATCGCTTTTGAAACAGTTGATGTTCACCTGTGAAGTCAGTGCCGGCCAGCCGAAGTTGTCCACCAGCGTTGTCAGCAGTTTTTCCAGCGTGACGCCGTGCAGCGGATCTTTCGCCGCGCCAGGGTTTTGTGGTGTATCAGTCATCAGCAAGCTCACTCAACAAAATTCAGGGCGCGCAGTCTAGCACTTTTGTTCGCTACTGACACCGCACGCCTGCGGGATTACGACACTGCGATAAACTGTTCGCGCAGGGCGTGCAGTTCGTCGCGCGTATTGGCTGCCTCTTCGAACTCCAGATTCTGCGCATGCGCATACATCTTGCTTTCCAGCTCCTTGATTCGCTGCTCCAGGGCTTTTGGCGTAAGCGATTTGAAGGTCTGCGCCGCTTCGGCATCTCGCTTGTCTTTGTTCTTTTTGGTCTTCGGCTGACCGAGTTGCAGAATATCGGAAATCTTTTTGTTCAGCCCCATCGGCGTGATGCCGTTATCGAGGTTGTACTGTTCCTGTTTAGCCCGGCGGCGCTCGGTTTCCTCGATAGCTTTCGCCATGGATTTGGTTATCCGGTCACCGTACAAAATTGCTTTGCCGTTGAGGTTACGAGCTGCACGGCCAATGGTCTGAATAAGCGAGCGTTCAGAACGCAGGAAGCCTTCTTTGTCAGCATCCAGAATTGCCACCAGCGACACTTCCGGCATATCCAGTCCTTCCCTCAGCAAGTTGATGCCGACCAGCACGTCGAATTCGCCGAGACGTAAATCACGGATGATCTCTACGCGCTCCACGGTATCGATGTCAGAGTGAAGGTAACGCACCTTCTCGCCGTGTTCTTCCAGATACTCGGTCAAATCCTCAGCCATACGTTTGGTCAGCGTGGTGACCAGTACACGCTCGTTGATAGCAACGCGTTTGCGGATCTCTGACAACAAATCATCAACCTGCGTGGTCACCGGACGCACTTCGATCAGTGGATCGAGCAGACCTGTAGGACGCACAACCTGCTCCACCACATCGCCACCGGATTTTTCCATCTCATAGGTGCCCGGCGTAGCAGATACGTAAATACTTTGCGGCGCGGCGGCTTCGAATTCCTCAAAGCGCATCGGACGGTTATCAAGCGCAGAGGGCAAACGGAAGCCGTATTCCACCAGCGTTTCTTTACGCGAGCGGTCACCTTTGTACATCCCGCCGATTTGCGGAATAGTGACGTGGGATTCATCGACAATCAGCAGTCCGTCGGCAGGCAGATAGTCAAACAGCGTTGGCGGCGGCTGGCCCGGACCGCGTCCTGACAGGTAGCGTGAATAGTTTTCGATGCCGGAGCAATAGCCCAGCTCGTTCATCATTTCGAGATCAAACTGCGTGCGCTGGCTGATGCGTTGCTCTTCCAGCAGTTTGTTATTGTCCAGCAGCACTTTACGCCGGTCGGCAAGTTCCACCTTGATGTCTTCCATCGCCTGCACGATACGTTCACGTGGAGTGACGTAGTGCGTTTTCGGGTAGATGGTGAAACGTGGCACTTCATGTTGAACCTGGCCGGTCAGTGGATCGAACAGCGACAGCCGCTCGACTTCCTGGTCAAACAGCTCAATGCGTACCGCCAGATCGTCAGATTCCGCCGGGAAGACGTCAATCACTTCGCCGCGCACACGGAACGTACTGCGCTGGAAGGCCTGATCGTTGCGGGCGTATTGCAGTTCGGCCAGACGGCGCAGGATCGAACGCTGATCGATGATCATGCCCTTGGTCAGGTGCAACATCATTTTGAGATACAGATCCGGATCGCCCAGACCGTAAATCGCCGATACCGAGGCCACCACGATCACATCGCGGCGTTCCAGCAGGGCTTTCGTGGCAGAAAGACGCATCTGCTCGATGTGTTCGTTCACCGAGGCATCTTTTTCGATAAAAGTGTCCGAGCTTGGGACATACGCCTCAGGCTGGTAGTAATCGTAGTAAGAAACAAAGTATTCAACGGCGTTTTCCGGGAAGAACTCTTTCATTTCGCCGTACAACTGCGCCGCCAGCGTTTTGTTGGGCGCCAGCACCATCGTCGGACGGTTGAGGTCAGCAATGACGTTGGCCACAGTAAAGGTTTTGCCAGAGCCGGTCACCCCGAGCAATGTCTGATGTGCCAGACCGTTCTCCAGCCCTTCTTCCAGACGACGGATCGCCTCAGGCTGATCGCCTGACGGTTTAAATTCGGAATGCAGTTTGAACACTTTACTCATGACGGGCTACCTGACTGAAGAAAAAAACGCAAAAGACCATTGGCAAAAAACAGGACCTGGGGCGGAGGATCAGTATGGAAGACTCCGCGTTTTTTGCCACTGCTGATTTTTACCGCCACTATATTACTGTATATAAAACCAGCCTCCAATGACTATTCATTACTCAGTGCTTAACCTTTTGCCATACCTGCACTTTTTTAGGTTATCGGCAAAACGCATTTTTCACCATCAGGTGACATTTATCCCCAAAATTTATCCTCCGTTAACTTACTGACCACAGGTTGACGAAAATTGACACTGTCTTTGCGAACGAATTGCGGCCATATTGCTTTTAACTAACCAATTGATTAAAAAGGATATCGTTAAAAAGCCGCGAATTCGGGCAAACCGAGCGCAACCCGCGTCCCGTCTCGTCTGTAGCATCTTTTCTCACTCTCATGCACAAGGTTATCCACAGGAATAGTGGATAACTCACAGCACGCCGCATACAGCGGGAGTTAGTAAAAAACATCATTCGGGCTTTTGGAACGCCTGAGTGGTTTTTTTTAGTTATTTTTTATCTTTTTTATCTCCTTATTTATGCCTATTTTGCCTAGATTTCAGGGTGGATGTTCCTTGCAAAAATCAAAAGTGTCGATCTAAAGGATCTCTGAACATTCCCGTGTCGGATCCTCTGCACCAAAATCAGTGAGACCGGCACTGGCAAAGTGCAGCACTATTCTCCATATGCACTGTGAACGACGTCAAAACCTGAGCAATGCTTATGAATAATCCTAAATCCCTCCCCGCCATACCGTTAACAGCCTGGTAACTTCTCTTTTTATCGCACTTTATAAAACTTGGCCTGAGAGTTGCAAATTCCATGCTGTAAGAGATTTTATGAAGCATTCCCCTGCATAAAGCGCGAACAGTGGAATAAAAATGTCAGAAAAATGACAGTGGCCGTCAAAATTATGTTCAGCGGAACGCTCCGTGAGCGAGGGAGGTCTGATGTTAAGTGTAAAATCGGTTAATCAGTATTACGGTCAAAAACACATTCTGTGGGATATCAGTCTCGAACTTTACCGCGGGCAATGCACCGGTTTGATCGGGCGAAACGGCGTCGGTAAAACGACGCTCATTAACTGCATCATGGGGCATCTTCCGGTCAAAAGCGGCGCGATTTTCTGGCAGTCCGCCAATGAAGAACCGCAAAGTTTGCTCAATTTGCCGGTAGAAAGCCGGGCGCAGATGGGGATTGGCTACGTGCCGCAAGGACGACAAATATTTTCGCAAATGAGTGTCGATGAAAATCTGCAAATCGCCATGATGTCCAGCCGGAATAGGACACGTCGTGTACCTGAGCAGGTGTACGACCTTTTTCCGGTACTTAAGGAGATGGGTTCACGCAAAGCGGGTGAGCTCGATGAGAGCCAGCAACAGCAGCTGGCGATCAGCCGGGCGCTGGTTCAGCAGCCAGAACTGCTGATTCTCGACGAGCCGACAGAGCACACCAGCCCGGCGATGGCGGCGAATATGGGGAACATTATTCACCGTCTGAATCGCGATCTCGGCCTGACGCTGCTGCTGGTCGGCCATAAACTGCCGTTTATCCGCAGCGTCGCAGACCGGTTCTGTCTGGTGGACGGCGGGCGTAATGTCGCGCAGGGCACACTGGCGCAGCTTGACGATACGTTGATTAAAAATTACCTGACGTTCTGATATCTGTTTTTAACCGTTTCAGTGACTCAGGCGTCCGAGATCGAGATATTGTCCCAGATTGACATCCAAACCGACACTCAGGTACGGGATCTCGCCCAGCAGTGGCGCAGGCAACATACGCGTGAGCGTAGCCATGTAGGCCTGATGATGCTTCCCCGTCTCCTGAACGTCGTTGGCAATCCATCCCGCAAGCTGTAAACCACTCTGCGCGATAGCCTGTGCGGTCAGCACAGCGTGATTGATGCAGCCAAGACGCATCCCCACCACCAGCACAACCGGCAACTGTTCGGCCATCACCCAGTCAGCAAAGGTGTAATCTGCGGTAAGGGGCGTATACCAGCCGCCCGCGCCTTCTACCACCACCCAGTCCGCCAGCGGTTCGAGATGTCGCAGCCCTGCCGATAATACCGCCGGATCGATCGGGCGCTTTTCCAGCTCACTGACGATGTGCGGCGAGGTGGGTTCGATAAACGTACACGGATTCACTTCGTCATAGCGCAACCCGACAGTACTGAACGCCTGCAACGCCAGCGCATCGCTGTTGCGCGGCCCTTCGGCGGTCATTTCACTGCCGGATGCCACCGGTTTGTATCCGGCGGTGGTATGCCCGGCGCGCGCAGCGGCCTGTAAAAATGCAGTGGTCGCGACGGTTTTACCGACTTCGGTGTCGGTGCCGGTAATAAAGTATTTTTTCATTTTTATAGTAATTAAGTGCCTGGTGTTGGTTTGGCTCCCTCCCCTGCGAGGGGGAGGAGTTTATTAGCGTGGGATCAGCTCTTCCACCTGCAAAATGCCGTAGACCATCCGGTAGTTTAGCGGCAGGATGCCGTCGCGGCGGACGTAATGTTTTTCCAGCAATTGCAGGCGCTCGCGCCCGCCCAGCCCGCCGATGCGGCCATTTTTGATGTGCGTCGCACCGATGCCTTTCAGAGACCGCATCAGCGACATCACATCGGGGAATTCGGCGATGTGATCACTGAAAGTGACTTCGTGGCGATACGGCGCGCAGGCTTCGGCAATTTTGTCCGGCGTCAGGAATTTGTTCACATGGCGACGCCCGTCAACCTTCATCCAGGCGGCGGCCAGCTCGTTGAGCGAACCTTCCGCCAGCGTGGAGAAAATTACCAGCCCGCCATTGCGGGTGACGCGGTGCATCTCTTCCAGCGCACGCGGCAAGGCATTGCACCACTGCACGGCCAGATTGCTGAAACAGATGTCGACGGAGTTGTCGGCAAACGGCAGACGCTCAATATCACCGGGTACATATTCGTCGGCGGAATCCAGCTCGCGGGCACGCGTTAACATGCCTTCGGAGAGATCCAGCGCGATGATATGATTGCCCTGCGCCCGCCAGTGGCGACTGAAATAGCCGGTGCCACAGCCCGCATCCACCACGGTATTTTTTACGCCGTCCAGCGCATACATCTTCAGGTACGGCGCGGCAAGAGAGAGTAATTCCTCCCCGACCTCACGCTGCAACTGTGCGGCATTTTCATAACTGATAGCAGCACGACTGAACGCGTCGGCCACCGCTTGTTTATTCACTAATTCAGTGACTGCACCCATGAAGGGACTCCAGCAAAAAATCGATATCTTCCGGCCTGTGCGCCGCCGTCAGGGTAATACGCAACCGCGCGCTGCCCGACGGCACCGTCGGTGGACGGATAGCGCTGACCCACAACCCGCGCTCGCGCAAATTTGCCGCCAGATCCAGCGCGGGCTGATTTTCGCCCACGATAACCGGCTGGATCGCGGTCTGCGAACCGGTCAGCCGATAAGGCAATCCGGCGGCACCCGCGCGAAAACGGGCAATATTGGCTGCCAGTTTATCACGCAGGCCGTTGTCTTGCTGGATCCGCGCCAGCGAGGCTTGTAACGCACAGACTTGCGCGGCGGGCATCGCGGTGCTGTAAATCAGATGGCGGGCAAACTGCAACAGATAATCGGCCGTTGCCTCGTCGCACAACACCGCCGCTCCGCTGCATCCGAACGCTTTGCCAAAGGTCACCACCAGCAGCTCCGGTCGAACGCCCTGCTGCCAGCAACTGCCGCGCCCCTGCTCACCCATCACCCCGACGCCGTGGGCATCATCGACCATCAGCCAGCTACCGTGCGCCTGCGATAAATGATGCAGTTCGGCAAGTGGTGCGGCATCGCCGTCCATGCTGAATACGCCTTCGGTCACCACCAGCGTTTCACCGGCCACCGGTTTTTCCAGCAAGCGCGCCAGAGAATCCGGCTGATTGTGATGAAACCGCCGCAGCTGTGAAGGCGCGTGTGCGGCGGCTTCCAGTAAAGATGCGTGACTGAGTTTATCCGCCAGCACGCGGTCTTCGCTTTGCATCAGCGCCGCCAGGATCGCCTGATTCGCCGCAAAGCCTGAGATAAACAGCAGCGCGCGCGGATACCCCTGCCACGCGGCCAGTTGTTCTTCAAACCCGGCATGCGCATCGCTGTACCCGGTGACGTGCCCGGAACCACCGCTGCCCGTGCCATATTTCTGCGCGCCCTGCTGCCACGCGGCGATCACCTCAGCGTCCTGACTCAGGCCGAGATAATCGTTACCCGAGAAATTCAGGTAACGCCGCTCGCCTTGCGTCAGAAAGCGCGCGCTGCCGCCCCGGTTCGGCTGACGTACGCGGAAAGCGGCGGCCTGTTTGCGGGCGGAAATCGCGGCATCGATCCGCGTTTGCCAGCTCATCGTTCAGACAGCGGCGTTGTAGAATTGCGGCGTATCGGCGTGAACCAGCTGTTCGGCCAGCGCGGCCTGCTGCTGGTTATCACCCATTTCCGTTTCGAAAACCTGCGGATTCAGACCGAGTTTACCGAACAGGATCAGATCTTTGTCTTCCGCCGGGTTTGGCGTGGTCAGCAGTTTGCAGCCGTAGAAGATGGAGTTGGCACCAGCCATAAAGCACATCGCCTGCGTCTGCTCGCTCATCTGCTCGCGGCCTGCGGAGAGGCGCACGTAAGATTGCGGCATCATGATGCGCGCGACGGCGATAGTACGGATAAAGTCGAAGGGATCGACGTCGTCGTTATCGGCCAGCGGCGTGCCTTTGACCTTCACCAGCATGTTGATTGGCACGCTTTCCGGCACCACCGGCAGGTTCGCCAGCTGCATCAGTAAACCGGCGCGATCTTTGACGGTTTCGCCCAGACCCACAATACCGCCGGAGCACACTTTGATGCCCGCACCGCGCACTTCCGCCAGCGTATCCAGACGTTCCTGATAGCTGCGCGTGGTGATGATGCTGCCGTAAAATTCCGGTGACGTATCGAGATTATGGTTGTAGAAATCCAGCCCCGCTGAGGCCAGACGCTGCGCTTGGGTGGTGTTCAGCGAGCCGAGCGTCATGCAGGTTTCCATGCCCATCTCTTTTACGCCCTGCACCATCTGCTCGAGGTAGGGCATATCACGGTCATGCGGGTTTTTCCACGCCGCCCCCATGCAGAAACGGGTTGAACCGGCGGCTTTCGCCTGACGCGCCGATTCCAGCACCTGTTCAACTTCCATCAGACGTTCGGATTCCAGACCGGTTTTATAACGGGAACTTTGCGGGCAGTATTTGCAGTCTTCCGGGCAGGCACCGGTTTTGATCGACAACAGCGTGCTGACCTGTACCTGACGCGGATCGAAGTGCTGACGGTGGATCTGCTGAGCTTCAAACATCAGCTCAAGGAAAGGTTTGTTAAACAGTGCCTGAGTTTTCTCAAGCGTCCATTGGGTGCGGGTGGTCATCGCGACGACTCCAAAATAAATGTTTCGTGAACGTTTTTATGGTCGGTATACTGTCAACCATTCTCGATTCGTTTTAGTTTACGGTCAACGATAATTATATTTTTTAGTTTACAACTTTGCACCCGCAGGAATCTTTTATGAACCCCGCCGATCTCGAGTTCGACCAGCGCCATGTCTGGCATCCCTACACCTCCATGACCAAACCGCTGCCCGCGTATGCGGTTGAATCGGCGTCTGGCGTGATGTTGCAACTCGCCGATGGCCGCCAGCTGGTGGACGGCATGTCGTCGTGGTGGGCAGCGATCCACGGTTACAACCACCCGCAGCTGAATCAGGCGGCGATCGAACAGATCGGCAAAATGTCGCACGTGATGTTCGGCGGGATCACTCATCCCTCGGCCATTGCGCTGTCACGTCGTCTGGTGGAGATGACCCCTGCCGGGCTGGAATGCGTGTTTCTGGCGGATTCCGGATCGGTCGCGGTGGAGGTCGCGCTGAAAATGGCGATGCAGTACTGGCAGGCGCGCGGTGAGAAACGTCAGACGCTGCTGACGCTGCGCAACGGCTATCACGGCGACACGTTCGGTGCGATGTCGGTGTGTGATCCGCAAAATTCTATGCACAGTTTGTATCAGGGTTATCTGCCGCAGCATCTGTTTGCCGATGCGCCGCAAAGCCGTTTTGGCGGGGAATGGGATGATGAGGATATCGCGCCGTTCGCCCGCCTGCTGGAAGAGAATCATCGCAAAATCGCCGCCGTGATTTTAGAACCCGTGGTGCAGGGGGCGGGCGGCATGCGAATTTATCATCCAACTTATCTGAAGCGGGTGCGTGCGCTGTGCGATACCTTCGGCGTGCTGCTGATTGCCGATGAGATCGCCACCGGATTTGGCCGCACCGGCAAGCTGTTTGCCTGCGATCACGCGGGAATTTCGCCGGATATTCTCTGCCTCGGGAAGGCGCTGACCGGCGGCTACATGACGCTTTCGGCCACCCTGACCACCCGCCACGTAGCGGAAGTCATCAGCAACGGCGAAGCGGGATGTTTCATGCACGGCCCGACTTTTATGGGCAATCCGCTGGCCTGTGCTGTTGCCGACGCCAGCCTGCGATTGTTGTCAGAGAACCGCTGGCAGGCGCAGGTGTTTAGCATCGAAAAACAGTTGAAAACCGAACTGGAGCCGCTGGCGGAACACCCGGCGGTGGTGGATGTGCGCGTGCTCGGCGCGATAGGTGTGGTAGAAATGCGCGAACCGGTGAACATGGCGCAGTTGCAAAAACACTTTGTTGCCGAAGGCGTGTGGATCCGTCCGTTCGGTAAGCTGATTTACCTGATGCCGCCGTACATCATTTCGCCCGCAGAGCTTAGCCAGCTGACCGGCGCGATTGCCAGTGCGCTGGCTGCGTTATACTGATTCGCGCCGTCGTTACACCGCGCTGACCAGACGGTGTGACGTCGAAAGCAGCGCGCTCAGCTTTTCACGGCTGAGCCGCGCTTCTTCGGTGAGATAGTCAATCGCCACCGTCAGCGCGGGCGTCGGATTTTCCGGGTACAGCAATGTGTACGCCGCGCCGCTCGCCACGCACAGCGGGAATGGCGCAATCACCCTTCCCGCCTGTAAATCATCTTCGATCAGTGTCAGATCGCCAATCGCCACGCCATAACCTTGCAACGCCGAGTTAATCGCCAGATCCAGCGTGTCAAAATGCTGTGATTTGGCCGAAGGCAGACTTTGCACGCCCTCTTCACGTAACCACATCAGCCAGTCACGACGATCCCGCGTCGGGTGCAGCAGGGTTTTATCCGCCAGCTCACCTACGTCCGTTCGCCCGTTGTGACGCGGCAGAAAGTCTGGCGTACACACCGGCGTCAGCACTTCATCAAACAAATGGTGAGCACGTCGCTGGGATTCCGGCGGCCGCCCGAAAATCACCGCCGCATCAAAATGCTCATTGCTGAAATCGACACCGTGGGCGATGGATGCCGTCAGTTCGATGCGCATATCAGGGCGGTCATTTTGCAACTGGATAACCCTCGGCAACAACCAGCGCATCGAACAGGTCGGGCATTTAATACGCAGCGTGTCCGGGTGTGAACCGACGCGTTTGAGCGCCTCGCCCATCAGCGCCAGCGCCTGTTGTACCGGCGGCAACAGCTGTGCGCCGCGCGGGGTCAGCGTCAGTCCGCGCGCCTGGCGTAAAAACAACGGATAACCGAGCGACACTTCCAGCCCGGTTATCTGCCGGCTGACCGCGCCCTGCGTGATGTGCAGCAGCGTCGCGGCGTGCGTCAGATTGAGCGTCTGCGCCACCACGGCAAAGGTTTTCAGCACGTTGAGTGACGGTAAATTCAGGGCATTCAGATGGGACAACTCGGAAGAAAGGGTCACATTCACCTCGGTTAAATCGTCATTAAGCCATGACCGCAGATCATGCCTAGTATGACAAATTTTCTATTGTCGGCACAGGGGAACTGTTGCTTAATCGTTGAACACCCGTTTTAACCCTCTTATGGCCGTGTGGCCTGATTTATTGGGAAGCCTGCTATGAAAAGCGCACTGTTACCGCAGTCTAAATTACCCGACGTCGGCACCACGATTTTCACCGTGATTGGCCAGCTGAGCGCTGAGCACAATGCCCTGAATTTGTCACAGGGCGCACCGAATTTCTCCTGTCAGCCGTCGCTTATCGACAGCGTGACCAAAGCCATGCGCGAAGGTCATAACCAGTACGCGCCAATGAGTGGCGTGGCGGCACTGCGCCATGCGCTGTCAGCCAAAGTTGACGCGCTCTACGGCTGCCATTACGACGCCGATGCCGAAGTTACCGTGATGGCCAGCGCCAGCGAAGGGCTGTATTCCGCCATCAGCGCGCTGGTACATGCGGGCGATGAGGTGATTTACTTCGAACCGTCGTTTGACAGCTACGCGCCGATTGTCCGTTTGCAGGGCGCAAAGCCGGTGGCGATTGCGCTTTCGATGGATGATTTCAGCATCGACTGGGATCAGGTGGCGAGTGCCATTAACAGCCACACGCGGATGATCATCATCAACAGTCCGCACAACCCGACCGGCGCGATTTTTACTGATTTTGATATCGAACGCCTGACCGCGCTGACCAAAGACACAGACATCGTGATTTTATCCGATGAAGTGTATGAACATGTGGTGTTCGACGGCGAGCGCCATGAAAGCATGGCCTGCCATCCGCAACTGGCCGAGCGCAGCGTGATTGTGTCTTCTTTCGGCAAAACCTATCACGTCACCGGCTGGCGCGTCGGCTATTGCCTCGCGCCCGCTGAACTGATGAGTGAAATCCGCAAAGTGCACCAGTTTATGATGTTCTCCGCCGACACGCCGATGCAGGTCGCCTTTGCTGAAGCGATGGCCGATCCGCAGAGTTATCTCGGTCTGGCGGATTTTTATCAACAAAAACGTGATTTACTGGCCGATGCGCTCAGCGAATCCCGCTTTGAATTACTGCCAAGCCGTGGCAGCTTCTTTATGCTGGCGCGTTTTAGCCATTTCAGCCCGCTCTCCGACGACGAATTTGTGCTGAGCCTGATCCGTGATCATCAGATAGCCACCATTCCGCTGTCGGCGTTTTACAGCAATAACAAACCTACCGGGCTTATCCGCCTGAGTTTCGCGAAAGATAACGACACGCTGTACGAGGGCGCCCGCCGTCTGTGTCGCGTCTGAGCCTTGCATTTATCACCATCACGCTGGGGAATTGTGAATAATGAAAAAGTTGAAAATCGCATTACTGTTAGGTTGTGCCGTAGCCTCCTTTTCCGCACTGGCCGACGGTTCTGCGCTGAAGTTTGGTCTGGAAGCGCAGTACCCGCCGTTTGAATCTAAAAGTGCCACCGGCGAATTGCAGGGTTTTGATATCGATCTGGGCAACGCCGTCTGCGCCGCCGCCAGCCTGAAATGCGACTGGGTTGATACCTCATTCGACAGCCTGATTGCGGGATTGCAGGCGCGTAAATTTGACGCTATTAACTCGGCGATGAACGTCACCGAGAAACGCCGTCAGGCGATTGATTTCACCGACGTTATCTACCGCGTCCCCAGCAAACTGATCGCCAAAAAAGATTCCGGCCTGCTGCCTGACGTGGCGTCGCTGAAAGGTAAACATATCGGCGTGTTGCAGGGTTCGATTCAGGAAAGCTACGCACAGGCGCACTGGGCACCGAAAGGCGTCGATGTGGTGTCGTATCAGGATCAAAACCAGGTCTATCTGGATCTCTCCTCTGGCCGCCTCGACGGTACCTTAGTCCTCGCACCAGCCGGTCAGACCGGTTTCCTCTCGCGTCCGGACGGTAAAGATTTCGGATTTGTCGGAGAGGCCGTGCGTGACGATAAAATCCTCGGCAGCGGCATCGCCTTCGGCCTGCGCAAAGGTGACACCGCTACTAAAGAAAAACTCGATAAAGCCATCGCGAAAGTGAAGCAGGAAGGCACCGTGAAAACGCTGTCGAAGAAATACTTTGGTGATATTGATGTGAGTGTGAAGTAAAAGACCGCGCTATCTCACCCTTTTTAAAGAAGTTACTGAGTTGGTTTGCTTTGCTCCTCCCCCTGCGGAGGGGGGAGGTTGGGAGGGGGTATTGCTGGCAACAAATTTGTTGAGGTACGTGATCTGGTCTGCCTATCTGGATTGACCTTAATACCCCACCCCACCCCTCCCCTTCGCAGGGGAGGGAGTTAACTTCCCAAACCAGATCCCGCTCAACAGCAGGTTTCAACGCTCCCTCAGTGATTCCTTCACCTTATTCAACGGCTTAATCAGATAATCCAGCACGCTTTTCTGGCCCGTTTTGATATCCACGTTGGCCACCATCCCCGGTACGATAGGGAACTGGCGACCGGCTTTGTTGGTCAGGAAAGCTTTATCGGTACGCACATAAACGCGGTAATAGTACTGATCGCGTTTCACTTCATCCTGCAGGGTATCGGGCGATACACCTTCAACTTTGCCCTCAAGATCGCCATAAATCGATGAATCGTAGGCAGAGATTTTCACCGTGGCAGGTAATCCCGGACGGATATAGGCGATATCGCGCGGGTTGATGCGGGTTTCGATCAGCAACTGGTCTTCGATCGGGACGATTTCCATCAGCTTGCCGCCCGGCTGTAACACGCCGCCGACGGTGGACACCTGAATGTCTTTAACGATACCGTGCACCGGCGAATACAGCTCCGAACGCGTCACCTGATCTTCCTTCCCGGCCATTACCTGCATTTCCGCATCCAGATCGGCGTTGTTTTTCACCTGCTCCTCGCGCGCACGCACGGCATACTGGTTAATCGCATCGTCGATTTTTCCGCGCAGTTCGCTGGCCTGACGTTTCAGGCGAATCACTTCCACCTGCCCCGCCGCGCCTTTGGCCACCAGCGGCTGCGTCATATTAATTTCGTCGTTCACCAGTTTTAGCGACTGCTGAAGGTTGCTGACCGTTTCATCGCGGTTCTGCTTGCGCGATAAATAGAGCTGGCGTTCACGCGCCACCAGCTCCGGCGATTTCATGGTTTCCGGGCTGAATTTAAGCGGTGCACCGGTCAGTTCAGCGCTCAGGCGTTCGGAAGAGGCGCGCAGTGTGCGCACCCGCGATGCCGCCTCGCCGAAGTTAGACTGCGAGCGGGTCGGGTCGAGCTGCGCCAGCAGCTGTCCGCGATTGACCACCGACCCCTCCTGCACCAGCAGTTTTAATATCACGCCACCGTCGAGGGAGTCGATCTGCTGTGCCTTGCTCGATGGCGTGACTTTGCCGGTGCCGACCGTCACTTCATCGAGCACCGCGAACCGCGCCCAGACGAAGAAAATCAGCAGGCTGGCGAGCGAGGCCCAGATGATCCATGAGACTTTGCGCCCTTCAGCTTCCAGCTCATCGTGTAATGTTAAATGTGCCATGCGGTGTCCTCAGCAGCTCAGGCTGCGCCTTGTCGGTTGTCGGTGGCTGCCGCAACGGCAGGTGCAGGCGTATTGCTGGCGGCGGTCGCCAGTATTTTGTCGCGCGGCCCGTCGGCCACTACGCGGCCGTTGTCCATGACCACGATTCTGTCCACCAGCTTGAGCAGCGCCGGACGGTGCGTCACCACGATGAACGTCCGCCCCACCAGCCATGTATGCAGCTGGCGGATGACGTACTCTTCCAGCGCTTCATCCATCGAGGCCGTCGGTTCATCCATCAGCACTACCTGCGGATTACGCAGGATCATACGGCTCAGCATTACCATTTGCCGCTGGCCGCCGGAGAGCCCGCGCCCGCCTTCATTGATAATTTTATCGAGGCTGGAGGCGTCAGCCTGCACCATCGACAGCGCACCGCTGATACGCAGTGCCTGCAACATCTCCTGATCGGTAGCGTGCGGATAACCGAGCATCAGGTTCTGGCGCAGCGTGCCGAAGAACAGGCGCGAATCCTGCGACAGATAACCCAGCTGGCGGCGGATATCGGCCGGTTCGACTTTGGTCATGTCCACACCGTCGATCAGGATTTTTCCCTGCGACGGGCTGGCCTGCCCGGAGAGAAGTTTCAGCAGCGTGGATTTCCCCGCGCCTACTTTGCCGAGGATCGCCACGCGCTCGCCCGGTTTAATCTCCAGCTGGCCGATGCCAAGCACGTTCGGCGCATTCTCTTTATCGTAGGTGTATTGCAGATTGCGCACATTGAAGTGGCCGCTCAGCGTCGGGCAGTGCGACAGTTCGGCATCTGCCGGACGGTCGATCGGTTTTTTCAGCAATTCATCCAGCCCGTGCATGGCGCTTTTGGCGTGCTGCCAGCGGGAGAACACCATGGTCAGCTGCATCAGCGGCGCGATGGTGCGCGATGACAACATGCTGCTGGCGACCAGTGTACCGGTGGTGATATCGCCGCTCAGCACCAGATAGACGCCAAACACTAGCATGCCGCCGTAGGTCAGCTGCTGCACCGTCGAGGCCCAGCCGGTCAGGCGTGCGCCCCAAAGGCGTTGCTTCATGCCGACCGCCGCACTCACTTCGTGCGTCTGTTCCCACTGACGCTGAAAATAGGCCTCGGCCTGTAACGCTTTGATGTCTTCGATGCCTTCGATGGTCTCTACGAGCACCGCGTTACGCAGCGCGCTCTCCCGCATCCCCTCTTTCGCCAGTTTCGCCATCGGCCACTGGATCAGAATGCCGGGGATCACAATCAGCGGGATAGCCAGCAGCGGGATGATCACCAGCGGGCCGCCAATAAAGAACATAATGGCGAGGAACAGCAGCACGAACGGCATGTCGGCGGCAGCGCTGACGGTTGTCGAGGTCAGCAGTTCGCGCACCTGATCGATTTCGCGCAGCTGAGAGATAAAGGAACCGGTGGATTTTGGCCGGTCGTCATTTTTGATGTTCATCGCCCGCACAAAAAACAGCGAGGAAACTTTGAGGTCGATGCGTTTACCCATCAGATCAGACACCAGCGTGCGCATCAGGCGGATGATGTATTCCAGTCCCGCCGCCAGTACTACGCCGAAAAACAACACCCACAACGTCGGGAAGGATTGCGCCGGAATGACGCGATCGTAAACCTGCATCGAGAACAGAATTCCGGCCAGCGCCAGCACGTTACCGATGATTGAGGCCAGTGAGATTTCAGCGATTTTCCGCCCTGAACCACGGAAGTTTTCCCAGAACCAGTGTTTACGGTGCGGCTGCACGAACTGGTCGATGCGCTGATCGCGCCCGCGCGGTGCCACGCCGACTAAGAAGACCGGGCCTGTGCTTTGTTCAAGCATCGTCGCCAGCTCCATCGACCGCAGTAAATCACCACCGTCGCTTAGCCAGTAATCGACCGTGCCGTCATCGTGCAGGTTTTCCAGCACCGCGATGCCGCCCTGTTCGAGGGTGACCACGGCGGGCAGCACTTCCTGGCGCCAGCGCACCTGACTCCAGCTGACCATGCCGACTTGTAAACCCATCAGGCCGCTGAGCCGATCGAGCTGACGGCGCAGCGGCTGATGTTCGAACCAGCGCATTTGCTGGCGAAGATAAAGCGGATCGGCTGGCTTACCGAAGGATTCGGCCACGCGCCCCATGGCGCTTATCCAGACGTCTATCGACAAAGGTGTTGCTGTTTCATTGCTCATTTCAACCTCGTTATCGAATGCTTCTGGGTCATTCCCGTCCTGTTTCAGATTTACAGCGACGGAATGGTGTCACCGGTTTGTTTCTGGCGGTCGATGCCTAACATATCGACCAGATTGTCCACCGCCGCGGCGTAGCGCACCGTGGCATCCCATCCGTCATACAGCGCGCCGATGCGCATGGTGTCAGCCTGAAAAACGTCTTGTTCGACGCTGAGTAAATCGTTCAGGCTGCGTTTGCTGAGTTTGTATTCGTCCTGATACACGCTGCGGGTGTGCGTGGCGCTGGCGTACTGTTCTTCGCCCGCCACCTGACGCTGCTGTCCGCCTATCATGTCGGCGTAGGCGGTCGAGGCTTTCTGGTTGATATCGAGCTTGGCTTTTTCCACATCCGCCTGCGCCGCCTGACGCTGGCCTTCCGCCGCCCGCACTTTGGCGCTCACCGCGCCGCCCTGATACACCGGCGCATCCACCGCCAGCTGCACCTGATCGTCCCAGTAAGAACCGCCACCCCCGGTATTTTCGTAACGGGTGCGACCGGCCTGAATTTTCAGCGTCGGCCAGTGCTGCGCCTCGGTCTGATTTACCAGCTGGATCGCCGCCTGCTGTTTGGCCTGCGCCGCACGCACCAGCGTACTGTTCTCATAGGGGATTTTGTCGAGAGTGACTTTCTGATCGAGCAGACTTTGCGGCAGATCCGGCAAATTATCGGAGACCACGCCGGTCAGCACCGTCAGCTGCGCCTGCGCCGAGCGCTGCTGGGCGCGATACTGTTCAACAGTGGCGCGCATCCCGGCGATGCGGGTTTCGGCCTGCAAGACGTCGGACTGCGAACTCAGCCCGGCATCGGCACGCAGTCTGGCGGTGTCTTTCACACGTTCGATAGAAACAATATTGTCACGGGCCGCAAGGCTAAGTGCCTGATAGCGTTTGACCGACAGATAGGCCTGCATCGTGCTAAGCGCGACGTCGGTCATGGTGCTGTAGAGGGAATAACGATAGGAGTCAGACAGGTATTCCTGCTGATCGATACTGCCGCCGGTGCGACCAAAGTCGTACAGCAGCTGACTGAGCTGGATCCCGGCAGAGGCGTTATTGCTCAGGCTGCCCGCCGAATCGGTCTGGTGCGATTTACCCGCGGTTCCCTGAAGAGAAATCTGCGGATACCACGCACTTTTGGCTTCATCAAGATTGCCGTTGCCGACGCGAATTTGCGCCGCCGCTTCGGCAATTTGCGGATTGCGCGCGAACGCACGCAAAATCGCATCACGTAACGACAGGCTGGCGCGCATTTCTTCCGTCGGTGCCGCCTGCCAGTTAAATTCCGGCTGTTTATCCGCCGCCCATACCCCGTAGTTCCCTGTTAAAGCCGTCAGGCACAAAGTGCCCAACAACACGGCTGCTCGCCGTTTCACTGTCTTATTTTTCATTACCGACACCACTTAATTACGCCGATAGATGGATTAACGCCTCCCCCTGCAAAGGGGGAGGCGCCAAAGCCTTAGTTTTGTTGAACGTGTAAACCGTGCTGCACCAGTACGTCTCCCAACGTATTGGACGCGTCCATTGACGCATTGTGATAAACGTCGAAGGTCAGGCCATCTACCGTGCGTTGCCCGGTTTCCGTCCATGCGCCGTCGGTGCCCATTTGCAGATTCACCAGACTCCCCTCGCCCCCTTTAATCACCACTTCATCGGTCGGATTATCTTTCACCGTCAGCGCTTCATGCAGGTTAAGAGAGATGCTGTTGGTGCCGGAGTTGCCCAGATCGAAAATCTCGATATGTTCCACTTTCAGCCCAAGCAACGTCAGATCCAGATGCTGATTGGTACCCGCCAGCAGCAAGGTATCGGTACCCGCACCGCCGTCGATCAGACCGAAGTCCAGCGTATGCACGGAGATGGTGTCGTTGCCCGCGCCGCCGATAGCCTCACCGTTGGTGGCGGTCAGGTCGATCGCCACACCGCCGATGGAGAACACCGTGTCAGCGTGGGCGGTAGTTTCCGTCGCGGAAGCCGTATTGGTGGTGGTCTCCGTCGTCGCCAGCGCAGAGACCAGCGTGCTCGCGGCATGCGTGGTATCGGTGGTGGACGTCGAATCGGCAGTGATACTTGCCGCCGCCAGCGTATGGGTGTCATCAGTCGTGGAGAGCAGACTAACCTGCGCGGCCTGTGTATCCGGCGGTAGCGTCGAACCACTGGACAATCCGACATGAACGTCGAACCCGTTACCGGCCACATCTGTTGCGCGCAGCTCGACGATATCGCCGGTCAGTGCCGCCAGCAGCGCCGGGAGGTTAAGAATGCTGAAGGCATTGAACACCGCACTGCTGAATTTCACCGTCCATGTACCGTCGGCCTGCACGATCCCGGACAGCGTATTCCCCAGCAAGGTCACCAGTACCACGCCGCCTGCGCCGATGTTGCGGCTCTTCCCCGTGAGTGTCAGTCCCGAGCCCAGAATGCCACCCAGCAAACCGGTCAGCGAGCCGAGTGCATCGAGAGATGCGACCGGCAACGCATGGGTTTTCACCGTCAGCGGCTGAGTCGTGTTGCTCACGTTGCCGAGCAGGTCGGTAATCGAGACCCCGACCTGTGTTGCGCCGTCAGCAATGCCTTTCAGTTCTGCCGATGTAAACGCCACGTTCCAGGCACCGTTGGTGACCGTACCGGTATGCGTAATGCCACCAACCGTCACGGACACCAGACTGCCGTTCGCCGCGCTGGTAGTGCCGCTGACGGTTTCGCTGCTGCTGGCTTCACTGAGGTTAAGGAAACCATCGCCGCCAAACAGGGATGGCAACGGGATGGTGATCGTCGGCAGATGCAATCCGACCGACGCCGAACCCGAACCGGTAGTGGTATGGCCTGCGGCATTGGTCAGGGAAGCACCGATATTCAGCACGCCGTCTGTCAGTGCGCCAAGAATCGACGCGCCAACGTTGGCGGAGAACGTCCCGTCAGCTTTTACCAGCGCCGTGACCGTGGACGTACCAACGGTTAAGGTGACGGTAGAACCCACCGCATTGGTGGTATGGCCGGTGATAGTCTGGGTTAACAGTGCATCGGCAGCGTTCAGTAAACCGTCGCCGAAAATGCTGTCCAGGGTGATGGTTGGCAAAGCCTGCGCGATGACGTTCAGCAGCCCGGTTTGCGTTGCCGGGTTACCGGCCGCATCCACAACACTCGCCGCAACGTTCAGTGTACCGTTGAGCAATGCGCCGAGATCCAGCGTGGGTATTGCTACGCTGAATACCCCGCCCGCTCCGACGGTCGCCAGATAGGATTTGCCTCCTAACGTGATGCTGACCTGCGCGCCCTGCGCCACATTATTCGCCACACCGCTGATAGTTTGCGGTGTCAGCAAATCAACCACGTTCAGAATGCCATCGCCGAAGATAGGGTTAAGCACAATGCTCGGTAAGTTGTGAATGCCGACGGTAACGCCAGCGGAGGCGGTGGCGGTATTACCGACGGTGTCGGTGACGGTGACGCCCAGCGTCAGATTGCCGTCAAGCAGACTGGTCAGATTGCCGGCACTCAAGGCAGCGCTGAATTTACCGTCAGCGCCGACCGTGGCAGTCAGGTTTACCACGCCCAGACTGATGGTGACGATTTCCCCCACACGGCCATTCACGATGGTTCCGCTGATCACCGGAGACAACAGGGATTCAGCCAGATTGAGGATGCCGTCGCCGCCAAACAGCGGGTCGAGTACAACTTTCGGTAAGGCGTGAATAATCACGTTCGCCGTGGTGCCCACAGTACTCACGTTGCCCACGGCATTGGCGACCGACGCGCTGATGTTCAGTGTGCCATCGCCCAACAGACTAAGGTCGCCCGGTTGCAGCGTAATGCTGAAATTACCCGCCGCGTTGGTGGTCGTCCCGAGATAGGTTTTGCCGTTCACCACCACGCTGACGGTAGAGCCTGTCGCCACGCCGCCCGCTACCCCAGAGATTGTCTGGGACAACAGCGCATCCGCCGCACTCAGCAGGCCATCGGTAAATGGCGTGTTGAGGGTAAGGGTTGGTGCGGTGATATTGACGGTCGCCGACGTGGAAAGCGTGCTGGTATTACCGTTGGTGGCGTTCACGTCCACCTTCACATCCAGCAATCCGTTAAGCAGATTCGTCAGCAAATTGTTAGGTACAGTGACCGAGAAGTGACCGCTGGCGTCCACCGTGGCGTTAATCGCCGGGTTGTTACCCACGGTAACCGCCACGGTCGAACCCGCCGCAACGTTTTTCACGGTGCCGGTGACTACCTGATTCAGCAGTAAATCTGCTGCATTAAGCAGGCCATCACCAAACAGTGGATCCAGCACAATTTGCGGCAGATTATTCACCACCACGGTCAGATTACCCAGCGTCTGGGTGGTAATGTTGCCCGCGGCATCCGCCACGGAAAGCACTACCGGCACCACGCCGTCCGCTAATGTGTCCAGCGCATGTGCCGGTACGGCGATGGAGAACACGCCGTTGACCACATTACCGGTGAATGTCAGGCCGCCAATTTTCAGGGTGGCCAGTGTGCCGTTGACCGCAGTCGTGGTGCCGCTGACCACCTGTTCAACAGCGGTCGTGGTGGTATTGAGCAGGCTGGTGGTGCCTGCCAGCAGACCGCCGACGGTATCAATCACCGGTGCAAGGGAAGCCACCTGAATATTCAGCGGTTCGGAATGCACGTTGCCGTACTGATCGGTTATTGACAGCGTCAGGGCATTATTCCCCTGCAACAGCCCCTGCAAGACGTTTGGCAGCAGCGCCAGATTCCAGTTGCCGTCTGCGCCGACAACAGAACTCGCCAGCACGGTATCGCCCAGTTTGACGTTGACGGTGGATCCTGCACCGGCATCGGTACTGGAGCCGCTCAGTACCTGATTGACCAGCAGCGCCGCGCCGTTAAGTACCGGCAGACCGGTCAGCAGGTTGACATCCAGAAGCTGATTGAACTGGAGATTCAGACCCAGATTCACATTCGTGGTGTTGCCCGCCGTGTCAGCAACTGACGCGGAAACCAGATGTGTGCCGTCGCCGATAGCCAGCCCTTCGAAATCAGACGGCAACAGCGTCAGTTTCCAGGTGCCATCGCCCTGAACCGCCACCGTTCCCACCGTGATACCGGCCACTTTCACCGTCACCAGTGAGCCTGCTTCCGCAGTTGACGTTCCGCCGATCACGGTGCCCAGTAAGGCTTCGGTCAGGCTCAGGACGTTATCGACCAGATCGCCCCCGCCGGTGGTCACGCCCAGCGTCAGCAACGCGCCCACGGTATCGACCGTGAAGTTGTGCGTGACGGTGGTATTGTTACCGGCCAGATCGGTGAGCGAAGCAGTGTAACTGTTATCGCCCTGTCCCAGTGCATTCCAGTCCGACGCCGGTACCCCGACACTCCAGCCGCCACCAGCCTGCACTACGGCAGTGTAGGTTTTGCCGTTCATGGTAATGGTGACGGTACGCCCAACATCACCGGTGTCCGCGGTTCCGCTGATGGCCTGATTTGCCGCCGCTTCCGTGGCATTGAGCACGTTGTTGTCTGCGCTGATGTTGCCTGGTGTCAGCACCGGCGGTGTCAGATCGGTAAGCACGGTCTGGCTCGCTGTCGCAGTAAGCACCGTTGCTGTGATAACCGTGCTGCTACCATCGGTAAATAAACTGGCTGGCACATTTACGGTCCATGTCCCATCGGCCTGAACGGTAGCTGCAACCGGCGTTACCCCCACAAGAACAGCAACCGCTGTGACGCCCGGAATAACGCCAAGCCCGGCAGCGGCACCGGAAAGGGTGATGGTGCCGGTGTTGTGTTCAGCAAGATTGATGTAGTTATCACCTGCGACCACGTTAAGGGAAATGGATGGCAGCGGTGGCACAGTGAGATCGACCGTAAAGTTCGGTAGAGTGTCAGTCGCAATGTTGCCAGCGACATCCGTGACAGAAACGCTGATGGTGCTGTTGTTAGTAATTAGCTGGAGCTGCGCTGGTGTTAGCGTCAGCGACCATATTCCGCCGGTTGCGACGATTGCCGTCAGCGGACCCGTCACACCTGGAATACTAATAGTGACCGTCGATCCAACCGCAATATTGCTGGTGGTACCTGACAAGATTTGCGGTGAAAGACTCTCGGTATAATTCAGGCCGTCGCCGCCGACAAAGGTATTGATGTCAATGGCTGGCAGACCCGCGCCGGAAGAGGCGACGATCACGCTGCCGGTTGCCGCACCTGGGTTACCGTTCTCGTCACTGACGGTCGCGGTGATGCCCAGACTGCCCTGGGCAACCGTAGCGAGCTGAGCATTGTTCAGCGTCAGCGTCCAGTTGCCGACTGCGTCAACGGTGGTGGTAAAAGGACCGGCTGCGCCAATATTGACAGAGACCGTGCTGCCGAATGGCGCATCAGAAGTACCGGTGATCACCGCGCCCGCCGCCAGTTCACTCGCATTCAGATATCCGTCGGTAAACACGTTCGCAATTGTGATAACCGGTGGCGTGAAGTCGGTGATGAAGCTGAGGGTACTGCTGCCGGTATTACCGTTGGCATCGGTGACGTTAACGATGAAAGTATGATCTGTTCCGGTCAGCGAGCTGAACACGCCTGCCGGAATACTGACCGTCCATTCACCCGTTGCTGGTATCACGGTGGCCGGATAGGTTTTGCCGCCCACATCAACGGTCAGCGTCACATTCTGGTTACCCAGCGCCCCTGATAACCCGCCAATAGTCACCACACCTGCCGCTTCAGCAATGTTCAGCACGGAGCCGAAACTATCGTTGATGGTTGGCGTCAGCTGCGTAACATCAGCGGTGAAGGTGGAGCTCGTCGCCAGACTGGTATTGCCGTACTGATCCGTGACCGTCGCCGTAATGGTGTGTTCGCCTGTAGTGCCAAACTGCGCCAGTTGTAACGGGGACAATTCCAGGCTCCACGTGCCGTCAGCGGCTGGCGTCACGGTAAACGGACTGCCGGTGATCCCGGCGATTGTCACCTGAACGCTCTGCAAATTACCGGTAATCCCTGTAGCGCCAGTGATCGTCTGCGCTGTCGCGGCTTCTGCGAAGTTCAGGACGCTGTCGCCAAACAGCTGATTGATAACCGGTGCCGCTGGCAGAGTGATCTGTACGCCGAGAATTTCACTCTGAGAGCTGCTGTTACCCACCGCATCAGTCACTGTGACGGTGACCGTCCAGTTGCCATTGGGTAAGGTCGTCAGGAGGGCGGCTGGCAGATCCAAAGTCCAGGTCCCCGCCCCCTCATCCACCGTGGCCGTGGTGTAATTGGTGCCGTTAATGTTCACCACCACTGTCTGCCCCGCAGTCAGTGAACCCGTCAGCCCGCTCAGCGTCCCGCCCGCCTGCGCTTCTGCGTAGTTGATAAGACCGCCAAAACTGTCCGTCACAGTCGCCAGTGGCAGATCGTTGACGATAGTCGGCACATTAATCGATGTGGTATTGGTGTTACCGCCCACGTCCGTGACCACCACAGAAACCGGTGTACCTGTAACGTTATCAGGCAAGGCAGAAAGCACTTCAGCTGGAATGGTCGCAGACCATGAGCCGTCCGGATTCACCGTCGCGGTTATCTGGGTAGTACCCACGGTGACGACCACTGATTTCACATCCGTGATACCGGTGGTGCCGCTAATGATTTGATCGACTGCCGCTTCAACGGCGTTGAGTGCGCCGTCGCCAAACGGAGGTGTAATCACCGGAACAGGCACCGGCGTCAGGTCAACCGTCAGGCTGCCGCTGGCAGAAGCGGTATTGCCGGTCACGGCGTCCACCGCTGTCACGGAAATATCCGCCGCTGAACCGAGCAGCACATCAAGCTGCCCGGCACCGACGGTCGCCGTCCACGTGTTGCCGGACACGATGCCCGGGATCGTCACGCCGCCAATAGTGAGAACGATCGCCGTGCCATCCGGCAGATTGGTCGCCGTTCCGGTGACGATAAAGCCTGCCGCCGATTCAGCAATATTGAGAATATTGTCTGTCGCCACTGGCCCAAGCGTCAGCGTTGGCAAAGTGTTAATCGCCAGCGTGAAATCATCCGTCACCGTGTTGGTATTGCCATCGGCACCCGTGACGCTGACGTCGACCGTTTTCAGCCCGTCGGTAGTAATACCCCGCAGGTCAAGCGCAGGAATAGTGACATTCCAGTTGCCGTCGTTATCAGAAACGGTGGTGTAAGTGATGCCGTTGAGTTTCACCGTGACGGTAGTGTTGGCTTCCGTGGTGCCGCTCACCGGCAAACCGGTCAGCACTTCCGCAGCATTGAGGATGTTATCGAGCCCGGTATCAACATCAACGGTCAGCAGCGTTGGTGTCGTGTGAACGGAAATATCATGCGTTGCACTGGCCGGGTTACCGGCGATATCTGTCGCCCCGGCAGTGATCGGATTGTTGCCTTCCGGTAATGCCTGAGTTTGTGCAACGGTAAGCGTGACACTCCACGAGCCGTCTGACTGCACCACCGGCGAATAGGTAACGTTATTCAACGTGACGGTGATGATATTACCGGTCGGTACGTGAGTAGTAGTACCGCTGATGGTCAACGGCTGGTTGTGCTCCTGCGAATTAACAACGTCATCGCCGGAAACGGTATTGATGGTCACGGTCGGCAGGTCACCAGCCTGCGCAATCACGGTCGCATTATGGGTCGCACTCGCCGGGTTGCCTGAGGTATCGAGCGAGCTCGCGGTTACAGCAAGAGGTCCATCGGAAATTGCCGTCAGCGCTGAGGCCGGAATGTTCACTGTCCATGAGCCATCAGCCCCCACGGTGGTTGCATAACTGACGCCATTGAACAGCACATTCACCGGCTGGTTAGCTTCAATATTGGTCGAGGTACCGGTGATAGTGAAACCGTTGGTTTTTTCCGCTGCGTTGATGTAATCATCGCCCGCGACATGGGTGATGGTCAGCACAGGCAGAGTGGCCCTGGCGGCATCAACCGTGAAGTCGCGCGTTTCGGTGGTCACGTTACCCGCCGCATCCGTGAGGGTGGCGGTTAATGAGTAAGGACCATCAGCGAGTTGCTGCACGACATTGCCCGGTAGCGTAAAGCTCCAGCTGCCGTCGGTTTGAACCAGCGCGGTGTAGGTCACTCCGTTGAAACTTAGCACCACCGACACCGGTTGTCCGGCATCTGCGACGTCTGAGGTTCCGCTGATCACCACCGGTTGCAGGGCTTCAGCCGCGTTAATGATGTTGTCACCGGCTACGGTGCCAATGGTGAGATCCGGCGCGGTGAAGTCTACGGTTATCTGATTGGTAGCCGTGCCGGAGTTGCCCGCCGCATCGGTGGCGGTGACCACCATAGGCAAGGTGTTGTCGGTGAGGTTTTCCAGCGCGGTGGAAGGAATAGTGATCGACCACTGTCCCTGCGCATCCGCCGTGGTGTTGTAGGTGGCACCGGCAAAGGTGACGGAAACGGTTTGCCCCGGTCCGGTCGCGCCTGTGTTGCCGTTGATGATCTGATCACTGTCAGACTCATGCGCATTGAGATAACCATCACCAAACGGCGCGGTAATGGACGGTGTCGGTAAGGTGGTCGCAATCGCGATGGTGACAGGCACAGTAGTGGTGTTACCCGCCAGATCCGTCAGGCTGGCATTGAGGATATAGCTGCCGTCCTGCAATCCGGTCAGGCTACCGGCAGGAATGCTCGTCGTCCATGAACCATCGCCCTGCACCTGGGCCGTGTAAGTCACGTTGTTGAACGTCAACTGAACGAATTGTCCTGCATCCTCCGGGCTCGCCGTACCACTCAGTTCGACCGCACCGAGAATTTCAGTCGCATTGATCGCGTTATCGCCGGTCACCAGAGCAACACTCAGCGTCGGCGCGGTGAAGTCCACGGCGACTGAACCGTTGACGGTACCGCTGTTACCCGCCGCATCCGTTATGGTGACCAGAATATTGTCCGTATCCACAGGCAGTGCTTTGAGCGCATCAGACGGGATGGAGACGGTCCAGGTACCGTCTGTGGCAACGGTGCCGGTGTAATCCTGTCCGCCAATAGTGACGGTTACTGTCTGGCCGTCACCGGTCAGACCTGTGGTACCGGTGAGCGTCTGGGCAGTAGCCGCTTCGGCTGTGCTCAGACGTCCGTCACCAAAGGCCGGTTCAAGGGTCGGCACTGGCAGCGTAGTATAAATACCCAGCGGTTGTTCGCTGGAAACCGGGCCATTGGCGGTGGTAACGGTCGTCACAACAACCGCCGAGGTGCCTTCCGGCAAGGTCGCTACCTGCGCTGGGGTCAGGGTATAAGTCCAGGTACCGTCGGCTGCGGTCTGCACGGTGACGTCAATCGTACCGATGACAATGCGCACGTCGGTTCCCGCAGGCACGTCAGAAGTGGTACCGCTGACAATCACGCCGCCCGCCGCTTCATCAGCGTTGATTTTGTTGTCACCCGCGATGGTATTGATCCCAACACCGCCGAGCGTGGTATCCACGGTGAAGTCTTCAGTGGCGCTGGCCGGATTGCCCGCCAGATCGCTGACGGAGACATTGATGGTGACTGAGCCATTAACCAGAGCACTCAACGTTGCCGCCGGGACGGACACACTCCAGGCGCCGCTCGCGAGCACGGTGGCAGTGAAGATGACATCGCCAATCGTGATATTCACAATCTGACCGGCTTCCACGTTGGTGGTTGTGCCGCTCAGGGTCTGCGCCACCTGACTTTCTGCCGCATCCAGAAGGTTGTTGCCCGCGAAGTCGTTGATGTCGATGGCTGGCTGTGCTGCCGGATTGGCAGCCAGACTGACGTTTTCACTGACACTGGCAATATTACCGGCGGCATCAGACAAGGAAGCGGTCAGCGGATAAGAACCGTTAACAACGTTTGCCAGCACACCGGCCGGGATAGTCGCCGTCCAGGCTCCGTCTGCCTGAACCGTTGCGGTATAATTGAGCCCCGCAATGGTCACTGTAACAGTGCGTCCGGCTTCGGCGGCATCGGTTGAACCGGTGACCTGAATGGCGGATGCCGCTTCAATGGCATTCACACGTCCGTCACCGGTCAGCGGATTCACCGTCAGGGCTGGCGCAGTGAGATCGAGCGTTATCTGGCTGGTGGTGGTTGTCGGGTTACCGGATGGATCATTGATCAGCGCCGACACGGTATAGCTGCCTGCCGGGAGTCCGGCCAGCGCCGTGGAAGGCACGGTGGTGCTCCACGAGCCATCCGCAAGGACCAGCGCCGTAAAGAATTTATTGTTGAAGCTGATGGTCACCGTCTGACCGGCTTCGTCAGTCGATGTGGTGCCGCTGAGCGTAATACCCGACGTCACTTCCGCCGCACTCACCAAACCGTCACCGCCGACTGGGGTAATGGTCAGTACCGGTCCGGTCTGATCCAGCGTGACCTGTCCGGTCGTGGTGGTGCTGTTGCCCGCCGCATCTTTCAGGGTCGCAGTCAGGGTGTAAGCACCGTCGGCCACACCGGTCAGCGTTCCGCCAGGAATACTGGTGCTCCAGGTGCCGTTACCCTGCACCAGCGCGGTGTACGTCTGGTTATTGAAAGTCAGTATGACCGTTTGTCCCGCATCCTCCGGTGACGCCGTCCCGCTAAGCGTCAGACCGCTTGCGGCTTCAGCGGTGTTAATCACGCCATCGGTCGCGACCGGATTGAGAAGCAGCGTTGGCGCTGTGAAATCAACATTCACGTTGCCAGTCAGCGTGCTGCTATTACCGGCGGCGTCCGTCACGGTCACGATGATTGGGTTATCCGTGGCTGGCAGGTTCTGCAAGTCAGCGGAAGGCACTGTCACGGTCCATGAACCGTCCGTCGCCACGGTACCGGTGTAAGGAACGCCGTTAATTACTACGGTGACAGTCTGACCATCACCGGTCAGGCCAGTTTTACCGGTCAGGGTCTGATCGGTGGTAGCTTCGGTGGTCCCCAACAGCCCATCACCAAACGGCGTATTCAGAGTCGGTTCCGGCAGCGTGGTGTAAATACCAACGTCCTGCTGGCTGGTCACGGTGCCGCTGGCAGTGGTCACCGTCGAGACAATAACGTGACTGGTACCGTCGGCCAGATTGGCAATGTCCGCCGCCGGAACGGTGTATGTCCAGTTACCGTTAACGTCCGTGGTGGTGGTGTAGGTGATGCCGCCCAGTTTAATGGTGACCGTGGTACCTTGCGGCACGTCTGCGGTCGTCCCGCTGATGACAACGCCCAGTGCCGCTTCGTCAGCATTAATTTTGTTGTCACCGGCGATGGTATTGATGGCAATGCCGCCGAGCGTGGTATCGACCAGGAAGTCTGATGAGCCAGTCGCCGGATTACCGGCTTTATCGCTCACCGAAACGTTGACGGTCAGGTTGCCATTTTCCAGCGCATTTGCCGGAATGCTGACGCTCCATGCACCGCTGGCCTGCACAACAGCCTGATAACTCAATGGCCCGATAGTGACAGTGACTATCTGACCCGCTTCGACGTGGGACGTCGTACCGCTCAGGGTCTGCACAACCTGATTTTCAGCCGAGTCCACCACGTTATTACCCGCAAAGACATCCACGCTGATGGTCGGCAACTGCGCCGGATCCGCTGTGACGGTGACCGTTTCGCTGGCACTGCCGGTATTACCTGCCGCGTCAGAGACGCTGGCGGTGAGGGTATAAGAACCGTTCGCCACGTTAATCAATGCATTGGCAGGAATGTTCACCGTCCAGCTACCGTCAGCCAAAACGGTGCCGGTGTAGGTTTGTCCGGCAATGGTCAGGGTCACCGCCCGCCCCGCTTCCGTCGTACCCGCAGTCCCGGTGACAGGAATTAATGCGGCAGCTTCGGCGTTGTTAATGGTGCCATCAACGGCGACCGGATCCACCGTGACCACCGGCGCGACCGTATCAACAGTGACATTGGCGTTGATCTGGCTTTCGTTACCCACTTCATCTTTCGCGACCACCTGAACGGGTGCATCACCCTGATTAAGCGCGCCGAGATCGGCTGACGGTATGCTTACACTCCAACTGCCATCAGCGCCGACTGTCGCCTGATAATCTTTACCGCCCAGCGTGACAGTCACGGTTTGCCCGGCACCGCTGACGCCGGTTGAACCGCTCAGGGTTTGTGCATTGCCCGCTTCTGCTGCATTTAACTGACCATCACCAAATGGCGTGTTCAGCGTAACAGAAGGCAGGTTGTGGGTGATCGCATCAAAATTAAGGCTGCTGCTGACCGGATTGCCCTCCGCATCGGTCGCTGACACGTTGAGGGTATGCGTACCGTCAGACAGTAAAGCCAGATCGCCCGCCGGAAGCTGAACGCTCCAGCCACCGCCGACGCCCACGGTAGCAGTGTAGGTTTTGCCGTTGAGCGTAATAGTAACAATGCCGTTGACCGGTACGTTGGTCGAGGTGCCGTTAAGCGTCACGCCCGCCGCCGCTTCGGTGGCATTGAGCAGGTTATCGCCGGTCAAAGGTTCGACTGACAGACCGCTCAGGGTGTCATCGACGGTGATATTTGTAGTGCCGATCGCCGGATTGCCCGCTTTGTCACTGACGGTCGCCGTCAGCGTCAGGGAACCGTTTTGCAGCGCCAGCAGGTCAGCCGAAGGAATGCTGACACTCCAGTTTCCGCCCGCCTGCACGGTGGCGGTGTAGGTCACATTATTAAGCGTGATAGTGACTATCTGGCCGGCTTCAACCTGGGTGGTCGTGCCGCTGAGGATTTGCGCCGTCTGCTGTTCTGCGCCATCCACCACGTTGTTGCCCGCAAAGGTATTGAGCGTCAGTGTCGGTGCCGTCGCCGGATTGCCATCGAGCTGAACGTTTGAGGTGACGGTAGTGCTGTTGCCTGCCGCGTCCGAAAGTTCAACACTCAGCGGATATTGACCGTCCGCAACCGCTGACAACGCGCCCGCCGGAACGGTAATACTCCACTGACCGTTCGGCTGCACAGTGCCGGTATAGGTTTCGCCATTGAGCGTCACAGATACCGTGCGGCCAGCTTCGGAAAGTGACGCGGTACCGGTGATAGCAATCGGCCCGGCTGCCTCGGCAATATTCACATAACCATCGCCCGCGACCGGATTGACGGTCAGGACCGGCGCAGTGAAGTCCGCGTTTGCCGTGGAGGAAATGGTTGCGGTATTTCCCGCCGTGTCGGTTGCCGTGACAGAAATTTGCAGTGGCCCCTGAGGCAGTGCCTGCAAATCTGCCGCTGGCAGATTAACCGTCCAGTTGCCATCCGCAGCGACAGTCGCCGTGTAGGTATGCCCGCCGAGCGTCACAGTCACCGTCTGGCCTTCGCCGCTTTTACCGGTGGTACCGCTGAGTGTTTGCCCGGCTGCTGCTTCGGTGAGATTGAGGAAGCTGTCGCCAAACGGTGTATTCAACGTCGGTGTAGGATCAACGTTGTCGATCCCGACATTGACACTGTTAGTTAAGACATCACCATTGGTGCCGACAACCGTCGCGGATAACGAAGTGGTCGAGGTGTCGATCCCGGCAATATCAGAGGAACTGATCAACAGACTCCATTTGCCATCGGCGCCCACCAGCGCATAACGAGTGAGTGCGCCAAATTTGACAGTCACCTGGGCGCCGACGTCGACGCCGTAAGTGGTACCGCTGATGGTGATCCCCGCTGCGGTTTCGACGGCATTAATCACGTTATCGCCGGTGACGGGGTCAATCGCGATGCCTTCGTCGGTGCGGGTCACGGTGAAATCTTCGCTGCCGGTCGCCGGGTTGCCGGTTTTATCAGCAACGCTGACGGTGATGGTTTGTGAGCCGTCAGTCAGTGTCACCATGTCAGCAGCCGGAATGATCACGCTCCATTTGCCGCTGGCCTGTACTTCGGCCTGATACTGATGGCCATTGAGGGTAATCGTGACAATTTGTCCGGCTTCCACGCGGGTCGTAGTACCACTGAGAATCTGAGCAGTTTTGACTTCTGCACCATCGACAGCGTTATCGTTAGCAAATGTATCGACGGTGATTGCTGGCTGAAGCGTTGCATCGGCAGCAACGTGAATTGAACTGGTATTGGTGGTGGTGTTACCTGCGGTATCGGACAGGGTTGCAGTGACGGTGAAATCACCATTCAGGCCGCTGAGCGCGCCTGCCGGGATAGTGGTACTCCAGACGCCATTTTCGCCAACGACGGCGACAAAGCTGAGTCCACCGACGGTAAGTGTGACGGTCTGACCGGCCTCGCTAACTGACGCCGTTCCCGAGAGAGTCAGCGCGCCTGCGGCTTCCGCCAGACTGATCTGCCCGTCTCCCGCCAGCGGGTTCACGGTCAGGGTTGGCGCAACTGTATCGACAGAGACTGTCGTATTCAGGGTGGTGTGGTTACCGGCGGTGTCAGTGACGTTGATGACCACCGCGTTGCTCCCCTGAGATAATGCCCCCAGCGCGGCGACCGGAAGGCTCACACTGTAAGTTCCGTCTGCCGCCACGGTGCCGGTATAGGTTTGTCCGCCAATGACCACACTGACGGTTTGCCCCTCGCCTTTCAGGCCGGTATTCCCGGTGAGCGTCTGTTCGGTGCCGGACTCCTGAGCGTTGAGCGTGCCATCACCAAACGGCGGAACCAGGGTCAGTTCGCCCGGATGCACGGCCACGTTAAAATCGGTTTTGGTTGAGATCGGATTGCCGTCGGCATCTGTGGTGCTGACGGTGAGCGTTGTTGTGCCATCGGTCAGCGCCTGCAAAGCGTCTGCCGGAATGTTCACACTCCAGGCACCATTTGCGCCCGTCGTGCCGGTGTATGTCTGGCCATTTAAGGTCACGGTGATAATCGAGCCTTCCGGCACGTTGGTGGCGTTGCCGGAAATCACCAGCGGAGACTGCGCTTCGACAGCATTCAGCTGGCCATCACCGGAAACAGGGTTGATGGTCAGAATACCGGCGTTGTCGTCTACCACAAATTCAGCAGGCGTGGAGGTCTGGTTTCCGGCCGCATCGGTGAGCGAGGCGGTGAGTGTATATTCGCCATTGGTCAGTGCCTGTACCGCATTGGCCGGAATGGTGACCGACCACGTGCCGTCCGCGCCAACGACTGCGTTGTATTCAACGCCGCCCAGAGTAACGACTATCGTGCGTCCGGCTTCGGAAATTGAGGCTGTACCGTTCACGGTCAGCGGTTGCTGATGCTCATTACTATCGAGGATATTATCGGTGGCAATCGGTTCGACAGTGACCACCGGCGGCGTTCTGTCCACAACAACAGTGATCCCCTGAGTGACTGATTTACCGTCGGTGCCGGTTACGGTCACGGACAGGACATAGGTGCCGTCTGCCAGATTGTCCAAATCAGCAGAGGGCAGATTAATGTCCCATTTGCCGTCTGCACCTACCGTACTGGTATAGCTTTTACCGTTGACAGTCAGCGTGATGGTCTGGCCTGCAGCAACATTTCCCGCCGTACCTGAGAAGATTTGTTCGAGGCGCGCTTCGGCCGCATTAAGGATGTTGTCACCGGCAAAAGCACCCAGTGTCAGACTCGCTGCCTGACCGGTATTTCCGCCGTTGTTGCCGCCGTTGTTGCCACCATTATCTCCCCCTGTTCCGCCGTTGTCCCCCCCGTTATTACCGCCGTTATTGCCGCCATTATTACCGCCGTTATTACCGCCGTTATTACCGCCGTTATTGCCTCCATTACTCCCGCCATTGTTACTGCTGCCCCCACCGCCACCACCGCCGCCGCCAGCGGCAATAGCAATGCCTGCGCCGAGCGCGACAACGCCGAGGACAGCACCGAGAATGGCAGGGTCAAAGTTAGAAGAGTCGAGCAGTAAGACACCGACATCGGGGATAGTTTCATACGCAGGGACAACGGTGACCGCGCCTGCGGTCGCGCCGGTATCGACAAAGGCGGCGTGTTCAATCGGATGCACACCGTCGTCGAAAATCAGCTCGCTGTGGTGGCCTTTACCATCGGTATCGAAAAAGCTGTGGTAACGCACCGTACGGCCGTCTTTCATGTGGATAACCAGATCATTACCCACGCGTTGGTAGCTGGTAACCGCATCGCGCGTTGCGTGAACGCGCACGATGCTCATCTGGTTGAGGGTAACGTCCTGACTGGCATCAGAAATCTGAGAGATTACTGCACCATCTTTACGAGTAAGAACATCAATAACTACGCCGCCGTTCTGAGCCATGTTGTACCCCTGTCTGAGACCAGTTGTTACTCAAATCCGCCACGAACCGCCCCTCCCGTCAGAGAGGTACTATCGAGCGAACAAGAAGACCATTAATGCAATGGATTAACTTCCAACTGGTGATGGGGAAATCTACAGACTACAAAACGTGCAAATGTTGATTTTAGTGATGCTTTTTATGTGTTTCTGTTGTGTCGTTTAGGAATTTTATTGCACTAAACTCCATAAGTTATATGCATGATTTGAGTTAATCGCATTAAAAAAATGTTATCTTTATGATAAATTTTATTCATGGAAAAATTAAAAATCATAAGTTTGACGTGAATGAAATCATGGCCTAGCGAAGGCTTACTTTATCAATGCGTTGATTTGTAATGGTTTTATATTTTCGAAATAAATGCTGATCGTGATCATCATTAAGAAAATCAAGGATTAGCATCGAAGAATGCACATCAAAATGACTTATCATTTTTGTGACTATCCATAAAGAATTTTGGGCTTAATGTATTGAGGCCAAAAATAATTAAGACTATGCGCAATCACTGAAACTTATCGTTTCTGATAAACTGTGCGGTCTGTTTAATGTCAGGTGTTTTTTCATGAAGGAAAAGACTCATCATCATGTCAGGTAAATATTTATCGCTGACCTCAACCAACATCACGCGTTTCTTTTGGTTGTTCATTTTGCTGCTGGCACTGGGGCTGGGCCTTTATGGGTATAACTACACCAATGCTTATCTGAACGATAAACTGCGTACGGTGCAAACCACCGCCGATCAGTTGCAAAAACGTATTGATAAGTATCGCTACATGACATATCAGATTTACGATAACTTCACCGGTCAGCCGCTGCCGCCGGATGTGGTCTCTGCGCAGGAAATTCGTCTGCGTCAGGACATGTTCTATGTCTCCAAGCCGCATAAGAAAACCGATGCACTGATTTTTGGTACGCATGACAGCTCCACGCTGGATCTGACGCTGAAAATCTCGGCCTTCCTCGATGAACAATGGGGTGCCAAAACGCTGCCCTATTCGCTCTATTATCTGAACGGCCAGGATAATAGCATGGTGCTGGTGACCACGGTGCCGCTCGAGGAACAGGATTCCCGTCTTAAAGAAAACTATTTCACCAGTACGCTGCAATCGCGCCGTGCTGAAATGTTGCAACAGGCTAATACGCTGGATGAACGCGAAAGCTACTCCGCCCTGCGTAAATCACGCCAGAACAGCGATTACAACTTTACGCTGCGCACCACGTTCAATAATCCCGGTCACCTGGCGACGGTAATCGCCTTTGATTTGCCGATGAGTGATCTTATCCCGCTGAATATGGCGCGGGACAATTTCCAGCTCAACGGCAGCACGGCGGCAGTAAATGAGGGCGATCCGACCGACGATAACGCCACCAGCAGCATTGCTGTGCAGGGCTGGTCGCTGGTGTTCAGCGTACCGCTCAGCAACTCTCCGCTGTCGCTGACTTATCACGTGCCGCTGTTCAGTCTGGTGGTGGATCTGTCGCGCAATAACTTCTGGCTGATCCTCATCAATCTGTTCCTGATCGGACTGGCGATGACCAGCATTTACTTCATCCGTCATCAGTACATCCGCCCGAGCGAAAATATGGCGGCACAGCTGCATATGCAGCAGGCGCTGAATCAGGAAATCATCTCCGGGCTGCCCCTCGGTCTGCTGGTCTATAACTTCAGCAACCACAGCGTGATCCTCAGTAATAAAATTGCCGACCAGCTGTTGCCGCACCTGAGCCTGAATAAAATCGCCAATATGGCCGAGCAGCACAATGGCGCAATTCAGGCCACGGTGAACAACGAAGTGTATGAAATCCGCATGATCCGCAGCCAGATTTCCCCGGAGACCTATCTGTTCCTGCTGCACGATCAGGACAAAGAAGTGATGGTGAACCGCACACTACAACAGGCCAAACGTGAGTTCGAGAAGAACCTGCAGGCGCGCAAACTGATGCTGCACAATCTGGGGATCGAGCTGAATCAGCCGTTGCACGAGCTGAGCAGGTTGGTGGAATCGCTGGTGGCAGAAGAAGAGCCGCGTGGGCGCCAGACGCTTCAGGGCAAATTGCAGGTCGAATCGCGCAACGCGCTGACGCTGGTGGATAACATTACCCTGCTCACCCGCCTGGAAACGCAGGACTGGCAGCCAGCCAGCCAGTCGTATGTGTTATCCGCCATGGTGGATGAACTGCTGCTTGAGGCCCTGCCCCGCCTCAGCCAGAAAGGCCTCGGTTTGCTGAATCATTTCAATATCGCGCCGGAAGCCATGTTCGTGGGCGATATGCAGGCTGTGAAGAAAATTCTCTCGTTGCTGCTTGATTACGCCATCGTCTCCACGTCGCTCGGCAAGGTCACACTGACCAGCGAACAGGACGAAGATCGTCCGGATCAGCTGGTATTCCACATAACTGACACCGGCAGCGGAATTTCGAAGGAAGAATTGAGTAATCTGAATTATCCTTTCCTGAGTCAGACGTTAGTTGATCGCTTTAATCACGGCTCCGGCCTGACGTTTTTCCTGTGCAACCAGCTGTGTAAAAAGCTCGGCGGCCAGCTGGAGATCCGCAGCAAACTCAACATCGGCACACGTTATACCGTCCGGGTGAAACAACGGCCGCAAACGCAGGAAGTGGAAGACGAGCATGAGAAGCTGCTGACGGATGTCACCGCGTTACTCGACATCACCTCTGACGAAGTGCGCGGCATTGTGACCCGTACAATGAATGCGTACGGCGCGGTGTGTATCGTGGCTGATGAGCGACAACTGACGCGAGAATACGACGTCCTGCTGACGGATAATCCGCAGAATAGTGACAAATTTACGCTGCTGCTGACCGACGATGAGTCCGGTTTCCAGTCGCTGGAAAAGCATTATATTCGCGTCAATTACAACATCAGCAGCGCGCTGATCGACGCAACCCTACTGTTAATTGAACAGCAATTTGCTGTTCCTGATGACAGTGTTTCATCCGAAGAACCCGGCGAAGACTCTCTCGACCATTACGAAAAGCAGTTAAAATCAAGCGATTACTATCAGCTTTTTGTCGAGACAGTACCGGAAGATCTTGAGAAACTGTATAATGAAAACCAACGTCGTGATTTCACATCACTTTCCCAAACTGCACACCGCCTTAAGGGAGTGTTCGCCATGCTGAACCTGACCCCGGGCAAGCAAATGTGTGAAGAGTTAGAACAGTACATCGCAGATGGCGATGCATTACAGATTACTGAAACCATCAATCTTATTGATTCTTTTGTTTCCAGACTGCTCCAGCAAGGTAGCTAATCACATGAATACTATGAACGTAATTATTGCTGATGATCATCCTATCGTCCTTTTTGGCATTCGTAAGTCACTTGAACAAATCGAATGGGTGAATGTTGTCGGTGAGTTTGAAGACTCGACGGCCCTGGTCAACAGCTTAAGTAAACTCGACGCCCATGTATTGATTACTGACCTGTCTATGCCGGGCGATAAATTCGGCGACGGGATTACGCTTA
Source organism: Enterobacteriaceae bacterium Kacie_13 (assembly GCA_013457415.1). Taxonomy (NCBI): domain Bacteria; kingdom Pseudomonadati; phylum Pseudomonadota; class Gammaproteobacteria; order Enterobacterales; family Enterobacteriaceae; species Enterobacteriaceae bacterium Kacie_13. The sequence goes on from CP045665.1 coordinate 3,191,238, forward strand.
TCAAATACATCAAGCGCCACTATCCTCAGTTGTCGATCATTGTTCTGACCATGAACAATAATCCGGCGATCCTGAGCTCGGTGCTGGATTTGGACATCGAAGGCATTGTCCTCAAACAGGGCGCGCCAACGGATCTGCCAAAAGCCCTGGCCGCTTTGCAAAAAGGCAAGAAGTTCACGCCGGACAGCGTGGCTAAGCTGTTGGAAAAAATCAGCGCCAACGGTTACGGCGACAAACGCCTGTCACCAAAAGAAAGCGAAGTTCTGCGTCTGTTTGCAGAAGGCTTCCTGGTGACTGAGATTGCTAAAAAACTCAACCGCAGTATCAAAACTATCAGCAGCCAGAAGAAATCAGCGATGATGAAACTGGGTGTGGAAAACGATATTGCACTGCTGAACTACCTGTCTTCCATCAGCTCCATGCCGGTCGACAAAGACTAAGTTTCGCAACGCCCTCTTACAGCAGAAACACAAAAGGCACCCTGAGGGTGCCTTTTCTTTTGGGTGATGACTCTTAGACGAATCGCCGTATTAGTCTTCCCGCTTGTAAATCCCTTTACGCACGCGCTCACTGTAATAGCTCAGTGTATCGCGCAGCGTTTCCAGCGTCACCGGCTTCGACAGACAGTTATCCATCCCCGCTTCCAGACAGCGCTGACGCTGCTCGGCCAATGCGTTGGCGGTCACGCCGATCACCGGCAGGATATGGCCCAGCTCGCGCAGTTTTTGCGTCAGGCCGTAGCCGTCAAGACGCGGCATGTTGACATCGCTGAGCACGATATCAATCTCGTGGGCGCGCATGGCGTCCAGCGCATCGACCCCGTCGTTGGCGGTCACCACGATGTAACCCATGGTCCCCAGCTGATCGGCGAGCAGACGGCGGTTGATTGGATGGTCATCGACCACCAGCAGGGTGATATCGCTGTAGTCCTGCGCGATAGCAATTTCAGCCGCCGGGGTGTTCAGGCCGCCCTCATCCCCTGCCGTCTCAATCTGATAAATCCGGTTGAGCAGCGCGGTGATTTCCAGCGGCGTCGAGGTGCCATGCACCCAATATCCCGGACGGGTTTCCACCGGCGGGCCGATATGGTCTATCGAGAATTCAATCTGCGCGCGCAGCGTACCCATATGAATAAACGGTGTATCGGTGATCAGCACGTCTTCGGCGGCGGTCACCTGCTCAGGTTCATAGCGCTGGATATTCGCACCGTGATGGCACAGCAGCTGCATCAGGTAGCTTTCGAGATAGGCATTGCGCACGTCCAGCCAGACGATTTTATCCTGCCAGTGATCCAGCGGTTCGTCAGACGGGAACACCGCGCTGTAAAGCGGAATACGCACGGTGAAAGAGCTACCAAGACCCGGCTCGGATTCAACGTCAATATCACCATCCATCAGGTTGATCAGCTTTTCGCAGATCGCCAGCCCAAGTCCGGTGCCCTGGAAATGACGTTGCACGCCGGTACCGACCTGGAAGAACGGATCGAACAGACGGGTGATTTCGCGCTCCGGAATACCGACGCCGGTATCGCGTACCTGGAACTCCAGATAATTCCCGCAGGTTCGGACATTCAGCACGATACAACCGGTATCGGTGAATTTAATCGCATTATTGAGAATATTCGAGATGACCTGTTGCAGGCGCACCGGATCGCCATTGAACGATAGCGGCACATTATGTTCGATAAAGCAGTACAGCCCGAGGCGTTTTTTCACCACCAGCGGCAGATAGTTACCGGCAATGTGGGTGATCACTTCCCGGCAGGAGAATTCCTGCGGCTCGATTTTCAGTTGTTCAGATTCGATTTTCGAGAAGTCGAGAATGTCACTGATGATTTTAAGCAGCAACGCCGAGGAGTTATTCATCGCCGTCACCAGGCGATCCACGCCCTGCGGCAGCTCCTGCGTTTGCAGTAAGTCCAGATTACCGATAATGCCATACAGCGGCGTGCGTAATTCGTGGCTGACGGTTGCCAGAAACATCGATTTCGACTGGCTGGCCTGCTCGGCGGCGTTCGCCATCTCCTGCAACGACTCTTCCATCCGCACGCGCGCACTGACGTCGATCAACACACAAATCGCCACATCTTCGTTGCGGTAACGGGAATGCACGAAGCTCAGCTGGATGTTGTTGTTATTCTTGGTGATGACGTCGACAAAATTCACCTGCTGATCGCAGATGATGCGCGTAATACGCTGCCGGTCTTCCTGCGTCAGCATGCTGATGTAGTTATGCGCCAGCTCGTTACTCAGGATATTCACGCCATCGCTGATACGCAGAATCGAGATCCCCACCGGCGCCGACGCGACAATTTTGTGGTTAAACTGCTCGTGCTCTTCCAGCCGGAAGGCGTTCTGCTCGGCCGGCAAAAACATCTTGCGTTCAAACACCCACGCCAGAATAAACAGCAGCAGGCCGGAAAAGATATTGAGCAGCACCGCGTTGAATATCATGATCTTGAACCGTTCAATGACAATATTGAACGGCATGGAATACACCACACTCAGCGAAGACGGCGACAGCGGCTTTTTGTAGATCAAGTCTTTGTAGCCATTCATGTAGCCGAAGTACGAGCTTTCCTGCGGATAATTCCCCAGCGCAGCGGTGTAACGCTCGCCTTCTGAAAGACTCAGCAGCGGCTGATCGTCCTCATCGAGCAGCGTAACGCTGGTGTGTTGCGCGCTCGGCGTGACCAGGTCTTCCAGACGCAGATTCTGCTGGATGCCCATCAACGCTTCCAGTTTGTTGCCGATATAAATCGGCGTCAGCACATACAGATAACCGGACTCCCGGTTATTGGACTGCGAAACCCAGTACAGGCTATTCTCTTTGTCCTGATTTTTACCGTTACGGTATTGCAGAATTTTTTCATGCAGCGATTTCAGCTGATCCTGACTTTCACGTTCAAACGGTTCGCTGCTGATGCCGAAATCCACCAGACACAGGTTTTCGCCGCTGATAAAGAACACGCGGTTAAGGTCATAGGCATCAGAAAAATTGTCTTTCCAGTAATGGATCATATTGCCCAGGGACGTCAGCGAGTTACGGTAACTGTCGCTGAGCTGGGAGCAATCCGACTCCGGGAAAAGGGAAAGGTAGGACGGCGGCGTGTTCTTGCTGCTGATCATCCCATTGATGATATCCAGCCCGTTCATGGAATCGCTCAAACGCTTTTCCGCCATGAACTTAATACTGCGCATCACATCATTGGAATTTTTGACGTAGCTCTGTGCCAGATCATAGTTGAGGTTGTCCTCATCGCGGATCTCTGACTCTTTATTGTGGAAGATATTCAGCACATAAAAGGTGGTCAGAAGCACCCCTAACGTCCACAGCATCAGCGCCAGCACCCGGAACAGGTAGCGGGAGATTCTCAGCGTTGTTCGAAACGAAGCAAGATATTTCAAGGATTAACCATCGGTGTAACGGCTCAGTGAGCGGAATGTGAATCAGAATACACTATTGAGGGACTTTCTAAAAAGCGGAGGGTGACGGTGTGTTTGAGAAATGAGCAATAAGGTGTGGTGATGCATGTTTCGCAAGGCGTTTAAGCGACCAACCATGTAATGCCAGGTGCATACCTCGATGAACCTGATCGCCACCCTGCCCCGGTTCATACAACCCGTGAATACTTGCATCACAGGCGGCGGTGCCACTTTCTCCGCTTTTATTAAGACGAAATGATTTAGCGCCACTTTACTGTATTTTCTGTGTACGCATTAACCCAGGCGATAATAGAAACTCCGCGAATATTCTTAAGGATAAATTTTTACATAACTCAAGTATGGATAACGGTAGAAATACCAGAATAAAAATAACCGGGGGCTGTTTTTGTCTGGCTCTTGACAGTAAAGAAGTGGCCCAAGTGAAGCATGAAAAAGAGTCGATTTGCCTGCAACAGCGGGAAATGCAGCAGGCGAATAAGAATATTAAGGCGCGGTTGGCGGAATATCTTCATAGTTTATCAATGTTAGCATTGGATCTAAAGATAGCCGGGACTACCCCGGCTAAAAGACTACTTAGTCATATTAGAAAAACCAAAATCCACATAACCTTCAGAAGTAATAGAAAGACACCACTTGGCTTCAGTATCAAAAAAATATTGATGTTGAGGGACATTATTTATTAATAAAATTAATGTACTATTAAACTGCTCCGCTGAAATTCTCAAAGCAAAATCTAACGATGAGTCATTTATGTAAAATATTTCTTTTGAGTTGCAGACTAAATCATGCTTATTGATAAATGCGATCACTAAAGCAGGCCAAACACCTTTATTACTTGTAAGTTTATGATATGAATGATTAATCGTTTTACCCCAATCAATCTTTGAACCCGCCCATTCAAACGTATCCGATAAAAAATCGGCAATTGGCTCCCATTCATCAATGATCTCAGGGGGATTAGAAAGGTCTGCAATCAGTAATTTAATTTCATCATCAAGATTCATTCTCCTCTCCTTGGTTTTGAAGGGTGATCATATCTATTTTGATGTTTAGTCGTTGTTTTCTCGGTTGCATCAAATTGGTAATGTTCGCCCTTATCCTTGCCACTAAATACATTAATGTGAGCTCCACTTCTATCGTCATATTCGACTCTAAAACCAGTTTTTCCATCAGCAGTCGTCATACCTACAGCTTTACCTTTCGTAGCGCCAAATTTACCAGTATTAACTCTTTCTGCTTTAAATCCTCTGGCTTCGAGCCATTCCAAAGCTTTATTCATTGCCTGTTCGAATGATGCACAACAAGCCAGCCCCAGCGGATCAACCCACCCCATCGGGTTATGCACATACCCGTAAGGATTCAGCCCACCCGCCAACCCTATCGGGTCCGGACTTAAATACTGCCCCGTGTCACTATCATAGTAACGGTGACGAATTGTAATGCAACCCGGATTCTTCATCGGCGTACTGGCCCGCAAATCGCAGGTTGCAGATGACGTCGTCGTTGGCGGCAAGGTGATAACGGCGCCAGATTTCAGGGCGAAAGCCCGGTTTTTCAGTGCGCTTTTCGGTCAGCCGCCCGGCGCTGTCGTAACGGTATTCGTCGCTGCCCCGGCGGATGATCCGACCGGACTGCCGGATCTGACTCACCCGTTCCGTTAGAGCGTCATAGTCCCGTCCCCGCCACTGATGCTCGCGGATGTTCAGGTTAGCGTCATAGCTGAACAGCTCCAGCAGCGGCTGTGCGCCGGTCTGTTCGGCGTGGATTATCTGGTCGTTGCTGTTGTAGTGATAGTGCGACGTGCCCCAGCGGGCGTCGTCGATGCGCCGCACGTTATAGGCGCCGTCGTACGCCCAGCGGCGGTTGACGATTCCCTCGCGTCCCGCCGTCTGTTCGAGCAGCATGCCGGTCGGCGAATAGCCCTGCGCCTGTGCAAACCCGGCCGCGCTGTGGCGCTGCCGTTCTAACTGATGGCTGTATTGTGATTATTAAAGACAGCGCAGAAGTGGATGAACTGAAGCGTGAGAAAGATATTCTGCATCAACAACTGCGGGATATTAAGCTGGATAATCAGAATATAAAGAACGCCGCTAAAGCGGCGCTGAGGGGGATCAGGATTTAGCAAGCAAAATACATAAAAATAGCCGAAAGGATCGGGGAGACCTTCCAGCTATTAGTTTTAGCTATTTGATAATAAAGAAAGTTTTTAGTTCATACTCATCATCACTAACTACCAATACTCCATCTGGTTGAAAAAATGCCAATGATAAATCAAACGTCTTATTTATACTTAAAAAACTTTTTATAAATAAAAAATAATCAATTACATGAAACTTAATTTTCACATTATTCTCGAAGAACACAAAACAGTCATTAATTTTATTAGTAATTAATAAACTAGAGATATCGCTAATTAAATCACTCTCATTTACTGGAAGAGTGTATGATTTTAGCTTTGGAAGCCCATGGTAAGAATTAATTTGTGCTAATTTCTCTCTATGCCAGATACACTCATCTCTTTCCAAAAAAGAAATTGTCATATCACGAATACCATCTACTACTGCAGCATACTTTTTTGCTCTGAGTAACAATAATTTTTTTTCGAGTTCACTATTCATAATAAATATGATGGTCATTTGTTGAGGGATGAATGATCTTTTGATACCTACCTTCTTTAAAATCGTAGGTTCGTGGATCTGCTCCAGGCTTTGGTTGTCCTGCATGTGTATGAGGTCCGGGGGCCCTTGGATCAGATGTATGCTCAGCAATTACTCTTTTATGCCCACGAGCATCAGTATATTCATAATACCGACCATATGAACCTTGATCTTCAGAGTATTTATAATTCGTCCGTCCCCTGCGTTTAGGATCATTTCCGACAACCCATTGCCTATCTGGTTGTTGAGAGCGAGGGATACCGGCAAGATCCTTCGTTTCATTTAATGCTTCTCGACGGTTTATTGAAGGACAACAAGCCAGCCCCAGCGGATCAACCCACCCCATCGGGTTATGCACATACCCGTAAGGATTCAGCCCACCTTCCAACCCTATCGGGTCCGGACTTAAATACTGCCCCGTGTCACTATCATAGTAACGGTGACGGTTGTAATGCAACCCGGATTCTTCATCGGCGTACTGGCCCGCAAATCGCAGGTTGCAGGTGACGTCGTCGTTGGCGGCAAAGTGATAACGGGTTGATTTACCCCACGTACTTAGCCGGTTTGACCACGCCACGTCACCTTGTTCGGTAAGCAGCTCGCGCGGGGTGCCCATGTGGTCGCTGACCAGATAATGCAGCCGGCCTTTTTCACTGCGCGCGACGGGGGTAAGTGCCCCCGGTTCATACAGCCAGTGAATACTTTCTTCGTAGGCGGGCGTGCCGTCGGCGTACACCGGCGTTTCCTCAATGAGCTGGTCGCCACTCCATAAAAAATCAAAGCCCGCCGGTTTGCCACGCGTGTCGCCCTCGCGACGTTTGCTTATCCGTCGTCCGAAAGCGTCATAGGCGTAGCGCCATCGCTCGCCGTGCGGGGTGATGAGGCTTCGCATCTGACCGTGGGCGTCCCAGCGGTAGCGCCAGATTTCAGGGCGAAAGCCCGGTTTTTCAGTGCGCTTTTCGGTCAGCCGCCCGGCGCTGTCGTAACGGTATTCGTCACTGCCCCGGCGGATGATCCGACCGGACTGCCGGATCTGACTCACCCGTTCCGTTAGAGCGTCATAGTCCCGTCCCCGCCACTGATGCTCGCGGATGTTCAGGTTAGCGTCATAGCTGAACAGCTCCAGCAGCGGCTGTGCGCCGGTCTGTTCGGCGTGGATTATCTGGTCGTTGCTGTTGTAGTGATAGTGCGACGTGCCCCAGCGGGCGTCGTCGATGCGCCGCACGTTATAGGCGCCGTCGTACGCCCAGCGGCGGTTGATGATTCCCTCCCGTCCCGCCGTCTGTTCAAGCAGCATGCCGGTCGGCGAATAGCCCTGCGCCTGTGCAAACCCGGCCGCGCTGTGGCGCTGGTTTTCACGCCCCAGCCGGTCATATTCCATCCGCAGCGGCGCAAACTCACCGGCCTGTAAGGCATTCAGCCTGCCGCTGATGTCGTAATCAAAGGTCAGCATCTGCCCACCGGCGCAGCGTGAGAGCGTACGCTGTGCCTGTTCATCCCACCCGTGGACCACTTCCCGACCGTTGATGCGCTCGCACACCCGATGACCGGCTGCGTCGTATTCAAACTCCACCACCGCATCGCTGTTCTGCGCCCGCGTCATTCTTCCCAGCGCGTCGTACGCATAGGCCGTCGTTGCCACCCGCGCGCACTGCGTCTCCTCTTCCTGCCAGACGTCCTCACTCAGGAGCTCATCGCGCACCGACCAGTGCCAGCACACCACGCGGTGATCCGCATGCCGCGCCAGAACCCGGCGTCCGGCTCCGTCGTAGCCGTACTCAGTGACGCGCCCGCCGAAGTCGGTTTCGCGGATTACCTGCCCGGCGGCGTCTCGCTCGTAGCGCCAGACCTCACCTGCGGCGTTCGTCACCTGATTCAGCCTGGTGAGCGAATCGTAGCCAAATTGCAGCGTCTGGCCGTCGGGTCGGGTCAGCGTATGCAGCAGATCAAACGCGCCGTAGGCATAACCGGTCGTTTTGCCTTCGCCGTCGGTCACGGTGGCCTGGCGTTTTTCACCGTCGTAGCTTCTGCGCTGCACCACGCCGTCCGGCAGATGAACCGCCGTCGCGCTCCCCTGCAGACCGGCGTGCTCCGTGCTGAGGGTAAACCGGGTGGTCTGCCCCAGCGCATCGGTGACACATAGCAGCCGGCCAAAGCTGTCATGAGAAAGGTGCGTCGTCGCTTCATCCGGGGAAATCAGCTGGCTGAGCTGATGATACGCATTCCAGATGTAGCGCTGCGTCGCGCCGTCGGGCCGGATATCGGCGGTCGGCTGCCCGCGCGTATTGTATTCAAAACGCTGAACGTGCCCCTGCGGATCGGTCTGGCTGAGTATGTTCCCCTGCTCGCTGCGGCTGAACAGCCATTCGCCGCCGTCAGGCTGGATAAGCCTGATGACCTGCCCGTGCCTGTCGTAGTGATAGTGTGTGACGTCGCCGCCCGCGTGCTGCACCTGGGTTATCAGCCCGGACGGGTTATGGCGATAGCGGGTTTCCCGCCCGAGCGGGTCGGTTTCGGCGATTTTATTCCCCCGGTCCCAGCGGGTTTGCGTCACGCGGCCAAGCGGGTCGGTTGTGCGCGTCACCTGCCCGAAGACGTTGTAGGCGTAAAGCGTCCTGCCGCCTTCGCCGTCGAGATAGGTTGTGACGCGGTTGACGTCGTCGTAGACAAAGCGGTCTTGATAGTAGCCGCCTTCCGCCCTCGTGGCCGTGACGCGGCCTTTAACATCATACTGATAGCTGACGTTTGTTTTATCGGTGTCGCGCCAGCGGATCATAAAGCCATTGGCGTCGTACTCATGGAACAGATGCGTGAACTGAAAGGTCTCACAGTCGGCAAGCAGGCCGCCGTCGCTGTAGGCACACCTCACCAGCCAGTGACGCGCCTGCGTGTCCGAACGTGTGATTGAAACCAGCTGCTCCTCCCGCCACTCCAGTTCAAGGCGGTAGCCGTCGCTGTGCGTCAGCGCAGAAAGCCGGTCGTGATGATAAATGAAGTCGATACGGTTCCCCGCGCGATCGCACAGGGAGGAAAGCCTGCGGTGCGCGCCGGGCTGAGGAGCAAAGCACAGCGTCTGCTGAGTCAGCGCATTGAAAACAAACAGAGTGCCGCTGCGGGTGCCGTGCAGACGCAGGTGCGCCTGATGCAGGTTTATCCCTTCCACCTTGTCTTTTTCAGCAGAAGAAAAATAGCTGAGGACCGAGCCTTCCTCCGTGGTGAAATGGATTTCTTTATCATCCAGACGGAGGAACTGAGACCAGTTATCCGCCCATTTGTTGCCGAAGATGCCCCGCGCACGGGCGCGGGAGCGATAGACGCGACTGAGGGTCAGCGGAAGCGTGCCGGGCAGGTCGATGACCTGCAAATTTTGCAGGAAGTCGCCGGTAGCGACGTCAACGGGTTCCCCCGCAAGGCCACAGGTACTGCCAAAATCACCCTCTTTTTTATCGGAAACCGTGGGCTCGCCGTGTTTGCTGGTCGTCGCTTTGCCGTTGCCGTCGGTTTTTAATTTGACCTTACCGCCGTCGCCGGCCGGTGCTGGCCGTGGCGGATAGGCGTTAGCGGGAGATACGTCATTTCTTTTTGGGATCACGGACGCCCGTTTGCCGCCTTTTTTCCCACTGAAAGCGCCACCGATGACAATGGCGGCGGCAAGATAGAGATGCTGATTCTCCATGGCTTTTTGAAACCCCTTCAGGGTATCCGCTCCCGCCGATTGCGCTGTCGCTTCGTAAGACTCCGGGCTGCCGTTGCGAATGGCTCCCGCCGCCAGATAGGCGCCGAACCAGGCGCTGTCAGGCAGCTTCCCGTCATTTTTATCAGCCGATCCCTCTTCCTCCGGTGTTTGCGCCTTCGCCGCCGGAATGATTTCTTCCACGGTAAGGTTGGCTGACGGCGGCTGCCCGACGATGACTCCGAGGGTGTTTTTATCGTTCATCCAGAATTTATCGCCGTGGCGCAGTATGGGTTTGCCGCCCACGCGCACGGTTTTGCTGTGCTCCATCGGCTCGCACTTCGCACCGACGGTGCCGCTTTGCACCCCTTTCGCCACACCCGACTCATCGCCCTGCGTGCTTGGGATAAAGCTTTGATTAAGCACAACCACCGGACAGCCGTTGGCCTTCACATGTTTGACTTCCTGCACGGCGTCACCCAGGCTCGCCGTCACCTGATAAGGCACCGGGAGGGTGATGGGACCGACCGGCGTAAAACACACGTCGGGCGACAAACACACCACCGACCACTGACTGTCTTTACGCGCCATATAATTCTCAGCCATGACTGGACACCTCCCTGTTTGTTGAATGTTCCGGCATTGAAAACCCGAACAGTTTTTCCAGCAGTTTTTCCGGCTCTGTCTCGTAGCGGGCTTCGATCACCCGAACCGGCGCGTCAACGGGCAACAAAAAGCGCCAGCAGGCCGTGACCTCGAGGTTGTCGGCGTCGACGTGCAGCGTGTCGAGATTCATCGGATGAGGGATCAGCAACCCGTCATCCATACGCAGCAGAACAAACGCCTCATGGCCGGGGAGCGAGAAGCGTATTTCTCCCGCTGGGGAGAACCCTTGCAAAGCAAAATGAAGCGGCAGTTTCGGATAAGGAATTTGCTGGTCGGACGGCGCGGCGTTCCAGTAGTGAAAATCAAAATCACCGGGCAGACCGGGGTGACGCTCTTTAAGCCACGCCTCGTCGTAGGTGCCGGATTTTTGGCAGCGCGGCAACCAGGCGCGGCCTGTAAACCCGAGTCCGGCGGGCTGAAACTGTGGCGCTTTTAAGTCCGCATGACCGGCGACCAGAGAGGTGAAATCCTCAGCGGTGAACGGATGACGGGGATCGGTGATTTGCGGTGCGGGATACCGGTCGGGGCGTTTCGCCCGCGAGTACCAGGGCGTGATGAATCCTTTGCCGAGCGGATTAGCCTCGCAGACCTGATGCGCCAGCGGTGGATGTTCTGGATCCGGGTGACCGGCTTTCTGAATATCGGTCAGGCAATCGGATTTCGGCACAGCATCCGCGCCGTCTTCCGTTTCAAATATTTGGCATTCGCCGCCGAACGACGCCTCCCAAATAACCGGCTGACGCAAAAAGGGTTCAGGCTGGGTTATTGACCATGCGTCTGTTATTTCATTTTTTTGGAAATAACGCTTTCCGGTTATATTTAATTTCTTTTCTAAAAGAGCAGCGCCACTGGAATTATTAAGGATGGCGCTGATGCTTTGACTTAAAACAGGAACGGATTGAGTTGCACAGGCACTGCCGGTAATAATGACATCGCAGACGGGTTTAAATGGCGAGAGGTCACTTTCTTCAATAACCGACGATATATTAACCGCGCCCAGATAATCATCCTTAATGTTAAGTGCCACCGCGTCGTCATCCCGTACCCGGACGCGATACCCACCCCGGTCATCCGGCTCCAGCCGGTAACCTGCTTTCATCACGATAACGTAATTTTCATTATCTTCCCGGTCACGCATCCGGAACTGCATCGCCGCAAAGGGCGTCAGATTGCGGAATTCCATTTAATGGCATCCTTATTGATTCGTCTTATAGGGGATAAGACGTTATTCACTCCATGTTTGGCGTGAGTAACAATATAAGGATTTAATTAAATTGCGAGCAGGAAATAATAAACCTGCAACCAAAAGCATGAATTATTAAAACCAAAACTTTAGGGGGAAAGTAAATTATATATTTCAGGTTATTGTCATTCGCTTAACGAATATAAATATAGGTGAGGCGTAAAAATAAAAAAGGCATAACACGTTGCCATGTTATGCCTTAGTTTCAGGTGACTAAGAAAATTTATTCTTCTTCGTCGTCTGCTGGCTGATCGTCTTCACTTTCTGCTTCGTCTGGCAAATCGGCAGCTTGTGCCGCTTCCAGTTCACCTGCTTCGGTGGCAACGCCATCCAGTTCTTCATCTTCTACCGGTTCTGCCACACGTTGCAGACCCACCACGTGCTCAAGCTCTGCGGTACGGATCAGCGTAACACCCTGGGTGTTACGACCAACGGTACTCACTTCGGACACGCGAGTACGCACCAGCGTACCGGCATCGGTGATCATCATGATCTGATCCGCTTCATCCACCTGAATCGCACCCACCACCGGACCATTACGCTCGCTCACTTTGATTGAGATAACGCCCTGCGTTGCACGAGATTTGGTTGGATATTCGGCAGATTCTGTACGTTTACCGAAACCATTCTGCGTCACGGTCAGGATACAGCCGTCGCCGCGTGGAATGATCAGGGAGACGACGCTGTCGCCTTCACCCAGACGGATACCGCGAACACCGGTCGCCGTACGGCCCATTGAACGCACCGCTTCTTCGGAGAAGCGCACCACTTTACCTGCCGCAGAGAACAGCATGACTTCGTTTGTACCGTCGGTCAGGTCAACACCAATCAGCTCATCCCCCTCATTGAGGTTGATGGCGATGATGCCGGCACTGCGCGGACGACTGAAATCGGTCAGTGCGGTTTTCTTCACAGTACCGCTTGCCGTTGCCATGAACACATGACGGCCTTCTTCGTACTCGCGTACTGGAAGAATGGCGGTGATACGTTCGTTCGGCTCGAGCGGTAACAGGTTGACGATAGGACGACCACGGGCACCGCGGCTGGCTTCCGGCAACTGATAGACTTTCATCCAGTACAGACGTCCGCGACTTGAGAACATCAGAATGGTGTCGTGGGTGTTGGCCACCAGCAAACGGTCGATGAAGTCTTCTTCTTTAATACGGGCTGCTGATTTCCCTTTACCGCCGCGACGCTGCGCTTCGTAATCGGTCAGAGGCTGATACTTCACGTAGCCCTGATGCGACAAGGTCACCACAACGTCTTCCTGATTGATCAGGTCTTCGATGTTGATGTCAGACGAGTTCGCCGTGATTTCGGTACGACGCGGATCGTTGTACTGATCGCGGATCGCTTCCAGCTCTTCACGAATGACTTCCATCAGACGATCCGGGTTGGACAGGATGTACATCAGCTCGGCGATCTGCACCAGCAGCTCTTTGTACTCATCGAGCAGTTTTTCATGCTCAAGGCCGGTCAGTTTTTGCAGACGCAGATCCAAAATGGCCTGTGCCTGTTGCTCGGTCAGGAAGTATTTACCTTCATGAATACCGAACTCTGGCTCCAGCCATTCAGGGCGCGCAGCATCATCACCGGCACTTGCCAGCATCGCCGCAACGTTGCCCAGATCCCATGAACGCGCAATCAGGCCCGCTTTCGCTTCGGCCGGAGATTGTGCAGCACGGATCAGCTCAATGATAGGATCGATGTTAGCCAGCGCGATCGCCAGCGCTTCGAGGATATGAGCACGGTCGCGGGCTTTACGCAGTTCGAAAATCGTACGACGTGTTACCACTTCACGGCGGTGGCGAACAAACGCGGACAAAATCTCTTTCAGACCCAAAATTTTCGGCTGACCACGGTGTAAAGCCACCATGTTGATACCGAAAGAGGTCTGCAACTGGGTCAGTGAGTACAGGTTGTTAAGAACCACTTCACCGACGGCATCGCGTTTGATTTCGATGACGATACGCATACCGTCTTTATCGGACTCATCGCGCAGCGCACTGATGCCTTCAACGCGTTTTTCTTTCACCAGCTCGGCGATCTTTTCGATCAGACGGGCTTTGTTCACCTGATACGGGATCTCGTGAACGATGATGGTTTCGCGACCGGTTTTAGCGTCCGCTTCCACTTCAGCGCGGGCACGGATCGAAATCTTGCCACGGCCGGTACGGTAAGCTTCTTCGATACCACGACGACCATTGATGATCGCCGCGGTCGGGAAATCTGGCCCCGGAATGTGTTCCATCAGCCCTTCAATGCTGATGTTCTCATCTTCAATGAAGGCCAGACAGCCGTTGATAACCTCAGTGAGGTTATGCGGCGGAATGTTGGTCGCCATACCGACCGCGATACCTGACGAGCCGTTGACCAGCAGGTTAGGAATACGGGTTGGCATAACAGCAGGAATTTGCTCCGTGCCATCATAGTTCGGCACGAAATCGACGGTGTCTTTTTCTAAGTCAGCCAGCAATTCGTGAGCAATTTTTGACATGCGAATTTCGGTATAACGCATGGCTGCGGCGGAGTCGCCATCCACTGAACCGAAGTTACCCTGCCCGTCCACCAGCATGTAGCGAAGTGAGAAAGGCTGAGCCATACGGACAATGGTGTCATAAACCGCGGTATCACCGTGTGGGTGATATTTACCGATAACGTCACCGACCACACGGGCCGATTTTTTGTAGGCTTTATTCCAGTCGTTACCGAGGACGTTCATTGCGAAAAGTACGCGGCGGTGCACCGGTTTCAAACCATCACGCACATCTGGTAGCGCACGTCCGACAATCACGGACATCGCATAATCCAAATAAGAGTTTTTCAGCTCTTCTTCGATGTTAATCGGTGTGATTTCTCTGGCAAGGTCGCTCATGGAGCTGCTATCCCTCTACTGATTATTCATGGCCGCTGCCCACGTAGGCATATATAGCGCAAAGGTGTAAAACTATACCACAAACCAGCCAAACGTGGAAAACAACCGCCCCCTTTTGCCTACTATTATCCAACGGGTTTCAAACCTTTGCGCAAAGCGCCCCATTTCGTATAAAGATTCGCCATAACGACAAATCTGAACCAAAGCAGACGAAATAGGTATAATCGGCCACATCAAGATATAAGGAGTTCATCACGCTCATGACAACCACATCATCCACTTCGGCTTCCGCTGCGCCACAGAACATCGATCACGAAGAAATTGCCAAGTTTGAGGCAGTCGCCTCGCGCTGGTGGGATCTGGAAGGCGAATTCAAACCGCTGCACCGTATTAATCCGCTGCGCCTGAATTACATTCTGGAGCGTGCCGATGGCCTGTTCGGGAAGAACGTTCTCGATGTCGGCTGCGGCGGCGGCATTCTCAGTGAAAGCATGGCCGTCGCCGGGGCAAAAGTGACCGGGCTGGACATGGGCGGCGAACCGTTACAGGTAGCACGTCTGCATGCGCTGGAAAGCGGCGTGAAAGTGGATTACGTACAGGAAACCGTTGAGGCACACGCCGATGCGCATCCCCAGCAATACGATGTGGTCACCTGCATGGAAATGCTCGAACATGTGCCGGATCCGGCATCCGTCGTTGCTGCCTGCGCGCGTCTGGTCAAACCAGGCGGCCATGTGTTCTTCTCTACCATCAACCGCAATAACAAAGCCTGGCTGATGGCCATTTTCGGTGCGGAATATGTGCTGAAGATGGTGCCGAAGGGCACGCACGACATCAAAAAATTCATCAAACCGTCAGAGTTGCTTGGCATGATCGACCGCACCTCACTGTCCGAGCGTCACATTCTGGGCCTGCATTACAACCCGCTGACCGACCATTTTAAACTCGGGCCGAATGTAGACGTCAATTACATGGTTCACACCCAGTCGGAAGAAAGCACAGTACTCTGACCTGCTCTAAATGCCCCGAACGTCAAGCCCGGAAGATGCCTTCCGGGCGAACTTAAGCGAAATTTTAATCACCTTCCCCGCCGCCTGTTTTACTTAAACCTTAGTTTTTAGGGCGTTGGTGAAACCGGACCCGGTAACATGATTTTTTAGAATAGTTATCCAGATCAATATAGCGTTTTTTTCTAACGTTTAATAAACCGGCAGTCGATCACCTTTAGTAAAAATATAAGAAAATCGTATCTCAGATATTGACAGGTTTGTCGCGCCAGCAACGACGGACTTCTCAGCCTTGGCACGTAAATTTCTCCCCAAGTTATCCACAAATCTGGGCGTTTTGTTCACTTGCCAAAGGGCCGTTCAGTCACTATCTTGTCATCAGAAAATAACAAACCCACAATATATTGTGTTTATATCCTGACCAGCACACTAGAATAGAGTGGTGCTGCCGTGGTGTTTTTCACGGTCAGGTCAGACCCCTTATAAACCTTTGAGGTATCGCCCCGAATGAACCAAAGTCTGCTTGTAACTAAACGTGATGGCCGCACAGAACGCATCAACCTTGATAAAATCCACCGTGTCATTGATTGGGCAGCGGAAGGTCTTCAAAACGTATCAGTTTCTCAAGTAGAACTTCGTTCACACATCCAGTTCTACGACGGTATCAAAACTGCCGATATCCATGAAACGATCATCAAAGCCGCAGCGGACCTGATTTCCAAAGATGCCCCGGATTACCAATATCTGGCCGCGCGTCTGGCGATTTTCCATCTGCGTAAAAAAGCTTACGGTCAGTTCGAGCCGCCGAAGCTGCTTGATCAGGTGACCCGCATGGTTGAAATGGGCAAATACGACAAACATCTGCTGGAAGACTACACGGCTGAAGAGTTCGAGCAGATGGACAGTTTTATTGACCACTGGCGTGATATGAATTTCTCTTACGCTGCTGTAAAACAGCTGGAAGGGAAATATCTGGCGCAGAACCGTGTGACTGGCGATATCTACGAGAGCGCGCAGTTCCTCTATATTCTGGTTGCAGCCTGCCTGTTCTCCGGCTATCCGCGTGAAACCCGTCTGGACTATATCAAACGTTTTTACGACGCGATTTCCACGTTCAAAATTTCTCTGCCTACGCCAATCATGTCTGGCGTGCGTACTCCAACCCGTCAGTTCAGCTCCTGTGTGCTGATCGAATGTGGCGACAGCCTGGACTCTATCAACGCGACGTCCAGCGCCATTGTGAAATATGTTTCCCAACGTGCCGGTATCGGTATCAACGCCGGTCGCATCCGTGCGCTGGGCAGCCCGATCCGCGGCGGTGAAGCGTTCCACACCGGTTGTATCCCGTTCTACAAACATTTCCAGACCGCAGTGAAATCCTGCTCTCAGGGCGGCGTTCGTGGTGGCGCAGCGACATTGTTCTACCCGATGTGGCATCTGGAAGTAGAAAGCCTGCTGGTGCTGAAAAACAACCGTGGTGTTGAAGGCAACCGCGTCCGTCATATGGACTACGGCGTGCAGATCAATAAACTGATGTATCAGCGTCTGGTGAAAGGCGGCGACATTACGCTGTTCAGCCCATCTGATGTGCCTGGCCTGTACGATGCGTTCTTCGCCGATCAGGATGAATTCGAGCGTCTGTACGAGAAATACGAGCAGGATCCGAGCATCCGTAAGCAGAAAGTGAAAGCGGTTGAGCTGTTCTCACTGATGATGCAGGAACGCGCATCCACCGGCCGTATCTACATTCAGCACGTTGACCACTGCAATACGCACAGCCCATTTGATCCTGCTATCGCGCCGGTTCGCCAGTCCAACCTGTGTCTGGAAATTGCACTGCCAACCAAACCGCTGGATGACGTCAACGACGAAAACGGCGAAATCGCGCTGTGTACGCTGTCTGCCTTCAATCTTGGCGCTATCGAAAGCCTCGATGACCTGGAAGAGCTGGCGGTGCTGGCCGTTCGCGCACTCGATGCCCTGCTCGATTATCAGGATTATCCAATCAAAGCGGCTAAACGTGGCGCAATGGGCCGTCGTACCCTGGGTATCGGCGTAATTAACTATGCGTACTATCTGGCGAAAAATGGCGTGCGTTATTCCGACGGCAGTGCCAACAACCTGACGCACAAGACGTTCGAAGCGATTCAGTATTACCTGCTGAAAGCCTCCAACGAGCTGGCGAAAGAGCAAGGTGCATGTCAGTGGTTCAATGAAACCACCTATTCACAAGGCATCATGCCGGTGGATACCTACAAGAAAGATCTGGATGCGATTTGCAATGAACCTCTGCATCTTAACTGGGATAAACTGCGCGAAGACATCAAAACACACGGCCTGCGTAACTCCACGCTGTCCGCGCTGATGCCTTCTGAGACCTCTTCGCAGATCTCCAACGCCACCAACGGCATCGAACCACCGCGCGGTCACATCAGTATCAAAGCGTCGAAAGACGGGATCCTGCGTCAGGTGGTGCCAGAGTATGAGCGTCTGAAAGATCAGTACGAGCTGCTGTGGGATATGCCGAACAACGACGGTTACCTGCAACTGGTAGGCGTGATGCAAAAATTCATCGACCAGGCGATTTCGTCGAACACCAACTATGATCCGTCACGCTTCCCGAACAGCAAAGTGCCGATGAAACAGTTGCTGAAAGATTTGCTGACAGCCTACAAATTCGGCGTCAAGACCTTGTATTATCAGAACACCCGCGATGGTGCTGACGATGTACAGGAAGACATGAAAGCCGACGTGGCTGATGACTGCGAAAGCGGCGCCTGCAAAATTTAATCATCTGTTTTAATTAAATAATATTATACAAAACCCCCGTCAGGGGGTTTTTGCCGAGTATTTGAGGAAGAGAAGTTATGGCTTACAGTACTTTTTCGCAGAATAAAAACGATCAGCTCCTTGAGCCAATGTTCTTTGGGCAGTCAGTTAACGTTGCGCGTTTCGACCAGCAAAAACATGAGATTTTTGAGAAGCTGATCGAAAAGCAGCTGTCCTTCTTCTGGCGTCCGGAAGAGATCGACGTTTCCCGCGACCGTATCGATTTTCAGGCCCTGCCGGATCACGAAAAGCATATCTTCCTTAGTAACCTGAAATACCAGACGCTGCTCGACTCCATTCAGGGACGTAGCCCGAACGTCGCGCTGCTGCCGCTGATTTCGATTCCTGAACTGGAAACCTGGGTCGAAACCTGGGCGTTTTCAGAAACTATCCACTCGCGCTCATACACGCACATCATCCGTAACATCGTGAACGATCCGGCGATTGTGTTTGACGATATCGTCACCAACGAAGAAATCCTCAAGCGCGCGAAAGACATCTCCGGCTATTACGATACGCTGATTGAAATGACCAGCTATTACCACCTGCTGGGCGAAGGCACGCATACGGTGAACGGCAAAACCGTCGTGGTGAATCTGCGTGAACTGAAGAAAAAACTCTACATCTGTCTGATGAGCGTGAACGCACTGGAAGCCGTGCGTTTCTACGTCAGCTTTGCCTGCTCCTTTGCGTTCGCCGAGCGTGAACTGATGGAAGGCAACGCGAAAATTATTAAGATGATCGCCCGTGACGAAGCCCTGCATCTGACCGGCACCCAGCACGCGCTGAACCTGCTGCGCTCAGGTCAGGATGACCCGGAAATGGTTGAGATCGCCAAAGAGTGCGAGCAGGAATGTCACGATTTGTTCGTGCTGGCAGCACAGCAGGAGAAAGACTGGGCAGAATATCTGTTCAAAGACGGTTCGATGATCGGCCTGAACAAAGACATTTTGTGCCAGTACGTTGAGTACATCACTAACATCCGCATGCAAGCCGTTGGCCTGACCGCGCCGTTCAAAACTCGCTCGAACCCGATCCCGTGGATCAACGCGTGGCTGGTTTCTGACAACGTACAGGTCGCTCCGCAGGAAGTGGAAGTGAGTTCCTATCTGGTCGGTCAGATCGATTCAGAAGTTCACGCCGATGACCTGAGTGATTTCGAGCTTTAAATGACGGACAGAACCATCACACTTTCAGCCGGTGGCAGACAGCTGGTGTGCGAAAGCCACCATCGCAATCTGCTGGAAGTGTTTGAACATCATGATGTTGACGTCGAGTATCAGTGTCGTGAAGGCTATTGCGGATCGTGCCGCATGCGGCTGGTTAGCGGTGCGGTGGAGTACAGTGAAAAACCCTTAGCGTTCATCTCTGACGGCGAGATTTTGCCGTGTTGTTGTATGCCGGTCGGGGATATTGAGATTGAGTTTTAGTGGGTTTTGGCCCACAGCCCGATGTTGCGAACTGCTTTAACAACCACTTCAAAACCAACTTCAAGGTCGTGGGCGTCGGCCCACACCGACCAGAGGGAGAATAAACCTTCTCCCTCTGGACTCCCGCGTTTTTTTAAACACGCTTTCGCTGGAACGATGGACATGTTCTGGTACTTCCGCACGTGGCGCAAAACCCTGCCGCTGCGCGGTGCCTTCTCTCGGTCTTCGAGCCTAAGGTCTCGAAGCCGCTCCGTTCAGCAGGATTTTTTTATCGCGCCATCCCACCATTTTTAAAATCAAAACCAATTGAATATTAAGCAAAGTCTTTTGCTTTTCATGTGATCCGAGCCGGTCAAGCTGTGACCTAAAAAGCTCTGGCCGCGTTCAAAAATCGCGCCGGAGGAGAGGTGGAAAACCGCGCGATTTTGCGCGGGTTGTAACCCGAACGGAGGGCACCGCGCAGCGGCGGGATTTTGCGGCAATAGCTGCTGCCTCTGAAACAGAGCCGGGTTGCATGGCACGTGTTTTAAAAAACGCGGGAGTCCAGAGGGCGCGCGTTTACGCGTCCTTTGGGCCAGTTTGGGCGGCAGCCCAAGGTCTTGACCTTAAATAATCACCAGACTTTCTCGACTCGGTCGAGCCAAGGATAGTCCGCTACCGGCTCCCACCCGTTCAGATACCGCCGCAGCATATCCATTCCCACCATCGCGATAGTCTCCTGCCTTAACGCCAGCCCATGCCGCGTCGCGGTGTAACGAATCGTTAATCCGCTGGTTCCTGATGGCGTATGCAGTGCCAGACTGAGCCGGTCACCTGATAATGCCCCGACGGCCAGCGCCAGCTGTGCACCGCTGGTGTCGGCCAGCGTCTGCGCCCGCGCCAGTAAGTTTTCGAGGGATTTCTCCGGTGAGGCATCGTCGCTTCGCGGCAGGAGCTCGCCGTCAGCCAACGGGACGCCAGCACTTTGCAGACGCCAGTTCAGCAAACCTCCGGTGTAACTTTCACTGACCGCAAGACGCAGATTTTGCGTCAGCAGACGTTCGGCAAGACGCTCAGGCAGGCTGCCAAAACCTTCGAAGATGGTGCTCTCTCCCGCCACTTCGCGCACACGCTCGAAAATCGAATGCATCACCCCTTCCTGAGAACGCGGGCCGGTGACTTTCAGTTCGATGATTGGCGACGACGAGCGGTAGCCCATCACCACGCCTTCGGGCATCTCGATTTTATCCAGCTCGGTCGCCAGATCGCTTTCGCCACGCCCAAAAGTCGTCAGACGCAAACACAGCGGGGCTTCCAGCGCTGGAAACTGCTTACGCAGGCGTGGAACGATTTGCTGTTCCACCATCACTTTGAATTCAGAAGGGACGCCCGGCGTGAAGAAAATCTGGCAACGATTGAGCCTGACGCTGAAACCGCAGGCGGTGCCGACCGGATTGTCCAGCAACTCGGCATTCGCCGGGATTTGCGCCTGTTTGCGGTTAGACTCGGCCATAGGGCGGCCACGCTCGTTGAAGAATGCCTGCATGGTGGCGATCCATCCGGCATCCTCTGTCAGTTCAACGCCACAGGCCATGGCCGCCGCCTGGGCGCTAAGATCGTCAGTGGTCGGACCTAACCCGCCGTTGACGATCAGCACATCGGCGATATGACTGCGCTCTTTCATCACGCTGACCAGTTCGTCCAGACTGTCACCCACCGTTTCACGGCTGGTCATCGGCAGGCCCTGGTCGAACAGATAACTGGCCAGCCAGGCGGCGTTTGAATCCACAATTTGACCGTGTAGAACTTCCTCGCCGGTACTGAGCATCTCAACCCTAAGCATCACTTTCTCCTCTCGTTTTGTCCTTCCACTGTAGAAAGGCTGACGCCGAAACACAATCGCATAGGCACAAAGTGATAGTACAGCCGAAAAAAAAGCCTGCTGAGCAGGCTTTCTGATTCAGAACGGGATTTAGAAATTGACAGCGCCGCCAACGTACGCGCCATCGGCCACGATGTTATCGCGGTTGCCGTCTTTGCCGTCCAGCGCCATGTAGCGGTAACCCACGCTCACGGTCACTAATGGAATAGCGGTCAGACGCACGCCCGCGTTGGCTTCTTTATAGTTGCCGATGCCGCTCGAAAGTGAATCCGGGGAATAGTAGTAGTCACCGTACAGGGTGAACATTTTGGCGATTGGGAGTTGCAGTCCGCCGCCGACGGCCGCTGCGTAACCTTCATCACCGTCTTTCGGATTGGTGTACAGGCCTTTACCGCCGACGGTCGCCATGAAAGGCCCCAGTGGAATGTTGTAGCCCAGCCCCAGACCTGCCACGTCGCCGTCATCGTCGTTATGGGTGTAATCACCGGTCAGCGCAAGACCTGGAGTGGTGGTGCCGAAACCGGCGCCCAGATGAGTGTAGTGCTCGCCAACTTCACCGTTCACGCTGATAGCGCTCGCAGACGTTGCCGTCAGCAGCATGCCAAGGGCTGTGCCCGCTACAATAATTTTTTTCATCATCATTCCTGAACATTCATATAACAGTGGGGAAATATTAAGTGCGCAGTCTAAATTAATTTGCCGAAAGGTGACATCTTTCAGAAGTTTAAAAATCCCTTAGCCTGCAAATAAAATGTAAAGAAACGCATTTATATTCACTATTCCTATTTTCTTAATCAGAACAATAAGCCCCTCCTATTTGCCCCTGATCAACGTATGGGTACACACTAGCCGCTAAGGTGAATTTTCCCATGGAAAGGTAAACACATGCCAGGATGCAGAAAATTTGCTGTTAAAAGTGATTGTTGATCACGCATTTCACACCCGATCTACGTAATACAAGGAAATGATGGTTATGGAAAAGAAAGGACTGACCACCGCAGCCGGCGCACCCGTCGTCGACAATAATAATGTCATTACCGCAGGCCGACGCGGACCGCTTTTACTCCAGGATGTCTGGTTTCTCGAAAAACTGGCCCACTTTGATCGTGAAGTCATTCCTGAACGTCGTATGCATGCAAAAGGTTCCGGTGCCTACGGTACCTTCACTGTGACTCACGACATCACCCATTACACCCGCGCTAAACTCTTCTCTGAAATCGGCAAGCAAACCGAGATGTTTGTCCGCTTCTCCACCGTCGCCGGTGAGCGTGGTGCAGCCGATGCAGAACGCGACATCCGCGGTTTCTCCATGAAATTCTACACCGAGCAAGGCAACTGGGATTTAGTTGGCAACAATACACCGATATTTTACCTGCGTGATCCGCTGAAATTCCCCGATCTGAACCACGTCGTAAAACGCGACCCGCGCACAAATCTGCGTAACCCTGCGTATAAATGGGATTTCTTCTCGCATCTTCCGGAAGCCCTGCATCAGCTGACCATTGACGTCAGCGACCGCGGTCTGCCAACGTCTTACCGTCACATTCACGGTTTCGGCAGCCACACCTTTAGCTTTATCAACGCAGAAAATGAGCGTTTCTGGGTGAAATTCCATTTCCGCTGCCAGCAGGGTATTGAAAACCTGATGGACGATGAAGCCGAAAAACTAGTCGGCACCGACCGCGAAAGTTCACAGCGCGACCTGTATGACGCCATCGAACGCGGCGATTTTCCGCGCTGGAAACTTTTCGTGCAAGTTATGCCGGAAGCGGACGCCTCAAAACTGCCGTACAACCCGTTTGACCTGACAAAAGTCTGGCTGCACAGCGATTACCCGCTGATCGAAGTCGGTGAGTTTGAATTGAACCGCAATCCGGAAAACTACTTTGCGGAAGTAGAACAGGTAGCCATGAGCCCGGCGAATGTGGTTCCCGGCATCGGTTTCTCCCCTGACCGTATGTTGCAGGGCCGATTGTTCTCTTATGGCGATGCGCACCGCTACCGTCTGGGCGTGAACCATCACCAGATCCCGGTGAACGCACCGAAATGTCCGTTCCATAACTATCATCGCGACGGCGCAATGCGCGTTGACGGCAACAGCGGTAACGGCGTGACCTACGAGCCAAACAGCGCGGGTCTGTTCCAGGAACAACCTGACTTCAGCGAACCGCCATTGTCTGTCGAAGGCGCGGCCGATCACTGGAATCACCGCGAAGATGACGATTACTTCACTCAGCCACGTTTGCTGTTCAACCTGCTGTCTGATGAAGAACATCAGCGCATGTTTGGCCGCATCGCGGGTGAGCTTAAACATGCTTCGCCGGACACGCAGGCACGTCAGGTGGCGCTGTTCTATAAAGTCTGCCCGGCGTATGGCGCGGGTGTTGAAAAAGCACTGAAAGACTGACGTCTGCGTGACATCAATGACGAGGGCCGCAATGCGCGGCCCTTTTTTTTCCTGACAAATGCGGGAATTACGTCAGCATGTCTATCCACTGACGGACACTGGCCCGCGAAATTTTAATCCCGCCCTGCGCCAGCGATTCCGGCAGCGAATGATACGCCACCGGCAACTGAAAGCGCGGTATCTTGCTGCCCAGCCAGAGATTGAGTTCTTCAAATAACAGCCCTGCCTGGGCTTCGAGCACCGCAACCGGCCTCTGGCCAAATTGCTCATCGTCGACAGGCACCACAAACGCCTGAGTAATCTGCGGATGGCTCACCAGCACTTTTTCGATATCTTCCGGTTGTATCCCTTCCCCGCCGCTGAAAAAGAGATTATCCAGCCGCCCCGCGATCAGCAGTTCGCCGTTACGCCACTCTCCCCGGTCGCGGGTATGCAGCCAGCCATCGGCACTGACTACCGGCGTCAGTGCGCCATTTTTCCAGTAACCGCAGGCCAGACTGTCACTGCGGATCAGGACTTCCTGATCGACGATGATGACGTCTTTCCCGCTCAGCGGTTGCCCGACCCCGGCAGAACCGTCCGCGCGTTTTGCCGTCACGGTGGATGCTGTTTCAGTCATGCCATATCCGCACCAGCAGCGGATCCCGACGCGTTCCGCCTGGGCGGATAATTCCGGCGGGATCTGCGCGCCACCGAGCAGCACGTCTTTCAGTTTTTCAGGCAGCGACGGGTTTTTGAGCAGACGCCAGAGCTGAGTCGGCACCAGTGACGCATGACTGCATTCCGCCAGCGCGTCATCAAACGACTGCCCGTCGGCGACGACCAGCGTGGCACCGGCAGATAGCCAGCGCCAGATAATCCCCTGCCCCGAAACATGGAACAACGGCAGCGAAAGCAGCCAGCGGTCAGCCTGCATGAAGGGGATAAGCCCCAGTACGCCCTGCGCGCTCGACAGGTGTGCGGCTACGCTGTGCGCCGCTGCCTTCGGTAAACCGCTCGAGCCTGAAGTCAGCGTCAGAGTAGCGATGCGCGCCGGCTGCCAGTGAGCGACAGGCTCTGAAAAAGCATGCTGAAGCGATAACAAAGGGATAGTAAGGGATAAAGGCGCATCGGTAAGATCGACCACAAAATCGATATTCAGCTGTGGCAGCAGTTCGTCACAAAGGGTTTGCGGCAGCTGCGGATTCAGAGGTAGTAACCGCGCACCGGCTTGCAAAAGCGCCAGATAACAGAGCAACGCGTCGGGGGTATTTTTACTGCGCAGCACTACGCCTGAACCTTCACGCACACCTTGCTGAATAAAACCGCCCGCCAGTGAATCAATGCGGTGCCGTAAATCACGCCAGCACCAGCTGATTTCCCCTGCTTTAATGGCAACGGCGAACGGTGAACGCGTCGCCCATACGCGCCACGGCCAATCCAACATTATTGGCTCTGCCACACTACCTCCAGATCCTGTTCGGCAATCACCGGTAATACAGAATCCGGCCAGCGACGAATCAGCTGCGCCTGCATGAGATCCAGCGTATCAAGCCCCGGTACGGCATCCGGTGTCAGCCATTGTGCGATGCGCGCCAGCTGCGTCAGCCCGAGACTGGATTCGATAGAAGAGCTGATGACAGCCTCCAGCCCTGCGGCGTGCGCCTGAGAAATCAACTGACGGCAGCGGTTCAGGCTACCGGTCAGGGTCGGTTTGATGATAATCGCCGCCAGCCCCGGTTCGGCCTGCACGGTAAAACCGGCCTCACGCACGCTTTCGTCCCACGCAATCGCAATGCCGCTAGCACGGGCGAACTCACGGGACTGCTCGCGGGTCTGGCAGGGCTCCTCGATAAAGACGATGCGCGAACGCAGGTCTGGCGCGACGTGGCGGGCAAATCCTTCGGATTTCGCCAGCGTCCAGCTGCGGTTGGCGTCGAGGCGCAAACGCAGGTCCGGCAGCGCTTCCAGCAGCATACTGACGTTCAGTCCGTCGCCGACCGATTCGTACAATCCGACTTTCACTTTCGCCAGCTTCTCACCCGGCAACGCCCCCAGACGTGCATACAGTTCGTTCGGATCGCCGTGACACAGTGGCGCACAGCGGGTGCTCAGCGCGTCAGGCAGCTCACCGCGCAACTCAGCATCGGCACAGCTCAGTCCGAATGCCACCGACGGCAAAGCGCTGAACGCGGAAGCCACTGCCGCCAGAGATGCGCCTTTGATCCACTGACTCACACCATGCTGCACGGCATCCAGTGCCTGAGTGACATCTTCCGTGCTGAAACCCGGCAGCGGCGCAATTTCGCCCCAGCCGGTTTTATCGTGCTGCCACAGTGAAACCAGCAGCCCGTCGCGGGTTTTCAGTCGCTGATTGCGCAACACCACGCCCGCCTCCATCGGCAGGCTGTACCGGTACACCGTGGCGCGGCGCATTATGGATTCCGCTTAAATTTGCTGAAGTCCGGCTGGCGTTTTTCAACAAATGCGTTGCGGCCTTCCTGACCTTCGTCGGTCATGTAGAACAACATCGTGGCGTTACCCGCCAGCTCCTGCAAACCGGCCTGACCGTCGCAGTCAGCATTCAGTGCCGCTTTCAGGCAACGCAGTGCCATCGGGCTGTTTTCCAGCATCTCACGACACCAGCGCACAGTTTCTTTTTCCAGATCCACCAGCGGAACCACGGTGTTGACCAGCCCCATATCCAGCGCAGCGGCAGCATCGTACTGACGGCACAGGAACCAGATTTCGCGGGCTTTTTTCTGGCCAACGATGCGTGCCATATAAGATGCGCCCCAGCCGCCATCGAACGAGCCGACTTTCGGGCCGGTCTGACCAAAGATGGCGTTATCTGCCGCAATAGTCAGGTCGCACATCATGTGCAGAACGTGACCGCCACCGATGGAATAGCCAGCGACCATCGCGACAACAGGTTTAGGACAAGTGCGGATCTGTCGCTGGAAATCCAGCACGTTGAGATGATGCACGCCGCTGGCATCCTGATAGCCGCCGTAG
Source organism: Enterobacteriaceae bacterium Kacie_13 (assembly GCA_013457415.1). Taxonomy (NCBI): domain Bacteria; kingdom Pseudomonadati; phylum Pseudomonadota; class Gammaproteobacteria; order Enterobacterales; family Enterobacteriaceae; species Enterobacteriaceae bacterium Kacie_13. The sequence goes on from CP045665.1 coordinate 3,218,326, forward strand.
TCGCCGCGTACTTTCTGATCGCCGCCGGCACAGAAGGCTTTATCGCCTTCACCGGTCAACACGATAACGCCGATACCTTCGTCATAGCGGGCGTCATCCAGCGCGCGGATCATTTCTTTCACCGTCAGCGGACGAAAGGCGTTGCGTACCTGAGGACGATTGATGGTGATTTTAGCGATGCCATCGGTGGATTTGTGATAGCGAATATCTTCAAAGTCACCGGTGCAATCACGCCATTCGATCGGCGCGTACAGTACTTTTTCATCAGGATAAATCATGCTCAACTTCCTTTAAGACAGGTGAAGTAATGAATGCCAGCGCCTGACGGGCAAATTCCGTCGGATTTTCACGATGGGCGTTATGCCCGGCATTGGCGATGGTGCGCAGTTCGAAACCCGACTGCTGCGCGAGAGTAATAAATTTGGTATCGGCGCTGCCACACAGCCACGCCAGCGGCAGGGAAAGCTGATGCAGCTTCTGACGTAAATCTGGCTGAACCGACAACGAAGTGGCCCCAAGCATGGCGGCGACGGTGTGAGGATTATTTCTTTCACGCAGCAGAACCAGCATTTGGCGCTGCGCATCGGTCAGGCGGGCAAATATTGGCTGGCGGTACCAGCCGTTGAGCGCCTGCTTCCACGGCAACTGCACGAAACGCGTTGCCCATTGCTGGTCGTGATGACGGCGCTGCGCGCGCTCGGCCTGACAGGTCAGCCCCGGATGGGCACCTTCCACCAGTACGCCCATTAGCCCTGCGGTGTCGCCCTGACATGCGTGATACAGGCTGATGCGTCCGCCAAGCGAATAGCCGATCAGCCAGTAGGCGGTAATCCCCTGTTGCTGCAACGTATCGGTTAACAGCTGGCTGACATCGGCGAATCCAGCGGCGGTAAACTCTGCCGAACGACCATGCCCCGGTAAATCTACCAGCAGGCAAGGCCAGCCGGAAAGCTGTGCTAACAGCGGCTGCCAGTCATCCGCGCTGCCGAGCAGACCGTGCAGAAAAATCAGCCACGGACGCCCTTTCGCGTCGGGATTCAGGCGCGTGCAAGCCAGCGTCATGACAGGCTGACCTCGTTGACCAGGCTGCGCAGACATTCCGCACCATCGGTTTCATTCACTTTCAACTCGACAAGTTTTACACCGCCGTGCTGCCAGCATTGCGTCACCGCATCGTGCAGCTCAGTCATGGACGTCGGGCTGGCGTAATCGAGCCCGAACATCGCCGCCGCATGCTGAAAATCAACGTTTTGCGGCATGCAGTAAAAACGCTGACGCTCAGCCTCCGGCGTTGGTAGCAGAGCAAAAATCTGCCCGCCGTTGTTGTTCACCACGACGATCACCGTCGGCGCAGAGCACTGACGCATCAGCGCCAGCGCGTTCAAATCATAAAGTGCGGAAATATCGCCGAGCAGTACCAGAGTGGGTTTGCAGGTGGCTCGCTGGACGCCCGCGGCGGTGGAAAGCAGGCCGTCGATACCACTGGCGCCACGATTGGCGAAAATCGGATACCCGGCGGGCAACTGCGCAAAAGCATCCACCAGCCGGACGATCAGGCTGTTACCGAGAAACAGCTGACCATGATCCGGTAACAAAGACGGTAACTGCCACGCAGCGACGGCTTCACCGAATGTCCCTGCGAGATGCAATTCCACGGCGTGACGCGCACGCGCGGCGCACTCATCCAGCTCAGGCGCCCAGTCGGGCTGATGCTGCGCCGGATGCTGAAGCAGAAACTCCGAGACCGGGGTCTGAATACGACGACCACGATGTTGCGCCGGATCCAGACGCCCCGGCATCACATCAACCAGCCAGTACTCTTCTGGCTGACAGGCTGCCTGCCATTGCAACAGCCGTTTACCGGTCAGACCGCCGCCGAACTGCACCACCAGCTGTGCGCGCTCAAGCACGCTTTTTGCCTGCGGCGACACCAGCCATAAATCGGCGCACGGCAGCGGATTGCCGGTCGCCGCCTGCACGTCACTGATAAGCGGCCAGCCGAGCTGATCTGCCCACTGCACCAGCAATTCACTTTCATACGCGGAAAGCCGTCCGGCGAGAATAACGCCGCGTTTCTGCCGCCATGAGAACCAGTCGGACTGTGCGGGGGAATGTTGCACCGGCGCGAAACTCAGCCACGGCAGATGCCCCTGCCACCAGTCGCCGAGCTGTTCCATCCAGTCGGTATGCTCGCCGGTATCCTCGCCATAAAGCGGTTCGGCGAACGGACAATTAATGTGGACAGCGCCGTGCGTCTGCTGAGCCAGCGCGTTATCGATGGCCGAAACCAGCCAGCGTGCGCTGATTTCAGGAGTAGGACGCGGAAGATCCAGCGCCTGTACCGGATAGCCGGAGAACATGCCAGGCTGACGGATGGCCTGATTCGCGCCGCAGTCAATCAGTTCCGGCGGACGGTCGGCGGTCAGCAGGATCAATTTTTCGCCCGTCAGACTGGCTTCGATCAGAGCCGGATAGAGGTTGGCCACCGCAGTGCCAGAGGTCACTATCACCGCCACCGGCGTGCCGCTGGCTTTCGCCAGACCCAGCGCCAGATGACCGAGGCCGCGTTCGTCAAAATGGGTGTGGCAGATGAGATGCGGATGCGCTGCCGCTGCGAGCGTCAGTGCGGTTGAACGCGAACCCGGCGCAATGCAGACGTGCTTTACCTGATGGCGGGTCAGCGACTCAAGGATCAGCGTCGCCCAGCGGCGATTGAAGACGGCAACGGACATGAATGACTCTCCCGGCAACGGATTATCCGGCCTGAACGACAGGCGTGTAGTGTTCTTCCAGCAAAGTCCGCAATCCTGCGGCTTTATTTTCGATCTCCTGCCATTCCTGGGCAGCATCGGAACCGGCGACAATACCTGCGCCAGCGAAGAGTTCCAGATGATGTCCTTTCACTACAGCCGATCGAAGCGCGACTGTGAACTCGCTTTGTTCAGTGCTCAGATATCCGGCAGAACCGGCGTACCACTGACGATCAAAAGGTTCATGCTCGGCGATGAAGTTGCGCGCCGCCTGACGCGGTAATCCGGCCACGGCGGCGGTGGGTTGCAGACGTTGCAAACATCCTGCATCGTCTGCACCGGTCAGTTCACCGTGAATGCTGCGGCGCAGATGCTGCACCTTGCGCAGACGCAGGATTTCAGCGGGCATGACATCCAGAGAGTGCGCCCCACCCTGCAAACGCTGGCAGATATCATCAACGACCAACAGATTTTCACGCTGATTTTTGCCGTCGCTGAGCAGCCATTCGCCGAGTTCATGGGCTTTCTGATTATCAGAATGATTAGCTACCGTGCCCGCCAGCGCTTCGGTAAAAAGCTCAGTGTGGTCGCGCAGGAAAAGACGTTCCGGGCTGGAACCAAGAAACGCCTGTTGCGGCGTGAAAGCCAGCATAAAATGATAACAATGATGATTCACAGTGCGGCTTGCGGCGAGGAACGCGCAGGCATTCAGCGGCTGACTAAGCGTTAAAGTGGTTTTGCGTGCCAGTACGACTTTGTCGAACTTTTGCTGTTCGATACTTTCCAGTGCGCGGGTAATCAGCTGATTCCACTGCGGCTCAGCGGGTAAATGCAGGTGCTGAAGGACGCGGGAGGTGATCGGCGGTAACGCGTGGCTCGCGACCAACGAACGGAGGAACAATCGTGTGCGGCGCGCTTCTTCGCGCAGCGAAACCGCGCTGAACAGCGTACAGCGCAACCAGTAGGTATTACCGCGCCGACAGAGTTCGATGCGGGGTAAAAATAGCGCATTGGCGGGGACGTCAGAAGAGTCAGCACCGTTGAAGGCATTCAAACCCCAGACGTGCAGATCGGGAATGTCCTGATGCTGGCGGATAAATTCCTGAGCCTGCTGCATATCGCCGAAAGAACAGGCATCACCGCAGACGGCGGCTTCTTCGTGGCCGTCGCGCTGTTGCCAGTAGAATTTCGGGTAACAGGTTTGCGCCGACAACCACTCAAGCAGGCCTGTATCAGGCTGTTTTTGCAGGGAATAACTGAGCTGCCGAATACCCGGAGCGTCAGGCCATTCGCCTGCGAACGCTGTATCAAGCTGGTCAATGATTGCTGAGATTTGTTTCACCGCTACCTCGGGCCATACCGGATGTTTTGTGGCGGGCAGAAATACCCTTCTGGATCAAAAAACAGGTTGGATCAATTACGGATGAATTATGCGGCGTTACGAAAAATGAAAATATGCGACAGATCAAGCTGTAGTGAGTAGCGTTAGATAGGAAGGAGTATAGGAGGAGAAAAAAGGATTATCAAAGTGGCAAAAAGCTAAAAAAACAAGGGCAGCCATAAACTGCCCTCCAGTACTGTTTTTACACAGTGCTCTCTGTTCATCAGTCTGCTATTTAGCGACGCAGCAACAGGCCAACAACTAAACCTACCGCAGCGCCGACACCTACGCCGTGCCATGGATTTTCACGCACATAGCTGTCCGTTTGCTCGGCAACGTCACGGGCTTTACGGCAGTATGAGCGAGCTTTCGGATCAAGACGGGATTTGATGTCTTTCAGTGCGTCTTCCGCACGCGTCTTGATTTCAACGTATTTATCGTCAGCTTTATCACCGGAAGATTTCAGCACTTCTTCCAGCGTTTCAGTCAGCATGCGTAAATCGTCATCTAACGAATTCTGCTGTGCTTCAAATTGGTCAGCCATGGTTATCTCCTTATGATGTGATCGTTCACTTGCCTTTAACCCTAGCGCAGATCGGGATGAAATGCCTGTGAGATTACACATAAACTTCCATAAAAACGGGGTTTTAAGAACCTTCCGAGCCTTTTACCTGGCTGAGCGCGTGTGTATTTTTCGCAGCCAGCTGCTGCTTCTCGCGCTGTTTCGCCAGCCATAATCCGCTGTTTTTCATCGCGTATCCGAAAACCAGTCCGACCAGTAACGATACAACCACCAAACGCCAGTCGCCCTGGGCCGCAAAAGTCGCACAGGCACCTATAAATGTACCCGGTACGAACGCCAGCCACTGCTGCCTTGCCTGAATGCACATCAGGAATGCCACGACGCCAGTCAGCATGTAACCCAGAATGCTCCACTCTGGACGAATGGCGCTACCTGCGATGATAACCACAGCCCAGAAGACGCCGCTCATGCAGGTCAGTGTACTGATAGCCAGTCCGCGCAGGCCGCCCTGCGGGCAGGCAAAATACGCCGTGCAGCCGAGGAACCCTGCCCAGCCGATCAGACCAAGGCTGATTGCCACCCAGCCCCATATCCCGGAGAGGATCCCGGTGGTGATCGCTATCATCACTAAAACATTCATAGTTTAAAACCTGCGCAAATTTGGACAAGCGCGCAGTGTACGCATTGACGGGAAGAATGGAATGGGCGAGATCACAAATTGAATGCAATTTAATGCTGAACGTACATATAAATGTGACTTACATCACAATAGCCAATCATTTTGATTAAAAAAAAGCCGCTCAGTTGAGCGGCTTCATCATTCTTAACCTGCCGGTCAGAGCATGGGTTGTGCCATCTGTACCAGCGTAATCAGCGGTTGCGGGAAGATACCCAGCAACAACACCAGAATTGCGGAGATCAATACCACCACGCCGCCTGCCGTTAATGCCCAGTTATTCGGGGTATCACGGACCAGCGTTTCCGGCGCACTGAGGTACAGGCTGACGGTAACGCGCAGGTAGTAGTAAAGACCAATCGCCGAACCCACTACCACCGCACCGGTCAGCCACCACAGATGCGCGGTCACGCCGGTCGCAATCACGTAGAACTTACCGATAAAGCCAAGGGTCATCGGGATACCGGCCAGTGACAACATCATCACGGTCATTACCGCAGACAGGATCGGCTTGTGCCAGAACAACCCACGGTAGGAGAACAGCGATTCTGCATCCGGGCCTTTGTACGGGCTGGACATCAGGCTGACCACGCCGAACGCGCCGAGGCTGCTGAACAGATAACCAGCCAGATATACACCGACGGTTTCCATCGACAGCTGATGGGTTTGCACCGCAATCAGCGCCACCAGCAGATAGCCGAGGTGTGCGATGGAGGAGTAACCGAGCAGACGTTTAATGTTGCTCTGGCTAATCGCCATGATGTTACCGACCAAAATCGAGCAGAAGGCGATAATACCCAGCACAATGCGAATCGCTTCGCTGTCGGCCACTGGTGCGTACAGGAATAAACGCATGACCACGGCAAAGATAGCGATCTTGCTGGCAGTGGCCAGGAAGGTCGACACCGGAGCAGGCGCGCCCTGATACACATCGGGGGTCCACAGGTGGAAAGGAACCAGTGACAGTTTGAAGCCCAGACCTACAATCATCATCCCCAGACCGGCCAGCAACAGCGGCTGGTGCAGCATCACGCCATCGGCCAGATTTTTACCCAGCGCCGCGAAGGACAAATCACCAGACTGTGCGTACAGCAACGCCATACCAAACAGCAGGAAAGATGACGCAGCAGCGGACAACAGCATGTATTTGATGGCTGCTTCCAGCGAGCGTTTCTGACGGTAGGCGTAACCAATAAGGCCAAACAATGGCAGGGAAATCAGTTCGATTCCGAGGAACATTGACGCCAGATGGTTAGAACATGCCAGCAGAATGCCGCCCATGGCCGCGATGAGCACTAACAGATAGAACTCTTCGCGGTTGTCCGGATAACCGACCAGCCATGGATACGCAAATGTACTGGTGGCCAGACTCGCCAGCAGTACCAGCCCGATGTAGAACATCGAATAGCCGTCAACGCGCAGCAGCGGCGTGACATCCTGCGGCCCGACCTGCCCGACGTAGTAAAGGGAAAGTAAGGCAACGTTCAGCCCGATGACTGTCAGTGTGGCATTAAGAAAATGGTCGCGTCGCCACGCAATGGACAGCATCACCACCACCACCGTCAATCCGACGATCATCAGCGGTAATAGTGCGATCAGATTTTGAAGTGTAAATGTCATGGCGAGTTACGGCCTTGTCGTTGAAATAGTGGAAACTGATGATCCGAACCAGTGTTGAATGTTGGTCATCGCTGCACTTGAAGTATCAAGGATTGGCTGCGGGTAGAAGCCCAGCGCCACCAGCAATACCACCAGTAACAGAATGATCGACAATTCGCGTGCGGTCATGCCTGGCAGCGGCTGGTCAGACTTCGCTTTACCGTAGTAAGCGCGTTGCATCATCACCAGGGAATAGACCGAGGCAAAGACCAGACCGAAGGTCGAGATGACAGTGATCACCGGTACAATCGGGAAGCTGCCAAACAGGATCATGAATTCACCCACAAAGTTACCGGTACCCGGCATCCCTAAGGTCGCCACGGCAAAGAACAGTGATAACGCTGGCAGGTATTTTATGCGTCCCCACAGTCCGCCCATCTGACGCATATCACGGGTATGCAGACGTTCATATAGCTGACCACAGATGATGAACATACCGGCTGCGGACAGACCGTGTGCAATCATCTGAATCACTGCGCCCTGATATGCCAGCTGGCTGCCGGTATAAATAGCAATCAGCACGAAGCCCATGTGCGAGACAGAGGTGTAGGCAATGAGACGTTTGATATCGGTCTGCGCGAAGGCCATCCACGCACCGTAGAAGATACCTATCACACCCAGCCACATAGCAATCGGGGCAAACTGGTGTGACGCTTCCGGGAACAGCGGCAGACAGAAACGCAACATCCCGTAAGCAGCGGTTTTCAGCAAGATACCCGCTAAGTCGACGGAACCGGCGGTCGGTGCCTGACTGTGCGCATCTGGCAGCCAGCCGTGTAACGGTACTACCGGCATTTTCACCGCAAAGGCGATGAAGAAGCCCAGCATCAGCAGATATTCAACATTATTCGACATCGGCGTTTTCAGCAGGTCGGCATAGTTGAATGTCCAGATACCGGTCGCGTTGTAATGCACGAACACCAGACCCAGGATTGCAATCAGCATGACCAGGCCGCTGGACTGCGTATAGATGAAGAACTTGGTTGCTGCGCTGATACGCGTTTTACCGTCTGACGCCTTGTGACCCCACAGAGCAATCAGGAAGTACATCGGCACCAACATCATTTCCCAGAAGAAGAAGAATAGGAACAAGTCGATGGCAAGGAACACGCCGATAACACCGCCGAGGATCCACAGCAGGTTCAGGTGGAAGAAACCCTGATACTTCTGGATTTCACGCCACGAACAGAGGATCGCCAGTACGCCGAGCAAACCGGTCAGTACAACCATCAGCAGGGACAAACCGTCCAGCGCCAGATGGAAGCTGATACCAAAGCGAGGGATCCACGGCACCGAGAACTCGGATTGCCACTGTGGAATGCCCGCAGGTGATGTTAATGAGTATCCTCCCTGCAACCACAATTGCACGGAAAGAGCCAGCGTCAGCCCCATCGCAATCAACGCGATCCAGCGCGGTACTTTGCTCCCAAAGCGCTCAGTCTGCCAGCACAGCAGCCCGCCGATAAAGGGGATAAATATTAGCCAAGGTAATAGCATGGCGTGTCGTTCCCTTCTTTTATGCCCGTAGGCTATTTCACTTGCCGGCCGTCAGACAGACAAACCGGCATTGATAATGACACCCGTAAGACAGGCTTAAATCACCAGCAGCAGTGCAAGTACAACCACTGCACCCAGCCCCATTGACGCGACGTACCAGCGAACCATACCGTTCTCACTGAGGGTCAGACCGCGGTTACCCAGACGGGTGAAAATCGCAGGCAGATTCATCATCGAGTTCAGCGGGTCACGCTGCAGGAGTTTCGCGATAGCCAGATAGGGTTTCACGAAAATCATGTCGTACAGCCAGTCAAAGCCCCAGGCGTGGAACCACCAGGTCGTGAAGAAACGACCCGGCGCGCTTTTCGCGATGCTGTTGACCAGCGAGCGTTTACCCAGATACAAGGCCGCCGCCAGCAGAATACCGGCAATCGCAATCACGCCTGACGTGATTTCCAGGGTCAGCACGCTGCCATGCGCCAGCTCAGTGGTTTCCGGCAGTACGCCTTTCAGTGGCGGGACAATCATTGCGCCAATGAAGGTGGACAGAACCAGTAATACCAGCAGCGGCAGGTGGTGAGTGATGCCTTTACCCGCATGAGCTTTGATCTTTTCTTCGCCGTGGAACACGATGAAGATCATGCGGAAGGTGTACAGCGAGGTCATAAACGCACCGACAAGACCGGCAATCATCAGATTGAGATGACCGTTAGCCAGCGCACCGGCGAGGATTTCATCTTTACTGAAGAAGCCCGCGGTGATGATTGGCAAGGCAGACAACGCCGCGCCACCGACCAGGAAGCAGACGTACACCAGCGGAATGGATTTACGCAATCCACCCATCTTGAAGATGTTCTGTTCGTGGTGGCAGGCCAAAATGACCGAACCGGAAGAAAGGAACAACAGTGCTTTAAAGAACGCGTGCGTCATCAGGTGGAAAATCGCGGCATCCCACGCCTGAACGCCCAATGCCAGGAACATGTAACCAATCTGGCTCATGGTTGAGTAAGCAAGTACGCGTTTGATGTCGGTCTGCACCAGCGCGGCGAAGCCAGCCAGTACCAGCGTGACAGCCCCGATAATGCCCACCAGATGCAGGACGTCAGGCGCCATCAGGAACAGGCCGTGAGTACGTGCAATCAGATAAACACCGGCGGTGACCATGGTCGCGGCATGGATCAGTGCGGAAACGGGTGTCGGGCCGGCCATGGCGTCTGCCAGCCAGGTCTGTAGCGGCAGCTGTGCGGATTTACCCACAGCACCACCCAGTAACATCAGGGTTGCCCAGGTAATTGCCGTATCGCCTACCGCCAGTTTCTGCGGTGCCAGCACCATCAGTTCACGAATGTTCAGCGTACCCAGCTCGCGGTACAGGATGAACAGTGCGAACGCCAGGAATACGTCACCCACACGCGTCACGATGAAGGCTTTCATCGCTGCCGCGCCGTTCGCCGGATTGGTGTAGTAGAAACCGATCAGCAGGTAACTGCACAGGCCCACACCTTCCCAACCGAGGTACATCAGCAGTAAGTTGTCTGCCAGTACCAAAATCACCATGCTGGCGATAAACAGGTTGGTGTAAGCGAAGAAGCGTGAGTACCCCTCTTCACCGCGCATGTACCAGGATGCGAACATGTGGATGAAGAAACCGACGCCGGTGACCACGGAGAGCATGGTCATCGACAAACCGTCGAGGGTCAGCGTTGCGGAGATGTTGAAATCCCCGACCTGCATCCAGTTCCACAATGTCTGGTTGAAGACTTCAACACCCGCCGCTTTCTGGCTGAGGAAGTTGATGCCCACATATACGGTGGTCAGTGCTGCCAGACCAATCGAACCCACGCCAACCGTAGCCGACGTATTTTCAGACCAGCGACCGCGTGAGAAGGCCAATAACAGGAAGCCAATCAGCGGGAACAGAATAGTTAAATAGAGTAAGTTCATCCGCGCATCTCACTGACAGTATCAATATTCAGGGTGTGGCGACGGCGATACAGTTGCAGCAGCAACGCCAGACCAATACTGGCCTCCGCCGCAGCCAGGCTGATTGCCAGAATGTACATCACCTGACCGTCTGCCTGACCCCAATAGCTTCCTGCCACAATGAACGCCAGCGCCGCTGCGTTGATCATCACTTCGAGACTGATCAACATAAACAGCAGGTTACGACGGACAAGCAGTCCGGTCAGCCCCAACACAAAGAGGATCGCGGCCAGGATCAGGCCATGTTGTAGAGGGATCATGCTCTCTCCTCCGATTTTCTTTTTGCCATTTCCGTCGTGGCCGGTGCATCACCAAAGACTTCACCCGCTTTATGTTCACGACCAATGTGGAACGCAACAACCAGACCGGCCAGCAGCAGCATTGAAGCCAGCTCAACCGCCAGAACGTAAGGACCAAACAGCGCGATACCGACCGCTTTCGCGTCAACCATGTCGCCTTTGATACCGTGATCGTGCAGACCAACGATAGAAGCGATCATCACGCCCAGTAACACCACGGCCAGAATCGACGGTCCGATCCAGGTCGAAGGCTGTAACCATGCGCGTTCCTGTTCCTGGACGTTGCCAAGGTTCAGCATCATCACTACGAACACGAACAGCACCATGATGGCCCCGGCATAAACGATGATCTCAAGTGCACCGGCAAAATACGCGCCGAGTGAGAAGAACACCGCAGCAATTGCCAGCAAAGAGACGATCAGATACAGCAGTGCATGTACCGGGTTGGTGTGCGTGATAACACGCAATGTCGCCAACACGGCCACCAGGGCTGCAATATAAAATGCAAATTCCATGCTTGCGGCTCCTTAAGGCAACAGACCTTTGACGTTGATCGGTTTGGCTTCGTTTTCTGCATCGCCTTTCGGCTTGCCGTCAACGGCCATACCGGACATCCGGTAGAAGTTATATTCCGGATACTTACCCGGTCCAGAGATCAACAAATCTTCTTTTTCGTACACCAGATCCTGGCGCTTAAATTCACCCATTTCGAAGTCCGGCGTCAGCTGAATTGCTGTTGTCGGGCAAGCTTCTTCACACAGACCGCAGAAAATGCAGCGTGAGAAGTTGATGCGGAAGAATTCCGGATACCAGCGGCCGTCTTTATGTTCTGCTTTTTGCAGAGAAATACAGCCTACCGGACAGGCTACCGCGCACAGGTTACAGGCAACGCAGCGCTCTTCACCGTCGGGGTCGCGCGTCAGCACGATACGACCACGGTAACGCGGAGGTGGATTGACCGGTACTTCCGGGTACATCTGGGTTTCGCGCTTGGCGAAGGCATGCAAGCCTATCATCCACAAGCTACGAACCTGGGTCCCGAACCCGACCACTAAGTCTTTCAATGTCATGGTTTCATCACCCCTTATTGCGCGTTGTACAAGATGACCGCAGCGGTCGCCAGCAGATTAAGCAAGGTCAGTGGCAGGCAAACTTTCCAGCCAAATGACATCACCTGGTCGTAGCGGGGACGCGGTAAAGCAGCACGGATCAAAATGAACATCACCATGAAGAACGCCGTTTTCAGTGCAAACCAGATAACCGGATAAAGGAACGGCCCCTGCCAGCCACCGAAGAACAAGGTGACGATAAGCGCGGAAACGGTCACGATACCGATGTATTCGCCCACAAAGAACAGACCGAATTTCATCCCGGAATATTCAATGTGGTAACCATCGGCAAGTTCCTGCTCAGCTTCCGGCTGGTCAAACGGGTGACGGTGACACACGGCCACGCCGGCAATCGCAAAGGTCACGAAGCCGAAGAACTGCGGAATGATATTCCACATGTGTGCCTGAGAGTTGACGATGTCTTGCAGGTTGAAAGAACCTGCCTGCGCCACGACGCCCATCAGCGACAGACCGAGGAACACTTCGTAGCTGAGCGTCTGGGCGGATGCACGCATCGCACCCAGCAACGAATATTTGTTGTTACTGGACCAGCCAGCAAACAGCACAGCATAGACGGTCAGACCGGCCATCATCAGGAAGAACAAAATACCGATGTTCAGATCGGCGGCGAACCAGGTCGGACTGACCGGAACGATCGCAAAGGAAATTAGCAGGGACGTAAATGCAATCATCGGGGCCAGTGTAAAGATGGCTTTGTCGGTGAATTTAGGTACCCAGTCTTCCTTGAAAAACATCTTGATCATGTCGGCAACCAGCTGCAGGGATCCGCCCCAGCCGACACGGTTTGGTCCGTAACGGTTCTGGAACAGACCAAGCAGGCGACGCTCCCCGAAGCTCATGAAGGCCCCGCAGGTCACTACGACCAGCAGGATCACGATGGCTTTCAGAATAGCGATCAGCGAATCGATCACGACAGGTGTAAACCAGCTCATTGTGCTGCCTCCCGCAGATTTTCAACCGTGGTGCCAACCAGAATCGGTGGAATGCCCGGCAGGCCCAACGGCAGGCCAAGCTGGCCCTGGTTCAGGGTTTCACTCAGACGCACCGGCAGTTTCAGCAACTGGCCGGCGCAGGTGAATTCCACCTGAGAACCAGCATTTACGCCTAACTGAGCGGCATCGGCCGGGTTAACCATCACATAAGGAGCAGGCATACGTTGCTGAATGACAGCAGAACGCTGCGTCATCTCTTCACTGCCGAACAGATGGTAATAAGGCGCGATACGCCAGTTCCCTTCGGTCGCGGTGAAGACAGCAGGAATCGTGGTGAAGTAGTCGAGACTACCCTCTCCTGCTTCGATAAGACGCACGCCCGGATCACCGTGGCGAAGACTGCCGCCAACTTCGCTCTGGAATTTGTTCCAGGCTTGCGGTGAGTTCCAGCCTGGCGCCCAGGCGAATGGCACCTGATTACGGTTGGCTGTCGGGCTATTGTTCCCTTCCATAGAGAAGGCAAACATGGTGTCTTTATCTTGCGGCTGACGAGGCTCATGTACGCTGATGTTTGCGCGCATCGCCGTACGTCCGCTTGAACGGTTCGGAGAACGTGCCAGTTTTTGTCCACGAATGCGGAAGCTGGCGTTTGGTGCGGCTTCAACCATGCCTTTGAGCTGCGGCAGTGCCTCAACGCAGGCTTCAATTACATGATCAAGCTGCGTCCAGTCCACGTGACGGTTGTTGACGGTAGAATGCAGCGAGTGCATCCAGCGCCAGCTTTCCAGCATCGCAACGGTGGTGTCGTAGTAAGCCGGGTCATAAACCTGGAAGAAGCGCTGAGCGCGGCCTTCCTGATTTACCAGCGTGCCGTCACTTTCTGCGAAACTCGCCGCAGGCAGGATCAGGGTTGCTTTATCCATAATGCGCGTGCGCTGATGGTCAACAACCAGAAGGTTCTGCACATTGGCTAACGCGGCATCGACTTTGGCTTCCGGCGCCTGACGGTAAAGATCGTTTTCCATCACGATGGCACTGTCTGCGTCACCCTGAGTCAGTAACTCAAGGGCTGCATCAAGCGATCCGCCGCCAATCATCGACAGGCCGATACTGTTGGCCGCCGATGCCACAAAAGTAATACCGACATCGCTGCCTGCTACTTTCAGTGCTTTGGCGATGTTGGCAGCCGCTTCAATGATTGCGTCAGAACCTGCATTGGAACCGGTGATGATCAGTGGCTTGCGCGCACCGGTCAGTGCCTGCACGATCACGTCGATTTTCTTGTTCAGGCCATCGGCCAGATCGCTAACCGCTGGCGCTGAATTATCCAGCGCATGGGCGATGGCAAAGCCAAAACGGGCCTGCTCATCAACCGGCGCACGGTAATTGTAAGCCGCGATATCGTCGAGTTTGGTGTTGTCTACGTTGGTAATAAACAGCGGATGTTTGGCATGCTGACCGATGTTTTGCACCGCGGCGATTTGCCAGTCAGCCACGCGCTGGGCTGCGGCCATTGCGCGCGCTTTACCTTTCACTGCCTGACGCACTGACAGCGCAATACGTGCGCCGGTCTGCGTCAGGTCTTCGCCAAGCACCAGGACCGCATCGTAATCTTCGATTTCGCGCAACGCCGGTGTGTGAACACCGCTATTACGCAATACGTTGAGCATCAATTGCAGACGACCCTGCTCTGCGGCGTTAATTCCGGTGTAGAAGTTTTCGGCTCCCACCAGTTCACGCAGTGCAAAGTTACTTTCAAGGCTGGCACGCGGAGAACCGATACCGATGGTTTTCTTGGCCTGACGGAGAATATCTGCCGCGCCCTGCATCGCCTGTTCAGCGTTCAGTTCGATCCAGTCGTTGCCACGTAACTGCAAAGGCTTCTTAGGACGATCTTTCAGGTTGACGTAGCCATAACCGAAACGACCACGGTCACAAAGGAAGTAGTGGTTCACGGTACCGTTGTAACGGTTTTCGATACGACGCAGTTCGCCATAACGCTCGCCTGGGCTGGTGTTACAGCCAACGGAACATTGCTGACAGATGCTTGGCGCAAACTGCATGTCCCATTTACGGTTGTAGCGTTCGGAGTGGGTCTTATCGGTAAATACGCCGGTCGGACAGACTTCTACCAGGTTACCGGAGAACTCGCTTTCCAGCGGGCCATCTTCCGGGCGACCGAAGTAGACGTTGTCGTGCGCGCCATATACACCCAGGTCGGTGCCGTCCGCGTAATCCTTGTAATAACGGACACAACGGTAGCAGGCGATACAGCGGTTCATTTCGTGAGAGATGAACGGGCCAAGATCCTGATTGTTATGGGTACGCTTGGTGAAGCGGTAACGGCGCATACTGTGGCCGGTCATCACTGTCATATCCTGCAGGTGACAGTTACCGCCTTCCTCACATACCGGGCAGTCGTGCGGGTGGTTGGTCATCAACCATTCCACAACGCTCTCACGAAACTCTTTCGCTTCGCCGTCGTCGATGGAAATGAAGGTGCCATCGGACGCTGGTGTCATACATGACATCACCAGACGACCGCGCGTGTCTTCCGCGTTTTGGTATTGCTTAACCGCACATTGGCGGCAAGCGCCGACGCTTCCCAGCGCCGGATGCCAGCAAAAATAAGGAATATCGAGGCCAAGAGAGAGGCAAGCCTGTAACAGGTTGTCCGCTCCGTCTACATCGTATTCTTTGCCGTCTACATGAATCGTAGCCATAGTCAGCATGCTTCCACGTGGCCCACCTGACGGCGGGCGTTAATCAAAAATTCTTGCCGGGTTGGCGTCTATCAATCGACAGCGCGTCCCTTGTTTTGGGATTTCGCGCACAGCGGGCTCACGTCCGCTGCCTGTTGCCTTCACTACCAGCGCTGTTTCAGCAGGTTGTTTGGCTGAATACCGCCAATCGCCCGCGCGTTGCTGTAATGCTGTTTGGCGATGCCCGCCTCGAACTCTTCCCGGAAATATTTAATCGCACTCTGCAATGGCTCCACGGCACCCGGCGCGTGTGCGCAGAAGGTTTTGCCCGGACCCAGTTGGCGGCAAAGCTGTTCGAGAGTTTCGATATCTCCCGGCTGGCCTTCGCCACGCTCCAGTGCGCGCAGGATCTTCACACTCCACGGCAAACCATCGCGGCACGGCGTACACCAGCCACAAGATTCGCGGGCGAAGAACTCTTCCAGGTTACGTACCAGCGGCACCATGCCAATCTCGTGATCAACGGCCATCGCCAGCGCAGTGCCCAGACGACTACCGGCTTTGCCGATACTGGCGAAATCCATCGGCAGATCCAGATGATCGGCGGTCAGGAAGTCAGTCCCTGCGCCGCCCGGTTGCCAGGCTTTGAATTTCAGGCCATCACGCATACCGCCGGCATAGTCTTCAAGAATTTCACGTGCAGTTGTGCCGAAAGGCAGTTCCCAAACGCCCGGATTTTTCACCCGGCCAGAGAAGCCCATCAGTTTTGTACCGGCATCTTCGCTTTTGCCCGCTGACATGCCTTTGTACCAGTCCACGCCGTGCTCCAGAATGGCAGGCACGTTGCACAGGGTTTCGACGTTGTTCACACAGGTCGGTTTCCCCCACGCACCGGCAGAGGCCGGGAACGGTGGCTTGGAACGCGGGTTAGCGCGGCGGCCTTCGAGCGAGTTAATCAATGCAGTTTCTTCACCGCAGATATAACGACCCGCACCGGTGTGGACGATCAGTTCGAAGTCAAAACCGGTACCGAGGATATTTTTACCCAGCAGGCCCGCTTCTGTGGCTTCTGCAATCGCGCGACGCAGATTCACAGCAGCTTCAATGTATTCGCCACGCAGGAAGATGTAGCCACGGTAAGATTTCAGCGCGAACGCGGAGATCAACATACCTTCCACCAGCAGATGCGGCATTTGCTCCATCAGCATGCGGTCTTTGTACGTACCGGGTTCCATCTCATCGGCGTTACACAGCAGATAGCGGATGTTCATGCTTTCGTCTTTTGGCATCAGGCTCCACTTCAGACCGGTGGAGAAACCTGCGCCGCCGCGCCCTTTCAGGCCAGCGTCTTTCACCAGATTGACTATTTCGTCCTGCGCCATGCTTTTGAGCGCCTTTTCTGCGCCGACGTAACCGTTTTTACTGCGGTATTCGTCGAGCCAGACCGGCTGCTCATCATCACGCATACGCCATGTCAGCGGATGCATTTCCGGCGTGCGTTCAATGTGTCTTGGCGTATAACCGTTGATTGTCATACATAGCGCTCCAGTAGCTGGCCGATAGCTTCTGGTGTCAGGCGGCTGTGCGTGTCCTCGTCGATCATCATCGACGGGCCTTTGTCACAGTTGCCAAGGCAACAGGTCGGCAGCAGAGTAAAACGTCCGTCTTCGGTCGTTTCGCCCGGCTTGATGTGCAACTGTTGTTCCAGAGCAGCCTGGATCCCCTGATAACCAGTGATGTGGCACACCACGCTGTCGCAGTAACGGATCACATGACGCCCCACCGGCTGGCGGAAAATTTGGCTGTAAAACGTTGCCACACCTTCCACGTCGCTGGCAGGAATGCCCAGAACATCGGAGATCGCGTAGATAGCGCCGTCAGGCACCCAGCCACGCGCTTTTTGCACGATCTTCAACGCTTCGATGGAGGCCGCACGGGCATCTTCGTAGTGATGTTTCTCGTGTTCAATCGCTTCGCGTTCAGCATCACTCAGCTCAAACACCGGAGTCACCACCGGTTCGCTGATGTTGATGTACTGAACACCTGAGTCTTTATTGATATCTGTCATCGTTAGCGGTCCACATCTGACATTACAAAATCGATACTGCCCAGATATACGATCAGGTCGGATACCAGGCTGCCACGGATTACGGACGGGATCTGCTGCAAATGCGGGAAGCTTGGCGTACGGACACGTGTGCGGTAACTCATGGTGCTGCCGTCACTGGTCAGGTAGTAGCTGTTGATCCCTTTGGTCGCTTCAACCATCTGGAAAGATTCTTGCGCAGGCATAATCGGACCCCACGACACTTGCAGGAAGTGTGTGATCAGGGTTTCGATGTGTTGCAGCGTACGCTCTTTCGGTGGCGGCGTGGTCAGCGGATGATCCGCCTTGAACGGGCCTTCCGGCATGTTTTTGTAGCACTGTTCCAGAATGCGCAGGCTCTGACGAAGCTCTTCCACTTTCAGCATCACGCGGGAATAGCAGTCACTGACGCCATCGCCGACCGGCACTTCAAAATCAAAGTTTTCGTAACCTGAATAAGGACGCCATTTACGCACATCGAAGTCGATTCCGGTCGCACGCAGGCCAGCACCGGTAGTGCCCCATGCCAGCGCATCATCGGCGTTGTACGCCGCTACGCCTTTGGAACGTCCAATCAGAATGGTGTTTTTCAGCGCCGCCTTGACGTAGGAATCCAGACGGGCTGGCATCCAGTCAAGGAACTCACGCAGCAGACGATCCCAGCCTTTCGGCAGGTCGTGTGCAACGCCACCGATTCGGAACCAGGCCGGGTGCATACGGAAACCAGTGATCGCTTCCACCAGATCGTAAATTTTCTGACGATCGGTAAAGGCGAAGAACACTGGCGTCATCGCGCCCACGTCCTGAATAAACGTAGAGATGTACAGCAGGTGGCTGTTGATACGGAACAGTTCAGACAGCATCACACGGATGGTGTTAACGCGATCCGGCACGACGATACCAGCCAGTTTTTCAACAGCCAGCACGTAAGGCATTTCGTTAACGCAACCGCCAAGGTATTCGATACGGTCAGTGTACGGAATGTAGCTGTGCCATGACTGGCGTTCGCCCATCTTTTCAGCGCCGCGGTGGTGATAACCGACGTCCGGTACACAGTCGACAATTTCTTCGCCATCCAACTGTAAAATGATGCGGAACGCACCGTGTGCTGACGGGTGGTTAGGTCCGAGGTTGAGGAACATGAAGTCCTCATTTTCGGTGCCGCGCTTCATTCCCCAGTCTTCAGGCTTGAAGGTCAGCGCTTCCATCTCGAGTTCTTCTTTTTGCTTGGTCAGCTCATAAGGATCGAACTCGGTGGCGCGTGCCGGGTAGTCTTTACGCAAAGGGTGCCCTTCCCACGTCTGCGGCATCATAATGCGCGTCAGGTGCGGGTGGCCATCAAAGGTAATGCCAAACATTTCCCAGGTTTCGCGCTCATACCAGTTAGCATTCGGGAACACTTTGGTCAGGGTCGGAACGTGGAGATCGTTTTCAGCCAGTGCCACCTTAAGCATGATGTCGCGGTTACGCTCGACGGAGATCAGGTGGTAGAAAACGGAAAAATCCGCGGCCGGTAAACCGTCGCGGTGGGTACGTAAACGCTCATCAACACCATGCAGATCGAAAAGCATGACGTAAGGTTTTGGCTGTTTTCGTAAAAAGGTAATCGCTTCCAGGATCTGTTCACGCTTGAACCACACCACGGGAATTCCGGTACGGGTCGGCTGAACAGTAAAGGCCTCAGGCCCAAAACGGTTACGCAACTCGCCAATCACCGGATCATCAAGATGATCACGGGTATGCCATGCTGGCAGGGCGGTATTTTGCGTCGTCAAATCTGTCATATTTTTTTCACCACACTAAATGGTCATTTATGCCGTAAGGGGGTTCACCACCCCTCAGGGTTGACTCTCAGACCGCAGTGTTAAATCTCGTCCGGCGAACGCAGATTTGTCACGGCTATGCGTTCAGCACGTTTACGCTCTTTTTCAGACTGCATATTCGCGCGGTAAACACCCTGATCACCGACAACCCATGACAATGGGCGGCGTTCTTTACCGATAGATTCCTGCAGCAGCAATAGCGCCTGCATGTAAGCCTCAGGACGCGGCGGGCACCCCGGGATATACACATCGACGGGCAGGAACTTATCCACACCCTGCACCACTGAATAAATATCGTACATGCCGCCTGAGTTCGCGCAGGCGCCCATCGAAATCACCCATTTCGGCTCGAGCATCTGGTCGTACAAGCGTTGTATTACCGGGGCCATTTTGGTAAAGCAGGTTCCTGCCACCACCATGAAATCAGCCTGACGCGGCGATGCACGCAGAACTTCTGCACCAAAACGCGCAACGTCATGCACCGCAGTGAATGACGTCACCATTTCGACGTAGCAACAGGAAAGGCCGAAGTTGTAAGGCCAGAGGGAGTTTTTGCGTCCCCAGTTCACCATGCCGTGCAGTGATTCCTGAAGGTTTCCCATGAAAACGCTGCGCTTAACCTGCTCCTGAAGAGGATCGCCGACGACCTCCTGATTTTGCAGGGGGTAACGGTCGTTCTCACCGTCCGGGTCTACGCGGGTGAGCGTATATTCCATCTTATTGCCTCGCTATGACTTACTGAGGGTGACTGTTGGTATTAATTGCCGGGCTTGGTTTAACAGGTCCTTTCGAACGTGTTGGTGTCCAGTCCAGCGCGCCAATCCGCACCAGATAAAACAAACCAGCCAGCAGTACCAAAATGAAAATGGTGGCTTCTACGAATCCGGTCCAGCCGCTTTCGCGAATAGACGTTGACCATGCGTACAAATACAGGGCTTCAACGTCAAAAATGACGAAAAACATGGCGACCAGGTAGAACTTTGCGGAAAGACGCAGGCGGGCAGTACCCACCGAGGCGATACCTGATTCAAAAGGCGTGTTTTTGTAGCGTGCTCTGGCTCTCCCGCCAAGGAACGCGGCGCCCAGTAACATCAGGCAACAAAGCCCAACGGCAACGACAAGAAAAACGGCGAACGCCCAGTGTTGAGCGATGACTTCAGTGGCTGTTGACATACTCATTGCTTACTCATCAAAAGTGGCACTCTGCATCTGCTCTATGGGATCGGCAGTTTGCGTACCACATCGATTCAAGGGAAGGATTAATAACCACACAGGTCACGGCTCAATAAGGCATTAAGCCAGTGATTTGTTGTGGGCTTTTTACCCTTTTCTATAACCTTTTGTCAACTTTGACAAAAGTATCTCCACATTAGTTTACATGCTTATCATTTAATTAACATATGATGCGACGACACTTAAGCTAAATCGTGTCAGTTAAATACCGTGATAAAGCATGAGCCTGTGACGGGAGTTATGACATCTTTCTCACTTTCCTATTGTCGCAGGAATAGACAGCGCTTCCACTCTCTTATTAGGGTTATTTTTTTGATCCAGGTCAGAGTTCTGTCAATTTCGACAGCAAAAAAGTCATACTTTTAACAAGTTTTGTTGAATTACGGAAAACGGCAAGCGAATTACACAAAAAAATAATGCTTTTTCTTTACGTGAAAAAACATCGATATTTACGTGATTTAGTGACGTGGCAATTGCAGAGAAGAACAGTCATGGCGTGGGATGAGTTGGCTTAACACAGAAAAAAATGGCTTTGAAAGAAAATTTTAAATAGAACTACTAAAAGGAGAGGTTTAACTACCCAAAAGGAGTAGATGCCTTTACCTCCGCCCTTTAAGACAATGGGCGGAAAGTAAAGCCGGCTAAATGTATTAGCTTTTAGAATCAGCCACCAGCTCCTGATCGTCATCAACAACCGGACGAGGACCGTAGGCGCTAAGAGAATAAGGGTCATTCCCCTGCTCAACCGCGTTGAAAATGGCCATGGCAAGTTCATTGGTGCAACGGGCATTTTTATACAAAACGTATTGTGTATCAGGAAGACGTGGTAAGCCATCCTGTTCACCCAACACACGCAATTCAGGGCTCATCATTTCGATAGGTCGTGCAGTCACGCCAAGCCCGGCACGAACGGCGGCGCGAATCGCTGATAACGTAGATGCCACATATGCGATGCGCCACGGGATGCCCGCCTGATTCAGATACTCCGTTGCCATCTGACGGTAAGGACTTGGCTCATCCAGCACCACCAGGGGCACACTGTCACCGGACGGATAGGCAAAGTCAGCTGAGCAATACCACAGCGTCGGCGAGGTTCTCAGTACGATATGCGGATGGTCGGTGCCCGTCATCGTGGTGATGGCCAGATCGATTTCTTCGCTTTCCAGCATGGATAACATAAACGGACTGCGTTTTACCCGCACATCGATAGACAATTTGGGGTAAACAGACGTCACGCGACTGAGCAGGAAAGGCAAAATAGTGTCGGCAGTATCATCGGATGCACCGATGGTGATCCCGCCCTGGACATTGCTGTACATCAAAGAGGTGCAGGCTTCATCGTTAAAACGAAGAATTTTCCGTGCATACCCCAATAACTGAATGCCGTGTTCAGTTAATAATTTATTGCGTCCATGTCTGGCAAACAGTTCTTTTCCAACGAGTTGTTCGAGACGTTGCATTTGTTGACTGACCGCCGACTGAGTACGACACACGGCAGCAGCTGCTGCAGCGAACGTATTTAAATCCGCTACAGCTACAAATGTCCTCAACAGGTCAAGGTCGAGATTGAGGATTGGACGATTTGCATTTGTCATAGTTTTTCTTCGCTTTATAGAATCTAATAACAAGCTACCCTGATGATGCGTCAAAGTACCCGCAATAAGCAGAATACCAGATATGTCAGATACTCACTCATTTGATAAGCAAAATTGAGAAATATTTGTGCATGAAAATTTTCATCAAAGCTCTTTTCATCCCCTTAAATGCAGGTGCGGGAATTCCACACAAAGGGTAAATGATTAGATAATCTTAATAAAAAAGAATAGTCCATTTTGACTATTTAACAGACATCCTTTCTGCCAACTTCCCTGCTGCCGCCTGCGATTGAGCGCCATTGCAGCACCAAGAATCATAAGCATAATTAATTATTAACCCGGAGAATATTAAAATATAGTTCAACAAATTCATTAACTCACGAGGATATCCATTATTCTCTGCAAAAAATCAGTTTAACTGACATTAAGATTTTTCTACAACCCGCCAAAATTCTTTATAGCCAATTGATTAAATATACGTAAAGAACGCATTTATAAAACCTAACAAAATACATACGCCGACAGACTTATCTTATGATCATTCATCCAGCGGTTATTAATAATCATTAGCCAAATAAAACAAATTCCTCTTCATGATTTGTTCCCGGATCTCAAAATCGGGCCATTTTTTTTCAGAATTTATCGAGGTTTGGTAAGTTTTGGTGATGTACTGTTCAAATTACCTACAGACTCGCGCTAGGTTTATACCGGTCAGGCAGTCAAAACAGGGAATTTTTAGGTTACAAATCGAGCATTGACAGAATTTAAAACTATAAATCACTTAATTATCAAATTAACAAACCAATTCAAAACCCAAAACGAAACAGAAATCCCCACCCCCTGCGCTTTTCCTACTGTTTTTCACCAAAACGGTGCGCAGCCCTTCTCATGCCCGAGTCCGGAGAGTAAATTGGCCGCTTCGCTCTGTTCTACGGCGCTGTGCGCCAGGGAAGAACAGGCTTTACTGCAAAAGGCTCCCATTTACATGTCACCGATTGAAAAATCCCGCAAACTGGACAACGTCTGCTACGACATTCGCGGCCCGGTGCTCAAAGAAGCAAAACGTCTTGAAGAAGAAGGTAACAAAGTCCTCAAACTGAACATCGGCAACCCTGCACCATTCGGTTTTGATGCACCTGATGAAATTCTGGTAGACGTCATCCGCAACCTGCCGACCGCGCAAGGGTACTGTGACTCCAAAGGCCTGTTTTCCGCACGTAAAGCCATCATGCAGCACTATCAGGCGCGCGATATGCGTGACATGACGGTTGAAGATATTTACATCGGTAACGGCGTGTCGGAGCTGATCGTTCAGTCAATGCAAGCGTTACTTAATACCGGTGATGAAATGCTGGTACCCGCTCCCGATTATCCGTTATGGACTGCGGCAGTTTCCCTCTCCGGCGGTAATGCGGTGCACTATCTTTGTGATGAAGGCGCCGACTGGTTCCCGGATATCGCCGATATTCGCGACAAAATCACTCCGCGCACCCGTGGTATCGTCATCATCAACCCGAATAACCCGACCGGCGCTGTGTACAGCAGAGAGTTGCTGATGCAGATCGTGGATATCGCACGCGAACACAATCTGATTATTTTCGCCGACGAAATCTACGACAAGATCCTGTACGACGAAGCCCAGCACATCTCCATTGCGTCGCTGGCACCGGACTTGCTGACCGTCACTTTTAACGGGCTGTCGAAGACCTATCGCGTTGCAGGTTTCCGTCAGGGCTGGATGGTGTTGAACGGGCCGAAGAAACACGCCAAAGGTTACATCGAAGGGCTGGAAATGCTGGCTTCGATGCGCCTTTGTGCCAACGTGCCGATGCAGCACGCGATTCAGACTGCGCTGGGCGGTTATCAGAGCATTAATGAATTCATTCAGCCAGGCGGTCGGCTGGTGGAACAGCGTGACCGCGCGTGGGAACTGATCAACCAGATCCCCGGCGTCTCTTGCGTGAAACCGAAAGGCGCGCTGTATATGTTCCCTCGTATCGACGCCAAGCGTTTTAATATTCATGACGACCAGAAACTGGTGCTGGATTTGCTGTTGCAGCAAAAAGTTCTGCTGGTTCAGGGCTCGGCGTTCAACTGGCCCTATCCTGATCACGTCCGTATCGTGACGTTGCCGCGCGTCGATGAGCTGGAAATGGCAATCAATAAGCTCGGCCGGTTCCTTGAAACCTACCGTCAGTAATTCCCTCGGGCGCAGATTTCTGCGCCCTGCTTTATCTTGCTGATCACACTTGCCGATTGCCGTTACACTCCTCACAATGAACACTCATTTGCCGTTATTAATGAGAGTGCCATGAATCAGAGCCATTTCTTCGCCCATCTTTCCCGCCTGAAACTGATTAGCCGCTGGCCGCTGATGCGTAATGTACGCACCGAAAACGTCTCCGAGCATAGCTTGCAGGTCGCCTTCGTGGCTCACGCACTGGCCGTGATTAAAAACCGCAAATTTGATGGCAACCTGAACGTCGAACGCGTCGCCCTGCTCGCTATGTATCACGATGCCAGCGAAGTGCTGACCGGCGACATGCCGACACCTATCAAGTATTACAATCCGCAAATCGCGCATGAATACAAAAAGATCGAGAAGATTGCTCAGCAAAAGCTGATTGAGATGCTGCCGGAAGAATTGCAGGAAGATTTCCGTCCGCTGATCGACGAACATTACTACAGCGATGACGAAAAGCTGACTGTGAAACAGGCGGATGCGCTGTGCGCCTATCTGAAATGTCTGGAAGAGTTATCAGCAGGTAACAACGAATTCACGCTGGCCAAAGCGCGTCTGGAAAAAACACTGGCTGACCGTAAAAGCCCGGAAATGGATTACTTTATGGAAATCTTCGTACCGAGCTTCAGCCTATCTCTGGATGAAATCAGCCTCGACGAATCGCTCTGACCGGAATGTGCGGTCAGAGCGATGAGCGAATGGCACGTTCTTTAATCAGAACGGATAGAGCACCGGTACCAGAAACACGCTGACGGCCATCACCAGCAGCGTGAAAGGCACCCCGATACGCAGGAAATCGCCAAAGCGGTAATTCCCCGGCACCATCACCAGCGTATTCACCGGAGATGACACCGGCGTCATAAATGCCGCCGAAGCCGCAATGGCGATGATCATCGTGAACGGGTAAGGTGACACGCCCATCTGATGCGCCGCCGCGATAGCGATCGGCGCCATCAATACCGCCGTCGCTGTATTGGAAATAAACAGCCCGATGGTGGCGCAAAGGATAAACAGACTCAGCAGCATCATGTACGGGCCATAACCGCCACTCACCTGCATCAGACCTTCGACAATCAGCGCCACGCCGCCGGTTTTTTGCAGCGCCAGCGCGAACGGCATCATCCCGACGATCAGCAGCAGACTCGGCCAGTGAATCGCCCGGTACGCACCTTCCATTGTGATACAGCGAAATTTGCCCATCAGCAGACAGGCGATAATCGCCGCAATCGCGTTCGACACGTCGTCAGTTAACATCAGCGCGACCATCAGCGCCAGACAGAACAGTGCATGAGGTGCCTGACTGAGTGCGGGCGCCACGTCATCCACTTCGGCAGGCAGGCTGAGCACTATAAAATCATGCATCTGCTGCTGAAGCTGGCGGATCAATTTCCAGTCGCCAATCACCAGCAGCATGTCACCGAGCTGCAATTCCTCATCGACCAGTTTGCCCGGCAGCGCTTCACCCTGACGGCGTATGCCCACCACATTCAGACCATAAGTGGAACGGAATGCTACGTCGCGCAGTGTTTTGCCCAGCAGTTCAGAGTCAGGAATTAACGAGACTTCCGCCATCCCGACGTCGCGCGACTGCTCGGAGAAATATTCGCCGCGCAGCACCATCGGCTCCAGCATTTCATCGGTGCACATTTGCCGGATAGAAATCTCAGGGTCGGTCATATCCAGAAGAAGCACGTCACGTGCACACAATTCTGTATTACCGGTAGCACTGACCATCACACGGCGGAACTTACGCCAACGCTCGATCCCGACCACGTTGGCGCCATAACGGGAGCGCAGATGTAAATCGTCCAGCGTGCGCCCGACCAATGGCGAGCCGGGGCGGATAGTCATTCTGCGCGCACGGCCATTAAGCTGATAATCGCGGATCAGATCGCGGAAGGTACGCCGCTTCCAGCGCTGTTTATCCTGCGAGGCCTCTTCTGCAGACAACCATCGACGGGCGATCAGCATATATCCGATGCCCATAACAAGCACCACCAGTCCCACCGGCGTGACGCCGAAGAAGCCAAAACCGTCAAATCCTTCCCGCAACAGCTCGCTGTTCACCACCATGTTTGGCGGCGTGGCGACCAGCGTCATCATACCGCTGATAAGCCCGGCAAAACTCAGCGGCATCATCAGCCGCGCTGGTGAGGTTTTCATACGGGCAGAAACGCTAATCACCACCGGAATAAATATCGCAACAACGCCGGTAGAACTCATAAACGCGCCCAGCCCGGCGACCGTCAGCATCAGCAAAATCAGCATACGGATTTCGCTGTGACCGGCGACCTTCATCAGCCAGTCGCCCACCTGATACGCCACGCCAGTTCGCACCAGCCCGTGACCGACAACAAACAAAGCAGCGATCAAAATCACGTTCGGATCGCTAAATCCGGCCAGCGCTTCGTTAAGCGTCAGCGTACCGCTCAGCACAAAGGCAATAATGACCAGCAAAGCGACGATATCCATGCGCAGCGTATTACGCGCGAACAGCACCATGGCAATCAGCAGCAGTACCACAACCCAAATTAATTCACCGGTCAAAACAAACTCCTTTTGCGTTGAGATGGAAGACTGAAAATGGGATTTAGAATGGCATAAAAAAACCCCGCCGGAGCGAGGTCTATATCAAGTAAACCGTTGAAACTGTACTTTTCTGGCTTAACGCAGGCTGACTGTAACGCCCTGCGCAGTACTGTTCACCAGCAGAACTTCCAGCGTGGTGAGTTCGAAATCGACATTCTCAATCCCCGGCGTATCGTCGGGCGCATTTACCGCAATCACTTTGCAGCCTGCCGCCAGACCGGCCATTACGCCCGCCGCGGCATCTTCTACTACCACACACTCCTGCGGTGCCAGACCTAAACGTTCTGCGCCAAGTAAATAGGCATCAGGCTGGGGTTTACCG
Source organism: Enterobacteriaceae bacterium Kacie_13 (assembly GCA_013457415.1). Lineage (NCBI taxonomy): Bacteria > Pseudomonadati > Pseudomonadota > Gammaproteobacteria > Enterobacterales > Enterobacteriaceae > Enterobacteriaceae bacterium Kacie_13. The sequence goes on from CP045665.1 coordinate 3,245,748, forward strand.
TGTTTAACCTGCTCGGCGGTGATGAACACTTCCGGCGCAGGCAAATGCGCCGCGGCATGGCGGGCACTGGCAACCGGCATTGAGCCAGATGTGACAATCGCCCAGGGAATGTTCTGACGATTCAGTTCGCTCAGTAATAAGTGTGCGCCCGGCAGCGCGGAAACGCCTTCGGTGTCGGTGGCTTCGATTTGTTCCAGCTTCAGAAACTCTTGCTGAATCTTCTCCTCGCTTTCACCGGCCATGAAATGACGTAAAGAGGTGATCGCCTGTTTGCCATGAATAAAGGCCAGAACGTCTTGCGGGCTGACTCCCCAACTGAGCGCCCAGTTAACCCATGCACGCTCAACTGCTGGTAATGAATCCACTAACGTTCCATCAAGGTCGAACAAGAAACCTTTACACTCCACAGGTAATTCCTCTTTAGTTAATTCAAATCAGGCATTAATAATTTGCGCTATCTCAACGGCGCTCAGATGATACTGACGTGGGCACAATTGCCAGACCGTCAACATGCGCTGGTATTTATCCCACATTTTGGTCTGTGAGTTAAACCCGTGTGTGCCAGCATCGAAGTCAGTGTAACGTCCTTCGGTGTTCACCATAAAGCGGACATAGCTTAAATAGCGGGATTCCGTTGCAGCATCGAAGCCGAGGAAATCGATACGGCGGCGATCCAAACCTTGGGTGTCTTTCAGATTGGTCCATGACACCTGCATCGCATGGTGCATTTCCATAATGTTAATCACTGTGCGGCAGGTTTCTTCCGGCAGTTCACCGAAATCCCTGTCCAGCTCGCGCATTTGCAAGCCGAAACCGCGCTCAATCACCGTTTGCAAACGGCGATAGCGTTCAGCATTATCGGGATCCAGCATGGTCATCATTTTGTATTGATTCGACAAGATCAGGCGTTGCGCGTTAGTCATTTCCATCGTGAAAATCCTCATGTCTGCATAATGAGCAAAGCATGGCATAGCGCAAACTTATGCGAAATCGCAAGCACACCATTCTTTGATTTGGGTCTGGATCTCATGTGAAATAATCACCGGAGGAGACTTTCCTCCGGTCAATATGCAATGCAGCGAAGCTTAACAATCAAGAAGCTGAGAACGTAAGCGCAGAGAAACGGTCTTAAAGATCGTCGAGAAAGGTTTTATCGAGCTGCTTGAACGCACGCTTAAGGACGTCTGCGAGTGCCTGATAGGTCGGCGTACCTTCCACAGGGGCGAGAGCCTGACCCGCTTCGGCGAGCTTATTGCGAACATCGTGGAACCAGCTCAGCAACGTGGGCGGCAACGGCGTCAGTGAACGGCGACCGAGCCACCACAGTCCCTGCATCGGCAAACTACAGGCAAATATCGCCGTGGCGACGGCCGGGCCGAGCTGACCGCCGAGCGCAATCTGCCAGGTCAGTGTGAAGATCGCGACAGGTGGCATAAAGCGGACCGCAAAACGGGTCGCTGTGGAAATGCGATTTTCCGGAAAGACCGGAGCCAGGCGCTTATCAGACGGCCATGTTTTCATATAATGCTGCCCACGCTGGAATACCTGGAACCAGCTTACAGAGCCTGTTGGCTTACTCGTCATAATTGCACCTCAACTTCACGTGTAATAATTAAAAAATATTTGTAAAACACAAACTGGAGTTTACCACGATAAAATATATTTTGTTTTTGCTGAAACGTGCCGGTATCCTGTCGCAGCATTTACACCCTCATCATTAAGCATAGTGCCTCGGGCTGAGGTGTTTTGTAATTACTAATTGTATTTTTTGTTAGTGTTTTCACTAACAGATAACATTCTAAAGACGTAAAACAGAGACATTTTGTGCACTGCGCCAATACTTTTCGGCGATTTACACGCACAGATAAAACCAGCGTCCTGCGATTCTTTAGCTTTTTCATTATCATGCCTGCTTTGGCTCTCTGGCATGATGTTAATCATAATTGTCACCGCCATTATGCGCTACGCTTGATGTCAGACTGACGATTTATTAACCATGTGTATTGTTTTTTTCCTTAAACAGCACCAACAATAAATAGGTACTTCCATGTCGAGTAAGCTTGTACTGGTTCTTAACTGTGGTAGTTCTTCCCTTAAGTTCGCAATCATTGATGCTGTGAACGGCGAAGAGCACATTTCAGGTTTAGCCGAATGTTTCCACCTGCCGGAAGCGCGCATTAAGTGGAAAATGGACGGTGGCAAAGAAGAAGCTGCGTTGGGTGCGGGTGCCGCACACAGCGAAGCGCTGAAATTCATCGTTAACAACATCCTGAGCAAAAAACCTGAGCTGTCCGCAGAGCTGGTTGCAATCGGCCACCGCATCGTTCATGGCGGCGAAAAGCTGACCAAATCAATGCTGATCAACGATGCTGTTATCGAAGGTATCAAAGAATCCATCCCGTTTGCACCGCTGCACAACCCGGCTCACCTGATCGGTATCGACGAAGCGCTGAAATCTTTCCCTAAACTGGCTGACAAAAACGTTGCCGTTTTCGACACCGCTTTCCATCAGACCATGCCAGAAGAATCTTACCTGTACGCCCTCCCGTACAGCCTGTACCGCGATCACCACGTTCGTCGTTATGGCGCACACGGCACCAGCCACTTCTATGTGACCCAGGAAGCCGCGAAAATGCTGAACAAACCAGTGGAAGAAGTGAACCTGATCACTTGCCATCTGGGTAACGGCGGTTCCGTCAGCGCAATCCGTAACGGTAAATGCGTCGATACTTCCATGGGTCTGACCCCGCTGGAAGGTCTGGTGATGGGCACCCGCAGCGGTGACATCGACCCGGCGATCATCTTCCACCTGCATGACTCTCTGGGCATGACCGTTGATCAAATCAACAAAATGCTGACCAAAGAATCTGGCCTGCTGGGCCTGACCGAAGTCACCAGCGACTGTCGTTACGTTGAAGACAACTACACCACCAAACCTGATGCCAAACGTGCAATGGACGTATTCTGCCACCGTCTGGCGAAATACATCGGTAGCTATACCTCACTGATGGAAGGTCGTCTGGACGCGGTAGTCTTCACCGGCGGTATCGGCGAAAACGCAGCCATGGTGCGCGAACTGTCACTTGGAAAACTGGGCCTGTTAGGTTTTGAAGTTGACCACGAACGCAACCTTGCAGCACGCTTTGGCAAATCCGGTGCCATCAATAAAGAAGGCACCCGCACCGCTCTGGTTATCCCAACCAATGAAGAGCTGGTGATTGCGCAAGACGCCGCGCGTCTGACTGCATAATCCGATTCAGCACTGCCAGCGATTGCTGGCAGTGATTTTTTAACTCAAGGCAAACGCCGCCCGTTTGGACGCACCGCGCAGGATAATCATCGCGCTCATGCTGATCATTATCTCCTCTGCACAAACCTGCGACCGTCTCTGCCTGGCAAACGTTAAAGAGGTTTAGCCGTGTCCCGTACAATTATGTTGATCCCCACAGGTACCAGCGTTGGTCTGACCAGCGTCAGCCTCGGTGTGATCCGTGCAATGGAACAAAAAGGCGTCAGCCTGAGCATCTTCAAACCGATCGCACAACCACGTGCCGGCGGTGATGCACCCGATCAAACTACCACCATCATTCGCGCCAATTCTTCCGTGACCGCAGCAGAACCGCTGAAAATGAGCCACGTTGAAGCGCTGCTGAGTTCAAACCAGCAAGACGTGCTGATGGAAGAAATCATCGCGCGTTATCACGAAAACACCAAAGATGCAGAAGTGGTGCTGGTTGAAGGTCTGGTTCCTACGCGTAAACACCAGTTTGCCAACGCGCTGAACTATGAAATCGCCAAAACCCTGAACGCAGAAATCGTCTTCGTTCTGGCGCTGGGTAACGATTCTCCTGCGCAGCTGAAAGAACGTATTGAATTGGCTCGTTCCAGCTTCGGCGGCAGCAAAAATACCAACATCACCGGCGTTATCATTAACAAACTGAACGCACCTGTTGACGATCAGGGCCGTACACGTCCGGACCTTTCTGAAATCTTCGATGATTCCAATAAAGCCAGCGTGGCGAACATCGACCCGACTCAGCTATTCGCCAACAGCCCGCTGCCGGTGCTGGGCTGCATTCCATGGAGCTTTGAGCTGATTGCCACCCGCGCAATCGACATGGCGAAACACCTGAATGCCCGCATCATCAACGAAGGCGACGTGCAAACCCGTCGTGTGAAATCCGTGACCTTCTGTGCACGCAGCATTCCGCACATGCTGGAACACTTCCGTCCGGGTTCACTGCTGGTGACCTCCGCTGACCGCCCAGACGTACTGGTTTCAGCCTGTCTGGCGGCAATGAACGGCGTGGAAATCGGCGCTATCCTGCTGACCGGTGGCTACGAAATCGACGAACGTATTAACAGCCTCTGCGAACGTGCTTTCCAGACTGGCCTGCCTGTATTTATGGTAGATACCAACACCTGGCAGACCTCCCTGAGCCTGCAAAGCTTCAATCTGGAAGTCCCTGCGGACGACCATCAGCGCGTTGAGAAACTGCAACAATACGTGGCTTCTCACATCAACGCAGACTGGATCGACTCCCTGAGCGCGCACTCCGAGCGTTCACGTCGTCTGTCTCCGCCAGCATTCCGTTATCAGCTGACCGAACTGGCGCGTAAAGCCGGTAAACGTATCGTCCTGCCGGAAGGCGACGAGCCGCGTACCGTGAAAGCGGCAGCACTTTGCGCTGAACGTGGTATCGCAGAATGCGTATTGCTGGGTAATCCGGATGAGATCAAACGCGTCGCAGCGGCTCAGGGCGTGATTCTGGGTGCAGGCATCGAAATCATCGATCCGGTTGCCGTGCGCGAAGAGTATGTGGCACGTCTGGTTGAACTGCGTAAAAGCAAAGGCATGACCGAAGTGGTTGCGCGCGAACAGCTGGAAGATAACGTGGTTCTCGGCACCCTGATGCTGGAACAAGGCAAGGTTGACGGTCTGGTTTCCGGTGCTGTTCACACCACCGCTAACACCATCCGCCCACCGTTGCAGCTGATCAAAACCGCACCGGGCAGCTCGCTGGTGTCTTCCGTGTTCTTCATGCTGCTGCCTGATCAGGTTCTGGTTTACGGTGACTGCGCGATCAACCCGGATCCAACGGCTGAACAACTTTCTGAAATCGCGATCCAGTCTGCGGATTCCGCAGCGGCGTTCGGTATCGAACCACGTGTGGCGATGATCTCCTACTCAACCGGTAACTCCGGCGCAGGCAGCGACGTTGAGAAAGTGCGTGAAGCGACCCGTCTGGCACAGGAAAAACGTCCAGACCTGATCATCGATGGCCCTCTGCAATACGATGCCGCGATCATGGCTGACGTTGCTCTGTCAAAAGCACCAAACTCACCGGTTGCAGGTCAGGCGACGGTATTCATCTTCCCGGATCTGAACACGGGTAACACCACCTACAAAGCGGTACAGCGTTCTGCGGATCTGGTCTCTATTGGGCCGATGCTGCAGGGTATGCGCAAACCAGTTAATGACTTGTCCCGTGGCGCACTGGTTGACGATATCGTCTACACCGTGGCACTGACTGCGATTCAGTCTGCTCAGGCAGAAGAGGCTGCAAAATAATTCCCTGAATTATTTTACGCCCGAATAACAGTATATAAGACAGTAAAACGCCGACATCACGTCGGCGTTTTTACCTTCAGATTTCCTCACTTTTCGCTCACAGCAACTGCTTTGCCGCCTCGAGAATATGTTCGGCGGTCAGCCCGTACTCCTGCTGTAAAAACTCCTGCGTTCCGACCTGACCATAACGCTCCTTCACACCCACGCGGCGCATCGGCACCGGATGGTTTTCCACCAGCACTTCCGCTACCGCTGAACCCAGGCCGTTGTGAATACTGTGGTTTTCGCAGGTAACGATTTTACCGGTTTTGGCGGCGTACTTAATGATGACGTCTTTATCGATAGGTTTGAGCGTAAACATGTCGATAACTGCCGCGCTCACGCCTTCGCGCTCCAGCATTTCTGCCGCTTTCAGCGCTTCCGCGACCATGATGCCGTTGGCAATCAGCGTCACGTCGCTCCCGTCGCGCAGCACATTCGCTTTGCCAATGCTGAAGGTTGAACCTTCCTGATAAATTTGCGTCGCCTGTTTACGGATTGTCCGTACCCAGTAGAACCCTTTCAGATCCATCAGCTGCAACAGAATATCGCGGAACATCACCGCGTCGGTCACTTCCATCACTACCGAGTTCGCCAACCCGCGCACAATACCCATGTCTTCGAAAGACATATGCGTGCCGCCGTTGTGACAGGCGCTGACGCCAGCATCAGAGGCAATGATTTTGACGTTATTCTTCTGGTAATCCAACGACATAAACAGCTGATCGAAGCAGCGGCGGCTGGCAAAGGCGGTAAAGGTATGCACAAAAGGCACGCGGCCGGTGAGTGATAGCCCCGCAGCCACGCCGATCACGTTGGCTTCCATGATGCCGCAGTTAATGACATGGGAAGGATGGTCTTTATGCACGCCATCCATCGCCATCGAACTCATCAGATCTGCTTCCAGCGCGATGATCGGCGTGTTCTCAACAATCTTTTCGCGCACGGTATTGGCGTAAACCTTACGCATTTCCACCGCGTCTTTTTGTAATTCCAGAGAGACTTCAAACATGGGTGGCCTCCAGCTCAGCGATCGCGTTTTCAATTTCCAGTTTCACATCCGGCGTTAAGCGCAAATGGTGGGAATTCGCCAGTTGCTCCAGATAGGTCACGCCCTGCCCTTTAATGCTGTCGAGGATCACCACCAGCGGACGCTGCTCGCCCTGACGCACGGGCGTGACTGCATTGCTGATTGCGACCACATCGTCACCTTTGATCGTTTGCACATCAAAGCCAAAAGCGCTGAATTTACCAGCCAGATCGAAAGGTTTGATCACTTCATCGAGCATGCCGTCGAGCTGTTGTTTGTTGTAATCGATAAACAGCGTCAGATTATGCAAATTGTGGTGCGCGATAAACTGGAAGGCTTCCCAGCACTGGCCCTCGTTCAGTTCGCCGTCGCCGAGAATGCAGAACACGCGGTTGGTACGACCGGCCAGCTTATGGGAGAGCGCCATACCAGCGGCAATAGACACGCCCTGCCCGAGCGAACCGGTGGTCGCATCAACGCCAATAGTGCGCAGACGATCGGGATGGCTGGGCAATTTGGTGCCATTTTCGTTCAGCGTTTTCAGTTCGCTGACCGGGAAATACCCTTTGAGCGCCAGCGTGGCGTACAACGCCGGACCGGCATGGCCTTTGGAGAGCACAAAATAATCGCGCTCCTGCCAGTCAGGTTTTTTCGGGTCAATTCGCATGACATCGCCGTATAACACCGCCAGCGTTTCCACCACTGACATACTGCCGCCATAATGCCCGAATCCCAGACCGGTCAGCATTTTCAGCGTCTCGATGCGGATATGACGGGCCAGATCACGAACCTCGTGGACATCTTTCATCTTGTTGGGTCCTTATTTTAGTGAGCACTTATCCAGACCTGTCATTTCTGACAGGTCTGGACGGTGTTTCCCGGATGGTGATAAGAGACGTAATGAGTGACTGAATTACTCTTCGCTGACGGCTTTCGCCGCAGCAGGTTTTTTACCGAGATAGTTGTAAGCGACGAGGACGGCGAAGATCCCGACAATCAGCGCCATAATGGCTTCTTTCGACATGAAGCGAGCCAGATTACCCAGCAGGATACCGATGACACCGAAGTCCGCGTCAGAGAATGTGGCGTTGGCAAAGCCCAGGGCACCGAGCACCGGCAGCAACAGAACCGGCAGGAAGGTGATCAGCACACCGTTGGCAAAGGCACCGAACATCGCTCCGCGACGTCCGCCAGTGGCGTTACCGAATACACCCGCGGTGGCACCGGTGAAGAAGTGCGGTACCACGCCTGGCAGGATCAGTACCATGTGCATCTGTCCAAGCAGGAACAGGCCAACCAGACCGCCGAGGAAGCTGAATAAGAAGCCGATCAATACCGCATTTGGTGCATACGGATACACTACCGGACAGTCCAGCGCCGGACGGGCGTTTGGCACCAGTCGCTCGGAGAAACCGACGAACGCAGGAACGATTTCAGCCAGAATCAGGCGTACACCTTGCAGGATGATGAACACACCCGCCGCAAAGGTAATTGCCATGATGATGGAGTACACCAGATAGTTCTGGCCTGCGCTGTAAGTGGCTTCAACGAAAATCTGTCCGGCGAAGACCGCCATAATCAGATAAATAATGATCATGGTCAGCGAGATGGAGATGGAGCTGTCGCGCAGGAAGCTGAGGTTTTTTGGCAGATTCATCTCCTCGGTAGAGCGTGAACCTTTACCGACCTTACTGCCGATCCAGCCGGAAAGCACATAGCCGATGGTGCCAAAATGGCCGAAGGCGATATCATCGTTGCCGGTGATTTTACGCATATAACGCTGCGCCAGTGCCGGGAAGAACGCCATGATAAGACCGAGCGTCAGGGAGCCGGTGAAGACCAGCGCCACGCCCTCAAAACCGGCGACGGTCAGAATGACGCTGATCATACAGGCCATGTAGAACGTGTGGTGCCCAGTCAGGAAGACATATTTGAGGCGGGTGAAACGTGCCACGATAAGGTTCGCGACCATACCGAAGGCCATAATTAAGGCGGTTGGTGCACCGAATTTTTCCATCGCGATAGAAACAATCGCTTCGTTATTTGGAATAATCCCCTGAATATTAAAGGCGTGCTCGAACATTCCGCCTAACGGATTTAACGAGCCGACTAATACCGTCGCACCGCCTGCTAAAACGAGAAAACCCAGTATTGTTTTCACCGTGCCTTTTACCACATCAGAAAAATTTTTCTTTTGTGCGACCAGGCCGATTAATGCGATGAGCCCCACCAGAACAGCCGGGACTTTTAATATATCAACCACAAACTTGAGCGTTTCCTGGATAAACATATCCACCTCATACTTTATTAGTTTTATATGTAGGGTTTAGTGACCGTCAGGACACCGGATGCTTTTCAAAATGTGCGACTAATTTTGTTTCCAGCTCGTTAATATCCACAATATTGGTAATGACAACCAGCTGATTTTCAGGGATGTTGGCACTGGCAGCGATATCCTTGGCCATCACGAACAAATCGGCCTCACCGGGGATGGCTGACGATAAATCAGAATGCTCAACGTCAGCCTGAATATTTAATTTTTTCAGCACTTTTTTGATATTCATTTCGACCATAAAACTACTGCCTAAACCGGAACCGCAAATCGCCATGATTTTCATCTTATTCACCTGTGTTTTTAAAAGTTTGTAGGTTCACGCATCAGAATATTTTCTGATGTCATTACTCGTCGCTACTTCCGTGATGAATTAACGTCATTCCATTAACGAAGAGTTTAGGGTCAGAATTTCGCGAGGACATCCTGAATGGTTTTAATATCTATTGCCTGATGTATTTTCTGCATCTCTTCATCGCTGGAGAATAACTCCGCCAGTTCAGAGATTAACTCGATATGACTGTGTTTATCCGGTGCCGATAACATCACTACCGTATATACCGGATCATTATCTTCGGAATTAAATTTCACGCCGCGTGGCAACGTGAGCAGCGACAGTCCTAACCCTTTTGCACCCTCTTCCGGTCGGGCATGCGGCATCGCAATCCCCGGTGCCAGAACGAAATACGGGCCCAACTTTTCCCGCTGGGCAAATATTGCTGTCAGGTAGTCAGGGGTGATAGTGCCATCTTCTAACAGTGGTTCAGCGCTGACTTCCACTGCCTGCCGCCAGTCCGTGATATCTGTTCTGATCTGAATCCTGTCAGACGTCAGCCAATCATTCAGCATAGGTATAGCTCCGGTTTATTTTTTTATGAGCGGGTGTGCCGAATTCCCCCAGACAACACCAACGCCCTGACTCTACTCACCGGTAGCGTTAACATCTGTGATACATCTCGCAAAGATAGCGCTACCAAACTTCTATCATTGGGAACTGTGATAGCGCTATCAAAAATAGTCACACTCCGGTATCGCCAGACCGCAGTTCGCACAAATAACGGTATACTTTGTCGGGAAATCACCGATAATTTACCCAATTCTGCCGTGGAACCTTCAGGTATCACCCTGCTGCGGCTTGCTTTTTTCGCTATACCTGCGGGTGTAGGAGTCAGGATTGTGAATGTCCATTAACAAGAAAAGACGCAGTACCGGGAGGGTAACGCTGGCTGATGTGGCGCAGCTTGCGGGCGTGGGTAGCATGACCGTCTCCCGCGCATTGCGCACGCCAGAACAAGTCTCGGATAAGCTGCGTGAAAAGATCGAAGAAGCTGTCAGCCAGTTGGGGTATTTACCCAATCAGGCAGCGAGTTCACTGGCCTCCGCCTCTTCTTACACCATCGCAATGATTGTACCAAGCCTGTCCGAACCGGGCTGTGCCGAGATGTTTGCCGGGCTGCAAAAAGTCCTCCAACCCGCCGGTTATCAGATAATGCTGGCTGAATCCCAGCACCGTATAGAACGCGAAGAAAAGCTGCTGGAAACGCTGCTGTCATACAATCTGGCCGCGGCGATTTTGCTCTCCGTCGAGCACTCGGCCAACGTGCGGCAGTGGCTTGATAATCTGACTATTCCTGTGCTGGAAATTGGCGCGCTGACCGATTCGCCCATCGATATGAATATTGGCATTGATTACGTCGAAGCGATGTTTCAGCTCACGCAGACGGTGGTCGCGAAGGGATACCAGAACATCGGCATGCTGTGCGCTAATCAGGAGCAGTGGATTTTCCAGCAACATTTGCAGGGCTGGCGCAAAGCGATGCTGAAAGCGCATATGTCGCCACATCGGGTGATCAACGCCGCCGAGCCCGCCAGCTTCTCTACCGGCGCTCAGCAACTGCCGGAGTTTCTGCTGGCGTGGCCGGAGATCGATGCACTGGTGTGCGTTTCAGACGATCTGGCGTGCGGTGCGTTGTATGAATGCCAGCGCAGGCGTATCAAGGTACCGGACAGTCTGGCGGTTGTCGGGTTTGGCAATGCAGACGTGAGTAAAGTCTGCCAGCCGCCACTGACCACCATTGCCATTCCACATAAAGAAATTGGCACGCGGGCGGCGCAGGCATTGTTGGCAAGAATTCATGATGAAGAGTGGGAAGAGGTGGCGATCGCTTCGTCATTGTGTAAGCGGGACAGCTGTTAAGACGCGGGCGGAAAAGCAGCGGGCGACGTGATATCGCCCGTTTTATCAGGCGGAAGGACTCTGATTTTTTTCCACATCACCCACTTCAGCTGTTTCAACGTCTTGCGTTTCAACCGGTGCAGCAGTTTCACGGGTTAGCGGCTTACCGTGTTCTTTCTCATTATTGCGCGTCATCCACAGCGACAGGGCTTTCAGAGAATCCGGTGTGAATTCGTCACAGCGCGCAGTGATTTCTTCAGGCGTCATCCAGCGCACCGAATCAATCTCTTCTTCCTGTAGCGCGAACGGGCCGTGAGATACGCAGCTGAACAGCGCGCCCCACACGCGGCATTTGTTCTCTTCTTCAAAGTAAAACTGCCCATGTTCGGCAAACGGCACACCGGCAATTCCCAGTTCTTCTTCCGCTTCACGGCGGGCTGAATCAAGAATATTTTCGCCACTTTGCACCACTCCACCCGCCGTCGCATCCAGCCAGCCCGGATAGAAGTCCTTAGTATCTGTACGGCGCTGAACCAAAATATTTCCCATTCCGTCATGAACCACAATGTAGCTGGCACGGTGACGCAGGACCTGAGCACGCATTTGTTGTCGGCTGGCCTGGGCAATGACCTCGTTGTCTTCGTTGACGATATCAACCCATTCTTCCGTACTGATGTTTTGCTCTTGTTCTGACATCCGCTGAAACCTTCTGTTTTAAGCGCTGGTCTGTGCGCAATGGGTCTGTGCGCAGTGATTGGTGCAACACGTCGACAATGTCCGGAGATTCTATCTGGGTCTGCCATATGGCTTCAATAGCAATGGATGCGTTGGTGACAGGTAAAAGTTATGTTACCCCCCCAAAATCGCCATAAGACAACTCCGACAAAGGTCTGACGCAGGCCGGTATTCATCAGCGTTATGATACCCTAGTCAATCACTTTAAAAACGTGTGATTAACGATTCCACATTGGCGTATCCCGTCCCGCAGAGTGATTAACATAACGCAGGAGGCAATATGATTGATCTTTATTACGCACCCACACCGAACGGCCACAAAATTACCCTCTTTTTGGAAGAAGCCGGATTGCCCTACCGCCTTCACCGAATTGATATCAGCGCAGGCGAGCAGTTTAAACCCGAGTTTCTGGCCATCTCGCCTAACAATAAAATCCCGGCCATTGTTGACAGCCTTCCGGTAGACAACGGTGCTCCCATCGGCATATTTGAATCCGGCGCAATCTTGCAGTATCTGGCGGAAAAAACCGGCAAATTCCTCAGTAAAGAACTGCGCGAACGCACCACCACGCTTGAGTGGCTGACATGGCAGGTGGCCGGACTGGGCCCGATGCTCGGACAGAACCATCACTTCACCCATTACGCGCCGCAGCCTGTGCCCTACGCCATTGAGCGTTATCAGCATGAAACCAAACGTCTGTACGGCGTGCTCAACACCCAGCTGACCAAAAATGCCTACATCGCTGGTGACAATTACAGTATTGCAGATATTGCGACTTACCCGTGGATTGTGGCACATGAGCGCCAGCGCATTGATCTGGCGGAGTATCCGGCGGTGCGTAACTGGTTCGAGCGCGTCAAAGCCCGTCCGGCGACGCAAAAAGCCTACGCACTGGCCGATACTACCCGCATCAACAATCAATAACCGCTCGGTCCCCGGTGTCTGCCGGGGGTTCTTCTTTTAAAATCCCGCTGTAAATAATTTCCATTAATTGTGCTCCATATCGCGCGTTAAGCGCGGCGACTCAACTATGATTACAAACAGTTCATTCGCGTATTCAGACAGTTAAGGAACCTGATATGAAAATCCTGATAACCGGCGCTACCGGGCTTATTGGCCGCAGGCTCACGGAGAGACTTGTCGAGCAATCTCATCAGATTACTGCCCTCACCCGAGCTCCCGAACGCGCAGCAAAAATACTGGGTTCACAGGTTCAGCTCTGGGAAACGCTGGACGGTAAAACGTCCCTTGATGGTTTCGATGCAGTGATCAATCTTGCAGGCGAGCCGATTGCCGATAAGCGCTGGACTAAAGAGTACAAAGCCAAACTTTGCGAGAGCCGCTGGCAGTTAACCGAAAAACTGGCGCAGCTCATCAACGCCAGTCAGACGCCACCGTCAGTCTTTATTTCAGGTTCAGCAGTGGGTTATTACGGCGATCAGGGACAGGCGTTGGTCCCGGAGGATGAACCGCCTAATAAGCAGTTTACCTGGCAGCTTTGCGCCCGTTGGGAAGCGCTGGCGCTGACGGCAGAAAGCCCGCGCACGCGCGTGTGTCTGCTGAGAACCGGCATCGTATTGGCAGCCAAAGGCGGGGCGCTGGCGAAAATCACTCTGCCTTTCCGTGCAGGTCTCGGCGGCCCGATAGGCGATGGTCAGCAATACATGCCGTGGATCCACATCGACGACATGGTCAGCGGCATCATTTTCCTGCTGATGCATGAAACCCTCACCGGCCCGTTCAATATGGTCTCGCCGTATCCGGCGCGTAATGAACAGTTCAGCGCCCTGCTCGGCGAAGTTCTGCACCGTCCGGCGTTTATGCGGGCTCCTGCGGGCGTAGTAAGATTGCTGATGGGCGAATCGTCGGTGCTGGTACTCGGTGGCCAGCGGGCTGTGCCTAAACGGCTGGAAGCCGCCGGCTTTGAGTTTACACATCAGGAATTGAAGGAAGCGCTGGAGGATTTGTTGAAGTGAAGAGGCTTACAGACCCCTGCTCAGCCGGAGCGAGAAAGTTTCGGTTGAGCAGCGGGACAATTGCGCTGTACTGACGCTTTTCAAAAACAGATCGAGAATGTTTCGGTTTCTCAACGACTGCGATCACTTCTCTTTCAGCGCCGAAACCGCCCAAAGGAGGAAAGTGCTTTTCCTCCTTTGGATTCCTCCTCGCTTTTTCAACAAGCGCTTCGCTTGCTGGCTTTGTTTCAGGTATCACCGCGACAGGCTGGACATCTTGCCGCTGCGCGGTGCCTTCTCTCGGTCCTGGAGCCTTTGGTCTCCAGGCCGCTCCGTTCAGCAAGATGTCTGAATCGCCCGCACAATCTTAAATTCAAAAGCAGAGTGGTTTTATCTTTAAGAAGTGTTGATTGATGCCCTTAAAAGGGCACCAAGGCTCGGTATAGCCTTATTCCTTCACATCCACCTGATAAAACACATGTTTACCAAACGGGTCAATCTCATACCCGCTCACTTCTTTGCGAACTGGTTCGAATATTGTCGAGTGCGCAATCATCACCGCAGGAGCCTGATCGTGCATCATCTGTTGCGCCTGCTCGTATAGCGCGACGCGTTTGGCATGATCGGTGGTTTCTTTGGCCTCGGTGATCAACTGATCAAACGGTGCGTAACACCACTTGGCCGAGTTAGAGCCGCCCTTCGCTGCGTTACAGGTAAACAACGGGCCAAAGAAGTTATCCGGGTCGCCGTTAGCGGTGGTCCAGCCCATCAGCGCGGCCATGTGCTCGCCATTGCGGATCCGCGTCTGGTACTCACCCCACTCGTAGCTGACGATGTGCGCTTTCACGCCAATCTTCGCCCAGTCAGACTGAATCATCTCTGCCATACGGCGAGCGTTCGGGTTGTAAGGGCGCTGGACTGGCATCGCCCACAGGTCGATGTCGAAACCGTTCGGCATACCCGCTTCCGCCAGTAAAGCTTTGGCTTTTTCCGGTGAATAATCGTAATCCGTCACCTTGTCGTTGTAACCCCAGACGCCGGTCGGCAACAGCGTTTTCGCCGCCGTGCCGGTGCCGCGGAATACCGCCTCGATGATTTGCGGCTTATTGATGGCCATACTCAGTGCCTGACGCACTTTCACGTTATCCAGCGGTGGCTTCTGGGTATTGAAGGACAGGAAACCGGTATTCAGGCCCGATTTGCTCATCAGATTAATGTCTTTATTGGCGCGCATACGGTCGAGATCTGCCGGATTTGGGAACGGCATCACCTGACATTCATTTTTTTCCAGTTTTGCGAGACGCATTGAGGCATCCGGCGTGATGGTGTACACCAGACGATCGATTTTAGATTTGCCCTGCCAGTATTCCGGGAAGGCTTTATACAGCAGACGCGTGTCTTTCTGGTACTGAACCAGTTCGAACGGACCGGTGCCTACCGGGTTCAGATCGAGCTTTTCCGGTGTACCGGCTTTCAACATCTGATCGGCATATTCTGCCGAGAGGATAGACGCGAAATACCAGGCCAGATCGGCGACGAACGGCGCTTCCGGGCGGGTCAGATTGAAGCGCACCGTGTAGTCATCGACCTTATCAATACTGCCTATCAAATCGCCCAGCTTCAGGCTGTCGAAGTTCAGGTAGGTGCCACCGGAGACTTTATGATACGGATTGTTTTCGTCTTTCTGGCGCATGAACGAGAAAATCACGTCGTCGGCGTTGAAATCACGGCTTGGCTTGAACAGCTTACTGCTCTGGAATTTCACCCCCTTGCGCAGGTGGAAAGTGTAGGTTTTACCGTCCGGGCTGACGTCCCAGCTTTCCGCCAGGCTCGGCACCAGCTCAGTTGTGCCGGTTTTGAAATCCACCAAACGGTTATAAATCGGCACCGCGCTGGCGTCCACCGAGGTTCCAGAGGTGTAAAGTTGCGGGTTGAATTGCTCCGGTGAACCTTCAGAACAATAAACCAGCGTTTTGGCGGATACACCGCCGGTGATTGCTAAAGCCAGTAACCCTGTGCTTATTTTGAGGATGTTGTGTTTCATTTTTTTCTCTTTTTTCCCTGTCCGGAGAGTGTTTAAAAGTTCTTCATCATGGAACCCAAAGCAAAAACAGATTAACATCTGAATAACAACTAGTAATACTTTGTTATATATGAAAATCTTATAACAAGTAAACCCATTGGCGATCATTCAGAGGTCAAGATGTCGACAACTATCGCAAAACAGCTTACCGAACGTTTCTACCGCTATCTCTCCGTGACGTCACAAAGTGACGCCAGTGTGAACACGTTACCAAGCACGCCGGGTCAGCATGATATGGCGCGTCTGCTGGCCGATGAGCTACATCAGCTCGGCTTAGAAAACATTCAGATCGATGAATATGCGACCGTCACGGCGGTCAAGCGCGGTACTAAACCGGGCGGCCCGCGCATTGGTTTTATCACGCATATTGATACCGTCGATGTCGGTCTGAGCGCTGATATTCACCCGCAGACGCTGCGTTTCACCGGCGACGATCTCTGCCTGAACAAGGAAAAAGACATCTGGCTGCGTCCGGCTGAGCGCCCGGAAATTTTGCCGTATAAGGGCGAAGAGATCATTTTCAGCGACGGCACCAGCGTGCTGGGCGCCGATAACAAAGCCGCCGTGACCGTGGTGATGACAGTGCTGGAGAATCTGAAGGCAGAACAGGAATACGGCGATATCGTGGTAGCGTTTGTACCAGATGAAGAAATCGGCCTGCGCGGCGCAAAAGCACTGGATCTGGCCCGGTTCGACGTAGATTTCGCCTACACCATCGACTGCTGTGAACTGGGCGAAGTGGTGTACGAGAACTTCAATGCGGCAGCTGTGGAAATCGACTTTACCGGCGTGACGGCGCACCCGATGTCGGCCAAAGGCGTACTGGTCAATCCGCTGCTGATGGCGCAGGATTTCATCAGCCATTTTGACCGTGCAGAAACACCGGAAAATACTGAAGGTCGCGAAGGTTACGTCTGGTTCAACGGCATGAGCGCTTCGCAACAGGGTGCGCAGTTGAAAGCGTCAATCCGTGATTTCGACAGCGCCAGCTTTGCAGCGCGTAAGCAGAAAATTCAGGATGTGGCGAAGACCATTGCCGCTCAGTATCCGACGGCCAAAGTCTCGGTGGATATCAGCGATACTTACAGCAATATCAGCAGTGCGATCGGCCAAGATCGCCGGGCGATTGATCTGATTTTTGCCGGGCTGAAAGAGATCGGTGTTGAACCGAAAGTGATCCCGATGCGCGGCGGCACCGACGGTGCGGCACTGTCAGCCAAAGGCCTGCTGACGCCGAACTACTTTACCGGCGCACATAATTTTCACTCGAAGTATGAATTCCTGCCAGTGAGTTCGTTCGTGAAATCTTACGAGCTGACCGTGCAGCTGTGCCTGCTGGCCGCAAAAGGTTAAACCGGCAGACCGACGAAAAAAACACCCGGTGTATTAATGGCGGTTTGAGACTGATGATAAATTGCCAGCACCGGTGAAAACAGGCAGATCGTAAAGACGCCGTAAAATCATCCCTGATGGCGCGGACACTTTACTCTTCTGCCTGTTTTCACCTCCTTTTATAAAGGGTAATTTTACTTCAGCGCACCCGACAGAAACTGTTGCAGGCGCGTGCTTTTCGGATTGCTGAAGACTTCCGCCGGATTGCCCTGCTCTTCAATCACACCTTTGTGCAGGAAAATCACGTGATTTGAGACATGACGGGCAAATTCCATTTCGTGGGTGACCACAACCATGGTTTTTCCCTCTTCCGCCAGTTTCTGCATGATGCGCAGCACTTCGCCTACCAGCTCCGGGTCGAGCGCAGAGGTCGGTTCATCGAATAACAGCACTTCAGGCTCCATCGCCAGCGCACGGGCGATTGAGACACGCTGCTGCTGGCCTCCGGACAAGTTCACCGGATATTTGCCCTGCGCACGCGCATCAATCCCCACTTTATCGAGATACTTCACGGCACGTTCGCGCGCTTGCGTTTTGCTCAGCCCCAGCACCTGCACCGGCGCTTCCATGACGTTTTCCAGCACTGTCATGTGACTCCACAGATTGAAATGCTGAAACACCATCGTCAATTTGGTGCGCAATAGTTGCAGCTGCTTCTTATCAAAGACTTTAAGCTGGCCGTCGGTGTCGCGCACCATTCGGATGTCCTGATTATTGACGCTGATCGACCCTTCGCTCGGTTTTTCGAGAAAGTTGATACAGCGTAAAAAGGTACTTTTACCGGAACCAGATGATCCGATAATGCTGATCACATCCCCGGCGTTAGCCATGAGCGACACGCCTTTTAGCACTTCGTGGTCGCCGTAGCGTTTGTGTAAATCGAGAACGGCTAATTTGTTTTCTGACATAACGTTTCCCGCAATGGTGTCGATAGTTGGCTTTTTTTAATGAGCGGCCTGAGGCTTAACGTGCGCCAGCCAGCGTTTTTCCGCCTTGCGGAACAGACCAATCAGAACAAAAGAAACACAAAGATATATCACCGCCGCGATGCCGAAGGCGTAAAACGGCTGATAGGTTGCCGAATTAATATCACGGGCAATCTTCAACACGTCCGGCACAGTGGCGGTAAAGGCCAGCGCGGTAGAGTGCAGCATCAGGATGACTTCGTTACTGTAAGCAGGCAGTGCCGTGCGCAGCGCCGAAGGCAAAATAATGCAGGTATAGAGTTTGAAGCGCGAAAATCCGTAAGCGTTAGCCGCTTCGATTTCACCGTGCGGCACCGAACGGATAGCCCCGGCGAAAATCTCGGTGGTATACGCACAGGTATTGAGCGTTAACGCCAGAATTGTACAGTTCAGACCGCTGCGAAAGAACGCGTTCAGAAAGTCGGTTCCGCGCACGATCTCCAGACTGTACATCCCGGAGTAAAACACCAGCAGCTGAACGTACAGCGGCGTGCCGCGAAAGATGTAGGTATAAAGCCAGATAGGATAACGGATAAATTTATTGGAAGAGACGCGGCCCACGGCCATCGGCACGGCCAGCAGGCCGCCAATCACCACAGAACTGATGAGCAGCCACAACGTAATTGCCAGACCGGTAAACCGGTAGCCATCGCTATAGAGCAGCGACCAGCCATATTGTTGAAGAATATCGATCATAGCTCAGCCCTCTTCACACCCAGCGAATAGCGGCGATCAAGCCATAACAGCACGCCGTTCGACAGCGTGGTAAAAATCAGATAAACCACACCCGCGACAATCGCAAAGTAAAACGGCTGATATGTGCCCTTGCCTGCCAGCTGCGTGGCTTTAACGACATCATTGAGGCCTAGCAAAGACACCAGCGCAGTGGCTTTTAAAATCACCTGCCAGTTATTACCGATACCGGGCAGTGCGAAGCGCATCATGGCCGGAAAGAGTATACGGCGGAAAATCTGTGAGCCTGAGAAACCAAAGGCGGTCGCCGCTTCGATCTGTCCACGGGGAACGGCCATAAACGCGCCACGGAAGGTCTCGGTGAAATATGCACCATAGATAAAACCGAGCGTGATGATACCGGCGCTCATCGGGTCGATATCAATTTGGGTAAATCCAAGTGATTCTGTCACGCTGTTGAGCGCAATCTGCAAGCCGTAAAAAATTAATAACATCAATACCAGATCAGGTACGCCGCGGATAAGCGTGGTGTAACAACCAAAGAAACCAGAGATAACCCGGCTCTTTGACAGTTTCCCACCGGCCCCGATAAGCCCTATCACCAGCGCTAAAACAACTGACGAAATCGCCAGTTCCAGTGTCACCAACGTGCCCTGGATGATTACCTGGGAATACCCATACAGCATGGTTTTTTCCTGTCTCAATGGATCCCGCCGCAGACCAGACAGCGCCCGCGTCAGAACCTCAGGGAGCGACGTACCGCCCCCTGTGGCACATCACACAGCGGATAATTAGCCGCCGTATACGTCAAAGTCGAAGTATTTCTTCGCCAGCTTGTCGTAAGTCCCGTCTTTACGCATGCTGTCAAACGCCTTGTTAAGCGCAGCTTTCAGGTCGGTGTCGGTCTTACGCAGACCCATACCAGTACCCACACCGAAGAATTTATCGTCTTTCACGGAGGGACCTGCGAACGCGTAGTCCTTGCCAGCTGACTGTTTCAGGAAGCCTTCGCTGCCTGCCACTTCATCCTGGAATGCCGCGTCGAGACGGCCAGATGCCAGATCCGCATAAATCAGATCCTGGTTCTGGTAAGCCACCACGTTGATACCTTTTGGCTGCCACATTGCGTTGGCATAGGCTTCCTGAGTGGAACCCTGCAATACGCCAACGTTTTTACCTTTCAGCGCATCCAGTTCAGGCAACACTTTAGAGCCTTTAGGTGCGATCAGACGGGCGTTGGCAGCGTACAGTTTCTCAGTGAAATCAATTTCCTGCTGACGCTTTTCAGTGATGGACAGTGAGGAAATGATCGCATCAATTTTTTTGGCTTTCAGAGACGGGATTAGCGCATCGAAATCACTTTCAACGTACGTACATTTGATGGCCGCACGCTTACACATTTCGTTAGCGAGATCGATATCAAAACCAACCAGCTTGCCACTGGAGTCTTTTGATTCAAATGGGGCATAAGTCGGATCGGTGCCGATATTAATTGCTTTAGGCGCGGCAGCAAATGCACTGCCAGCACTGGCTAAGACCAGAACCAGCGGAAGAACCTTGAACAACTTTTTCATACATTAGCCTCAGTGATTATTCATCTGTTGTGGTTGCGTGTGCGTGAATGAACGTCTTTTTATAGTTTGCTGAACGATGCAAATGGCTTTTTTGCCAGATTCTCTCATGCACTTTTCATGCCGTTTCTCAGTAAGGCCAATTTCCTTGTAAAGAGAGCGAAAACCGGTCAAAAAATCATCAGGAAGTTGAAAGTATTCAGAGGTCTGAGTAAAGGATAGCGTAAGGGTTGCCTGGCGCTGCACCGCAATGAATCAATTTGTGATCACTGTTGGTGCAATGTTAGTGAAATGCTAGAAATGAGTGCGTAAGCGGTGGGAAAAACTCAGTGGCTGCCCTGCCATCGAACAAATAAGTCCTGTGGCAGTTCAATATCAAACTGGTCAATCACGCGGTTGACGGTCTGATTAATGATATCGTCAACCGATTCCGGGCGATGATAGAACGCCGGGACCGGTGGCATGATGATCGCCCCCAGCTCGGCTGCCTGGGTCATCAGTCGCAGGTGCCCGAGATGCAGCGGAGTTTCGCGAACGCAAAGCACCAGACGACGGCTTTCTTTGAGTACCACATCGGCAGCGCGGGTAAGTAAACCATCGGTGTAACTGTTCACAATGCCGGACAGCGTTTTAATCGAACACGGCAAAATCACCATTCCGGTGGTTTTATATGAGCCGGAAGAAATACTGGCGGCGATATCACGGGAATCATGCACTACATTGGCCAGTGCCTGAACATCACGCAACGTCAGATCGGTTTCCAGGGTCAGCGTTTGCCGTGCGGCATTGCTCATCACCAGATGAGTTTCAATATCGGGCACGTTTTGCAGCACCTGCAATAACCGGACGCCATAAATTGCGCCGCTGGCGCCTGAAATGCCGACAATAAGTCGTTTCATGAAAACTGCCTTAGAAAAATGTTACCGGACCCGATGATGCTAATACTGACATAAATTCAGACATAAAAAAACGCGCCCGCCCGGCTGTTCACCGGAGGGGCGCGCTTCAACGGATGTCAGCAACCGGCTAATCAGCCTTCGTTGTGCATCTCGAGGTTTTCAGCTTCCTGCTGGCCACGTAACGCCTGAGCGTCGTCGTTGCGCAGGGCTTCGAGATATTCCAGGTAATTCTGGTCAACGTCTTTGGTGACGTAAATACCGTCAAACACCGAACACTCAAACTTCTCGATATCGCTGTTATCTTCTTTTACTGCGGCGATCAAATCGCTGAGATCCTGGAAGATGAGCGCATCTGCACCGATAATCTGATTGATTTCGCTGACTTCACGACCGTGTGCAATCAGTTCGTTGGCGCTGGGCATATCGATGCCGTACACGTTCGGGAAACGGATTTCCGGTGCCGCAGAGGCCAGATAAACACGTCTCGCGCCCGCTTCACGCGCCATCTCTACAATCTGCTGAGAGGTGGTGCCGCGCACGATGGAGTCATCGACCAGCAATACGTTCTTATCACGGAACTCTGCGCGGTTAGCGTTCAGTTTGCGACGAACGGATTTACGACGCTCCTGCTGACCCGGCATGATAAACGTACGGCCTACGTAGCGGTTTTTCACAAAACCCTGCCGGTACGGTTTATTCAGGATGCGCGCGATTTCCAGCGCGATATCGCAAGAGGTTTCCGGGATTGGAATCACCACGTCGATATCCAGATCTTCCCATTCACGGGCAATCTTCGCGCCCAACTTTTCACCCATGCGTACACGGGCGCTGTAGACGGAAATTTTGTCGATGAACGAGTCAGGACGCGCGAAATACACATACTCGAACAGGCATGGGTTGTACTGCGGATTCTCAGCACACATGCGGGTGAACAGCTGGCCTTTTTCGGTGATGTACACCGCTTCGCCCGGCGCAACATCGCGCAGGAACTCAAAGCCCAGCGTATCTAACGCCACGCTCTCAGACGCCACCATGTACTCGTTACGCCCACCTTCCAGCGTACGTTTGCCGATCACCAGCGGGCGGATGCCGTGCGGGTCACGGAACGCCAGCATGCCGTGGCCGATGATCATCGCCACGCAGGCATACGCGCCACGGATTTTCAGGTTCACAGCCGCGACGGCGGCAAAAATGTTGTCAGCTTCCAGCGGATAATGTTGGAAACGATCCAGCTCGCTGGCCAGGATATTCAGCAGGACTTCAGAATCGGAAGTCGTGTTGACGTGGCGGCGCTGGCCTTCGAACAGGTTACTTCTCAGTTCATGGGCATTCGTCAGGTTACCGTTATGGGCCAGGGTGATGCCAAACGGAGAGTTGACGTAAAAAGGTTGAGCTTCTGAAGCGCTGGAACTGCCAGCCGTTGGGTAGCGAACATGGCCGATGCCCATGTTGCCTTGCAAGCGAAGCATATGGCGGGCTTCGAAAACATCCTTCACCAGGCCATTCGCTTTCCGTAAACGGAAGTTATTATTGGCGTCAATGGTGACGATGCCTGCGGCATCCTGCCCACGGTGTTGTAACACCGTTAACGCGTCATAAATCGACTGGTTTACCGGCATGAAACCGGCGATACCGACAATACCGCACATGTTGTCTTTTCCTCTTCAGCGCTGCCAAAACTAAAGATGTTTTGGCAAGAAACTCGACGTGCTCTGCAGGTAGTCAAAGAACCACCTGATGATATAACTGAACTGTGGGATCAACTGAGATTGCTTCCAGTCTTCACTTTGTGAGAAACCGGTAAAAGTATCCAGGAAGAACAGCATCGCGGAGACAATCAACACACCGCGCAGTGCGCCAAAGCACACACCTAACACCCTGTCAGTGCCGGACAACCCGGTTCTTTCCACCAGCGAACCAATCACATAGTTGACAATTGCACCTACGATCAACGTCGCGATGAACAAGATGGCAATTGCGATCCCGTTTCGAACTAACTCATCTTCGAAACGCGTGAAGTAGATGGCGAGGTAAGGATAATAATGGCTGGCAACGAAGAAGGCACAAGCCCAGGTTACCAACGATAAAGCCTCACGAACAAAGCCACGAATCAAACTGACTAAGGCAGAAAATCCGATAACCGCAATGATGACGTAATCAATCCAGACCATTAACTATTCCAGTGTCTAATCCAGTCATGTCTACCCCGGCATCCAAATCGCTGCGAATTCTAACAGAAAAAGAAAACGTTTGCGTAGGGGAAATCTGCCGGTCAGACAAATTAATAATAGCGATTAAAAAAACCTCAATCGCAGCATAAACCTATAAAAAATCAGCGTGCCTATTCTATAGAAAAAGGGCACAAATCGCTTGTGCCCTCCGTGGTAATTATTATTGCCTGAACCCAGTCATTGGCGTTGCAGCAAGGCAGGAACCCGATGAGCTTACATTAGTAAGTAATTCGGGTTCCTGAATGCGGCGAACGCAGCTGCAGCGTCATGGACGCAAGATCAGTGCGCGCTGTAAGCGCGAACCTGCCCACCCAGTCCACTCAACTGTTGCAATTGTGGCAATGACGCTTCCAGTTTTTGCTTCGACGCATCCGGACCGACGTACAACCGTGTGATTTGCCCCTGTACCGGAGTGGAAGGGACGGTGTACGCACGGAAACCTGACAAGCGCAGATTCGCGACAATCTCATTGGCTTTGGCAGCATTTTTCAATGCGCCCAGCTGCACGACGTAAGACTGACCCGCCGGTGCTTTTTCTTCTGGCGTAGTCTTCGGCTGTTCGACCGCTTTTGGCTGCTCGACAGGTTTAGTCTGTTCGACCGGCTTCGGCTGTTCAACCGGTTTCTGTTTAACCACCGGCGGCGCTTCAACCATTGGTTTAGGTTCGATGGTTTTCGGTTTTTGCACTATCGGTTTTTGCACTACCGGTTTTTGCTCAACCGGCTTCTGCTTAGCCGTTTCGGTCCGCGTTGGCGACACGGCCTTCTTCTGCTCAGGCAATGTTGTCGACGGCGGCGTTTCTACCGTGGTGTTGCCTGGTGCGACCGCGCCGCGATTGGCAGCCGTAGTATTGTTCGCAGAATGGTCCTCTTCAGGCGCGCCACTCATCGCCTGATTGGCACCTTCCGGCGCCTGCGCAGGCAGCGACTGGGTCACCGGCGGCACAGAGTCCTGTTCTTCAACATCACCTGCTTTTGGCACCAATGGAATAGACGCAAATTCGTCTTCGTAATGTTTTTTCTTGCCGTCGAGTAAACCGGGCAAAATGATGACGCCCAGCGCCACCAGAATGACCGTCCCGACCAGACGATTTTGAAACTTACTTGCCACTGGTTTTCCCCGTATCTAAAGCATCCATTACGTGAGCGACGGTATGAAACGAACCGCAGACGATCACAATATCCTCAGGAGCCGCCTCCTCCATAGCCTGTTTCCAGGCTGATCCGACATCCGCAAACTCACTCGCCGAAGGCAGGTGCGCCGTCAGCTCTTTTGCACTGGCGCCGCGCGGACCTTCGAGCGGTGCGCAATACCAGACATCGACCAGAGGCGACAGGCATGCCAGCGTACCGGCAATATCTTTATCTGACAACATGCCCACCACCGCCCGGATTTTCCCGTTCTGACGCGGCAACTGCGCCAGACGCCCGGCCAGATAAGCCGCTGCATGAGGATTGTGCGCAACGTCAAGGATCAGGCGTGGCGATTCGCTCACAGTCTGGAAACGCCCCGGCAGCGCGGCACGTTGCAATCCCGTGCGTATGGCATCAGCCGGAATATCCAGCGGCGAATAATGCAATGCTGCCAGCGCCGTGGCGGCATTCGCCAGCGGAACGTTCGGCAACGGCAGATTTTCCAGCGCACCGGTTTCTGCGCCGTTGTGCAGCGCCGCCCACCGCCAGCTCTCATCACTGGCGGTAAAATGCCAGTTCGTATCACGACGGTACAAATCAGACTGTTTTTCCTGCGCGACGTCGGCAATCGACTGCGGCATATCCGGCTCACCGACGACTGCAGGTTTGCCCGCACGGAAAATACCGGCCTTTTCGCGGCCAATGCTTCCACGATCGGAACCCAGCCAGTCGGTGTGATCGAGCGCAATGCTGGTGACGACCGACACCGAGGCATCCACGATATTTGTGGCATCCAGGCGCCCTCCCAGTCCCACTTCAAGGATAACCACGTCAAGCTTCGCCTGCCTGAACAGATGCAACGCAGAAAGCGTGCTGTATTCGAAATAGGTCAGTGAGATATCACCGCGACCGGCTTCCAGCAGCGCAAAAGACTCACAGTGCGTCGCTTCCGGTAGCTCTTCACCCTGAATGCGTACGCGCTCGGTATAACGCACAAGATGAGGGGAACTGTAAACGCCGACACGATAACCGGCGGCCATCAGAATCGATTCGAGTGTGGCGCAGGTGGTGCCTTTACCATTGGTGCCCGCGACGGTAAAGACCAGCGGTGCTGGCGTCAGCAAATCGAGTTTAGCAGCAACCGCGCTGACCCGCGTAAGGCCCAGTTCAATCGCCTGAGAATGGAGGTGTTCGAGATAATAAAGCCACGTGGCAAGGGGCGACGTGGCTTGAGGGATATGTTGATTTTGCATGAGCCAGTTCAACCTGTTCAGGTTCGCTTCGACACAACATCACCAGACTGAGACAGCAGGCAATGCCCTCTTTGTCAGATACCACTAACAGAGTAAAAGCACGGCCTGCCAGTCCTGAGCGATAACAGCTTGACGGCGACAGTTTGGGCGGCACAACAATGAGTGGCCGCCCTGAACAACTGACCGGCTTTTACTCAGATCGATCAGGCATCCTGATGGTCATCGGCAGAACCGTTGACAGCAGCCGGAACCTCGGCCACTTTTGGCTCCGGTTGCCCGGTCAGTTTCGCCAGAACGCTGCCTAATTTGGCACGCAAATCCGGACGACGGACGATCATGTCGATCGCGCCTTTTTCGATCAGGAACTCGCTGCGCTGGAAACCAGCAGGCAGTTTTTCACGAACGGTTTGCTCGATAACTCGCGGGCCGGCAAAACCAATCAGGGCTTTTGGCTCAGCCACGTTGATATCACCCAGCATCGCGAGGCTGGCTGAAACACCGCCCATGGTCGGATCAGTCAGTACAGAAATGTACGGTAAACCGCGTTCCTGTAATTTTGCCAACGCCGCACTGGTTTTCGCCATCTGCATCAGCGACATCAGCGCTTCCTGCATACGTGCGCCGCCACTGGCTGAGAAACACACCAGCGGGCAGTTATCTTCCATTGCCTGTTCTACAGCACGCACGAAACGTGCGCCTACCACAGAGGCCATGGAACCGCCCATGAAAGCAAACTCAAACGACGCGACCACAATCGGCATACCAAACAGCGTACCTTTCATGACAACCATGGCGTCTTTTTCGTTGGTTTCTTTCTGCGCAGCCACCAGACGATCTTTGTATTTTTTGGAATCTTTAAACTTCAGAACATCTTTAGGCTCAAGCTCGCTACCTAATTCAACCTCACTCCCCTCGTCCATGAAAGAGGACAGACGCATACGCGCAGACATACGCATATGGTGGTCACACTTAGGGCAAACCATGAGGTTACGCTCGAGCTCGGCGCGGTAAAGTACCTGTCCGCAGCTGTCACATTTAGTCCAGACGCCCTCAGGAATGCTTGCCTTACGGGTTTGCGAGTCAGTGCTCTTACTAAGAATTCGTTCAATCCAGCTCATCGATAACCTTTCTGTTTGAACCCGGCCGAAGCCAGTCCGCTGTTCATGCTGTAACAAGTCCCCTGAAACCTACCCAAAAACGTCTGTCTGCGGGGTGATAAAAAAACTCACACGCCGCATCACAGAAGGGTTGTTCGCAGGAACAGACCATAAATTGTCGCTCATTAAACCATAACAGCCAGAGACTGTGGATAAAAAACTGGTGAGTCTGCGGGTTTAATGACCGTCAATATCCTGTTAATTCATAAAATCGTCACGGGATTAACCCTGATGACGTTTCTCTTTCGCCGCCGCACGTTTGTGCCGCCAGATTTCAATCACACCTGGGAGGATCGAAACCACGATGATGCCGACGATCAGTAATTTCAGATTTTCCTGAACAATCGGGAGATCACCGAAAAGGTAGCCTGCGTAAGTAAACAGCAGCACCCAAATTAGCGCACCAATCACGTTATACGCCGCGAAATGGCGATAAGACATATGTCCCATGCCGGCAACAAACGGCGCAAATGTCCGGACGATCGGCACGAAGCGCGCAAGAATAATCGTTTTACCGCCATGTTTCTCGTAAAACTTATGCGTCTTGTCTAAATAACTGCGACGGAAAATCTTCGAATTTGGGTTGCTGAACAGGCGCTCCCCAAAGACCCGCCCGATGGTGTAGTTTACGGCGTCCCCCACAATGGCAGCAATCGCCATCAGAAACACCATCAGATGCACATTAAGATCATTGGTCGGCAACGCGGCCAGCGCACCCGCGACGAACAGCAATGAATCCCCCGGCAGGAAAGGTGTCACCACCAGCCCGGTTTCGCAAAACAGGATCAGGAACAAAATCCCGTAAACCCAGGCGCCATACTGCGCAACCAGCTCCGCCAAATGCACATCAATATGTAGAATAAAATCAATCACAAACTGGATAAAACCCATTTGATTTTCCGTCCTTTTTTACACCATCAGAGGTTCTTAGTCTTCTAAGAACAGCGGCCCCATATTCACCTGAGGTAATGCAAATTTCTCGGGGTAATCCACACAGACCAGATACAGCCCTTCCGCTTTTCCGGTCGCCGCCGCCAGATTGCGATCTTTCGCCGCCAGCAGTTCGGCCATCCAGTTCACCGGCTGATTCCCCGCACCAATTTCCACCAGACTGCCAACAATGTTACGCACCATGTGATGCACAAACGCGTTAGCCTTAATATCCACCACGACATAATTGCCGTGACGTGTGACATTCAGATGCATCATGTAGCGCCACGGCGTGCGTGACTGGCACTGCGATGCACGAAACGACGTGAAATCGTTCTCGCCCAGCAACGCCTGACCAGCCAGCTGCATTTTTTCCACATCCAGCGGCATGTGTACGTGCGTCACGCCGGTATGCAAAATTGCCGAACGGTAGCGATGATTGTAGATAACGTAGCGATAACGACGGGCAGTGGCACTGAAACGCGCGTGGAAATCTTCCCCTACGTTCGCACACCAGCGCACAGCAATGTCTTTTGGCAGATGGGTATTCACGCCCATCGTCCATGCCGCGTCATTACGCATCACCGGCGTATCAAAATGCACCACCTGACCGGTGGCACTGACGCCCGCATCGGTGCGACCGGCGCAGAACACTACAATTGGCGTATCAGCCACACGGCTAAGCGATTTCTCCAGACATTCCTGAACACTCGCCGCACCCTGCTGACGTTGCCAGCCGTAATAAGCGCTGCCGTTGTACTCAATACCTAACGCAATGCGCCCCACGGCGGGAGCAGCACTGACATCAGCAATAACGTCGTCGGACATAATCAGTACCAGTATTCATTGATCAGTTTTTCTGCGGTTTCCACCGCCATCAGAGCACCGCCAAAACGCACGTTATCCGCCACTGACCAGAACTGCAATAACTCAGGCACGCCGTAATCGTTACGCAGACAACCGATACTCAGATTGGCGTTGCCGGACGCATCGCTCACCTGAGTCGGAAAATCGTCTTCGTCGCTCAGGGAAATATCGTCGATACGTTCCAGTTCCGTGCGCGCTTCTTCTGCAGACAATGGACGCAAACCTTCCAGATGCACAACCTGCGCGTGCCCGTAGAACACCGGTGACTGCACGCAGCTGACAGAAATAGGCAAGCCGTCGTCCTGCAACACTTTACGCACCTGATCCACCAGACGACGTTCCTGTAGTACGCTGCCTTCTTCATCGCTTACCAGCGGCAACAGATTGAACGCCAGCTGCTTACTGAAAAGACCGCCCTCTTCGGCCGGAATGCCGTTCAGCAGGCGCGCACTTTGCCCGGCTAAATCATCCACCGCAACCTTACCCAGTGCGGAAACGGACAGCAGAGAGGTCACGTGCAAACGCGATAAACCCGCCTGTTCGGTCAGCGGTTTGATTGCGGTCAGCAACTGACTGGTCAGGCTGTCAGCCACGGCGACGATATTGCGGTTGCGATAATGAGACAGCGCATCTGGGTTAACACCCGGCACCACCAACGGAATGTCGTGCTCCAGCGAGAACAGGCCGCTGCTGTCGATCACCAGGCAGCCCTGATTGGCGGCTTCTTCAGCATACAGCGCAGAGGCTTCGCTGCCCGCGACAAAGAACGCCAGTTGAACCTGTGACCAGTCAAATTCAGACGCCAGCTGTACGCGCAGGCTTTTGCCATTAAAGCGGACGGTCTGACCTGCGCTACGCTCACTCGCCAGCGGGAAGAGCTCACCAACCGGGAACTGACGCTCGGCCAGTAAATCCAGTAACGCATCACCGACTGCGCCCGTTGCGCCAAGCAGCGCAATATTCCAGCCTTCAGACATGTTGGTTTTCTCCAGAAATAAAAGTGCAAAATACAAAGGGGCGATGAATGATCACCGCCCTGCTTTCGAAATCGTTATCACATCACTGTATGTGGAAAAGCTTAAGGGCGCGTTAAGGCTCAGTCCGTCACGCTGTTAAAGCCCAGCTTTTTCAGCACATCTGCAGTTGCCGGATCGTCACAGATCACCCGCAATGATGACCACTCACGACGCTCTTCATAGAACTTACGCAGCTTGTCGAACTCGCCCGGTTTTCCGGCCACACGGCGCAAAGGCCGGTCATCGCGGCGCACATCATACACTAAGTGAATAAGTCGCAGCAGTTTGGCTTCACTCAGTGCACCGCGCAGCGTGACTTCAGCAAATTCTGGCGGCGGTAACAGCGAGGCCAGCTCAACGGTTTGTGGCTGACCGATAAACTGACTGAATGCCTCAAACACCTGGGTGGTGCCGCGCGCCTTGCCTTCCAGGCTATAGCCTGCGATATGCGCGGTACCGATAGCCACTTTATCGAGCAGGGCCAGTGACAAATCAGGCTCCGGCTCCCAGACGTCCAGCACAGCAGTGAGTTTTTTGCTGCCGTTCAGCGCGTCAAGCAATGCGGCGTTATCCACCACCTCGCCACGACAGGCGTTGATCATAATACGGTCAGCCGGCAGACGCGCCAGCAAACCAGCGTCCACCAGATGATGAGTGGCATAAGGGCCGGACATATTCAGCGGCGTGTGGAACGTCAGAATATCAGCTTCAGCGACCAGTTTTTCCAGCGGCCAGAACTCACCGCTATCGCCGCGATCGGCGCGAGGCGGATCGCATAACAGCGTGCGGATACCCAGCGCCTCGAGGCGGGCATTGAGGCGCGAACCCACATTACCGACGCCGATGATGCCCACGGTTTTGTCACGCAGCTGGAAACCATCGCGCTGGGCAATAATCAGCAGGGAGGAGAAAACGTACTCAACGACGGCAATCGCATTGCAGCCCGGCGCGGCGGAAAAGCCAATGCCCTGCGTCGCCAGCCACGCGTCATCAACGTGGTCGGTACCCGCCGTGGCGGTGCCGACAAATTTCACCGGTTTTCCCGTCAGCAAACTTTCATTCACCTTTGTCACAGAACGTACCATCAGCGCGTCGGCATCATTCAGGGCATCCTGTGGGATCGGACGGCCGGGAACGGCCTGTACAGTACCCAGCCGGCTGAACAACTCGACGGCGTAAGGCATATTTTCATCAACCAGGATTTTCACGTTTGTCTCCGGCAGCATGGCCTAGGAAAGAATAGAAAATGAAGAAGAATGGGATTTTGCCACGTTCACCGCGCCGATCCCAACTTTCAGGGCACAACTTTACCTGTCGTTACGAAAACGCTGCGGCGTGGTGCCGGAAATCTGCTGAAACATGGTGATAAACGCCGACGACGAGCTGTAGCCCACTTCATGCGCGACGTCCTGCACATTTTTGCCCTGCTCGAGCAGCGAGATGGCGTGTAAAAAACGCAGCCGCTGACGCCATTCAGCAAAGCTCATGCCCAGTTCCTGCTGGCATCGGCGCGAAAGCGTGCGCTCGGTGGTGTAAATTTTCGCTGCCCACTGCGCCAGCGGAGTGCTGTCCGCCGGATTCTTTTCCAAACCACTCAGCACCTGCGACAACAGTTTATCTTCCGAGGTGGGGAGGTAAGTATTCTGACGCGGTGCCAGACTGATTTGATCGAGCAACACGCGGCACATGCGCAGATCGGCCTCGGTCTCCGGCTCATTCAGCTTTCGCGAAAAACAGTCGTCAGCGATGGCATTAAAAATCGCCGTGGGCGTAAGCAGGCACGGCGCAGGAGGGAGGTTTTGATCCATTTCCGGTGCGATATCAATAGCGCAAAACCTTGTGGTCTTACGGTTATAACTTGAATGCTCTGTACCCGCTGGCAGCCAGACGGCAAACTCACGCGGTGCCAGATAGCGCTGGCCGGCGACCAGCATCGCAAGAACACCGGACTTCACGCAGATAATCTGGCTCCACGGATGTGAATGCCGCACATATTCTGAATTCCCTTCAATAATTTCACCACGAAATAACAGCGTTGTCGGGGTCTTTTCCGGTAACGGTGGATAGTAGCGCGGGGGAGATGATGTCCGGCGAGTCGGCATAAAAACCTTTTGTCTGTGGCGGCACAGGTTGTCTGAATTACGTGAAGGATTGTCTGATTATCGTTATATATAACAAATAAGACAATCGTACACTTACGTAACGATTTACTTAGGGATGATTTGCAATGAATGTACTTTTTCCGCTGCTGGCCGTGTTGATTTGGTCGCTTAATGCTGTGGTCAGCAAGGTGTCCGCGACCGCCATTGATCCCGCAGCGATCTCTTTCTACCGCTGGCTGCTGGCCTTACTGACGCTGACCCCGTTTATTTTGCCGGGCGTACTGCGCAATCTGCAGGCGGTGAAGCAATACTGGTGGAAGCTGTTGATCCTCGGTCTGCTGGGCATGGTCTTGTATCAGAGCCTGGCGTATTACGCCGCGCACAGCGTTAGCGCGCTGTTTATGGGGATCCTGAACTCACTTATCCCACTGCTGACGGTGGTAATAAGCCTGTTCCTGCTGAGTGTGATGCCAACCGTAGGTATCGCGCTGGGCTGTGTGATTTCGTTCACCGGGCTGGTGTGGCTGGTCAGCGCTGGCGACCCGGCGCAACTGCTGCAACACGGGATTGGCAAAGGTGAGCTGATGATGTTTGCGGCGTCGGCGTCCTATGCGCTGTATGGCGTACTAACCAAACGCTGGGCGATCCCGCTGCCTAACTGGCAGTCGCTGTACGTGCAGATCATTTTTGGTGTGCTGTTGCTGTTACCAAACTTCCTGCTGGCGAGCGACGTCAGCCTGACCGTACATAATATTCCGCTGGTGTTGTTCGCAGGGATCCCGGCTTCGATCATTGCGCCGTTTTTGTGGATCCAGGGCGTTATCCGCCTCGGTGCTAACAAAGCGTCTATTTTCATGAACCTGTCGCCGATCTTCACCGCTATTATCGCGGTGCTGTTCCTGCACGAACAGCTGCACAGTTACCATATTATAGGCGGCGGCATTACGCTGGCCGGGGTGGTAATCGCCCAACGTTTGCGTAGGCCGCTGTTTAACCGCACCGCTGAACTTCCTCAAAAATAACGTCTAAAAATCTCACTGCTCTCTACGCAAACGTGGCGGGCAGTGACTCATTTTTCGCTTTCGCGCCCCGCCGAACGTTTTTAACGTCCATTTTGATAAATAATATTCCTAAGAATCTTAATTGGCCTGCCATTCGCGGTGTTGATTAATAAACTTTGCAGGTATGATGAGGCGCTTCTGCGCTCTTGCGCCGCGCTTTTCCAATCAAGCGACGATTTAATTTCCAGCGAAGGACGGTGATATGCAACCTTTGAGCGGCCCGGGCATGCCGGTTGGCGACAACAGAACACAGCCTCAGGGTCAGACCGTTCCTGCTCAATCGGGTGGCGAACTGCCGTTAACCCCGGCGCAGCGAACCACGCTGGAGAAGCTGATCGTCAAGCTGATGGCGTTGACCCCGATAAAATCGGCAGAGATCTGGGCCAACCTGCGTCACGATCTTTCTTTGCCGCACGGCGCAGAAATCACGTCATCACAATTTCCTCAGGCGCAGACCCTGCTTCAGGGGAAACTGACGCAGGCGCAGGACAGCCACGCCTCGCGCCAGCTAATGTTGCAACTGACCGAACTATTGCCGCAGGGCAATAACCGTCAGGCCGTCAGCGACTTTATCCGCCAGAATTTTGGCCACACCGTATTGAGCCAGCTGACCCACCCGCAGCTGCAACAGGTGCTGGATTTGATCCAGACGCGCCAGATGAATATTCCGCAACCGCAGCAGACCCCGATCACCGATCGCCCGTTGCTGCCTGCCGAACACAACAACCTGCAACAGCTGGTTACGCGTCTCAGCGCGGCCACTGGCGAAGCGCCGGTCAAAGTGTGGCAGGAGCTGTTTACGCTGGTGGGCGTTAAAGTCGGGGATTCTATTCCGGCGAAACACTTCCAGTTACTCAGCCAGTTTATGCAGGTTAAAGCGTCGCTCAGCCAGCAGACCACGCCGCCGACGCTGACTACCCTGCTGAGCGTGCTCAAGCAGCCTGCCAGCACTCAGGAAATCCGTCAGCTTACCGAATATGTGGAAAACCGTTTCAGTGCCACCTTGTCTACTCCGCTGACACCTGTGCAGGTGAATGACCTGATTGGCGTACTGTTCAGCCAGCGAGTGGATCGCACGCCGCGCAGCGAAGAGATTGATGATCACTTCACTACGACGACGCGAACAGATCCGCAGCCGATAATGAATCCGTTTGTCGCAATGCTGCCGCCTTCTATGCAGGCACTCGGCGGAAAACCCCTGCTGTTTATCGCCTTTGTGGTGGTCGTGCTTCTGCTTTGGGCGCTGTTTTAAGCACCGGCTCAGGCACAACCGCAATCTTCAGGAGCGAGGTTCAGGGAATAGTTTCCCCGTTCTTCGCCCATTGCCAATGGATGTTTATCTCGGATCCAAAAATCCAGCCCGCCAATCATTTCCTTCACATGATATCCCAGCTTTGCCAGCTTGTACGCTCCCTGGGTCGAGCCATTACAGCCAATCCCGTCACAGTACGTTACGTAAACCACGTCTCTACTCAGTTCCCGCGTGCTTTCTGCCGTCATCAGTTTATGCGGAAAATTCACCGCGCCCGGCACATGTCCGCGCACATAATATTCAGCAGAACGGGTATCAATAACCACGATGCTGGTCACGCCATTTTGCAGATCCGCCGCCACGTCGGCCGCATCGGTATAAAAGCTCAGTTTCGAGTGTAAATACGCGGCGCTGACGTCCGGGGACGGCGGTGCCAAAGCCAGAACATAAGATGAATGCGACATAACTTCTCCTGTGAAATTTTCTCTGTTGAAAGCCGTTCCATCATCGCTGCTTTTGGTCTTATTATTGATACCAATTATTTACCAATGATGAGACCCATTATGTCCAGCCAGGCTCAGCCTTCTGCTTTGATTACGCTGTTCGAAAATGCAGGTACGCAGGATGCCGCTGCAACCACCGGCCTGCGTGAACGGTTGTGTGCCGCATTGCGCAAAGCAATTAACACCGGCGCACTGACTGCCGGGCAAAGGCTACCATCCTCACGCATGCTGGCTACTGATTTGAAAGTGTCGCGTATCACCGTGGAAGCGGCGTATGCGCAGACAGAAGCCGAAGGTTATCTGCAACGCCACACCGGCAAGGGTACGTTTGTCAGTATGTCACTTCCCCGCCCCGCTCCACCACGTAAAAACGCCACGACTCCGGCTGGCCTCTCAAGGCTGTCTGTCCGTGGGCAAAAAATTATCGCGACCGGCGGATGCCGGGATCCACAGCTTCCCACAGCCTTTGCGGCAGGTTCACCAGATTTACGCGCTTTTCCGTTGAAAACGTGGAAACAGCTAACCGCTAAAGCGCTACGCATTCACGGCGAGCACCTGCTGGGCTATGGTGATCCGCAGGGCTATTTACCCTTGCGTGAAGCTATTGCCAGTTATCTGCAACAGTCCCGGGGTGTCGTCTGCACTGCCGGGCAAATTATGATTACCACCAGCTCGCAGCAGGCACTCCAACTACTGGCGATGCTGCTTATCGACCCTGCTGATAGGGTCTGGCTGGAACAGCCTGGCTATCTGGGCGCACGCAATGCCTTTTCCAGCGCCGGTGCAGACAGTTACGCTATCCCGGTCGATGAGGAAGGAATGAACCCGACGGCGGATTATCCTGTTCCACGCCTCATCTATCTGACACCGTCGCATCATTACCCAACCGGCGTCAGCCTGAGTTTGCCACGCCGCCTGCAATTGCTCGATTATGCAAAACGCCACACCAGTTGGATCATCGAAGACGATTACGACAGCGAATTGCACTACGACGGACGACCGCTTCCGGCAATGCAGGGGCTGGATAAACATCAGCAGGTGATTTATCTCGGCACCTTTTCGAAAGTACTGTTTCCTTCGCTGCGTCTGGCTTATGCCGTTTTGCCTCCGGCACTGGTTGCGCCGATGGTCACTCTGCGCACCGTCAGCGACGGACACTCTTCTCAGATGATGCAGGCGGTGACCGCTGAATTCATTAACGCCGGGCATTTCGCCGCTCACCTGCGTTTTTCCCGTCAGCTGTATCAGAGCCGTCGCGATCATCTGCTGGACCAGATTAATCAAAAAATTAGCTGGCTCACCCCGCAGGTTGCCGCCGGCGGTTTACAGCTTGCCGCCCACTTACCCGCCGGGCAGGAAGCGCATTACAGCGCACTCGCAGCGCAGGCCGGGGTAGAAACGCCGCGCCTGTCGCCCTTATTTTTCGATGCGTCAGGAGTGTGCGCTCAGCATCAGGACGGCTGGCTGTTAGGGTTTTCCGCCCTGACACCTGTAGAAATTACCTCCGCTGTCAACCGGTTAGCATCTCTCAACGTGCAGCTTACTACGCCACCAGCGGT
Source organism: Enterobacteriaceae bacterium Kacie_13 (assembly GCA_013457415.1). Classification (NCBI taxonomy): domain Bacteria; kingdom Pseudomonadati; phylum Pseudomonadota; class Gammaproteobacteria; order Enterobacterales; family Enterobacteriaceae; species Enterobacteriaceae bacterium Kacie_13. The sequence goes on from CP045665.1 coordinate 3,282,255, forward strand.
AACAAAAACCAGCCTGCCAGCCCGCTAAACAGCAGGAACGGGAATGAGTAGGCGTGGAATTTAAGCCAGATTTTTTTGTCATTTGCCATGCGCAAAGCAATCAGGTTGGCCAGCGAACCAATCGCCAGACCGAAACCACCGGCATTCACGGCGTAGGCCAGCAGCGCGCCCGAAGGCAAATAGTTGATCATCAGGATGGTCGCCGGCACGTTACTGATCACCTGAGAAAGTCCGATGCTGAGCAGGTAATGTCCGTAATCCGGCAGACCAACAATATGCGCAAAGGCGGGTTGTAATATATCCAATCCGACAATCAGTCGCACATCGATAAACATCACAATGAAGACCAAAATCAGCGGCCAGTCGATGCGCAGCAGCACCTGTCGCGCCAGCCAGATAAAGCACAGAATAACCGCCATTAAGCCGTAGATCGCCAGCCCCAGATCCACACTAACAATAAACGCTATATACAGTAGTACGGAACTGAACAGCAGACGTTTCTGGAAGGGATAGCCTTCTTTACTCTCCAGCTTTTTCAGGCTGTGCGACGGGAAGCAGAACCAGGTGACCAGCAGCAATGCGGCCAGCGTAATTACCGCCAGCGGTGCCATCTGAGCAATAAAATGCAGGAACGACAGACCGGACTTATTCCATAACAGGATATTTTGCGGATTCCCGATCGGCGTCAGCAAGGATCCTGCATTCACCGCGAGCGCTTCGAAAATGATCAGCCGGGTGACCGGTAGCGACGTCAGTTTTTTTAGTGTAATGGTCAGCGGGATCACAATGAATAGCGCGACATCGTTGGTCATAAAGGTGGAAAGCACCGCCGCCGCCATCACCAAAAACAGCGCCAGCCAGCGTTCGTTGTCAATAGCGTTAATCATCTTACGGCCGACAAAATCGAAATAGCCGCTGACCTCCACACCTTTGGTCAACATCAGCAGACCTAACAGCGTAACGATGGTGTCCCAGTCAACAAACTGCGGAAATTGCACAATTTTGGCGGGCTGAAAGCAGGTCAGCACAATGCCAAACAGCACTAAAAGATGCAGAAATCGATCGCGTAAGAAAGGTTTAAGTAATGTGCCAGCGACTGTTTTGAACATAAGTTTTCTGCATTAATAAGCCGGTTATCTGATGCGCTGACGTTACCCGAAGAAATTCCTCCCTGCCAGCGCAATTCCTCATTCTCCGCGATGTCGCGCAATAAAAACGGGGCTCATACAGAACCCCGTCGGCGGATTGCGAGATGCGCCGCAATCCTTTCATTTGCGCCCGTTTTCATCTTGCAGAATATAAAACGAGGAGGCAGACTCGCCGCTAGTTTTTCAGCACCCAGATGTAGTACTGGCCGTCCTTAAACTCTGCGCCTTCGAGTTCTTTTTCGAAGCCGGGGAATTTCTCGCCCCACTGCGCAATGCTGCGGATATAACTGAGCCACGGATCGTTTTTGGCACCAAAGCTTTCGCCAGGCATTACGATAGGAATGCCCGGAGGATAAGGGATCACCCCCACCGCGGAGACACGCCCGGCCAGCTTATCCAGCGTCAGGTGTTCACAGCGTCCGGCCATGTGATCCTGAAACGCAGCGCGCGGCAGCTTGACCGGCGTCGGAATTTTGCCGAAAGCTTCGGACTGGAGTTTGTCCATCTGACTGGTTTTCATGTAGGTGAACATTTCGTCGCAGAGATCCTTCAGGCCCATACCGGCATAACGGGCGGCATTGGCGGACGCCAAATCCGGCAGACACAGCGTCAGCGGGCTGTTGTCGTCGTAATGTTGCTTGAACTCCAGCAACACGTTGATGAGCGTCCCCCACTTCCCCTTGGTGACGCCGACGGAGAACAAACACAGCACCATGAAATCGGTGGTCCGCGAAGGCACGATGCCGTGCTGAGAAAGGAAAGCAGTGACCATCGCCGCAGGAATGCCGTTTTCCAGCATCTTGCCATCATCACCCATGCCCGGTGCAAGGATGCCGGCCTTGATCGGATCAAGCATGCACCAGTCGTCGTCAAGCTGATCGAAACCGTGCCAGCTTTCCCCCGGCCTCAGCACCCAGCAGCTCGGGTCAGTGGTCAGTTGTTCTTTGGAGGCATTAATGAACGGGATTTTTTTACCGGTTTTCACATCCACCACATCAGGCGCATTCCACGGCGAGAAGAACCATTCGCCCTGAGCGGAGAACGCCGCATGTACTTTGGCCAGTGCCATACGGAAATCGACCGCTTCGTTGATGACTTCCTGCGTCAGCGATTCGCCCTGCTTGCCGTCCATCATCGCCGCACCCACTTCATTGGCGGCAATAATGGCATACAGCGGCGAGGTCGTGGCCTGCAACATATAGGACTCATTGAAGCGGGAATGCTCCACCGGTTTTTTACCGTTACGGATGTGAATGTAAGACGCCTGCGACAGCGCGGCCAGCAGCTTGTGCGTGGAGTGCGTGGCGAAAACAGTCGGACCTTCAGGGTCATGATCCGCCGGGTTGCCGCGCATGGCGTAACGGTCACGGTAGAACGGATTAAAGCGCGCGTAAGCATACCAGGCTTCATCGAAGTGAATGTTATCGACGCTTTTTGCCAGCAGATCCTGCGCCTGTTTCGCGTTATAGCACATACCGTCGTAGGTACAGTTGGTGACCACTGCATAAATCGGTTTAGGGTCCGAGGCGAGTTTTTTCAGCGGATGTTCATCGATCTTCTGCTGAATGGACTCCGCCATAAACTGTGATTTTGGGATCGGGCCGATGATGCCAAAACGGTTACGCGTCGGAATGAAGAAGACCGGTATACCGCCAGTCATCACCAGTCCCTGCTCGATCGATTTATGGCAGTTGCGGTCGCACAGCGCAAACTGACCTTCGCCGACTACCGCCGTCATGATCGCGCGGTTAGAACCGGAAGTGCCGTTGAGCACCGAGTAGCTCTGGTGCGAGCCGAAGACCCGTGCTGCATAGGTTTCTGACTCTTTAATCGGTCCGCTGTGATCGAGCAATGAACCCAGCGCACCGCGCTCAATACCGGTATCGGTGCGGAAAAGGTTTTCACCAAAAAAATCGAGAAACTCGCGTCCCACTGCGGTTTTAGTGAACGCGACGCCGCCCTGATGGCCGGGGGCAGCCCATGAATATTCCGGTGAATATTTGGTGTAGTTAAACAGTGCTTTGGTGAACGGCGGCAGCAGCTGATCGTAATATTTGTCTATCAGCGCCACCGAGCGCGCAGCGATAAATTCGGCAGTATCTTCATGCATCCACACAAATTCGTTAACCATTTTCATGGTGTCGAGCGTCAAAGTGTCGATACAGGAGTGTTCAGCCATCAGCAGCACAGGCACGCCTTTATTGCGACGGCGGATCTCCTGCAACAGCGTAAATGCCTGACTGTGCGAGGCGCTGTCATTGCCACCGGAGGTCCAGTCAACAAATACACAGCAGATAGACGCATCTGACGTGATGGTCGCAATGCCGTCTTCAAAGGTGACAGCGGGGATCACCGTCAGATTGGTATCTTCGAGCGCTTCAATCAGCTCCCGCACAGCGCGCCCATTGGCGGTATTCACATCGGTAATGTTGCTGTCGACCACCAGCACTTTACGTTTTTTATGGCGACTTAAATCGATCATAACCTTTCCTTTTCGTCTGGAATTTCAAAATATCCGGAAGTTAAAAACGGTCAGTCCATTTCAAGAGGTTTACCCAATGGGTATGGGTTTTTATGACGACGGTTATAGTTAAAGCTATACATCGCGGTGATTACCATCAGCGCGATAAATGACCACATTACCTCTTCTGCGCCGGAGCCGACCACGGCCCAAATGCAGTACACAAAGGCAATCAGCACGATGAAGCTGTACATGCCGCTGCGGTTGCCCAGATGCCCATGACCGACCAGCATCAGCGCGGCGCAGGTATAAAGGTACGGCACTAAGGTGAAAATGACCGAAACTGAGGAAACCAGCGCGAACTGCGCCGTGGCGTCGGGAGATATGGTGGAAATCTGGAAGATGGTCATCAGAATGCCGAGCACGATAAGTCCTTTGACCGGTACGCCTTCTTTGTTGACCTTGGCGAATATCGGCGGGAATAGCCCGTCATCGGCTGCTGCTTTCGCCGTCTGGCTGGCCAGCAACGTCCAGCCGCCCAGCGATCCCAGACAACCGGCCGCCGCACAGAAGGTCACTATCGCTCCTGCCGTCTCGCCCATCGCCATCCGTGCGGCATCACCGAAGGGAGACGTGGAAAGCCGCAGCGCGGCATTGGGGATCATTCCCATGATGGCAGTGGTGGAAAGTACATAACAGACGGCAGCGATCAGCACACCGCCGATGGTGGCAATTGGCACGTTGCGTTTCGGATTCTTCACCACCGCAGCGGCGACCGAGGCGCTTTCTACACCGATGAACGACCACAGCGTCACGCTCAGCGTGCTTTGGATAGCACCGAATGTGCCTTTCCCGCTGACGTTCCAGGCCTCCATGTAGGTATCACTTTTGAACCAGAACCAACCGAAAATGGCAATCGCCAGTATCGGGATCAGCGCCAGCACCGTCGCGACGGCCTGAACGCGGGTGATCATCTTCGCCCCGACAATGTTCAGGATGACGAACAGCCAAAGCACTGCAACGCAGGTGAAGGTCAGCACCAGAGGTTCTTTTAAAATAGGGAAGAAATAACTGAGATAGCCGACGCCGATCACCACCATCGCGATATTACCGACCCAGCAAGCCAGCCAGTAAAGCAGGTTGGTTTGATAACCGAGATAAGGGCCAAACGCTCTTCGCGCGTAGGCGTATGAACCACCTGCGCTGTCATCCAGAGAGGACATTTTGGCGTACACCATCGACAGCGCCAGCGCGCCGATAATAGTCACCAGCCAGCCGTAAATAGCGACCCCGCCGGTGGAGGCAAGATTTGCCGGCAAAAGAAAAACCCCCGAGCCCATAATATTCCCGGACACCATCAGGGTGACCGGAATTAACCCTACTTTATGATCGTCTGATTCAATAGCCATGAACTAACCCCTACAAAAAGTAATACATTAATTTTCAAAGGAAATATTGAATAAATTAAAGACGGACTTAGGACTTTTCTGATGCAAAGATAAGACTAGTAGAGATTTATGAGGGGCGTTAATAATAGCGAGATAATTTAAATAAATGATTAATCATAATAAATATAAAAGTCTGTTTATCAGGATGATAAGTAAAATTTAGACAGGGAGATTCAGAGGAATGACACTAAAACCGGCGGCGCAAAGAGATTGAGCCGCCGGTCAGGCAGGTTAAGAAGAGTTTCAGCTACGGGCAGTCTGCAACACGCGCTCAGAACGTGCCCATCGGGCGATATCAATTAGCAGGAAGATTACCAGACTGATACCCATCACGGGCAGGGAAATCGCCAGCGCCAGTGTGATCAGAAATATCGGACATTGCAGACGTAAAGGCACGGATTTCCACGTCTGCATCAGCGTGACTGCCGGGTTAACTCCGTCAATATTCACGTTTCTGCGCAACCACCACAGACGATACCCCCAGGCAATCATCACGCAAAGGCCTGTACCGAACACCGCCAAAATCACCTGATTCCACAAGCCAAACAGAATGCCCATATGGGCATCCACGCCCCAGCGGGTGAGTTTCGCCAGCAGCGGGAAATCGGCAAAATAAACGTGATCGACAATCCGCATCGTTGCCGGATCAACAGAAACGGCATCGACTTGCGTCGGCCAGCTGCGATCGACTTCGGTTACCGTCCAGGCTTTACCGGGCGTGTAAGCCGGGCGAATTTCGATCTTGTTCGCCTCAATCCCAGATGCCCGTGCTGCCTCAACCACCGTATCAAAAGTGTGCGGCATGACCGGCACGGCTGTTGGTGCCTCGGGCATCACATGCGTTGACATATCCATGCCCGGCATATCAGGCATGTCCGCCATCGCGGCATGATGATCAGCGTGTTCGTCCGCAGGTGCGGCAACCACCTGCGCGTCCAGATTTGTGTTGACCGCAGGAGTCAGCCAGCCCATGTAGGCGCGCAGCACACCAATGTTGTCCCCTGCCCACTGGGACCATGTCAGACCGGTGGCGGAGAAGAATAACAGCCCGGCCATCAGCACCAGTCCCAGCGTGCTGTGCCAGCGGCGACTGCGTTGTTGCTTTTCGACTTTCTCGCTGAGTTTGCGCGGCGTGCGGGTTTTCCGGCGTCCGATCAGCCACAGGATCACACCGCCAATGGCTGCCACCCACAACCAGGATGCCGCAAGCTCGCTGTAAATCCGCCCTGCGTCACCCAACAGCAGGCCACGGTGCAAATCATCCAGCCACGTACGAAACGGCAGAATACCGCTGGTGCCGTACACCGTCATATCCCCTTTCACCGCCAGCGTGGCCGGGTCGATAAAGATTGCGCGGCTTTTGGAAGCACCTAATTGCGGATCGGAAAACATCACCCGCGTCGTATCACCGGCCTGTGGCGCGGGGCGGACGGCGTAAATTTTCGGGTTCTCTCCCGCCACATTGATGGCGGCATCAATCTGGCGCGATAACGGCTGTGGCTCGCCTTTCGACGATGTGAACAGCGCATCGGCGTACAGATAATTTTCAAACTGAGGCGTGAGAACGTAAAGCGTACCGGTCAGCGCGGCAATAAAAATAAACGGGCCGACGAACAGGCCGATATAAAAATGAATGCGCTTAAGCAGCGCCAGGGATGCGGCTTTGACCGTCATTTTGTGAGAAACAGCAGGCTGGCTCATCAATCAAATTTCCTGAATTTTCCATAGCAGATGTATAACGGCTACGCAGGTTAAGCGCCGTTATGACGATATTTTTTTAAGGAGAAAAGTGACTTCAGGAGATGACAGGCGGCGCGCGGGGCTGTGAATCGGTATAGAACTGTGACGGGGAAAGACGTTGAATGACTGAAGGCGGGGGCGCGCGACCGGCAAAGTCCAGCGACCACAGTATCGGCATGGCCTGCAAATCGAGCATCGGCAAATGCACCAGCAACACGCAATAGCCGCAGGCGGCATCACTCATGTCACCGAACATCATCATTTTGGCGATGTCCTGCACTGGCGACTGGCAGGTTGGCTTCTGGCAATGCCCCGCAGAGGCATTATGGTCTGACATGTCCATGCCAGCCATTTCATCGTCAGGCATGTCCATATCGGACATCACCATGCCGGACATCATCACATGCTGCGCACCCTCAGCCACCAGCGATTTAGAAACCACCGGTGCAATAAACAACATCAGTATCGCCAGGATCCCAAGCCATGCCGGGAAGCGCAGATGTCGATGATTGATTTGTCTGAGTGAAAGCATTATGTCAACAAGGTGAAAATAAGAAGCGGCGAAATTGTACCTGAATTGTTGATGGATAACAGGAGGGATAAATCAAAGACGTAAAAAAGCCCGCTCGTAAGCAGGCTTTTATCTGACGTTAATGACAGGAATTATTTGTCGTTTTTCAGCTTACGCATGACCAGTGTGGCGTTAGTACCGCCGAAGCCGAAGCTGTTGGACATCACCGTCGTCAGCTCGCGCTGAGTCGGTTTAGTGATGATATCCATGCCTTCTGCTTTCTCATCGAGATCTTCGATGTTGATGCTTGGTGCAATGAAGCCGTGCTCAGCCATCAGCAGGGTGTAAATCGCTTCCTGTACGCCAGCGGCACCCAGAGAGTGACCGGTCATGGCTTTAGTAGAAGACAGCGCCGGTGTTTTATCACCGAAGACTTCACGAATGGCACCCAGTTCTTTCACGTCGCCGACCGGAGTAGAAGTACCGTGCACGTTAACGTAGTCGATTGGAGTGTCCACGCCGTTCATTGCCATTTTCATGCAACGCACTGCGCCTTCACCGGATGGAGCCACCATGTCTGCGCCGTCAGAGGTTGCGCCGTAGCCAACGATTTCTGCGTAGATGTGTGCACCACGTGCCAGAGCATGTTCCAACTCCTCGACGACAACCATACCGCCACCGCCAGCAATGACGAAACCGTCACGTTGCTGATCGTAAGTACGGGAGGCTTTTTCAGGGGTGTCGTTGTACTTGGTAGACAACGCGCCCATGGCATCGAATTCACAGGCCATTTCCCAGCACAGCTCTTCGCCGCCACCGGCAAAGACTACGTCCTGTTTGCCCAGCTGGATCATCTCAACCGCGTTACCGATGCAGTGAGCAGAGGTTGCGCAGGCAGAGCTGATGGAATAGTTAACACCGCGAATTTTGAACGGGGTTGCCAGACAGGCAGACACACCGGACGCCATCGCTTTGGTCACCATGTATGGACCCACGCCTTTCAGGCCTTTAGCACGCATACCGTCGGAACCCGCAACCTGATTGCGTGGTGAACCGCCGCCGGAACCGGCGATCAGGCCAGTACGGTCGTTGGAAACCATTTCAGGAGTCAGACCGGAATCTTCAATCGCCTGTTGCATAGAAAGATAAGCGTAGATCGAGGCATCACTCATGAAACGCACAATCTTACGATCGATAAGGCCCGCGGTGTCTAATTTGACATCACCCCAGACGTGACTACGCATGCCGGCATCTTTCAGCTCTTGCGAGAAGGTGATCCCAGAGCGACCCTCTTGCAGAGATGCAAGAACTTCCTGCTTGTTGTTACCGATGCTCGAGATGATACCCAGGCCAGTAATCACTGCACGTTTCATTTAATACCTCTTGTACTATTAATAACTATTCGGGATTTCGTCACGCACTCTAGCGTACAGTTGTACGCCGAACAAGTCCGATCAGCAATTCGTTGTGTAAATCGTGGTAAATTTGCGCGGGGTCAAACGCAGGCGTAAACTCCGGCATCGCCTTGAACTGAGAGAGTTTCACGTGAGCCATAACCCGATCACACCCGCTGAATTAAGCTGGAACGAACAGGGTACACCTGTTTCCCGACATTTTGATGACGTCTACTTTTCCAACCAGGACGGCTTACTGGAAACGCGTCATGTCTTCCTGAATGGCAACCATTTCCCGGCCCGTTTTGCCGATCACCCTCGCCCGCTTTGCATCATTGCAGAAACGGGATTCGGTACCGGACTGAATTTCCTGACGTTGTGGCAAACCTTCGAGGCTTTTCACAATGAACACCCCGACGCTACGCTTAAACGGCTGCATTTCATCAGCTACGAAAAATTCCCACTGTCCGCTCAGGATCTCGCTGCTGCCCACGCACAATGGCCGGAACTGGCTGCATATTCCGCCGAGCTTTGCGGACAATGGCCAATGCCGTTCGCCGGTTGCCATCGCCTGCTATTAGCTGGCGGGCGCATTACGCTTGACCTGTGGTTTGGCGACGTGACTACCCTGCTTCCGGCATGTGACACCAGTATGAATCAGCAGGTGGATGCATGGTTCCTTGACGGCTTTGCACCGTCGAAAAATCCGGACATGTGGACACCCGATCTCTTCAATGCCATGGCGAAGATGACCCGTCCTCAGGGTACATTCGCGACCTTTACCGTGGCCGGAATTGTCCGCCGGGGTTTGCAGGAAGCAGGCTTTGAGATCGAAAAAGTGCCTGGGTTCGGTGAAAAGCGCCATATGTTATCCGGCGTTTTACCTTCAAAAATTGATGTTCCTCATCCTGCACCGTGGTATTTGCGCCCGGCGGCACAAAATGCAACAGAGCTTGCGATTTTAGGCGGCGGCGTCGCCAGCGCGGTGCTGGCGCTGGCGTTATTGCGTCGTGGCTATGCGGTAACACTCTACTGTGCCGATGAAAAACCGGCGCTCGGCGCATCGGGCAACCGTCAGGGCGCGGTATATCCATTGCTCAACGGGCGCGGCGATACGCTGGAACGCTTCTTCGCTCATGCTTTCACCTTCGCCCGCCGTCAGTATGCGCAGCTGGAAAAGCTGGACGTGCCTTTTGATCATCAGTGGTCAGGTGTTACGCAATTGGGCTACGACGGAAAAAGTCAGGGGAAGATCGACGGGATCTTAAATGGCGGCTGGCCTGAAGGTCTGGCGAAATCACTGACGGAAGCGGAAGCGGAGGCATTGTGCGGTGTGCCCTGTGGCAGCGGTGGCGTCACGTACCCGCTGGGTGCATGGCTGTGTCCGGCTGAGCTGACGGCGTCGTTGATTTCGCTTGCACAAACGCAAGGCTTAACCGTGCATTACCGCCATCGGGCGACGAACTTGTGTCAGGTTACAGGTTCACAATGGACGCTGACCTTCGCCGATGGCCACGAAGCCGTTCATCAGGCCATCGTGCTGGCAAATGGTGCGGATATCACGGATTTCGCCCAGAGCGAGAAGCTGCCGGTTTATGCGGTCAGCGGTCAGGTGTCGCATATTCCGACCACGCCTGAACTGAGCAAGCTCAAACAGGTCCTGTGTTATGACGGCTATCTGACACCGGTCAATCCGCTCAATCAGCATCACTGCATCGGCGCCAGCTATCATCGTGCGGATAAATGTACGGATTACCGCGCCGACGATCAGCAGCAAAACCGTCAGCGCCTGATTGACTGCCTGCCGGAACAACGGTGGCCGCACGATGTTGACGTCAGCAAGGGGGAAGCCCGTAACGGCGTGCGCTGCGCAACCCGCGATCACCTGCCGATGATCGGTTCGGTTTCCGATTACGATGCACTGTTGGAAAGCTACAAGGCGCTGGATCTCGACGTCAAACGCCATCGCCCTGTTGCACCTGCGCCGGTGCATGAGAATCTGTTTCTGTTTGGCGCACTCGGCTCGCGTGGCCTGAGCTCCGCCCCACTAGGTGCCGAAGTGCTGGCCGCGCAGATTGCTGGTGAGCCGCTGCCGCTGGACAGCGAAACGCTGGCGGCACTGAACCCGAACCGTATGTGGGTGAGAAAATTATTGAAAGGCCGCCCGGTCGAATCGCACTGATTCAGCTCCTTCAGGCAATAAAAAAGCGCAGCCGGAAAAACCGGAACTGCGCTTTTTTTAACTGAAGAGATTACTGAGGGAGAGATGCCTGATAAAGATTTTCCCACATACCCTGCACCAACGCTTGATCGCGTGGTGATAATTCACCGGCGCGGATAGCTTTATCCAGACCTTCCTGAACAAGAATTTTCAACGCTTCTGGGGTGTGTTCACCGTTTTCTTCCGCTTCTGCGACAGCAACAGTCAGATGACCACGCAGATAACCGCTTGCAAACAGTTCGTCGTCGCTGGCGCTTTCGACCATGTCATCAATCAGCGTTAAAATCCGCGTTTCAAATTCTGCGATCATTACTCTTCCTCTCGTATCTGGAACTCAGTTTTATTATTACAGCGGCTGCAACGCAGGGAAGTCTGCAGGCGTCAAAGGGGCGGTATTGTAAAACGATTGTAACGCTTTAATAAAGCGCAAAGGTCTTGGAGGAATCCCCTGATCCAGCATGCGCAATACTTCTTCGCGCACTTTGTTCTGGAATCCAACGCGGTCTGGCTCACAATCGCCGCTCAGGTTGTCACAGCTGACATTGAAAGCGAAGCCCGCCGCCGCACAGAACAGCCACTCATAAGATTGCGGTTTGATTTCCACTTTTTCGAACTCGCTTTGCGTCTGCGCATCGCGACCGTCCGGGCAATACCAGTAGCCGAAATCCACCAGTTTATGACGTTCGGCACCGGCGACGCACCAGTGGGAGATTTCATGCATTCCGCTGGCGTAATAACCATGAGCAAACACAATGCGGTTAAACGGCTCAACTTCATCGGCGGGCAGGTAGATCGGTTCGTCGTCACCTTTGATCAGGCGCACGTTGAATTCCTCAAAGAAACAGGAATCAAAAATGTCGATCAATTGATGGTAGTTATGTGTTGCGGTCGAATCTGACATATTTGCTGTGAAACTCTGTAAGTAAGATCAGGGGCGACAATATAACCCTGTTTAATCGCGTAATTTTATGACCTCGGGCAAGCCGGAGAACGATATCTGGCTTGCCTGAAGGATTATAAATGCAGGCTCAGCCACTGATGGATCTGCGCACCGTGATTGTCATAGATCAACTTGCAGCTCATCACGACGGACACTGCAACCACCATCGGGCGAATCATCTTCTGGCCTTTGCTCAGCACCATTCTCGCACCGAGTCGCGCACCGATAAACTGCCCGGTCATCATCACGAAACCCAATCCCCACACCACTTTTCCGCCCAGGATAAAAAACAGCAGGCCGCCGAAGTTAGAGGTAAAGTTCAGGACTTTGGCATGTGCCGTGGCTTTTGCGAGGTTAAACCCGCATAAGGTTACAAAGCCTAAAGCATAGAATGAACCTGCGCCGGGGCCAAAAAAGCCGTCATAAAACCCGACGCAACCGCCACCGACCAGCGCATACGGCAAGGCTGTCAGGCGACGCTGACGATCGCTTTCACCCAGTTTTGGCGTCAGCAGGAAATACAGCCCAATGCAAATAATCAGCAACGGCAATACCTGTCGTAGCATATCGGCCTGCAACCGCTGAATTAAAATCGCGCCCAGTACCGCCCCCACAAAGGTGCAGGCGATATTCAGCTTCTGATCGTTAAGATTGACCACGCCGCGCCGCACAAAGTACAGGCTGGCGGAGAACGAACCGCCCACAGCAGAAAGCTTGTTGGTCGCGATGGCCTGCGCCGGAGAAACCCCGGCAGCCAGTAGCGCAGGCAGGCTGATAAGGCCACCGCCGCCTGCGATTGAATCAATAAAACCTGCCACCACAGCGACTAAAAACAGAACGCCTACTACCCAGGGGGCAACAATTAACCAGTCCATTTTTCTATCAGTCCCGTTCTGTGTGGCGAAGAATTATTGAAGTATTCATACATGATTAAAGAACGTGTTTGTCCAGCAGCGCCTGACAGGTCGGCGGCAACGGAGGTGGTTCGCTTTTGACTGACCCGCTACCCGGTTTCGGCGGCAGGAACCAGCTTTGCAGCTCGGCACCACAGCCATCACCCGGCGGAGGCGGCGCCTGATTTTCACATTCCAGACTCCCGGCCGGACAGCTCAGACGAACATGCATATGGGCGCGATGACCAAACCATGGCCGCACTTTATGCAGCCATTCACGGTCGGTTCCGGCATCCAGACATAGCTGCTGTTTGATGGCTGGATTGACAAAAATCCGCACCACTTCTTTATCCTGCGCAGCCATTTTGATCAGCGTTTCAATGCGCGGCTGCCATTGGCTCGGTACCACGTTTTTACCGTTAGCACTGACCAGATCGATCGGCTGCGGTTTAAGCAGCATTTGCTCGCTCCAGCGCTGACGCGGCAGTTGCAGCCAGATATCCACATCCAGCCCGGACTGATGGCTGGCGTGACCGCTGCTGAAACGCCCGCCAGCAGGCATCGCCATATCACCGACCAGCATGGTGCCGAGACCTTTTTCACGCGCCTGCGTACCAAGACGGGTGATAAAGGCCAGCAAATCCGGCTGGCCGAAATAACGGCGCTGATCGGTGCGCATCACCTGATAATCCGGTGAATTGAGCGGCAGCGGCTGCGCGCCAATCTGACAACCGTTGGCATAGCCACCCACGGCTTGTGGGGTGCCGGAAATCGGTTGAGTAATTTTCTGCCAAGGTGTTGCCGCCATGGCAGGTGCGCAGAGCGCGAGCGCCAGAAGACTGGCGCAGGCGGTTTTCAACGCAGGGATTTTACGTAAGGATTTCATCAAAGGCTTACCAGCGTGGCACGGTGGAATGGACGTCGCCGTTCTGAGCGCGCTGTCGCAGTAAATGATCCATCAGCACAATTGCCATCATTGCTTCGGCAATCGGCACCGCCCGGATGCCAACGCAAGGATCGTGACGGCCTTTGGTAATCATCTCGACCTGCTCGCCTTCGCGGTTGATGGTACGCCCCGGCACGGTGATGCTGGAGGTCGGTTTCAGTGCCAGATGCGCAATCACCGGCTGACCACTGCTGATCCCGCCGAGAATGCCACCTGCGTGGTTGCTTTCGAAACCATTCGGTGTGATTTCGTCACGATTCTCGCTGCCGCGTTTGGCGACCACTGCAAAACCGTCCCCGATCTCAACGCCTTTCACCGCATTGATGCTCATCAGCGCATGCGCCAGATCGGCATCCAGACGGTCAAATACCGGCTCGCCAAGGCCGACCGGCACGTGATCCGCCACGACGGTGATTTTGGCACCAATCGAATCACCTTCTTTTTTCAGCGCGCGCATCAGTTCGTCCAGCGCTTCCAGCTTACTTTCATCCGGGCAGAAGAACGGGTTGGTTTCGACCAGATCCCAGTCTTTCAGCTCGCAGGTGATATCGCCCATCTGGGACATATAACCGCGTACTGTAACGCCGAATTTTTCCAGCAAATACTTCTTGGCCACCGCGCCTGCGGCCACTCGCATCGCCGTTTCGCGGGCTGATGAACGGCCACCGCCGCGATAATCACGCACGCCGTATTTCTGTTCGTAGGTGTAATCTGCGTGCCCCGGACGGAACACGTCTTTGATAGCACTGTAATCCTGCGAGCGCTGATCGGTATTCTGGATGATCAGACCAATGCTGGTACCGGTGGTCACGCCTTCAAATACGCCGGACAGGATTTTCACTTCATCGGCTTCACGGCGCTGCGTGGTGTAACGCGAGGTGCCCGGACGACGTCGGTCGAGATCGTGTTGCAGGTCTGCTTCGGTCAGCGAAATTCCCGGCGGCACGCCGTCGATAATACAGCCCAATGCTACACCGTGGGATTCGCCAAACGTGGTGACGCGGAAAAACTGCCCAATACTGTTCCCTGCCATCACGGCTCCTTAACCATTATGTTGATGTTTCGATTCTGGAATGGCCGGTGATATACCGGCCATGAAATGTCTTAATCGCGGTAGCCGGTGAAGTACCCGGCACATTCTACAAGCTGCTGTTTGGTCAACATAAAGACGCCATCACCGCCGTTTTCAAACTCCAGCCAGGTAAACGGGATCTCCGGATATTGTTCCATCAGATGTACCATGCTGTTGCCTACTTCACAAATCAGCACGCCGTCGTCGGTCAGATAATCCGGCGCACAGGAGAGAATGCGGCGGGTCAGCTTCAGACCGTCTGTGCCGGAAGCCAGACCGAGCACGGGTTCATGACGGTATTCTTGCGGCAAATCAGACATATCTTCTTCATCCACATACGGCGGATTCGTGACGATCAGGTCGTATTGCAGTGGCGGCAGTTCGCGGAACAAGTCAGAGCGGATCGGCGTGACCCAGTTCTCGATCCCGTGCGTGTCGATATTGCGCTCAGCCACGGCCAGCGCGTCCGCAGAGATATCCACGGCATCAACTTCAGTCTCCGGGAACGCATAGGCACAGGCAATCGCAATACAGCCGCTGCCAGTACACATGTCAAGAATATGCTCAGGCTGCTTGTGCAAAATGCCGGAGAACCGGTTGGTGATCAGTTCACCGATTGGTGAACGCGGCACCAGCACGCGTTCATCGACATAAAACTCCATGTCGCAGAACCAGGCTTTGTTGGTCAGATAGGCCACCGGTACACGCTCGTTGACGCGACGGATCACACGTTCAACGATACGATGACGCTCACTGGAGGTCAGGCGCGCCGTGTGCATATCTTCTGGAATATCCAGCGGCAAAAACACGCTTGGTAACACCAGCTGCACTGCTTCGTCCCACGGGTTATCGGTGCCGTGACCGTAATAGACATTGGCCGCGTTCAGGCGGCTGACGGTCCAGCGCAACATATCCTGAATGGTATGAAGTTCACTGACAGCTTCGTCGACGAAAATTTTGTCCAATTTTATTCTCCAGGCAGTGCACGGGTTTTTAACAGACGTTTAACCCATAATTTGCCGCATAGTTTGCCACGAAGCCCGCCACAAATCAGCAGCTACTCAACGCACTTGCGCGGTGTCTCGAAGAATTTAACCCTGAGTTTTCTTTAAACCACAGGGTCCCCGCAGGTACACTGTCCGCATTGTGCGAAAAAGACGACCAGAAGATGAAGAAAAAGCACCTGCTCAGCCCGGAAGAAGCAGCAATATTTCGCGACGCTGTGCCGGGCGTCAAGCGCCTGAAAAATGACACTATTACTCACCGCCCGCCGCGAAAAAAGGCCATGCAACTGTCGCCCAAAAAGCTGATTCAGGAGCAGGTAGATGCGAGTTACTATTTTTCTGACGAATTCCAGCCGATGTTGCAGGAGGAAGGTCCGGTGCGTCATGTGAGGCCTGACGTCAGCCATTTTGAACTGAAAAAATTGCGCCGCGGGGATTACTCTCCCGAGCTGTTTCTCGATTTACACGGGTTAACACAGATGGAGGCCAAGCAGGAACTGGGCGCGCTAATCGCAGCCTGCCGACGTGAACATGTGCATTGCGCCTGCGTGATGCACGGCCACGGCAAGCATATCCTCAAGCAGCAAACGCCGCTGTGGCTGGCGCAGCATCCTGATGTCGAAGCTTTTCATCAGGCGCCTAAAGAGTTCGGCGGCACAGCATCGCTGCTGGTACTTATCGAGCTGGACGACAAAATCAGTTAACCGCCATTTCCAAAAGCACAAAGCAGAAAGGCACAGCGAGTATGTACGCGCTGTGCCTTTCTTTTGTTTAATCTTCCCGTCCCGGAAAAATTAGACCTTTGCCATGACCTGACACGGACTAAATTGCCAGTCAAAGCTGCCTTGCCCGGTTTCACCATTGAGCTCCACACTGGCCATCGCGGAAGTGGCAAACATCGGTGGGCACATGCCTGGACACAGCTCGGCAATCAGATAACCCACCAGCGGCAGATGAGACACCACCAGCACGGCTTTCGCGCCAGTCAGCGCAAGATGTTGCAGCTCGCTGGCCACCAGAGCAGGATCACCGCCCGGTGTCAGTTCTTTCAGAGTATCGATTTCAACGTTATCAGGCAGTGACAGGTTTTGCCGCACTTTATCAAGCGTCTGCTGTGCACGCAGGTACGGACTGACCAGAACATGGTCAATTTTAACGCCACGGCCATTCAGCCAGGCTGCCATATGTACTGATTCGTCACATCCGCATTCGCTCAATGGGCGAACCGAGTCGCTTGCAGCTTCAAGAACTGCATCACCGTGACGCATAATTACAACTTGCATATTGCACCGCTTTTGTTAACAAAAATAGCGCTATACAGAAACGCTTTGCGTGCTGTATCACCCATTGCCCAGCGTTTTTTCATCGTCGTGTTAACGGTAAAAAAGCTGAAAGGCAGTACATCCACTTAACCCACCGAGCCCACATGCTTTGCATGGTCAGCATCAGCGGTCGGGCATTTTGCCTGAAAGTTCGCGTAAAGAAAACGCTGTTTTTTACACCAACCCCTACCGCATGTAAATCATTACGGCGAAATTTTAACCGCTCGAGTTGTAGATCAATCGTTTGGGTTTGTTATTGTACAAACAGACCTCACCATAAAAAAGATCCCGCAGGCTTAAGTATGGCCGCAAGCAGGATCTGTTCCAGATTCTCGCGAAAATGATTACCACGCAGTGATGGAAGTCACACTACGTCAGCAATTTCCTTCACTTCCCCTTGCGGATAGAACACCTCCCGGCTCTGTGCGCGGCGCAACAAACCTTCACAGGGCGTGAAATGCTCACCGTAACGTTGCGCCAGCTGCTGCAGCGTTTTCACCACGTTGTCTGCGCCCAGCGTATCGATATAGCGGAACGGGCCACCGCGAAACGGTGGGAAACCGATGCCAAACACCGCACCCAGATCACCATCGCGCGCGCTGCGGATGACTTTTTCATCCAGACACCGCACCGCCTCGTTGAGCATCAGCATCACGCAACGCTGCGCCAGCTCTGTTTCTGACTGCTGCGCTTTCGGCGTGACGTTCAGTAGGCGATAGACCGCCGGATCGACCTGCTTTTTCTTCGCCCCCCGCCCTTTTTGCCCGTAGAGATAGAAACCTTTACCGTTTTTCCGGCCTTTGCGATCGTCTTTCAGCACCGCGTCAAACCCGGCAGGCGCAGCAAAGCGTTGTCCAAAAGCGTCCACCAGTATCGGACTGATTTTGGTGCCAACGTCAATCCCCACTTCATCCAGCAACTGAATCGGCCCGACCGGAAAGCCAAAATTCACCAGCGCCTGGTCAATGTGATCGATGGGTTCACCGGCCAGCAAACAGCGAGCCGCTTCGTTGATGTAGGGCGCAAGAACACGGTTTACGAAAAATCCGGCGCTGTCACCGACTACAATCGCCGTTTTTCCCTGTTTCTTCGCCAGCGCAACCGTAGTGGAAATAGTCTGGGCGCTGGTTCCTGCGTGCGGGATCACTTCCACCAATGGCATTTTATCCACCGGGCTGAAATAGTGCAGACCGATGACCTGCTCCGGGCGTGTGGCCTGCGCGGCAATCTGATGAATCGGTAAAGAAGAGGTATTTGAGGCAAAAATAGTGCGCGACGCGGCGTTTTTCTCGATCTCCGCCACCATGCTCTGTTTGAGGGTTAAGTCTTCGAATACCGCTTCGACGACCAGATCCACCTGCGCAAAGCCGCTGTAATCGGTGGTACCGGAGATCAGCATCATCTGGCGCTGCTGTTCGTTGCGGGTCAGTCTGCGGCTGCGGACTTTCTTGTCCAGCAAATCCCAGCTGTATTTCAGTGCATGGCGGATACCTTCAGGACTGACGTCTTTAATTCGCACCGGCAGTCCGGCACGGGTCGCAGTGACGTTGGCGATCCCCCCTCCCATCAGCCCGCCGCCAAGAATGCCCACGCGGCGAACCGGCAGCGGTTTCGCATCCGCACCCTTTTCTTTTTTAAGGGCGGTGGAAGCGAAGAATAATCCGCGCAGCGCGGCAGATTCTGGCGTCATCACCAGTTCTCCGAACGCGTTGGCCTCCGCCTGATAACCGTTGCCACTGCCCTGATCCAACCCGATTTTTACCACATCCATAATTTTTTCGGTGGCCGGATAATTACCGTGGGTTTTTGCGCGCGTTTGCTTGCGCACAAAATGAAATAACAGACTTTTGCCGAGCGGACCGCCCGCCAGTCGGGCCTGCCAGGGCAGCGGCGGGCGCGCCTTGCGACCTTTGGCGACGCGCTCCAGCGCGGTCTGCAACAGGATCGAATACGGCACGGCATCATCCACCAGCCCCAGCTTCAGTGCCTGTTTCGCCCGCAGGCTGCGGCCAGTCAGCATCAGCTCAAGCGCTTTCGGTGCGCCGATCAGGCGCGGAAGACGCTGCGTACCACCGGACCCCGGAAGCAGGCCGAGCTGTACTTCCGGCAGACCGAGTTGGGTTTTATCGTCCAGTGAACAAATACGGGCATGACACGCCAGTGCCAGCTCAAGACCGCCGCCCAGACAGGCACCGTGAATAGCCGCCACAACAGGTACCGGGAACGAGGCAATTTGCGACATTACCGTCTGTCCTTTCAATGCCAGCTGGCTGGCCTCTGCGGCGGTTTTACATCCGGCAATCATCGTAATGTCGGCACCGGCAATAAAGGAGTCAGGTTTGCCAGAAATCAGCACCAGACCTTTCAGATTCGGATACTGCTGCGCTTTATGCAAAATAGAGGAAATTTGTTCAGCAAATTCAGCCTTTAAGGTATTCACTTTTTCACCGGGGACATCAATGGTGATAATGCCGATATGTTCCGTTGTAAACATCAGTGAAAACGCGGAATCCGGTGTTGTGGTTGGATTTTCCATATTGTCCCTCATTGTGCCGCCTCCAGAATCATTGCCGCGCCCAGACCACCGGCGGCGCAGGCCGTCGTCAGCCCGTATTTTCCGCCACGGCGGCGCAATTCATGCAGCGTTTGGGTGATCATTCGAGCGCCAGTCGCTGCAAACGGATGCCCGTAGGCCAGCGATCCGCCCAGTACGTTGAATTTATCCCAGTCGATTTGGCCGACGGCCTCACTGCGACCCAGCTTTTCACGGGCAAACTGTTCACTGCCCAGCATCTTAATGTTAGCCAAAGTCTGCGCCGCAAAGGCTTCGTGCATGTCGATCAAATCGAGGTCAGCAAAGGTCAACCCGGCGCGATCGAGAGCGACAGGCGTGGCATAAGCAGGCCCGAGCAACATATCTTCCCAGACGTCGATGGCGGCAAAAGCAAAACTTTTCAGATACCCGAGCGGCTGCAAGCCGAGTTCACGTGCTCGGGACTCGCTCATCATCAAAACCGCTGCCGCACCGTCGGTCAGCGGCGTACTGGTGGCCGCTGTCACCGTGCCGTGTTTGCGATCAAATGCCGGACGAAGCTTCGCGTACTGCGCGATGTCTGAATTCAGGCGGATGTTGTTGTCCTTTTGCAGCGCCTCGCGGTAAGGCGGGATCTGTGCTGTCATCACCTGACTGTTCAGGTAACCCTGCTCCCATGCCTGCGCTGCCAGGGTATGCGAGCGGTGCGCCAGTTCGTCCTGCTGTTCACGCGTAATACCGTGACTTTTTGCCATCTGCTCGGCGGTATCGCCCATACGCAGGCCGGTCGAATATTCCGCCACTGCCGGGGGCACCGGCATCAGGTCGCGTAGTTTGAGTTTGCTGAATAAAGAAAGGCGTTGCGAGAGCGTGCGGGCTTTACTGACGTCCACCAGCGTGCGGGCGAGACGCTTGCTGACGCCAATCGGCAACACCGAGGATGAATCCGCGCCACCGGCGATCCCAACGCTCACGGTGCCGCTGAGAATACTTTCTGCGACGTTCGCTACTGCCTGAAAGCTGGTGGCGCAGGCGCGTGAGACGCTGTAGGCATCCGTCGACACATTCATGCCAGTGCCGAGCACGATTTCGCGCGCGATATTTGGCGCTTCCGGCATCTGTACCACCTGGCCGAACACCAGCTGGTCGATGACTTTCGGGTCGATCCCACTTTTTGCCAGCAATTCGCTGACCACCATTTTGCCCAGGTCCACGGCGGGAATACCGTGGTAAGCGGTAGCCTGTTTCGCGAATGGCGTGCGTAAACCATCGACAATCGCAATGCGATCGCCTTCACGCGTGACCAGTGGAATGACGTTATTCATACAAGCTCCTGAGTAAGAGGGTCTTAAGAGGTCTGACCTGATAACTCAGTTTTAACCATGTATTTACATTTGGCAAAGCGAAAGCCGCTGAAGTGCGAGCAACAGCAAATTTTTCTGAAAATAGAATGAGAAGGAATGCAGGCGGGGAAAAATACAGAAAAAAAAACCGCTGCGTACAGGCAGCGGTATTTGAAACACATAAGAGAGATTATCTCAGGGCCAGCTGGAAGATCATCGTCTCGGCCTGACAGGAGAAAGTGAAGTCGATATTGAGCTCGACGCCCCCTTCTACTTTCTCCATGCGGCTGGTTATCTCACACGGTTCGGATTCAACGCCGCGGGCGCGTTCAGTCAGTGCCTGCAACATCTCTTTAGCCTGTGCTTCAGTTTCGAAAACATGGCTGTAAGTCGCGGTGCAGTCGGTGTTGTCCATGATAGTGCCCACATCAACACAACAGCAGGCTGCGGTTTCTTCGGCGCCACATTTGTTGATGGAGTGCAGAGGTTGGGTGGATTTAGAGGACATGGTTACGTCAGACATAATTTTCTCCCCGGCATCAACGGCAACGTCCACCGTCTGGCCTTTTTGCGAATTTAAGATTTATTTTCCGTGGGTATTTTACGCCACCCCTTCCGCTTCGACTAGCACTTACTTTTTATGTGTGTTTAAAGTGATCTGCATCACATTTTCATGAACAACAGATTAAAATTAAGTCTCTCTTCTCACTTTAGCGTTTCTAAATTGAACTTTTATTGTTGGTTTTTTGTTAAGTGGATCCAATTTCTTGCATCAAATAAGAAATATCAATGAAACATTATTGCAACTACACCACAGGTCAGACCTATACTTCGCTCACTGGTCTGATTTGTCAGACTGATAACGGACCCTACAATCCCGCGCTCATTGTTACTTTGTGTAACATTGTTTGATAAAAAACATAAAATTGAGGTTTTGGTCATGAACCAGAAAAACCTGTTAAAAAAATCAGCTCTGGCAGCTGCAGTGGCAATTGTTTCTTCCAACGTATACGCGGCAGGTTTTCAGCTCAACGAATATACCGCTGCGGGTTTAGGTCGCTCCTTCTCTGGTGAAGGCGCGATTGCGGACACCGCGGCCTCCGGCAGCCGTAACCCGGCCACCATGACGATGTTTGATCGCCCGGCATTTTCTATCGGCGCAGTTTACGTTGACCCGGACGTAAGCGTAACCGGTAAATCCCCTGTCACCGGGGCCAGCACAGACGCGGGCAACATCGCACCGAACCAGTGGGTTCCGAACATCCACTTTATTATGCCGCTAAACGATCAGTGGGCACTCGGTGCGTCAGCCACCTCCAACTACGGCCTGGCGACAGAGTTTAACGATAATTATCCTGCGGGTCCTATCGGTGGCGAAACCGATCTGATGACCATCAATAACAACATTAGCGCGGCTTATCGTTTTAACGAACACTTCAGCTTCGGCGTGGGCTTTGATGCCGTGTATGCCAAAGCCAAAATTCGCCGCACCGCCGGTGAACTTGCACCGCTGAAAACCGGCGGCCTGATTGCTGAAGATACCGAAGCGGCGAAGCTTAAAGGCAACGAATGGGGCTACGGCTGGAACGCCGGTATCTTGTATGAAGTCGATGAAAACAACCGCTACGGTTTCACCTACCGTTCAGAAGTTAAAATTGATTTCGATGGCGAATACCGCAACGGTATCCCTCAGCAACTGGGTGGCACCGGCGGTCACACCGTTCCTGGCTCACTGACCCTGAATCTGCCGGAAATGTGGGAAGTCTCCGGTTATAACCGCGTTGCGCCGAAATGGGCTGTTCACTACAGCCTGGCCTACACCAGCTGGAGTCAGTTCCAGGAACTTAAAGCGACCGGCTCCAACGGCCAGACACTGTTCCAGAAAGACGAAGGCTATCACGATGCATACCGCATCGCGCTCGGTACAACTTATTACTACGATGAGAACTGGACCTTCCGTACCGGTGTGGCATTCGATGACAGCCCGGTTCCAGCGGATAACCGCACCATCTCTATTCCGGATCAGGACCGTTTCTGGGTTTCAGCGGGTACAACTTACGCGTTTAATAAAGATGCGTCAGTGGATGTCGGTGTTTCCTATATGCACGGGCAGACCGTTAATATCAGCGAACAAGTGGCTGCAGGCGCACCGAAATATGAGTTCCAGGCTAAAGGCACCGCCATGCTGTACGGCGCGAACTTTAACTACAGCTTCTGATAACTTTCACAGAAATGAAAAAAGCGCCGCGAGGCGCTTTTTTTTTGCTTTCATCTTTCTATATAAATAACGTTCCCGATATTACTCGGAATCGATATCTTTCAGATCGCCCTGAATCAGTGCCGCATTCGGGTTCACCTGCGGCGTCAACTGACCGCCCTTGGCCAGGAAGTCGTGACGCTGGAAATAAGCTTCACGCACCATCAGGTAAGGATCGGAAGAGTTACGCAGAATACCGTCGGAATCGAGCAGTTCAGCACGGGTTTCGATGCCCTGAAGCGCCCACTTACCTGCTGACATCCAGAAGGTCAGGTAGCTCAACATTGGATACAGGGTATCGACAAAATCGCCGCCCTCGTCACGCACGGTGAAACTACCATACGCCGGTAACTGTACGTACGGGCCGTAACCGACGCCGTAATGGCCAAGCGTACTGCCAAAGCCCTGCGGTTCTTCGCGCGCCAGTTTCGGATTCGCCATTGAAGCCACATCAATCAGGCCGCCCATCCCCAGCAAGGTATTGAGGAAGAAGCGGTTGAAGTGGATCGCCGCACGGTACGGATCGCCTTTCAGCAGGGAGTTCACCATGCTGGCCGGTTCGTCTAAGTTGCTCATAAAGTTGCTGGTGCCGTTTCGCGCCGGTTGCGGCACGTAATCACGCCATGCAACGGCGACCGGACGCAGAACGTACGGATCAACGTAGTTATAGTTGAAGTTGAACATCGTCCGGTTGAAACCTTCCAGCGGATCAGACCGTCCCTGCGGTTCACTGTCCGAGGATCCGGACGTGCCAGCACAACCGACCAGCACAACTGATGCAAACGCCAGCCCAGTCAGGCGTAAGTTCATGGATATCTCCCTGTTATTGATCTTCGGCTCTCTGATTACGGAACCTGCTGATTAATCTCAATGCTGACCTGACCGTTACCGGCAAAATCTGTCAGCGGACTGTCGCCGTACCAGTCACCGGTGGCTGGTGTTGCCAGACCATTTCGTGAAATACGAACGCGTACTTTTAATTTTTGCAGCGAAGAAAGCAAGCGTTCCGGCATCATTGCGTTGCTGTTATCGACTGTAATCGCCAGCGGGAAGCGGCTCAGCGGCAACTTTTTCACTGCAACCGGCACCGGACTGCTGCCATCTGTCACGGAGATAAAGACCGTGCCATCCTGCGGGATTTTCTTAGCTGCATCCTCTGAAAGCGAAACATTTACCGCCAGTCTGGCCTGATCGGCACCGGACTTCTGTTTCGCCTGTTCAATACTGGCCTGGACCATCTCAACGCGCTTATCACCTGCGGGAAGGATTTTCAGCATAACTTCCCACGCGCCAATCGCTTGCGAATAGTGCCCCTGTTCATATTCATTATAGGCCAGCAGGCTTAATACACGCAGGTCGCCCTGAGATTTTTCCAGCATACCGCGCAGAAGATTTCCGCCGGTAAGGTTATCCTGCGGATCCGCTGAGCGGGTTAGCACTTCGGCATAACCGAGTTTTACCGCCACATCGTCCGGTGAAAGCGAGTACGCATGAGCATAAGCCTGCGTTGCCGTCGCGCCATTATTGAGCGCCATGCCGACGCGGCCCAACATCACCCAGTCCTGCACATTTTTCGGATCGGCCTGTAAATCGGTGCGCAACCCCAGACCTAAATCTTGCACATCCATTGCCGTCAGCGGCGCGCCCTTGTCGCTGGCAATGCGCTGGCGCAGATCAGGCATACGTTCCATTACCTGATTCCACGCGCTGACCTGCCCCAGGCCACCGGCGTAGAGATAAACGCCGAGCGTGATAACCACCAGCAAAATCGCGCCAGGCACCAGCGTCCAGCGGCCAATCGGCTGCGCGGGCGCGGGCGTTTTCCCGGCCGGTATATCGGTCAGCAAGTTTTCCTGCAATTCCTGAATATGTGCCGGACGCTCATCCACCACACCCTGCGCTTCGTCTTCTTCCAGCTCACTCAGGCGGTGATGATAAAACGCCTTGTTCAGCGCATCCCGCGACGTGTGTTCGCTGCGGTCACCACGGATCACAGGTACGATAAACAGCGCCAGCGCGATAACCAGCATCACCCCAATACACAGCCAAAAAATACTCATGATCCTTTCCTGTCGCTGTCTTTAAGTAACTGCGCCAGGCGCTGTTTTTCTTGTTCTGGCATTTCTTCTGCGGCGGTTTTGGTGTTTACAGACCCCCGTCGCGAACGCATGAAAATCATCCCGCCGCCGATAATCACCACCAGCACCGGCCCCAGCCAAAGAATCAGGGTGGATGGCGTAACCGGCGGTTCGTAGGTCACGAAATTGCCGTAGCGTGCCACCATATAGGCGACGATTTGCTGGCGATTTTGCCCGTCATTGAGCAGCTGAAATACCTTAGTACGCATGTCGGCGGCGATAATTGAATCCGACGCCGCAATATTGGTGTTCTGGCATTTCGGACAACGCAGCTGCGCGGTGATGTCACGGTATGCTTGTTCCTGCTCCGGCGACTTGAACTGGTAAGTGTCGATAGCGGCAAATGCGCTGACGCTCAGCAACATGCCGAGTAATAACGCAGGCAGTGATGAAACCAGTCTCATGCGCCACCTCCGTATTTCTTGTACAGCGGTAAGACTTCGGTCTGCCAGACTTTCTCATTTAAGTCACCGGCATGGCGATAGCGAATGATGCCCTGCCCGTCGATCAGGAAGGTTTCCGGCGCACCGTACACCCCGAGATCTAACCCAAGCATGCCGTCGCCGTCGTATAAACTCAGCATGTAAGGATTGCCCAGCGTGTTCAGCCAGTTCACTGCTTTCTGGCGATCGTCTTTATAATTGAGCCCGACCACGCGCACACCTTTTGCAGCCAGGGTATTCAGATAATCATGCTCGGCGCGGCAGGTCGGGCACCACGTCGCCCAGACGTTGAGCAGCAGCGGTTTGCCATCACGGAGCACAGACTGATCGTAGGTTTTCCCGGCCTCGGCCAGTGATTCGAGTTTAAACACCGGCACCGGTTTGCCGATCAGAGCGGATTCGAGCAGCGTTGGATCGTCACCGTTGGCGTTGCCAAGCAAATTCGCCAAAAACACAGCAGCTAACGCCAGAAACAAGACTAGTGGAATAAAGAGGAGTTTACGGTTCATACTTCAGCCTCCGCTTTACCTTGTTTCTTGAGTTTTTTACTCATCCGGTAGCGCGGATCGAGAATACAGAACACGCCGCCAACCGCCATAAAGATGCCGCCCAGCCAGATCCAGCGCACGAACGGTTTGTAGTAAAGACGCACCGCCCACGAGCCGTCATCCATCTCTTCGCCCAATGCCGCATACAGGTCACGCGCCAGATTGCCGTCGATAGCCGCTTCGGTCATCATACTGCGCGCCACGCTGTAGAAGCGTTTTTCGGCATGCAGCGTGGTGATTTTTTTGCCGTTCTGCTCAACGTCGATATTGGCTTCACCACCGGTGTAGTTCGGGCCGGTAATATCGCGAACGTCACGGAAGATAAAGTGATAATCATGGATATCTACCGTATCACCGGCTTTCATACGCACATCACGCTCTACGCTGTAATTCTGGCTAAACGCGATACCGATTACCGTCACTGCCACGCCAAGATGCCCGAGCACCATGCCCCAATGGCTGCGTGACAGTTTGGTCAGGCCGCGCCAGAAAGTATGGCGATGCGTGGCACGCTCATGTAATTCCATCAGCGTCAGCACAATCACCCACACTGACATCAGCAGGCCCACAACGGTCATTCCGACAATTTTGTCCTGCAACAACCACGGCAAAGCGATCGACAGGAATAACGTCACCACCAGCGCCACGCCAAGACGTCGCCACAGCTTACTCGGCTCATCGCGACGCCAGCGCACCAGCGGACCGATACCTAGCAGCAGCGCCAGCGGTGCCATCAGCCAGGTAAACATCGTATTGAAGAAAGGTTCGCCGATGGAAATGCTGCCCATGCCCAGTTGCTTATGGATTAGCGGCAGCAGCGTACCGAGCAACACCACCAGCATCGCTGCAACCAGCAGCACGTTGTTGCTGAGCAAATAGCTTTCGCGCGAATGTAATTCGTGGCGGCTCGGCGCACGCACTGAGTTTCCTTTAATGGCGTAAAGCAGCAGCGAACCGCCGATGACGATCACTAAATACGCCAGAATAAACATGCCGCGCGCCGGATCAGAGGCAAACGAGTGAACTGACACCAGTACGCCTGAGCGCACCAGGAACGTTCCGAGCAGGCACAGCGAGAAAGCGGTGATCGCCAGCAGTACCGTCCAGGCTTTGAACGTGCCGCGTTTTTCGGTCACGGCGAGGGAGTGGATTAGCGCCGTTCCCGCCAGCCACGGCATAAAGGAGGCGTTTTCAACCGGATCCCAGAACCACCAGCCGCCCCAGCCTAATTCGTAATACGCCCATGCCGAACCGAGCACGATGCCGATGGTAAGAAATACCCACGCGGCCTGCGTCCACGGACGCGACCAGCGCGCCCATGCGGTATCGAGCCGTCCGGCCATCAGCGAGGCAATCGCAAACGCGAAGGCGACGGAGAAACCGACGTATCCCATGTACAGCAATGGCGGATGGAAAATCAGGCCAATGTCCTGCAAGACCGGGTTCAGGTCACTGCCATCAACCGGGAAATTCGGCAAAGAGCGGATAAATGGATTGGAGGTCAACAGGATAAACAGCAGAAAACCGCCGGTGATCATGCCCATTACCGCAAGCACGCGCGCGATGGCGTCCTGCGGCATCTGGCGACTGAAGAGTGCAACGGCAAGCGTCCAGCAACTCAGCAACAACACCCACAGCAGTAAGGAACCTTCGTGTGCGCCCCACGTTGCCGCCACGCGGTAATACACCGGCAAGTGAGTATTGGAATTGTTAGCTACGTAGGCGACGGTAAAATCATTCACTACAAAAGCGTGGACCAGAATAATGAACGCCAGCACGATGCAGGCGAACATGCCGTAAGCCAGCGGGCGCGCCATCGCCATCATCCGGCTGTCCTGCCTCGCGGCGCCCCACTGCGGATAAATACTCAGTAACACCGCCAGACCTAACGCCAGACAAAGTGCAAATGTTCCCAGTTCCGGCATCATGAGCGATCGTTTCCTTTATCATTGCCCACGTAGGCCGACGCCGGTCCTTTGTGGTTTTCTTTCATGGCGTCGGCAACTTCCGGCGGCACATATTTTTCATCGTGTTTCGCCAGCACCTGAATGGCGTTGACCACGTTGCCCGGCTCCATCACGCCTTGTGCTACCACGCCCTGCCCTTCACGGAACAGGTCAGGCAAAATACCGTTGTAGGTCACCGCAATCGCGCCGCGCGCATCGTAAATTTTAAAACTCACCTGCAAACTTTTCGGGTCACGTTTCACCGAACCAGGCATCACCATCCCGCCGATACGCAGCCGTTGACCGACTTCCGGCATTTCGTGGTTTTCGCCTTTGCCTTGCAGAATTTCACTCGGGGTATAGAACAAATCAATATTAGAGCGCAGCGCATACATCACCAGCGTGATGCTCAGGCCGAGACCGGCCAGAACCAGCAGCGCCAGCGTCAGGCGCTTTTTACGACGTGGATTCACAATAACTTCTCCGGGGAGGTGTCCGGTTCCAGCGCTGACGTCTGTGCGCCTTGCTGTTTTTTAGACTGAGACTGAATAATGCGTTTTTCGCGCGCCTGACGACGGCGGACTTCACCGAGGATCTGACGATGCTGCAAAAATGTGTGCGCCACCAGCGCGAGCAGCGAAATCAGGGTCGCTGCCACTGAGAGCCAGACGTAAAATGCATAGCCGCCCATCGCAAAGAAATCGTGCCAGCTTGAGAATGCAGGACTCATCCGCGGCGCTCCTTATTCAGCAGGCCAGCCACCCACGGACGCAGACGCTCCTGAATGAGGATCAGGTTACGTAAACGCATCAGTGTCAGGGTAATAAAGAAGAACAGATAACCGAAAATCGCCCAGCGTAGCGGGTAACGCATACTTGGGTCGATGGTTTGCTGCATGTTGGTCGAGCCCTGATGCAGTGTATTCCACCACTGTACGGAGTAATGAATGATGGGAATGTTTACCACGCCGACCAGCACCAGAATACCGGCTGCGCGACCGGCCAGACGGCGGTCATCAAACGCGTTATACAGTGCGATTACGCCAAGATACAGAAACAGCAACACCAGTTCGGACGTCAGACGCGCGTCCCACACCCACCAGGTTCCCCACATCGGTTTGCCCCATGCAGAGCCAGTGACAAGTGCGATAAAGGTGAACACAGCACCAACCGGAGCCATCGCGGCCACCGCCAGATCAGACATTTTCATCTGCCATATCAGGCCGATAAATGCCGCGACCGCCATCGCGCTGTAAATACCCATCGACCAGATCGCCGCCGGGACGTGGATATACATAATCCGGTAACTGTTACCCTGCTGGTAATCAGGCGGCGCGTAGCCAAATCCCCATACCCAGCCAATCAGCAGACAGGCGAGACCGAGAAGCCCGAGCCACGGAATAAACCGCCCGCAAACGTGGTAAAGCCGTTCAGGCCTTGCGAGTTGATGTAACCATTTCCACATTGTTATCGTTGCTCACTCTAAAATGTCACTGTGTGGGTTGCCGTGGAGCCTCATGGGACTCTTGCGCGGTCAGATTCAGGTCTTCCGCACTTACTTAGCAATCTCTCTATTTTTACGCATAGAGAAATGTGATGTTAGTCAAAGGTTGCGATTTTTCTTCCGTATTGTAACGGCAGGTAAAATAGTTCCGCTCCGTACGGCGAACTGACACATTTGTCAGTGGACGCTCACTCTTAACGCCGCCGCCGTGGCAAAGGGGGCTAATGTCGCACTGCCCGCCAACATCGCGCCCAGGATCGCCAGATAGCCGCCAATGGGCATCGACATCGAGGCTGCATCAATCGCGCCGGTGGCAAAAATCAGCACGGGAATATATAACGGCAGCACCAGCAGGCTCAGCAGCACGCCGCCCTTGCGCAGCCCGACGGTCAGCGCCACACCAATCGCACCAATAAAACTCAGCGTCGGCGTGCCTAACAGAATCGTCAGCGCCACGGCTTTCCACGTTTCAAAATCCAGTGAAAGCAGTAAGGCGATGAGCGGCGAGAGAACAAGCAGCGGCAAACCGGTCACCACCCAGTGAGCACACACTTTACCCAGAACCGTGAGCGCCAGCGGTGAAGGCAGTAACAGCAGTTGCTCGAGCGTGCCGTCGAGATAGTCATCGCGAAACAACCTTTCCAGCGCCAGCAGCGAAGACAACAGCGCGGCAACCCAGACAATCCCCGGTGCAATGCGTGCCAGTAATTTAGGTTCCGGGCCAATACCTAACGGAAACAGGGTAATGACAATCAGGAAAAACCACAGCGGGTTAATAATTTCGGCGCTTTTGCGGAAGGCGATTTTCAGTTCGCGCCGCAGAACTTTAGTAAACATTCCGTCTCTTTCCTTCGTGCGTCACGCCAGCGTTTCGCTGGTCAGACGGAGTTTTCTCACGTCGTGGTTAACGCCCTGCAAATCCTGATGCGTGGTCAGCAGCACCATACCGCCCTTCTGCGAATGCTGTTCAAAGAGCGCGATCAAGGTTGCCACGCCTTCTTTATCTATCGCGGTCAGCGGTTCGTCGAGGATCCACAGCGGCGCATCGCTCAACCACAACCGCGCCAGTGCCACCCTGCGCTGCTGCCCGGCGGACATCTGCGCGACAGTGACATCCTCATACCCCAGCAATCCGACATGTTCCAGCGCCTGATAGATAGCATTGCCATCATTTTTGCGGTTCGCAGACTGGCAGTTCACCGACTGATAGAAGGCAAGGTTTTCAAACGCAGTAAGCACTGACTTTACGCCGGGCTGGTGTCCGAGATACAGAAGCTGCTGATGAAATACGTCTCGCTGGCGGCGGGTGCTCACGCCCTGCCAGCGAACGTCGCCAGCGTCAGGTGAGGAAAGCCCGGCGAGAATGCGCAGTAAGCTGGTTTTACCGGCCCCGTTGCGGCCCTCAATCTGCACCATTTCACCCGGTTCGATGGTGAAACTTAAGCCACTGAACAAGGTTCGCTCATCGCGAACGCAACTCAGATTTAGGGCTTCAAACATGAGGATGTCTCTTATTTTTCACAAGTGCGCATCATATCACAGGCGTCAGAGGCGACGCAGCGCAAGGTGCCACAGTTTACATGGCTGAAATCCCTGAAATCCAGCATACATTCCACAAAATGACCCATAAGGTTCATGGGTTAATGATTTGTAACTTTTCCGTATACCTCTTCATAAATCCCACGCCTCGCCTATGCTTATCCGTGAACACTTTAAAAGCCGCCTTGCGGCACACCGAAGGAATACCCATGCACGAAGAAATGAAAAAGCAGGATACCAGCGACGTCGACAGCGACGAGCATTCACAGGGCAAAGAGATCGAGACCGGCGAGGAGAATTTACCCTCCAAAGCCGCGGCGGTACATGAAGTTATCCGCATGGAAGGCGAGAAGGAGCTTGAGCGCGACGGACAGGCCTTGCTGTGGTCGGCCATCGCCGCCGGGCTTTCGATCAGCGCATCATTGATGGCCAAAGGCATCCTGCACGCCCGTCTGCCCGACACGCCGGAACGATTTTTCATCGAGAACATCGGTTATACCGTTGGGTTCATAATTGTCATTATGGCGCGCCAGCAACTGTTTACCGAAAACACCGTCACCGCCGTACTGCCGGTGATGCAGAAACTGACCGGTAAAAATATCGCGCTTCTCCTGCGGTTGTGGGGGTTGGTGCTAGGCGGGAACATCATCGGCTGCGGCATTGCGGCGTTGGCGTTCCATCTGGTGCCCTTCTTCGATAAGGACACCGACGAAGCATTTCGCACCATCAGCATGGAGATCATGGAGAAAGGGCCGGGAGCGATGTTCGTCGGCGGCATGGTTTCCGGGTGGCTCATCGCCACAATGGTCTGGATGATCCCCTCTGCCGGCACGGCCAAACTGTGGGTAATTATGCTGATGACGTACATGGTGGCGATCGGTGACCTGACGCACATCGTGGTCGGCTCGGTGGAAGTCCTGTATCTGGTCTTCTCCGGCGCGATCCCCTGGTATGAATTCATCTGGCCATTCGCCCTGCCAACGCTGGCGGGCAACATCGCCGGCGGGACCTTCATCTTCGCGCTGATAAGCCACGCGCAGATCCGCAACGACATGAGCAACCAGAAGAAAGCCAAAGCCAAAAAGGCGGAACAGGAAGCCGCAAAGAAAGAGGCCGCGAAGCCTTAAAAACCAGCAAAAGGGACAGACTGGCGAGGAAACGACCAAACGGCAGGCTAACGCCTTATTATTGAGAGAAAAACGAGTATACTACGCGGGCGCTTTCCACAGGCGCCCGTGTCTCCTTAGTTAAACGGATATAACAAGCCCCTCCTAAGGGCTAGTTACAGGTTCGATT
This sequence comes from Enterobacteriaceae bacterium Kacie_13, assembly GCA_013457415.1. Lineage (NCBI taxonomy): Bacteria > Pseudomonadati > Pseudomonadota > Gammaproteobacteria > Enterobacterales > Enterobacteriaceae > Enterobacteriaceae bacterium Kacie_13. The sequence goes on from CP045665.1 coordinate 3,314,901, forward strand.
CCTGTAGGGGACACCATTAAGTCATTTCACGCCACTTCAAAAACCCAGCAATACCAAGCCTCTCAGCAAACTTAAGTTTTAAATAGCTTTCATATCTCTTCATGACATCACAGCATCATTGCGCGAACGCTTAGCAAAATTTTATAGACTTAGTCCCATCATTCCCCACGCATCTTTCCAGTCAGTGATGCGTTTTACTGAAATAGCATGATGAGTCGACTCATCATTTTGCGCACGGTGTCCACCGTGTTTCTCCAGATAATCCCTATATGCCTCATAAATATCATTCCTGATCCAAGATAATGGCGTGATATAGAAACTATTCGGTTTTCGACCAAGATCGATAAATACCCAAAACTCATTGTCATTTTTATCAAGGGTACAATGGGCAGCATAGTTTGTTGAGGTTTGCCAGGTCCCTGAAGTTTTCGCTCTGGTTGTGACTTTATACGTTTTACCACTTGGGGCATCAAATGTGATGAATGATCTGTTGCCTTTTTTCTGGACGATGGCATTTCTGGCCCCAAAGCTCGTTAGTTTCTGCAATACCCTTAACTGCCCTAATTCTGCTGTAGTCATACTTCCCCCAGATCGATTTAAACATTTTCATCAACCACTGCAAATTTGAGGTGATGAAATAGTTCCATGAAAGGTAGCAAAACAACGCCCGATACCTATTAAAAAAAGCATCAAAAGGAACGCGGTGAAATCGACCAAATAGTTTGCTGCCAGGTTAAACGCTGTTGCAGTTGTGGGATGAACTCATTAAGCCAAAACAGGGAAGCAACAAAACCTGAAGATCCACCACCACGACTGAATCGCTCAACGTAAAAGTCGTTGCCGCCCACCCGATTGATTAACGACTTCCCAGTCAGTGACTGAAATGCTGCCTGTACCAACGGGAAAAATATCAGCCTGAAAAAATCCGGTTCAATCTCCAACGAAAAACTACTAGAAACGGAAAAGCGAACAGAATCGACAGTGAATATTGCTTCCCCGTCAACGCAAAAAAGAGATGACTTAGCCTGGTATCCAGTTCGTTAAGGTCATCAGGACATTGCTCGACACCGGAAGCCGCAATCATTTTATCGACCAAAATTAGGTAGCCATCATAATCAGTTCACAATTGCCGCTCAGTGGAGACCACTTTTCTGAGAATTTGTGCGATGGCCAATTTTTGCGGGAACAGACATCATTCCAGCCTCTCTTACTATACCCGTTCAGTATCCCAGCATAAAAAAATACGTTTAAGCCTATCAACAGTATGTCGCCATTTTGGCGTAGTAGGTTTGCAGACGGTGTTTTGGTTACCGAAGAATCCAACCTCATTCACCGCTTCATGTTCGCTGCGGGTTTCAAGCCATTTCACCGGGACAAAATACTCTGATTTATCGGGATCATCGGCATTCTGGCGATACAGTTCGCCATGCTTAAGCACGTCAATCGCGAGTTTTTCGCCGTCTTCAGTGTTGAGCGTAAAACTATTGGCAGGTTCAACGGCGCTCTGCACAATGCCGACGCCTACATAACCCGTTGCCGGGATTTTTACCCAAACACGATCACCCGGCTGAAGCTGTTTTAAGGTCTGGCTGTACCAGCTTCCGCCACCCGCGCTGATAAACCCATAGCGGCGGGCCTCTTCCCAGTTACGGCTGTTTGGGTCACCAAACGAAACATAGAACTCACCATTCCAGGGCTCCTTCACTTTGGCACTTGCCCCAGCAGTAGCTTGTACGGCGTTGGTTTGCGTTTCGCTTGGGTCAATAAGCCAGGCACGGCTTAGGAACTGTTCTTCGCCGTGCTGGAACACCTTAAAGAACAGAACGTTAATAGAGATACCATTCTTACTGAGATAATCCACGATGCGTTCAGTCGACGGATCCAGCTCGGCAGCCACAATGATGATTTGGTGCGACTGGTTGATGGACTCTTCTTCCAGCTCGGTATTGAAACGTTGCTTAAACGCTTCGCCCAGATTGCCGCCACCGGAGAATTTCTCATAAATCTGTGACAAACGGTCTGCTGTTAAATCATCCACCCACGAAGCGTAATCCAGCGCCTGCGCCACCACTTCACGCGGTGTACGGTCGCGTTTAAGCTCAATTAATATCAGCGAGGCATCCGGCGCAATCGCCAGCAAATCTATACGCCCTTTATCGAGCGTATTTTCCTGATGCCCGATAATCATCCACTGGTCAGAGAGGATGGTAGGATCATTTAAGATCATCCTCTCGAGCAACTGCTCACTGACCAGTTTGCTGATGGTCAGCGGCTGAGGATTGTCCCCCACCCGCCAGATAGCATGATGAACCGGCATCGTCTGTTCCTTAGTTTAATGCTGCGTCAGTGAGTGCATCCGCCAGGTGGAGCTGGGTTTGCTGAGCAGATTGCAGGCGAGACTTGAGAGTGTCACTGATAAGTAATAGGTCATTGAATTTGGCAACAATCCTTTCTTTTTCTTCTTTAGGAGGGACGGCGATCAAACAACCTCTTAATTGAGTTTTATTGATTGAGGCAAGATTAGTCGTTTGTTTGCTTGAGCCTGAAAAATACTCTCTAGCAAATGGGCCATTGAGAAAATTTGAAAGCCAAACTACATCCTGTTCTGGCAAGATTTTACGAGCTTTAAACACATGGTTTTGGTGTGCCATATATGACATGTCATTTTCAATCCAAATCGCTGTTCGACCAACTTTATCCCAATCTCCACCTTCAGTAATTAATAAGTCACTGTTGTAAACTTTGTATTTTTCCATTTCTTCAAGCGGGATTTCTGTGGTTTTTACAACGCTGATGTCAATATAACCACGTTGGACATTTGCAACACTAAGATATGGAACTGTGACTAATTTCCTGCCCTGCAATTTTCGCCCTTTGGTAATGCCACTTTGTATATCGACAATATCTTCAAACCGGCACCACTCCCACCCCACCGGCAACTCAAACGGCTTTTCATCCTCACTAATTGGCGGCAAAGGTTTTTGTTTTTTAATTTTCCCTTCTTTCACCAACTGCGCTTTTTCCTGCTCAATACGTTTAAGCAGTTCAGAGGCGGGTTCATCGTTCGGATCTTGCGGCACCAGTTTGCCCATCACTGCCAGTTGCAGAATGGTTTGCTTAAGTGCGTCGATACTGGCTTCAGTGGTAAACAGCGTGTCGAAATACTGGCTGATTCGCGCCCAGTTCTCGGCGAGTTCTTCGGCATTTTGGCTGGCGGTAAGCGTTGCCAGCAGCGTTTCAACCAACTGATAATGCGCATCCAGACTGGTCAGGGATTGCTGTTCAAGTTGATCGCAGAGGGACATGAGTTCGTGAACTTTGCAGATAATTCGGTTTTGTTCAGCTTTAGGCGGAAGTGCAAACACTGTGGCAATAAGTTTTTCTCTTGAGATATTCGGTTGAGCTCCACCAGCGCCCATGCCTATAAAAATCCGCTTGTAAGCTTTTAAAAGAGTTAATAAATAGACATTCGAAATTCCACTATATGGGGTACAAGCACATACTGCCTGATTAGTAGTACCGCGAACATTTAGGATCGATGTCTTACCAATTGTAGCTCCATACATCGCAATTAATACATCACCGATATTATTATCTCGGAGTGAACATTCTTGCAAAGCCAATTCTGTGACTGTCTCCTCTGAATCCGAAATGAAATCTGAGGAAAGCTCGCCTGATTTAAACCACGGAATATTACCATTATAATATTCTGAATTAGAGCGGCTTGGCGTAGAACCAGCCCCCCAATTACCTATGTCATTTAAATAACACCATTCCCAACCATCCGGTAATTCAAAGGGTATTTTGGAGTTTGTAATTTTTTCAAGTGTTTTAGGCTTTCTAATCACTTTACTCTTAACTAGTTCATCTCTTTCTTTTGCAATCTGCTTCAGTAATTCAGAAGCCGGTTCATCATTCGGATCCTGCAGCACCAGCTTGCCGCGCACGGCCAGTTCGAGGATCAGTTCACGCAATTTTTTGATGCCGTACAGGTCAATCTTGCCTGATGTACCGCGCCCGGCGGTGGAACGGGTGCGCAGGGCAGACGTCCAGGTATCGATATGTTGGGTGATCATTTGTTCGACAGCCATCAGTTCGCTCCTTTACCGGCCAACGCAGCACCGAGGATGTCGCGCAGCTGATTGCGCAGTTCGCTGATTTCTGTTTGCTGTTGCTGATACTGGCTCAACAATTCATCCGGATCATGGCTGATGGTTTCGCCCTGATACGGATTTTTAATGTCGAGGTTGAAGTTGCGGGTAATGATCTCGTCGATGCCCACTTTCCAGGCCTGATGGCTCTCTTCGCGGCTGGCAAAGCCGTCGGCTTCATCGCCCCACCAGTCGATTTCAGTCTGAAATTCTTCGAACTTCATCGGGCGGGTTTTGTTGTAGTTCTTCACGCCTGCCGGGTACGGATGTTCGTAGAACCAGATGTCTTTGGTCGGCTGGCCTTTGGTGAAGAACAGGATATTGGTTTTAATGCCGGTGTACGGGCTAAACACGCCGTTCGGCAGGCGCACGATGGTGTGCAAGTTACACTCTTCGGTCAGCATCTTTTTGATTTTGGTTTTTACACCTTCACCAAATAAGGTGCCGTCCGGCAGCACCACGGCGGCGCGGCCTTTATCAGCCAGCACTTCGACGATCAGTTGCAGGAACAGATCGGCAGTTTCGCGGGTCTGCATCTCGGCCGGGAAGTTCTTCTCAATGCCATCTTCTTCGGTGCCACCAAACGGCGGGTTGGTGACAATCACGTCAAGCTGCTCATCCCATGAGGAGAGCGGTTTGTTCAGCGTGTTGTCGTGGCGGATTTGCACCGGTACTTCAATGCCGTGCAGCAGCATGTTGGTGGTACACAACAGATGTGGAAGCTGCTTTTTTTCGACGCCGAAAATCTGCTTTTGCAGTATCTGATGGTCTTCGGTGGTGTTGACGTAATGCTCTTTGACGTGGTCAAAGGCACAGGCCAGAAAACCGCCGGTACCGCAGGCCGGGTCCATAATCGATTCGCCCAGTTTCGGGTCGATACGGTTGACCATAAAACGTGTTACGGCGCGCGGGGTATAGAACTCACCGGCGTTACCGGCGCTTTGTAAATCACGCAGGATCTGTTCGTAGATATCCCCAAACAGGTGGCGTTCATTGCTGTTGCTGAAATCAATTTCATTCAGTTTATTGATCACCTGACGCAGCAACGTACCGTTTTTCATGTAGTTGTAGGCATCACTGAAGGCCTGCTTCACCACAAAACCGCGCGGATTAATATCGAGCGGCGCAGTCAGGTTTTTCAGTGCCGGGAACAGGTCGTCGTTAACAAACTCCATCAACGCATCGCCGGTGATCCCTTCATTATTAGCCGCCCAGGTGCGCCACAGATAACGCTGCGGGATCGGCAGACGATAATCATCCTGCTCCAGTTCCAGCTCTTCTTCCTGTGTATCGAAAATCTTCAGGAACAGCAGCCATGAAAGCTGACCAAGACGTTGAGCATCACCATCGACACCCGCGTCTTTACGCATGATGTCCTGCAGGGATTTAATGACGGAGCTAATAGACATAGTGGTTTCCATACTTCAAAAAATGATGCCACCGGAAGCCTTAGCTCCCGGTGGCAGAAAAGTGTCGTGCAATCAGGCGGAGCGTGGCGACGGCTGGTAGATTTCGTTTTCCAGTTCGTTCACGGCGTTCTCATAGGATTTTTTATCGCCAAAGCTGTTTTTGATGATTTCTAACGGGCGGCCAAGGGTATCGAAAGGTTTCAGTTTTAGCACCTGAATATCTTCAATTTCGTGCACACCCTGATCGGCATATTTGTCCAGCAGCGTATTCAGGACGTTCTGTGCAGGCGCGGAATATTTGGTGAAGTAATTACGCTTACGCACGTTGTCCGCGCGTTCACGACGCGTCAGCGGTGGCTGACCGTAAACGACGTGGCAGAGCAGATCAAACGGGTCGAGATCTTTACCCACCTCTTCCGCCAGCACTTCCCACAAAATACCCAGTTCCTTCAGTTCATCAATGATCACCTGTTTGCGGGTGGCAGACTGCCACTTACGGGTAAAATCATCAAGCGATGCGTAGTCTTTGTCTTTCAGCAGGGTTTTGCGGGTGTAATCCTGGAAGGATTCGGTGACCAGTTTTCCGTCCGCATCGTAATACTGAACGCGTTTTGCCAGGACTTTCACCGGCACGCCGTTCACATAGAATTTACGGATTGGACGCTCTTCATCTTCTTCAAAAGGCGCAAAATCCGGATCGGGTGTAACGTTATATTCCCCAGGTGTTTCGTGTGCTGCGAAGACATCAGGAAGCGGTGTTTCATCCGTAGATTCATCTTCCAGCATTTCATCAAACTCAGAATCCGGATCTGAGATGTCCTCTGGCGTGGTGCGGATCACTTTTTCCGGCACGCCATCAAAGCGTTCATCGGCAAACAGTTCGGTGGCTTTTTTGAAGTCGAGAATGGTGAACCACAGTTTGCCGAATTTCTCGTTGATACGCGTACCGCGCCCGATGATCTGTTTGAATTTGGTCATGGACTGAATGTTTTGGTCCAGTACCACCAGCTTGCAGGTTTGGGCATCGACACCGGTACTCATCAGCTCGGAGGTGGTGGCGATAACCGGATACGGTTTTTTCGGATTGATGAAGTTATCCAGCTGCGCCTTGCCGATATCGTCGTCACCGGTAATTTTCATCACATACTTTTCATTCTTGGCGACCTGCTCTGGATTCAGATTCACCAGCGCCCTGCGCATGCGTTCTGCATGATCGATGTCGTTGCAGAAGACGATGGTTTTATCCATCGGATTAGTGCGTTTTAAATAATCGGTGATGGTCTGTGCCACCAGTTGCGTGCGTTCATCAATCACCAGCGTACGGTCAAAATCTTTCTGGTTATAGATGCGGTCATCCACCAGCTCACCGTTCTTATCCATCTGCCCGATAGTAGGACGCCAGCCTTGCAAATCGACGTCGATATCCACGCGCACCACTTTATAAGGCGCGAGAAAGCCGTCTTCAATCCCTTCTTTAAGCGAATAGGTATAAACCGGTTCGCCGAAGTAATCGGTATTGGACACTTCGTCAGTTTCTTTCGGGGTTGCCGTCAGGCCGATCTGCGTGGCGCTGCTGAAATAATCAAGAATTTCGCGCCAGGCGCTGTCTTCCGACGCGCTGCCGCGATGGCATTCGTCAATGACAATCAAATCGAAGAAATCAGGAGCGACCTGTTTGTAAGCTTTCTGATGTTCTTCCGGCCCGGTAATGGCCTGATAAAGCGCCAGCTGAATTTCATACGCCGGGTCGATATTTCTTCCGGTGACTTTTGCCATTGCTGTGCCGAAAGGCTGAAAGTCATTATTTTTGGATTGGTCGACGAGGATATTGCGGTCGGCAAGGAACAAAATGCGTTTCTTATTTTTCGCTTTCCACAACCGCCAGATTATCTGGAAGGCGGTATAGGTTTTACCGGTGCCTGTGGCCATCACCAGAAGCACGCGTTTTTGCCCGGCTGAAACAGCGGCTATGGTTTTGTTAATCGCCTGCAACTGGTAATAACGCGGGGATTTACCGGTGCTGTCATCGTAATAATCCTGACTAATGACCGGTAACTGCTCAGCGGTAAATCCTTTCCAGACGCAATATTTTTCCCAAAGCTGTTGCGGTGTCGGGAAATCGGCAAGTGATATTTCTGATTCGAGTTGTGAGGGATTGGTTTTGTCGTGAAAAATAAAACCGTCGCCGTTGGAAGCAAACACAAAAGGCACATCAAGCAGACGAGCGTAATCCAACCCTTGCTGCATACCTTTGCCGATCTCATGCTTATTGGCTTTCGCTTCTATCACTGCGAGTGGTAATCCCGGCTTATGGTAAAGCACAATATCAGCGGACTTCACCGTCAGGCGTGCCGCCAGTTTTCCGCGCACCACGACTTTCCCATCGCGAAGTTTTACTTCCTGGCGAATCTGCGTCATCACATCCCAACCCGCCTCTTGAATCGCAGGCAGGATGAATTTTGTGATGATGTCAGTTTCGGTCAGATGAGTTTTGTTAACGCCAGCCATAGCAGAGATCTCAACGATATTGGGTTAATTCTGATTTTACACAGGTTAGTGAGTCAAGTAATGACATGAAACGTTGTTTTGAGCCATTGGCACCCGGCAAACGAAATCAAAGATCACATCAAAATTGCAGCGACTTCTTTTTTGCAGCATGTTGTTGGCTTTATTGTGCGCTAACAGAACTTTTTACTCTGTGACTTGGTTCGTGTGAACAATAGCGTAATGATTCCCGTGTTCTATTCTCGTCAGACTTAAACTGGGGCTACTCATGAACGATTGATGAGATCTGTGATTTTACGTGGCAGTAATTAACCAGACAGCTAATTTATTATCAACATTTTAAAGATGGATTCGATTCCTGTAGGGGACACCATAACGTTGCAACTTCCTTTTAAATTTCTCCGCTGTCTCGACGAATACACTGACTCCCTGTTGATCCTCTTCGTCTGTCATTAATTCTCTTATTCATCACGTCGTAATCGAACATCCGGACACTGGATAAATATCAGCATTGTTTGTATGGGTATTGAGAGTACTCTCGTCGCTACCTCCCCTGGACAAAAGAACTCATCTCAAGGATGCAGTAAAACCATGCGCTTTCCCGGAATATTCTTTTTTGCAGTGGCACTTTTATTCAACACGGCTCTCGCAAAACAGCACACCCGTCACTCCCGCAGGACAATGAACTTATTGAGCAAGGAGATTACATAAACTCCGATGGTCAGGATGTTCACAGTCCTTCCCATACCCGGTCGGGAAATGCCCCTGATGGCGCATCCGCCAAGTGCAGGGACGGTACGTACAGTTTCAGCCAGCATCATCGTGGAACCTGTTCAAGACACGGTGGCGTAGCTGAATGGCTTAATTAAAAAGCTCCCCACACAAATTCCCAAATCTGAGACCTCGCGCAAACTTTTCTGCAAGAAATTTGTTTTACTTGCACATGTTAAGAAATGTTACGGAAATGAGTTCGTAATAAAATCTGAGATGTAAGTAAGGAAACTTTTAATGAAGACTTTGACCACTTTTTGCCTCGCCAGCCTTTTCTCTGTCAATGCATTCGCCCTTGCCGGCAACGATGCGACCACCAAACCAGACCTTTATTATCTGAAAAATGATCAGGCCATCAACAGTCTGACTCTGCTTCCGCCGCCTCCGGCCGTGGGCAGCATTGCATTTTTGAACGATCAGGCGATGTATGAACAGGGCCGTCTGCTGCGATCCACCGAACGGGGTAAGCAGGCGGCTGAAGATGCAAACCTGAGCGGTGGCGGCGTGGCGAATGCCTTCTCCGGTGCGTTCGGTTCACCGATCACGGCAAAAGATACGCCGGAGCTGCATAAGCTTCTGACCAATATGATTGAAGACGCCGGCGATCTGGCGACGCGCTCTGCCAAAGAGAAGTACATGCGTATTCGTCCGTTTGCGTTTTACGGCGTCCCGACCTGCAACACTACCGAGCAGGATAAGCTGTCGAAGAATGGATCTTATCCTTCCGGCCACACCTCTATTGGCTGGGCGACCGCGCTGGTGCTGACCGAAATCAATCCGCAACGTCAGGATCAGATCCTTCAGCGCGGTTATGATTTAGGGCAGAGTCGTGTGATTTGCGGATATCACTGGCAGAGCGATGTGGATGCCGCACGTATCGTCGGCTCCGCAGTGGTGGCCACGCTGCACACCAACGATGCATTCCAGCAGCAATTGAAGAAAGCGAAAGAAGAATTTGCGAAACAGCATAAATAAACCGACGTTAATGATGTAACGCTGTGGCCTGACAGACGGCGAAAACCCCTGTCAGGCACTTTTATCCCCTTATCACCAGCCCGGCACTGCCCCACCGTTAAAGATTTTCTCCGCCGCTTTTGCCACTTCCGGCGACTGATAAGATTTCAAAAAGTCTTTCACATTCTCTGCATCTTTATTGTCTTCCCGCGCGACCAGAATATTCACGTAAGGCGAGTTTTTATCTTCAATAAATACGCTGTCATGCACCGGCGATAATCCGGTCTGCTGAATGTAAGTAGTGCTGATGATCGCCACATCGACTTTCGGATCGTCCAGCACGCGCGGCAATTGCGCACCTTCCAGCTCCATAATATTCAAATGATGAGGATTCTCAGTAATATCCAGCGCCGTCGGCAGCAAGCCTTTCCCCTCTTTCAGCGTGATCAGTTTTTCTTTTTGCAAAAGCAAGAGCGCGCGGCCCAGATTGGTCGGGTCATTAGGAATTGCGATGGTTGCACCGTCTTTCAGCTCATCGACAGTTTTAATTTTTTTGGAATATCCGCCCATCGGGAAGACAAACGTATTGCCCACGGCCACCAGATGATAGTTATGCGCTTTATTATCCTGCTCGAGGAACGGGCGATGCTGGAAGACATTCGCATCCAGTTCGCCGTGATCGGTAGCGTCATTAGGCAGCAGAGAACCGCTGAACCCGACCAGTTCCACGTCGAGACCGTATTTTTCTTTGGCGACTTTTTTCGCCACTTCCGCAACGTCCTGCTCGGCACCGTTAATCACACCCACCTTGATATGCTTCGTATCACTGCTTTTTTGATCACAGCCCGCCAGCAGTAAACCCACCAGCAAGACCGCCGCGCCGGTCCGGAAATAAGAGGTCGTCAGTTTCACTTTTTATCCTTAAAAAATAGGCATTAATGGCCAAAGAAATGACTATAGCAGGATGCCTGCGGCGGTTTAAAAAACGAATAAGTATCGATAAGAAGAAAAAAGCATATAACTGAAATAATGTGAATTACGCAATTGCGCGGCGCCATCATTTAAAATCAGCAAAAGCCATCCATACGTTTTACTTATATCCACCAGAAACAATTTGCCTTTATGGCCTGTTTTCGGAAAAAGTAGTTCTCTCGCGTCCCCTCCACGGAGCTGTAGGAATGGAAATTATAGAAGCGGATGAACAGCATGTTCCCGCGATGCACAAAATTTATGCCTGGCACGTTATTCACGGAACAGCGTCGTTCGAAACGCAGCCGCCGGGCGAGGAAGAAATGTCCGCACGCCTGAAGAAGATTAAAGACGCCGGGTTACTCTGGCTGGTCGTGCTGGAGGACGGGGAAGTAAAAGGTTACTGCTATCTCGGACGTTACCGCGAGCGCTTTGCTTACCGCCATACGCTGGAGGATTCGATTTATATCGATCCCAATTTTCAGAAACGCGGTGCAGGGAAAGCGTTAATTCGCCGCGCGATAGACTGGGCGGAAACCCACGGCTACCGGCAACTGATCGCCAACGTCGGCGACAGCGAAAATAACGCCTCGATTGGCCTGCATCTGGCTGCCGGATTTCGCGTTACGGGCACGTTGCACTCGGTGGGTTTCAAACATGGACGCTGGCTGGATACGGTCTTTATGCAGCGCGCCTTAGGTGAAGGAAATCAGACCTTGCCTGTGCAGTAATACGCTTCAACGCGGGCAGCGAGACTGCCCGCTTTTCTCGTCGCTATCCTGCGGCGACTTCGCTGCGAACCGTTTTGTGGGCCGCGCTTGCGCCCCACACTTGCTGATAATCATAGCCGGTCAGGTCCTTGATAACTTTCTGGCATTCTGGCGTACAGTCCTGAAGATTTCCCCCCAGCTTCAGGCGTGCAACTTCCTGAATCAACATTTTGTGTGTTTCACGCGTCAGTTTGAATTTAAAAGTCATGTAGAAACTGACCGCCAGCAATGCAGCGGTGGCGAAGATCAGTAGCCCAATGATGGCATCCAGCGCACTGTCAGGCTGCACGCCCTGCCCTTTAACGAAACCACTCTCCTGCAATACGATGCCGATCAGCATTATCGCCAGCGCGACGGTGCTTTTGCGCGTCAGCACCATGACACCGGCGAAGATCCCTTCGCGGCGTTTTTTGGTGACTATCTCATCCACGTCGGGAATAAAGCTGTAAATGTTCCACGGAATATAATACAGCCCGGCGCGTGCAAATCCGAATACGGCAAATATGGCTGAGAACAAGAGAACCGATACCGGCATTTCAGTAACGTAGACATAGAATAAAAAAGCCAGCACGCAAAAAATAATGCCATATGCCAGACGTAGCGCACCCGATGGCGTCATATTTAGTTTTTCGAGCAACATCATAAAACCAAAGGTCGAAGGCACCGATGCCAGTGCAGCAACCGTTAAATATCCGGATACTGCCGACGCATCAAGGCGTAATCCGTACACCACATAATAAGTAAATACGGCACTGAAAACATCCAGAGCGGTAAATGAAAAGATATAGATAATAATGTGCTGGCGGAACATGCGTATTTTAAATGACGAAAGGAGATCTAAAACCAGACTTTTTAAGTGGTGCCAGAGATTGCCGCTGCGTGCGCCGAGCGCTTCCGGTTCAAACTCTTCACGCACATCTTTGGCTTCCCAGGTACACATCCAGGTGGTAAATACTGCGAGGCAAAAAATACAGGCGAAAATAATACCGGTATAGGTATAGGTCATCGGATTATCTTTACCGGTGAACTGCATAATGATGCCGGGGATCGACACCGCCAGCAGGCTGCCGAGCTGGGAGCAGATCATGCGCACACCGGAAAGGCGGGTACGCTCACTGAAGCGGTTAGTCATCTCCGATGAAAGTGTCTCCCACGGGACCAGTACCATGGCGGAAAGCAGTTCGATAGACAGGTAGGTGCCAAGATAATACCAGTAGTTCATGTCGGTCACCCAGACCAGCGCATACAGGAACATCATCGGGGCACTTATCAGCAGGAAAAAGCGACGACGGCCAAATTTTTTCCCAAGCCAGGTATTGGCGAAATTATCGGTGATGTATCCCATGATGGGACTTAATATGGCGTCGATCACGCGCGCGATAGCAAATATCGATCCCGCTTCTAAAACAGATAATCCGCAATAGGTGGTGTAAAAGAATAACAGCCAGGTACCGATCACGGCGAATGCCCCGCCACCAAATAAATCCGTCACGCCATATCCTATGGCCGTGCCGTAACCGACTCTGCGTTCAGTAGGCTTCATTTTTATTATCCTGTGAATGTAGGGTTATTATTAACGTTATTTATTCAAGCGTTATCCATTGTCTTAATTGTGAGGATCGATAAATCGCCTCCACCATATTTAAAGAAATTTCCGCATCAGACAGAGAGGTATAGTTTTTATCTTCAGGAGATTGCACAGAATGCGTGAAATTGATAATTGCCTGACGATGGCTGTCGCCCCAGTAACTTTTAGTATTCCCCGCCGGACTGAGATCGTTCACCAGCAGCGTTCTGGTTTCTCCTTCAATCAGCCACAGTGCGTTGTGGTGCAGTTGCAGCAGCCCTTTCTCGCAGTGGATTTCCAGCAACAGCGGTGAATCGGTGCTGTGCCCGTTGCTGGCATAAAACAGGCCGCGTGCGCCGTTCGCCAGTTTCATGCTGGCCATGGCGGTGTCTTCGTTTTCGGTCACGTCAGTCAGAAAATGGCTGTCCACCACGCCTTTCAGCGCGTGAATGCCGCCGCCGAACCACTGCATCAGATCAAGCGTATGAATCGCCTGATTGATAAGCAGGCTGCCGCCTTCAGTGGCGAAGCGCCCGCGCCACGGGCTGTCAGTGTAATAAGCCCCTCCGCGCGACCATGTCAGCACCGCTTTAATACTCAGCATGTTGCCGAGAACACCACTTGCCAGCAGCGCGTGGATTTTCTGACTCGACGGATTCAGCCGGTTCTGATAACACACGCCAAGCAGCCTCCCGGAACGGCTCTGGGCCTGCCGGATCGCTTTCACTTCGGTGGTGTTGAGCGCAACCGGTTTCTCAGTGAAAACGTGCTTTCCGGCCGCCAGTGCGGCGAGGATCGCCTCCTGATGAAGATGATGTGGCAGGCAGATATGCACAACCTCGATGTGCGGATCGCGCAGCATTTCACGATACTCTGTGTAAAAATCGCACTGATATTGCTGCGCCAGCGCCAGTCCAATACCTGCGTCACACTCAGCGATAGCCAGCAATCGGCTGGCCGGGTTTTGCCGGATAGCCTGTGCGTGGCAGGTGTGGATCGCCCCGCAGCCGATGATGGCCGCATTAGTGATTTTCATGGTGCGCCTCCCGAATTACTTCGACTGATTCGCCAGCATCTGCGCCCGTACACACAACTCTGCGGCTTTGAACGCATGTTCCTGCGTCATGGCTTTTTCAGTGCGATGCAGACAATCAAGGATCAGTTCACCGAAGAACGGAAAGCCAACGGTGCCTGAAACCGGATAGCGAAACTCGCCGCGCTGATTCACCAGATACACCACGTCCTGTTCCCCGCGCGTCAGATCGACATATTTGCGGATCTCGATATAACCTTCGGTGCCCAGCAACGTCAGTCGCCCGTCACCCCAGGTGCTCAGCCCTTGTGGCGTGAACCAGTCGCAGCGGAAATAACCGCGCGCGCCGTTGTCACCTTCGAGCATCGCGTCGCCAAAATCTTCAAAGCACGGGGACTGCGGATGATTGAAATTAAGCGCCTGCGCCGCGACCACGCGCGCATTGCTGTTACCGGTATAAAACAGAAACTGTTCTATCTGATGGCTGCCGATATCACACAGGATCCCGCCGAACTTTTTCTTTTCATAGAACCAGTCCGGGCGGCCTTCGCCCTCACGATGTGGCCCGGTACCGAGCGTCTGCACAACACGCCCGATCGCTCCTTCCTGCACCAGCTGTCCGGCAAATACCGCGCTCTCCACGTGCAGCCGTTCGCTGTAATACACCGCATATTTTCGCCCCGTTGCCGCGACTTTGGCTTTCGCGGCAGCCAGTTGCTCAAGCGTTGTCAGCGGCGCTTTATCGACGAAATAATCTTTCCCGGCATCCATCACTTTCAGGCCCAGCGCGCAACGTTCACAAGGGATCCCGGCACCCGCTACCAGCTGTACTTCTTTATCCTCAAGGATCGTTTCCAGCGAATCAGCCACCAACACCTGCGGATACTGGCTGACAAATTTTTGCACCTTTTCAGGATCCGGATCGTAAACCCATTTCAGGCTGGCACCCGCTTCAATAAGCCCGTTGCACATGCCGTAAATATGCCCGTGGTCCAGCGCCGCAGCGGCTATCACGAATTCGCCCGGCTTCACCACCGGCTGAGGTTTACCCACCGGCGCATGATTCATTCCATTTTCTGGCATACCGTCTTTGTTACTCATTTTCAGACTCCCTTATCCATGTTTTTACCGAGCGGGATCGCCTTTTCATTAGCGAAGTTTTCCACTGATGCGGATTTCTCATAAAAGTGCGGTGCCACCGACACCAGCCCACCAGTCTGGTAGAACGGATCCGACGGCAAAATCGGCAGCGTCACGATGCTGCGGGTGATGGCAGATTTATAAATTGCGGCGATAAGTTCCAGAGATCGCTTACCCTGAACGCCGTCGATCAGCGGCGGCGTGTTGGTTTCGAGCGCAGTGAGGAAATTATCGATCTGGCCGGTGTGCAGCGTATAGGTCAGTTTTGGGATCGACTGATACACATCGTCGAGGCGGCTTTCACGTGCGGTATCACGTGCGTCGATGGGGAATCCGTTGGGTGCGGAAATACTGGCGAATTTGTCCCATGGCGCGGATATCCGCGCCTTCTCACCCTGAATCACTATCTTCTGATCTTCGCCGTGATGCACCACCGAGGCGGTCAGCTGGGTCAGCGCGCCGGAGTCATATTTGAAAATCGCCGCCGAGAGATCTTCCACTTCGGCGTTATCATGTGCGGTATTGGTGATCATCGAGACCACTTCGGACGGAAAACCGAGCATCCACTGTATGGCATCAATATGGTGAACCGCATGATTGAGCGTGCATCCACCCGCTTCTTTTTCCCAGGTGCCGCGCCACCACAAATCATAATAGGAGTGACCGCGCCACCAGAAGGAATCCACCTGCGCATGACAGACTTTGCCAGCCTCACCTGAATCGATAACTTTTTTCAACCGCCAGAAGGCATCGGTAAAGCGGTTCTGCGCGATAATCGACAGCGTTTTTCCACTCTCTTTCGCCGCCAGAATCATTGCATCGCATTCCTGCAACGATGCCGCCATCGGCTTCTCGCACAATACGTGCTTGCCGGATTTCAGCGCATCTATGGAAATTTCCGCGTGCACGTACGGCGGCGTGCAGATATCAAACACGTCGATATCAGGATTATTGAGAATGTCCTGATGACTGGCATACACCTTCGCCGCGGCGAGGCCGTAATGCCGTTTTTTCTCCTCTGCTTTCTCGGGGTAAATATCGACCAGTGCGACAATCTGACAACGGTCAGCAAACGTTAAATATCCCTGAATATGGTTATGTGAAATATTACCGGTACCAATGATGGCTATTTTTAACATTATTTCATTCCTGATTTCAGACCGACGGGTAGCCGTCACCTTGCTGATTCAATGACGATTTTAATTAATACGTCATTAAATACGGCGCGGATAAATGCTTTGTTTCTTTTCTAACGCGAATTAAATTGAGAATAGTAATGACATTTTTTTCTAACAACCGGTATTTGTGACAGGATTTGCAGCGCGGCGTTTTGGATTTGCTATGATGGAGAATAGCCGAAGAATTACAGACAGTTAACTGTGGCAATAAGTCCATAAGCTAATGAGGTGTTGATCACAAAATGACAGGAAAATTAAAAATCAGGCAAATAGCCGAGTTAACGGGGCTTTCTCCCAGTACCGTTTCCAGGGTATTAGCAGGCAAAGCGAATGTCAGCCCGCAGGCAAAAGAGAAAGTATTTACCCATGCAAGAAATATGGGTATTTTACGCGACATTCCGGCCAGCCGGTTGTTAATGAACACTCTGTTAATTTGCGCCCCCCCGGCGGCATTCTCTCCTCATGAAGATCTCTACTATTACGAAGCTATTCAGGAAATAACGGCTGAGGTCACCCGTTTTGATATCCACGTCCGAAAATGCGCACTGGCGGTCAACGAACCGGATATCGCCAACTTTATGCAGGCGCTTAATCAGTCAGACGTGGATGGCATTATTATCATCGGCATCGACGACGTGATGCTCTACCGGCTGGCAGCCGAATCGAATAAACCGGTGGTAATGATCAACGCCCGGGACAACGAAATGCGCCTCGATTGTGTGTCGGCCGATCACTATTCCCTCGGCTACAGTGCCGCTAATTATCTGTTTGTGCGTGGCCATCGGCCGGTTTTACTGTTCACCGATCTGCGAAGGGAAACCATGATGCAGCGGCTGGACGGTTTCAAACGTGCCTGTCTCGAATACCACATTCCGTTCGACGAGGCCACGCATCTGTTGGTCAATAAAGGCAACGGTAAAGAGCAGGCAAGGGAAATTATCGACAGGTACCTCAGGGAGAATAAGCGTGAAACACTGCCTTCGGCGATTATCTGCGGCGGCGACCCGATAGCGCAGGCGACGCTAGAAGTCCTGAGGGAACACGGCATTCGGGTGCCGGAGGATATTTCGGTGATGAGTATGGATTTCGCGCATGGAATGAAAAATCTTTACCCGATGGATTTTACCGCCGTCCATCTGCCCTGCCGCGAACTGGGGACAGAAGCCGTCTACATCCTGCAAAGCCGTCTGATGCGGGCGTCGGGTGCGAAATTCAATCTGCTTTTACAGGGGAAAATTCATACGGGTCAGTCGGTGGCCGATGTGAAATGGAAGCGCAAAGGGCTTTATCCGCAGCCGGTTGGGCTATGAAGAAATGCAGTGTAATATAACGCAATTACAGTGATTTATTGCACTGCCTGACTTTACAACCGGATCCTTCATGAACAAGCCGACGTCTTCTGTTTCCGAGTCCATTACCCGCGATTTAGCGTTGCGTATTATCCGCGGCGAACTGGCCGTCGGTATGCCGATTCCGGGAGAGAATGAACTGGCGCTGCAGTATGAAGCATCCCGCACTTCGGTGCGTAACGCGCTTCAGGTTCTGGGCGCAAAAGGCATGTTGCTGATCCAGGCCAAACGCCGCAGTACGGTGACTCCGCGCGAGCAGTGGAGTTTTCTCGATGCCGAAGTGCTGTCATGGCTGGAAGATGTCGGAATTGAATCCGAACTGGTTGAGCAACTGATGCTGACGCGCCTGATTTTCGAGCCAGATGTTGCGGCAATGGCGGCACTTCATGCCAACGGCCACGATCTGGCTGCCATTGAAGATGCACTGAACACCATGCAATCTGGCCAGCAGAATAATTCCGCCAGCGAATTCGAGCGTGGCGATCTGGCTTTTCATACCGCCGTGCTCAGGGCCTGTCATAACCCTTTCCTTTCATCCGTCGGTAACGCACTGTCGGCCGCGATGCTCTTATCATTTAAGCAAACCCTTGAAGACGATCTTCAGCTGACGGTGGAAGCCGTTCAGCAGCACCGTGAGCTACTGGAAGCGATCCGCCTGAAACAGGTAGATTCAGCGCGTCAATGTATGCGCCATATTCTATTGAGCGCAGCGCATAAACACATCTGGCGTGATATTCCGGAACAGTATCAGCACTTTTTTTGATTCTTTTTTCCCCTCTAATTAACTGACTTTCGATCTCCCTCACAGATCTAAGGTCATTTTGTCCCCATCATTCTTGTCATACAAGAAAGCAATAGTTGTAACTCAAGAGTGATCTCTTATGACAAAACACTGGATAGCCATCGACTGGGGAACCTCAAATTTTCGCGCGTTCCTGATGAATGAAAACCAATGTGTTGATGAAATCAGTGCAGCGTGCGGTTTACTGAACGTCCCCGACCGACAATTTGCCGCCGCCTTGCAACCTTTGATCCAACTCTGGCTGGATCAGTTTCCACAATTACCGTTGCTGATGGCCGGCATGGTCGGTTCGCAGCAGGGGTGGCAGGAAGTTCCCTATGTCGCAATACCCGCCGGTTGCCAGCAACTGGCACAACATGTCGCTGAAGTAAAAACCCCCTGGGGAAGTCTGTGCCAGATTATCGCGGGTGTCAGGGGTGATAACGCATTCGGATTGCCGGATGTGATGCGCGGCGAGGAAGTTCAGTTAGTCGGGCTGACGGCGCGCCACCCGCAGCTCTTTGCACAAGGCAGACACTGGGTGATCCTGCCCGGCACGCACAGCAAGCACGCCGAAATGCACCACGGGCAGATCCAGCGATTCAGCACTTTTATGACCGGCGAGATGTATGCCGTGATGCTCAATCATTCCCTGCTGGGACGCGATCTCCCTGAAGCAACAGATGACATTAGCGCCTTCAGCCTGGGCGTCACAAATTCCCATAACGCACCACATCTCAGTAACGCGCTATTTTCCGCACGCACCTTACGACTGGACGGCACGCTGACACCCCCACAGATCGCCAGCTACCTGTCCGGTTTACTGATTGGCGCGGAATTAAGGGCGCTGACGCAGAGACAGGCGTGGATCGTCGGATCACCGGCGTTAACTGCCCGCTATATCCGCGCCGCCAGCCTGCTCGGTATCACATTACACCCTGCCGATGGCAACGACTGTTTCATCCACGGTATGGCCCAGATCTATCAGTGCCTGAACGGAGAACTCGCATGAACTATCAGAAATTTGCCGAACGCTGGCAGCAATGCACGTTGCCGCTGATCGCCATTTTGCGCGGCATCACGCCGGAAGAAGCAGCAAGCGTCGCACAGACGTTGCTCGACTGTGGATTTACCTATCTGGAAGTGCCGCTCAACAGTCCTCGTCCGCTGGAATCGATCGCTGTCATGGTGCAAATCGTCGGCGATAAGGGTTTTGTCGGCGCAGGTACGGTGCTGACGGAGCAACAGGTACATCAGGTGGCAGTGGCAGGCGGACAACTGATTATTTCACCGAATGCGGAGCCTTCGGTGATCCGCGCCAGTGGTGAGCTCGGTCTGCTCAGTCTGCCGGGCATTTCGACACCCGGCGAAGCATTCTCCGCACTCCGTGCCGGCGCCAGCGCATTGAAATTATTCCCCGCCGAACTCGTCACCCCCGCAGTAACCAAAGCCATGCGCGCTGTTCTGCCTGCTGACGCCGTCTGCCTGCCGGTAGGAGGGATCGGCGCTGATGCTGTGCAAATGCGCAGCTACCTGCAATCAGGGGCAAACGGTTTTGGCCTCGGCGGTGGCATATATCAGCCGGGCATTACGCTTACCGCCCTGCGGGAACGCGCACTGGCCTATCAGGCCGCATGGCAACAGGCACTCATAAAATGACACTCAATGATCCGGCGGTTATCGGCGATTACCGCGCCACGCTTGGTGAAACGCCGGTCTGGTGCTACCGCTCCCGGTCACTTCTGTGGGTGGATATTGTGCAGCGCAGGCTGCTGCGTTACTGGCCAGAACAGGATGGCAGGATTGAAATCCGCGAGTTGCCGTTTATTTGCAGCGCCGCGCTGCTGACCGAATTACCGGAGCACTTTCTTCTGATCACCGCTCAGGGCGTGATGCTGTATGACTACGCGAAACGCTCACATTCCCCACTTTGCGGCTGGCCGGAAACCCACGCCACCCGGCCAAACGAAGCGGCTGTCGCACCTGATGGTGCGTTGTGGTTTAGCACGATGGACGTCACGGCGAAATCCGCACTGGGCGGCTGGTATCGCTTTGCGACCGGCGATACCCAGCCGGTCAAAATGCTCGGCGGCCAGCATGTCCCCAACACACTGGTCTGGCACAACGGACATGCCTGGTTCACGGATACCTTCGCGCACTGTTGGTACCAAAGCCCGGCGAACGTCATGAGCGCACCAACACTGCGCGCATGGCCGTTGGCAGAAGACATTTTTGCCGACGGCTCAACCCTGACGAACAACGGAATACTGATCAACGCCCGTTGGGGTGACTCCTGTCTGGCGGCTTATCAGCTCAATGAGTATGCCCCGACATTCCTGATGACCCTGCCCGTCCCCGTAGTCCAGCCGACCAGCTGCGCATTTGGCGGTGCGGATTTACAGGATCTGTACGTGACATCGGCGACTGATGGGTTGAAAAAAACCTCAGCCACCGATGGCGCGCTGTTGCGCTACAGGACATCGTCCGCCGGAAAGCACGTCACGCTGTTTAAACTTTAACCCTAATAAAAACAAAAATTTACCTCAGAGGTTACCTTATGACTACGCACGCAATACTGCAGCCTGTTCCCCACACTAACCGGCAAACCTTGCTGGTGTGTTTTTTAGCCGCACTGGCAGGTCTGCTCTTCGGGCTGGATATGGGCGTCATCGCCGGCGCTTTGCCGTTCCTGGCAAAAGAGTTCGGGCTGAGCAGCCATCAGCAGGAATTAGTGGTCAGCGTGATGATGCTCGGTGCCGCACTTGGCGCACTGTGCAGCGGCCCGCTGTGTTCCCGCATTGGCCGTAAGAAAACGTTGCTGATCGGCGCGGCCTTGTTTATCGCCGGTTCCATCGGCTGCGCGTTCGCTCCCGATCTCCAGATGTTGATCGTCTCGCGTTTCCTGCTCGGGGCCGCCGTCGGTGTAGCCTCTTTTGTCGCGCCGCTGTATTTGTCGGAAATCGCCCCGGAACACATTCGCGGCAGCATGATTTCCCTGTATCAGCTGATGATCACCATCGGCATTCTGGCAGCCTTTCTGTCGGATACCGCGTTCAGCAGCAGCGGTAACTGGCGCTGGATGCTGGGTATTATCACTTTCCCTGCGCTGATTTTATTTGCCGGCGTCCTGACCCTGCCGGAAAGTCCGCGCTGGCTGATGATGAAAAACAAACATGCGCTGGCACAGAAAGTGCTCCTCCTGCTGCGTTCCACCCAAGCGGAAGCGCATACCGAGCTCGAAGCCATTCGTGAGAGCGTGCAGGTAAAACAGCGCGGCTGGCAGTTGTTTCGCGCCAACGCCCATTTTCGTCGCACCACGTATCTCGGCGTGCTGTTGCAGTTCATGCAGCAGTTCACGGGCATGACCGTCATCATGTATTACGCACCTAAAATTTTCGCCATCGCTGGTTTCGCCTCCACGCAACAACAGATGTGGGGAACGGTTATCGCCGGTTTAACCAACGTACTGGCGACCTTTATTGCCATCGGTCTGGTAGACCGCTGGGGCCGTAAGCCGATCCTTAAACTGGGCTTCAGCGTTATGGCCGTGTGCATGGCGCTGATGGGCTACATGTTCTTCGTCGGCATCACCAGCCTGACCCAGCAATACACCGCCGTCACACTGCTGCTGATCTTCATCACCGGTTTTGCAATGAGCGCGGGACCGCTTATCTGGGTGCTGTGTTCAGAGATCCAACCGCTGGGCGGCCGCGATTTCGGCGTCACCTGCTCCACGATGGCGAACTGGATTGCCAACATGATCATAGGCGCGACTTTCCTGACGCTGATAGACACCATCGGCAGCGCGGGCACCTTCTGGCTCTACGCGGCTCTGAATGTCCTGTGCATCATCCTCACCCTGCTGTTCGTCCCTGAGACCAAAAATATCTCGCTGGAAAACATCGAAAAAAATCTGATGTCCGGCTTACCGCTGAGAAGCATTGGCAGCTCACGCTGATTAACCTTTCCCCTCCACCCGGAGGGGATATTAAGAGGTCAGAAAAATGGCATCTTTAAAATCTGAAAGTAAGGTCAGTGCGGTCTATAGCAAGATTACCCGCCGCCTGATCCCCTTTTTGATCCTGTGTTATTTCTTTGCTTATCTGGATCGCGTCAATATCGGCTTTGCCAAACTGCACATGCAGGATGCGCTGAATTTCAGCGATACGGTTTACGGCCTCGGTGCGGGGATTTTTTTCATCGGCTATTTCCTGTTTGAACTGCCGAGCAACCTGATGATGCAGCGTTTCGGTCCGCGTTTCTGGATTGCGCGCATCATGATCAGCTGGGCCGTCTTATCCGCAGCGATGATCTTCGTAAAAACACCCACTCAGTTTTACGTGCTGCGTTTTCTGCTCGGCGTGGCCGAAGCCGGTTTCTTCCCCGGCATCGTGTTCTATCTGACACTGTGGTTCCCGTCATGGCGTTCGGCGCGCACGCTGGGGTTATTCATTCTGGTCACCCCGCTTTCCACCATTGTGGGCAGCCCGCTGTCCGGCTTTATCCTCAAGGCTTTTGAAGGCGTCGATGGCCTGCACAACTGGCAATGGCTGTTTCTGGTCGAAGCCATTCCCTCTTTCCTGCTGGCATTTGTGGTCCTGAAATTTCTCGATAACGACGTTAAATCAGCCCGCTGGCTGACAGACGAAGAAAAAAAGATTGTGGCAACCGATCTGGAAACCGACCGCCAGCGCAGCCTGATTGCCAACGCGGGCAAACCACCGCAAAGCCTGAAATTAATGTTCCGCAACGGCTATGTCTGGCTGCTGGCACTGATTTTCTTCAGCTTTAACATCGGCTACTACGGCATCAATTTCTGGCTGCCGTCGATTATCAAATCTTCCGGCGTCAGCGATGACTTCCACATTGGTCTGCTGGCCGCCCTGCCGTATGTCTTCGGTGCAGTCTTTATGGTGTGGAACAGTCGTCATTCGGATTTGCACCGCGAACGCCGCTGGCACATCGCCATACCGGCGATTATTGGTGCCGTCGGTCTGTCGCTCAGTGCCTGGTGCAGCGGTTCTACGGTCTGGATGATGGCCTGGATTTGCCTCGCAATGTCCGGAACGCTGGCGCTAATCCCAACCTATATCAGTCTGCCCGGCACGCTGCTGTCAGGCACCGCCGCCGCTGCGGGGATTGCTTTGGTGAACTCCGTGGGCAATCTGGCCGGATTCTTTGGCCCGACCGTTCTTGGCTGGCTGAAAGACAACACCGGCAGCACTAATACCGGCCTGTATATCCTCGCCGCGTTCCTGCTGCTGTGTGCTCCCCTGATATTTTTACTGCCAGCCCGGCTGGTAAACCCCCGTCATAGCCCGGAAAAACAGGCTGAAACTGACGATGAACCAACATTAAGAAGAGGCAGTTTATGAGTGGATGTGGTAATGGATGCGGAACCTGCGGCGACCATTTTAATCCGGTTTTAAGCGGAGACGACGGCGCGCTGAAACGTGCGCTGTATAAATCAATGGGGCATACCGACGAGCAATTGCGCCGTCCGGTGATTGCAGTGGTGAACAGTTACACCAACGCCACCGCCGGGCACGCTAACCTCAACGATCTGACTGCCGAAGTTCTGAAAGGCATCGACGAAGCTGGCGGCGTTGGCATGGTTTTCGGCACCATCGCCCCCTGCGACGGCATTGCCGAAGGCCATCTGGGTATGCGCTATATTCTGGCCGCCCGTGAAGTGATTGCCAGCTCGATTGAGGTCATGATGCGCGCTCACCGTTTCGACGGCATGGTGATGCTTGGCTCTTGCGACAAAATTGTGCCTGCCATGCTGATGGCCGCCGCACGCCTGGATATCCCCGCGATTCTGGTGAACGGCGGGCCGATGTACCCGGCCAGATATCATGGGAAAGACTGGGACGGGAATATCGTCACCGAAGCCATCGGCTGGAAAAAACGCGGTGAAATTGATGAGGCCGAATTCCGCCACATCGAAGATATCGCCGAGCCCGGCCCCGGCTCATGCACCATGTACGGTACCGCCAATACCATGTGCAGTATCGCCGAAGTCCTTGGAATGAGTTTACCGGGCAGCGCCATGCTGCCCGCCATTTCGCAGGAACGTCGTGAATGCGCCTACCGCACCGGACAAACCGCCGTTGATCTGGTGAAACGCGGTGTCAATGCGCGCCAGATCATCACGCCGGAATCCATCCGCAACGCCATGATTTATCTGCTGGCTACCGGCGGCTCAACCAACGCCATTCTGCATTTACAGGCGATTCATTACGAAGCTGAACTTGGCCATCTGCCTTTGCTGGATTTTGACAAACTGAGTCACCATGTCCCGCTGGTATCGGCGCTGTATCCGGCGTCTGAACACGACATGATCGACTTCTGGGAAGCGGGTGGCGTCACAGCGGTCGAGAAAGAAATCAGTGCGCTGATGTCCCTGAATGCGCTAACCGTCAGCGGCCAGACTAAAGGCGAATGGCTGGCGCAGAATCCAAAAACAACGCGTCCGGATGTGATTCATACCCTGGCTATTCCGGTGCGCAACGAAGCGGGCGTCGCAGTGCTGCACGGCAACCTCTCGCCGCTGGGCTGCGTGGTCAAACCGGCCGCTGTGCCAGAAGATCTGATGATTTTCAGCGGCCCTGCGATTGTCTTTAACAGCGAGCAGGAATCGGTGGATGCCATTCTTTCCGGTGAAATTCCGCCGGGCAGCACGCTGGTTCTGCGTTACGAAGGGCCAAAAGGCGGCCCGGGAATGCCGGAAATGTACAAACCCATGAAGTGCCTCGAAGGCATGGGACTGTCTGACAGTTGCGCGCTTATCACCGATGGCCGCTTCTCCGGCTCCAACCGCGGTCTGTTTGTCGGCCATATTTCACCGGAAGCCAGCGACGGCGGTGACCTCGCGCTGGTCGAAAATGGCGACATCATCACCATCAATATTCCCGCCCGCGAACTGACGCTCAACGTCAGCGCGGAAATATTGACGGAACGCCGCAAACATTGGGTGCCGGTTGAAAAACAAGTACCGCGCGGATTCCTGCGTTTATACCGCCGCTGGGCATTACCGGCAGCACAGGGCGCAGTCTTAGCTGACCGTGATGAGGAGTAATTATGTATAGCTCATCAGATATTTACGGCGTCAACCCGATTGTAGCGATGCCCTTTACCGCACGGGGCGAGCCCGATTTCGTCAGTTTTAGCCGGTTACTGGAGCATCTGGCGGCAACCGGCATTCAGGGGCTGACGTTATTTGGCATCGCCAGCGAATTCCCTAAGCTCGACGACAACGAACGTCTGCAACTCGCTGACCGGTTCCTCACCGATCTCAGCGGCAGCGGCATATTCCGTGCGATTTCCGTGACTGACCACAGCACCGAAGTGGCCGTGAAACGAGCGCAGGATTATCAGAAGCGCGGCGCTGATGCGCTGATGCTGCTGCCACCGTTTTTCCTGCAACCCGATGCAGATGCAATTGCTCATCATATTTATTCGGTACTGGACGCAGTAGAAATCCCGGTGATGGTGCAGTACGCACCGGGCGAAACAGGTCTGGCAATTACGCCGGAGCAGCTCAGTCACGTTGCCACGCGCTACCCGCATGCGGTATTCAAAATCGAGTGTAACCCGCCGGTTGATTACACCCGTGACTTCCTGCAACGCGCACCGCAGGCCAGCGTCCTCAACGGTTATGCCGGTTTATACATGTTGCAGATGCTCGACGTGGGCGGCAAAGGCGTAATGCCGGGTTGCTCGTTCAGCGAGATTTATGTACGGATTTACCGATTGTGGCAGGAAGGGAAACAGGCTGAAGCACGCGCACTCCATCAGCGGTTGCTGCCGTGGATCCAGCGCTGGATGACACACTGTGAATACATTATTCAGGTGGAAAAAACCATTCTGCAAAAACGCAGGATCATCGCGACAGATTACTGCCGCCATCCGGGCTGGACACTGACCGCAGAAGACCATCAGATGATCGACGCTTTTATCACCGCTTTCTCACTAATTTAAGGATAAATGATGACTACTTCGACCAGAACACCGCGCGTCGTGATTGTCACCGGTGCCAGTCAGGGCATTGGCCACGCCATCGCACAGACCTTTTTAAATCAGGGTGATATCGTCATCGGTTGCGCATTTTCCTCGCCAAAGCATGCGCCTCATGCTCAGGAGCTCACCAAACGTTATCCCGATCAATTCTTCTACTACTCCGTCGATATCACTCAAACCGAGGCTATCGCTGACTTTATTAATCTGGTGGAATCCCGCTTTGGTCGCCTCGACGTGCTGGTGTCTAACGCCGGTAAAAATGTGTTTAAAGGCATCGACTGTGAGCTGGAAGACTGGCATCACAATCTGGATCTGAATTTGCGGTCACACTGGTATATGGCGAAATGCTGCCGTTCACTGCTGGAAAAATCCAAAGGTGTCATTCTGATTATGACTTCCAACCACGCATTCTCGACCATGCCGGGTTGTGCGCCGTACAACATCACCAAGCGTGCGCTGCTTTCACTGGTGCAAAGCCTGACCATTGAATGGGGCCCAGCTATCCGCTCCGTCGGCATCGCGCCCGGTTTTATTGACACCGCCGGCAATCAGGTGTGGTTTGATTCACATGAAGACGGCGAAAAATCGCGTCAGGAGACCATCGCCAAACATCCCGTCGGCCGCATTGGCACCTCTGAAGAAGTCGGCGAATTGTGTTTGTATTTAGCCAGCCCTGCCGCCGGATTCATTGCCGGTACAACTATCGTCATGGACGGCGGACGCAGCGCTTTAATGCAGGATTAACGCGCCAAATGCCCTGCCTCGCGCAGGGCACATTCTCAGCATCACGCAGCCGGTTCTCCTGCTAGACTTTTTGTCTTATCCTCAAAAACCGATGTGGAGCTTTCAATGTCAGATAACTATCAACCACCGAAAGTCTGGACGTGGAATAAAGACGAAGTCAGTAAGTTCTCGAACATCAACCGACCTGTCGCCGGTCCGACGCATGAGAAGACGCTGCCGGTAGGTAAGCACCCGCTTCAGCTTTATTCTCTTGGCACACCGAATGGCCAGAAAGTGACGATCCTGCTGGAGGAGTTACTGGCACTGGGCATCAGCGGCGCGGAATATGACGCTTTTATCATTCGCATCAACGAAGGCGATCAATTCTCCAGCGGCTTTGTGGATGTAAACCCCAACTCCAAAATCCCTGCCCTGCTCGATAATTCCGCCACCCCGCCGATCCGCGTGTTTGAATCCGGCAACATCCTGCTGTATCTGGCAGAAAAATTTGGCAAGTTCCTGCCAAAAGATCTCGCGGGCCGCACCGAAACCCTTAACTGGCTGTTCTGGCTGCAAGGCTCCGCGCCTTATCTTGGCGGCGGCTTCGGGCATTTCTACCATTACGCGCCGGTGAAAATTGAATACGCCATCAACCGCTTTACGATGGAAGCCAAACGGCAACTTGACGTACTCGACAGGCAACTTGCGGATCATCGTTATATCGCGGGTGAAGAATACACTATCGCCGACATCGCTATTTTCACCTGGTACGGCAGTCTGGCCAAAGGTGGCCTGTATGAATCAGGCGAGTTCCTCGACATCGCTTCGTATAAGCATTTCCAGCGCTGGGCCGATGAAGTCGCCAGCCGTCCGGCGGTGAAACGCGGGCGTATCGTCAACCGCACCTGGGGCGAGGCGGATGAGCAACTCGAAGAGCGTCACGACGCATCGGATTTTGATGACAAACTGAAGTCATAACCGGTTCGCAAAATGCAAAAAGGGCGGGATTAACTCCTGCCCTTTTCGTTTAAAATGCTCTCTACACCAGATATTTGTTAAACCACGCCACTGTTCTGTCCCACGCCAGATCCGCTGCCGCTTTGTCATAACGCGGAGTGGAATCGTTATGGAACCCGTGATTGACGCCGGGATACACATACCCTTCATACACTTTATTGTTAGCTTTGAGCGCCGCTTTATAGGCAGGCCAGCCTTCCGTAATCGGCTTATCCAGCTCGGCATAATGCAGTAATAACGGTGCTTTGATGCGCGGTACGTCTTCAATTTTCGGCTGACGACCGTAGAAAGGTGCAGCCGCAGCCAGCTCAGGATAGGCCACTGCCGAGGCGTTCGCCACGCCGCCACCGTAGCAGAAACCGGTGATCCCGACTTTACCAGTCGCCGTTTCGTGGTGCATCAGGAATTCAATTGCGGCAAAAAAGTCGTTCATGAGTTTGGTCGGGTCGACGCTTTTTTGCAGCTCGCGCCCCTTTTCATCATTGCCAGGATAACCACCGACGGAGCTCAGCCCGTCCGGCGCCAGTGCAATAAATCCGGCCTTTGCCACGCGGCGCGCCACGTCTTCAATATAAGGATTCAGTCCGCGATTTTCATGCACTACCACCACGCCCGGCACCTTACCGGTCGCTTTCGCCGGGCGCACCAGATATCCACGCACGCTGCCGTGCCCCTGTGGCGAGGGATACTGGATGTACTCCGCCACAATGTCCGGATCGGTAAACTCCACCTGTTCGGCATAAGCGTAGTTAGGCGTCATCAGCGTGGTGAGCGCCGCTGCTGAAAGTCCGCCGACCACAAATTTGGCAGAAAGATCGAGAAATTCCCGCTTAGTCATTTTGCCATGCACGTAGAAATCAAAGTATTCAAGGAGTTCAGGAGGAAAGTCTTTGGCTGTCATTCGCGTCATCGTCAGGCTCCACTCTGTGCAAAAGAAGCCTGAATAATGACCTGATTTTGGTGATTTTGTAAACAAGTTGTGAAATTACAGACAGAAGAATCAGAGTCTTCGCCCTCCTTTTAGCCAGGAGAAATGCTAAACTGCGGGATAAAAGGGGATGAAATGAGCAACTGTCTGAGGGATACGATGAAAATACATTTTATTGAATGGAACTCAGAATACGAAAGAATGATGACCTCCGCCCTCAAAAAAGACTTCAACGTCGTTGAGATTTATCGCGTCAAACAGCACTTTAAATCTGTGCAAAAATTACTGCCGGGAAAAACGCTTAAACGCTGGCATCGAAAACTGCAAATCGCGATAAAATTCAGGCACGTTGCTGATAACGACATTATTATTTGTAATGCTTACAGCGCCTTCCTGATGCTGGATTTGATTGCCCCCTTGCGCTGCAAAAAAATATTAGTGCTGCGAGATTCCGTTGCTGCTCTGACATCCAAAAGACAGCGCCTGAAATTACTTTCTGATGATGAAAATTATCTCGACAGAGTGAATTCTGTTTTCGACGTCATATACAGTTTCGACCCGGAAGATTGTCTTAAATATAATCTTTCCTATGTAGAACAGTTTTTACCCTTCACCCTGAGTGAAATTCATGCACAACTTGAAAAACCAGAAAATGTAGCCTCACAATCAACCTGTTTCTACGTGGGTGGTTACACAAACTATCGTGCAGAACTGATCCGAGAGCTGGTTCCAGTCTTGCAGAAAAATCATTGTTCCCCTGATTTCTATCTGGTTGGGAGCGACGATAAAAATCCGGATTATCCTTCTGCCTGTATTAATAAAAAACTGACTTATAAGCAGAACATCGGGAAGCTCAAAACATCATCTCTTGTTCTGGAAATGAATAAACCAGATCAAACCGGATTAACGCTGCGCGCGCTGGAGGCGATGGCATTTAATAAAAAGCTCATCACTAATAATGTATCGATAAAAAAACATGCTTTTTATCATCCTGACCGGGTATTTATTTGGGGTGAGGACGATATCGAAAGAATGCCTGATTTCATTATGGCGATCCCACCGAAAGTTGATGTGGCCATTCTGGAAAAATACAGCGCAGACGGAATGCTAAAAGCGCTGACCGGAACTGCGCTAAAATAGAGCTTATGTGACGAATGCTGACTGAGAATAAAGGAGACCCTATGAACAACACTCTCGCAGGTCTGAGTAAAGAAGAAATGGATAAAGTGAGCGCCGGACTGGCTGCCGGGACTGTCGCGGTACGTGAGCGCAACAACCTGCCGGTCAATGCTGAGCAGGTGGAGATGGAACAACCGGAACATCTGCGCACGTACTTCCGCGAACGTTTGGCGCACTATCGCCAGCAGCCGGCAAAAAAGTAAACCTCGCCACTCACTTATTCACGGTGAACGTCGTCGCGGTGAAAAAATCGATAATTGCCTCTTTCAGATGCGCCGCGGCCTCACCCGGCGGCGCTTCGCTCTGATGGAGGCTGATGCCGATATCCCCGGCCGCAGGCAGTTCTTCCAGGATCTGCAATGAATCAGGCTTTCCGAAATCAGTACGCAACGTCACGCCCAGACCTGCCGACATCGCTGCCCAGATCCCACTCAGGCTGCGGCTGGTAAAAGCAATACGCCAGGAAATTCCAGCGCGATCCAGCGCCGCCGTTGCCGCACTGCGCATCAGGCATGGTGCTTCAAACACCAGCAGTGGCAAGGGCACTTCGCTCGCCAGATAGTGGTTCAGCGGGAAATTATCCGGGCCGATCCAGCGTAAAGGCACGCGTCCGAGGGGCTGGCTTGACGGGAAAAGCGGCGCCTCGCCCGCCTGCCAGCATACGGCCAGATCGAATTCGTTGTGACGAATGCCATCAAGCAGCTGCCGGTTACGGGTAATGCTGGCAGAAACCTGTACCTGCGGATGCGCGCGGGTAAAGGTGCCGAGGATCGCCGGTAACAGCGTTTCGCCGAAATCTTCCTGCATACCCACATTCAGGTTACCGTCCAGCGCGCTCGCCAGCAGTGCAGCACTGGCCTCGTCATTGAGGCTGAGGATCCGCCGCGCATAGCTTAGCATCACTTCACCGCGTTCAGTGGGCATCAGATGCCGCCCTGACTTCTGCACCAGCTCCGTTCCCGCCTGCTGCTCGAGTTTTTTCAGCTGAGCGCTGACCGCCGACGTCGAACGCCCGAGCCGGTCAGCTGCCAGCGCAAAACTGCCAAGCTCGATGCCGGTGACAAAACTGCGCAGGGCCTCGGCATCAAACGTTACCGGTCTTTTCGCCATATCCATCATCCTGTTTTATCGGATCAATACTGCTGATATTTTCGATTTTACGGACAATCATAACGACTTATGCTCCCTTTCACACCCACAAAGGAGCCTGATATGAGCAAAATTCCTTTTCCCCTGAAGCCGCCCGAAAACATGGTGCGCCTGACACCAAAGCTGGCAGAAGTGACCGAACAGGTATTGTTTGGCGATCTGTGGAACAGAGGCGAACTGTCACAGCGCGACCGCAGTCTGATCACCGTTGCTGCCCTGGTGGCACTCAATCGTGCTGAGCAGTTGCCGTTCCATCTGAATCTGGCGGTGAAAAACGGCGTCACGCACAGCGAAATCAGCGAACTGATCACCCATCTGGCGTTTTATGCAGGATGGCCTGCTGCGGCCTCCGCGCTCACCCGTTTCTCTGCCCTGAGTGAAGAATAAAAAGAGGTTATTTTATGCCGTTTACCCGAATTTCACTGCCTGCACACCGTATGGACGAGTGGCAGGCCGCGATATCTGACGTACTGCAAAACGTGCTGGTGTATACCTTTTCCGTACCAAAGGATGACTGTTTTCAGCTGTTCGAACCCGCCAGTCACAGTCAGAGAGTCATTCATCCTGGTTATTTAGCAGGTAAAGATAGTTTGCGTTCTGAGGATTTTTTGCTGTTTCACATCACCGCAGGCAAACCGCGCAACTCGTATCAGAAGCAAGAGTTGTACCGCCATCTGGCCGAAAATCTTCACGCTACGCTTGGGATCTCACCAGCCGATGTGATGATTGTCGTGAGCTTTACGCAACCGGAAGACTGGTCATTTAGCCATGGAGAAATGTTTCAGGTTACGTAAAAATCAACAGCCCTGAATTAAATCAGGGCCAGGATCCGTTTTATGTTTTAAATAAAGATTACCGCGCTGCTATCCCCAACTTTTTCATTCGTGAGAGCAGTGTCGTACGCTTAAGTCCAAGCCGTTGTGCTGCACCGCGCGGACCCGCGACGACGCCGTTGGTTTCATTCAGTACTGCGATAATGCGCTCACGTTCATCATCTTCACTGAGCGGAGCTTCGGGTTCTGGCCTCACCAGCGGAGCGACTACCGGCAAGGTAGTTTGCGGATAGTTCAGCTCAGGCAATTGCAGATCCAGCACTGTGCCGCGCGTCAGCAGGACGGCGCGTTCGATGACGTTTTCCAGTTCGCGCACGTTACCCGGCCATGGCATACGGCTCAGCAGGCGCAAGGTTTCCGCCGGAATACTGTCAATGGTGCGCTTCATCCGCTTGGCGATTTTATAGGTGAGGAACTTTACCAGCTGCGGGATATCTTCCGGACGCTCACGCAGCGGCGGAATAATTATCGGGAATACGTTCAACCGGTAAAACAGATCGCTGCGGAATTCTTTGTCAGCAACCATCTGCTGTAAATCGCGATTGGTGGCGGCGATCATGCGTACATTAACTGAAATCAGTTTATTGCCGCCCACCCGCTCGAACTCTTGTTCCTGCAGGATCCGCAGCAGTTTGGGTTGCAGCTCGAGCGGAATTTCACCCACCTCATCAAGGAACAGTGTTCCTTTGTCAGCCAGTTCGAAACGCCCCATCCGCTGCGCGGTCGCACCGGTAAATGAGCCTTTTTCATGGCCGAAAAGATCGCTTTCCATCAGCCCGGCAGGCATTGCGGCACAGTTCATTTTCACCATTCGCTGGTCACGGCGGTCACCGAGATTGTGGATAGCCCGGGCGATCAACTCTTTGCCGGTACCGGTTTCCCCGAGGATCAGCACCGAGCAGTCGCTTTTCGCTACGATCTCCACCTGTTTCAGTACCGCTGACATGCTCTGGCTGCGCCCGACAATATCGCTAAAATCCGGATTATTGCTGTTGATCTGTTCGGTCAGGTAAAGATTTTCGTGTTGCAGTTTTTCCTTCAGACTTTTGATTTCCTGATAAGCCAGTGCGTTATCCACTGCTATGGCGATACGTTCAGCGATTTGCTGCAACACCCGCAAATTGGCAGAGTTGAAATTGTCTGGCTGACACTGCGCCAGCTTAAGCACGCCCAGCGTTTTATGGCCGAAACGTAACGGCAGAATGCACAGTGTTTTGGTCTGCTCGCGCCACAGAAGATGGAACAGCGTGCTTTCTTCGCTTTCCAGTTCGTTATCTGGTCGCACGTTGGTCAGCAACATCTCGCCGCTTTTCATCACCTGCTGTTCCAGCGTTCCGGCAAGCGCCATGCGCGACTGTTCGCGTTCTGCAACGTGCGTCTGCACGTAATGCGTAGCGTAAACGCTCGCCTGTTCGCTCTCTTTTTCGGCATCGCACAACACAATGCTGATGGCGTTGATGTGGAAGAAATGATGGATGGTTTTGGCTATTTCGCCGGTCAGCTCGTCGAGATCTAATTTAGAAAGCACGGCATTGGTGATATCCACCAGAATACGAAAGTCGTCGCGTTCGTGGCGCAACAGAGATTGCTGAAACAGCGCATTTTCACGCAGCTGAATTTGTTCAACGGCTATGGCAGCCAGCATGCAGAGTTCGTGTAAACCGGCTTTATCTTCATCGCTGAACGGATGTTCGTGCTGACGGGTAAACTCACAGCCGCCGAGCAGGCCGGAAGAGGCCAGCAACGGCACCAAACAATAATCGGTAAACGCCGGATAGAGGTTCAGAGCCGCCATCTGCGGATAACGCAGGTTCAACGCCTCACTGCGCCAGACCTGCGTTTTCGGGTGAGTCAGCAGAGTATGCACCGGCCCTGTGGCCAGCAGGGTTTCATCTTCATAGCTGACCGGCTGATGATGCGGGTCGATCCCGTAAAAACTGACGCGGTCGCTGTCTTTATCGAACAACACCAGCGTCACGGCCTCAGCAATACCGGCACTTTGCACCACTTGCGTCAGGGTTTCCAGCAGCGATGTCATGTTCTGTTGCAGCAGCAACGTGCGCGTCAGTTCCAGTAATCCTTTATGTTTTGTGATGCTCATTGTTCCACTCTGCATAACGTTGGCTCTGGATACCTTTTTTAAAAAGAGGTGTAGTAGCAGGAATTTCATCGAAGGGGCGATAGGCAAAATTCTACCCCTTTCGTGGCAGACCACTCCCTGATGAGATCAACAAATACGGGGTAATGGCTCCGCATGAGGCAACATCAGTTGCCTGACCACGCCGAATGCACCGCGCAAACAGACCTGCGGATGTTCAGTCACTTCG
The DNA here is from genome assembly GCA_013457415.1 of Enterobacteriaceae bacterium Kacie_13. Taxonomy (NCBI): domain Bacteria; kingdom Pseudomonadati; phylum Pseudomonadota; class Gammaproteobacteria; order Enterobacterales; family Enterobacteriaceae; species Enterobacteriaceae bacterium Kacie_13. The sequence continues at coordinate 3,349,656 of CP045665.1, forward strand.
CCGATTGTTGCAGCATCAGTCCCTAAAGGATGCTCGCGCAGGATTTTCAGCACAGCGGCTTCTGCCTGCGGGGCCACCACCACCACCAGTTTGCCTTCGTTGGCAAAATTCAACGGCTCCAGCCCGAGCAGCTCACAGATCCCGCGTACTGCCTCTTTGACCGGTAGGGCATTTTCGTCGATGCAAATCCCGAAACCGCTGGCATCACTGAATTCATGCAGGATGGCGTTCACGCCGCCGCGCGTGGCATCGCGCAGGGCATGGACACCGGCCAGCATACGCAGTGGCGCAATCATCGGTGCCAGCACGGCGCAATCGCTTTGCACCCCCAGATCCATCCCCAGCTGTTCGCGAAGATTTAGAATTGCTGCACCGTGGTCACCAAGCGTACCGCTGACGATCACTTTGTCACCGGCCTGAACAGATTTTGCCGCCCACTTCACCGCGGTAGGTATCACGCCGATCCCGGCAGTATTGATGAAGATTTTGTCGGCCGCGCCGCGCTGCACCACTTTGGTATCGCCGGTGACAATCGCGATGCCCGCTTCCAGAGCTGTCTGTGCCATGGTGCTAACGATTTCCTGTAAATCGCCCAGCGGTAAACCTTCTTCCAGAATAAATCCGCACGAAAGATAAGCCGGTGTTGCGCCGCTGACCGCCAGATCGTTAGCCGTACCGCACACCGCCAGTTTACCGATATTGCCGCCGGGGAAGAAAATCGGATCGATGACATAGCTGTCAGTGGTGAACGCCAGACGGTCGCCCTGACGACTGAGATCCGCGAGGCCTATACGCGCGCCGTCTTCCCGTTCATTGAGCCAGGGATTATCAAATGCGGCCAAAAACATCCGTTCGATCATCTGTTGCATGGCCCGCCCACCGCTGCCGTGCGCCATTGTCACCACTTCATTATCCACGCTCATCCTGCCACCTTCTGATTATCTTCAATTTGCACATGTTGAGCTTCCTGGTGGCGGTACTGATACCACGCCGCGCAGGCACCTTCGGAAGACACCATCAGCGCGCCGAATGCATTGTGCGGTGTGCAACCGACGCCGAACAGCGGGCACTGATACGGCTTGCATCGCCCGGTCAGCACTTCGCCACAGCGTGCGCGAGGATCATCGGCGACCGACTGCGCCTGCGGATTAAAACGCCGTTCGGCATCGAAAGCCTCATAGGCGGCGGTGAGTTTTATCCCGGAGTTCTCAATCAGCCCCAGACCGCGCCATTCGCTGCTGCCGGAAAGCACAAACACCTCCCGCATCGCCTCCTGTGCCAGCAGGTTACCCTCTTCCGGTACCACCCGACGGTATTGGTTTTCGGTTTTACACGATGCCTCGCAAACTTGTTCCACCAGCATCAAAACGCTCTGTAACATATCCAGCGGCTCGAAGCCGCTTATCACCAGCGGTTTGCCAAATTGTTCATTAATGAAGTGATAAGGCGAGGTGCCGATCACCATGCTGACGTGCCCGGGCGCCAGAAACGCATCGATACGCACGTCGTCCTGTTGCAGCAGGCTGCGCAACGTTGGGATCAGGCTGATGTGCTGGCAGAAAACACTGAAATTGCTCAGTCCTTCGCGGCGCGCCTGTTGCAGCGTCACGGCGGTCACCGGCAGCGTGGTTTCAAAACCGAGGGCGAAAAATACTACGCTACGCTGCGGATTTTCACGCGCCAGTTTCAACGCATCGAGCGGCGAATACACCACGCGCACATCCGCGCCGCGTTCGCGCGCCTGCAACAGCGAGCCCCGCTTGCCGGGCACACGCAGCGCATCGCCGAAGGTACAGAAAATCACCTGCGGATGGGCAGCGATTTCACAACAGGCGTCGATCCGGCCCATCGGTAAAACGCATACCGGGCAGCCCGGCCCGTGGATAAACTCCAGCTGCGGCGGCAGCAGTTTATCCAGCCCGAATTTGAAGATAGCGTGCGTATGACCGCCGCAGACTTCCATAATCTGCATCGGTTTTTCGGCGGTGTAAGGCAACTGCGCCGCCCGTTGATACAGACGTTCGATCAGCGTTTTGGCGAGTTTGGGATCTCGAAATTCATCGACAAACCGCATTATCTTGCCTCTCCTTTACCAAGGAACAGCGCGACGTCAGCTTCCACTTCTTCCATTTCATGCAACGCTGCCAGCGTATCCAATGCTTCCTGTTCATCCAGTTTGCTTAGCGCAAAACCGACGTGGATTAATACCCAACAGCCGATCAGCGCGTCACGTTGCCCTTCACACACCAGCGCGATATTCACTTCGCGACGCATTCCGCACACTTCTGCCCAGGCATGATCGGGCTGGCACTCGTGCAGCGCGACAATTTGTCCCGGAATGCCTATGCACATCGTTGCTGCTCCAGCCACGCCAGCCACTGTTCCATGCCCTCGCCTGTCGTAGCGGAAAGCTGAATAACTTCAATTTCTGGATTCACCTGACGCGCATTGGCGATGCAGGTGTCGACGTCAAAAGTGACGTAAGGCAGCAGATCGATTTTATTGAGGATCATCAGCCGCGACGCAGCGAACATATGTGGGTATTTCAGCGGCTTGTCTTCGCCTTCAGTGACAGAAAGTACCGCCACTTTATGACGTTCGCCAAGGTCGAAGCTGGCCGGACACACCAGATTGCCGACATTTTCGATAAACAGCAGGCTGTTATTTTTCGGTGCCAGCTGATGCACGGCATCGTGAACCATCTGCGCATCAAGATGGCAGCCTTTGCCGGTATTAACCTGAATTGCCGGAACGCCCGTCGCACGGATGCGATCGGCATCGTTGGTAGTTTGCTGATCGCCCTCCACCACCGCGCAGTCAAACTGCGAGGCCAGCCGGGTGAGTGTGCTGGTCAGCAACGTCGTTTTACCGGAGCCGGGGCTGGAGACCAGATTCAGCGCCAGAATCGACGCCTGCGCAAAATGCTCGCGGTTATGAGCGGCAATATGGTTATTTTTCGCCAGCACGTCCATTTCGATATCGATCAGGCGACGCGGCGCGAACGGCAGCCCGTGGGAATGATCGTGAGTGTGGGAATGAGAATGTGGGGAAGCGTTTTCAGAAGAGTGATGATGATTTTCAGAAGAGTGATGATGAGTATGTTTGCTGCTGACGCCTTCAATCCGAAGCTCGCCGCCGGCACAACCACAGGTACTGCACATAGTTTTCTCCCCAGGCACTTCGTGCCCGTTATTCGATTTCAATACGTTTGATTTTCATGCCATCGGCAGCAGTAACCCGTACGTTGCGGCCACCGCACTGCGGGCAGAGCAGCACGCTGGGGCTGAGTAAGCGGATATCCCGCTGGCAGTCGTGGCACCAGCTCACTGCTGCGGGCGTCGCGAGATGAAGCTCGCAGCCTTCTGCCAGCGTTTCGCGGCAGGCCAGTTCAAAGCAGAATGTCAGTGCTTCCGGCTCGACGCAGGAAAATGCGCCAACTTCCATCCACACGGCGGTAATCCGGCGCGCATTATTTTGCCGACCAAATTCCTGCATGATTTCCACGGCATTCTGGCACAGGGTTATTTCGTGCATGATTTCCGCTCTTATTGGAAAGTGATGAGTGGTGTCTGCAATATTAATGCCAGAGTTTTTAGAGCAAATTGAATTCGGGTATATGAGAATAAAAATATGTCCCGTCATATATGTCGAAATAAGGTGTCATCGACATGTCATTCCTGCGCGAGCAGAAGCTGATCAAAAACCATTACTTCATCAACTTATTGATTTTTAATCTGTTAAATCAAAATTCTCGTAACTGGCACGCTTTATGCCAATAGAGCCTTATGCGCCGTATTTTCGTCGTCATCTGACATTTCGAAATGGCACCCATACAGAACTTAATAACGGGTAAACACCATGAGCACTCTCAGCGAACTGACCAGCAAAGCGGATTACATAGCCAGCAAAAATAATCACCTGAAATCGCAGTGGCACACCTATCAGAACAGCCTGATTCAGGCGATCACTACGTCGAATAAGAAAATAAATCATGAATTTACCTGTAGCGAAGAACAGGATATCCGCTTCACGCTGTTTAACCATTTCTCAGTCAGCATTCATCTTAGCGACGACTTTTACAGTCAGGACGTGATCTACAGCCTGAATATGTCCCCCTCCAGCGAAGAGCCGAATTTCAAAGCATTTGCCCACGCGAAACTGAGTGAAGACGGGCAGCTCGACGGTACCGTGGATATCCGCGATAAAAGTGCCGTGCAGGAACATTATCTGAATAAAATTTCCGCTATTTATCAGTGCCTGTTTGACTCTCTGCATAACAATCAGCCCGTTTTACCGCAATTAGAGAAATTATTAATTCAGGATTAACGCTTCGCCTGAATACATTTTTACGGCCTGGCGAAAAATAATTTAAACCTCGCTGAATTGCCGTTGGGTTAATGGAATTCATTCTGACATAAGTGTCGAAATGTCATTTTAAGTGCCGATTTCGTCATCTTTGACGAAATAGAGAGGAGACTTCATGAGCCGCACTGCCGTTGCCATGAATCAATATGTGATAGCCGATCCGAAGCTCTGCATCGGCTGTAATACCTGTATGGCCAGCTGTTCGCAGGAACATCAGCGCTACGGCCTACAGTCTGCACCACGTTTGCAGGTGATGCGTAACCGTCTGGATTCCGCGCCGGTAATGTGCCACCAGTGTGAAGATGCCCCCTGCGCGCAGGTATGTCCCGTCAATGCCATTATCCGTGAAAATGACGCCATTCATCTCAATGAAAGTCTGTGTGTCAGTTGCAAGCTGTGCGGCATCGCCTGCCCGTTTGGCGCAATCACCTTTTCCGGCAGTACGCCCGTGGATATCCCGCGCGACTGCAACACCTCAAAAGCTTTGCCAGCTCCGCGAGCACCGCGCGCCGTCAGCCCCTTTCTCGACTGCGTGCCAGGCATTCGCGCCGTGGCGGTGAAGTGCGATCTGTGCAGCTTCAGCCCTGACGGCCCGGCGTGCATTACCACCTGCCCGACGCAGGCAATCACTCTGGTTACCGCCGGTCTTTCAGAGCGCGCCAGCCAGCAAAAACGCCTGAACGCTATGAACGTTTTCCCGGCGGATCTTCCTGTCGAAATGACCCTGTTCACCGCCCCTGACGAGGAGGCAAAATCATGACCCTTCTGTTGGCTTTATCGCCCGCCTCGCTGCTGGCGCTGGCATTGATGCTCTGGTTGCTAAGCGGCGTGGTGAGCTGGCTGGTGGCGGCGTCCGCTCGTCTGAGCAGTCTGATCTCCGGGGCGGGCAGCATGCTGGCATCACTGGCAGTCATCCTGGCCGCGCTCCAGATTTTGCACAGCGGGCCCGCTCAGAACGTCACCCTGCCGGTACTTCATTTTGCTGCCGAATTCAGCCCGCTCAACGGCCTGTTGCTGCTGGCAATGTCTGTTCCGGCGCTGTTTTGCAGCCTGTATGCCTGCGCGTGGCTTAAAGGAGTGAACAACCGCAAACGCGCGCACACCGGTCTCTTGTGCAATCTGCTGCTGGCGGCGCTGACAGCAGCGGCGGTTTCAGCCAATGCGACTGAGCTGATTCTGATGATGGAGCTGGCGGCGTTGTGTGCTTACTTCCTGATAGTGCAAACCGCCGATGTGAAAAGTCGTCGTGCTGGGCTGAATCAGTTCCTCTCCGGTCGTCTCGGCACGCTGTGCCTGATCCTGGCCTTTGCGCTGCTACATCACACCAGCGGCAGTGTGAATTTTGACGTGCTGCGCCATACAGATTTCACCACAGACATGAAATCCCTCGCCTTCCTGTTGGCGTTGATCGGTTTCGGGCTATACGCCGGGATCATTCCATTGCACGGCTGGGTGCCGCAGTCGCATTCCAGCGCACCGGCCCACGCAGCGGCGCTGTTCTCTTCCGCTCTGATGAAAATTGGCATCATGGGCGTCATAAAAGTCGGTCTGGATCTGCTCGGTGCACCGCCACTCTGGTGGGGCCTGATGGTATTGCTTCTGGCGATCCTGACCGCGTTTATTGGCGGATTGTACGCCTTGATGGAGCACGATATCCGCCGCCTGCTGGCCTATCACACGCTGGAAAATGTCGGGATTATCCTGCTCGGCGTCGGCGGTGCGATGGTCGGCGTGGCGCTGAATCTGCCGGTGTTGGCATCTCTCGCGCTGCTGGCCGGTTTGTTCCATCTCTTAAACCACGGCCTGTTCAAAACTGCGCTGTTCCTAGGTGCCGGTGAAATCGAAATGCAGACCGGCATCAAGGATATGGAAAAACTTGGCGGGATGGCGCGCCTGATGCCGTGGACCGCCGTGGCGATGCTGATTGCGCTGATGTCGATGGCGGCACTGCCGCCGCTGAACGGCTTCGCCAGTGAATGGTTGCTGTATCAGTCGCTGTTCCAGCTGAGCGGCAGTCATGTGTTTATCACTCGTCTGCTTGGGCCACTGCTGGCGGTCGGGCTGGCACTGACCGGTGCGCTGGCGCTGATGTGTATCGCCAAAGTGTTCGGTGTGACCTTCCTTGGCGCACCGCGCAGTCAGGCTGCCGCCGATGCCACACCGGCACCGCTGCCGATGACGCTCGCCACTATGTTGCTGGCCCTGCTGTGCGTGATTTTTGGCATCGCGTCGCCGTGGCTTATTCCACATTTCTCCGCCGTGGCGGCTTCGGTGCTGAACGCGCCGCTCATGCCGTTTGCCCGTCAGGACGCCGCGGTGACCGGCACTTCGGCCGTCTCTGCGCCAATGATTGCCCTGCTGCTTTTGGGTATGCCGTTGTTGCCGTGGCTTATCGCCAGCCTGCTGCGCGGTACCCGTCTGCCGAACCGCTTGCGCGGCGACGCCTGGGCCTGCGGCTACGGGCATTCGTCTGACATGGTGGTGACGGCTACCGGTTTTGCCCAGCCGCTGCGCGTGATGTTTGCACCGCTGTACCGTCTGCGTCAGCGCGCTACGCCTGCCGCACTGGTAGCCGCGCTGCATCAGGGCTGGCTCGGTGCTTTCTGCCGCCGTCTGGCTTTCATCGAACTTGCCGTGTTGCTGGTCGTGGCTTTCGCCTGAGGAACTGACTATGAATTTTCCCGTTTTGATGAGTAATGCGCTGTGGCCGCTGGCGCTGATTCAGGCCATTGCGCTGCTGGCTGCCGCACCGCTGTTTGCCGGATTCAGCCGCGTGATGCGCGCCAAAATGCACAACCGTCAGGGACCGGGGGTGTTACAGGAATACCGCGACATCGCCAAATTACTAAAAAGGCAAAGTGTCGCTCCGGCGGCGTCCGGCGCGGCATTTCGCAGTATGCCGTATTTGTTGACCGGCGGTCTGCTGGTCATCACCACTGCCCTGCCGATGGTGACGCTGGCATCGCCGATGGGTGCGGCAGGTGACCTGATCACTGTCATTTACCTCTTCGCCATCGTGCGCTTTGTGTTTGCCATCGCCGGTCTGGATACCGGCAGTCCGTTCACCGGTATCGGCGCCAGCCGCGAAGCGGTGCTCGGCGTGCTGGTCGAGCCGATTTTGCTGCTCGGCCTGTGGGTCGCGGCGCTGGTTGCCGGTTCAACCTCCCTCGGCGCGATTGCTGACTGCGTGCGGCACTGGCCGGTCTCCTCTTCTCTAACACTGATTCTGGCGGGTCTGGCCTGCGCTTTCGCCACTTATATCGAAATGGGCAAACTGCCGTTTGATATGGCGGAAGCCGAGCAGGAGTTACAGGAAGGGCCACTGACCGAATATTCCGGCGCGGCGCTGGGCGTGCTGAAAATGGGGATCAGCCTGAAGCAGCTGGTGGTATTGCAACTGTTCCTCGGCCTGTTTTTCCCGTTTGGGATGGCGGAAAACCTGACGCCGCTGACGCTGCTCATCGCCGTTGCGCTATGCCTGCTGAAACTGCTGGTTGCCGTTTTTGTCATCGCGCTGATCGAAAACAGCGTTGCCCGTCTGCGCTTTCTTAAAACTTCCCGCACGACCTGGGCGGGCTTCGGGCTGGCGTTTCTGGCGCTGGTTTCCTGGCTGGTCGCAGGCTGACCTGACATTTTTCTTGTTCCGCTGCGGCGGGAAGAGGCTTTGTAATGAGTGATTTCAATACCGCATTAAACCAAAATCCGGTCGGTAAGCATTATCTGGCGGCGCTGGCGAAACAATTTCCGTCGGCGATTTTAGGCAGCGAATGGCAAACCGACACCCAGGCGACGGTGACCATTAAACTGCATGCTCTGCCAGAAGTGGTCGAGTGGCTCTATTACCAACAGGGCGGCTGGCTGTCGGTGTTGTTCGGTAATGACGAACGCACACTGTGTGGCAACTACGCGCTGTATTACGTGCTTTCGATGGAGCAAGGCGTGAAGTGCTGGATAACGGTTCGCGCCGAAGTGGACCCGATTTCGCTGGAGTTCCCTTCCGTGACACCGCGCGTCCCCGCCGCCGTTTGGGGCGAGCGCGAAGTGCGCGATATGTATGGCCTGCGTCCGGTCGGATTACCCGACGAACGCCGTCTGGTACTGCCCGATGACTGGCCTGACGATTTATATCCGCTGCGTAAAGATGCCATGGATTATCGCCAGCGTCCTGCGCCGACCACCGACGAAGAAACCTATCCGTTTATTTCCGAAGCTAAAGAAGGCAGCAAAATCGTGCCGATTGGCCCGCTGCACGTCACTTCTGACGAGCCCGGACATTTCCGTCTGTTTGTCGATGGCGAAGATATTATCGACGCCGATTACCGCCTGTTTTACGTGCATCGCGGCATGGAAAAGCTGGCAGAAACCCGTATGGGCTACAACGAAGTGACGTTCCTTTCCGATCGCGTCTGCGGCATTTGCGGCTTTACGCACAGCGTCGCCTACACCTCGTCGGTTGAAAACGCGATGGGGATTGTGGTGCCGGAACGTGCACAGATGATCCGCTCAATTTTGCTGGAGGTGGAACGCCTGCACAGCCACCTGCTGAACCTCGGGCTGGCCTGCCATTTCGTCGGGTTTGACTCCGGCTTCATGCAGTTTTTCCGCGTACGTGAGCAATCCATGAAAATGGCCGAAATCCTTACCGGCGCGCGCAAAACCTACGGTATGAATCTGATCGGCGGTATGCGTCGTGACATTCTCAAAGATGACATGATAGCCACTATCGCGCTGGCGGGCAGCATGCGCCGTGACCTGCTTGAGCTGGTCGACATTCTGCTCAGCACGCCGAATACCGAACAACGCAGCGTCGGCGTCGGTCTTCTTGATCCCCAGGTTGCGCGTGATTTCAGCAACGTCGGTCCGATGGTGCGCGGCAGCGGCCATCGCCGCGATATGCGCCAGGATCATCCTTACGCAGGTTACGCCAAACTGCCGTTTGAAATTTGCAGCGAAACCGGCAACGACGTGTATTCCCGCCTGAAAGTGCGCATACACGAAGTGTTCAATTCCCTGAATATGATCGAGTTCGGCCTGCAAAGCCTGCCGGGTGGACCGCTGGCGGTGGAAGGCTTTAACTACATTCCGCACCGCTTTGCACTGGGCTTTGCCGAAGCGCCACGCGGCGACGACATTCACTGGAGCATGACCGGCGATAACCAGAAACTCTTCCGCTGGCGCTGCCGGGCGGCAACCTACGCCAACTGGCCGACGCTGCGCTACATGCTGCGTGGCAACACGGTGTCTGATGCGCCACTCATTATCGGCAGTCTCGATCCATGTTATTCGTGCACCGACCGCATGACGGTGGTGGATGTGCGTAAGAAAACGACCATCGTCGTGCCTTACAAAGAGATCGAACGTTACGGCATTGAACGTAAAAACTCGCCGCTTTAAGGAGCCGCCCAATCATGCTGAAACTGATTAAAAAAGTCCTGAAAACCGGTAAGGCGACGGTGGGTTATCCGTTCACACCGCTGGATCTGGCCCCGAATTTTCGCGGCAAACCGCAGTACACCGCGCAACAGTGTATCGCCTGCGGTGCATGCGCCAACGCCTGTCCATCCAATGCGCTGACAATGACCACGGCGCAAGACGGTGAAAGTATCCGCTGGTCGCTGTTTTTAGGGCGTTGCATTTTCTGCGCCCGCTGTGAGGAAGTCTGCCCGACGGCAGCCATCAAACTTTCACAGGAGTTCGAGCTGGCGGTGTGGCGCAAAGAAGACTTATACGAAACTGCTGATTTCCCGGTTTGCCAATGCCGTGAATGCGGCAAACCTTACGCCGTGCAAAAGGAAATCGACTTCGCGCTCAGCCTGCTACAGGAAAATGGGGCGCTGAGCGACAGACAAATCGCTGACCGCCGGGCGCAGTATGAAACCTGTCCTGCCTGCAAAAAGCTGCACTGTCTTTCATCCACCGACCGGATTGATATCGGCCGTCATATGACCACGGAGGCGCAGCCATGAGCCAGACACTGATTGGCCCGCGTGACGAAAATGGCCTGCCGGTGCCCGTCACGCTTGACGAAAGCATCGCCAAACTGAAATCCACCCTGCTCACCAGCATCCGCCGCTCCGCCTACGTGTATCGCGTGGACTGCGGCGGCTGCAACGGTTGTGAAATCGAGATCTTCGCTGCGATATCGCCGCTGTTCGATGCAGAACGCTTTGGGATAAAAGTGGTGCCATCTCCGCGTCACGCCGACATTCTGCTGTTCACCGGCGCGGTGACACGGGCGATGCGCATACCTGCGCTGCGTGCGTGGGAGTCGGCGCCGGATCCGAAAATTTGTATTTCTTACGGTGCCTGTGGCAATAGCGGCGGTATTTTCCACGATCTGTATTGCGTGTGGGGCGGCACCGACAAAATCGTGCCCGTGGACGTCTATATTCCTGGTTGCCCGCCGACGCCCGCCGCCACAATTTATGGGTTTGCGATGGCGCTCGGTCTGCTCGATCAGAAAATCAAAGGCCAGCAGCACGATGAACAAGCGACCCTGCCTGCGGCATTATTGCACCCGGATTTGCCACAGCCGTTGCGCGTATTGCTCGACCGCGAAGCGCGGCGCATGGCCGGTTACCGCTATGGCCGCCAGATTGCCGACCAGTTCATGCAACTGGTTGCCGCCCCCGGCCTGCAACCCGTAGAGGAGCGCGTGTCGGCATATCTTGAGGAACGAGGCGATATGCGCCTCAACGAAATCGTCGGCAACCTGCAACAGATTTATCAGCAGGTGCTGCGCGGGGAGGTCCGCCTGTGATGAACTCCGCTAACGACCAGCGTTACGCCCGGCACCAGACCCCGGCGGGTGTGCAAACAGAGAAAGACAAAGTGATTTTCTATTCACTGAGCAGCAAGTTTGTCGATGAAAAAAGCGCACAAAAACGCAGCTCGCAAAAAGTGCAGGAGGTTATTTATTACAGTCTGGCGATCGGCCATCACCTTGGGGTGATCGACTGCCTGAAGTCCCGCCTCGAATGCCCGCTCAATGGCTACCGGCAGTGGATAGATTGCCTGCCACAAAACAGTGAAGCACGCCGCAAACTGTCCGGTGTGCAACGTTTTGGCGAAATCAACATCGACAGTACCCACACCCATTGTCTGGCGCTGGCGCTGCGCGATGCCCGCGAAAAGATGAACACGCAACAGCAGGGCTGGAGCGATGCGCTTATTGCTCTGCTTGAGCAAATCGAAAACGACCCCGCTATGTATCTGATGGTCAGGAGATACGATGCCTGAGTCCTCTTCCCGCCTATCCCGCTTCGCGCTGCTGTGCGTCGGTAACAGCATGATGGGTGACGACGGCGCTGGCCCGCGGCTGGCAGAAATTTGTGCTGAACAACCGCTGAGCGACTGGACGGTGGTGGACGGCGGCGCTGCGCCAGAAAACGACATCGGTTTTTTGCGCGAGCTGCATCCGGAGCACCTGGTGATCGTCGACGCCACCGACATGGGGCTGACGCCCGGTGAGATGCGCATCATCAATGAAAATGACATTGGCGAAATGTTCATGATGACTACCCATAACTTGCCGCTGACGTTCCTTATTCAGCAACTGCGCGAAGACATTGCGCAAATCACCTTTGTCGGCATCCAGCCGGACGTCGTGGCGTTTTATTACCCGATGAGTCCGGTGGTGGAACAGGCGGTTAACCGCTTGCATCAGCGCTTACCCCGACTGGAAACCGGGCTGGGCATCGCGCCTTATCAAGCGGAAATAGCCTGACGTCGGCTTTCGACACAACTGTCGAGGCAGTGACGAACCCGACATGACGTCAGCGCCGGATTTCGTCACTGCCAAAGCCAGCACCGCTAACGCTTTGAATAAAAACCGTAAAAATTAATCGCCGGAACTGGCACGGTTTATGTATAGCCAGAGCAGCAATGTCGTCAGGCCGGTGTCATCCGGCTTCATAAGAAAATCCGGAATCAGGAGAGTTGAAGATGAACCGGTTTATTATCGCCGACCCTAAAAAATGTATCGGCTGCCGTACCTGTGAAATTGCCTGCGTCATGGCTCACAGTGAATCGCAGGATATCTCCCTGCTCAACGCCGCCACGTTTGCGCCGCGTTTACATGTGATCAAAGGCGTCAATCTGAGCACCGCCGTGATGTGCCGCCAGTGTGAAGATGCACCCTGCGCCAATGTCTGTCCTAACGGCGCCATCAGCCGCGTCGGCGACCGCGTTCAGGTGATGCAGGAACGCTGCATCGGCTGCAAAACCTGCGTCGTCGCCTGCCCTTACGGCGCGATGGAGGTGGTCACCAAACCGATCTTCCGCCAAAACGGTGCGGCCATGACTGCCACCTCTGACAAAGCCGAAGCGCACAAATGCGACCTGTGCCATGCCCGCGCTGGCGGTCCGGCTTGTATGGAGATCTGCCCGACCAAGGCGCTTTATGCCATTGATCGCAATCATTTACAGGAAATGAACGCAGAAAAACGCCGCCGCGCTGCGCTCGATAGCACCTCCCCCCTGCTGTTTTAACCTCGGATAGAGGAAGGAAGAACATGAAAAAAGTCACCACTGTCTGCCCATACTGTGGGGCGGGATGCAAAATGAATCTGATTGTGGATAACGGCAAAATTATCCGCGCAGAAGCCGCCAATGGCGTGACTAATCAGGGCGAGCTTTGCCTGAAAGGTTACTACGGCTGGGATTTCCTCAACGACACTAAATTGCTGACCCCGCGCCTGACGCAGCCGTTAATTCGCCGGCAGAAAGGCGGCAAATTCGAGGCTGTCAGCTGGGATGAAGCCATCCGTTACACCGCGCAGCGCCTGAAAGAGATCAAACAAAAACACGGCCCACGCTCAATTATGCATACCGGTTCCTCCCGTGGTACCGGCAATGAAACCAACTATGTGATGCAAAAATTCGCCCGTGCAGTGATTGGCACCAACAATGTCGACTGCTGCGCACGCGTGTGCCATGGCCCGTCGGTGGCCGGTTTGCAGGCCACACTCGGCAACGGCGCGATGAGTAATTCCATCGGCGATATTGAGAATTCGAAATGTCTGCTGGTGATCGGCTATAACTGTGCTGATTCGCACCCGATCGTCGCCCGCCGTGTGATCAAAGCTAAAGAGAAAGGTGCGCAAATCATTGTCTGCGATCCGCGCCGCATCGAAACCGCCCGCATCGCCGATCAGCATCTGCAAATCACCAACGGCTGCAACATGGCGCTGGTGAATGCATTTGCCTATGTGCTGATCGAAGAAAATCTGTACGACCACGACTATGTCGCCAAATACACCGAGGGCTTCGAGGAGTACCGCAAAAACGTCGCGAATTATTCGCCGGAAGCGGTAGCGGAGCAGACCGGGGTATCCGCTCAGCAAATCCGTCAGGCAATGCGCACCTACGCCGCCGCACCTTCTGCCACCATCATGTGGGGTATGGGCGTGACACAGTTTGGTCAGGCGGTTGACGTGGTGAAAGGTCTGGCCGGTCTGGCGTTACTGACCGGTAATCTGGGTCGCGCCAACGTCGGCGTCGGGCCGGTGCGTGGGCAGAACAACGTGCAGGGTGCCTGTGATATGGGCGTACTGCCCAACGAATTCCCCGGTTACCAGTCGGTCACTGATCCGAAAGTGCGTGCGAAATTCGCCGATGCCTGGGGGATCGACGTAAACCAGATGGATCCGGAAATCGGTCATCGCATCACTGAAATCCCGCATCTGGCGCTGGAAGGCCACGTTAAAGCTTACTACATCATGGGCGAAGATCCTTTGCAGACCGAAGCGGACTTGAGTCTGGTACGCAAAGGCTTTGAGGCGCTGGAATTTGTGGTGGTGCAGGATATCTTCATGACTAAAACCGCTGAACAGGCCGATGTGATCCTGCCTGCCACCTCATGGGGTGAGCATGGTGGCGTATTCTCCTGCGCGGATCGTGGCTTCCAGCGTTTCGAGAAAGCCATCGAGCCGAAGTACAACGTAAAGCGCGACTGGGAAATCATCAGCCTGCTGGCGACTGAACTCGGTTATCCGATGCACTACAACGACAACCAGGAAATCTGGGACGAAATGCGCGAGCTGTGCCCGCTGTTCTACGGCGCAACCTACGAAAAAATGGGCACGCTAGGGCATGTACAGTGGCCGTGTACCACGCTGGAAAGTCCCGGAACACAGTACCTGTATCAGGACAATCACTTCGATACGCCAACCGGCAAGGGCCAGCTGTTTGCCGCACCGTGGCGCGCACCGGCGGAAGTGCCGGACGGCGATTATCCGCTGGTGCTCTGTACCGTGCGCGAAGTCGGCCACTACTCCTGCCGCTCAATGACCGGTAACTGCGCCGCCCTGCAAACGCTGGCTGACGAACCGGGTTTTGTGCAAATGCATCCACAGGATGCGCAGGCGCTGGGCATCCGCGATCAGCAACTGGTCTGGGTTGCCTCACGCCGTGGCAAAGTCATTTCCCGCGCTAACTTCAATGAGCGCATCAACATCGGCGCGGTTTACATGACCTATCAGTGGTGGATTGGCGCCTGTAATGAACTGACGCAGGAAAATCTGGATCCGATATCTAAAACGCCGGAAACCAAATACTGCGCGGTCAACGTCGAGCAAATCGCCGATCAACGCTGGGCAGAAAACTATGCCCAGCAAACCTACAGCGATATGAAAGCGCGCCTGCGCAGCGCTGTCGAAGATGTCATCCCGGTAGTTGAGGTGTAGTTGATTTAGCGTCTTCTTTTTTACAGAGGAAGACGCTCCTCCTCCTTTTCAGAGAAATATTATGTCTGATTCTTTACTCATCCGCATCAGCGGCAAGGTTCAGGGCGTCGGTTTCCGGCCTTTTATCTGGCAACTGGCTGATCGTTTACGGCTTCGTGGTGAAGTCTGTAACGACAGTGCGGGCGTGGAAATCAGACTGCTTCAGCCCGTCAATATCGATATTTTTGTCGAACAGTTACAGCGTGACTGTCCGCCACTGGCGCGCATCGACAGCATGACTCTCGCCCCTTTCGACTGGCAGACTCCGCCGCAAGATTTCACTATTACCGGCAGTCGCAAAACGCAGATGGATACTCAGGTAGTGCCCGACGCCGCGACCTGCCCGGAATGCCTGAAAGACATGAATCAGCCCGGCAATCGTCGCTTTGGCTACGCCTTTACCAACTGCACTCACTGCGGCCCGCGTTTTACGCTGATCCGCGCGATGCCTTACGACCGCCCTTCTACCAGCATGGCGGATTTCCCACTCTGCCCGGCGTGTCAGCAGGAATATCAAAATCCGGCTGACCGGCGCTTTCATGCGCAGCCAGTAGCCTGCGCACACTGCGGTCCGCAGGTCTCCATCACGCAGCAAAATGGCGATATTTTGGCTCAGGGTCAGGCGGCCATTGAGCAGGCGGTAAGTGCGCTGCGCGCCGGAAAAATCATCGCTATCAAAGGGCTCGGCGGTTTTCATCTGGCCTGTGACGCCACACAACAAGCCGCCGTGATGCGATTGCGTGAGCGGAAACATCGTCCGACTAAACCGCTGGCCGTTATGCTGCCGGACATCATCTGGCTGGCACGTTGCAGCGACGAAAGCCCTCAGTTTGCGCTGCGGGAGGTGTTGCAGTCGCCCGCCGCGCCAATTGTGCTGACGCCGCAGAGTGCGATGTCACCCCTGTGCGCGGCCATTGCGCCGGAGCTCGATGAAGTCGGCCTGATGCTGCCGTTTACGCCGCTGCACCATTTGCTGATGCAGGCTTGCCAGACGCCACTGGTGATGACCTCGGGGAATGCCGCAGACAGCGCCCCGGCATTAACTAATGCGGACGCGCTGAGCCAGCTCGACGGTATCGCCGATCTGTGGCTGCTGCACAACCGCGATATCGTCCAGCGCGCTGATGATTCGCTGGTGCGCCTGACGCCGCAGGGCACAGAAATACTACGCCGCGCCAGAGGTTATGTGCCCGATGCTTTGTCGCTGCCGCCGGGTTTTATCGCGCCGCCGCCATTACTCGCGCTGGGGGGCGACCTCAAAAATACCTTTTGTCTGGTGCGCGGCGGTCAGGCAGTGCTTAGTGCACACTTTGGTTCGCTGGCGCATCAAGACATTGCACTACAACATCAACAGGCGAAGGAACATTTTCAGCATCTCTATGCCTGTACGCCGGCGGTTATTGCGCGCGATGCGCATCCCGCTTACGTCAGTCATGCTCAGGCAGACCGCCCCGGAACTCGGATAATAGACGTTCTTCATCACCACGCGCATATCGCCGCCTGTCTGGCTGAGCATCGCTGGCCGCTGAACGGCGGAAACGTGATTGGTCTGGCGCTTGACGGTCTGGGATATGGTCAGCGGGGTGAAATGTGGGGAGGTGAATGCCTGAACGTGAATTATTTGCATTGTGAACATCTGGGCGGATTACCTGCGGTGGCACTGCCCGGCGGCGACCGCGCTGCGCGGGAACCCTGGCGTAATCTGCTCGCTCAGTGGGTGGCGTTCGTACCCGGCTGGGAACACCTTCCCGAAGCACAGGCGCTGCTGACGCATCCGTGGCAGCCGCTGTCAAAGGCGATCGCAGCCGGGATTAATTCACCGCTGGCCTCATCCTGTGGGCGCTTATTCGACGCCGTTGCGGCCGTCCTCGGCTGCGCGCCGGAAAAACTCAGCTGGGAGGGCGAAGCCGCCTGCCGCCTTGAAGCGCTGGCGCGGCGGGGGTATGGCGTAAAACATCCGGTCACCCTGCCGCTGCTTCATACAGACAAGGGCACCTTTCTCGATTTGGCGGTCTTCTGGCAACAGTGGCTCGGCTGGCAGGCGACACCGGCGGAGCGGGCTTTTGCCTTTCATGACGCGCTGGCACAGGGCTTTGCTGCCCTCGCCCGCTATCACTGTACGAAAACCGGCACCCGCACGGTCGCGCTCGGCGGTGGCGTGCTGCATAACCGCTTGCTGCGCCAGCGTTTATACGACGCGCTGGCCCCCCTGCACGTACTGATGCCTCTCGGCTATCCGGCAGGGGACGGCGGGCTGGCGCTGGGTCAGGCGGTTATCGCCTGTGCCCGTCTTCAATCAGTTTCTCATCAGGCTGAATAATAAATAAGGATCCCCATGATTAACCGCGAGTTTTTTCATACTCATCGCCGCGCCTTTTGGCTTTTTATAGGGCTGATAGCCGTCAATCTGCTGGCCTGGGGCTGGGCGCTGGCGGCCTTTCGCCACAGTGCAGCGTTGATTGCGGCGGCACTGCTGGCCTACGGTTATGGCCTGCGGCACGCTGTGGATGCCGATCACATTGCGGCTATCGATAACGTTACCCGCAAACTGATGCAGCAAGGCCAGCGTCCGGTAGCGGTTGGAGCGTTTTTCTCCCTTGGCCATTCGAGCATTGTGGTGCTGGCCTGCGTGGCAATTGCCGCCACATCGCTGGTATTTGGCAATAAAATCGGCTGGCTGCATGATTATGGCAGCACCATCGGCACGCTGGTCTCGGCGCTGTTTTTGCTGATGATGGCGCTGCTGAATGCGTTGATCCTGCGCGATGTCTATCGCCGTTTTCAGCAGGTGAAACAGGGTCAGACCTTCACAGATAAAGAGGAGTTACAGCAAATTCAGGGCGGAGTGATGAGCAGACTGTTCAGCTTCGCTTTCAATATGGTGAATAAGAGCTGGCAGATGTATCTGGTAGGGTTTTTGTTCGGGCTGGGTTTTGATACCGCCACGGAAATTGGTCTGCTGGGGATTTCAGCCGCAGGCGCGTCGTCCGGGATGTCGGTATGGAGCATCATGGTGTTTCCAGCGCTGTTCGCCAGCGGCATGGCGCTGATTGATTCACTCGATAATTTTGTGATGGTCGGTGCCTACGGCTGGGCGTTCGACAAACCGGTTCGCAAGCTTTATTACAATATGACCATTACCGCTACCAGCGTGGTGATTGCACTGTTTATTGGCGGGCTGGAAGCGCTGGGGCTGATAGCCGATAAACTGGAACTACAAGGTGGAGCGTGGTCGATAGTTGAAAGGCTGAACGATAATATGGGCAGCGTCGGTTACGCCGCCGTGGCCATCTTCGTGGTTTTCTGGGGTATTTCGGCCCTGAATTATCGTCGTAAAGGTTACGATAATCTGCCGGTCTGACACCGTTAGGCGTCACCCGGTAACGTGATCTGTTTTTCCAGACGTAACGTGCCGCCGTCAGTGACCGTAATCATGATTTGCGTTTTGCTACCCGGCGGTACCGAAAAACGCATACGCCCCAGTGGCTGAGGCTGATTGGCAGAAAGGTTGACGTTGCTGCTCTGGCGACTGGTACTGTTTCCGCCGCCGCCTTCCTGCGAGACCGACACCGCCACCTGACAGGCACAGGCTTTAGTGAGACTGACCATCGGTGTCACTACGTAACTTTGTGCATCGCTGTGAGTATCGAACCAAAGCTGGTTTGACATGACGGCAGCGATCAGGAGTAAGTGCATATTTTTATCCTCAGACACATCGTTAAAACAGTCGAAAAAAAACAGGGCTAGTGCCCTGTTTTTAACTCACTCCGTATAGGGAGAAAGCGAATTAGTTTTGAGACGCATACGCCAGGTTAGCAGTACCAACCTGAGTGATGCTGGTCAGAGAACCATTGGCGCCCTGAGAAGCCTGCGCATAGTTACCGGAACCATTCTGGGAGACCAGAACTTTACTGCCGTTAGCGCTTTGCGCCACGTTAGTATTGTTATAGTCACCTTTCTGAACCACGCTGATCAGGCTGCCATCACCGGTCTGATTGGTACCGGCACTGTTTCTGTAGCCATCCTGATTAATCGCAGTCAGCGATTTTTGAGCACCGGTCTGAGTCGCATTCGCGAGGTTTGCGGTACCCTGCTGGTAAATCTGAATTTCAGAATTCCACTGTGTGGCCGTAAACGTCGGCACTGTTGATGGAGGAGTAGAAGGACCGCCACCACCGCCATGATTGTTACCGGTTGCGAATGCACTGCCACTGACGACTAAAGCGGAGACTGCCACAATTTTCCAAAGTTTCATGATGCTACCCCATTAGTTAAATATCGGATGTCATAAGAACGTATGTTTTTTAATGCTGTGTCACTCTAATCGCCATTCCTGACGAGTTTTGTACAACACCGCTGGTCTGGTTCGTACCATTCTGGCGAATCTCAGTCACACTCCGGCCTTTTTGCAGAATGTAAGCCGTATTGCCAAAATTTTGTTGCGTAATGGATGAATTCCCGCCGCCGGTTTGCGATATATAGGCAAAGTTATCGCTGCCGCTTTGAGAAATATCCGCGTTATTTCCATTACCTCTTTGTTTTATCAGTGCGGTATTGTCTGAGCCCGACTGCCGGATAATGCTGGAACTGCCATTCCCCGTTTGATTGCTGTAGGCTGTATTACTATTACCGTTCTGATAAATCATTGATGCATTCCCTGATGAATTCCCCGCACCGTTATAATATTGCTCGGCGCTACCGGAGTTTATCTCTGGAAAAGCCATATCATATTGTTGTGCGTGAACGACCCAGGATGCTGAAAGTAACGCCAGGGTCAATAAAGTCTTTTTCATTTCGTCACCCTGTATTAAAGCCGGAGACCCGTATATTACTCACCGGTTTTATTGCTGTTGACGAATTGATTATGGAGTTTACGAGAAATAAGGAACTCACCCGCACGGCGTATTTTAATTTTACAGTTCATCAAAAAGTATGAGTTGCCCTGTCTCATGCGGATTGACCAGTCGATTCCGGCTAAAGGTCAATATTGCTAATCTGCTGTATGGCATTAATCCTAAAGTAACGGAAAAGAGTCGTTTAATTAATCACACAAATGCAGCTAATCTTAATGCTTCGGGAACGTTCCCTTTTCAAATAAAGCGATCTGCGCCACAATTCCGTTGCTTATAATTGAGGCCAGAACCCCGCCATACCGCCATTTCTTGCCTTTTTAACCCTGCATAGCGAGGCTCTCCCCTACACCACCTAAGTTAAATCGATCATTAGGAGGACCAATATTTGCGTTATTAAAGAAGAAACATGCAGTGTATTGCTGTTTACGGAGAATGATTATGGCTATCGTAACGTCAAAAACACAGGTTTAACAAAGGCAAACGTTAAGATTATGTAAACCTCATTACTTAAGTTTAATTTAATCGGCTCATAGAAAATATTCCCAATACATTAGGAAAGCTTTATACATTTTACGTTACATTTTGAAACACAAATGAGCCTTGCGTAAGAGAGACCAAACGCTAAATTGAGTCTGTACCGCACATGAAACGACCTGAATTATTATGTGCGCCAGGTTGTGTTTATTTTCCATTTTTAGATATACACAGCAAACAACCAGCTATAGATTTAGCAAAATAAGTTATCGGCCTATTTACTGCCTCCCTATATCAGATAGCAGCAGGCCGTGACGATAAAAAATCAGGGCAGGGTTTGATTATGCTTAATGAAACGGCGATCAATAATAATATCCTTTTATTAGTGACAAAACCGTCATTGCAGGCAAGTGCTTTATTGCAACAATTGAAACAGCAACTTTGTGTCAATACGCGACTTCACAACATTCATAAATCCCTGGAGGATCAATATCTTCATCAAACGTTAATTCTCTTCGATATGATGGAAGCCGATCGTCGCACAATTGATCAGTGGCAATCAGCATTACATCATTATCACGATAGCGTGAAGTTATTATTATTAAATACGCCTGACGAATATCATTTTCGGGAAATTGAAACCTGGCCCCGGATCAGTGCTGTGTTTTACCTCTCGACCGATGAAAACAATCTGGTTGAAGGGATTAAAAGCGTGATCCGCGGAGAGTGCTACTTCTCGCAGGGCTTCGCCAGCTATCTGATCAACCAGTCCGGTGCCTTTCGTCACCTTAATTCTGAGGACACCGGACTGACCCATCGCGAAAAAGAGATCCTCAATAAATTACGCGTCGGTGCCTCGAACACTGAAATCGCCCGGTTGCTGTTTATCAGTGAAAACACTGTTAAAACGCATCTCTATAATTTATTTAGAAAAATCTCAGTTAAAAACCGCACTCAGGCGGCGTCCTGGGCCAACGACAATCTCAAGCGCTGACATCATGACACTTTGCAGGAAGACCTTCTGGCTGTGGCTGGCGCTGCTCTGCGCCTCCTGCCTGCATGTTCAGGCAGCAGATGTGAAAGATCCCGGCCTGATTACCGACCATACGGTCACCTCGGTCGGCCATGATTTTTATCGCGGTTTTACCGATAAGTGGGACCGAAACTATCCGGAAACCATCACTATTTCCGAAAGACCCAGCGCGCGCTGGGGCAGTTGGATCAGCATCAAAATAGGCCAGGACACGCTCTATCAGACGCTGTTGTTCCCAAACCGTCGCAATTTTAATAAGGACGTCGACACCGCCATAGATGGCGTCACCGAGGCGCTTTCACGTCGCCAGTTAGACAAGGCGTTACTTGGCACCGGGGATCTTGCCCATGATGAATTTTAATGCACAGCCTCTTGTAAGGAGAGCATCGTGAATATTCCAGTTTCAGTCCCCCGCTCGGTGATGCTGCTGGCGTTGCTGACGGCGTCCCCACTTTCCTGGGGCGGCAATATGGTCTTCCAGTTTGTAAATCCGAATTTTGGCGGTAACCCGAATAACGGCTCGTTTTTACTCAACGAGGCGCAGGCGCAGAACTCCTATAAAGACCCTGACAGCTATGACTTTGGGTCGTCCGGCACCTCTGCGCTGGATAACTTTACGTCATCGATCCAGTCGCAACTGCTTGGCAGCCTGATGGGCAACATCAATCAGGGCAAACCGGGGCGACTGGTGACGCAGGACTTTATAGTCGATATCCAGAATACCGACGGGCAGTTGGTGATGAATGTTACCGATCGCCAGACCGGCAAGGTATCCACCATTCAGGTTCAGGGTTTGTCTTCAACGACAAACTAATACCGACGAACAAAATCCCCAAAATAATTCGATATAAAATCGAAATAAGAAGGGAAAAATGGGAATCAGATCATGCGCAATTATTTATTACTCATCGCAGTTTTTGTGTTGAGCGGGTGCCTCACAGCTGCACCTAAAGAAGCCGCCAGACCGACATTATTACCGCGTGCGCCCAGCTACGCCGACCTGACACACCTCCCTGCACCACAGGGCCGGATCTTTGTCTCTGTCTACAACATTCAGGATGAAACCGGGCAGTTTAAACCGTACCCGGCGAGTAACTTCTCGACGGCGGTGCCGCAGAGCGCCACGGCGATGCTGGTCTCCGCGCTGAAAGATTCGAAATGGTTTATCCCGCTGGAACGTCAGGGGCTACAAAACCTGCTCAACGAACGCAAGATTATCCGCGCCGCGCAGGAAAATGGCAGCGTCGCCATCAACAACCAGCGGCCGCTCTCCTCGCTGGTGGCGGCGAACATTTTGATTGAAGGCTCAATCATCGGTTATGAGAGTAATGTGAAATCAGGCGGGATTGGTGCGCGGTACTTCGGGATCGGCGCCAGCACGCAATACCAGTTGGACCAGATAGCCGTGAACCTGCGTGCTGTCGACGTCAATACCGGGGAAGTTCTGTCGTCAGTTAATACCAGTAAGACGATATTGTCATATGAAGTGCAGGCCGGGGTGTTCCGCTTTATCGACTATCAGCGTCTGCTGGAAGGCGAGCTGGGCTATACCACCAACGAGCCAGTAATGCTATGCCTGATGTCGGCCATTGAATCCGGGGTCATTTATCTGGTCAATGACGGTATCGATCGTAATCTGTGGCAGTTGCAGAATCCTTCAGATATCAATTCGCCGATCCTTCAACGCTATAAAAACACTATTGTCCCTGCCGAATCCTGATGGGAGGCAGTTGGCGAAAGATAGCCGCTGGTTGAGGCGGCTATCTTTCCTTTTTTAACGTCAGGCTTTATTTTCCTCAGTTTTCACCACCTGCCGGTAATTATTGACACGTTTTTTATCCTCAAGATTGAAGTCAGGATCGAGATAAATGCTTACCCGCTTAATCAGTAGCGCGTCAAACTCAAACACCGTACAAAAATGATGACTGCCGGTTTGCGACGTCGGCCAGCGATCGCCGTTTTGCATCACCCCGCGCATCTGGCCTTCCAGCACGAGGGTATCGCCATCACAGACAAACCGGAACGCATCCTGAATGTGCTGGATTTTGTCTATCTCCAGCGCGAAACGCTTACCTAATTCTCCCAGTGAAGATTTACCCTGCGCGGTGCCAAACTTAGGAAAAAACAGCTGTACGTCTTCCGCAAAAAGATCTAGTAAGGAAGCATCTGCCTGATCCAGTTTGGCGTAAAAATTCTTCACAACGTCGATGCGTTTATCTTTCAATTGTTGTTCTGTCATTTTCACCTCGAATTCTCTCCCCCAACCTCAAGCCTAGTGACTGTCGCTGAATTTGCCAGTTATGCGACCCTGCTCACAAAATGACAGCCGGGCCAGATTAAAGAGTTTTCTGCACTCCTTCGCGGAACCCATTACACTGACAGCACTTTTTCATTTACTTGCCCTTACATCTTGGAGAGTCACGGATGCCTCAGTTCACCCGCGCAGGCAGCGTTATGCCACCTGTTCCCTCTGCCGCCCGCGCATTGATCCTCGCGATTTGCGTACTCCAGGGGCTCTTGCTGTATTTCTTCCTTTCATACCACGCGTCCCCCGCGCTCGAATCCCTGAGCCATAATATTTACGGCCAGACGATGGCATTTACATTACCGGTACTGATTTCTTTATCTGTGGTGCGACTGAATGACCGTCGTTTTTGGGGCTGTATCGCAGTGCTTACGCTGTTGCTCGCGGGCATGTCGGCATGGGTAAAAAGCAACAGCATGGCAACGCCTGCAGATTCGCTGCTCCTGCCTTTTTACCTTTCACTGATCGTACTTATCTATTTTGTGTTGCCGTGGTTGCAGGTGCAGTCTTTCACTTCCCAGACGCGCTACCGCTATGCCAATCTGGCGGCCTGCTATTCGCAAAATACCCTGTGCCTGATGCTCACCCTGCTGCTGATGCAGCTGACCGTCGGCGTGCTGGCTCTGTGCAGCGCGCTGTTCCGGTTGATCGGCATTGACTATTTCCACGAGCTGTTTTTCGACACGCCACTGTTTATGTGGCTGGTTTACGGGGTATTACTCGGGATCAGTATCATCAGCTGTCGCACGCAGCCATCATTGATGAATGTCACCAAAAACATCATCCGCCTTATCCTGAAATGTCTGCTGCCGCTGGTGGCGTTCGTGGCGTTGATCTTCCTTTGCGCCCTGCCGTTTACCGGTCTGAAAGCCCTGTCGACCGCCTGGTCGGCAGCCAGTCTGCTGACCGTGATGGCGATGAGCATTCTGATACTGGTTAACGTAGTGCGCGAAACGGACAGCGCGGTGAAGCCGTATCCACACATCATCCGCCTGATGGTAAATGCCGCTATCCTGTTGCTGCCGGTGTATGCCGCACTGGCGATGTACGCGACCGGGCTGCGCATCGCGCAGTACGGTTGGACGCCGCAGCGCCTGTGGGCGGTGCTGACCATCGGCGTAACGCTGGTGGCTTCAATTTGCTACAGCCTGTCCGTTATCGATAAACGCCCCGACTGGTTGCCGCACATCACGCAGTTCAACAAACCGCTGTCGCTGCTGATAGTAGTGCTGGTGATCGCCGTGAACAGCCCGTTGCTCGACCCCTATCGCATCAGCGTGAATAATCAGATCGCCCGTCTGGACGAAGGAAAAACGCAGGCAAAAGATCTCGATTTGCGAATGCTGCGCTTCGATACCGGCCGGCGTGGAAATGAGGCGCTGATAGCGCTACAGCAAAACCCGGCGTTTATGACCGATCCGCGCCTGATGACAATCTTGAAAAACACGATTTCTCAGACTTCGCGCTGGGGGTCTTACGGTGTGGAAGATGCCGCTCAGGCGGCAAAAAATTATCGTCCGGAAAATGCGAAGAAAATGTTTCAGCTGGCGAAGGGCTCAGTTTCACCTGAGGATGCCTGGTGGAACAGCCTGCCGGAGCTGGAGAAATACACCAGCACGCTGCGCGATTGCCTCGGACTGCAGGGTGCATGCATCCTCAATACGCTCGAGCTAAATAATGACAAACAGAAAGAAATTTTCCTGTGTAACACGCTCAATACCGTTTCCATCAGCTGCCGTATTTACGCCAAACAGGCAGGAAAATGGCAGCAGGCTGGCGAACTGTATCTTTACGATGACAAAGATAAAGACGGGCTGATTCAGGCGCTGCGCAACGGGGAAGTGAAACCGGTACAGCGCAGATGGGCAGATGTGCAGATTCAGGGCAAACGTCGGGTAGTCCATTACAGCAGCGAAAACGAGTAATCTTTTATGTTATGTCCCGGCAGTCACTCTGATTGCCGGGACATAATATGGTCAGTTCATCAAAATCTCGGTTTACCAAAATCAAGGCGTCATACGTAACAGCGTATCGTCCTTACGAACGTAATGATGATAAATCGCCGCCAACGCATGTAAGCCAATCAGGTAATAACCGCAGTTCGCCAAAAACTCATGGGTCGCTTTCACTGCGCTGCGCGTGTCAGGATCCGGCGTCACGAACTGCGGCACCTGCCAGCCCAGCAAAAACCACTCCCGCCCGCCAAACTCCAGCGTCAGCACGCCCAGCACCGGTAACGACAAAAACAGCAAATACAAAATGCCATGAACGGCGTGCGAAGCAGCATGTTGCCAGCGCGGCAGCGGTGGCGTGACCGGCGGAGTGGCGTGGCGGGTGCGCAGAAAAATACGCGCAAACATCAGCAGCCAGACGCAAATCCCAAAGTTGAAGTGCAGCAGCTTTACCAGGGGCTGATTATCTTCCGGGAAATAATCGCGGGTAAGCATCGCGGCGTAGGTCAGGATAATCATCAGCAACGTCGCCCAGTGCAGGCTAATCTGAGACAGCGAATAACGGGTTTTCATAGGTCATTTCCTGGGCGGGTCAACACAATATCAACAGGGTTATCGCAGTGAGTATAAGGGGTAATCATGCAGACTTTATGAAAACAAAAGATAAAAAAACCGGGACAAGCCCGGTTTTATGAAGAACTATTGAATTACGGATTGAGCGCCGGATCCTGTTCCACCGGTGATTCACCCGCCGCTTTCTTCGCAGGCAGCAAACCGTCGGCGCGGAACATCGCTTTGATACCGCGAATTGCCTGACGGATCCTGTCCTGGTTTTCGATCAGCGCAAAGCGCACATGGGTATCGCCATAATCTCCAAATCCGATGCCCGGGGAAACACAAACTTTGGCATCCGCCAGCAGACGTTTGGCAAACTCCAGAGATCCCAGATGCGCATACGCCGGAGGAATTTTCGCCCAGACGTACATCGACGCTTTCGGGTTTTCCACCATCCAGCCCGCTTCGTGCAGACCGCGCACCAGCACGTTACGACGCTGACGGTATTGCTCGGCGATGTCTTTCACGCACTGCTGATCGCCTTCCAGTGCGGCAATTGCTGCAACCTGCAACGGCGTGAAGGTGCCGTAATCGTGATAACTTTTGATACGCGCCAGCGCACTGACCAGCTCAGGGTTACCCACCATAAAGCCGATACGCCAGCCCGCCATGTTGTAGCTTTTCGACAGCGTGAAGAATTCCACCGCGATATCTTTTGCGCCCGGCACCTGCATGATCGACGGTGCTTTCCAGCCGTCATAGACGATATCGGCATAGGCCAGATCGTGGATCACCAGCACGTCGTACTGTTTCGCCAGCGCAACGACGCGTTCGAAGAAATCAAGTTCCACGCACTGCGCCGTCGGGTTAGAGGGGAAACCGAGGATCATCATTTTCGGGCGCGGAATGGTTTCGCGGATAGCTTTTTCCAGCTCAGCGAAGAAATCCACTCCTTCGGCCAGCGGCACGGAGCGCACCTGCGCACCGGCTATCACCGCACCGTAGATGTGGATGGGATAACTTGGATTCGGCACCAGCACGGTGTCACCGTGATCCAGCGTGGCCAGCATCAGATGCGCCAGACCTTCTTTCGAACCGATGGTGACGATGGCTTCGCTTTCCGGATCAATCTCCACCTGATAGCGATCCGCGTACCAGCGAGAGATGGCGCGGCGCAGACGCGGGATACCGCGCGAGGTCGAATAACCGTGAGTGTCTTCACGCTGGGCAACCTGCACCAGTTTTTCCACGATGTGTGGTGGCGTCGGGCCGTCGGGGTTACCCATACTGAAATCGATAATGTCTTCGCCGCGATGACGCGCAGCCATTTTCAGCTCAGCGGTGATGTTGAATACATAAGGGGGAAGACGATCAATGCGTGAAAAACGACGTGGTGAACGTGAGTCAGCCATAAATTCCTCGAGGATACGTAAGCGCCCGGACCGTCCGAGCGACGCTGGCCGCTTTGCGGCCTTCCACGAACATATCGCAGTCGCAAAAAACTGTCGAGAGAGTGAGCAACATTTTTTTAACTAAGGACGCGGATCGCTTTTCAGCAGCCCCAGCAGCCAGTCGTTCTTCCACGCTTCCCCGATGCGGTAGCTGTCGCGCAGCAGCCCTTCCATCTGAAAACCACATTTCTCCAGTACACGGCGTGAAGCGTGATTACCTTCCAGCACGTTGGCCTGTAAGCGGTGGAAATCGCAGTGTTCGAAGGCAAAGTTCAGCACTTCGCGCAGGGATTCCACCGCATAACCTTTGCCCTGGTGTTCCGGTGCCAGAATAAACCCGACCTCCGCCTGCTGATAAGGTCTCCAGTCGGGGAAGAATCCGGTCAGGCCGACGGCAGCGCCGGTCTCTTTTTCGCGGATCAGTAAACACAGCCAGAAATCGCAATAACGATCCCAGTTACCCAGACGCTGTTCAAAGCGGCTGTGGATCTGCGCGGGGGTTTCGAGATTACCGATAAAACGCATGACGTCAGGGGTCTGATACAACCGCAGGAAAAAAGCCCAGTCGTCGACCTGAAGCGGCTGCATTACCAGCCTTGAGGTGGATAAAGAAATCATGTCCAAAACTCCCTTGCTGTCTGTTAACTATCCCTGATTTTATCGTGCCATAACAGACTGCGGAGGGTCTGTCCGGTGGTTAATCACGGGCCTTTTACATATAATAAACCACGAATTAATTTAGCGTGATTATACAATGTCGCGCAGAGAACCTGCCATGCAACACATGTTTGATATGCTGCTGGCGGTCTTTGACCGCGCAGCGCTGATGCTGATCTGCCTGTTCTTCCTCACGCGCACCCCGCTGTTTCGCAAACTGCTGCACAAAGAAAACGAAAACCACACGGCGCTTGAGCTGACGGCGGTCACGACGATTTTCTCGCTGTTTGCTATTTTCGGTACGCTCTCAGGCATCAACGTCGAAGGCTCGCTGATTAACGTGCGAACCATCGCCATTATGTCCGGCGGGATCCTGTTCGGCCCCTGGGTGGGAATTATTACTGGGGTGATTTCCGGCACGCACCGTTTTCTTATCGACATTCACGGTCCGACCTCCATTCCTTGTCTGATCACCAGCATTACCGCCGGTTTCCTCTCAGGCTACATCAATAAGAAAGTCAAAAAAGCGCTGCACTGGAAGATAGGGATCCTCGCCGGCATGATGTGCGAAACGCTGACCATGGTGCTGATCCTGCTGATGGCGCGCCCGTTTTCACTCGGGCTGGATATCGTGATGAACATCGCCGCGCCACTGATCCTTGGTGCCAGTTCCATCGGACTTATCGTACTGCTGGTGCAAAGCGTCGAGGATGAAAAAGAGGTGATCGCCGCCCGGCAGGCCAGGCTGGCACTGGATATCGCCAATAAGACGTTGCCGTATTTTCGCGATATCAATGCCAACGCGTTAGCCAACATCTGCCGGATTATCCGCGATGATATCGATGCCGATGCCGTAGCGATCACCGACAATAAAAACATTCTGGCGTACGTCGGTGTGGGCGCGGAAGAATACAATATCGGCCATGAAACACTGAGCGACATGACCAAAGCCACGCTGGAAAGCGGGGAAATCACGGTCAGAAACAACGACGAAATGCACCGCACGCCGCAGATCCATTCGCTGATTATCATTCCGCTGTGGGAAAAAGGCGAAGTCACCGGCTCACTGAAAATCTATTATTGCGATCCGCACCGCATCACTTATTCGCTGAAAGTCATGGCAATCGGGCTGTCGCAGATTATGTCGACGCAGATGGAAGTGTCCCGCACCGAACAGCTGCGCGAAATGGCCAATAAAGCCGAAATGCGTGCGTTGCAGAGCAAGATCAATCCGCACTTCCTGTTTAATGCGCTTAACGCGATTTCCTCATCGATCCGTGCCAAACCGGATGTCGCGCGCCAGCTGGTGATCAATCTCTCCCGTTATTTGCGCTACAACCTTGAGCTGAACGATGAGCTGATCGACCTGCGCAAGGAGCTGCATCAGGTGCAGGATTACATCGCCATCGAACAGGCGCGTTTTGGCAGCAAACTGACGGTAATCTACGATATTGATGATGATATTTCGGTGAAAATTCCCAGCCTGCTGATCCAGCCGCTGGTGGAAAACGCCATTGTGCATGGCATCCAAAAGTGCAGCGGTAAAGGCGTGGTGGTAATTTCAGTGAAGCACCATGCAAAGGGTATCTGGGTTTCGGTGAAAGACACTGGCCACGGAATTAATCAGGAAACCATTGACCGCGTGGCGCGCAATGAAATGCCGGGCAATAAAATCGGCCTGCTGAATGTGCATCACCGCGTCTCTTTACTGTATGGTCAGGGGCTGGTTATCCGCCGCCTCGAACCCGGCACCGATATTTCGTTTCTGATCACTCAATCCCCGGCAAAAGTCACGGCAGCCCTCGAGAGCGATATAGCCTGACCACGTTAAGGGAAGCAATATTCACATTTTACTCACGCCCGCTTTTCGGGCGTTCGTACAGGGGATAATTCCATGAAAGCTATTATCGTCGAAGATGAGGTGCTGGCTCAGGAAGAGCTGAGTTATCTCATCAATACGCACAGCAGCATCAAAATTGAAGCCACGTTTGACGACGGGCTGGACGTGCTTAAATATCTGCAATCTCATGAAGTGGATGCTATTTTTCTCGATATCAGCATCCCTTCCCTCGACGGTGTATTACTGGCGCAAAACATCAGTAAATTTGTCCACAAGCCTTACATCGTGTTTATCACAGCCTATAAAGAACATGCTGCCGAAGCCTTTGAAATAGAGGCGTTTGACTACATTCTTAAGCCGTATCACGAGTCACGCATTGTGACCATGCTGCAAAAGCTGGAATCGCATTTTGCACGGGATAAACAGAGCGTAAATAAGCCAGAAGATGTTCACCCGGCTCAGGGCAATGCCATCCGCGTGAGCCACAGCATCAATCTTATCAAAGACGAACGCATTATCGTCACTGACATCAACGATATTTATTACGCTGCCGCGCAAGAAAAGGTGACGCAGGTGTATACCCGCAAAGAAGAATTCACCATGCCGATGAATATCACGGAGTTGTGCAACCGCCTGCCGGAAGAGCATTTTTTCCGCTGCCACCGGTCGTATTGTGTGAATTTGTCGAAGATCCGCGAGATAGTGCCGTGGTTTAACAACACCTACATTTTGCGGTTGAGCGATCTGGATTTTGAAGTGCCGGTGAGCCGCAGCAAAGTAAAAGAGTTCAGGCAGTTAATGCGGTTTTAATATGATTTCCTCCCCTTCGCAGGGGAGGCTTAAAATCAGATGGTCATACCCATCGACTGGCGCAAGTAGGCACCTGCACCCAATAACCCTGGCTGATCGTGAGTGATCAGGAAGACAGGAATATCCATCAGGTAATCTTTGAAACGACCTTTGTCTTCAAACGCCGCGCGGAAGCCGGAGGCTTTAAAGAACTCCAGGAAGCGCGGGACGATGCCTCCTGCAATGTACACGCCGCCGAACGTGCCCATGTTCAGCGCCAGATTGCCACCGAAACGCCCCATGATCACACAAAACAGCGACAGCGCGCGGCGACAGTCGACGTTTTCATCGGACAACGCCAGCTCGGTCACGTCTTTTGGTTTGAAGTTTTCCGGCACGCGGTTATCGGATTTCACAATTGCGCGGTACAGATTCACCAATCCCGGACCGGAGAGAATGCGCTCGGCAGAAACGTGACCCATTTCGGTACGAAGCTGTTCGAGAATGATGTCTTCCTCTTCGCTGTTCGGTGCAAAATCCACATGGCCGCCTTCGCCAGGCAGGCTAACCCACTGTTTATTGGCGTGGATCAGGTGCGCAACACCAAGACCGGTACCCGCCCCGTAAATCACCGCGGGTTTGCCGTCCTGCGCTTTCTTACCGCCGAACTGCAACAAATCTTGTTCTTTCAACATCGGGATCGCCATCGACACGGCGGTGAAGTCGTTGATGACTTCCAGATGCTGCAGGCCAAGGCTTTTTTTCATTTCGGCAATGGAGAACGCCCACGTATGGTTGGTCATCGCCACCCAGTCACCGGTGATCGGACAGGCAATGGCAATACACGCATCCTCAACCTCCTGATGCTGCTGCGAGAGATACTCACGCACCGCCGCTTCGAGGCTGTCGTAATCGAGCCCGGAAAAGGTTTGTGACTGTGAAATTTCGCCGCTGTCTAAAGCGCAAAGCGCCAGACGGCAGTTAGTGCCCCCGACATCGCCCACCAGGGAGTATTTGGTCATGTTATTCTCCACGAAAATAATGTAGTTATACTGCGCACCCGCGTCAAAACGGCTGGGCCAGAGAGTACGCTGCAAGACGCCACGATGTAAGCGGTACTCATCGATTAATGCGACTGGCTAAAGCCTGCTAACAAGGCTATACAAGGTAAAAGTGCTGAATAAATCGTGTGGGCAAAATAGCCGTATTTGCTATACGCTGCAACGCTGTTTTGAACCAACGCACATTTATGCGGCATGTCACACAAAATAATGTCGAAGGTCCGCTATCCGAACGCGCTAAAATTCATCGGAACTATCAGATAAGTATAACTATAAGGAAATATTTGCATGTTTCATCCCCGCGCCAGAATCATGCTGGCTTTTGCACTGCCTGCTCTCATTATCGGCGTGTTATCGAGCCTGATTCTGGTGGCGGTCATGATGATTGCCGGTGCGCTGCAAGCCTTACTGTGGCAGCACATTCCTGCCGTTCTGCACGTAAATACTCAGTCTGCCAGCTGGACGTTGTTCATGCTGACATTGACCGGTATCGGCGTCGGTGCACTGATAAAGTATATGCCAGGACACGCCGGGCCGGATCCGGCAGCAGAATCACTGATCGGCGCACCCGTCGCAGTCAATGCCTTACCCGGTCTGGCGCTGGCGCTGATGCTCGGTTTAGCAGGAGGTGTCAGCCTCGGCCCAGAATATCCGATTACCGTGATCAATATCGCGCTGGCCGCCGCCTTTGGTGCGCGGTTTATGCCGAAAGTCCCGACCACCGACTGGGTGATCCTGGCGGCGTCCGGGACTATCGGTGCGCTGTTTGGTACGCCAGTGGCTGCGGCACTGATTTTCTCGCAGACACTCGCCACCAATAAAGATGTTCCGCTATGGGATCGCCTGTTCGCTCCGCTGGTCGCGGCAGGCGCAGGGGCGATCACCACCGATCAGTTCTTCGAGCCGGATTTTTCCCTGAGTATTCCACCGTATAACGGCTCTCATTTGATCGATATTTTCAGCGGTTCGATAGTGGTGCTCATTGCCGTTGCGCTGGGGATGATCGCCGTCTGGCTGTTCCCACACGTTCACCGGCTGTTTAACACCCTACACAATCCGGTGCTGAAACTGGGGATCGGCGGATTCGTGCTCGGCCTGCTGGCGTTGATCGGCGGGGAGATCACGCTGTTCAAAGGGCTGGATGAAATGAAAGAACTGGCGCACTCCAACCAGTTGTTTGAGATGGGGCCGCTGCTGGCGATCACCCTGACCAAACTCGCAGCCTTAGTGGTGGCGGCAGCCTGCGGTTTTCGCGGCGGACGCATTTTCCCGGCGGTATTTGTTGGCGTTTCGCTCGGCCTGATGCTGCATCAGTACGCGCCAGATGTACCGGCTGCGGTGACGGTTTCCTGCGCCGTGATGGGCATGGTGCTGGTGGTGACGCGCGACGGCTGGCTCAGTTTGTTTATGGCCGCCGCCGTAGTGCCGGGGCTGAAATTATTGCCGCTACTGTGCATCGTGATGCTGCCAGCCTGGCTGATGCTGGCAGGTAAACCGCTGATGCTGGTAGCGAAACAGCAGCTACGTCGTCAGCCGCCGGATTCTGAGTCATAAAGCTTAAACACCGTCTTTAAGAGAGAACTCCGCCGCTGCCAGCGCATGGATGGCGGTGGTGTCAAAGACCGGCACACTGGCGTCTGGGGCACCGACCAGCAGGGTGATTTCAGTACAGCCGAGAATAATGCCTTCGATGCCCTGCTGTTCCAGTTTGTTAATTATCCGCCGGTATTCTTCCCGTGACGCATCATTAATGATCCCCAGACACAGTTCTTCGTAGATGATCCGATGGACAATTGCGCGGTCGGCTTCATCCGGCGTCAAAACCTCAATCTGATGAATATCCTGCAAACGCCCGCGATAGAAATCCTGTTCCATGGTGAAGCGGGTACCAAGCAGGCCGATTTTTCGCAGTCCCTGCCCCTTAATTTTTTCTGCCGTCGCATCAGCGATATGCAGTAATGGCAGGCCGCCGATGCGTTCAATATCGTCCGCCACTTTGTGCATGGTATTGGTACACACCACAATGACCTCTGCCCCGGCGCGCGCCAGCGCATTCGCCGCATTGCCGAGGATTTCGCCCGCCTGCTGCCAGTTTCCGGCCATTTGCAGTTTTTCAATTTCATAGAAATCGACGCTGTAGAGAAACAATTTGGCCGAGTGTAAACCGCCGAGCTGCTGCTTTACGTGTTCATTGATCATTCGGTAATACGGCACGGTAGATTCCCAGCTCATGCCGCCAATCAGCCCTAACGTTTTCATATTCGCCCCAGAATTTGTGTGAAGTGCAAAACCATAACCGACAAAAAGCCCGCAAACAAAGGAAATGTCTGCGGGCCTTGCGGTGTCGCGTCAATGCGGTGATCAGTGCTTCGCGGGGCAATCCTGTATTGTCTGACGACGGCTAATCCAGCGATGACGCAGCGTGTCATAGAGCCAGTTGTACGCCACGGTGTACGGCAGGAAGAACAGGAAGAACCCGATTTCCAGCATGAAGGCGTCCAGCAGGCTGATGCCCAGCCACAACGCGGCAATTGGCAGGCCAATAAGGATAAAGCCGCCTTCAAAGCCCAACGCGTGAGCCACGCGGATTTTAAATGTCCGCACCACGCGGGATACGGGCCAGAACCGGTCAAAAATGCTGTTGTAGACAATATTCCACACCATCGCCGTTGTCGACAACATGATTGCCAGTGCGCCCATTTCCCAGACCGGTTTATTTAACAACCATGCCGCCGCCGGGGCTGAGATCAGCACAGCCAGCGTTTCGAAGCCCACCGCATGAAAAATGCGCTCGCCGAAGGTTTTCTGAGAGATATTCCGTGTTTGCTTAGACATAAAAACCTGCCTGATTCCTGAATGTTGATGAGTGACGGTTGTCACAGGGGGGCATTATCATCAAAAAATGAGATAGGTAAAAGATAGAAAGTATCGATAAACTAGATAGATCAATATTAAGGAGACTACTATGCGCTATTCGCCGGAAGCCCTGATGGCCTTTGTAGAAGCCGCCGACACCGGATCTTTTTCCGCCGCCGCCAGAAAGCTGCGCAAAAGCCAGTCCACCGTCAGCACCGCCATTGCTAATCTGGAAGTGGACTTAGGGGTGACACTGTTTGACCGCCAAAGCCGCCATCCGGTGCTGACACCCGCCGGGCAGCGCGTACTGAGCCATGTTCAGGCGATTCTTGCCGCCAGTGAACGCCTCGACGAACTGGCGGTGCGGTTATCCACGCAGGTGGAAACGCGGCTGACGTTTGTACTTTCAGATACGTATCAGCCTACCCATCATGAAGCGCTGCTCCGTCGGTTTGAACGGCGTTACCCGGATATCGAATTCGAATGCCAGATAGCGGAAGACCAGGACGTCATTGACCTGTTGCAGTCGGGCCGTGCTCATATTGGCATGGTTGAAGTTCAGGCGAGTTATCCGCCGGATATCGGCGTGGCGCGCCTGCCGGAACAGACGGACATGTCGATTTTTTGCAGCAAAGTGCACCCGCTGGCGAAGATCCCACAGTTGCAACCCGAGCAGTTACACACCTTTCGCGAGCTGTGTCTGCAACCCTACAGCCGCCGGGAAATGCCGCGCGCACAGGGACAGATCTGGTCTGCGCCAAGTTATCTGATGTTGCTGGAAATGGCGGAACAAGGATTTGGCTGGGCGACGCTGCCGCACTGGCTGGTGCAGCAGTTCGGGCATGACAAGCTGGTCGCGCTTCCCCTGCGCGGCTGGCCGAAGAAGATTTCGGTGGATGCGGTGTGGAGCAAGAATAATCAGCCCGGCCCGGCGGGAAGCTGGTTCATCGACCAGCTGATTGACCCGCCGCCGCCGGACGCGGAATTACTGCCCTGAGTTACGCTTCGCCAGCGATTTGGTGACGGAGTCGAGCAGTTCGGGGATGTCCATTTTCGGCAAAATCACCTCAATCCACGCCATCCGTCTTTTGGCGCTGGCCTGTTCAATCGCCGCTTTCAGCGCCTGCGGGGAATCTGCCCGTGCGCTGAACACCTCTTTACCGCCAAACGCCGCCGGGAACTGCGTCCAGTTCCACTGCGCGATATCGTTATAACGCTGCGTTTCACCGTGGATCGCCCTTTCCACCGTGTAGCCTTCATTATTGATGACGAAAATCACCGGCGGCAGTCCGTAACGGATCGCCGCACCCAGGCCCTGAAGCGTCAGCTGTGCCGAGCCGTCGCCGATCAGAAGCACCACGCGGCGATCCGGTACCGCGATCTGCACGCCAAACGCGGCGGGCAGCGTAAAACCGATCGACCCCCACAACGGCTGCACGACAAACTGGCAGTCGTGGGGCAACGTCAGCGCCGCCGCGCCGAAACAGGATGTCCCTTGCTCGGCGACCAGCACATCGCCCGGCTGGAGGAACGCCTGAATCTGCTGCCAGAAGGCGTACTGATCAAGACTGTCATCTGGTGGTTGAGGAAGCGTGGTGCGTTTCACGGCATACGGTAGCCACAGTGAAGCGAGTTCAGCCGTCAGCCGGTGCAGTACGCTGACGGTTTTGGAGATCGGCAACTGGTGGAAAATCTGATTACCGACGCGGGCGGAAAACGGCTGAAGATCGATACATTTTTCGGCGGGAAGCTGCTGGGTAAAACCGGCGGTGATGGTGTCAGTGAATTTTACGCCAACGGTAATCACCACGTCAGCGCCTTCAATCGCCTCTTTGGTGGAAGTGGCGCTGGCCGCGCCTGAATAGGTACCGGCGAAATTTGGCTGCTGTTCGTTGAACAATCCCTTGCCCATCAGCAGCGTTGAATGCGCCAGCGGCACTTCTTCCATCCATTGCTCCAGCGCGGCTTTTACATCAAAGCGGTCGGCCAGAAAATCCGCCAGCAGGGCAACGCGTCCGGCGCGGCGAAGTTGGGCATCGGCGGCGGCCACGAATGCTTCCAGCGACGATGCCGAGAACGCCGGTTGCCGTGCAGGGGCGGCATGCGCCCGCGTGGCAACCGGCATGGCGGCGACGTCGCTCGGCAACAGCAGATAGCCGGGGCGAGAAGTATAAATGACCTCTTCAATGACGCGGTCGATTTCAGCCAGCGCATTTTCCGGCGTCAGCGCGCCCATTGCTACGCTCACGGGTTGCGACATGCGCATGAAATGGCTGAAATCACCGTCGCCGAGCGTGTGATGCAGTAATTCGCCTTTGCGCTGTGCAGAGAGTGGCGGCGCGCCCACAATGTGGATCACCGGGACATATTCGGCATAACTGCCCGCAATGCCGTTTAGCGCGCTGAGTTCGCCGACGCCAAAGGTGGTCAGCAGCGCGGCGATGCCCCTGGTGCGCGCGTAGCCGTCAGCGCCATAGGCCGCATTGAGCTCGTTGGTGCAGCCGACCCAGGTAATTTGTTGATGGCTGATCACGCTGTCGAGGAATTGCAGATTGTAATCGCCCGGCACGCCAAACAGTTCGGAGATACCGCTGAACGATAAACGGTCTAAGAGATAGTCACCTACGGTGTATAAATTATCCATGACGATCCTCTGTTAAATAGAATACAAACAGTTAATCCCACTAGTTTAAGTATTACGCTAAAACAGTGAATAGGATATTTATTATCCGAAATAAATCGTGGCAACGCAGAGTTACAGCATTGCACTGAGATCTGGCAGGGAAGCAGGTTCAGCAGTAAAAGTAATAGACGGGCAGAATAACCCTACTTTTCAACGGTCACTGAAAGTAAGGATTGTTCTGGTTGTGATCGGAGTAGCTGGAATTGCCAGTGAAAACGCATACACTAAAACGGCATTTACCTCATCCTTACCTTATTTCTACCTCAATCAGAAAGGTTCTTATGCCGTATCTTGCCAGTCAAAATCGTTACGAAAAGATGGAATATCGTCGCTGCGGCCATAGCGGGCTGAAGCTGCCCGCCGTATCCCTTGGCCTGTGGCACAACTTCGGCGATAACGCGCATTTCGAGAATGGCCGCAAGCTTATCCGCCATGCTTTTGACCACGGGATCACCCACTTCGACCTCGCCAACAACTACGGGCCACCGCCGGGTTCAGCAGAACAACATTTTGGCCGTATTTTGCAGGAAGATTTGCTGCCGTATCGCGACGAGCTGATCATCTCCTCTAAAGCCGGTTACACCATGTGGGATGGCCCTTACGGTGACTGGGGCTCCAAAAAGTATCTGGTCGCCAGCCTGAACCAGAGCCTCAAACGCATGGGTCTGGACTATGTGGATATCTTCTATCATCACCGCCCGGATCCCGATACGCCACTGGAAGAAACCATGGCCGCGCTGGATTTGATCGTCCGTCAGGGTAAAGCGCTGTACGTCGGGCTTTCCAACTATCCGGCCGACCGCGCCAAAGAAGCGTTTGGAATCCTCAAACAGCTCGGTACACCGTGCCTGATCCATCAGCCGAAATATTCAATGTTCGAGCGTTGGGTGGAAGCTGAATTGCTGGAGACGCTGGCTGACAATGGCGTCGGTTCAATCGCCTTCTCCCCGCTGGCGGGTGGCGTGCTCACCGACCGTTATCTGGCCGGTATCCCTGAGGATTCACGCGCCGCCAGCGGCAGTAAATTCCTTACTACGGATCAGCTTACCGAAGAAAAACTGGCGAAAGTCCGCAAGCTGAATGACATCGCTCAGGCGCGCGGGCAGAAGCTCTCGCAGATGGCGCTGGCGTGGGTGCTGCGTGGCGACCGTGTGACCTCCGTGCTGATTGGTGCCAGTAAAACCAGTCAGATTGATGACGCCGTGGGCATGGTCGCTAACCGTCATTTCACGCAGGAAGAGTTGGCGGCGATTGAAGCTATTTTAGTGTAAACGCTTACGCCCATGAGTAAAAAACGCGCTTTTATGGAGACTCAGTAAGGATTTCGTTAAGGCGCGTAAATCAATCAAAACAGGATTGCGACCAATAGAATAGATGATGCCTTCGCCTTATAACTGTCAGCATAAATTATAAGGAATCTGGGGGCATTATGATTAAGCCTTTACTGTTCGGTACATTATTGTTTGCACTGCTTCCCGCCGCAGCTCCCGCTGTGCAGGCCAGCAGCTTTAGCCTGAATACTCCGGGTCTTTCAATCAATATCGGTGACCGCGACCGTCGCGGTTATTACTGGGATGGGTATGACTGGCGTGATGCCGGCTGGTGGAACAATCACCGCGGGCGTTACTACGGCGAACGCAGCCATCGCGGCTATTACTGGGATGGCGGTCGCTGGCGCGATCGCGGCTGGTGGGATAACCGTTCACATCATCGCCCGCCTCCACCGCGTTACTACGGGCGTCCGCATTATGATAATCATGGTCGCGGGCCGGACCGGGGTCATGGCAGAGGCCCGGACCGCGGGCACGACAGACATGATGATCACCGGGGACACGGCGATCACCGCCGTTAATCAACAAAGATTTGAGATAAAAAAACGGGACAGTTTGCGCTGTCCCGTTTTTTTATTGCTACGTTACTGAGGTTATTTCAGCATGCCGATCAACAAATAGAGGTTAAGGCTGACGACAATCAGCACGATAAGCCGCCCCGCCCATTGCACGGTTCTGGTGTTAGTCATCTCGCCCATCAGGCTGCGGTTGCCGGTAAACGCCAACAGCGGTAACAGCGCCAGCGCAATCCCGAAACTCAGCAGCACCTGGCTCATCACCAGAATGCGTGTGGCGTCCAGCCCCATCAGGATCACGATAAAGGATGGCATCATAGTGACGACGCGACGTACCCAAATAGGAATGTAGAACTTCACGAAGCCCTGCATCACCACCTGCCCAGCCAATGTCCCGACGACGGTAGAAGACAATCCGGCGGCGACCAGACTCAAGCCAAATGTTGTGGCGGCGGCGTGGCCGAGCAAAGGTTGCAGCGTCAGATAAGCCTCATCGAGCTCGCTGATACCGCTGTGGCCGCTAAAGTGGAAAGCCGCGGCGGCGGTCGCCATCATCGCCAGATTCACGAAACCGGCGATGGTCATGGCGATCCCGACATCCAGCTTGGTGGCAGAATAGCGTTGCGCTTTCGACGCCTTGCCCCCGCGCTGAGTCAGCGAAGAGTGCAGATAGATGACGTGGGGCATAATTGTCGCACCCAGTACACCGGCGGCCAGATACACGGAATCACTGGTCGGCAGCGCCGGAATTAACATCCCTTTCCCCAGCGCCACCATGCTCGGCTGCGAGAAGAACAGTTCGACAATATAAGCCGCCGCGACAAACAGCAGGAGTCCGGCGATCACCAGTTCCAGAGGTTTTTGTCCACGTTTTTGCAGAGCAAGAATAATAAAAGTGGCAATACCGGTCAGTACCGCGCCCTGAAACAGCGACACGCCGAGCAGTAATTTGAAGCCAATAGCGGCACCGATAAATTCCGCCAGATCAGTGGCCATCGCGATGATTTCTGCCTGTACCCAGTAAGCCCAGACGGCAGGACGCGGGAAGCGGTCACGAATATGTTCAGCCAGGTTTTTGCCGGTGGCGATGCCGAGCTTGGCTGAAAGAAGCTGGATCAACATCGCCATGACGTTGGCCCAGACGACGACCCAAAGCAGCTGGTAGCCGTAAGAGGCACCGGCCTGGATGTTTGTCGCAAAGTTACCCGGATCGATGTAACCGATAGCGGCAATAAAGGCCGGTCCCATCAGCGAAAGCTTCATCTTTCTGGATGCGCGGCCTGAAGACTCGGTCCGGCTGTTCAACATAATGTGTTAACCCCTACAATTATTACGCTTACACAAATATCGTCTAAATGATAATGATTATCAAGTGCATTTAGATAAATTTGAGCGATGATTCTGATAGGCAGTAAGCGACGACGTGATAACTGTGTGGTTATTCGCCCGCCCGGCTTTCTCAATCCGGACGCGCGCGCTTTCCTAAAACAGAGGCTGTTTGACCAGATTTAGAACGCATTACGGGACATGATAAAGCTAGCACAAGAAAGCAAACTGTGCCTATTTTTCTTAACATCTTGATTTTTTGTGTGGTGGAATGGGATTTGTTGCAATTCATGTCTGCAATTTCTATATTTGCAAGCGACTTCACGTTTTAAATGTACGCGTTACATAGAATGTCCGTCGAAATATAGCCTGCCTCTAATTTGGAGCACCCATGTCTAACATTTTGCACTTTGTATTAGCGTTGGCCGTTGTCGCAGTACTCGCTTTACTGGTGAGCCGTGACCGTAAAAGTATTCGTTTACGGTTCATCGTTCAGCTGTTAGTGATCGAAGTCCTATTAGCCTACTTCTTCCTGAACTCATCTATTGGTTTAGGTTTTGTGAAAGGCTTCTCAGATATGTTTGAGAAATTATTAGGATTCGCTGCGGAAGGAACCGGCTTCGTATTTGGGGGCATGAGCGATAAGGGATTAGCGTTCTTCTTCTTGAAAGTCTTGTGTCCGATCGTGTTTATTTCTGCACTGATCGGTATTTTACAACACATTCGCGTACTGCCTTTCGTCATCCGTATCATCGGTACGGTACTGTCGAAAATTAATGGCATGGGAAAACTGGAGTCTTTCAACGCCATCAGTTCCCTGATTTTGGGTCAGTCAGAAAACTTTATCGCGTATAAAGATATTCTGGGCAAAATGTCAGAAAAACGTATGTACACCATGGCCGCTACGGCGATGTCGACGGTTTCTATGTCGATCGTGGGTGCTTACATGACCATGCTGGAACCGCGCTTCGTTGTGGCTGCGCTGGTGCTCAACATGTTCAGTACCTTCATCGTACTGTCGCTTATCAACCCTTATAAAGTTGATTCGGAAGAAGACCTGCAGATCGGTAACACGCATCAGGGCCAGAGCTTCTTTGAAATGCTGGGTGAATATATCCTCGCCGGCTTCAAAGTGGCCATCATCGTTGCTGCCATGTTGATTGGTTTCATCGCACTGATTTCCTGCCTGAATGCGCTGTTCGACGTGGTATTCGGTATCACCTTCCAGGGCGTGCTGGGTTATGTCTTCTATCCGTTTGCATGGATGATGGGCGTACCAAGCCACGAAGCCTTGCAGGTTGGCAGCATGATGGCCACCAAGCTGGTTTCCAATGAGTTCGTTGCCATGCTGGATCTGCAGAAAGTTGCTGCTGATTTGTCACCACGCAGCGTCGGTATCTTGTCGGTATTCCTGGTGTCCTTCGCTAACTTCTCCTCGATTGGTATCGTGGCAGGGGCTATCAAAGGCCTGAACGAACATCAGGGCAACGTAGTTTCTCGCTTTGGTCTGAAACTGCTGTACGGCTCAACGCTGGTGAGCGTGTTGTCTGCTTCTATCGCGGGTCTGGTACTGGCGTAAGTAAGCGAACGACAGAACGACAAAAAAGGCGCTTCGGCGCCTTTTTTCACGCCTGGAATTGGGTAAATATCGGGAGAAAAGCAAGGGGAAAGGGGTAACCGAAGAAAGCAAAAAACCCGCCGAAGCGGGTTTCTTTAATATTTGGTGGAGATAAGCGGGATCGAACCGCTGACCTCTTGCATGCCATGCAAGCGCTCTCCCAGCTGAGCTATACCCCCACACGAGGTACTTCTTTAATCACTTTACTTTTACATCCCCGTTTCCATTTTTCAGGAAACGACCAACTTACTCTGGAAAGGAAGTTGGTGGAGATAAGCGGGATCGAACCGCTGACCTCTTGCATGCCATGCAAGCGCTCTCCCAGCTGAGCTATACCCCCAATTCAAACCAGTAAAAACCGGTGAACGGGGCGCATGATATGAAACCGTGTCTACCCTGTCAACGGCTAAATCTGTTTCTGCAACTAAGCGCTGAAAAAGCCGCCAAATACCCCATTTTGCTGGAAAAGTCCCTCTGTCCTGAAGCAAATAATCAGCAGGATGCATTGTTTTGCGATCACCCCGCCAGCCCGCAGTGTGACTAGCTTTATGATCCGCCTGCACATTTCCTTAACAAACAGGAATTAATGATTAATGAGATGTTAGCAGACTATTAAAATCGCCTTGTTTTGAGAGAAATCTGCGAATAGACTGCTCGCGCAATAATCATAATCCATTACTTCGAGCAATCTCATGTCCTTGTATTCACCTAAAGAAATCGCATCCATCGCTGTTACGGCGGGCGTTAATAAAAGCCATTCGTCCGTGTTGAATTTGTTAATTTTGGGTTTCCTGGCGGGCGCATTCATCGCCACCGGTTTCCTGCTGGATCTGCACGTAATAGGGACGTTACCTGCATCCTGGGGTTCTTTCAGTAACCTGCTGGGGGCAGCCGTATTCCCCGTGGGCATTATTCTGACCGTCTTAGCAGGGGGAGAACTGCTGACCGGTAACATGATGACCTTACCTATCGCCTGGTTCGCCCGTCAGATAAGCCTTTTCGCCGTGCTGCGTAACTGGTTCTGGGTCACGTTGGCTAACCTGCTGGGCAGCCTGGCCGTAGCGTATTTCTTTGGCCATGTACTAGGGCTGACAGAAGGCGCTTTCCTGAGCAAAACCGTCGCCACTGCGACCGCCAAAGTTAACGCCGACTTTATGCACGCGTTTATTTCCGGCATTGGCTGTAACTGGCTTGTATGTCTGGCGATCTGGCTGGCTTTCGCCAGTAAAGAGATGGGCGGCAAAGTGATCGGGATGTGGTTCCCGGTGATGGCATTCGTAGCGATCGGTTTCCAGCACGTGGTAGCAAATATGTTCATCATTCCTGCCGCCATTTTTGCCGGTGCACTAAGCTGGTCGCAGTATTTCCCGAATTTCGTTGCAGTATTTCTCGGCAACGCCGTCGGCGGTGCGGGCTTTGTTGGTCTGATGTACTTCCTGGCCTACCGCCCTACTGTGGCTGCGCCTGCGACCGAACAACGTTAATCCCTACTTTTGACGTAATAAAAAAGCCAGCGCGGGAAACCGGCTGGCTTTTTTTACATCTGAACGATGGAATTACTGCTGTTGCGTTTCACGCTCAGCAATAAAGGCCAGCGCCATATCGATACGCGCTAGCACACGGCTCTGACCGATAGCGTGAACGGTGACGTCCACACCCGGAGACTGACCCGCGCCGGTCACGGCTACGCGCAGTGGCATACCGACTTTACCCATCCCCACTTCCAGCTCATCCGCCGTGCCCTGAATAGCGTGGTGAATGTTTTCAGCCGTCCAGTCAGTGATGGCAGCCAGTTTAGCGCGAACCACTTCCAGCGGC
Source organism: Enterobacteriaceae bacterium Kacie_13 (assembly GCA_013457415.1). Taxonomy (NCBI): domain Bacteria; kingdom Pseudomonadati; phylum Pseudomonadota; class Gammaproteobacteria; order Enterobacterales; family Enterobacteriaceae; species Enterobacteriaceae bacterium Kacie_13. The sequence continues at coordinate 3,393,862 of CP045665.1, forward strand.
TGACGGGCAACCGGACGCAGGTGTTTCTTCGCCGCATCGGCATCAAACTCTGCAAAATCTTCGTAGAAGTAACGGCAGGATTCCGCCATTTCTTTCAGCGTCTTGCAACGTTCTCCCAGCAGGGTAACGATTTCAAACAGCTGCGGGCCGTTGCGGGTTTCGATACCGGCCTGCTCTACGTGCCAAAGCAGGTGCGTCGCGACATATTGCGGATCCATCGAGTTAATATAGTGATGGTTCAGCCATTGCAGTTTTTCAGTATTAAACGCACTAGCTGACTTGCTGACGTTTTCCAGTGAGAACAGTGCTTTCATTTCGTCGCGGCTGAAGATTTCCTGATCGCCATGAGACCAGCCCAGACGCACCAGATAGTTCAGCAGCGCTTCCGGCAGATAACCATCATCGCGATACTGCATCACGCCGACCGCACCATGACGCTTGGACAGTTTTTTGCCATCATCACCCAGAATCATGGAAACGTGCGCGTAAACCGGTACCGGTGCGCCCAGCGCTTTCAGGATGTTGATCTGACGCGGGGTGTTGTTGATATGGTCTTCGCCACGGATAACGTGGGTGATTTCCATATCCCAGTCATCGACCACGACGCAGAAGTTATAAGTAGGAGAACCGTCGGTGCGGCGGATGATCAGGTCGTCCAGCTCGTCGTTACTAAATTCAATCGGCCCACGGATCTGGTCATCAAAGATAACAGAGCCTTCCTGCGGATTACGGAAACGCACTACGCACGGCTCATCCGCGGCGTGATGTTCGTGGCTGTCGCGGCAGCGACCGTCATAACGAGGTTTCTCATTATTCGCCATCTGGTGCTCACGCAGCTCTTCCAGACGTTCTTTAGAGCAGTAACATTTATACGCGGTACCGTTTTCCAACATTTCGTCGATCACGCTGTTATAGCGGTCAAAACGTTTGGTCTGGAAATACGGGCCTTCATCCCAGTCCAGATTCAGCCAGTTCATGCCATCCATAATCGCGTCGATCGCTTCCTGAGTGGAACGCTCGAGATCGGTGTCTTCGATACGCAGCACGAACTCACCGCCAAGGTTGCGGGCAAAGAGCCAGGAATAGAGTGCGGTACGGGCGCCGCCGACGTGCAGGTAGCCGGTCGGGCTTGGGGCAAAACGGGTTTTGATTTTCATCCGGGTGCAACCTTAATCATGCAACGCTACGAAACGCTGCTATCAATTAACAAAAAGTGGCTGACATTCTACCACTCTGCCCTGAATCCTCAACGCCGATACAGGGTAAGCCGATCGGTTTAAGACCATGAATGCGTAAAGAATCGACTACGCGGGCGAGAAACACGTCATGTTGTCTAAAAATAAGCCGAACGATCATTTTTGTTTTTAAAAAGCGTTGACGTAATTTCAAGTATCCCTATAATGCGACTCCATCACGACGGGGGCGATTAGCTCAGTTGGTAGAGCATCTCCTTTACACGGAGGGGGTCGGCGGTTCGAACCCGTCATCGCCCACCACTCTTAGAGTGGACGCGTTGTGATAGTAAGCAGGAATGAGAAATGGGCGATTAGCTCAGTTGGTAGAGCATCTCCTTTACACGGAGGGGGTCGGCGGTTCGAACCCGTCATCGCCCACCATTTCTCAGCAGTTTCTGACTTACGTTGTGGAGTACCCAGAAGTGGGCGATTAGCTCAGTTGGTAGAGCATCTCCTTTACACGGAGGGGGTCGGCGGTTCGAACCCGTCATCGCCCACCACTTCTGCGGGCCGTTAGCTCAGTTGGTAGAGCAGTTGACTTTTAATCAATTGGTCGCTGGTTCGAATCCAGCACGGCCCACCAATTCAGAGAAAAGCGCCTTTTGGCGCTTTTTTCGTATGTGAAATCCGGAGTCACCCCGTGATGGAGGCGAACCAGCTGCTGGTTCGAGCCGAGCGAAGCGAGACGACAACGCGCCAGCGTTGCCCACAGGGTGAGGCCGAAGGCCGAATCAATCCAGCACGGCCCACCAATTCAGAGAAAAGCGCCTTTTGGCGCTTTTTTCGTATGTGAAATCCGGAGTCACCCCGTGATGGAGGCGAACCAGCCGCTGGTTCGAGCCGAGCGAAGCGAGACGACAACGCGCCAGCGTTGCCCGCAGGGTGAGGCCGAAGGCCGAATCAATCCAGCACGGCCCACCACTCTTTATTAATAAAGAAGAGAGAAAAGCGCCTTTTGGCGCTTTTCTCGTATGTGAAATCCGGAGTCACCCCGTGATGGAGGCGAACCAGCCGCTGGTTCGACCATATTCCCTCCTCTACCCCAGCTCAAACATCGGCACCACTTTATTGTGCAACGCCGGATTATCACTTTCGTCTTTCAAATTCACACCTGACAACTGCCGCAGGAAAGATTGCTCCAGCAGCCAGGCAAGTTTAAATGCAGCTTGCGGGTAGTCCAGCCCTTCCGGGCGTACGTTTGAAATACAATTACGCTCCGACTCCAGCCTTTTGGTATGCGGCCCCCATGTCATGTAAATGCCTAAACTGTCGGGTGACGACAATCCGGGACGTTCGCCAATCAAAATCGCGACCGCCTTTGCGTTCATCACCTGCGCAATGTCATCCCCCAGTGCCACCCGCGACTGATGCGCCAGAACCACCGGCCCTAATGTCAGTCCGAGCGTCGTTAAATAGGGCAGCAGCGCTTTGATCAGTGGCACAGCCTGACGATGAACGGCTTTGGAAGATAATCCGTCAGCGACGACCAGCACGATATCAGACGCCTTAAGCGCCAGGCTTTGCAGTGAATGACGGCTTTCTTCGGAAAGTTTGCGCCCCAGGTCCGGACGGCACAGGTAAGTTGTCCTGTCGGGCGCAGCGCTGGTGACGGTCAGCGTTTCCAGCCCAAGCTGATGAAGTTCAGTTTCCAGCGCGTCACTGTCGAAAGGCTGATGCACGGCGTCACGCGCCTGCGCATGGGCTAAGCCAAAACGCAGCAGCTCATCCGTCGGCAGACTCGAACCCGTTCGCCCCAGCGCAATGCGCGCTGCGGTAAACTGCCGCAGCGTTTCCCACGGATTGTTGTGGACCAGCGGCGACAACCCTTTGTCTTTATCAGTCACAGGCTTTCCTCAGCTTAATTGTGGTAACTGACGCAGTAACGGATGCGACGCGCGGGCATCCTGCAGTGCACCCTGCGGATCAATGATTTTCATTTTCTCCAGCCAGACGGCAAATTCCGGGGCATGTTTCAGCCCGAGTAATTCACGGATATACAGCGCATCGTGAAAAGACGTGCTCTGATAGTTCAGCATGATGTCATCCGCGCCCGGCACGCCAATCAGGAACGTCAGCCCGGCAGTGCCCAGCAACGTCAGCAGCGTGTCCATATCATCCTGGTCGGCTTCGGCGTGGTTGGTGTAGCACACATCGCAGCCCAGCGGCACGCCCAGTAATTTTCCGCAGAAATGGTCCTCCAGCCCGGCGCGGATGATTTGCTTGCCGTCATACAGGTATTCAGGCCCGATAAACCCGACCACCGTATTGATAAGCAACGGCGAGAATCGTCGGGCAATGGCGTAAGCTCGTGCTTCGCAGGTTTGCTGATCGACCCCGAAATGCGCATTGGCAGACAGACAGCTCCCCTGCCCGGTTTCGAAATACATCACATTGTCGCCGAGCGTGCCGCGTTTAAGGCTCAGCGCTGCCTGCTGTGCCTCTTCCAACAATGCCAGATTGATGCCGAAACCGCTGTTGGCGGCTTGCGTCCCCGCGATCGACTGAAACACCAGATCGACCGGCGCACCCCGTTCCACCAGCTTGATGGTGTTCGTGACGTGCGTCAGTACGCAGGACTGCGTAGGGATTTCAAAGCGTGTGATGATGTCATCGAGCATGTAATTGAGATTCTCCAGCAGCGGCAGACTGTCGCTGGCAGGGTTAATGCCGATGACCGCGTCACCGGAGCCGTAGAGCAGGCCATCGAGCATACTGGCGGCGATACCCTGCAAATTGTCAGTCGGATGATTAGGTTGCAGACGCACGCTCATGTGCCCCGGCAACCCGATAGTATTGCGAAATTGAGTGATCACCCGGCATTTCCTGGCAACCAGAATCAAGTCCTGATTGCGCATCAGCTTGCTGACCGCCGCCGCCATTTCCGGTGTTATCCCCCACGCGACCGCAGCCAGCACTGCGCTGTCCGTTTTTTCGCTCAGCAGCCAGTCGCGAAAATCCCCCACAGTGAGGTGTGAAATCGCGGCAAACGCCGCCACATCGTGGGTATCGACAATCAGCCGCGTGACTTCGTCATGCTCATACGGCACCAGCAGCTGTTGCAGGAAAGTTTTCAGCGGAACCTCTGCCAGCGCCATTTTAGCCGCCATGCGCTCTTCTGCGCTGGTCGCCGCCACTTCAGCAAGATAATCCCCCGACCGCGCGGGGGATGCTTTTGCCATCAGCTCACGTAAATCCTTAAACCGGTAGCTGCGGTGGCTCAATGTGGTTTGAAACATAACGCTCCTTAGCAAACCGGGTTATTTGCCGATTTTGGCCGATGCCGGTCGCAGTCCACGTAACTGCGGGTCTTCCGCCGCGTCGGTGCGCGCCTGATGTGTCAGCAGGAACCACGCGTAGGCAAGTAGCATCATGGCGGCGAAGATCAAAAACAGCAGTGTGTTGTAATAGATCATAGCCCCCAGGCACACCACCGCCAGCACCAAAGCCAGCGCCGGTGCAAAAGGATAGAGCGGCGCACGGAATGGCCTGATCAGATTTGGCTCGCTGCGGCGCAGTTTGAACAGTGCAGCCATCGAAATGATATACATCACAATCGCACCAAACACCGACATGGTCACAATATTGGCGGTCAGCGGCTGCCCGCCAATCACGATCAGTGAATCCGAAAAAATCGCCGCAATACCTACCACGCCACCGGCGATAATGCCCAGATGCGGAGTCTGGAAACGTGCATTCACCTTCGCCAGACGTTTGGGCAGATACCCTGCACGCGCCAGCGCAAATATCTGACGAGAATAGCCCATGATGATGCCGTGGAAAGACGCAATCAGCCCGAACAGCCCCAGCCACACCAGCATATGCAACCAGCCGCTGTTGCTGCCAACAATGAGTTTCATCGCCTGCGGTAATGGATCGTTGATATTTGACAATTTGGTCCAGTCGCCTACTCCTCCGGCAAACAGCATCACGCCGAGTGCCAGCACGGTGAGTGTCAGGATCCCGCCGATAAAGGCTTTCGGGATGGTTCGCTGCGGATCTTTGGCTTCCTCAGCGGCCATCGACGCGCCTTCGATAGCCAGAAAGAACCAGATGGCGAATGGGATCGCCGCAAAGATGCCGGAAAACGCCGCCGGGCTGAAGGTATCGCTGCCCGCCCAGCCGCCGTGCATGAAGTTCGACATCTGGAAGCCAGGCGCGACCACCCCCATAAATACCAGCAGTTCAAAAATCGCCAGCAGCGTCACCAGCAGTTCAAACGTCGCGGCAATGCTGACGCCGAGAATGTTCAGTACCATGAAAACAATATACGCGCCGACCGCCACCCATTTCGGTTCGATGGAAGGAAACTGCACGTTGAGATAGGCACCGATGGCCATCGCAATCGCCGGTGGTGCAAAAACAAACTCCACCAGCGTGGCAAATCCGGCGACGAATCCTCCTGTCGGCCCGAATGCCCGATAGGCGTAGGCAAAAGGCCCGCCCGCATGGGGAATTGACGTAGTGAGTTCGGTAAAGCTGAAAATAAAGGCGCAGTACATGGCGGCAATCACCAGCGCGGTGATAAGAAAGCCCAGTGTGCCAGCCTGCGCCCAGCCATAGCTCCAGCCAAAATACTCACCGGAAATGACCAGCCCGACGGCGATGCCCCAAAGTTTAAAACTGCCCAACGTCCGCTTTAAAACGGGAGTGACTTTCGTGGTTTGCATGTGTGATCCCCTGCCCGGTGATGACTCAATTTTGTTGGAAGAGAAAAGTCGCAGTTCTGCCCGATTTTTCTGCGGCATATCACATCCTGCAAAGGCTGTACCACTTAGCAGATCCAGCATTAACGCGGCCTGACACCCTTCCGCTGGTCGGTTTGCTTCATTTTGGCGCGTCGGTGTGGCAGCAAAATCCGAAACGGTGCGTTGCCGCGCTGTCATCAAATATGGCTACAATGAGATCCCATTCCTGTGGAGAACAGTGCATGAAAGACATGGAGCAGCAAATTATCATCTGGCTCAGCGAAGAACCGCTGCATCTGCGGGCGCTGATGGAAGTGCAAAAACTGGGGCTGAACGATGGCTGGCTGGCGGCGGGATTTGTACGCAATCTGGTGTGGGACCGGCTGCACGGCTATTCGCGCGCCACGCCGCTCAACGACATCGACGTAGTGTATTTCAATCCAGAAGAGTGTTCAGCACAGGCTGATGCGCGTATAGAGCAGCGATTGCAGGCAGCTGCGCCCGACCTGCCGTGGTCGGTGAAGAATCAGGCACGAATGCATGAACGGCACGGCCACGCACCTTACGCTTCCAGCGCGCAGGCCATCAGTTACTGGGTAGAAGTGGAAACAGCGATTGGCGCGCGAATAAATGCAGACGGGCAGATAGAACTGAACGCCCCGCTCGGGCTGGAAAGTTTGTTCCACTTCACTATCACGCCGAATCCGCGCCACGCGATCCCGGCGGTATTTGCCGAACGTGTCAGCAGCAAGGGCTGGCTGGCGCTGTGGCCAAAGCTTGAAGTGCAGGGAGCACGTTAAAACGTAAGGAAACTGCAAAATCAATAAAGCCGGGCCAATCGCCGCCGATAACGCTTAAGCACCCTTACGTGCAAAATTTTATTCACACTAAGCGAGGCTATTATGAGCACTATCAGTGCCACCGGCAGTGCAGTGAGTTCGTCTTCAAGCAGTGATGCGGGCAGCAGCAGCCAGATTGCACAGTTGACTAAACAGATCCAGAAACTGACCGAACAGGTTAAGAATCTGAGCAGTTCAGGCGGCGACTCAGAAGACGTGAAACAACAGCAGGAACTGTTACAGCAGCAGATCGAAATGCTGCAACAACAGATTGCACAGATCCAGCAGCAGCAGGCGGAGAAAGCGCTGGAAAAACAGCAAAAAGCCGAAGCGGCCACTGACATCAACAAAGAGGAAGGCGTGAACAAGCCGACCGACACCAATGCAATTGATATTTACGTCTAACCAACGTTCAGCATGAAACAGCCGGCATGGTGTCAGGGTTTGAACGCGCCCTGCTGGCTGCGGTTTTCACTCAGTATTAATGCCTGATCTTTCACCACCTGCCAGATGGCCTGTGCCGCAGGCGACAGCGACCGGTTCTTGCGCTTCGCCAGCATCAGCACGCGGTTGATTTCCGGTTCGAGCGGCCTGATCGCCAGCCTGCTGCCTTGGGGTACAGGCAACGCCAGCGCCGGAAATACGCTGATGCCAATCCCCGCTTCCACCATCGGGAACAGCGTGGCCGTATGCCCGATTTCCTGGACGACTTCCGCCTTCACCCCCTGTGATTTCAGCGCTTTATCAATGAGTATGCGGCTGCCCGAGGCGTAATCCTGTAACACCAGTTTGCACCCGTTTAAGGCCTGCCACTTCACCGACGTCTGGCTGGCAAACGGATGATCTTCCCGGCACATCAGCAAAAAAGGCTCATGCAACACCGGCTCGCAGTCGAGATCGGTATTCTCACCGGGATCGATCACAATGCCGAAATCCACTTCGGCATTACGCACGCTGTTGAGCACCAGCTGCTGCGCCTGATCGCGTAATAAAATGCGGATATCAGGATAAAGCCTTTCACCGCTGGCAATGCATTGTGGCATCAGTTGAGCAGAAATGGTCTGGCTGGACGCAATTCGCACGCGGCCATTGTACTGCGTGCCGAAACTGCGGGTATCGAGCAGCATGGCGTGCAGTTCATCCAGCAGCGGTTCCACGCGGTTTGCCAGACGACGCCCGGCATCGGTCAGCGCCACTTCACGCGTAGTGCGATCGAGCAACCTTACGCCCATCTCCACTTCAAGCTCTTTCATACTGTGGCTGACCGCCGACTGACTCAGGCCAATGGCCTCACCTGCGCGGCTGAAGCTGCCGTGACACGAAACGGCGACAAATACGCGAAGCTGTCTTAGTGAATAATTCATGAATTTTTCGCATCAATGGATTAAATAAATCAATTTTTTAATTGTACCACAAAGGCACAAAATAGCCGCATTCAGAAATAACTCTTCGAGACATGTTATGCGCTTTTTACCCGATCGCTTTACCCTGACACTCATCGCCGTCGTCTTGCTAGCGACATTTTTCCCGGCCAGCGGCTTGTTCGTTGCGTTTTTTAATAACCTGACCATTTTCGCCATTGGCCTGCTGTTCTTTATGCACGGTGCCAAACTGTCCCGCGAGGCGATTTTCCAGGGCAGCAATAACTGGCGGCTGCATCTTTGGGTAATGTTTAGCACGTTCATTTTGTTCCCGGTGCTCGGCCTGCTGTTTCAGTGGTGGCATCCGGTGGACGTCAGCCCGCAGATTTACAGCGGTTTCGTCTATCTGTGTATTTTGCCTGCGACCGTACAGTCGGCAATCGCCTTCACATCCCTGGCTGGTGGGAACGTTGCAGCAGCTGTGTGCAGCGCCTCGGCGTCAAGCCTGTTGGGGATTTTTGTGTCACCGCTGCTGGTCAGCCTGCTGATGCACGTGCAGGGCACAACGGGTAATGGTTTAGAGCAGGTCGGGCATATCGTCCTGCAACTGCTGGTGCCGTTTATTGCCGGGCATCTGCTGCGTCCTCTGATTGGCGGGTTCGTCGAGCGTCACCGCAAAATGATTGGTAAAACCGATCAGACGTCGATCCTGCTGGTGGTGTATTCCGCCTTCAGTGAAGCAGTGACGCAGGGGATCTGGCATCAGGTGGGCATCGGTTCGCTGCTGTTTATCGTGGTGTTCAGTCTGGTGCTGCTGGCCTTTATTCTGGTGATCAATACTTACATGGCGCGCTGGATGGGGTTCAGCAAACCTGATGAAATCACCATTGTGTTCTGCGGTTCGAAGAAAAGTCTGGCAAATGGCATTCCGATGGCAAATATTCTGTTCCCGGTCAGTGCGATTGGCATGATGGTGCTGCCGCTGATGATTTTCCATCAGGTTCAGCTCATGACGTGTGCGGTGCTGGCGAAAAGGTATCAGAAGAAACAGAAGGAGAAAGCGCTGAAAGAAGTGCCCATGACAGAGTCGTAAAAACAGGAAAGGCGCTGGTATTAGCGCCTTTCTTCATTATGCAGTCTGACGTTAATCGTCAGTGCCGCCTAAACCCGGCCCGTTGCGACGCAGCGGGTTAATCAGACTTTGCAGCCCTTCGCTTTTAATAGTCAGCGTCAGTTGCATCAGTTCTCCGAGTTTGCCCTGCGGAAATTCATCCTTGCGGGCGAACCACAGCAGATATTCTTCCGGCAAGTCAATCAGCACCCGTCCGGCATATTTCCCAAAGGGCATCACCATGTTGGCGATTTGGATCAGATCTTCTTTTTCCATCGCTTATTCACCCAGCAGGCGGATCATCTCCGCTTCGTCGATAACGGCAATCCCCAACTCCTGCGCTTTCGCCAGTTTAGAACCCGCCGCTTCTCCGGCTATCACCAGATCTGTTTTCTTCGACACGCTGCCGGAAACTTTCGCCCCGAGCGCCGTCAGACGATCTTTAGCTTCATCGCGCGACAGGACAGAAAGAGAACCGGTCAGCACCACGGTTTTACCGGAGAACGGGCTGTCGATTTCTTCCGGTACAATCACCTGCACTTCCGGCCAGTGAATGTTGATTTCCGGGCTGAGAAGCTCGTCGATCACCTGCTGGTTATGCTCTTCCGACAGGAAATTCACCACGTGCTTCGCCACCACGTCACCGACGTCAGGCACGGTTTTAAGAGAATCAATATCTGCCGCTTTCAGCGCCTCCACAGAACCGTAGTGCGCCGCCAGATTGGCCGCCGTCGCTTCGCCTACTTCACGAATACCGAGCGCATACAGGAAACGGGCAAGCGTAGTTTCTTTAGCTTTTTCCAGCGCATTCACTACGTTCTGTGCCGATTTCGGCCCCATGCGATCCAGACCAGTCAGTTTTCCTGCGGTCAGACGGAACAGATCCGCCGGATTCTTGACGTATTCTTTCTCAACCAGCTGATCGATAATTTTATCACCCATGCCATCGACGTCCAGCGCGCGGCGAGAAACGAAATGCTTCAGTGCCTCCTTGCGCTGCGCGCCGCAGATGAGACCGCCGGTACAGCGGGCCACCGCTTCGCCCTCCACGCGTTCAACGTCGGAATTACATACCGGACAATGCGTCGGGAACACCACTTCACGGGCATTCTCCGGTCGTTCATCCATGACCACGCCGACTACCTGCGGGATCACGTCACCGGCACGACGGACAATCACTGTGTCGCCAATGCGCAGACCGAGGCGTTCTATCTCATCAGCATTATGCAGGGTCGCATTGCTGACCATCACACCGGCGACCAGCACGGGCTCCAGGCGTGCCACCGGCGTAATCGCACCAGTGCGGCCAACCTGAAACTCGACGTCTTTCACCAGCGTGATTTGCTCCTGCGCAGGAAATTTAAATGCTGTCGCCCAGCGCGGCGCACGCGCCACGAAGCCCAGCGTTTCCTGTATATCCAGCGAGTCAATTTTCACTACCACGCCGTCGATATCAAAACCAAGCGTCGGACGATCGGCTTCCACCTGACGGTAAAATGCCAGTACATCTTCACTGCCGGTGCAGACGCGAACGCGTTCGCTGACCGGTAATCCCCAGGCTTTCAGCTGTTGCAGACGTGCAAAATGGCTGCGCGGTAATTCGCCGCCGTCCAGCACACCGATCCCGTAGCAAAAGAAAGTCAGCGGACGTTTGGCGGTAATACGCGGATCGAGCTGACGCAATGAACCGGCAGCGGCGTTGCGCGGATTAGCAAATACTTTGCCACCGGTACGACGCGCTTCTTCATTCATCGCTTCAAAGCCCGGTTGCGGCATAAACACTTCGCCACGCACTTCGAGTCGCGCCGGAATATTGTCGCCTTGTAAACGCAGCGGGATCGCACGGATGGTGCGCACATTGGCGGTAATGTTCTCGCCGGTCGTGCCGTCACCGCGCGTCGCAGCCTGCACCAGTTCCCCGTTTTCGTACAGCAGACTGACCGCTAAACCGTCGAGCTTCAGCTCACAGCAGAACGTCAGCGGCTCAGCGGTTTTCAGCCGATCCTGAACGCGCTTGTAGAACGCCAGATAGCTGTCTTCATCAAATACGTTGTCCAGCGATAGCATGGGTACCTGATGCTTCACCTGCCCGAATTCGGACAGCGGTGCGGCTCCCACGCGCTGGGTCGGGGAATCGGCGGTGACCAGCTCAGGATGTGCGGTTTCCAGCTCACGCAGCTCACGCATCAGACGATCGTATTCAGCATCGGGCACTTCAGGTGCATCCAGAACGTGATATTGATACTCGTGATGGCGCAGCTGACTGCGTAAATGATTGATTTGTTCTTCGATAGTGGCCATGACTCACCGTGGAGATAAAAAACCCCCGCAAGCGGGGGTCTTGAAAAGGGGGATGTCACAACTGCCTGAGTCAGGCAGTCGCCTCGAGGACCTCACGGATCCGCGCTTTATAGGTTTCGAGCTTCTGCGGCGTAATCATACGACGCTCATCGTCGAGCACCATTGCACCGACATCATCAGCAATACGTTGTGCAGACTGCAGCAGCAGTTTGAAGTTCTGATGCGCGTCGCCGTAGCAAGGCACCATCATGAACAACGTAATCCCCGGCGTAGAGAAGTCGGACATATTGTCAGGGTCGAAGGAACCCGGTTTGACCATATTTGCCAGACTGAACAACACAGGGCCACTGCCCGCAGGGCTGACGTGACGATGGAAAATATTCATGGCACCAAACTGGAAACCGGACTGAAGCACGCTGTTGAGCAACACTTCACCGCCGATAACACCACCCTGATGCGCTGCAACATGCAGCACCAAAACCGTCTCTTTCAGTTTTGCTTTTTCTGCTGGCACTTCTGGCTCAGCAGGGGCAAAAGGTGAAGGCTGAGGCTCTGCTTTTGCCGCAGGGGCCGCATCCGCATGAATATCCTGCGGAGGAACCGGCGCCTGCGTTCTTGCTGGCGCTGAAGGGGCGAAATCAACCGCAGGTTCGCGGCGGGATCCGGTTTCAGGTTCAGCGGCGGAATAGCCACTTAACAGCGGATCTTCCTGCACGGCATGATGTTGGGGCTGAGCAGGCTGCTGCGGACGTGCAACAGGCGCTGGCTGCGCAGGGGGTACCTGCGGCTGACGTGGCGGTGCAGACTGTTCTGGTTCATCATACTGACCAAAAGTCGGCTCGTCCTGAGAATGAGCAGGACGCACGCGCACCTCTCCCACTCCATCGACAAAATCGTCAGACGGAGACGGGTCCCGTTCTTTTTTCATACGTTTAGCTGGACGATCGCGAAACAGCGAAGAGCGTTCTTTACGGCTGGTCCACAAACCGTGCAATAACAACGCTATTATGGCGATCGCGCCAACAACGATTAATATCAGACGCAAATCCTGCATCATTGCTATCTCTGTTGTTCTAATTCATTGCCACCACGGCAAACATATACATGTTTAACTCTATTTGCCCACGTAGATAAGTGCAAGTCTGGACACTACTTTCTGGTAATAAACATCATAGTTGCACCTTTTTTTGCTGTTTTTTCAGCCAACAGGCGGCTAGCCAGTGGAAAATCATACCGATATGATAGTCCATGTCATTCAACTCAGAGAGAAAATTTCTTTTATGACTTCATCGCAAAACGCTGCTGACCACAACGGCGTGCATTATTTCAAACAGGGCTGGACGCTCATTTCCTTATCCGGGATACGACGTTTTGTGATTTTACCCCTCGCGGTCAATGTAATTCTGATGGGGGGGGCCTTTTGGTGGCTGTTCACAAAGCTCGGGGAATGGATCCCAGCGATGATGAGCCGCGTGCCCGGCTGGCTGAGCTGGCTGGATTATCTGATCTGGCCGGTCGCGGTGATTTCCGTGGTTCTGGTATTCAGCTATTTTTTCAGCACGATTGCCAACCTGATCGCCGCCCCGTTCAGCGGATTGCTTTCGGAACAGCTCGAAGCGCGGCTGACCGGAAAAGCGCCACCGGATACCGGCATCTGGGACATCATGAAAGATCTGCCGCGCATCATGAAACGCGAATGGCAGAAGCTGGCGTATTACATCCCGCGCGCGTTGGTGCTGTTTGCACTGTACTTCATTCCGGTGATTGGACAGACCGCCGCACCGGTGCTCTGGTTTCTGTTCAGCGCCTGGATGGTCGTGATTCAATACTGCGACTATCCTTTCGACAATCACAAAGTCAGTTTTGCCGACATGCGCCGGTCGCTGGGTAAAAACCGCATCGACAATATGCAGTTCGGTGCACTGGTCAGCCTGTTTACGATGATCCCGGTGCTGAATCTGGTGATCCTTCCGGTTGCAGTGTGTGGCGCGACGGCAATGTGGTGCGATCGCTACCGTTCGGTGTACGTCAGAAATAATCTCGACATCAACCCGACGCGTGGCTAATCGCCGTCAGCACTTGTTTTTATAGCCTTTTCTCGCAACAGCCGTATGATGCGGCTGTTGACTTAACTTGACTTTTGCTCCTCAAACTTATTTCTTAATAACCTATCGATATAGCAAATACCAAAAGCTTACTTCACTGGAAAAGCCGTTCGCGTATGCTTTTCTGATTCCCACTAATTTCAGAGTGTTGAAAGCTTCCCACCGTGGATATTTCATACAGTTAAAGGACGGGTTATGAGCAAGATCTATGAAGACAATTCATTAACAATCGGCCATACGCCACTGGTTCGCCTGAACCGCATCGGTAATGGTCGCATCCTGGCTAAGGTCGAGTCGCGTAACCCGAGCTTCAGCGTGAAGTGCCGTATCGGTGCCAACATGATTTGGGATGCCGAAAAACGCGGCATTCTGACCAAAGATATCGAACTGGTTGAACCGACCAGCGGCAACACCGGCATCGCGCTGGCATACGTCGCTGCGGCGCGCGGTTACAAGCTAACGCTGACCATGCCGGAAACCATGAGCGTTGAACGCCGCAAACTGCTCAAAGCCCTCGGCGCCAATCTGGTGTTGACTGAAGGCGCGAAAGGCATGAAAGGCGCGATTGCCAAAGCTGAAGAAATTCAGGCCAGCGATCCGCAACGTTATTTAATTCTTCAGCAGTTCAGCAATCCGGCGAACCCGGCTATCCACGAACAAACCACCGGTCCTGAAATCTGGGAAGACACCGACGGCGATGTGGATGTGCTAATCGCAGGCGTTGGTACCGGCGGCACCATCACCGGGGCGGGCCGGTATCTGAAAAGCAAAAAAAGCAGCGTGACGCTGGTGGCCGTTGAGCCTACCGACTCCCCTGTTATCACCCAGACGCTGAACGGCGACGAAGTGAAACCAGGCCCGCATAAAATTCAGGGCATCGGTGCCGGTTTTATTCCGGGCAACCTTGATTTAGAACTGCTGGACCGTGTGACATTGATCACAAATGACGAATCCATTCAAATGGCGCGCCGTCTGATGGAAGAAGAAGGGATTCTGGCCGGGATTTCTTCCGGTGCCGCAGTAGCCGCTGCGGTTAAATTGTCCGAAGAAGCGGACTTTGCTGATAAAACCATCGTCGTGATTTTACCGTCTTCCGGTGAACGCTATCTGAGTACCGCATTGTTTGCTGATTTATTCACTGAAAAAGAATTGCAACAATAATGCTACATCGCTAAAAACGCTCAAAAAAGCACCTTAAGGGGTGCTTTTTTGTGGGCTACGTCAAACTTTACACCACTCTGTCATTGATTTTACCCGCCAGTTTTAGTATTTAACCGGACAATTATTTCGGTGCGCGAAATTAATCACTTCCATCCCGCCTCCCGCTGAATCGATTTACCGATTTGTTACATGAGGGAAAAAGACGGCATAATGGGGGGAGAACAGGAAAGCCTAGATCTAGGGCAAAGAGTTTTATCGCAGAGTGCGGTATTTTCTCTTTTCTGTTGCATCAGAACCAGCCCCTGAACCATAGTCAGGCGCGAATCTCTCAGGCCAAAGTGAAGCCAATACGCTAAACTTTAGCTCCACAACATTACTTTAATAAGTTGGGGAAACAACAATGTTCCAGCAAGAAGTTACTATCACTGCACCAAATGGTCTGCACACTCGCCCTGCGGCACAATTCGTGAAAGAAGCGAAAGGTTTCACTTCTGACATTACCGTGACTTCAAACGGTAAAAGCGCCAGTGCTAAAAGTCTGTTTAAACTGCAAACTTTGGGCCTGACCCAAGGTACCGTTGTGACCCTCTCAGCTGAAGGTGAAGACGAGCAGAAAGCCGTTGAACACTTGGTAAAACTGATGGCAGAGCTCGAGTAACAACAAGCCGCTCTTATATCGTTTAAACCAGTCAAGAGAAAGGTAGGGTTATGATTTCAGGCATTTTAGTATCTCCCGGTATCGCTTTCGGCAAAGCACTTCTGTTGAAAGAAGATGAAATTGTCATCAACCGGAAAAAAATCTCTCCCGATCACGTTGATCAGGAAGTTGAACGTTTCCTCACTGGCCGTGCGAAAGCGTCCGCCCAGTTGGAAGTGATCAAGACCAAAGCCGGTGAGACCTTCGGTGAAGAGAAAGAAGCCATCTTCGAAGGCCACATCATGTTGTTGGAAGACGAAGAGCTTGAGCAGGAAATCATAGCCCTCATCAAAGACGAGCATGCCTCTGCTGACGCAGCCGCTTTCTCAGTCATTGAAGGCCAGGCGAAGGCCCTGGAAGAGCTTGATGATGAATACCTGAAAGAACGTGCGGCTGACGTGCGTGATATCGGTAAACGTCTTCTGCGCAACATTCTGGACATGGCAATTGTTGATCTGAGCTCCATCCAGGACGAAGTGATTCTGGTAGCGACCGATCTGACGCCTTCAGAAACAGCACAGCTGAACCTGAACAAGGTGCTCGGCTTCATTACTGATTTGGGTGGACGTACGTCCCACACCTCAATCATGGCCCGCTCACTGGAACTGCCTGCTATCGTGGGTACCAGCGACGTGACCAAACAAGTCAAAAATGATGACTATCTGATCCTCGACGCCGTAAACAATAAAATCTACGTCAACCCGACAGCCGATATTATTGACGAGCTGAAAGCGGTTCAGAACCAGTACATCTCTGAAAAAGACGAACTGACTAAACTGAAAGACTTACCGGCCATTACGCTGGATGGTCACCAGGTTGAAGTCTGTGCCAACATTGGTACCGTGCGCGACGTCGCCGGTGCAGAGCGCAATGGCGCTGAAGGTGTTGGTCTGTATCGTACCGAATTCCTGTTCATGGATCGTGACAGCCTGCCTACCGAAGAAGAGCAATTCCAGGCTTATAAAGCCGTTGCTGAAGCGATGGGTTCACAAGCGGTTATCGTGCGTACCATGGACATTGGCGGTGATAAAGACCTGCCGTACATGAACCTGCCAAAAGAAGAAAACCCGTTCCTGGGCTGGCGCGCAATCCGTATCTGTCTGGACCGTAAAGAAATTCTTCATGATCAGCTGAAGGGTATCCTGCGTGCTTCTGCTTTCGGCAAACTGCGTATCATGTTCCCGATGATCATTTCTGTTGAAGAAGTGCGTGAACTGAAAGCAGAACTCGAACTGTTGAAAGCTCAGCTGCGCGAGAAAGGCCAGGCATTCGATGAAACTATCGAAGTTGGCGTGATGGTTGAAACTCCGGCAGCCGCCGTGATTGCTCACCATCTGGCAAAAGAAGTCGATTTCTTCAGTATTGGTACAAACGATCTTACCCAGTATACTTTGGCTGTGGATCGCGGTAACGAGCTGATCTCTCATCTTTACAACCCAATGTCTCCGTCTGTACTTGGCTTAATCAAGCAAGTTATTGACGCATCTCATGCCGCCGGTAAATGGACAGGGATGTGTGGCGAGCTAGCCGGTGACGAACGTGCTACACTTCTTCTATTGGGCATGGGATTAGACGAGTTCAGCATGAGTGCTATCTCAATTCCACGCATCAAGAAAATTATTCGCAATACAAACTTCGAAGATGTGAAAGCGCTGGCAGATGAGGCTCTGGCTCAACCTACGGCGCAAGAGTTGATGAACCTGGTTAACAAGTTCATTGAAGAAAAAACACTCTGCTAATTGCGCGATGCTGTAAAGCTGCCCAAATTATTGCTTAGGAGAAGATCATGGGTTTGTTCGATAAACTGAAATCATTGGTTTCTGATGATAAAAAAGACGTTGGCACTATTGAAATCGTAGCGCCAATCTCTGGTGAAATTGTCAACATTGAAGATGTGCCAGACGTTGTTTTCGCTGAGAAAATCGTCGGCGACGGTATTGCAATCAAACCAACTGGCAACAAAATGGTTGCTCCGGTTGACGGCACTATCGGTAAAATCTTTGAAACTAACCATGCTTTCTCAATCGAATCCGACAGTGGCATCGAACTGTTTGTTCACTTCGGTATCGATACGGTGGAACTGAAAGGCGAAGGCTTCAAACGCATCGCTGAAGAAGGCCAACGTGTGAAGAAAGGTGATTTGATTATCGAGTTTGATCTGGCTCTGCTGGAAGAGAAAGCGAAGTCTACCCTGACTCCGGTTGTCATCTCTAACATGGACGAGATCAAAGAGCTGATTAAACTGACTGGTAGCGTGACTGTGGGCGAAACCCCAATCATCCGTATCAAGAAGTAATTCGCTCAGCGATAAAGAAAAACGGCGCTAATGCGCCGTTTTTTATTGCCTGAATTCAGAGGATCGCTACTGAATCTTCCAGTGGGGAACCTGCAGAGTGATCACCAGCCCGTGCGGCTGCGCATTACGGGCATCCACTTTGCCATCGTGTGCGACCATCACTTTACGGGTGATCGCCAGCCCCAGACCGTAACCTTTGCCTGACAACGGCGACTTCACGCGCACAAACGGGTCGAAGATGCTCGATAGCTTATCCTCTTCCACGCCCGGCCCCTGATCGGCCACTTCAATCTGCAAGTAATCTTCGAAATGCGCCAGTGAAACAGTAATAGTTTGCCCGCGCGCCGAGAAGCGCAGCGCGTTACGCACCACGTTATCGACCGCACGACGCATGAGCTCCGCGTTACCTTTCACTGTGTAATCCGCGTCATCCGGTATTTCAGGATGCATGGCGATTTCCACACCGGGCAATTGCGCTTCATAACGCGCATCGTTAACTACCGCTTCGACCAGCCCAAACAGGTCGAAATATTCTTCGTCCGGTATTTCGCTGCTTTCGGTTCGTGAAAGCGCGAGCAGTTCGCCGATCATCTTATCCAGGCGCCCGGCTTCATGCTCGATGCGGCTGAGTGATGTTTCAACGTTCGACGGATTCTGCCGGGCCAGCCCGATCGCCAGCTGCAAGCGTGCCAGCGGCGAACGCAGCTCATGCGAGACATCATGCAGTAGTTCTTCGCGCGCTTTCACCAGCACTTGTAAACGCTCGGCCATGGCGTCGAAATCACGCGCCACTTCAGAAAGCTCGTCATGACGCTTACCCATGCTGGAAAACAGCCGTACAGACAGATCGCCCTGCGCCACCCGTCCAAATGCTTTACGCATTTGCAGCATCGGGCGCGTCAGATTCCACGCCAGCACCGCACTGAATAATAATCCACCCAGGCCACCCAGCCACAACAGCGGCGGGGGGATATTCAGCAAGTCTTTGTGCCGCCGTGGCCGGTATTCGTGCATTAGTCCCTGAACGTCGTAGCGCAGGCGATACCCTTGCCCGTCCGGTGCCTGCACAAATTCCACCACTTCATTCGGGATTTTACCCGGTTCCAGATCCTGCACGGTATTGCCTTGCGCGGGCAGCAGTGAAGGCGTTACCGAGAAAAGTTTGCGGTCGCTGTCCGGCCAGTTGGCCATCATGTCATTGAGCGCGGGCATTCCACCGGTGTGCAGCATTGAGACAGCAGAGTTGATTTGCAACTTTACGAAACGCCGCGCGATGCCGCTTTCCGGCGGTTCATGAGGATTATAAAAGGCAAATACCACCCAGAGGCCCTGGGTGATGGCAACAAAGGTAAACCAAAATCCTAAGAGGATTTTCCAGAACAACCTTCCGCGCATACGCTTATCGGATCCGGTAGCCAATACTACGCACCGTCTCAATAGTCAAAATATCGCCACCATCCAGTGACCCCAGTTTCTGACGGATGTTACTGATATGCACATCGATACTGCGGTCGTAAGCTTCACGCGGACGCCCCAGACCTTTCTCCGACAGCTCGTCTTTCGACACCACGCGTTCCGGGGAACGTAACAGCAACTCGAGCAGATTGAACTCGGAGGCGGTCAGATCAAAAGGTATTCCGCGCCATTCGCTGCTGCGGGTAGCCGGATTTAGCGTCAGGTCGCCGTAGTTGACCGATGAGGAATCTGAATGCGATTCCTGTTGTTCTTCCACGCGGCGCAGCACCGCACGCAGACGGGCCACCAGTTCACGCGGATAGCACGGCTTAGGCATGTAATCATCTGCGCCCATTTCCAGACCGATGACGCGATCGATATTGTCGCCTTTCGCGGTCAGCATAATGATCGGCAGGCGGCTGTTTTTGCGCACCTGACGCAGCACATCAATACCGCTCATGTCCGGCAACATAATATCAAGGATCATCGCGGTATATTCGCCAGACATCGCACCTTCCACACCCGCTTTCCCCGTCAACACCAGCGAGGCATCAAAGCCTTCGGCAATCAGGTATTCACTGAGCATGGTGCCTAACTCGAGATCGTCATCGACTAACAAAATTTTCATTATTTTTCCGCCTGGCTAAAATTTTGGTCATTTTTACCACTAAGCCTGCAATGCGCAGCCGCTTTTACTCTAATTTTACATTCTACTGATGAATATAGGATCAGAGATCGAAAACGCCAGTCGACAGATAGCGGTCACCACGGTCACAGACGATCGCAACGACAACGCTTCCGGGGTGGCTTTTTGCCACACGTAATGCACCCGCCACGGCACCGCCGGAGCTGACGCCGCAGAAAATTCCTTCCTCACGTGCCAGCGCGCGCATGGTATCTTCGGCCTCGGTCTGGCCCATGTCCATCACTTCATCGACCAGTTCAGGTTTGAAAATGCCCGGCAAATATTCCTGCGGCCAGCGGCGAATACCCGGAATACTGCTGCCCTCAGAAGGTTGCAGGCCGACGATGGTGACATCCGTACTCTGGCTGCGCAAATAGCGGCTGACGCCGGTGATGGTGCCCGTCGTGCCCATACTGGATACAAAATGTGTGATACGTCCTTGAGTCTGCTGCCAGATTTCCGGGCCAGTGGTGGTGAAATGCGCGAGTGGATTGTCCGGGTTGTTGAACTGATCCAGCACTTTGCCCTGCCCCTGCTTTTCCATGTTCAGCGCCAGATCCCGTGCGCCTTCCATACCCTGTGCGCGGCTAACCAATAGCAGTTCTGCGCCGTATGCACGCATTGATGCCTGACGTTCAAGGCTCATATTTTCCGGCATCAGCAATTTCAGTTTGTAGCCTTTCAGCGCAGCAATCATCGCCAGCGCAATACCCGTATTCCCGCTGGTCGCTTCAATCAGCGTATCGCCCGGACGAATTTCCCCACGCTTTTCCGCCTGCTCAATCATGAACAGGGCGGCACGATCTTTCACCGATCCGGCCGGGTTATTGCCTTCAAGTTTGACCCAAATTTCGCTGTCCAGACCGTAGGTCAGGCGCTGTAACTTCACCAGAGGGGTATTACCGATATAATGTTCGAGCGTACTCACTGTGATTGCCTTATAGCCGGGAGTTATTGGAAAGAATAAAACGCAGAATACCGGGGCGCAGACATAAAAAAAGCGACCATCAGGTCGCTTTAAATCTGCGATAGGAATGAAATTAACAGCAGGAAGAGTGATTGGCAAACGGTTGTCGTGCAGGCGTACCCGGGCGTGAGAGGTCTCGTTTCTTATCTGCCATCAAGCTTTTGCAGGCTATAACGAGACCCATTGGATACCACTTTGAATTCATTGAAAACTTTATCACCCGGTTTGGCAAAAATAAGCTTCTTACCCTTTTTCACACCAATGCGAGGTTTTCCCGCATGCTGGGTGACAAAAATAATGCGGGCAATCTTGGGGATTTTTACGCTGTCAGAGTCGGGCGAATTTTTCACCCATCGCATCTGAGAATGCTCATTCATTGACGCAGGCGAATTGAGCACTAGCGTTGGGTCCAGCAGCTGACCCCGGTAATTTATTTCAAGGTGCAAATGAGGCCCGGTAGTTCTCCCCGTAGCCCCGGACAGGGCAATGACATCCCCTTTTCGTACCCGTTGGTCGGTATGAACATTGAATGCATTTAAATGTAAGTATTCACTCACCCAGCCATTTTTATGGGTAATGACGATATAGCGGCCCGAAATAGGATCACTGGCTATTTTAGTCACCACGCCATCTTCAATCGTCATCACTTTGCTATAAGGCGGAGCCGAAAAATCCGAACCATTATGCGGCGCAAAATGGGCTGTAACCGGGTGAAAACGACGGCCAAACCCAGACGTAATACGCAAAGGGATCTCCAGCGGAGAAGCAAACGACAACTGCTGGCTAAAGCGCAGCGGTGAAACACCGCTGTTATTATCGGCCTGAGTGCTTCCATAGGCTGGCAAAGAACCGACCAAAAGCGCCCATACACACAGCAGCCAGACCTTCATTATTGCACGACGCTAATATGAAAAAGGATCAGGGCAGCCAGAGCAATCGCCGGGCCAAAAGGAATATACTTATTCTCTTTAATCAGCGGGCTTTGAGAAACACGCAGTATCTTTTCATAATACGCCCAGGCAGTCAGATAGAAGAATCCGCCCAGCACAGCTGAAATTAAAATGAGTTCTGGTAGTAAATCCAACCCCAACCAGGCGGAAACTGCCGCATAAAGTTTGACATCGCCGTAGCCTAAACCATCCTGATGACGAACCTTTTTATAGATTTCCATTACACCGTACATGATGGCCCAGGAAACAATGACAGCAAGAACAGACTGCTGGGGTTTTACTGGAATGATTCCAAAAACCGAAGCCACAATGCCCCCCCAAAGCAAAAGGAATACCAAAGGGTCAGGCAAATAAAGAGTTTTGACATCGATAGCCGCCAGGCAATATAGAATGCAAAAGAAAGCCATACTGAAAACAAATGCTGTCACGCTGATCTGAGGCACCAGATAAAGTGACATCAGCGCAAACCACAACCCGACCACCGCCTCGGTGATCAGGTATTGCACAGATATGTTTGCATGGCAGAACCGGCACTTGCCTTTCAATAGCAGCCAGCTGATTACCGGTATATTATCCCGTTTCAGAACAGATTTTTCACATTGCGGACAATGTGAAGGTGGCCACCAGAGATTGACCGGTGCACCAATTTCCTGTTCATCCTCCGGCAGGGGAATCATCATTAATGGCAGACGATAAATCACTACATTAAGGAAACTCCCAATAACTAACCCGACGACCAAAGCCAGTAATGGATAACTGGAAAATAATATAAACTCAGCCATGCAAACTCCTGAAATAAAAACTTACTTAATTACAATTAATAGGGTTGCCGGTGGTTTTATCTTTAAGGTATTTTACCTCAATGTCACTGTTTTTCCATCCACTTTCAGGGTCACCGGTAGTCGCTCCAGTATTAGAAGTACTTTTGTCAGTACCATGGCCCGCGGAAGTAAATACTATTTCGTCTATGGCTCTGAGGTTTAATGTTGAGCTGGCCGGAAATGTTTTCAAAGCAAAATGATACCCACCTCGTGAAGCCTCCGTAACATTCATCACTGAACCATTTTCAGCGGAAGATTGGGTAGCGTCAAAGTAAATTGATTGGTCTGAAAAAGGGGTAATTTGGCCATCACTCCAAGCATCTTTATTTACTTTTTTTGCCTCAACAGGGTTTGTTGACCGCGCAGTAATTATTAGTGCTTTATAGCTTCTTACAGGAAGTCGAATAGTAACATTATTATTACCAGGATTAATCCAGTCCATGAAATTGCTTCGCAAAGCATAGGCGGTCATTACCTTCAGCGACTCATCACCCTTCAATACACCACGAGATCTAAGCTCATTTGTTTTACTGTTCAGTAATGATACTTCTCTTAAATGAGACCCCATATCCAGACCATCATGAATCGGTTTCTGCTGGGTGTTAGTTGGATTAACATAAACGCCATCAATTGGACCGTAAGACTTCCAACTAGAAACGAATGTTGCAGCATTAGGATCAGGAAAACTTGGGCTTTCTGTCGGAAAAACATTTTGATCCTGTTCAACATACGCATGATCACCTGTGTATTTACGTTGATCATTTACAGCATAAAACACGTTATAAACCATTGCAGACCCATGATTTTCAGTGAGTGCATCAGTTTCATTTACAAAAGTTATTGCCATAGATTCATAGGGGCCAGGGCATTGGTTATCCCCGCCACCTAAGGGTGCCACATATTTAAAACTACCGCTCTTAGGTTCAGGATCAGGATCAGATTTAACTTTACCTGCATAAGCAGTACCCGTCAGAAAGAGGGATACTATTGTTGTTGCAATAATAGCTTTGTTATATAGATAACATTTTGATTTCATAATTATATCCTTATAGAAAATTAATATTGTGACATTTTCGATAGCGCATCGGTCAGGGCATAAAGTGCAAGGAATACCCAGATCACACAACCACCGAGAATTAGCGTTGACAAAGACTTTAACAAGCCCGATATTTTTTTTATGTATTCCTGGATCTTAGTTCTGGATCTCTCGGAAACTGCAGTCAGCACTTCGTTAAATGAGGGTAAGCTAGAGTAAAGTGTTATATTAAGTAACTCTTCGGCCCCAAACAGACCGGTATTTAATGAATCACCGTAATTCGCACCCGATGTCATTTTACTTAGCATCATGTTAACGTGATATTTCTGCCAACGGTTTGAGTTCAAGGATATAATATTCAGGCTGTCATTAATTGGGATGTTATTTTTTAACATTCTGGCTAAGTTATTCAAAAAGACCGAAGCAGCAATCTGCTTAAAGGTAGAAAAAGGCAATACTCTGTCTAAATATTTATTTCTTAATAATCCGGTCAGGTTTCCCATAAGAAAACGTAGACAAAAGAATACCCCTATCGCACCCAGTAAAATCATAAGCCATAGCCCGTGATACAACGCGTTGCCAAAAGCGAACAACATTTGGGTTATTTGTGGCCAATGGGAAACCGGCACGACCTTTTCAAAAGCCGGGAATACTTTTAGGGCATACCCAGTGATCACTATTAATGCAATGACCATCATAATAAGAGGAAAAGTCACTGCAGAAACGAGTTGTTTTCTCAACAACTCGTTATAGTTAATGATACTCACCAAAGTAAGAAAACCGTCAGCCAGACCGCCGCTGCGTTCTGACGCATGTATGACACTCAATTCATCCTGTGGAATCAACCCCTGAAAGACAGATGAGATTGAAATACCCACTTTCATTTTTGAAATCAGAACCTGCAATTTTACGCTGAAAGATTTTCCTAATAATACTTTGCCCTCTGTTTGCAACTTCAATAAAGACTCATACAAAGGAAGATCAGCATTAATCATATCGGCACAAAACTGATATAAATAGAGCCGGTTAGCTTTACTAAATTTTTTCAAGAATCACCTCCAGATCACTGCTTTCCAGCTCGCCGAATTCCATGTCAAACCATGACGTGCAGACGTTCCCAGCAATCACCTTTGCCATCACCTTTTCTTTGATTTCAAATCCTTCGCTCATTGAAGGCATGGTTTTTCTTTTAGCTCGCCAGATTGTATAAACGCGCAGCCACTCCTGTTTAGCAATCGCTTCCAGTTCGTCATATCCGGGACGCATATATTCGAGGACAAGCTGACGACCAGAAATCCCTGTATCTTTACATTTAGAACACCCGGCATGATGACGGACATATACAGTGAATGTTTTACCCAGGATTTGAATATCCTTGCTTGTCTTACAACTATTGCAAAGAACTGGAACCAATTTTTGACACTGTAAACCGGCCACAAAACCCGGCGTAGAAAGCTTATCACTGGTAATACCTAAAGCTGACAGACGCTGTAAAAGTGAAACAATATTGCCCGCATGGACAGTAGTAAAACAGTAGTGACCACTTTCAACGGCTCCCGCTAAAGCATTGGCTGAAATGGTGTCACGAATTTCCCCCACCATCAGTACATCCGGGTCACGGCGCAGCGCTGATTTGATCGCCATATGGAAACCACCACCATCCGCATTGAGTACAGAACTCTGCTTAGCGCCATAGATTTGATATTCAACCGGGTCTTCGACCGTTAAAAAACAACCTTTGTCGTCATAACGGTTGATCTGTAACCATTCCATCAAATTTTTAAGCGTCGTAGACTTACCTGACCCGGTGGTACCGGCAATAATATAAGCACCGTATGGGTTGCTAAGAATTTTCTTCAAATCAGCAAGTTCATCGTCAGAGACGCCCAGCTTATCTAAACTGGCGACAGCGGCTTTCTGTATTCCTGATGGGATGATACGTAATACAGCATGGTAACAACCTGCTGTTTCACCAAAAATAGGGAAATGAGCATAACGAAAGCGATAATTTCTGTTGGCCAGTGTATATAATATATTTGCACTTTGTGGGATAGCCCGGTTCCAGGTGGTATCTTTTGTATTAGCCTCGACATTATAGAGTACAAAAACCAGCTCATCGCATTTATCAGCTTTCATTTGCATAAAAGTACTGAGCACACCATTTACACGAAGTTCAATTTGGGCAATATTATCATTGCGAGTAATATGTAGATCACTGGCACCTAAGTTAACAGCACTCAAGAGAATACTTTCTAATGAGTTCTGAATATCGCTGTTATCATTAAGGTTTAATTTTTTCTTATTAACCGATGTTTGTTCTAGAATTCGGTAATAATCATCCTCAACGATAATTGCAACACCACAGACATTACATCCATAAAAAGAATTTAATCTGTACAGATCGCTTTCTAACGTGGGTAATTTCTCAAGCAAAGTTAGTCTGGTGAGTAAGTACTCATTATCGTTGATAGTGCCA
Source organism: Enterobacteriaceae bacterium Kacie_13 (assembly GCA_013457415.1). Lineage (NCBI taxonomy): Bacteria > Pseudomonadati > Pseudomonadota > Gammaproteobacteria > Enterobacterales > Enterobacteriaceae > Enterobacteriaceae bacterium Kacie_13. The sequence goes on from CP045665.1 coordinate 3,420,043, forward strand.
GTAATAAGATCTTCTTCATACTCAACAAAACGCCACGATCCCGCTGTAACGGATTCGTTTGTCAGATAAAGAAAATCTAGATTCACTGAGTCACTTCCTTAACAGAAGGCATATTTTGCCCAGTGTTATATACCAGGAACTGATGCCCATTCATGGTAAACTTTTCATTGATTTTAACTAACTTCACCACATCGTTGTCTGAAACCGCAACGCGGGAAATACCGGCGATCTCAGAGACAAGCAACACTTTTGGCAAAGCGACTGCTTCTTCCATTTTATTTTCATCAGGTGCAGATTCAGGCGCAGCTTCGCCGGCTTGTGTTGTTGCGGCAATAACCGGCTCAGCAACAGGCGTACTGATCCCCTTCGCTTTTTGGATAGCCGCACGGAGTTGTTCCAACTCCAGTTCATTTGATAAGACGCGTTTCTGATTTTCAAAAGAAAAATCATCCTGCATCATTTCAATCATATGATCCTGAACTGGAGTCGGTAAAGCCTCTGGCTGAGGACTCTTTGCAGAGGCAGCATTAGCTGGCACGTTATCTTCTGCATCAGCGACCTGCGATACAAAACTCAACGCCAATAGAGCCGATAAAATTAATTTCCACTTTTGCATACAAAGCCTCCTGAAATCTTCACTTCTTTCGATTTGAATTCAATGCCTTTAATAATAAAACTGTCTCTGAAAGCCTGACGTTCAAACAAACTCATTAAATGAACAATGTCATCCTTGGCTTTTACAGTCCAACTACCAAAAAGCAGACCATAATATTTTGTATTGCCTTTAATTTTTTCTTCAACATCAAGAACTGAAGATGCAGGAGGTTTTACTATCGTAATCTGATCCGATTTTTTATTAATTGAATTGAAAGCATATATATAACTTAACACCTGACCACAGTCGGCAGCGTCGATATTTTTACCTTTACTATAATGTTGCAACACAATATTATCATTCAGCTTTGCAGGTATACCAGAAAAGCTAATACCCTTATTAGAAAAACTCGATGAATAGCTCTTACCCCAAAATATCTTTTTCTGTACATTAAATACATGAGAAGGTTTGATCACATAACTAAATGTGCAGTTATCGGTTTTACATGAGAAACCAATCTCATTATAACCGGTTAAACCTAATACCAGTCGGCTTTTGTACATTTCATTAAGCAGCAAAGAAAAGCGATCTATGCTCCCCCCCTTCAACTGATCTTCGTAAAAGGTACTGACTTGTTTAATTTGTTGCTCTAAGGCAGTTTTTTTATTCTGCAATTCCAGATCGTGTTTTTTATGTGGCGTATAGACTAAAAAATACCAACCAGCAGTAGCCGCCAGAATGATAACAAGTATAATCCCCAGCATAATTCCTTGTTTTTTGTTTGGAACAAAACTAGACTTCCAAAAATACAATCCCTTGTTCATAAAACCACCTAAGAGAGCATCATATTAAGTAATATTGCCATTAATACCAGCAAAAATATGCCAACAACAGCGACGCCGATAACAAATAGTTTTTGCTTTCTTTTTATAATAGATTGCCTTTGATGACATACTAGCGCAATACTTTCTATCCATTGCTCTTTCAACTCCTTTATTTCGAGGCCGGAATAAACACTTTCCTTTATGTCCAGCATCAGTGAGTCAAAAAAACTCTTTTTTACAACTTTATCGCTCCCGCTTATTATCCGGTCGTTACTAATGATAAGATAGTAAACATCCTCACCATCTTTGCCATCATTGAAGAAATAAACACCATCTCCATATTCATTTTTAACATGAATTGCGAAGGGTTCAAAATCAGACGAACGCCTTTCTGAATATCCTTTTAGTAATCCACCATCTTGTGTGGTATAAACCAGTTGACCATGGGTGCGGCGAATTTTGTTAATCCATACCTGGTAATTTCTACCCATATGGCCGATATTCTCTGGTTCCCAGATCAAACCAGTCAATAAATTATTATCGGACAGATATTTAATCATGACAAATCACTTCGCGGAAGTTGGCGCACGGTAATAATCAATACCTACTACAGTAACTACTGTCACACTTGACTCATTATTTGTCGCATCAGCACCTAACATAACGTAGCTATGGCCATCGCTTGATTCTTGTGCTTCATACTTCCCTACCATCAACATACTGCCAGCTGAAACCATCGTTGTATTATACATTTCAGTCGTCGTTGTTTTAGGCAACTGGACTGAATCAAACGTCTGCATTTCATTCAAATACCGCTTAGTGAAACCACTAACTACTTCAATGCGGCCATCGGTTTGCACACGTGGCGTGATAATAAAACTGGTGCCGGTTACCAGTTCTGAAGTTTCAATTGAGGTGTCCTCAGTCGAAGTCAAATCGTTTGTCGTTTTAGTACGACCGGATACATAATTCTGCGTCTGCGTCATGTTTAGCGGAATTGATATTCCGTTACGCGTAACAAAGGAGCCACTCTGAATCACTTTATTACCAGTGATTTCATACAGCGCATCCATCTGTGCGCTCACATTTAGGGTGTGACCAGATCCCGCATAGAAATTACGGCCAAAGGACATCCCACCATCCATATTAGTCAGGACTTTATTGGTGTCGATATTGAATGTCGTACCACCACTCTTATACTGCATTGTTGCACCTGCGCCTAACTCCTTTATTTTACTCTTATCCAGGGTATAGATTTTATAAGTAATGACGAATTGCTTATTATTATCTACCTGATATTTCTTAAGTACTTCGTTTAAGGCATTATATTCTGAAGGGCGACCTGCAAACGTCAAGATAGAGGCATCTTTAAAAATTGTATAAACCCCACTGGAGATATACTTCTGCGCCATATCATCAACATCATCCCAATAGGATGAATCGAATTTCGTTTCAACCTTACCTTTCAAACCACCACTCGACGTAGAGGCATTCCCGGCAATATCGAGACTGGATTCAGACTTAGTATCTCCCCCATAGAAATCCATTTTAATAATATATGAGTTGTACAGACTTAATTTTAATACGTTGTTGTCATCCAGTTTTGCGGTAACGTCATACAACGCTGAAATATAACGCATAAACTCTTCGAAGTTACCGTTAAAATTGACACTACGGGTATCCTTTCTTGGATCATTAGTTTCGTCAATTTTGGCCGTGCCGGAACCCGGCATTGCATAATCCAGACGGAAACTGATCCCGGTTTGTTCGGCAACCGCGCTCATTAAAGTATTCAAATCCATTTGCTCATAGGATTGAATATTTACCTTTTTGGCCAGCAACTCCTGGGTCTTAGCATTATAGTCAACTTGCTTGCCCAAAAAAGCACCGTCAAACTTTTGGTATGGACGTGTTTTTACATCATCCGTAGTGGTAACTTTTCCTTCTTTACTGTCAGTAAGAGTATCAGGGTTGTATTTTTGGTCAATTGTCGTGCAGCCTTGCATGATGAAAAGCAGCGATAAGATTCCAATTTTATTTTTCATAATCATTTTATTCATTTCGCTTATTATTGCTCGTCAACAAGTAGAACTTTATTTTTTTGGTACAATTTTATGACCAAACCATAATTCTCAGAGGCGAATAATTTGCCGAGATCACCCAGTACGTCATCAGTCGTTGCACCGGTATAGGTGATGGTGCTGTAAATCATGTAATCTTTATTACTATTCCACAGCATTTTGTAACCTGAATCTTTAGCCCACTGATTTAAGCCCTGACTCAGTAAAATATTTTCATGCAGAACCAGCGCCCGCGTGGGATAACTGGAGACTGCAGATGCATATCTCTGTACTGGAGAAGTACCGGTTGACATAACCGGTTGTACCGGAGTACGTAACGTATTAGGTGTCATCTTCGGAGCAGCAGCAACTGCCGCTGGTTTAACCTGTGGCTTAACACTGGTTACTGACGCTTCAAAATCTGGTGCTGTCAATACCGACGGGTATTCTGTCTTATCATCACTGCTCCGGGATTCACTAAAGGGATCGCGATTTTGCGCTTCAGTGAAACCAGCCTCAGATGCAGCAGCAGATACCGAAAACATCAGCAGGCAGTAACCCATCGCTTTTTGCATCATCCTTGCGTCCCTTTTGTTCATAAATATTCCTGGATACTTTATTCTCATATAGAGCTGAATCATTCAGCCGTGCTTACAAAAATTACTGTTTAGTCGTACTGCACCATGACGTCAACACCACAGATACCGATTGTGAGTTAATCAGGTTAATACCTGCACCTGTCAGGTTATCGTAAAGTGCCGAGGTGGCACTTACGGTCCAGTTTGTGGTTTCACTATTCAAATTTACCTGTAGGGCTACGCCGGCTAACCGGCCTACTGCACCTAAACTGGTACGGTTTTGTGCCAAATTCGAAAAGTTACTTTCACTCTCTTTGCTATCCGAGTCCTCACCGACATCTGCAGAGACAGAGGAAATCGCGGCTACCAGCCTTGGATACATTTTCCGCCCCCCTGGTGCAGTAGGGCATTTCTGGACATTCACTTTCATTGTCCCTTTTTCGCTGCCAACATTACCTACGTAATCATTGTCTTTTTTAGCATCTGAAAAATCATTCCCAAAGGCGCGATATTCAACCACGGGCACGGTTAGTAATTCGGGGGCACCTTTAGCATCAACATTACCGGTATTTTCAACAATAATGTTTGCCATCAAGGTTCCAGTGACCGTTTTGTTATCTTTTTCAGTCGTCAGGTGCATAGTCTGATCATCACCATTGGTGCCAGTACTATCTCCTTCCGATACCGATAAACAAGGCAGGCTTTTATTCGATTTGGAATCCCAACATAAGCCTGGTTTATTTGTAGTACTACCGCTTCCACTGTAGATAGCCAAATGGTCTGAGTCATCAGCCTCGATACAAGGACCTGTCATTCTTTTGTTAATATTCCAACATTGCTTATCTACACCAACAGAGCCATCAGATTTTGCATATTTACCAATACCAGTTTCAAAACTGAATCGGATAGCATAGTCATGCCCTTGCGGATTAGCCAAATCGCCCGTATGGTTAGCGACATCGCCAAAATCTATAGCACTTTTATTACCCGCTTTGTTGACGATGACTACAACCCAATCCTTATCCGCAGATCCTTTAGGTCTGGCAAGAACAACAGCTTGTTTATAGGTTAATTTATAATTTTCTAATGCCTTATCAAAAGCTGGTTTAAAATTTTCAAAATAAAGATAATCAGTTTTCCGATCGGGAACAAATTTCACCGTATAGTCAACACGATCAATTGCAAGCGCTTCAGTAGCGCTGCCTACTAAATCAACCCGCTCAAGTTGCATATTTCCTACAAGAGCAATATTGGGTAATTTACAACGTATATAATCAACTTCAAAGTTTCTATTTACCTGACCTTTAGTCGGGTCGGCCGTTGTTCCATCGCAACTTTTACTCGTAAAATATGCACGTTTGGAGTTCGAACCTTTCCAAGAAAGATAATCCGATGCCTGCATGGTATCCAGTAGCCCTGCATTGCTCACACGTTTATAATAAACATTCTTGTAGGAGTCAATGCTGCCTTTATCCTTAGTATATAATGGGTTAGTTAATGTGTTGGGCGAATTATCCATCGCAACTTCATCTTCATTAACAAACTTCAGTAAACCATACATTTCTTGTACAATAGCGTTAGCAGTTATCTGACGACTTGTTTCATCTATTTGTTTCTTCTTATAATTTGCCAGCATTACAAGCATCATACCTATCAGTGCTAGAACGATAATTATTTCCAGAAGTGAAAAACCAGAATTTCCCTTTCGCACCTGATTACCGCCTTTTAAACACGATTTAAAATTCCCCTCCCGGAAGGGAGGGGAGATATTACTTATTTGCTGCCCAGAATTACGGCGTTGTTATCATTATCAGAACAAGCTTGAGCGGCTGCATCAGGCGAAATTGTTACACCACCGGCTGCTGCCAGGCTTTTCATAACACCAGTTGGGCCACCACCGGTAGCTGTGATTGCAACATCACCATCCAGTGACGTAGGAAGGGTTGGATCTGCACCAGCTGCAGCTGTAGCAACCTGGACGAAGTCCCAGGTGTTACCAACCTGAGTCAGTATGCTACGGCATGAACCTGCATCCAGACCATTCAATGCCAATACGAAACCTTTAGTTGAACCATCTTCTGCATCAGCCGTCAGTTTCACACCCTGCATCATGAAGTAGTCACCAGACATGCCGTTTTTAATTTCTGTCGCGCTAACCTGACCCAACTGCACCAGTGTCGCAACCATAGGCGCAGTTTCGCCTTTACTTGTTTCAATTGTTGATGGGGTAAGTGACAGTGCAGTGCCTGCTTTCTCCGGATAAATACCGACATCGTGATAGGCGTTACCAGCTGCGACACGTACGGAGTTAGTGTTATCAACCAGATCAGTAATATCCTGGCTTGTAAATGCACGCTGTGCCAGGATAACAACTGCTGCAGCCATAGTACCGATAATGCCCAGTACGATGATAACTTCCAGTAAGCTCATACCACGTTGCTTTTTCAGGGTAAGAGTGTTTTTTGCTTTAGATTTCATTTTGTTAACAATGTTATTCATTATATTTTCCATAATTTAAAAGATTTAAAAGAGATTACTACCCGTTGTATTTCCATATAAATATCAGTAAGTAATTCCGAAAGAAATCCACCCAGCATTTACCCGACCTGCTAATATTCATTAGGAGATAAATTAAATGCTTACCTGTATTATGCAAGGAACAAACTCTAGGCTTCCATACTAACAACACTAACAACACTAACAACACTCGTAAAAAACAGCATCATATATGCAGCAATAATAAAGGTGGCAGAGCATATTGATAATGTTTTTGCAGATGAATTCGACTTAACCACAAGGGATGCACTCACAATAAAACGCATCATAAAGCACGAAGTTAAATACCGATATATACTTTATCAAAATTACTTCTTTTAATTAAAATATCAACATTATAGGGCATTTAATTCAACTGATCTTTTTTGCATATTCTGGAATGCGGAATTTTTCACTCTTGCGCAAACAAGTTGAAGTTTGGCATCAATTTCAAGACCAAGGACTTCTTTTGCATCTTTATTAAGATTATCCCCTTGCGCTTTGAAGGTGGCATAAGACTTATTAATTTCAGCAAATTGTTTTGTGTATAACGCATAGGCATTTGGATCAAGCTTACCTAAAGCCACAAATTCTTTATTGCACGCTTCACGCCCTGGCTTCACCTGCTGCTGCACGGGCAACAACTTGTTGCTACAACCTGCAGAAGCGAAAACCATAAAGCACAGTGCCGTTAAAGAAAATATCTTATTCATACTAACCCCATCCATGACGGCTCCCTGACATTTGTCAGATTAGAAATCTTTTCAATTCATAAACAGGTAACCCGATTTATTGACCGCAGTATAGAGAGCTATTTTTAATATAGCAACACTATTCTATACTCATAATTATGACTTATTTAAAAAACATAACCATACAAAAAAGCTATTAAATAATAATTACAAACTTATTTTATATTTCCAAATTCAATTAAAACTTAATTAAAAAACGATATAAATCAATAATTTAAAACTCACTCACCAATCAGTAGGAATATTACAACAAAACTTGCAAATTCTTGTTTTAATGCTAATTAAAACCCCCATTTATTCATCAAAATGGATATTAAGTCGCATGTTAATTAGTCAGTTTTATTACTCATTCTCATTATCCATTAATAACGTACCTCACATGGATTTACTACCTATTTTGGGGTGTTTTAGAATTTAGTGGGTTCTTAATTTACAGGTTTAAAAGAGGTATTCAGTTCTTTGCATAGAATACCCTAGCTTTCATTTTTTACTCGAAGTGAACAAACAAGATGTCGGAGAAATTACCACAAAAACGGAGTTAAACAGAGGATTACAGCAGTGAACCGAAAGGAGCGTTTTGCTACTTCCGGCCCAAAAACATCCAATTATCAGGCGCTCTTCGCTAACGCAACGGGTTGCAGCTGTTGACAGCCGGCATATAAGCGTCCATTGAGGCCACCGACATAGAAGCGATCACCGCGCTGCGGCGTACTGGCACCATGAGTTTGTGAGAGCACCACCGCCAGCGGTTCGTTATGCCAACCTTCGGCCTGCACGATCAGTTGCCAGAAGTGCCCGCGCGGACTGACTTCCAGCACTTTTACCGGCAACGGGCAGCGCGCATTACTTTGCGGGGTGATTTCCATCTCCCATGGGCGCAGAAACAGGTCGACCGGCCCCTGATGCAGCGGCGGGTTTTCCAGCGGCCAATGATGCGCGCCGACGTACAGCTGCGAACCGCGGATGTCACCGCTGATTTTATTCACTTCACCCATAAATTCGAGTACGAAACGGGTCGCCGGTTCGCGCCAGATTTCTTCCGGAGCCCCGACCTGTTCGATATTACCTTGACTCATCACCACCACACGGTCAGCAACTTCCATCGCTTCTTCCTGATCGTGCGTTACGAAAACGCTGGTGAATTTCAGTTCTTCATGCAGTTGGCGCAGCCAGCGGCGCAATTCTTTGCGCACCTGCGCATCCAGGGCGCCGAAAGGCTCATCGAGCAGCAGTATTTGTGGTTCAACGGCGAGCGCACGCGCCAGTGCGACACGCTGTTTCTGGCCGCCAGAAAGCTGCGCAGGATAACGGTTAGCAAGATGTGCCAGCTGCACCATCTCCAGTAATTTGGTGACTTTTTGCCTGATAGCCTCGGCATTCGGACGCTCACGACGCGGCAGCACCGTCAGACCAAACGCAATGTTGTCGAACACCGTCATATGGCGAAACAGCGCGTAATGCTGGAACACAAACCCGACCTGACGATCGCGGGCATGAAGACGCGTGACGTCTTTGCCGTGGAAGCTCAGGTGCCCGGCGCTCTGATTTTCCAGCCCTGCAATAATGCGCAGCAGCGTGGTTTTCCCTGAGCCGGAAGGCCCAAGCAGCGCCACCATCTCTCCGGAAGCAATATCGAGCGAGATATCATTGAGCACTTTCGTGCGGCCAAAATATTTATTGATACCGTTAATTTCAATGCTCATGACTTTCCTCCCGCTCAAGACGGTCGTTGTGGCGCTTCAGACGCCATTGCAGGCCGCTTTTCAAAAACAGTGTAACGATGGCCATCAGGGTCAGCAGCGCGGCGGCAGTAAACGCGCCAGCGGTGTTGTAGTCCTGATGCAGTAATTCAACTTGTAATGGCAGCGTATAGGTTTCGCCGCGAATCGACCCAGATACCACCGAGACAGCGCCAAATTCACCGATAGCACGGGCGTTAGTCAACACCACACCGTACAGCAGTGCCCAGCGAATATTCGGTAACGTCACGCGGCGGAACATCTGCCAGCCTGAGGCGCCGAGTAATACCGCCGCTTCATCTTCATGGCTGCCCTGGCTCAGCATCACGGGCACCAGCTCACGAATAACAAAAGGACAGGTGACGAAAACCGTCACCATGACCATGCCCGGCCAGGCGAACATGAACTGAATATTGTGCGCGTCCAGCCAGCCACCCAGCGGCCCGTTGGTACCGTAGAACAGCAGATACAGTAAACCGGCGACCACCGGTGAAACCGCAAACGGGATGTCGATGAGCGTCAGCAGTAGCTGGCGGCCGGGGAAGTTAAAGCGTGCGACCAGCCAGGCCAGCAACGTGCCGAAAATCAGATTCACCGGCACGGTAATAAGTGCCATCAGTACAGTCAGCCAGATGGAGTGCAACATGTCGGAATCCGACAGATTCTTCCACACCGCAGCAATACCGTCGGACAACGCCAGTACAAAAATGCTGATCATCGGGATCACCAGCAGCAGAATACAAATCAGCACGCCGGTGCCGATCAGCGCCCATTTCACCCAGTCGATACGCTCGCGGGACTCGCCTGCAAAAGCCGGAATATCAGACATTATTGGCCTCCCAGACGACGGCCGTAGCGGCTCTGTAACGTATTAATGGCGAACAGCAGAATCAGCGACGCCGCGAGGATTACTGAGGCAATGGCGCTGGCCGCCGGATAATCAAATTCCTGCAGGCGGATGAAAATCATCAGCGATGTCACTTCGGTTTTCCATGCGATATTACCGGCGATGAAAATCACCGCGCCGAATTCGCCGAGGCTGCGGGTAAATGACAGGGCCGTGCCGGCCATCAGTGAAGGCATCACTTCCGGCAATACCACGCGACGGAAACTCTGCCAGCGCGATGCGCCCAGCGTTTCAGCCGCTTCTTCATATTCCGGGCCTAATTCCTCCAGCACCGGCTGCACGGTTCGTACCACAAACGGGATGCTGGTAAATGCCATTGCCACCGCGATACCGAGCCAGGTGTAAGAGACTTTGATATCAAAATGCGCGAGCCACTGGCCGTAAAAACCGGTAGTGGAGAACAGCCCTGCGAGCGTCAGCCCGGCCACCGCTGTCGGCAAAGCAAATGGCAGATCCATCAGGCCGTCGATCAGGCTTTTGCCGGGAAATTCATAACGGGTCAGGATCCAGGCCATCAACATGCCGAACACACAGTTGAAAAGGCTGGCGACGCCCGCCGCCAGCAGCGTCACTTTGTACGCGGCGACGACCTGACCGTTGGTTATCACATCCCAATATTGCGACAGCGTCATTTGGGACAGCTGCATCACCAGCGCGCTCAGAGGTAAGAGCAGCACCAGGCACACGAACAGCAGGCTGCTGCCGAGACTCAGGGTGAATCCGGGTAATACGCGTTTGCTCGACAACAACATTACTTGTGACCTTGCTCTAACAGTTTATCCAGCTCACCGCCGGTACTAAAATGAGTGTCCATGACCTGTTTCCAGCTGCCAAACTGATCTTCCACTTTGAAGAGTTGGGTGTCCGGAAACTGCCCTTTGGCCGCTGCCATCGCCGTTTTGTCATACACGCGGTAGTTAAAACTGGTGATTATTTTCTGCGCCTGAGGGCTCCACAGGTAATTCAGGTAATCTTTGGCCGCTTTTTCAGTGCCATTTTTCTCGATATTTTTATCGACCCACGCCACCGGGAATTCAGCCAGGATATCGACCGGCGGGACAATCACTTCGTATTTATCGTCACCGTACTGTTTGCGGATGTTATTCACTTCGGATTCGAAGCTTATCAACACATCGCCCAGACCACGTTCTACAAACGTCGTAGTCGCGCCACGACCGCCCGTATCAAAGACCTGAACGTTTTTCAGGAAGTTCGCCATTTTGGCGCGTGTCTTTGCGGTATCTTTCTTATCTTCAAGATTGAAAGCACCCCACGCGGCCAGATAGGTATAACGCCCGTTACCGGAAGTTTTTGGATTCGGGAAAACCAGCTTCACATCAGCACGGGTTAAATCATCCCAGCTGTGAATGTTCTTCGGATTGTCCTTACGTACCAGGAACGCCATAGTGGAATAGAACGGCGAGCTGTTGTTCGGGAGACGGGTTTGCCAGTCGACAGGGATTAAATCGCCACGGTCGTGGAGGATCTGCACGTCTGTCACCTGATTGTAAGTGACCACGTCGGCCTTCAGGCCCTGCAAAATGGCCAGCGCCTGTTTAGATGAACCGGCGTGTGACTGTTTGATCTCGAGTTTATCGCCGTTATTTTGCTCGGCCCACTGTTTCTGGAACGGCGGATTCAGCGCGGCAAACAGCTCGCGCGAAACATCATAAGAGCTGTTCAGCAATTCGGTGGCGGAGGCAGTGCCACTCGCCAGCAATATCGCCATCACGGAACCTTTCAGCACGTTGCCTGTAAACCACGCTTTACCCAACCCCGTTTCTGCAAACCCGATAGTTTTCATGCTTAGCCTTAGGTGAGTGAACCGATATGCGACGCTGATAAATGCCGCTCAATATCACACAGTGTATTTATAACTGAGGGTCAGGCTGTAACGGTTTTATATACCATTTGGTGATTTTCAAGCATGAAAAGCTATAAGGCATTAACAATCGGAGAAGAAATAAGACGTGGGAAGAGGATGAAGAGAAAACAGCGCGCCCGGAAAGGACGCGCACAGAGAGTTTACAGCGCTAACAGACGGGTCAGAGAAGGCGCGAAATAATAGCTACCGGTCACCGGACGGGTGAAGCGCAACATAGCGTCGCGTTTACCATCCAGATCGCCAAACATGCTCAGCAGTTGTTTCTCGATGTTCCACAACCGCGCACAATAGCTGATGAAGTATAAACCGTGCTCGCCGCTGGCGGTGCCGTACGGCAGGCTCTGGCGCAGAATTTTCAGGCCTTTGCCCTCTTCTTTCAGATCAACGCGACTGACGTGTGAAGTATCAGGACGAGTTTCTGAATCCAGTTCTTCGTCGGTCAGTTTGGTGCGGCCAATCACTTCTTCCTGCTGTTGCACGGAGAAGCGTTCCCACTGCACCAGATTATGTTTCCAGCGCTGAACCATCACGTAGCTGCCACCGGCATCAACGCTACCTTCAGGAATGATCGCCACCTGCGCACGGGCTTCGGCTTTCGGATTTTCTGTACCATCGACAAAACCACTGAGATCGCGCTCTTCGATTGCACGAAAACCGTGAGTTTCCTCTTCCACCACAATGGATGTCCCAAAGGCTTTTAGCGCCGCCTGCGCCAGCGCAAAGTTAACGTCATGGCGCAAGGACTGAATATGCAGCAACATATCGCGCTGCGTAGCCGGTGCCAGCCCTTTGCCGAGCGGCACGAAAGATTTCAGCTCATCCGCGCCCTGATTGCAGGAAAGGTCGCGCCAGACATCGTGACCAAATGCCACCACCGCGCCGAGATGTTGATCAGGAAACTTTTGCTGCAACTCTTCGAGCGCAGCAACAAATGTCCGGCAGCCCTGCCGGAGCGCATCCAGGTCGCCCTGAGCTTTCGCTTCAATGTAAATGGCGAAACGGCAATGTTCGGGCAAGATGCCGCTCTGAACCTGAGTCATGTTTTCATCCTCGTTAATTTGACCGGCGATATCATACCGGATGTCAACAAAAATGCCTTGCGCGAAGGCAAGGCATTGAGGATTTAGTGAGGCAAATTTCAGGTTTTATTGCGCAGCTGCGGCCGCGGGATGAGCGCGCCAGATAATTTTGCTGACTTTCCAGTCTTTGAGCGAATCATCCGCAGGCATCAGAGAATCCGGGCCGTGCCAGATACCGCTGAACACGTAGGTAACGTGCGTACTTTGCGGCGCTTTACACTCGATGTTTTGGGCATCGTCACTCTCACCTTTCACGCAAACATCAAAGGCTTTAGTGTAGAGATCGCTAAACGGCGTACCGATTTTCACGCCCCATTCACTTTCGACTTTAGGATCTACCACGTCAACGCGCTGCACGGTGCCCTTAGGCTCGCCGCTTAACGACATTTTCACGTCTTTATCATTCATCGCCTGATAGAAGCTCAGCATTTTGCCATTGCTCATCGACATGCCGCTGCGCAGGGTATAGTCACCGTCCAGCGCATCTTTAATGGCTTCTTCGGTCAGGGGCGTACTGGCGGTGATTTCACCGACACCCTTGTCGGACACGGTCAGACTACTACCAAACCAGTTAAGCGGATTGAAAGATGACCAGGACACGCTCGGCATCGACATGTGTGACATTGACGAACAGCCGGTGAGGATCAGAGGCAGCGCCAGCAACAGCGGGCGAACCTGTATGCGAACAGTCATTCAGTACACTCCTTGACGGCCCGTTCCCGTTGGCCGGTGCGGCCTGACGGATAAACCGGCAGCATAAAAATGGGATATTTAGCTGTTTTATAGCTTTACGAAATCAGCGCCAGTTCGAGTGCTTTCTTAGCGTAAAAGTTCAAAAGCATCACACCAGACGTTGCCCCGCATCGAAACAGGCTCGCAGACGGCGGCTCAGCAGCCAGTATGCCAGCGCGGCAGCATCGAGCAGCGCCAGAACGATATCGACACCGGAAATCATATCCGTACTTTGCCACAGCGCGAGTGCCTGCAACGCGAACGTCACAAACATGCCCGCCAGCAATAACCAGTAACCGGCCTGCCAGATACGCGGAAATACATGACGGCGGCCGCTGAGCAAAAAAATCAACGCGGGCGGCAGGCCGAGCAAAATGCCCGACCAGAAACTACGGGTATCAGGGTAGAAGAGCGCCAGCAAATCACTGCCCTGCTGACGCGACGCGCCTGCCATCACAAACAGTAACCAGGTTCGCGCCTGTAAAATTAAAATCGTCCAGAACCACAGCGGCAATCGCAACATACCGTGGTCGTTATAATCATCCGGGTTCATAAAAGAGGACAACATTCCTGCACATTAAGGGAAATTAAACAATAATCATGGCAGCTTAAGAAACCGTTAAGAACACTCTGTTTTAATGGTTCTCAACGCAGCAACCCATCAAAAGATGCCATAGTTGCTGACACTCACCAGAAACAGTTAATTAAGGAAGACCTATTATGATGAAGAAGATCACTCTGGCAACCCTCATCGCACTTTGTTCAGCGACGGCCTTTGCACAACAGACCGGCGGCTTTAACGGTCCTTCAGCGCAGGAAGCTCAACCTCAGGCCGCACCGCAGGGCGGATTCACCGGAACAACCGCACTGAGCACGGTGAAAGATGCGCAAACCATGAAAGACGATCAATGGGTGATGCTGGAAGGTTTTATCGATCAGCGCATCGACCATGACAAATATATTTTCCGCGACAGTACCGGCACCCTCAACGTAGAGATTGATGGCAAACGCTGGCAGGGACAGGACGTGTCGCCAAAAGATAAAATCCGCATCGAAGGTAAAGTCGATAAAGACTGGAACTCTGTGGAAGTAGACGTCAAAAGCGTAAAAGTGATCAAATAATCTCGCCGGTTATGCCCTGACGTAAAAAAAGCCCCGACGGTGAATCACCTGCACCTGTCGGGGCTTTTTATTGTATGCGCGAGGAGATCAGTATTCCTGATCTTCAATCAGCCGTTTACCCAGCAACAACGTATCTGAAATCTCATAGCCGAGCTTTTCATACATACTGACGACCGCATCGTTTTCAGCGCGCACCATCAAATTGATTTTCGGACAGCCGCGCGCGATAAGCTTCTTTTCCAGACGGTTGACCAGCGCATTGGCAATACCGCGCCCGCGATAGTCAGGATGAACGCCGAGATAACCCGCTGAACCGCGATGGCCATCGTAGCCCCCCATCAGCGTGCCGACCACTTCTCCGCCAACTTCCGCCACCAGGAAAAACTCCGGGCTGTGGTTAATTTTGCGCTCAATATCCAGTTCCGGATCATTCCACGGACGCAGCAGATCGCAGCGTTCCCATAAGGTCAGTACTTCTTCGAAATCTTCTTGACGGTATACGCGAATTTCCATCACTGTCGCCACGGGTAATAAAGGGATGATGTAATTATCGCGCGATCTGCTTGATACGCAACATCAAAATAGAAAATTGTGCATTTAATAACCACATCTGTCTGGTCATTTTCACTGCCCAACAGCGAGTTAATCATTAATTTGAGAAATATTTGCGCGGCAAAATATTCATTCGCGACACAAAATTCATAAAAAGTAATAGTTCTCAGATCGAAACTATAAAAAAGATACTCTATAACATAGGGCATTCTGCACTTATTCTGACGGTAATGGACTGATGTTAAACCCTCTGAACAAATTTCTGCATTTCCAGCCTCTGCCTGCCGCCGCTACCCGCCGCCAGCTTCTGTTGTCCGGCCTGGGTTTAGCCATTGCGGCTTTTGGTTCCCGCTCCGCCAGCGCCGCGCAGCAGGAACACATCACCAAATCGGCTCCGGCACCCAAGCCGCCCGGCTCTAAAAAACTGGTGATGATCGACCCCGGCCACGGCGGGATTGATTCCGGGGCAGTCGGCCACGAAGGGTCTGAAGAGAAACACGTAGTGCTGGAAATCGCCAATTACGTGCGCGCAATACTCGGTGAGCAGAGCCACATCGAAGTCAAACTGACCCGCGATTCCGATCATTTTATTCCGCTGTATCAGCGCGTCGAGCTGGCACATCAGCATCAGGCGGATCTGTTTGTATCGATTCACGCCGATGGCTACACCAGCCCGAGCGCATCCGGTGCCTCGGTGTTTGCACTCTCCAATCGCGGAGCCAGCAGCGCGATGGCGCGATATATGTCGAAAAAAGAGAACGACGCCGATCTGGTTGCCGGGGCGAAGTATGCCAAAGAAGACAATAATTACCTGCAACAGGTTTTATTCGATCTGGTGCAAACCGATACCATCAAAAACAGCCTGACGCTCGGCCACCACGTACTTGACCGCATCCGCCCAATCCACCACCTGCACAGCCAGCAGACTGAACAGGCGGCGTTCGCGGTGCTGAAATCACCGTCGATCCCGTCAATTCTGGTGGAAACCTCGTTCATCACAAACCATCAGGAAGAGCAGTTGCTGAGCACCACGGCATTCCGTAAAGAAATAGCGCAGGCGATTTCGCAGGGCATTATCAATTTCTTCAGTTATTTCGATGCCAACGAACGCAAACCCCGATAACCTTCATCCTTCATCCTTCATCCTTCAAGCTTCAGGTGCGTTGGCTGCTCTCCCTCACCCGAATCACTGACATAAGTTAGCTCATGGGATTCGCTCCTTTGCCGCCTTCCTGCAACTTGAATGATTTTGGGTATATAATATCGTTCACTTTTCTTTGATTCAGCGCCCGCAAGGCGCTGAATGTCTTTTCAGTCAACGTCTGCGAGTTTGCCCGTGAGCCAATCGATTCCCGACATCCAGCAAGTTAAAACCTTCCTGCTCAAATTACAGGAGCACATCACTGAGCAACTGGCTGCCGCCGACGGTCTGGGCCAGTTCGCCGAAGATCAGTGGGTGCGCGAAGAAGGCGGTGGTGGCCAGAGCCGGGTGTTAACCCACGGCGCAGTCTTCGAGCAGGCGGGCGTCAACTTTTCGCATGTATCGGGCGCCACGCTTCCGGCCTCAGCCACTGCCCACAGACCGGAGTTGGCAGGACGCAGCTTCCAGGCGATGGGCGTTTCGCTGGTCATTCATCCGCTGAATCCTTACGTGCCAACCAGTCATGCCAACGTGCGTTTTTTCATGGCTGAAAAAGACGGTGAAGCGCCAGTGTGGTGGTTCGGCGGTGGATTTGACCTCACGCCTTACTACGGATTTGAAGAAGACGCACGCCACTGGCACATGACGGCACAGCAGCTTTGCCAGCCGTTTGGTGATGACGTTTATCCGAAATACAAAAAGTGGTGCGACGACTACTTCTTTATCAAACATCGTAACGAGGCACGCGGTATCGGCGGCCTGTTCTTCGACGATCTGAACACCCCGGATTTCTCAACGTGCTTCGACTTCATGCAGGCAGTGGGCACCGGCTTTACCGACGCTTATCTGCCGATTGTCGAAAAACGCAAAGCGCTGCCGTGGGGCGAACGCGAACGCCAGTTCCAGCTCTACCGCCGTGGCCGTTACGTGGAATTCAATCTGGTATGGGATCGTGGCACGCTGTTTGGCCTGCAAACCGGTGGCCGCACGGAATCGATTCTGATGTCGATGCCACCGCTGGTGCGCTGGGAATACGGTTATCAGCCAAAAGCAGGAAGCCCGGAAGCCGCGCTGTACACCGATTTCCTGCCGGTACGCGACTGGCTGGCTGACGGAGAGCAACGATAATGCAAATTTGGGTCGATGCCGATGCCTGTCCGAACGTTATAAAAGAGGTTCTTTTCCGTGCCGCCGAACGAACAGGCATGATGGTGACGCTGGTCGCGAACCAAATCATCCGTACACCGCCGTCCAAATTCCTGCGCACGCTGCGCGTGGAGGCCGGTTTTGACGTCGCCGATAATGAAATAGTTCGGCGTACTGAACAGGGAGATTTAGTGATCACCGCCGATATCCCGCTGGCAGCCGAAGTCATCGAGAAAGGCGGCGTCGCGCTCAATCCGCGTGGCGAACGTTACACAACGGAGACTATTAAAGAGCGCCTGAACATGCGTGATTTTATGGACACCATGCGCGCCAGCGGCGTGCAGACCGGCGGACCACCTGCGCTCAATCAGCGCGACCGTCAGCAATTCGCCAATGAACTGGATAAATGGCTGCAACAGGCCAAACGCTAAATCCGGTCAGGCAAACCGATTTACCCTACACATTAAAGGAATAAAAAATGGTCAAAAAGATCATCCTCGATTGCGATCCGGGGCACGATGACGCCATTGCAATGTTACTGGCGCACGGTAATCCGGAGATCGAGCTGCTTGCCGTCACCACGGTGGTCGGTAATCAAACGCTGGAAAAAGTTACCCGCAACGCCCTCGCAGTGGCGCGGGTCATCAATCTTACCGGAGTGCCATTTGCCGCGGGAGCAACCCGCCCGCTGGTGCGTCAGGTGGAAATCGCCGACGAAATCCATGGGGATTCTGGCCTTGACGGTCCGGTGCTACCGCAAGCAGCCATTAGCCTCGAACCGGTTCACGCCATCGATCTGATCATTGATTTGATCATGTCGCATCCGCCGAAAACCATCACGCTGGTGCCAACCGGCGGTTTGACCAATATTGCGATGGCAGTTCGCAAAGAGCCGCGCATTGCCGAGCGCGTCAAAGAAGTGGTGCTGATGGGCGGTGGTTATCACGTTGGTAACTGGAGCGCAGTAGCGGAGTTCAATATCAAAATTGACCCGGAGGCCGCGCACATCGTCTTCAACGAAAAATGGCCACTGACCATGGTCGGGCTGGATTTAACCCATCAGGCACTGGCGACGCCGGAAGTCGCGGCACGCATCGCTGCAGTCGGTACGCAACCGGCAAAATTCGTAGGCGAGCTGCTCGATTTCTTCGGCCTGAGCTACAAAGACCGTCAAGGTTTTGATTCTCCGCCGGTGCATGACCCCTGCGCCGTGGCTTATGTGATTGATCCGAACGTGATGACGGTGCGCAAAGTGCCGGTAGATATCGAGTTAACCGGCACGCTGACGCTGGGCATGACCGTTGCCGATTTCCGCGCCCCACCGCCGCCTGACTGCCATACGCAGGTCGCAGTGAAACTCGATCATCAGCGTTTCTGGGATCTGATCGTCGATGCGCTTGAGCGGATCGGCGAAGTGAAATATTGACGTAATGATGTTTGAGTCAGATAAGAAACTGTCAGCAGCGGTGAAAACAGGCAGATCGTAAAGACGCCGTGAAATTATCCCTGATGGCTCGCACCGCGCCATCCATGGCGCGGACGCTTTACTCTTCTTCCTGTCTTCAACTGCGGTGATTGGACTTAGTAATCTGATTGGCTTCCTGCGGGATGCCCTTTTGCTTATTTAACAAAACTTATAGTGGCTCGGTTTGCGCCTCGACCACCGCCAATGCCACCATATTTACAATGCGTCTGACCGAGGCAATTGGCGTCAGAATATGCACCGGTTTCGACACCCCCATCAGCACCGGCCCAACGGTCACCCCTTCTGAACTGGAAACCCGCAGCAGGTTATAACTGATACGCGCCGACTCCATGTTTGGCATAATCAGGATATTGGCAGCCCCTTTCAGCGGACTGTCTGGCATGATGTCCTGGCGGATGCTTTCCACCAGTGCGGCATCGCCGTGCATCTCTCCGTCGATTTCCAGATCCGGCTCGCGGGCGTTCACCAGTTCCAGGGTTTTGCGCATTTTCAGCGCCGCCGGACTGTCCGAAGTACCAAAACTGGAATGCGATAACAGCGCAACTTTCGGTTCAATACCAAACCGTCGCACCGTTTCTGCCGCCATCAACGTGATTTCCGCCAGCTGTTCCGCCGTCGGATCGTCATTGACATAGGTATCGGCGATAAAGGTGTTCCCGCTCGGCAGCAGCAACGCATTCATCGCCCCTGCAACGTGTGTGCCTTCGCGGAAACCGAACACGTTTTCGACAATGTCATAATGTTCATGGTAAGTGCCGACAGTACCGCAAATCATCGCATCGGCTTCGCCGCGTAATAGCATGATGGCGGCAATCAGGGTCGGGTTACCGATCACCGCCCGCCGCGCCTGCTCCTGTGAGACGCCACGGCGCTTCATGCGCTCATAATATTCGCGCCAATACTCGTTAAAGCGCGGATCGGATTCGTTGTTCACCACTTCGAAATCCCTGCCCGCTTCCAGTTGCAGACCGAGTTTTTTGATGCGCATTTCAATGACGCTCGGCCTTCCGACCAGAATCGGTTTCGCCAGCCCGAGGGAAATCAGCTCCTGCGTCGCCTGCAACACGCGCTCCTCCTCTCCTTCGGCCATTACCACGCGTTTAGCGTCTTTTTTAGCCTGCGAGAAAATCGGTTTCATGAACAGATTGGTTTTGTAGACGAACTCAGACAACTTCTCGACGTAGGCATCGAAATCAGCGATGGGCCGCGTCGCCACGCCGGAATCCATCGCCGCTTTTGCGACTGCCGGGGCGATTTTCACGATAAGCCGCGGATCGAAGGGCTTAGGAATGATGTACTCAGGCCCAAAAGACAGCTCCTCTTCCCCATACGCCGAAGCCACCACATCGCTTTGTTCGGCCATCGCCAGGTCGGCGATCGCATGCACGCAGGCCAGCTTCATTTCCTCATTGATGGTGGTCGCGCCAACGTCCAGCGCCCCGCGGAAAATGAACGGGAAGCACAGCACGTTATTCACCTGATTCGGATAATCCGACCGGCCGGTACAGATAATCGCATCCGGGCGCACAGCTTTGGCCAGCGGCGGCAGAATTTCCGGTTCAGGATTGGCGAGCGCCAGAATCAGCGGATCTTTGGCCATGGTTTTCACCATGTCCTGCGTCAGTACGCCCGGCCCGGAACAGCCAAGGAAGATATCCGCCTGCGGGATCGCATCAGCCAGTGTGCGCTGTCCGTTATCCTCAATGGCATAGGCCGCTTTAGTTTCGGCCATATTCTCTTCGCGCCCCTGATAAATCACACCGCGAGAATCGCAGGCCGTGATGTTGTGGCGTTTCAGCCCCAGCGCCACCAGCAAATTGAGGCAGGCAATAGCCGAAGCCCCCGCGCCTGACACCACCAGCCGCACATCGGAAATATTTTTCCCAACCACGCGCAGGCCGTTCAGCACCGCAGCGGTACAAATAATCGCGGTGCCGTGCTGATCGTCATGGAACACCGGAATGTTCATACGTTCGCGCAGTTTTTTCTCAATGTAGAAACATTCGGGCGCTTTGATGTCTTCCAGATTGATGCCGCCGAACGTCGGCTCAAGCGCGGCGATCACGTCGATCAGTTTGTCCGGATCAAGCTCGTCTATTTCGATATCAAACACGTCGATACCGGCGAATTTCTTAAACAGCACGCCCTTGCCTTCCATCACCGGCTTACCCGCCAGTGCCCCGATATTGCCCAGGCCGAGCACCGCCGTGCCGTTGGAAATCACTGCCACCAGATTGCCCTTAGCGGTGTATTTATAGGCCGCCAGCGGGTCTTTTTGAATTTCAAGACAAGGGGCCGCCACACCGGGAGAGTACGCCAGCGCCAGATCGCGCTGCGTGGCGAGCGGTTTGGTAGGTGAAACCTGAATTTTCCCGGGCACCGGGAATTCGTGGAAATCGAGCGCACTTTGTTTCAGTTGTTCGTCCATCGTAGGGTCCTTTTTGTGTTTCTTATTTTTTGTAGGGGTACAGACCGGGAAAACCGCAACATTTGGTTCACCAACGCTTTCAGTTTTCCCGCACAACAGTATAGATAACCTGCCACGACAGAGGGTGAAGCGCGACCCAAACTTGCGCGTTACATTGATTACTTTTCGTTCGCGGAAGACGTCTCGCAAATTTCGACTACGCTTAAAGTTCCCTCTTGCGCAACACAGGTTGAAAGTTCAGCCTTGCGTAGGCTTTTGCTTTTCCATTGCTCTGACCCATTACAACAATCAGAGAAAGCGCATTCAAATTGTTAACAGAATGATGCAGGGTAGTAGCCCTGTGAAAAGAGACGAACGCTTCTCTTCTCGAGTCATTTTTATTGCTAAGGAGATGTTGAAATGAACCAGTTAGACGCCCTCAAAAAGCTAACGACTGTCGTGGCCGACAGCGGTGATATTGAATCCATCCGTCATTTCGAACCGCAGGATGCCACCACCAATCCATCCTTAATTCTCAAAGCCGCCGACCTGCCGCAGTATCAAAACCTGATTAAAGACGCGCTCGAATATGCCCGCAAACAAGGCGGCAGCAAAGAAGATCAGGTGATCAACGCCACGGACAAACTGGCGGTGAATATTGGTGTCGAAATTCTGAAAAGCGTCCCCGGTCGCATCTCGACCGAAGTCGATGCGCGTATGTCCTTTGACAGCGAAAAATGCCTGGCTAAGGCGCGTAAACTGATTGACCTGTATCAGGAGCAGGGGATCGATAAATCCCGCATCCTGATCAAACTGGCTTCCACCTGGGAAGGTATCAAAGCCGCTGAACAGCTGGAAAAAGAAGGCATCAACTGTAACCTGACACTGCTGTTCTCCTTTGCTCAGGCTCGCGCCTGCGCCGAAGCCGGTGTGTATCTGATCTCCCCGTTCGTTGGCCGTATCTATGACTGGTACAAAGCCAAAGAGCCAAATGCGACGTATGACGTGGAAAAAGATCCGGGCGTGAAATCCGTTCGTGAGATCTACAAGTACTATAAAGCGCAGGGTTACGAGACCGTCATCATGGGTGCGAGTTTCCGTAAAGTGGAACAGATTCTGGCGCTGGCCGGTTGTGACCGCCTGACCATTTCACCCAACCTGCTTGAAGAGCTAAAAGCCAGCGACGCGCCGGTTGAGCGCAAACTGCAACCTTCATCCGCCACAGGCAGCAAAAAGCCAGTGCCGCTGACTCAGGCCGAATTCCTCTGGGAACATCATCAGGATGCCATGGCCGTTGATAAACTGGCCGAAGGTATCCGACAGTTCGCCGTCGATCAGAAGAAACTCGAAGATGTACTGTCTGCTCAACTGTAATTTTACCCACTGATATTCCAATGGCTGCCGCCTGCGGGCGCGGCCATTCACCGGAGAAAAATATGCCTTCTCGTAGAGAGCTAGCGAATGCTATCCGTGCCTTAAGCATGGATGCGGTGCAGAAAGCGAATTCCGGCCATCCCGGCGCACCAATGGGGATGGCGGATATCGCTGAAGTTCTGTGGCGCGATTACATGAATCACAACCCGACCAACCCGCACTGGGCCGACCGCGACCGCTTTGTGTTGTCCAACGGTCACGGCTCGATGCTGATTTACAGCCTGCTGCATCTCACCGGCTATGACCTGCCGATGAAAGAGTTGGAGAACTTCCGCCAGCTGCACTCCAAAACGCCGGGCCACCCGGAGTACGGCTATACGCCAGGGGTTGAAACGACTACCGGCCCGTTGGGTCAGGGCATCGCCAACGCCGTCGGTTTTGCAATTGCCGAACGCACGCTTGCCGCGCAGTTCAACCGGGAAGGCCACGATATCGTCAACCACCATACCTACGCTTTTATGGGTGACGGTTGCATGATGGAAGGGATTTCCCACGAAGCCTGCTCGCTGGCTGGCACCATGAAACTCGGCAAACTGACTGCGTTTTATGACGACAACGGGATCTCCATCGACGGCCACGTTGAAGGCTGGTTCACCGATGACACGGCCAAACGTTTCGAAGCCTATGGCTGGCATGTAATTCGCGGTGTTGATGGTCAGGACTCTGACGCCATCAAAGCGGCGATCGAAGAATCCCACAAAGTCACTGACCGTCCTTCCCTGCTGCTGTGTAAAACCGTCATCGGTTTCGGCTCGCCAAATAAAGCCGGTACGCACGATGCGCACGGTGCTGCTCTGGGCGTGGATGAAGTAGCTGCAACCCGTAAGGCGCTCGGCTGGAACTATCCTGCCTTTGAAATTCCGCAGGATATTTATGCCGCCTGGGATGCCAAAGAAGCGGGTAAAGCGAAAGAAAAAGCCTGGGATGATAAGTTCGCAGCTTACGCCAGCGCTTATCCTTCTCTGGCGAAAGAGTTTACGCGCCGCGTGAGCGGTGAGCTGCCAGAGAACTGGGAAGCCGACGCACAGAAATTCATCGAAGGTTTACAGGCGAAACCTGCCAACATTGCCAGCCGTAAAGCCTCGCAAAACACACTGGAAGAGTTCGGTAAAATCCTGCCTGAATTCCTCGGCGGTTCTGCTGACCTTGCGCCAAGTAACCTGACCATGTGGTCCGGCTCTAAATCGCTGGGCGATGACTTAGCCGGTAACTACATCCACTATGGCGTGCGTGAGTTCGGCATGACTGCCATTTCCAACGGTATCGCACTGCACGGCGGATTCCTGCCGTACTCGGCGACCTTCCTGATGTTCGTCGAATACGCCCGTAATGCGGTGCGTATGGCGGCACTAATGAAGATCCGTAATGTGTTCGTCTACACCCATGACTCGATCGGCCTTGGCGAAGACGGTCCGACGCACCAGCCGGTCGAGCAAATGGCCAGCCTGCGCGTGACACCAAACATGAGCCTGTGGCGTCCGGCGGATCAGGTTGAATCTGCAATCGCCTGGAAATACGCCATTGAGCGTAACGACGGTCCTTCCGCACTGATCTTCTCTCGTCAGAACCTGACCCAACAGCCGCGTACCGCGGAACAGGTGGCAAATGTGGCGCGCGGCGGTTACGTGCTGAAAGATTGCGAAGGTATACCCGACGTGATTCTGATCGCCACCGGTTCTGAAGTGGGTATCACCGTCGAGGCCGCCGATAAACTGGCCGCAGGCGGCACTAAAGTGCGCGTGGTTTCCATGCCGTCGACTGACGTTTACGACAAACAGGACACGGCCTATCGTGAATCTGTACTGCCGCAAGACGTCACTGCCCGTCTGGCAGTGGAAGCCGGTATCGCGGATTACTGGTACAAATACGTTGGCCTCAAAGGCGGTGTAGTCGGCATGACGAGCTTCGGCGAGTCTGCTCCAGCGGAACAGCTCTTCAAAGAGTTCGGCTTTACTGTAGATAACGTTGTCGCGAAAGCGCAGGCGTTGCTGAAGTAATCTCGTCGTCTGACATACCCTCTCCCGGCCTCCCCCTGTCACAAGGGGAAGAGCAAATTCAAAACCGGCCGGGTCTGCTCCCTTCCCTGCAAAGGGGAGGGCTGGGGGGGGGGTATCACCGCAAACACCTTGCGTTTCAAGGGTCAGAATCCCTCCGTTTTGGTCTTGCTCTAAGTCCCTCACTCCGGTAAAGTCCCGCCCCTTCTTTGGCATGGGGATCAGTGATGTTTATTGGATTTGACTACGGTACAGCGAATTGCTCAGTTGCGGTGATGCGCGACAATAACGCCCACCTGCTGGCGTTAGAAAATAACGATCCTTATTTACCCTCCATGCTTTGTGCGCCGACTCGCGAAGCAGTCAGCGAATGGCTGAACCGCCACGGACAAGTTCCGACGGGCAGTGATGAAAATCTGGCACTGCTGCGTCGCAGTATCAGCTTTAACCGCGAGGAAGATATTCCGGTTAATGCCAACAGCGTACAGTTTGGATTGCAGGCGCTCGCCACCTATATGGAAGATCCAGAGGAGGTGTACTTTGTCCGCTCACCGAAATCTTTCCTGGGTGCAAACGGCCTGAAGCCACAGCAGATTGCTCTGTTCGAAGATCTGGTCTGCGCGATGATGTTCCACATCAAACGTCAGGCAGAATCTGTGTTACAGCAATCCATCGAGCAGACCGTTATTGGTCGCCCGATCAACTTCCAGGGCATGGGTGGGGATGACGCCAACCGTCAGGCGCAGGGCATTTTGCAACGTGCTGCAGAACGTGCCGGTTTTCGCGATATCGCTTTCCAGTTCGAACCAGTAGCAGCAGGGCTAGATTTTGAAGCAACGCTGACTGACGAGAAAACCGTGCTGGTGGTGGATATCGGCGGCGGTACCACTGACTGCTCGGTATTGCTGATGGGCCCGCAGTGGCGCGATAAAGCAGAGCGTCAGAACAGCCTGCTCGGCCACAGTGGTTGCCGCGTGGGCGGTAATGATCTGGATATCATGACAGCGTTCAAACAGCTGACGCCACAGTTCGGTATGGGCAGCGAAACCCAAAAGGGTATCGCTATTCCGGCACTCCCTTACTGGAATGCGGTCGCAACTAACGATGTGCCTGCTCAGATCGATTTCTACAGCGTCGCCAATGGCCGTATGTTGCGCGATTTAATCCGCGATGCCGCACAGCCGGATCTCATTAAACGCCTGCTGAAAGTTCAGCAACAGCGTCTGAGCTATCGTCTGGTGCGCGCGGCGGAAGAGAGCAAAATAGCGCTCTCCGAACGCGAAAGCGTCACCGCAGCGATGGACTTCATCGAGTCTGGCCTGGCAGAAACCATCAGCCAGCAACAATTGAGCGACGCTATCGCACAACCGCTGGAACGAATTCAGGAACAGGTGAATCTGGCGCTGGCAAGCAGCGACATTAAGCCAGACGTGATTTATCTGACTGGCGGCAGCGCGCGTTCCCCCCTCCTGCGTGCCGCGTTACAGGCGCAGTTGCCGGGTATTCCGCTGGTCGGGGGCAATGACTTTGGCTCAGTTACCGCTGGTCTGGCGCGCTGGGCACAAACATTGTTCCGTTAATCGTCACATTGCCGACACTTCAGCACTAAATAAAAAACCGCCTGATTTCTCATGGCGGTTTTTTATTTTCCAAACGACGTTATTCCCAGGCGCTGGCGTCATTCAGGGTCTGAATATCAGCGTCATCCAGTTTCAGCGTCACGGCTTGCGCCAGTTCATTGAGCTGTTGCAAAGAGGTCGCACTGACAATCGGAGAAGTGATGCTCGGACGGGCAATCTGCCATGCTAACGCCACCTGCCCCGGCTGTACGCCGTGCTTTTCAGCTACCTGATCCAGCCCTTTCAGCACTTTCAAACCGCGTTCGTCGAGATAACGCTCAATCACACTTTCGCCACGCTTACTTTTGCTGGCATCAGCCTTAGTCCGGTATTTCCCGGTCAGGAAACCACTCGCCAGCCCATAAAAGTTGATGACACCAACGCCGTGTTCCGTGACGACTTTTTCCAGCGCTTCTTCATACACTTTGCGGTCATACAGGTTGTACAGCGGTTGCAGCGTTTCATAACGTGCCAGCCCGTTATCCTTGCTGACTGTCAGCGCTTCGGCCAGGCGCGACGCGCTGTAGTTCGAGGCCCCGATGGCGCGTACTTTACCTTCTTTGATCAACGCATCAAACGCGGCCAGCGATTCCGCCAGCGGGGTATCTGCATCGTCATCATGGGACTGATAGAGATCGATGTAATCCGTTTGCAGTCGTTTCAGCGACGCCTCCACCGCCTCTCTGATATAACGTGGCGACAGGCCGACTTTGCCTTCGCCCATCGGTTTACCCACTTTGGTCGCCAGAACAATCTGGTCGCGCTTTCCGGTTTTCTTCAGCCAGTTGCCGATAATTGTTTCAGATTCACCGCCCTGATTGCCATCGACCCAGCGGGAGTACACATCGGCGGTATCGATAAAATTCAGGTTATGATCCAGCAACGCATCGAGCAGACTGAAAGAGGCGGGCTGATCGACTGTCCAGCCAAACACATTGCCACCAAAAGTCAGCACTGGCACCTGAATACCTGAACGGCCTAATTCTCTTTTACTCATCACTCTCTCCCTTTAACGGTCAATTTACACATGCTTCGCGTGCGAACGGTTTGTGATTCAGGGTTAACCTTAGCATTTTGATATAAAATGAGTGGCTTAATGCCCGACCTTTTTGTCATAAGTAATTTCAAAAATGTTGAGAGGAATGAGAAGGACTCTCCTTATTTCCTCCATTTTCTGCCGGAGCATTCTGGCTACACTGTGAGTCTGGTCTGATGACGGATGACCGTCTGCAAGCCGCGACAATGATTGTGCTGATGCGATAACCCGATGAAATCTGAAAATACCGAGACTTTACCGCCCTGCGAACCACTGCCGCCTTCTGTGCGCTGGCAGTTGTGGATCGTCGCGTTTGGCTTTTTTATGCAGGCGCTGGATACCACCATCGTCAATACTGCGTTGCCATCGATGGCCCATAGCCTCGGTGAAAACCCTCTGCACATGCATTCGGTAGTGGTGGCTTATGTGCTGACCGTGGCGGTGATGCTGCCCGCCAGTGGCTGGCTGGCGGATAAAGTCGGCGTCAAATGGGTCTTCTTCTCGGCCATTGTACTGTTCACGTTGGGTTCCCTGCTTTGTGCTCAATCTGACAGCCTGCGTGAGCTGGTGATGTCCCGCGTGGTTCAGGGGATTGGCGGCGCGATGATGGTGCCGGTCGGGCGGCTGACGGTGCTGAAAATTGTACCGCGCAGTGAATATATGGCGGCCATGACCATGGTGACTTTGCCCGGTCAGGTCGGTCCGCTGCTCGGCCCGGCGCTCGGCGGTTTTCTGGTGGAGTACGCCAGCTGGCACTGGATTTTTTTGATCAACCTGCCGGTCGGCATTGCCGGTTGTATTGCCACATTAATGATCATGCCGAATTACAAAATGCAGACACGCCGCTTTGATATCAGCGGGTTTATCATGCTGGCGGTGTGTATGGCGACACTGACGCTGGCGCTGGACGGCAGCCGGGGGCTTGGACTGACGCCGCTGAAATTACTGCTGCTGGTCGTGGTTGGATTTGGCGCACTCGGCCTCTACTGGATGCATGCGCGCGGTAATCTATCCGCCCTGTTCTCCCTGCGCCTGTTTCATACGCCGACCTTTAAAATCGGCCTGACCGGCAGTTTTCTGGGTCGCATCGGCAGCGGTATGTTGCCGTTTATGACGCCGGTCTTTCTGCAACTCGGCATGGGCTTCACCCCCTTTCACGCCGGGCTGATGATGATCCCGATGGTGCTCGGGAGCATGGGAATGAAGCGCGTGGTGGTCCGGCTGGTCAATCAGCTCGGCTACCGTTCTGCGCTGGTAACCGCCACGCTGTTGCTGGCACTGATTACATTTATCTTCCCGCTGGTGGCGATTTATGGCGCTGTGTGGATGATCCCGATTGTGCTGTTCTTCCAGGGGATGGTGAATTCGCTGCGCTTCTCGTCGATGAATACCCTGACGCTGAAAGACTTGCCGCCGCGCCTTGCCAGCAGCGGCAACAGTTTGCTGTCGATGATCATGCAGCTGTCGATGAGTCTGGGCGTCAGCGTCGCAGGTATCCTCATCGGCGTGTTTGCGCAACAGCAGGTGAACGTCGGCAGCGGCGCGATGCATACCGCGTTTCTGTACTGCTATATGGCGATGGCGGTGATTATCGCCCTGCCCGCCTGGGTCTTTTCGCGCGTGCCGGCGGATGCCCAGAAAAATGCCCTTATTGACCGTCGTCGCGCTGCGGCCAGCTCTCCCGATCCAATGAGAAAATCATGAAACTAGGAATTACCGTCAAACTGTTCATGGCCATCTTCTGCACCTGTGCGCTGGTGTTAATCACCATGAACTGGGGCGTGCGGATGAGCTTCGAGCGCGGCTTTATTGATTACATCCGCCAGAGTAACGAACAGCGCGTCGAGCTGCTGGCCGACACGTTGCAGGAACAATACAAACAGCACGGCAGCTGGGAGTTTTTAGAAACCAATGACCGTCTGATCTATCAGCTGATGCGTTCCTTTGAACAAAACAGCAGCCCGCGTATGCCGCCGCAGGGATGGCGCACAAAATTTTGGATCCTCGACAGTCACGATCGCCGGATTGGCGGATACGATCAGCCGGTGCCGCCTGATTTGCAGGGACCGCGCCGCGTGATGACCGTTAATGGCGTAGTAATCGGTTCGGTGATTTCGACCCCGGCTGAACGCCTGACGCGCGATGCCGACATCAACTTCGAGCGCCAGCAAAGCCGCACCAGCTGGATGATTGTCGCTTTTACTGCGCTACTGGCCGCCGCCGTCACCTGGCTGTTATCGCGCGGTATGCTCGCGCCGGTCAAACGGCTGGTCAAGGGCACCCATCAGCTGGCCGCCGGAGATTTCAGCACTCGCGTGGAAGTCGACAGCGAAGATGAACTGGGGAAACTGGCGCAGGATTTCAACCAGCTGGCGATGACGCTGGAAAAAAACGAGCAGATGCGGCGAGCGTTTATGGCCGATATCTCCCACGAGCTGCGCACCCCGTTGGCGGTACTGCGCGGTGAGCTGGAAGCCATGCAGGATGGCGTGCGTAAAATGACGCTTGGCTCACTGGAATCATTGCAGTCGGAAGTCTCAATCCTCACCAAGCTGGTGGATGATTTGCACCAGCTTTCCCTTTCCGATGCCGGTGCGCTGGCGTACCGTAAAGTCGACACCGACGTCGTACATCTGGTGCAGCTGGCGGAAGCCGGTTCACGCGATCGCTTCCACAGCAAGCAGTTAACGCTGACCAGCAAATTGCCGGAAAGCGCGCAGGTGTTCGGCGATCCGCAGCGCCTGTCGCAGCTTTTCAATAATTTGATGGAAAACAGCCTGCGCTATACTGATCCCCACGGCGGACTGGAAATTCTGGGAGAAATCCGCGAGAAATCGCTGATACTGACATTTCAGGACAGCGCGCCCGGTATCAGTGATGAACAGCTGATGCGCATTTTTGAGCGCTTTTATCGCACCGAAGGCTCGCGCAACCGCGCCAGCGGCGGCTCTGGTTTAGGTCTGGCGATTTGTCAGAATATCGTCGAAGCACACGGTGGGCAGATAAGCGCCAGCCACTCTCCCGCAGGCGGCGTGCGTATCACTGTCGTCCTGCCGCTTTCTGTTCCACATGGGTCGAGAATCTGATGAACGATTACGTAACAACCGGCTCCGCGCCGTTGAAAATTTTGATTGTAGAAGATGAGCCGAAACTCGCTCAGTTGCTGATCGATTACCTCGATGCGGCAGGTTATATCACCCAATGGCTGCCTGACGGCCACGACGTGGTCACACAGGTCAAAGCCAGCCCGCCCGCGATGATTTTGCTCGATCTGATGCTGCCGGGCAGCAGCGGCCTGTCGATCTGTCGTGATATCCGCCAGTTTTCTGACGTGCCGATCATGATGGTAACGGCAAAAACCGAAGAGATTGATCGCCTGCTGGGGCTCGAAATCGGGGCGGATGATTACATCTGTAAACCGTACAGCCCGCGTGAAGTGGTGGCGCGCGTCAAAGTGATCCTGCGCCGCTGCGTGCGCCCGGACGAAAGCATTACCAAAAACCACGGCCTGCATATCGATGAAGCACGCTTTCAGGCTTCGTTCCAGGGGCATGAACTTGAACTGACGCCGGCAGAATTCCGCCTGCTGAAAACCCTGTCGGTAAAGCCGGGCTACGTGTTTACCCGCGAAGTGCTGCTCAATAATCTCTACGATGACTACCGGGTGGTCACCGACCGCACCATCGACAGTCATATCAAAAACCTGCGCCGAAAGCTGGAGTCGCTGGACGGCGAGAAAGCCTTCATCCGCGCCGTCTACGGCGTCGGCTACCGCTGGGAAGCGGAGCCCTGCCACCTCGCCTGACGCGCTAGCCGTTCTTTCCGGGCCGACCGTTCAGTTTTGTAAAGTTGCTGAAAGTCTGTCGGCCAGTTCACATTTCATGCCATAACTTCCCCTTATCGCCGCGAAAGATTCTCCTTTAACTACACTTAGCTGTGGAAAATAACCCCCTTGCTGGAGATAACCTTTATGGCGACTGGTCACTATGATCTGAAAAAAGCGAAGAATGGACAGTTTCACTTTAACCTGAAGGCCGGGAACGGAGAGATTATTCTCACCAGTGAAATGTATGCCAGTAAAGCGTCGGCAGAAAATGGCATTACGTCTGTGCAAAATAACGCGCCACATGAAGAACAATACGAGATAAAACCGTCAAAAGACGGGCAATTTTATTTTGTGCTGAAAGCCAAAAATCATCAGGTGATTGGCGTCAGTGAAATGTACACCACCGAAAACGCGGCCAGAAAAGGCGTGCAGTCGGTGGTTAAAAATGGGGCAACGGCCGATATCCGCGATTCCACTCAGCAACCTGCCTGATCCCTTTGACTGAGGTTGTCGTATTCTTTGCGACAACCTCAGAAGCCAAAAATTGATCTGAACCCGTAAAACCCCAAATACCCACACTAACCGGCTGCTTTTACTCAACCCAGACGTTACAATTCTGGCCTTTCGTCGCCCCGCATCCGGGACGGCCCTGACTTGTGATCAGACTGAGATTGACTATGTTGACCCCCGATTCATTTGTTCCTGAACTGCTCTCCCCTGCCGGTTCGCTGAAAAATATGCGGTATGCCTTCGCTTACGGCGCAGATGCGGTGTACGCCGGACAACCCCGTTACAGCCTGCGCGTGCGTAATAACGAATTTAACCACCAGAATCTGGAAATAGGCATTAACGAAGCCCATGCCTTGGGTAAAAAATTCTACGTGGTGGTCAATATCGCGCCGCACAACGCCAAGCTGAAAACGTTTCTGCGTGATCTGCAACCGGTTATAGACATGGGGCCGGACGCACTGATCATGTCCGATCCGGGGCTTATCATGATGGTGCGCGAAGCATTCCCGCAGATGGATATTCATCTGTCAGTGCAGGCCAATGCGGTGAACTGGGCGACGGTGAAGTTCTGGAAGCAAATGGGGCTGACGCGGGTAATTTTGTCACGTGAATTGTCGCTCGAAGAGATCGCCGAAATCCGCGCCCAGGTGCCGGATATGGAACTCGAAATCTTCGTCCATGGCGCCCTATGCATGGCCTATTCCGGCCGCTGCCTGCTTTCCGGTTACATCAACAAACGTGACCCCAATCAGGGTACCTGCACCAACGCCTGCCGTTGGGAATACAAAGTACAGGAAGGCAAAGAGAACGATATCGGCAGCATTGTGCATCAGCACGAACCGATACCGGTGCAGCAGGTCGAGGCTGTCGAACCGACGCTGGGCATCGGCCAGCCGACGGACAAAGTGTTCATGCTGGAAGAAGCGCTGCGTCCGGGCGAATACATGAGTGCGTTCGAAGATGAACACGGCACCTACATTATGAATTCCAAAGATTTGCGCGCCATTCAGCATGTCGAGAGCCTCACAAAAATGGGCGTTCACTCACTGAAAATTGAAGGCCGCACCAAATCCTTCTACTACTGTGCGCGCACCGCGCAGGTGTATCGTCGCGCCATTGACGATGCCGTTGCCGGTAAACCTTTCGATCCAACCTTACTGACCACGCTCGAAGGCCTGGCACACCGAGGTTATACCGAAGGTTTCCTGCGCCGCCATACGCATGATGCCCAGCAGACGTACGAGTACGGTTTCTCAGTCAGCGACCGTCAGCAGTTTGTCGGTGAGTTCACCGGCAACCGTGTGGATGGCTGGGCTGAGATTGACGTAAAAAATAAATTCAGCGTCGGCGACAGCGTAGAAATGATGACGCCGCAGGGCAATATTCAGTTCCGGCTTGAAGCGCTGCGAAACAAGAAAGGTCAACCGACTGACGTCGCGCCTGGTAACGGTCACATTGTCTACGCCGCGCTGCCGGACGATATCAGTCTCGAGTTCGCCATCTTGTTGCGCAATCTGCAAGAAACTGACACGCGCAATCCGCACGCCAAATAGGCTTTTGTTGAAAATAAGAAACGGATCACATCTATTCCTTTTGGGGTTGGATAATATGCATTCGCAATTTACTTCGAATGCAAAATAAAGCAACGGACTACACTAGGAACCACCTCCTTGGCCGGCTCAATCTCCCTTGAGCTGGCTTTTCTTTTTGTAATCAACCCATTCAAATATTCCCTCGGTTAAAATAATCATTATTCATTTCTGTCTATTAATAAAAATAATGTTTCACAAAAACATAATAGTCTTATTGAATATATCTAACTCCAATGATTTTATTCATGCGGTGCTTTTTTCAATCATTTATCTGATAGCCAAGTATGAGCATTTTCATTTATGGTAGTTATGTATAAAGAAAAGGAGCATACATGACCACAGCATTGCTGATTTTGAATGGAAAAGGCGCAGGCAATGAGGAGTTGCGTGTGGCCGTCGGTGCGCTGCGCAAAGAAGGGGTGGAGCTGGCCGTCCGCGTCACCTGGGAATACGGCGATGCCGCACGCTATGTCTCAGAAGCCGTTACGCTTGGCTGTGACACCGTCATTGCCGGTGGTGGCGACGGCACCATCAATGAAATCGCCGGAGCCTTGGCTCAGCTTCAGGAGCCGCGCCCGGTTCTGGGTATTGTCCCGCTGGGAACGGCCAATGACTTTGCAACCGCTTGTAGTATTCCGCTTGCCCCGGAACAGGCGTTGCTGCTGGCGATAAAGGGCCGGGCAGAAGCGATCGATCTTGCCAGGGTGAATGATAAGCACTACTTCATCAATATGGCGACCGGCGGATTTGGTACGCGCATCACCACAGAAACGCCGGAAAAACTCAAAGCGGCGCTCGGCGGCGTCTCGTATTTTATCCACGGACTTTTACGTCTTGATACACTGAAGGCCGACCGCTGCGAAATCAAAGGCCCGGATTTCAGCTGGGAAGGCGATGCGCTGGTCATTGGCATCGGTAACGGTCGCCAGGCCGGTGGCGGACAGCAAATCTGTCCGGAAGCGCTAATCAATGATGGCCTGCTGCAACTGCGTCTGCTGACCTCCGAAGAGCTGCTGCCCTCATTCCTGCGCAGCCTGCTTAATAACGAAGAAAACAAAAATATCGTCTCGGCTCATCTCCCGTGGCTGGAAATCACCGCGCCGCATGATATGACCTTCAACCTCGATGGCGAACCACTGACCGGTAAACACTTCCGCATCGAAGTTCTGGCCGACATCATTGAGTGTCGCCTGCCACCTCATTGCGAGTTGCTGGGGTAGATTCCCAACCAGTTCATACGGCCCGCACCTCTGCGGGCTTTGTCATTTTGAGAGGTGAGTTCCTAAGATTTGCATCAGGTAATGCAATCCAAAATTATTTTGGAAGGCGTCGTCCTGAGTAAGAAAGTGCCAATTTCAAGTGTTAAAAAGCGGTGATATAAAAACGGCACCTATAAAAATCAAGCCTTCATCTTATGAAATATCATCAGGTTATAAATAGTTGTCATCTTTCTGATATTAGTTTTTACGATGTCCGCTTCGCGCTGCCACATGAAAAGATAAAAATTTTCCGTATTCTTTTCCTGCATTTTTCCAGTGCCGCTGAGGATAGTTTTCAGATAATGGCGAAAATAATCAGACAATCTTGTGAAGATGTTCATGGCCA
Organism: Enterobacteriaceae bacterium Kacie_13; assembly: GCA_013457415.1. NCBI lineage: Bacteria > Pseudomonadati > Pseudomonadota > Gammaproteobacteria > Enterobacterales > Enterobacteriaceae > Enterobacteriaceae bacterium Kacie_13. The sequence continues at coordinate 3,455,199 of CP045665.1, forward strand.
TATCATCACTTTCTATGACACCGCATGGGATGAAATCCCCTCTGATGAACGTAATGGCAAGACGGTATTCGATAAGTTGTTCCCTCAAAAAATCATATCGCGGGCGAACTATTTAAGATTTTTTGGTGGGTTAACGGATGCAATTGAGAAATTTATCAGGGATAAAAAACCTGAAATAATTTATTTCAACGCCTTCACTACATCACATCAAAAAGCGTATGATCGACTTTTAATTAGTTCAAAAAGCGAGCTAATTAAGTCGACTCACACAAATGGAAGAGGCCACTATGTTATTACAACGAAATACCACAAGACGCCCGACACAAAAGGATTTTGACCGTAACCGTGAAGAGAAACTAAAAACCCTTGAGATTTGCATGAGGCTCATCGAAAAACACGTAAAACGTGACTGACCTGCACTAAGCCTCCCAACCGGAGGCTTTTTTTAAGACATTCTGAGGTTAATTTCCGGCTCATCTAAACGCATTGTCTGCGTTTCCCCTTCGCCTTCCCCCTTATCTTTGGATAACTTTCACGCAACAAAGTGTGATCCTCTCCGGCAAAAACCAATATACATACTTGTATGGTAGTTGGCATCTGGCGTATTTATAGCCAAAGGAAATGCATCCAACTTTACTGCAGAAGGTCATAACCGATGAAAATCGTGAATGCTGAAGTCTTTGTTACTTGCCCAGGTCGCAATTTTGTTACGTTGAAAATCACCACTGACAGCGGTCTGACCGGCATCGGTGATGCCACGCTCAATGGCCGCGAGCTGCCTGTTGCCTCCTACCTTAAAGACCACGTCTGCCCGCAGCTTATCGGGCGCGATGCACACCAGATTGAGGATATCTGGCAGTTCTTCTACAAAGGGGCTTACTGGCGTCGCGGGCCGGTCACCATGTCAGCGATTTCGGCGGTGGACACGGCGTTGTGGGACATCAAAGCTAAAGCTGCCAATATGCCGTTATACCAACTGCTTGGCGGCGCATCACGTACCGGGGTAATGGTTTACTGTCACACCACCGGCCATTCGGTAGATGAAGTGCTGGATGATTACGCCAAACACAAAGAACTTGGCTTTAAGGCGATCCGCGCGCAGTGCGGTGTGCCGGGCATGAAAACCACTTATGGGATGTCGAAAGGCAAAGGACTGGCCTACGAACCGGCGACCAAAGGGAACTGGCCGGAAGAACAACTGTGGTCGACGGAGAAATACCTCGATTTCACGCCAAAGCTGTTTGAGGCCGTGCGTAATAAATTCGGTTTTGACGAACATCTTCTGCATGACATGCATCACCGCCTGACGCCTGTCGAAGCCGCGCGCTTCGGTAAAAGCATCGAAGACTATCGCCTGTTCTGGATGGAGGATCCGACTCCGGCGGAGAATCAGGAATGCTTCCGTTTGATCCGCCAGCATACCGTAACCCCAATTGCGGTCGGCGAAGTGTTCAATAGCATCTGGGATTGCAAACAACTCATCGAAGAACAGCTGATCGATTATATCCGTACCACCATCACCCATGCGGGCGGCATTACCGGTATGCGCCGGATCGCCGATTTTGCCTCTTTGTATCAGGTGCGCACCGGCTCGCACGGGCCATCGGATCTCTCGCCGGTGTGCATGGCGGCCGCCCTGCACTTCGACCTGTGGGTACCAAACTTTGGCGTGCAGGAATACATGGGCTATTCCGAGCAGATGCTGGAAGTCTTCCCACATAACTGGACGTTTGATAATGGTTATATGCATCCGGGCGAAAAACCGGGGCTGGGTATCGAGTTCGACGAAAAACTGGCAGCGAAATATCCGTATGAACCGGCGTATTTGCCGGTGGCCCGTCTGGAAGACGGTACTTTGTGGAACTGGTAAGGGAGCGAATAATGAACAGCGTCGTTATACAAGAACCGGGAAAACTGGTGATCGAGCAACGTGCCTTGCCGGTACCTGCCGCCGGTGAGGTACGAGTTCGGGTGAGTTATGCAGGGATCTGCGGCTCGGATGTCCACATTTATCACGGCCACAATCCTTTCGCAAAATATCCGCGCGTGATAGGCCATGAGTTCTTCGGCCATATCGACAGTGTCGGAGAAGGCGTCGAAACATCACGCATCGGCGAACGCGTGGTTATCGATCCGGTGGTCAGCTGCGGACACTGTTATCCCTGCTCCATCGGTCGCCCCAACGTCTGTACCCAGTTGCAGGTGATCGGCGTACACCGCGACGGCGGCTTCAGCGATTACGCCTGCGCACCGGCGAAAAATGCTTATGTTGTGCCCGCGGCGATCCCTGACAAACTCGCCAGTATGGTCGAACCCTTTACGATCGCGGCGAACATTACCGCGTTCTTAAAACCGACGCCGCAGGACACCGCGCTGGTTTACGGCGCAGGCCCGATGGGGCTGACGGTGATTCAGGTGCTGAAAGGTGTTTACGGTGTGAAAAAAGTGATTGTTACTGATCGCATCGAAGAACGGTTACAGATGGCGCAGGAAAGCGGCGCGGACTGGACCATCAACAATACTGAACGCAGCGTGGCTGACGTGCTCTCTGCGGAAGGTATTCTGCCGACGCTGATTGTCGATGCTGCCTGCCATCCGGCGATTTTGCAGGAGGCCATTTTGCTGGCGTCACCGGCGGCACGCATCGGCATGATGGGGTTCTCAGGCGAACCTAGCGCCTTCACGCAGCAAAGTATCACCAGTAAAGAAATTTCGTTGTTCTCATCGCGTCTGAACAGCCATCGTTTCCCGCAGGTGATTGAATGGATGGAGCAAGGGAAAATCGCGCCGGAAAAACTGGTGACGCACTGGATGCCCGCCGGTCAGGTGGAAGCCGCCCTGACGCTGTTTGAAAAGGATCAGCGTGCCTGCTGCAAAGTATTACTGACGTTCTGATGTTTCAAAATTTATAAGCTTTGGAAATTCAGGAAGGATGCACGCCATCCTTCCTGCCACTGAGTACCTGAGATTCAACCTACAAATAACGCAACACTATTAAAACGACACCAAGTGGAGCACTTACCTATGTTTAAGAATCTGCGCTGGATTATCGTATTCCTGCTGTTTATGGTGTACATGATCAATTACCTCGACCGCGTCGCGCTGTCGATTACTGTCCCGATGATTGAAAAAGAACTGACCATTAATCCCGAACAGTTCGGTCTGATATTTGGCAGTTTCTTCTTTGGTTACGCAATATTTAACTTCCTCGGCGGTTTAGCAGTAGATAAATTCGGCCCGACGATCGTTATGGGGTTAGCCGTCGGACTGTGGTCTTTATTCTGCGGGATGACAGCCATCGCAACCGGCTTTTATTCCATGCTTATTCTGCGGGTATTATTCGGTATGGCCGAAGGGCCGATATGCGCCTCGGCAAATAAGATGATTAACGGCTGGTTTCCGAAGAAACAGGCTGCCACTGCTATGGGGCTTCTCAGCGCCGGTTCGCCGCTCGGCGGCGCCGTGGCCGGGCCAATCGTCGGGTATCTGGCTATTTCATTTGGCTGGCGTCCGGCATTTATGGTCATTGCCGCGATAGGTATTGTATGGATGGCGGTGTGGTTCTTCACCGTGGCCGATAATCCGCTGAAAAGTAAACGCGTCTCCCCCGAAGAATTGCGCTTGGTGGATGCCATGAAAAATGAGCATTTAAGTGCAGAAGAAGATCTGGCGCAGGCGGCGCATGGTCTGGGTTACTATTTAAAACAGCCTATTATTCTGGTCACGGCTTTCGCCTTCTTCAGCTACAACTATATTTTATTCTTCTTCCTGAGCTGGTTCCCGGCGTATTTGGTTCAGGCACATGGACTAAATATTAAAGAAATGAGTTTAACTACCGTCATTCCATGGATCGTCGGCTTCGTCGGTCTGGCATTAGGCGGTTATATTTCCGATAAGATCTTTAATATTACCGGCCGCCTATTACTGTCGCGTAAAATTATCCTGGTGGTCAGCTTGTTAGCCGCAGCAGTCTGCGTCGCGCTCGCCGGTATCGTGACCAGCGTGGTGCCCGCAGTAGTGCTGATGTCAGTTTCTATTTTCTTCCTGTACACCACAGGAGCAATTTACTGGGCGATTATTCAGGATGTCGTGCATAAATCCCGTGTCGGTGGCACCAGCGGATTCATTCATCTGGTCGGCAGCGTCTCCGGAATTATCGGACCGGTCGTCACTGGCTTTATCGTGCAGAATACTGGCCGTTTCGACAGCGCCTTTATGCTCGCAGGCGGCGTCGCGGCGCTGGGCGCCATTCTCGTATTTTTTGTAATTAAGCCCCCAAAGCATTCAGTCGAAACAAAACTCTCTCATAACTCATAACTCGAATATAAAAATGACAATCCCGGCCACCTGCGCCGGGTTTGCTTTTATCGGAACGCCTATTTTTCTACACTTCATCGATCCAAACACGCATTTCCCCTTCCACGCGGTTTGCCCAGGTAAAGTACGGCACGAAGGTCATCGTTTGCGGTACGCGCTCTTCGAGGGGTGGATTGAAGCGGTAAAGCGGCTGCTCACCGGCCTGAGCCGATACACGCCGTTCCCCGTGAGTTTGCAGCAGCGTTTTACCGGCAAACAGTCCGCTTCCGGCGATCAACCGGAAATGCGCGCCGTTTGGCAGCCGGAGGTTGTGCAGTTCACTGCCGTTATCAGCCTGTTCGAGACAATACACCAGCGGGCCGCGCTGAATGGCCACCTTTCCGGCGACATGGCGCAGCAACGCATTCCCCTTCACACGCGTCACCGGCATCGGTAATGTCATTTCAATGCGATCGCCCTGCTGCCATTCCTGCGTCAGCCGCAAATAGCCGCGTCGGGTCAGGCTGGCCAGCTCCAGAGGTTTGCCATTCAGCATCACCTGCGGGCTGGCGCACCAGTCCGGTAAACGCAGCGCCAGTGTGGCTTCCAGCGGCTCATCGGTACTGACCTCAATCAGCACCCGTTCGGCCCACGGATAGCCGCCGGACTGTTTAAGCCGTAGCGGTTTACCATTGACCGTCGCTTCCACATCGCTGCCGATATACAGATTGATGTCCACGCCGTCCGGTCTCTGGGTATAAATATAATGCCCCAGAGATGCCAGCAACCGCGCGATATTCGGCGGGCAGCAGGCGCAGCCGAACCAGCGCTGACGCACAGGTTTGACGTGATCGTAAATATGGTTGAACGGAATACTTTTCGGATGCACTTCCAGTGGATTGACGTAGAAGAAATGTTTGCCATCAAGCGCCATACCGGCCAGCACGGTGTTGTAAAGCGCGCGCTCCATTACGTCGCTGTAACGACTGTCGGCCTCCATCTGCAGCATGCGGTTAGCAAACATCATCAGACCGATCGAGGCACAAGTTTCGGTATACGCCGTGTCGTTCGGTAAATCGTAATCTGATGAAAACGCTTCGCCGCTGCTTTGCGAGCCAATCGATCCGGTGATATACATCTGCCGTTGGGTCATGTTTTCCCACAGCTGCTGGCAGACTTCACGTTTTTCCTGATCCTGACTCAGCCGCGCCAGATGCGCCACACCGGCGTACAGATACACAAATCGCACCGCGTGGCCGATAGCCGTAGTCTGTAACGCTATCGGCAAATGCGCCTGACTGTAGGCTTTGTCTTTCACCATCCACGCAGGGCCGTAAGTATTCCAGTGTGACGTTTTACCGCGTTTTTCGTATTCAATATCGTAGAAATGCGGCTCTGCACCACGTTGTTCAACGAAGAAACGCGTTAGTTCGAGATAACGGGTTTCACCGGTAGCTTCATATAAACGCATCAGCGCCAGTTCGATTTCCGGATGACCGGGATAACCGTGCAACTGCTGCTCACCGGGGCCAAACACCTGTGCAATGTGGTCCGCCAGCTTGCACACAATATCCAGCAAACGGGTTTTGCCAGTCGCCTGTGTATACGCGACACCCGCTTCGATCAAGTGCCCGGCACAGTAAAGCTCGTGGCACTCTGCCAGATTCGTCCAGCGCTGCTGCGGTTCTTTGACAGTGAAATAGGTATTGAGATAACCATCAGGTTGTTGCACCGCGCCGACCAGATCAATGACCGCATCAGCGGTTTTTTCCAGTTCAGCATCCGGCGTTTTTGCCAGCAAATACCCGACCGCCTCCAGCCATTTAGCAACATCGCTGTCTTGAAACACCATGCCATAGAACTCCCCTTCACTCTGCCCGGCGGCAATTCTGAAATTCTCTATCGCATGGCTCGGCTCGGCGTCTGTCACATCATCATTCAGCGCTTTCCACTGATACGGCACTACCACATCCTTCACCAGGCGCTGGTATTCCAGCCAGAACGCATCGGAAATATTCACTTTTTGCAACGGTACTTCTAAAGAGTCAACCGGAGAAAATGACATACAACCTCCTGAAATAATGAACGTAATTAAATTTTGGCTGCCAGATCATGCGACATCTGCGTCAGCAATTTGTTATCGAGCTTGCAGAACATCAGTGTCCCCGCCAGCAGCAGATGCATCGCCGCAGGCAGCAGCGTTTCAAGCAACGTGATGCCGCCGAGCGAGGTCGGTGTCTGGTGGTCTGCACCGGCCTGATAAGAAACCAGGATGAATACCAGGCTGATGATCCCGGCACTTGACGCCCAGGCCAGCTTGATGAAGAACAAATTGAAGGCGAAGTTCATGCCCGAAGAACGGATACCGTTTTTCCAGTGCCCGTAGTCGTCGGCGAACGCCATGATGGAAAAGTGCAGCGGCAGCGTGAATCCGAGGATCACGCAATGCACAAAAATTATACCCAGCCACAGCGTCTGGAATGGTTCCCCCACCGGCACAAACCACAGCAGCAGGGAAAAGACCGCCAGCACCAGATTGGTGATCATGTAGAGACGGACGCTGTCGATCATTTTGGTCAGCTGATTGACGATCACCGCCCCCAGAATCGATGCCAGCGTCACCATACCGAAGAACATCGAGGCGTATCCCGCTGTGCCTTTCAGCACATAAGTGATGAAATACATGTAGCCGCCGCCGCGCAGATTGAACACGTTGATCAGCAGGAAGGACATCAGCAATATCAGCAGCAGTTGATCGTTTTTCAGCATCCCGCGAATGTGCTGACGAATACTGAACTGGCCGAGCAACGCCAGCGGCAGGCGTTCACGAACCGTAAAGAAGCACCACAGGAACATCACCACAGCGATGGCGCACAACAAACCCACGCCCTGCTGATACCCGAGCGCTGCATCGCCTTTGCCGAAAATCTGCACCAGCCACGGCAAACCGACGGAGACCATAAAGCCTGCCACGCCGCACAACACAAAGCGCCATGACTGGCAGGAAATCACCTCGCGATGATCGGTGGTCATGGTGTTGATCAGCGCGCAATACGGCACGTTAATTGCGGTGTAAGAAACTGAGAGCAGAAAATAGGTGAAAAAGGCGTATGCAATTTTGGCGTCACCGCTGACACCTGGCACGGTGAACGTCAGAAAACCGACCACGCCGATCGGCAGCGCGATCCACAACTGCCACGGACGAAAACGTCCCCAGCGGCTTTGTGTACGGTCGGCCAGAATGCCCATCAACGGATCGGAAATTGCATCAATGACGCGCAGGGAAATAAATAATGTGCCGACAATCGCCGGCGTCAGGCCGAATACATCGGTATAAAAAAAGGTCAGGAAGCTGGTGATCAGGCAGGTAATGATCGTGCCACCGGCATCCCCTAATCCATAACCTATTTTCTCACTGACAGAAAGTTTAGCGTTCGCAGAAATTATTCCCTCCGCGCCTTTCACCAGTACTGAGCCGGTATTTAGAGAATCTGTTGGCATTTTATTTTCTCGCTTTTATATGTGTATAAATAAGCCGTCAGGAATACAGTGATATAAAGATTCTGCTTTATATCAGCCCGTTTTTTATAGGGTACACATTTAATCTGGCACGGGAGTCAGACGCCAACAAGAGGAGGATAAAGTAGTTAAACGGGACAATTCCGACTCACACATAAAATCTGTGAAGCAGATCAAAACGTCTTCCGGCAATACGGGCAGCTACTGCGCCCTGTGCTACAGTCATGCTTCACCTGCTGCCAGAGTGCCTTATAAATGACTGATGTGTTTTCATTTTCTGTGAATTACCCGGTTAACGTGCAAAACGGCGGGTTGTTTATTTCACGTGGAATCGGCACACATCCGACACGCAGGCTCAACTCGCATGAACTGATTTATGTAGTAAGTGGCGGCCTGTCATTGCAGGAAGAAAATACGCGCTTTGATCTGCGTGAGGGGGAAAGTTTGCTTTTATTCCCCGGCAGGGAACATAAAGGGTTAACGACGTTTGACCCTGAATTAAAATTTTACTGGCTGCACTTCGATATTGAGAGCAACCGCACGTTAATTGATTCACGGCAAAATAATCCCTCTTTACAGCTGAATATTCCACAGCATTGCAAAGTCAGGGATCGTGAAACACTTTTAACGTTATTCAGACTATTTTTATATGAGCAGGAAAGAGATGGACATTCGCTGGCGCTGTATCTGATTTTACTATTGCAGGAAGTCGCCCGCGCGTGGCCAGAAAATGTGGAACCCGGCGGGCCGGGCGTTGCACTGGCGTACAAGGCGCGGCAACTCATCACCACCCAGTTTCATCTGCCGCTGGGGGCTTCGGCGCTGGCGGAAAGGCTGCACTGCAATGCTGATTATCTCGGACGCGTGTTTCGTCTGACGTTTCAGATGACCCTGACCGACGCACTGAATAAACACCGTGTCGCCGCTGCCGAGAAACTGCTGCTGGCCAATACCGGTAACGTCGCCGATGTCGCACGGCTTACCGGTTTTAACGATGCAGCCTATTTCCGTCGGGTGTTTCGCAAGCTGCTGGGCATCACCCCGGCAGCCTATAAAAAGCTTTACTGCCGCGAGCATATCAATTCGGATTAGTTTGTATGGAATATCCCAAATCTCTGTCGAATCCTTGCGCTAACAATCTCAAAATCCTGAGAAAACTCATGTTAGTATTGTGAACTCCCGACTCTGAAGACAACTTTTGCCCATGACAGACGCCTTTGAATTTCTCAGTAATGTGCCGGTGAATCAGCAGATTTACCGCACCTTGCGTCAGGACATCGTCACCTGTGCCATTGCGCCGGGGGCATTCCTGTCGGAGAAAGAGATTTCCACACGCTTTAACGTGTCTCGCCAGCCGGTTCGCGAAGCCTTTATCAAGCTGGCCGAAGCCGGACTGGTTCAGGTCTTACCGCAGCGCGGTACGTATGTGATGAAGATTTCATCCAAGCGCGTCGCCGATGGCCGTTTCATCCGCGAAGCCGTTGAGACCGCCGTGGTTCGTCGTGCTGCTATGGTCGCCACTGAGAAAGATCTGGCGCTGCTGGAACACAATCTTGAGCGTCAGCGGCTTGCGGCAAAAAGCCAGCAAACGCAGGAGTTTCTGCTGCTCGATGATGATTTCCACCGCACGATTGCGCAGATCATCGACTGTCGTCTGGCCTGGGAAACCGTTGAACACATTAAAGCGACCATGGATCGCGTGCGGTTCCTCACACTCAGCAAAGTCTCCCCGCCGGAAAACCTTATCGCGCAACACTATGCCATTTTCGACGCTCTGAAAGCGCATGACCCGGACGCTGCTGAAAAAGCCATCCGCATTCATTTGCAGGAAATGATTTCTACCATCACGCCGATTGCTGAGCAAAACAGCGACTGGTTTGATGCTGAGTAAAAGGCATTATCCCGACTCATTCTGCCCTGAAATTCTTTTAGGTTAATTTTGCGGGTTAACCCTAAAATTTGTATGACAACTTCAGGTAAGCTGTAAACCACATCGATACCGTGGAAATTTTTATGTCTGCTACTGCCGCCCTGAAGAAAAGCTTTTACAGTGCCGAAGAGTCACTGTCCCTCGCCCAGCTGGATGAAGAAAAAATCAGCCAGATCGCCCGCGATCTCGACGTGGCGGAAAGTGAGAAAGAACATTACCTCACCGGATGGATGGGCCAGAACAGCGTGGTACTGGTGCGTAATTATCAGGACAAACGCGGTACCGCGAACGGACTGGTAATGTCTCGCGGTAATCGTTACAAGCTGACCATCCAGGCCATTACTTTTCGTATCCCCAAAATTCTGCTGTGGGTCACTTTCCGCCGTACACCGCGCACTATGACAGTGGTCGCCTATAACAAGCTGGGCGAACAGGCCAGCGGTCTGCAACAATTTATGCACGTGCAGGATCCCGAACTGAAAGAGCGGCTGGAAAATGACTGGCGCGAGCTGAATGATTATCTTGGTATGGCCTGCTGGCAGATGGACAATAACCGTCCTATGTGGCGACTGCTGCATGAAGAGATCACACCACAGTCGCTGTGGATGCTGGCAGATTCGCCATGGTTTGACGGCAAAAAATTACAAAATGATGGCGATCTGGAAGGTCTGTGGCTGAACGAACAGTTTATTGGCCGTCGCAGTGGTGAGCATGCTGCACTGGTTCTGTCCTGGAAGGATGAAGAGAATCAGGACATCGCCAGCTATCTCTATGAAAGGATGTCAGCCAATAAAATCCGCGTGATGCTGCGCCCGCGTAAAGACGAGAAATTCTATCCGCTTAATCCGTTCGACGCCGTGCATTTACAACGGGCGCTGGCGATGTTTCATCAGGCTGAGCAGGCGCTAGGAGAAACTCAACGCCGTGCCTGATCTATTTCAATAACGCCCTACCACCAGCGATGAAAATGATGCACCGGGCCGATGCCGTGGCCGACTTCCAAAGAATCGGCCTGCATCAGTGCCTGTTGCAGATACGCCTTGGCTTCGCGCACGGTATCCGCCCAGTTGTTATGACGCGGGCGCAGTGCTGCCAGCGCAGCAGACAACGTGCAGCCGGTTCCGTGAGTGTGGCGGGTATTGACACGCGGCGCGGTAAAACGCTCACGGGAACTCGCCATAAACAGCCAGTCAGGACTTTCTTCATCACTCAGATGGCCGCCCTTCATCAACACCGCGCCACAGCCCATTGCCAGTAAGGCTTCACCCTGCTCACGCATTTCCACTTCGCTGGTCGCTATCGCACATTCGAGCAACGCTGCGGCTTCTGGCAGGTTAGGCGTTATGATCGACACCTGCGGGATCAGCAACTGGCGTACCGCATCGACCGCTTCCGGCAGTAATAATGGATCGCCACTTTTCGCCAGCATGACGGTATCGAGCACCACAAACGGCGGCTGATAATGCCGAAGCCGCTCCGCGACCGCTTCCACAATTTGGCTGTTTGCCAGCATACCGATTTTCGTGCTGTCGATGCGGACGTCGCTGAGCACCGAATCCAGTTGCGCCGCCACAAATCCCGGGTCGATATTATAAACCGACTGAACACCGCGAGTGTTTTGTGCCACCAGTGCGGTGATCGCGCTGGTGCCGTAAGCACCGAGCGCGGAGAACGTTTTGAGATCGGCCTGGATCCCGGCACCGCCGCTCGGATCAGTGCCTGCAATGGTCAGCGCATTAATTCGCTTCATAGCCGCGCCTCCCCGGTTAACCACTCTGCGTTCATTAAGTACAAATTATCGAGGAACTCTGGCGTAAAGCTGCCCGGCCCTTTCACCGTTACGCAGGCGCGTTCACCGGCACAGGACATAACACGACAGGCTGCCGCGACGTTATCCAGCCGGTCGCCCGGCAACGAAATGAAAGCAGCCACCACCGCCGACAGCGCACAGCCGGTACCGACCACGCGGGTCATCATAGGATGGCCGCCCGGTACCGACCAACAGCGATCGCCGTCGGTCACATAATCTTTCTCACCGGTGACAGCGACAATCGCACCGGTTTCACGCGCCAGCTGCCGGGCCGCGGGCAAGGCAGAAAGAGAGTCATCACCGCTGTCAACACCGCGGCCAGACGCATTCAGACCGCTGAGTGCGCGGATTTCAGAGGCGTTGCCGCGAATGGCAGAGGGATTGAGTTTGATGATGTCGAGACAAAATTCGGTGCGCCAGTGCAGGCCACCAACGGCCACCGGATCCAGCACCCAGGGTTTTCCGGCCTGATTCGCCGCCTGAATAGCCGCCAGCATTGCATTGGCGTGAGGATGCGTCAGCGTACCGACGTTGACCAGTAAGGCATCAGCAATGGCGCTAAACTGCGCCGCTTCGGCAGGATCAACCACCATCGCCGGAGACGCACCCAGCGCTAACAAAACATTGGCAGTAAAAGATTGCACCACGTCGTTGGTCAGGCAATGGACCAGCGGTGATGAATGGCGGAGTTGTTGCAAAGAACCGGCGGCAATCGCACCGGGAAATACGGAAGGTCGGACGTTCATAAGTCTCCCAACCGGCTTTCAGGAAGGCGGCATCGGGAGAGATACCTGACTTCCCTACGCTGGCATAATCCAGATCAGGTAATACGGGTAAAATCTCAGCCTTTCTTTTGCAAGAGCGGCACCCCGAGTCAAGGGAGCATTATTGGTGCGGACGGCGGGAAGATCAATCAGCAATTGATACTAAAAAGCCCTGACCATTGACAGGACTTATCAGACATCGGTGATTTACATCGTCGCCGCCACGTCCTCGACCACGCCGCCTTCACTGCGCGCCTGCCACAGTGTTATCCATCGCAGGATTGATGCCACCATAATCACCGCACCGAGCGCGACCATAATGATGGAAATCGTACCGTTGAACATGTTGAAGCCTTTGGCCGCCGAATTGAAATAGACATGAGCCACCATCCAGTACGCTGCGTAGTTCACGGTGACATACAGGTACGCCAGCGGGATCAGACAGGTCAGCATGTAGCGGCGTTTATCCGCCAGACGCAGAATAATGGTCGCGCCGATCATCAGTCCGATTGAAGCCATCAGCTGGTTGGAGACGCCAAACAGCGCCCAGACCGAGTTGATATCACCGGAGTTCAGAAGATATCCCCACAGCAGGCAGGCGACAATACTGCATGCCACCGCGCCCGGCCACCAGTCTGTGCGTTTCAGCGGTGCCCACAGGTCGCCGAAGAAATCCTGCAACAGATAGCGCGCTACGCGGGTGCCGGAATCGACCGCCGTCAGGATGAATACCGCCTCGAACATCACCACGAACTGGAAGAAATAGGAGGATAAATGGCTGAACCACGGAATGCGGGTGAAGATATCCGCCATGCCCACCGCCAGCGTCACCGCACCACCGGTGCGCCCGCTGAGATCTAAGCCGATTTCCTGGCTAAGCGTCGGCAGATTCACCACCTGCATGCCCAGACCGGCAAACACTTCCGGCGCTGAGTTAATCGCAAAATAATCCGCCGGATGCAGCGCGGTGGCAGCAATCAGCGCCATTACGCCGACCACGCACTCCGCTAGCATCGCCCCAAAACCGACGGGCAAGATGTCACTCCATTTGTCTATCTGCTTCGGCGTTGTGCCGGAACCGATAAATGCGTGGAAACCGGATATTGCGCCACAGGCGATAGTGATCGAGATAAACGGCCAGACCGGACCGGCCAGCACCGGGCCGCCGCCGTGGATAAACTGCGTTATCGCCGGGAACTGAATTTCCGGGTTGATGAACACCACGCCGACGATCAGCGCACCGAACACGCCGATTTTCATGAAGCTGGAGAGATAACCGCGCGGCGTCAGTAACATCCACACCGGTAGAGCGGTCGCGAAGAACGCATAAATCGGTAAGACAAGGCTGACGGTAGAGGCGCGCAGACTGAGCCATTCGCCAAACGCCGAGGCCTGAATATACGGCCCGATCACCACGCAGGCCATAATCGCAATAATGCCTACCCACGAAGCGGCTTTCATGCTGCCGGTCAGACGTTCCCAAAGGCCGACGCAAATCGCCACCGGAATGGTCATGAAGACGGCAAACGTTCCCCACGGGTTACGCTCAAGGGCATGTACTACCACCATCGACAAACCGGCCATGGTAATAGTGATGATAAATAACATCGCCAGACCGGTACACCAGCCTGCTACCGGCCCGAGTTCACGCTTAGCGACTTCCGACAGGGACTTACCCCGGTGTTTCATTGAGGCAAATAACACCACGGTATCGTGTACCGCGCCGCCGACCACGCAACCGATCAGCAGCCATAACATGCCAGGCAGATAACCGTACTGCGCCGCCAGTACAGGGCCGACCAGTGGCCCCGCCGCCGCAATAGCCGCGAAGTGGCTGCCAAAGTTGACCCATTTTTTCGTCGGGACGTAGTCTTTCCCGTCTTCCAGTAAATGCGACGGCGTGACCTGAGCATCATCGGCTTTCAGCACTTTACGGACGAAAAACACGCCGTAAAGCCGGTAACAGATGGTCAGGATACACAGAGTCGCGATGACAAAAGTCAGTGCGTGTTGCATCTTATTGTTCTCCGGATAAGGAATAATCCGGTGCAACGTAGCAGAGCAGGATTTAACGCGCGCCTGCTGTTTAGGTCAGCGGCGGTATAGTGATTTAAGCGGCAAAAACGCAGGGGTGAACGGCATGGCTCAGAGCCCGAGTTGAGCTTTCAGGGATTTCAGATAACGACGGCTGACCGGTACGCGCACCTCGTTTTTCATCACCAGCTCCGCCAGTCCGTTGTCGTCAAAACGAATTTCCCGCAGATGGCTTATGTTGATCAAAAACTGCCGGTGGCAACGCAGCAGTTGCGTACGATTTTCCAGCGTGCGCAGCGTCAGTTCAGTAAAACACTCACTGCCGTCGGCGCGGTTTACGAAAACTCCGCTGACCCGCGAACTGACAAAAATCACCTCTTCGAAAGAAAGCAGATAAATGCGGTTCTGGCCGCAGCAGGGGATCAGCGCCAGATCCGGTTCGCCGGCCATCAGCGCAGTGATATTTTGTTCCGGCAGATGCTTGCGCAGGCGGCTAAGGGTTTTCTCCAGCCGCGATGCCTGTACCGGCTTGAGCAGATAATCAAACACGTTCTCTTCGAACGCCTGTAATGCATACTCGTCATACGCAGTGAGAAATACAATGTGTGGCATGCGCTGCGGATCAATCATCCCGACCAGCTCCAGCCCGCTGATACGCGGCATATGGATATCGAGAAACACCACGTCCGGTTGCAGCCGGTTGATTGCACCCAGCGCTTCCACCGCGTTTTCACATTCGCCGATTACGCTGACATCCGCTTCATCCTGTAACAAAAAACGCAGGTTTTCACGCGCCAGCGGCTCGTCATCAACAATCAATATTTTCAGCATGCTGACTCCTTAACGGTAACCGTAAAATGACGCGGGTAAACTGTTCCGGCTCGCATTCCACATGCAAACCAAATTCATCGCCATAACGTCCGCGCAGGCGGCGATCGACCAGACTCATTCCCAGACCATTTCCGCAAGCTGACGGCACATACAGCCCGGCATTATCCTCGACGGTCAGCACCAGACAATCCCCCTCTTCAATGGCAGAAAGCCGGATGTGCCCGGCGCCCAGCAATTGCGACGTCCCGTGCTTGATAGCATTTTCGACCAGCGGTTGCAGCGTAAAAGCCGGTAAAAACAGCTGTTGCAGCACGACCGGGAAATCAAATGTCACGCTGAGTCGGTCGCTGAACCGCGCGCGTTCGATATGCAGATAGGCTTCCACATGCTCGATTTCATCGGCCAGCGTCACCACTTCCTGTGGCCTTTTAAGATTTTTACGAAAGAAGGTAGAAAGATGCTGCACCAGCTCGCCCGCCTGCTGGCTGTCGCGACGAATCACCGCCACCAGGGTATTGAGCGCGTTAAACAGAAAGTGAGGGTTCACCTGTGCGTGCAACAGTTTGATTTCCGACTGGATCAGCAGTTGCTTGTGGCGCTCATACTGTCCGGCGAGGATCTGCGCCGACAGTAAACTGGCAATCCCTTCACCCAGCGTGCGGTTGATCGAACTGAACAGCCTATTGCGGGCTTCGTACAATTTGATCGTGCCGATCACCTCCTGATTCTCGCCGCGCAGCGGGATCACCAACGTCGACCCTAGCTTACAGGACGGACTTTGCGTGCAGCGATACGGCACTTCATTGCCGTCAGCGTAGACCACCTCGTTGTGTTCAATAGCGTGGTGTGAATGTTCAGACAAAATCGGCGAGCCCGGCAGATGGTGATCATCGCCGATCCCGACAAACGCCAGCAGCTTCTCGCGATCGGTGATCGCCACCGCGCCGATATCCAGCTCCTGATAAATAATCTGCGCTACCCGCGACGTATTTTCCTGATTAAACCCCTGCCGCAACACGCCCTCGGTACAGGCCGCAATATTCAGTGCGCGGGCGCTGAACGCCGTGGTGTAGCGTTCGAACATCGCCCGCCGGTCGAGCAGAATCCGCATGAACATCGCCGCGCCAATGGTATTGGTCACCATCATCGGCGTGGCAATACTTTTCACCAGCCGCAGTGCTTCGTCATAGGGACGGGCGACCATCAGAATGATCGCCATCTGCAGCACTTCGGCAAAAAGCGTAACACCTGCGACGGTCAGCGGATTAAATAACCGGTCGATACGCCCCCGCCGCATCAGCACGCGGTGTACGATACCGCCGAGCAGTCCTTCCATCACCGTCGAGATCATGCAACTCAGCGCCGTCATTCCGCCCAGAGAATACCGGTGCAATCCGCCGGTCAACCCGACCAGCACACCAACCACCGGCCCGCCCAGTAAACCGCCGAGTACCGCACCGATCGCGCGGGTATTGGCGATAGAGTCCTGAATATGCAGACCAAAATAGGTGCCCATGATGCAGAACATCGAGAACATGAAATAGCACAACAGTTTGTGCGGCAACCGAACGGTAACGTGCATCAGCGGAATAAACAGCGGGGTTTTACTGAGTAAGTACGCGATAACTAAATAAACGCACATTTGCTGCAACAGCAACAAAACCAAATTGAACTCATACATAGTCGCTGGCAGTATCATTAAGTGAGACGCGCACTATAGTCGACAATATCCACACAATCTTTGAGGGGGTTCACTCTTTGGTATCACCACTTCACATTCGCCCTTACGAAGAAGCCGATCGCCCTTTTTTACGCACGCTGTATCTGGCCGCACGTAAAGACACCTGGACGTGGCTGGAAGACGCTGACTACAAGCTGGAAGATTTTGACCGCGCCGTGATCGGCGAAACGATTCTGGTGGCCGAGCGCGATGGCCATGTGCTCGGCTTCGCCTCCATTTTCACTCAGGAGAATTTTCTGCATAACTTGTTTATCGATCCCCAATTTCAGGGGACGGGCGCTGGCAGCGCATTACTGTATGCAGCAGAAAAAATCTTCACCCGCACCGGTTCGCTGAAATGTTTAGTAAAGAGTAAAAAATCGGTGGGATTCTATTTATCAAAGGGCTGGACTGTAGTCGCCACGGGGGATAGCCCGAAAGGTGAGTATTATCTTTTTCATTCATCGAAGAAATGAGATGAAAGTGAATTATCAGGAGTTCATCTCACAAATATCAATATTCTGTTCTCCATCAATTTTTCTTTGTTGTTAAGAGGTTAAATTCCCCAGCGGTGCTATACATACGTTGTCTTCTTTAAACTTTTGAGGGTCCGAATGAAAAAAATAAAACTGCTGCAGGCTGCACTTGTGACCGGTGCCCTGCTCTTAGCTGGCTGTACCAGTCATGTCACTCAGAGCGAAAAATTTTCTGGTTTCCTTGGTGATTACTCCAATCTTAAAGAAACCAAAACTGCGTCAGGCACGCCTGTGTTGCGCTGGATTGATCCTTCTTTTAAAACATCAAACTATTCTTACCTGATGTTTGAGCCGATCAAATTCTTTCCGGAACCACAACCTACCCCTCAAATCAGTAAGGAAACACTGCAGGGTGTTCTGGACTACGCCAACAGTCGCCTGAAACCGGCCATGGGTGAGCGTCTGCAGCTGACCGACCATGCAGGCCCGCGCACGCTTATCTTCAAAGGTGCCATCACTGGTGTGAATACGTCAGCCGAAGGTCTGCAATTCTATGAGGTGATCCCAGTTGCACTGGTGATTGCAGGCACTGAAACAGCGACCGGCCATCGTACCCGTGATACCGAAGTGTATTTCGAAGGCGAACTGATCGACTCCAGCACGGGTAAACCCGTCTTCAAAGTGGTACGTAAAGGCTTCGGCAAACAAGTGTCCAACGACACCCAAAAAGTTACCGCAAATGATCTGAAAGTCGTGGTCGATAGTCTGGCAAACGACACAAAGTTATTCCAGGCCAACTGAACCTGACACCTAAGTGAGTATTTTGAGAGGCAGCCCGATGGCTGCCTTTTTATTTCTCTGGCGCTTCCTGAGAAATTAACCCGGTATCTTTTATCACTCGCGCCATCGCCAGAAAGGTACAGGCTGCGCCATTGGTTTCTCCGGCGCGGCTGACCAGCATCAGGTTGGCGGCCAGATCGGGTTCATCCAGTACGCGGTAAACCAGTCCCGGTATGCGCATCTGCTCTAAAGGCTCAGGCACTAACGCAATACCCAGTCCGGCCGCCGCCAGTGCCAGAACACTCAGGGTACTGGATGTACGATGAGCGATATTCGGCGGATGCCCCAACATTTCGATCAGCCTGTGAAGCAAATATTCATCCGCATCATGTGCATCGTAGAAAATCAGTGGTTCTGTCGCAAGCATCGCCACTTTGAGGCGCGGGATTTTGGCCAGAGGATGATCATCAGCCATCGCCACCCGTCTCTCCCAGTTACCGATTCGTTCAGACACCAGCGCCCGATCGTGTAATTTAGCGTGATCGGGGGCATAACCAATATCTAACTGCCCTGCCAGAATCGCGTCTGCCTGTAGCTGCGGGGGAAGTTCCCGTACGATCAATTCCACCTCGGGATACGCTTTGTGAAAGGCGCGCAGATCACGCATCAGCTTACCGCTAAACACCGCGTTACCGGCAAACCCTACCCGTATGCTTCCCAGCTCGCCACGTATAGCGCGCTGGACCGTTAATTTGGCATGTTCAACCTGAGCGAGCGTATTGCGCGCCTGGGCGAGCAATAAGTGGCCCGCATCAGTCAGCTCTACCCGACGGCTGGTGCGCACAAACAGCGGCCCTCCGAGCTCCTCTTCCAGCGCCCGAATCTGCATACTCAGAGCCGGTTGCACAATGTGCAGTCTCTCGGCGGCCCGGCCAAAATGCTTCTCTTCGGCAACCGCCAAAAAATACCTCAGATGACGTAATTCCATCGCAATCTCATTAATCATTTAAAATGATAGATTATTCATATTAACACATTGGAATTTATCAACGTTAAAGAGGATGCTCTGCTCCATCGGCACACGAGGTGCCTTCTGCTTAAGGACTTTGCCATGCAACATTATCTTGAAGATCGTCTGCAAATAACCGACCTGATGACCGGCTGGATCCATCGTGATCTGGGTCAGTGGGATGCGCTTCGTGAGCTTTTTCATCCTGATGGCACCATTGAAATCACCTGGTTTGAAGGATTGGCCAGTGAATTTATTGATGGTTCAATGAAAATGGGCGCGTCAGACGCCCGGACGAAACACCTGATCGGCACACCTGTGGTGACGTTCAATCAGGCGGCGACGAAAGCGATTGTCGAGACCAATGCCATGATCATCGGCGAGAACGTCAAGCTCAACGTGGGGTGTGTCGGGCATAACCGTTTTTATGATTTGGTAGAAAAGCGTGACGGTCTCTGGAAACTGCTGCGCCGCCAAAGCATCTACGATATGGCGAGCTTCACTTTCCCGATGGGGCCGGTCGATATTGATCGCGCTGTCGCGGCGAAATATCCACGTGAATATGCGGCGCTGGCCTACATGCTGGAAAAAAGTGGTTTCCCGGTCAAACGCGTTTTTGCCACTCGCGGTAGCGAGTTAGAAAAAGAAATAAAAGCCACCGGCGCTGCCTGGCTAATGCAGTGATAAAAAAACGCCAGTGGATCTTTCGATCGCACTGGCGTTTTTACAGAGCACAGATTTAGATCTCTCTGTAACTTATTCCCACTCAATCGTCGCCGGTGGCTTGCCGCTGATGTCATACACCACGCGGGAAATACCGTCGACTTCGTTGATGATGCGGTTGGAGCAGCGGCCGAGGAAATCGTACGGCAGGTGCGCCCAGTGCGCGGTCATGAAGTCGATGGTTTCTACTGCACGCAGAGAAACCACCCAGTCATATTTGCGGCCATCGCCCATCACGCCGACGGAGCGAACTGGCAGGAAGACGGTGAACGCCTGGCTGACTTTGTTGTAAAGGTCGGCTTTGTGCAGTTCTTCGATGAAGATAGCATCCGCACGACGCAGCAGGTCGCAGTATTCTTTCTTCACTTCGCCCAGCACACGCACGCCCAGACCTGGCCCTGGGAATGGGTGACGGTACAGCATGTCGTATGGCAGGCCGAGTTCCAGACCAATTTTACGCACTTCGTCTTTGAACAACTCTTTCAGTGGCTCGACCAGACCGAGTTTCATTTCTTTAGGCAGACCGCCCACGTTGTGGTGGGATTTGATCACGTGCGCTTTGCCAGTGGCAGAGGCAGCGGATTCGATCACGTCAGGATAGATGGTGCCCTGCGCCAGCCATTTGACCGCATCCTGCTTGCAGGCTTCTTCATCGAAGACTTCAACAAACACGCGGCCAATGATTTTACGTTTCGCTTCCGGCTCATCAACACCCGCCAGCGCGGACAGAAAACGCTCTTCCGCTGCCACGTGGACGATGTTCAGACCGAAACGGTCACCGAACATTTCCAGCACCTGACCGGCTTCATTCAGACGCAGTAAACCGTTATCGACAAAGACACAGGTCAGACGGTTGCCGATAGCGCGGTGTAGCAGCATCGCAGTCACGGAGGAGTCAACACCACCGGACAGGCCGAGGATCACATGATCGTCGCCAATCTGTACGCGCAGGCGCTCAATGGCGTCTTCGATGATTTTAGCCGGGGTCCACAACGCTTCGCACTGGCAGATGTCCATTACGAAACGTTCAAGAATGCGCAGGCCCTGACGGGTATGCGTCACTTCCGGGTGGAACTGTACGCCGTAGAAGCGTTTTTCTTCATTCGCCATAATGGCAAATGGACAGGTATCGGTGCTGGCAACGGTGACAAAGTCAGACGGAATAGCCGTTACTTTATCGCCGTGGCTCATCCAGACGTCGAGCAGTGGCTTGCTGTTTTCGCTCAGTGCGTCCTGAATGTCGCGGATCAGCGCGCTTTCAGTCTGAACTTCAACCTGTGCATAACCAAATTCGCGTTCGTTAGAACCTTCAACATGGCCGCCTAACTGCATTGCCATGGTTTGCATGCCGTAGCACACGCCCAGAACCGGCACACCGGCCGTGAAGACGTAGTCTGGCGCACGCGGGCTGTCATGCTCGGTGGTACTTTCCGGGCCACCGGACAGGATGATCCCGTTCGGGTTGAATTCGCGGATTTGGGCTTCGGTTACGTCCCAGGCCCAGAGTTCGCAATAGACACCGAGTTCGCGCACGCGGCGTGCAACAAGTTGAGTGTACTGGGAGCCGAAATCGAGGATAAGGATACGGTGCTTGTGAATATTTTCGCTCATGAGGGGCGTTTTCCAGAAAGCAATAAAAGCGTTAAAACGGAATATTAATCAGCCCGGAAATATCGGGCTGGGGATAAATGTGTAGTGACTCGATCCAGGCGCTCGCGAGCTAAGGTGAGGCAAGGCGGAAGCTGGCGAAAAAGCGCAGTTTACATGACGTAAATGAGCATTTTGAGCCAGCTTCCAACGCCGGCTCGCCGACGCGCAGCAGCGACTATGGGATTAAGAACCCATGCGGTAGTTCGGTGACTCTTTGGTAATGGTCACGTCATGTACGTGGCTTTCCTGAATCCCGGCACCGCTGATACGAACAAACTCAGCCTTGGTGCGGAGGTCGTCAATGGTAGCACAACCGGTCAGACCCATACAGGAGCGCAGACCGCCCATTTGCTGGTGAACAATCTCTTTCAAACGGCCTTTGTAGGCAACGCGACCTTCGATACCTTCCGGCACCAGTTTGTCAGCGGCGTTATCTGTCTGGAAGTAACGGTCTGAAGAGCCTTTGGACATCGCGCCCAGCGAGCCCATACCACGGTAGGATTTGAACGAGCGGCCCTGATACAGTTCGATTTCGCCCGGAGATTCTTCAGTCCCAGCCAGCATCCCGCCGACCATCACGCAGCTTGCGCCAGCAGCGATAGCTTTAGCGATGTCGCCTGAGAAGCGAATACCGCCGTCGGCAATGACCGGAATACCGGTGCCTTCCAGCGCTTCAACCGCGTCAGAAACGGCAGTGATCTGTGGAACGCCCACGCCGGTCACAATACGCGTGGTACAGATTGAGCCTGGACCGATACCGACTTTCACCGCGCTCACGCCAGCTTTCGCCAGTGCCAGAGCACCTGCGCCCGTCGCGACGTTACCGCCGATGATTTGCAGATCAGGGTATTTTGCACGGGTAGCGCGGATACGTTCCAGAACGCCTTCGGAGTGGCCATGAGAGGAGTCGATCAGCAGGACGTCTACGCCCGCCGCAACCAGTGCGTCGATACGTTCTTCGTTGCCAGCACCTGCGCCAACTGCAGCACCAACGCGCAGGCTGCCCTGCTCATCCTTACATGCGTTAGGTTTACGTTCGGCTTTCTGGAAGTCTTTGACGGTGATCATACCGAGGAGATGGAACTGCGCGTCAACTACCAGCGCTTTCTCTACGCGTTTTTCGTGCATTTTCTGCAGCACGACTTCGCGGGCTTCGCCTTCTTTCACGGTAACCAGACGTTCTTTCGGCGTCATGACTGCAGTGACAGGCTGTTCCAGATCGGTCACGAAGCGCACGTCACGACCGGTAATAATACCGACCAGTTCGTTCTCTTCGGTCACGACCGGATAACCGGCAAAACCGTTAATTTCAGTGAGTTCTTTAACCTGACGCAGAGTGGTTTGTGGCGTAACCGTTTTAGGGTCAGCAACAACGCCGCTTTCATGCTTCTTCACGCGACGGACTTCTTCCGCCTGACGCTCAATAGACATGTTCTTGTGGATGAATCCGAGGCCGCCTTCCTGCGCCAGAGCAATCGCCAGATTCGCTTCAGTCACGGTATCCATGGCTGCGGACAGCATAGGAATATTCAGACGGATTTTAGCGGTCAGTTGAGTACCGAGATCGGCAGTATTGGGCAGAACTGTGGAGTGGGCTGGAACAAGGAGAACGTCGTCGAACGTTAGTGCTTCTTTTGCGATACGTAGCATGGGCAATATCTCACCAAGGTGGATGCGGAAAAGATAAAATATTGCAGCGGGAGTATACAGGTGAGTAGGCATTCCGACCAGAACTATTTCAAAAACTTCTTGATTACCTTTTGCGGGCATGTAGTATCGTTCGATTAAGTCTCTGTTTTTGAATTTGATCTGGATCACATGTCGCTACCTTCTTCGCCTCCTATTTTTACCGTAAGCCGCCTGAATCAGACGGTCCGACAGTTGCTGGAAAACGAAATGGGTCAGGTCTGGCTCTCCGGTGAGATCTCAAATTTCTCTCAGCCTTCTTCCGGCCACTGGTATTTCACGCTCAAAGATGACCGCGCGCAGGTCAAATGCGCCATGTTTCGCAATACCAATCGCCGCACTACATTCCGCCCGCAAAACGGCCAGCAGGTTTTAGTTCGCGCAACCATTACGCTATATGAACCACGCGGCGATTATCAGCTGATTGCCGAAAGTATGCAGGAAGCCGGCGATGGTCTGTTGCAGCAAAAATTCGATTTGCTCAAACAGCAACTGGCGGCTGAAGGTCTGTTCGATACCCAGTTCAAGCAAGCGCTGCCCTCACCTGCGAAATGCGTCGGGGTGATCACCTCCGCCAGCGGTGCGGCGTTGCACGATGTTTTAAACGTATTAAAGCGTCGCGATCCATCACTCCCGGTGATTATCTATCCCACCTCAGTTCAGGGGGTGGATGCGCCAATGCAAATCGTCCGGGCGATTCAGCTGGCGAATAGCCGTGATGAGGTCGATGTGCTGATCGTCGGGCGCGGCGGCGGTTCGCTGGAAGATTTATGGAGCTTTAACGACGAACGCGTGGCGCGGGCGATTTTCGCCAGCCGCATTCCGATAGTCAGCGCCGTCGGCCATGAAACCGACGTCACCATTGCCGATTTTGTTGCGGATTTGCGCGCACCGACGCCTTCTGCTGCCGCAGAACTTATCAGCCGCAATCAGCTGGAACTGCTGCGTCAGATTCAGTCACAGCAGCAGCGTCTGGAAATGGCGATGGACTATTACCTCGCTCAACTCGCGCAGCGCTTTAGCCGTCTTAACCACCGTCTGCAACAGCAGCATCCCCATTTGCGGCTGGCGCGCCAGCAGACGGCGCTGTTCAAACTGCGCCGCCGTCTGGATGAAGCGATGCAAAATCAGCTGCGCCAGATGCTGCGCCGCACCGACCGCCTGCAACAGCGCCTGACACAACAGCAGCCACAGCCGCGCATTCACCGCGCACAACAACGGGTTCAGCAGTTGCAGTACCGTCTGCAACAGGCGATGTCTGAGCAGTTGGGTGAACACCGTGAACGTTTCGGCAAAGCCTGCGCGCAGCTCGAAGGCGTCAGCCCGCTGGCGACGCTGGCACGCGGTTACAGCGTGACGACTACGTCACAGGGCGCATTGCTGAAGAAAACCAGCCAGACCGCGCCGGGCGATACGCTGAAAACACGGCTGGCCGATGGCTGGATTGAAAGCGAAGTGAAATCGATCGTGGTAGAAAAGAAGGCGCGTAAACGGGCTGTGAAAGGGGCCTGAATCAGGCCCCTAAATTTATACTCAGAGAGAGTAACTTTTTGTCCGTTCCCCGTTCACCCACACTTCACGCAATTCACCTTCTGGCAGCACGATGTCCAGGGTTCTCCACGCGGGTCTGAATTCACCGCGCTGAGTGATGGTGATATCGACGCGTTGCGCGCTGCTGACAATCTCCCAGTTGAGCCACAACGCCTGATTTTGCTGCCAGCGGTGGCTTTCGCCGTCATCCTCGAACATCATGCCCTTCGATTTCACCTCACCCGGTGCCGGATAAACGTGCAGCTCGCGGGTCATGTCCTTGTTGCTGTCCACGGATGCCAGACGGGCAGACTGCGGTAATGCAGCACCGGCGCGAACCAGCAGCGGCAGGCGATCGAGCGGCGCATCGCGGATGATCGTCTGGCCGCCTGCGTACCATTCTCCGGTGTAGAAATCACACCAGCCGATGCCGTTGTTCGGAAGATAGACTGCGCGCTCGCGCTGCCCTTCCTCAACGACGCTGGCGACCAGTAAATCCCGGCCCATCAGGAAATCGTCGGTTTCGGCGAAGGTTTTTTTATCCTGCTCGTGATCGAGGAAGGTTGGTCTGAGCATCGGTTCATCATCTGCGTGCGCCTGCCACAGCAAAGTGTAGAAATAGGGCAGCAGACGGTAGCGCAGACGGATGGCATCGCGGATGAGCGGCGTAACATGAGGGTACATCCACGGCTCGTTGACGGTGTGATCGTCATTCCAGGAGTGAATGGTAAACCGCGGATGCATCACGCCGTTTTGCACCCAGCGCACAAACAGTTCGGCATCGGGTTTATCACCGGAGAACCCGCCAACGTCGTGCCCGACGTTGTACAGCCCGGATAGGCTCATGCCGATGCCCATACGCGTGTTGTAGCGCAGGGTCTGCCAGCTGGTGCGATTATCGCCGCTCCACGTTTGTACGTAGCGCTGCATGCCCGCACAGCCGGAGCGTGAAATCAGATACGGACGGGTCTCCGGCGCGAAGCTTTGCTGCGCTTCAAACGACGCCCGCATCATCAGCAACGGCATCACCGGACGAATATGTTTGATGGCGATGGATTTACCGAATCCGTGGCAGCGCGCGTCGCTGTCCCAGACTTCGTATTCGTTGTTGTCATTCCAGGTCGAGCCGATACCTTTTTCCAGCAACTGCTGCGTGACACCTTTCTGCCACCAGCGCACCGCACCCGGATGCGTGAAATCGAGGTGCGAGCCTTCGTCATCCCAGAATACCGAGCGCTCCGGCACATTGTTTTCGCTGTCGCGGATAAACAGCCCCTGCTCCGCCACCTGCTGGTACTGCGGGTGATCCTGCAAGAGACAGGGTTTGATGTTAGCCGCCAGACGGATCCCTGCGTCGAGAAATGCCTGCGACATCACTTCCGGCTGTGGCACTTTGTCGTAGTTCCAGTTGAAGACGTAGCGTTTGTTACCAATCGACGTATAACCCGACGACAGCTGGAACGAATCGCATGGGATCTCGTGTTGCTGGCACAGCGTGATGAACTTCATCAGCTGCTGCTGGGCGTCAGGCGCATCGGTGTAATACATCGTCGAGCCGCTGTAACCCAGGCTCCATTTCGGGCCGAACATCGTTTTACCGGTCAGTTTGACCAGTTTTTTGGTGACCTCCAGCGAGGTCGGGCCGATAAAGAGGTAGTAATCGAGATCGCCCGCTTCGGCGCTGAAACGACGATAAGGCAGATGGTAATTATCCAGCTCCTTGCCGAGATCCAGCCAGACATTGCTGAGATTGTCGTAGAACAGACCAAAACTGACGTCATTACGACGGGTCATCGTAAACGGAATATGTTTGTACAACGGATCGGTGCTGGCGGCGTTATATCCCATTGCATCCAGATTGCGCATTTCGAACCGACGGCCGCTGCGGTTGAGATCTCCGGCTTTTTCGCCCAGACCGTAAACGCCGTCCTGCGCCTCACGCCGCTGATAGTGCGCCGAGGCGTCGCCTTTTACCGAGAGCATATAGGCACCGGTTTTACGATCGCTGACTAGCGGCAACCAGTCACCCGTCGCGTTTTTATATTCCCACTCCAGCCACAGTGGCTGGTGGACGGTCACGCGCAACGCTTCGGTCGTCACGGTCAGGGTGTTTTCACCGTGGGACAGCTGATATCCCGGCAGCGAGAAACCTTCGTTACTCAGACGGTCGCGCCCTTCCCAGGGCACATCATTTTGCGGCGCGATACTCCAGGTGCGATCCAGTGCCAGCTTGCCGTTGCGCTGAATAAACACACGGATTAAGCCGTGCTCCAGCACCCGCAGACAAAACAGATGCTTACCTTCAACACGCAGTTCCACCCCTGCGTCGTTTTGTCCGGCCAGCTCCCAGTATTTCAACGTCTTCATACATGCTCCCTTTTTGCCGGATTGCGGCGTTCAGCGATCAAAGCAATCAGGAAGACCGCTCCGATCAAATCAAAAAATCCCATCGCGATAAACAGCGGATTAAAACCAATAGTGTCGGCAACGGCGCCGATCAGCAGAGAAAAAAGAAAACTGGCGATCCACGCGGAAGAGCCGCGCATTCCATTTACCGTCGCTACCTGATTTTTGTCGAAAGTCTCAACCACCACGGCGCTCAACATGCAGGAAATCACCTGATGACCAAAACCACCGATGGAAATAAGCGCAATCGCCGCGTACGGGCTTTGCGTGAGCGCCACCAGCGCCAGCGACAGCATCATGAATGCGCCGGTGACGGAGCTGGCGACAATGGAGTTAATACGGGTGCAGCCAAAGACTTTACGATAAAGCGTGGTGAGATAACCGCTGGCGATACTGCCGAGATCGGCAGCCAGGAACGGCAGCCAGGCGAACATCACGATGTGTTTTAAATCCATGCCACGTTCGTTGGCGAGATACAGCGGAACCCAGAAGCTGAACACCGCCCACGCAGGTTCAGCCAGAAAAGCCGGAATGGCGATACCGTAGAATTTTTTATTTTTGCAGACGATTTTCAGCGACTGAATGAACGGCAGACGCGTTTGCTGCGGTTCATTATCCTGACGGATCAGCGCCAGTTCATCTTTGCTCAGGTTTGGATGGGTTTCCGGCGAATGGTAGAACTTCCACCACAGCAAAACCCACAGCATGGAGAGCACGCCGCAGAACAGGAACGCCCCGCGCCAGCCGAAGGAAAGATGTGCCACCAGAATGATCGGCGGTGCCAGCATTGCGCCAATCGAGAAACCCACGCCCGCCCAGCCTGCGGCGACCGGACGCTCCTTACGCGGGAACCAGTCGGAAATCGCTTTGGCGTTGGCCGGTGTCGCCGCCGCTTCGGCGCTGCCCATAAAGAAGCGCAAAATCGCCAGCTGGATCCAGCTTCCGGCACCGGCGTGCAGCATACACACCACCGCCCATACCGAAGCACAGATCAGGAAACCGAGCTTCAGGCCGATCACGTCGATCAGCCAGCCGCACAGCGGCTGAAAAATGGTGTATGCCGCCTGAAATGCCGCGACGATATAAGAATATTGTTCTGTGGTCATGTTCAGGCTGGTTTTAAGTTCCGCAGCCAGTAATCCCAACGAGTTGCGGGTGATGTAGTTGACCGTCACGCCGAGCAAAAACAGCGCCAGCATCCACCAGCGTAACGCTTTTATTTTCCTGCGCCCTGTAACCGCAGTCTTCTCAGTGCTGATTTGAATTGTCATGCCTGTTCTCCCATCCGTCGGCCAGTGCCGCAGATGATGTGTTATGTAAGGTACTTCGGCAGAGTAGGCAGACGGTTCTGTGAGCGAAACGTGATTTTTTGCAAAAGCTTTCACGCTATAACTGCAAGGCAGTATCACTGCGGGCAAATGCTTATTCGCCGCTCATCTTCTGAGGTGAAAAATTTTGCACAGGCGATTTTGAAGGAGATCACAGTTTGAAAGGAAAGTTAAATATCCAGCAAATTGCTGACCAGACGGGGCTGTCGATCAGCACCGTTTCGCGGGTTCTGGCGGGGAAAAATAATACCAGCATCAGGGCCCGCGCGCGGGTGATGGAATGTGCCAAATCGCAGGGTATTTTTACCGGGCTTTCCACCGGACGCCTGATGCTCAATAACATCATGATTTTCGCCCCGGCCCGCGCCTTCGATGTTCGCAGCGATATTTTCTATTACAAAGTGGTTCAGGGGATTCTGGCGGCGACCGCCCATCATGAAGTACGTGTACGCTATTGCGCGATGGAAGAAGAGAACGCCGACGCCGCGCTCTTTATCGCCAAAATGACCGACCCGCTGACCGAAGCCGCGCTGCTGGTTGGTATCGACGACCCACATATCCATCAGCTCGCAGCCGAAATGGGCAAACCCTGCGTGCTGGTGAACTGCCATGACCGGTTTATGCGCCACGACAGTGTCAGCCCCGATCATCAGACCATGGGCGATTTCGCCTGCGATTATCTGTTCGCACAGGGGCATCAACATATCGTGACGCTGCAATGTCTGCGTCGTCATACCATGGAGCTGCGTCTGAGCGGCATCAGACAGGCGTTCGCCCGTCATCATCAGACCTTCAGCGACAGCGTTAACCTGCTAAATACTTCGGGCTTCGGCGCGCAGGAAAGCGAACAGGCAATGATCCACTATCTTGATGCCTTGCCGGCGGGTGAACCGCTGCCAACGGCGATTTTGGCGGGCGGCGATTTTATGGCGTCCGGTGTCGTGGCGGCGCTCAGCAAGAAAGGCTTCTCGGTGCCGGGCGATATCAGCGTGCTCAGTACCGACGGTTTTAATCTGGCGGAAATCCACGACGTTCAGCTGACCGCCGTCCACGTACCGCGTGATGAATTGGGAACCGAAGCCATCGCGCTGTTACAAAGACGTATGCTGCGCCCTGACGCGCCCTGCACTAATCAGCTTTTACAGGGGAAACTGGTGGTGCGGGATTCGGTGCGAAAAGCCTCCGGCCGCGCAATCACGCCTCGCGTGCATCAACTGTATGATCAACAAATCTTATGATCCGTGATTTGTATGAAAAACAGCAGGACAGATAAATCTCATCTTCGGCAGGCAGAACGCGGCGCGGTTCTATACTGATTTATGACGACTATTCATTAGCCACTTTTCAGTATCAAACATTCAGAACACTTTTCTTTCACCTGCGGGTGATCCTTGATAAGGAGATTCACGATGAATCACAGTTCAGCCAGGCGTTACAACAGCGTCATTCCGCCCTATATGCTCAACCGCATTATCGAACACGGCTCAGAACCTCAGCGGGAATGCGCCCGTCAAACGCTGGTGCATGTGAATACCCTGATGGCGCAGGCCTACGCCAAACCGCAAAAAACAGCCACAGCCAAAGCAGGACAGGCAGAACGTGATATTTATGACGCGAAAAATACCACGAAGCTGCCGGGGGAATCGGTGCGTAAAGAGGGACAGAAAAGTAACGGGGATGTTTCCGTGGATGAGGCCTATGATTATCTTGGCGTCACCTATGATTTTTTCTGGCAGGCGTACCAGCGTAATTCTCTCGACGGAAAAGGTCTGGCGCTGCTCGGCACCGTTCATTACGACAAAGGTTATCAAAATGCCTTCTGGAACGGCCAGCAGATGGTGTTTGGTGATGGTGACGGCGAGATCTTCAACCGGTTCACGATTGCCATTGACGTAGTCGGCCATGAGCTTTCACACGGCGTCACAGAAAGCGAAACCGGGCTGGAATATAATGGCCAATCCGGCGCACTGAACGAATCGCTGTCTGACGTGTTTGGTTCGCTGGTCAAACAGTTTCACCTGAAACAAACTGCCGATAAAGCGGACTGGATCATCGGTGAGGGCTTGCTGGCCAAAGGCATTCACGGCACGGGCCTGCGATCAATGTCGCACCCCGGCACAGCGTATGACGATCCGCTTCTTGGCAAGGATCCGCAGCCTGCCGACATGAGCAGCTACGTAAATACGCGCGATGACAACGGCGGTGTTCACATCAATTCCGGGATCCCGAACCGGGCCTTTTATCTGGCCGCGACCAAACTGGGCGGCAACGCCTGGGAACGCGCGGGCTATGCCTGGTACGATACCGTGTGTGATAAATCGTTGCCTAAAAACGCAGACTTTGTGACGTTCGCCCAACTGACGGTTTCGCATGCCGAAAAACGGTTTGATGCCGCCGTCGCGCAGGCCGTCCGTGAAGCCTGGGAGCAGGTCGGAGTGATGTAAATGAAACCTTTAGATTCGCTGGAAAGTAGTGCGGTTATCGAGATTTACCGTGAAGGGGGTATCGCGTTTATCCCTAAACTCAGCGGGCCACGGAGGGTGGAGCTTTCGGGCATGAGTGATGATAAGCGGCAGCAGCTT
Source organism: Enterobacteriaceae bacterium Kacie_13 (assembly GCA_013457415.1). Lineage (NCBI taxonomy): Bacteria > Pseudomonadati > Pseudomonadota > Gammaproteobacteria > Enterobacterales > Enterobacteriaceae > Enterobacteriaceae bacterium Kacie_13. Next base: position 3,486,273 of record CP045665.1, read on the forward strand.
TGCCAACTTATCAACCAGGCGTTGCCCTATGCGCAGGAAAAAGAAAACGCTGGTCATGGAGACCAGCGCTATTTCCGCATCGAGATTTACTTCGCGTCAGCTGAGCATTCGGCCAGTCTGGTGGTGATCATTCCGGAAAGTGAAGCGCCGGAAGAACTGGTGAATTTATGGAAACAGGCCCAGCCTGACGATCACTCTTCTGAGTAAGGCGAGTACGTAAATATCACCCGCTTTTTAGAAATCATCCCATGCCCGTGTTGGCAGATAAAATCGACCGCACCGCAGGCTTTCAGTTGCTGCAATGGTTGCTGACAATCCGGGCATAATACTGTTTGCTGATACTCAGTATTACATGTGTCACAGCGAAAGTGACCGCTTACCCAGCTCATCGGCTCGTCGCAAACCGGACAATGTGCATCCATATTGCTTCTCCTCTAAATAACGCCCAGCGTCCGTAATAAATACAGGCCGAGCGCGGTGGTGAAAAATGATCCCAGCGTGGTGACAGCAATAATGTTCGCCGCCAGCGTCGCGTTGCCTCCCATCGCGCGGGTCATGACGTAACTGCCCGCCGCCGTCGGTGTGCAGGAAAACAGAAAGATAACGCCGAGTGCCGCACCGCGAAAACCAAAGGCCCAGGCACCGAGGGTCATCAGCGCAGGGACGAACGCCACGCGCGAAGCCGATGACCACGCCGCGACGTGAGAACTGCGAAACATTGCCCGCCAGTCAAGACTGGCACCGGCACATAGCATCGCCAGCGGCAGCGCCATACCTGAGATAAACGCGCCGGTGCTGGCAATTGTATCCGGCATCGGCAAATGGCTGTACTGGAAGGCCAGCCCGAGCACCAAACCGATGATTAGCGGATTGGTTACCACGCCATATAAAATCGGCTTTATACCGATACGTTTCCCCTGCCCGCCTTTCAGACTGCGGGTCAGCGTGATCACCGACAGGACGTTAAACAGAATCACCGTCACTGCCAGATACATCGAACCGAGCGCAATCCCTTCACTGCCAAATGCCAGCGAGGCGTAAGCCAGACCCGCAATACCGGTATTCGCGCGAAATCCTCCCTGAACAAAAATGCCACGCTCACGCGGATCTTTCACCAGCTTCAGCGCCACCAGTTCCAGCAGCAGGAAGGAAACGACCGTCGCGACGCCACCATAAATAGCCAGCGGCAGATTGGAGCCTGAAGAGTCATGCCCCTGCGCCACGCTGAAAAAGAGCAGGCAAGGTAATGCAATATTGAAAACTAACCGGCTGGCTTTCTCGTTAAAACTATCGTCCATCAGGCCAGTGCGGCGCAGTACCATGCCCAACAACAAAATCAATAAATTAGGCACAGTGACGCCAAATGCAAAACTCCAGGTCTGCCAAAACATCCAGCAAGCTCCTCGCACAAAAGTGAGACAAAAAAATGGGGTACATTTTCATGCACCCCATTAATTTTTAGGATTTGTTTTTCAGGTGCTGCAGGAGGCGTCTGCGCTTACGCTGCTGGTGTGGCGACAGCGTGTTTTTCTTACCTTCATACGGGTTCTCGCCCTCTTTGAACTGGATGCGGATCGGTGTCCCCATCACCTTCAGTGAACGACGGAAGTAGTTCATAAGATAGCGTTTGTAGGAATCAGCCAGATCTTTCACCTGATTACCGTGGATCACGACGATAGGCGGGTTATAACCGCCGGCGTGGGCATATTTCAGCTTCACACGGCGACCATTTACCAGCGGTGGCTGGTGATCGTCAGCGGCCATCTGCATGATACGGGTCAGCATGGAAGTGCTGACGCGCGTGGTTGCGCAGGTGTAGGCTTCAATCACGGATTCGAACAGGTTACCCACGCCGCTGCCGTGCAGGGCAGAGATGAAGTGGATACGCGCGAAGTCGACAAAGCCGAGGCGCAGATCGAGCTGATCTTTCACCTGAGCACGCGCTTCTTCCGTCATGCCATCCCACTTGTTCACCACAATCAGCAGTGAGCGCCCACTATTGAGGATGAAGCCCAACAGTGAAAGGTCCTGATCGGAAATACCGTCGCGGGCATCAATGACCAGCATTACGACGTTCGCGTCTTCAATCGCCTTCAGGGTTTTGATGACGGAGAATTTCTCAACGGTTTCAGTGACTTTACCGCGCTTACGCACACCGGCGGTGTCGATTAAAACGTATTCACGTTCGTCGCGCACCATCGGGATATAAATACTGTCGCGGGTGGTGCCCGGCATGTCGTAAACCACGACGCGCTCTTCGCCCAGAATGCGGTTAGTCAGTGTGGACTTACCTACGTTCGGACGCCCGACGATAGCCAGTTTGATTGGCAAAGATTGCGGATCGAAATCGTCTTCTTCATCTTCAGGGATTTCATCACCAGTGGCTTCCTGCTCTGCCCAGTAAGCGGCGTTCGCCTCTTCTTCGGTCAGTTCAACTTCTTCAGGTTTAGCACCAACGAAAGGCACCAGTACGTGCTCAATCAGCTGCGCCACACCACGGCCATGCGAGGCTGCGATCGGGTAGACTTCGCCTAAACCGAGTGAGTAGAAATCACCAACGGCACTGTCGGGGTCAATACCGTCCGTTTTGTTCGCCACCAGGAAAGTCGCTTTTTCGCGGCTGCGAAGGTGCTGGGCAATGCCCTGATCGGCAGGCATCAGGCCCGCGCGCGCATCGACCATGAACAGGACGATATCCGCTTCCTCGATAGCCAGAAGTGACTGGCCAGCCATACGGGTTTCAACACCGTCTTCGGTACCGTCGATACCACCGGTATCCACGATGATGAATTCATTACCCTCAATCTCAGCACGACCATACTTGCGGTCACGCGTTAGCCCCGGGAAATCCGCAACCAGCGCGTCACGCGTTTTGGTCAGACGGTTAAATAAAGTGGATTTACCCACATTCGGGCGCCCAACAAGCGCAACGACAGGTATCATTTTGAAGCCTCAGAGTTTTTATTTATAGCTAAACGCAAATAGTCTGTTGTCTTCACAATTAGGACAAACAGCTATAATTCAATTTGTTACAGCGCAACTCAAATTTCAAATTGCACGGTTTTCAGAATACGAAACGGCCCCTGAGCAATTCAGGAGCCGTTTTTAAGCCCGTGATCAAACGATCTCAGGGCCAGACGCCGGGCGCGATATTAGCGGGTAAAGGAGTAAACTTCGCCACCTTTCGCCTGTACCACCAGCTTGTCGCTTGCCACAATCGGCGCGCTCAGGAAGCCATCGCTATCGACTTTCTGCTGAGCGACAAAACGACCGTCTGTAGTGTTGATCCAGTGCAGATAACCTTCGGAATCACCGACCACGATATACCCATTATACAGTACTGGCGCGGTAAGATTGCGATGCAACAGATCACTTTGACGCCACAGGCTCACGCCGCCCTGGGTATCCAGCGCCATCACACGGTCATCCTGATCGACCATATAAATACGGCCTGAATCAACAATGATGTCATTCACAGAACCGACATCGCGTTTCCACATCACCTGACCAGAACGCAGATCCATCGCCACCAGATTGCCGTTGTAAGCCAGCGCATACACAACGCCATCAACGATAACCGGTGTGGTATCTACATCACTCAGACGGTCGATTTCAGTCGTCCCGGTGGTTTGTGAAATTCGTTGCTGCCAGATCAGCTGACCTTCTTTCATCAGCACAGCGCTGACGCGGCCATTATCACCGCCGACAATGGCTGCACCGAAGGCAACCGCTGGCGCAGATTCACCGCGCAGAGACAGCGTTGGCATATCGAGGTTAGCGGTCCACTGGACAGTACCGTCAGACTCGCTTAAACCCTGCAGCATCCCGTTGCCGGTATGCACCAGCACTAATCCATCGCTGACCACAGGACGGGACAGTGCTTCGCCCGCCACTTTGGTCTGCCACGCCACAGTACCGTCTTCAGTGTTCAGTGCGTAAACCACTGCTTTCTCACTGCCGACATACACATGGCCACCGGAAACAGTCAGGCCGCCAGACAGTTGTGCTGAACGATTACTGGAGAAGAAACCGGTTTTTTCAGACAGGTTAACACTCCATTTTTCTTTACCGCTGTCAGCATCCAGTGCTTTGACGATGCCGAAACGGTCGGCTGCGTAAATGGTACTGTCCTGCCAGGCCGGACGCAGGTGGGAGTAAAAATCGCCTACGCCATCGCCTACAGATTTGCTCCAGACTTTCGTCGGAGTAAATTGATTTTCAACTTTTGGCAACGGAGACATTTTGACGACATCTTCTTCGCTGTTAAACAATGAACAGCCACTCAGCAGGGCAACAGAAACCCATCCTACCAAGAGTGTTTTACGCAATTGCATCGGGGTTCCCCTTAGCTGGCTAAGTTGTTCAATTTCATACGCAGCATTGTTTGCAGCGTTTGAGAGGGTTTAGATTCCAGACCTTTGCTGAAGGCATCACGAGCTCCCTTCGCATCGCCTTTTGCGAGCAGAACATCACCACGGATGCCTTGCTGCATTGCAGTCCAGCCTTCACCCTTCACGCCGTCTAACGTTTTGAGTGCATCATCAAATTTGCCTTGCTGCATCTGGACACGCGCGAGACGTAAATTCACCAGCGAACGTAAATTGTCTTCTTTAGCCTGACCTTGTGCCTGCGTTAACTGCTTTTCAGCATTGGCGAAATCTTTCGTTTCGACAAAGTGATCGGCCAGTTGCAGAGCGGCAAATACACCGTAATTGTTGTCATTGCTCTGACCAAACTTCTCGAGCTCGGCCACGCCTTGCGCATTATTGCTGGTCATTGCCTGATTTGCTTTCTGGAAAGACGCAGAAGCTTCCGTCAGGGCAGAGTCCTGATGGCTCTGCCAGAAACGCCAGCCGCCCAGGGCTACAATACCCAGAACAACGCCAATGGCCAGCGCTTTACCATTTTCGGCAAAGAAGCGACGCACAGCATCAACCTGTTCATTCTCAGTGGTATAGACTTCCACAGTGTCCTTCTCCTTAACCCAACATCGAAGCCAGACGCTCAGCGACTTCACTGTGCGTCAGCGTTTCTTGCGTTCCAGTTTGCAGGTCTTTGACCACAACCTGCTGATTAGCCACTTCATCTTCGCCTAATACCAGGGCAACGCGCGCCCCCCATTTATCAGCACGGGCGAATTGCTTCTTGAAGTTGCCACCACCGTAATTCGTCATCACTTTCAGTTCCGGCATGGCATCACGCAATGTTTCAGCCAGTTTCATGGCTGCACCTTGTGTACCCGCACCAGAAGAAATGACATAAGCATCCACCGTCGCAGGCGCTTTAAAGTCCGGATTTACAGCCTGAACCAGTAATACCAGACGCTCCAGCCCCATCGCGAAACCAACTGCAGGTGTTGCACGTCCGCCTAATTGTTCAACCAGCCCGTCGTAACGGCCACCGGCACACACGGTGCCTTGTGAACCCAGGCTGCTGGTGACCCATTCAAACACGGTGCGGTTGTAATAATCCAGACCGCGCACAAGTCGCTGATTAATCGTATATGGGATACCAGACTGCTCTAAAAGTTCACACAGACCTGCAAAGTGTTCTCTTGATTCATCATCAAGATAGTCACCGAGCTCTGGTGCGTCGTTCAATAACGTCTGAATTTCAGGATTTTTGGAATCCAGAACACGCAGCGGATTGCTGTACATCCGGCGTTTGCAGTCTTCATCCAGCTTGTCTTTATGCTGCTCAAGGAAGGCTACCAGTGCATCGCGATAGTTCGCGCGGGCTTCCAGTGAACCGATAGAATTCAGTTCCAGCGTTACGTGCTCGGAAATGCCCAGCGCACGCCACCAGCGAGCGCTCAGCAGGATCAGCTCCGCATCAATATCGGGGCCTTGCAGACCGAAGACTTCGACACCCAGCTGATTAAACTGACGATAGCGTCCTTTTTGCGGGCGCTCGTAGCGGAACATCGGACCGATGTACCACAGACGTTGTTCCTGATTGTACAGCAGACCATGTTCGATACCGGCGCGCACACAGCCAGCTGTACCTTCAGGGCGCAGCGTCAGGCTTTCACCGTTGCGATCCTCAAAGGTGTACATTTCTTTTTCGACGACATCGGTCACTTCACCGATCGCGCGTTTAAACAATGGGGTCTGCTCTACAATCGGCATACGGATTTCACTGTAGCCGTAACCGCCGAGTACCTGTTTCAAAGTACCTTCGATACGTTGCCACAGCGCCGTGTCTTCCGGCAGGTAGTCGTTCATGCCGCGAATGGCCTGGATATTCTTTGCCACGTCAGTTCTCTATCGTTTTATAAAAAATGAACCCGATTATAGGGGGTTTGTGGCCTGCGGTTCAACGCACAGACGCCATCACCCCAGTCGGGTTCAATATAATGCAGGCTTATACCCGTCATTCTTCAAGCCGCCTGGAAGCGGCTCGAATTAGTGGGGTATAAAAATAGCCCGCAACCGATGTTACTTTTCAAGATGATTGATAACGATACGTTTACTCGCATCCATGATCGCCGCTTTGGCGCGGATCTTTGCTTCTAATTGGTCGATCATCTGTTCGTTATCAAAACGATCTCTTTGACGAACGCCGTCTTCGTAGAAACCACTTTTGTTATGGCCGCCAGTGACGCCAATAGTGGAAACCAGCGCTTCGCCCGGACCGTTCACCACGCAACCGATGATGGAAACATCCATAGGCGTGATCAAATCTTCGAGACGCTGTTCTAGCGCATTGACGGTGCCGATGACATCAAACTCCTGACGCGAACAGGTCGGACAGGCAATAAAGTTGATCCCACGAGAACGGATGCGCAACGATTTCAGAATATCAAAGCCGACCTTCACTTCTTCGACCGGATCGGCGGCCAGCGAGATACGCAGCGTATCGCCGATACCTTCAGACAGCAGCAAGCCGAGGCCGATAGCGGATTTGACCGAACCGGCACGCAGACCGCCCGCTTCCGTGATACCCAGATGCAGAGGCTGATCGATACGCTTCGCCAGCAGACGATAAGACTCGACGGCAAGAAACACGTCAGAGGCTTTTACGCTGACTTTGAACTGATCAAAGTTAAGTCTGTCGAGAATATCGACATGACGCATCGCAGATTCCAGTAGCGCTTCCGGCGTAGGTTCGCCGAACTTTTCCTGGATATCTTTTTCCAGAGAGCCACCGTTCACACCGATGCGGATAGGAATATTGTAGTGACGGGCGCAGTCCACCACGGAGCGGATGCGCGATTCATTACCGATGTTGCCTGGATTAATGCGCAGGCAATCAACCCCGTACTCCGCCACTTTCAGCGCGATACGGTAGTCAAAATGGATATCAGCAACGAGCGGAACATTTACCTGTTGCTTGATAAGCTTGAACGCCTCGGCGGCATCCATGGTAGGCACAGAAACGCGGACAATATCGACACCCACGCGTTCCAGTGATTTTATCTGGGCGACCGTCGCCGCGACATCTGTGGTGCGGGTGTTGGTCATCGATTGCACAGCAATCGGCGCACCGTCACCTACAGGCACCTTGCCGACATAAATCCGGGTTGATTTGCGACGGGTAATGGGTGCTTGGTTATGCATTACTTCACTCTCCATCGTTGCAATAGTCCGACAAGCTGCCGATTACTCGGCAGCGATAGTCAGGCGCGCAACACGGCTTGATTTTACAAAACGACTTAAATCAACCGGCTTGCCCTGGAATTGAATATCCACTGCACCCGGTGCGCCGATTTTCAGCTTATAAGGTGCAGTTCCCTTCACACTCAGGGTTTCGCCGCCTTTTTTGATGCCACTGAACAGGGTTTTACCTGATGCGTCATCGATCTGTAACCAGCAGTCGGCTTTGAATGTCAACGCGACAGCTTGTGGATCCGCACCTGCGGTAGCAGTTTGTGCATCACCGGTTGGCAGACCATTCTCAGCCGTTGCGGGCTGGCTGGTGGATACCGCAGCAGGTACTTGTGCTGCAGGCGTTCCGGAGGAAGCCGGTGCGCTGTTATCCGTTGGCGTTTGCGCCGTGTTCAAAGGAATTGAGTTCTGTGATTGTGGTGTCGTCGCTGCTGCGTCTGGCGCAGAAGAAGTGTCTTCTGTCGTCGGTGCAGAATTAGCGTTGTCACCACCGCCCAGAGGAATAGTTTGCCCCTGGCCGTTATCCTGATTCAGTTGAGCCGTAGACTGATCGGCCATTGTCGCGATTTCTTCCTGCTGCGCCTGATGGTTTTGCCACCACCATGCACCGGTCAGGCCAATCACCACAAACACCACCAGCCAGGTAAAGCCCATCAGCCAGCCATCGCGCTTTTTGCGAGACTTGCCGAGAGAGAAACCCTGCATAGAAGCGACTTTCGGCACTTTAATCGGGGCTTGCTTACCAATCAGGTTTAAGAGTTCTTCTTCCGGGATATGAACCAGTTTGGCATAGGAACGAAGATAACCACGCAGGAAAGTCGGCGCGAGATCGGCCGGCGTCGCATCTTCTTCAATTTGGCGAATCGTAGAGACTTTCAGACATAGGCGTTCTGCAACGGCCTGATGGCTGAGCCCTAACTCTTCACGTGCCTGACCCAGACGTTGGCCTGCGGTCAATTTAACTTTATTTTCTTGGGAGGCTTCAGTATTCATTAGCTAAGAACTGCTGGTACTGTTTGGATTGTGGATAACTTCGCGCAAGCTGCTTACCGAAGCGTTGAACGCTATCCGGATTGCCCGCTAACGCAGCGAATCGAATTTGTAACATAATGCTGTCAGCCGTGGCTGGCAGAACATGCTGGTAGATATCCAGTAGAAGTTTCGCCTGAGCACGATTCCCTTCTTCAAATTCTTTGGTTGCCTCTGTCAGCAAGGGTGCGCCTTTATCGGGATCGGTTTTTAATGCCCGGCTCAGTAACACTCGCGCTTCCTCATTCTGATTTGCCTTCAGAAAACAGTAGCCTGCATTTTCGAGACTGTCTGCAACCTGACCGTAATCAGGCGCATTGGCAGCGGCGCTAAACTGCTGTTGTGCCGGTACATACTGCCCTAAACTACACAAAAACGCACCGTAATTATTTAAGACGGTTCCATTTTGCGGAGCCAGCTTCAGCGCTTGCTGGTAGCGGCTTTCAGCAGCTTTCTGATCGCCGGTTTTTTGCTCGAAAAGTGCCATACCCAACTGAGTACGATAATCATCCGGCGCACTGTCCACGGCTTTTTGCAGATTCTGTTTTGCCGCATCCATATTCCCCTGAGAAAGATACGCCATTCCCAGTTCAAGACGCGTCTGTGATGCGCCGGTTGCTACCTGCGTCTCTTTCGAAGAGCTTGAACACCCCGTCAACAGAGAAGCTGCCAAACCGGCAGCTATCAGTATTTTAATACTGCCATTCATTGCCATGCTTAATTCCCTTTATTCTGCCACCGACAATAAAACACAGGGCTTTGAGTGATACCTCCACGCCCTGCGCTGACCTTCTGACGATTACACAGCTTTAACGGAAATCTGCTGCTCAGCCGCCATTTTTTTCTTCAACGTACGTTTTGTGCGGTCAATGACGTCACCGGCCAACTGGCCACAGGCAGCATCAATATCATCACCACGGGTTTTACGCACGATGACGGTAAAACCATACTCCATCAGCACTTTAGAGAAACGATCGATACGGCTGTTTGAGCTGCGGCCATACGGCGCGCCAGGGAACGGGTTCCACGGGATCAGGTTGATTTTACACGGCGTATTTTTCAGACGCTCAGCCAGCTCATGCGCGTGCTCGGTGCCATCGTTGATATGGTCGAGCATAACGTACTCAATGGTCACGCGGCCCTGGTTGGCGTTGGACTTACTGATGTAGCGTTCAACGGCAGCCAGGAACGTATCGATATTGTACTTGCGGTTAATCGGCACGATCTCATCGCGGATTGTGTCGTTCGGCGCGTGCAGGGAGATAGCCAATGCAACGTCAATCATGTCGCCCAGCTTATCCAGCGCAGGCACTACGCCAGAGGTAGACAGCGTCACGCGGCGTTTAGACAGACCAAACCCGAAGTCATCCAGCATGATTTCCATCGCCGGAACGACGTTTGTCAGGTTCAGCAAGGGCTCGCCCATGCCCATCATAACTACATTCGTGATGGGACGAGTGCCTGTGACTTTGGCAGCACCAATAATTTTGGCCGCACGCCACACCTGACCGATGATCTCGGACACGCGTAGATTACGGTTAAAGCCCTGTTGCGCCGTGGAACAGAAAGTACATTCCAGCGCGCAGCCGACCTGTGAGGAGACGCAGAGCGTGGCGCGGTCGCCGTCCGGGATATACACGGTTTCGACCAGTTGCCCGCCGACCTGAATCGCCCATTTGATGGTGCCATCGGTAGAACGTTGTTCGGAAGCGACTTCCGGAGCGCGGATTTCAGCCACGCGCGCCAGCTTGTCACGCAGCGGTTTATTGATATCGGTCATTTGCTCGAAATCATCGCTGCAATAGTGATACATCCACTTCATGACCTGATCAGCACGGAACGGTTTCTCGCCCATGTTGATGAAGAACTCACGCATTTGTTTGCGGTTAAGATCAAGAAGGTTAATTTTTGCGGCAGCAGGAGCAACAGTTTTCACTTCCTCTGCAGAAATAGGGAAGGTTTCAGACACGATTTGCTCGGGAGTTGTTGATTCTAACATAATGAAATATGGCCTCGTTGTTACACGTTATGGCGCCAGGGAAGTGCAGAACCTGCACTGTCTGCGCGCATAAGCGGCAATCAGGTGGCCTGCAATAAATTGCGCCCCGAAGAGGCTGGCTCATTCGGGGCGCAACATTGTACAAATTTTAGGGCAGAGTTGCCATGTTTGGAAGGCGACGCAGACAAAATTCTTGCGAATATGCGGCCTGTCTTCCGGCAATGAAGCCCGAAAATCTTAACGCGGGCAGATTTCGCTTTCGTCGAAGAAGTAAGCGATTTCGCGTTGTGCAGATTCTACTGCATCAGAACCGTGAACGGCGTTGGCAGTGAAGCTGTCAGCGAAGTCTGCACGCAGGGTACCGGCCAGAGCATTTTCAGGGTTAGTTGCCCCCATGATGTCACGGTTACGCTGAACTGCGTTTTCGCCTTCCAGAACCTGCACAACGATAGGGCCAGAAGTCATGAACTCAACCAGACCGTCAAAGAATGGACGACCTTTGTGCTCAGCGTAGAAACCTTCAGCCTGCTCTTTGGTCAGTTTCAGCATTTTAGAAGCAATGATGGAGAAACCTGCGCGTTCGAAACGTGCGTAGATTGCGCCGATATCATTGTTAGCAACGGAGTTTGGCTTGATGATGGAGAAAGTACGTTGGATAGTCATGGAAAACCTCAGTCTGACTTTTATAGGTAGGGCGGGTTAATTTAATGTTATACCTGCCGTAAAATGGCGGTGATTATAGGGAGCGAAGTTAAGATTGCCTACCCGAATCACAACATTTAATTAAAAAAATGCGGCATTGATTCACGATCATGAACAAACTGCCTAATCCCCTTAAACAAAACGGGGACAATAAGGGGATTAACGCAGAGATCCCCTTACCGTTTACGCCTGCCCGGACGAAGGAATGATGTTACGTAGCCAGCTTCCCCACTTACGCTGATAGAACGGTTGCGTATGGCTTATCAGATAATGGCTGATACCGCGTTCCTTTTCGGAAACAATACAGAAATCCACAGGACGGTCGTCTGGTGATGTTTCGGCGGCTACATTTCCCGCTTCACGGATCAGCGCTTCAATTTCCTGCTCGTCACCGTCAGCTTCAACCCCAATTAACAAGTTCGGCTGCTCGTCGACGGTTTTGTCGTGGATAAGCGCCATGAACGCCCGGCGGACCGGTTTTTTTTGCGTGAACAACGTCGTCAGCGCGTCGATCATTGCTGACGGATACTCTTCCGGCTGGCCTATCAGAAGCTGGCTTTCTTTATCGAGCACCAGTTCCGACGGCGCATTCAGGCCGCCGTTGTTCAGCAGCAGCGTGACTTCGCTTGGGTAAAACTCTTTACCGTATTCAGATTTTGGATTCAGAAACAACTCTTCACCCTGCGTCATTTCAAACAGCACACGGGCAGGAAGTGCCACAAAGGCCTGCTCATCCGGGCTTTCGCCTGCGCTGGCTTTTTCCAGAACGTCGACTGAAGAAAAGAAAGGAATGATCGAACTACCGTCCTGTTTTTCCCAGTGCAGGATATTCAGTTCGCTGCCTGCAGTGATCGCCACACTGCCCTGTTTTTCCGCATTATCCTGACCGGCATCGCCCAGAACAAACACGGTGGAATCCAGCAGCGTCTGGTAAAACGCCGGACGCCAGGCGGCAGCGGTCACGGACAGACGGAGAAGACGCTCCAGTTCGTTTTCACCGTTCGTCGCTGCGCTACCGGCAGGGAGATGATCGTGTGGGACACTCATGGTTTTTTACTCCGGTAAAGGTATAAAACGGGGCGCCCATGAGCGCCCCGTTGTGAAACATTGCCTAATACCCAAAATAATTCGAGTTGCAGGAAGGCGGCAAGTGAACGGATCCCGATGAGCTTACTCAAGTAAGTGATTCGGATGACTGAACGCAGCCAACGCATCTGCAGCTCGAAGTATGACGGGTATTTATTTAGCTTTTGCTAACAGCAGGTTGGCGACAGTACGCACGCCCAGACCGGTGGCGCCGGCAGACCACTGGTCAGCCGCACTTTTACGGTAAGTGGCGGAACAGTCGATATGCAACCAGCCTTTTTTGTAATCTGTCACAAAGTGAGACAAGAACGCGGCAGCGGTGCTCGCACCCGCGGTGTGAGAAGGACCGGCGATATTGTTGAGCTCCGCAAAGTTTGACGGAAGGTGTGAACGGTGGAACTCTTCCAGCGGCAGACGCCAGAACGGTTCGTGTTCTGCTTTGGCGCTTGCCAGCAGTTCGCCAGCCAGCGCATCGTCGAAGCTGAACAGCGCGTGGTAATCGTTTCCGAGCGCCGTTTTTGCCGCACCGGTCAGCGTTGCCGCGTCGATCAGCAGTTCAGGATTTTGCGCAGAGGCGTCGATCAGGCCATCGGCCAGCACAAGGCGACCTTCAGCGTCGGTGTTCATCACTTCAACGGTTTTGCCATTACGATAGCGAATGATATCGCCCAGTTTCAGCGCATTGCCACTGACCATGTTGTCCGCGCAGCACAGATATAGCTTCACGCGTTTGTTGAGGCCGTTGGCTGCAGCCAGCGCCAGCGCACCGGTCAGGGTGGCTGCGCCGCCCATGTCGGCTTTCATGGAATCCATTGAACCGCTCGGTTTGAGGCTGTAACCGCCGGTATCGAAAGTGATGCCTTTGCCGACCAGGCAGGCATAAACCGGCGCTTCAGCATCGCCGCTCGGGTTGTAATCCAGCGCCAGCAGAACCGGGGCGCGGTCTGAACCACGGCCAACAATGTGCAGACCGTTATAATTTTGCTGACGAAGATCTTCACCTTTGGTGATGCGGTAGCTGACTTTGTCGTTACCAAATTCACACATCAGATCCACAGCACGGGTCGCCAGCTGCTCCGGAGATAAATCTTCTGCGGGGGTGTTGATGGTGTTACGCACCCAGTCGATGATTTTCAGGCGCTGTTTTAGCGTGTTCGCGTCTTCTTCTGATAATTCGGCCCATTCAACGTGACGGGTGCCTTTCGGGCCACGGAAACCCTGCCAGAATGCCCAGCTGTTTTCAAGATCCCAGCCTTCACCGGCCAGTTTGACATTTTTAACACCCTGACCGTCGATACGACGTGCCGCGCGGGAGATTGCCGTCAGCGCGTCGCCGCCATTCAGATGAATGGTCATGCCCGCAGAATCGGTACTCAATGTGGCTTTGTCACCCCAGCGCGCGTCGGCGGGCTGAGTGGAAAGGAACACGGGCATGGCTTCATTGGTCGTTACTTCGGAACTCATAACAGCACTCCTGATTGTTTTTATCTTCAATGATGACAGGTAAATCGCCCTTTTATAGGGGGGACTTCATTTCGTATAAACGGGTGGCAGCTCACGCAGGCGGCGGACTGATTTCACCACCAGCGCAATTGCATAATCAATTTCTTCTTCGGTGGTCCAGCGCCCCAGCGAGAAACGGATGGAACCGTGTGCCAGCTCTTCACTCAATCCTATGGCACGCAAAACGTAGGAAGGTTCAAGACTGGCGGAGGTACAAGCCGAGCCGGAGGACACCGCCAGATCTTTCAGCGCCATGATCAGAGATTCCCCTTCCACGGCGGCAAAGCTGACATTGAGAATGTTGGGTGCCGCATGTTGTGGCGATCCATTGAGATGAACCTGATCCAGCTGCTGAATGCCCTTCCACAGACGATCCCGCAGTAAAGTCAGACGCGCCACTTCGGCGGTCATTTCTTCTTTGGCAATGCGATACGCTTCACCCATGCCGACAATTTGATGCACCGGCAGCGTGCCGGATCGCATTCCGCGCTCGTGGCCACCGCCGTGAATTTGCGCGTCGATACGCACTTTCGGTTTGCGGCGCACGTACAGCGCGCCGATACCTTTCGGACCATAAATTTTATGCGCAGAGAATGACATCAGATCGACCGGCAACTCACCGAGATCGATGGCAATTTTGCCTACGCTCTGCGTCGCATCGACATGGAACAAAACACCCCTACTGCGGCACAGTTCGCCGAGAGTAGCGATGTCCTGAATTACACCGATTTCATTGTTCACCTGCATGATCGACACCAGAATCGTGTCCGGACGCATCGCCGCTTCAACCGCCGCTGGCGTGATCACACCGTCTTCACGCGGAGCCAGATAGGTGACCTCGAAACCTTCGCTTTCGAGCTGAATGCAGGTATCGAGCACCGCTTTGTGCTCGGTCTGGCTGGTGATGATGTGATTGCCTTTCACACGCTGCGCATGGGCTGCGCCTTTGATAGCCAGATTGTCAGATTCTGTCGCGCCAGAGGTAAAGACAATTTCACGCGGATCGGCATTGATCAGATCAGCTATCTGATTACGCGCCACGTCCACTGCCTCTTCCGCCTGCCAGCCAAAGCGGTGCGAGCGGGAGGCCGGATTGCCGAAAGTACCGTCCAGTGTCAGACACTGCATCATCATCTGCGCAACACGCGGATCGACCGGCGTGGTGGCGGAATAATCGAGATAGATAGGTAATTTCATGGCAGGCAAGCTCCGGACTGCGCGTTCGTTATCGAACGAAAGAATTAAAAACGACAGCCAGTTTAAAACGGCTTCGCGGATTGTTAAAAGGGAAATGACGTTTTGCGGGCACTAATCGGTAAGAATTGGCGTCAGTAAATGAAAAAAGCCCGCGGAAATTAACTTCCCGTGGGCTTTAAAATGTCACTGAGCGCAGTATTTCCTAAATCATTCGGGTTGCATCAAGGCGGCGACTAAGCGGATCCCCTGGAGCATACGCAAGTATGTGACCGGGTAATCGCAGGCAGCCAACGCCGAGGCAGCTCGAAGGATGACGGTGATTAGGCTCTGAGGTTCACATTGATCGTTTCCATCTGACGGCCATTTGGCTGACGACGGACTTCACCGTTCTGACGGTCGGCCACTTCCAGGATTTCCTGGTTATTGACCAGCTCTGCCAGCGTGATGTTGTTGAGGAAGCCGCTGATGCGCTCGCTCAGATCACGCCACAGGGTGTGAGTCAGACAGCGTTCGCCGTTCTGGCACCCTTCTTTACCCTGACAACGGGTTGCGTCAACAGATTCGTCAACGGCCGTGATGACTGCGCCAACGGCGATATCTGCTGAATCTTTACCTAACAGATAACCACCGCCCGGACCACGAACGCTGGCAACCAGACCGTTTTTACGCAGACGCGAGAACAGCTGCTCCAGATAAGAAAGGGAGATGCCCTGGCGCTCAGAAATGTCAGCCAGTGGTACCGGTCCTTCCTGTGAATGCAGCGCTACGTCGAGCATAGCGGTCACGGCATAACGGCCTTTGGATGTCAGTCTCATAGCATGGTTACCTGTGTTGAATTACTTAAAATATGATGGTTCGGAACATGCAAATGAGTCTGCCATTCCCGAGTAAAACAGTCAACTATTTAACCTAGTAATTTACTCAAGTATTACAGAGCTGTAAGAACGATGTAGAAGAATACTCTCAACCACATGATAATAAGGCTAAAAATAGCCTTTATTATCAAAAAATGAGGCTTATTCTTTGCCGTTCTTAGTCTTTTCGATCGACGTCAGGATACCGCGCAGGATGTTTAACTCCTGAGATTCAGGTCGCGCACGGGTAAATAATCGACGTAATTTGCTCATTACCTGACCGGGGTGCGCCTGTCGAATAAAACCGGTTTCCAGCAGCGTATGCTCCAGATGCTGATAGAAACGCTCGAGGTCATCGACCAGCGGATAGGGTGACTCTTCATACTCTACCTGCGGCTTCGCAGCTTCCAGTAAAGCAAGGTGTGCCACGCGCACTTCATACGCAATGATCTGCACAGCCATCGCCAGATTCAGCGAGCTGTATTCAGGGTTCGCCGGGATGCAGACGTGGTAGTTACACTTTTGCAGCTCTTCGTTGGTCAGACCAACGCGTTCACGACCAAACACCAGTGCGACTGGCGCAGTTTGGGCCGCGATGGCGCTGTGCTCGCCGCATTCACGCGGTTCGAGCATCGGCCACGGCAATGTACGCGAACGGGCGCTGGTGCCGATCACCAGACTGCAGCCCGCCAGGGCTTCGTCCAGCGTATCAACGATCTTCGCATTCCCGATCACATCACTGGCACCGGCAGACAAAGAGATGGCCTGAGAGTCAGGTTTTACCAGCGGATTAACCAGATACAGGCTGGATAATCCCATGGTTTTCATGGCACGGGCGGTAGAGCCCATATTGCCAGTGTGGGAGGTTTCAACTAATACAATACGGATATTGGGCAGCATACAAACTCTGAGCGTGGCGGAAAATCACAACAGCCTATCACAACGGTAGTTAATTTTCAGAACCCCTGCTATACTGCGCGCCGTTTCCCGTATTCCCGTTCTTTAACATCCTAGTTGGAAGATATCCATGCATCCGATGCTCACCATCGCCGTGCGCGCTGCGCGCAAGGCCGGTAACCTGATTGCCAAACATTACGAAACGCCAGATTCTGTAGAAGCGACTCAAAAAGGTACCAATGATTTTGTTACCAATGTAGACCGCGAAGCCGAGCACATGATTATCGACGTCATTCGCAAATCCTATCCAAAACACACCATCATTAGTGAAGAGTGTGGCGAACTGGAAGGCGAAGACAAAGATGTACAATGGATTATCGACCCGCTGGATGGCACCACCAACTTCGTTAAACGCTTCCCACATTTCGCTGTCTCTATCGCCGTGCGCATCAAAGGCCGCACTGAAGTTGCGGTAGTTTATGACCCAATGCGTAACGAACTGTTCACCGCAACCCGCGGTCAGGGCGCACAGCTGAACGGTTATCGTCTGCGCGGCACCAACGCCAAAGACCTCGACGGCACCATTCTGGCGACCGGCTTCCCGTTCAAAGCCAAACAACACGCAAAAAGCTACATCAATGTGATTGGCAAACTGTTCACCGAATGTGCAGATTTCCGTCGCACCGGTTCTGCTGCACTGGATCTGGCGTATGTCGCCGCTGGCCGCGTTGACGGTTTCTTCGAAGTGGCACTGAAGCCATGGGATTTCGCCGGTGGCGAGCTGCTGGTTCGTGAATCAGGCGGCGTGGTGACTGACTTCGTTGGCGGTCATAACCATTACTCTTCTGGCAACATTGTTGCCGGTAACCCGCGCGTTGTTAAAGGTATTCTCAATACCATGCGCGAAGAACTGAGCGAAGCGCTGAAGCGTTAATTCCGCTGCTTATCAGTTAAAAAACGGACGTCCATTGCGGGCGTCCTTTTTTTATGCCTTTTTTAGCGACCGAACGGGCCGCCCAGCCCCGATGAAGCCTCTCCGCCCGCCGTGCTGTACAACAGAATGCCGACCACCAGCAGCACAATCCCGCCGCCTAAGGCAAGCAGTGACCAGGCGATGCGCTGCCAGACAGCTGGCGTCCGGCGGGTACTCAACCTCACCGCCAGCGCCCGGCTGTAAAATACCAACACGCCGATAAGGGACACCGTCAGCGAGGTGCCGATAGCCATCGCGATGGCAGAAATCACCCCCCAGCTGTACACGCCGATCACCTTGGCAAACAACAGCACCATGATCGCACCCGAACAAGGTCGCAACCCCATAGCCAGCACGATCGCGATTTGCGTGCGTAAATCGCCGCCCGCCTGCAACTGTTTATCACTCGGCACATGCTGATGCCCACAACCGCAATGGTCGTCATGTACATGCGGCTGTGCCCCCGGCAGTGAAATACTACGAATCTTCATGGCGGGCACAGGACGCAGACTTTTCATTGTCTGATTAACGCGTTTCAGTGCCCGCCAGCAGAGTAAAAGACCGAGCATGATCACCAGAATGAAACTCCCCTGCTCCATCCAGAAACTGCTCTGATGCAGCTGACGGGAAGAGAGCTGCAACACACCGAGCACCACACTGACCAGCAATATCGCTACCAGCCCCTGTACAATGGCTGAGGCGAAGGTCAGTTTCAGACTACTTTTCAGGCGTGAAGGATGCGTGGCGAGATAGGTGGTGATGACGATTTTTCCATGCCCCGGGCCGATGGCGTGGACAATGCCGTAAATCAGACTAAAGCCCGCCAGTGTCATGCCCGCCCGCATCGGATTCTCTTTTACCTGGCGCAATAACCCCGCCAGCTCCTGATGCAAATCCCGCTGCCACATAATGCTGCTGAGCAAAATGCGCGGCCAATAGTGCATCAGCAGAAAAGCGCCTGCCGCCAGCAAAATAAGAAAGACTGCCAGCGGCCACAGATCGCGCCAGGTAGCCGTTTTCGACGGCGTTGAGATTAATGACATTCCAGCGTGACCTTCTGAGCGAACTGCTGACCGAGATCCATGCTTTCTGGCGGCGCATCAGCTTTATCGAGCGACAGCGCGTAGCTTTGCAGCGACGCATTTGGCTTGGGCGTAAACAGCGCCAGGGTGCAGCGCTTTTCCAGAGCAGGCGGCATGTGCAGCGCGGTTTTATCTTTATAGGTCATGTCGACAAAATAGGAGGGATCAAACGTCATAAACTCCATCGGTTTTCCGGTCAGTAGCTGAGGCCGGGCGAGTGGCAGAACAAACTCAAGCACCGCCTGATCGCCTTTGCGGGAAAGCTGATACTCGCTCGGTAAATCCAGATATTTCACCGGTTTTCCTTCGCGATAAAAGTTGGTGAAGTAATGCTGACTGAGTACGCGTGCCATGACTTCTGCCGCCAGCTTCTTCCAGATATCCGAACCGGTTTTGGCATTTTGCGCGTCATACAGCAAATCCGCAGAGGTGATTTCATCCATCGTCCAGACCATTTTCAGGCCGGTTAATGACGTCTCGTCAGCCACCAGCGTGGTCTGCATATCAATAAAGCTGTGCGGATGCGCTGACGCCGCGCCCGACAGGCAAAAAAGCGCCAGCGCAAGCCAGCTCATATTGCGTCCTGACCGCCTCTCCCTGGTTTTTTGCAACGTCACTCTCCTGTAAAGCATCATTAAATTGTTACTTAGTAACAGTATTTTGCTGTGCAATTAAGCGGTCGTCAAAAATATCTGTGATCTGAGTTGTAAGCCGGAGTAAAACCCGGTGACCACGGCCTGTCGCGGGCGGGCGGTTTGCTATGCTTGACTAATAATTTCAAGTGACACCATTACAGAAGGTGATATGACTCTGGATCCACAACCCGCCCCCGCGCTTTCCGCCTCGCAACGTCGCTGCCACGTGTTGCTGATGCTGTACGCGCCGCTGACGGCTGTGCAACTGGAGATTATCAGCGAAATTAACCGGGTCGATCTGCGCACGACGTGGGACGATCTGGCGGAAGTTACCTGCGAGATCCAGCGGATACACCATCTGGACGTACTGCAATACAGTGAAAAAGAGTGCCGCATTCAGGGCGACACTCTCGCTCAGCGCCTGTGTCTGTTCCAGGGTTTACGACGCACACTGCGCATTTCCCCGGACTTTGTGCCTCGCCATTTTCTTCCCTGGTTACATATTGCGTTCGAAGGCCAGCCCTGCCCAAAGGTGGTGCTGCGCACCGATATTCTCGGTGTGATGATCGAAGATTGCGCCTCGTTATTGCCGAAAGGGCTGAGTGAACACGATTGCCAGCTGATACGCCTCTGCTTGCAATACTGTCTGTGGCAAAACGGGGCATGGCAAAGCGCGCTGTCCGGCGGCCTACGTTTCACTGAACAACAGCGTCGCTGGCTGCGCGAAAAAGCGGAGTATCCGGCGGCACGTGAACTTTTTATGCAACTGCAAGCCCTTAGTCACGGACTGCTGGATGACAACGAGTGTGAGTTTTTCACGCTGATGTTACGCATGCTGAAGACGCACAGCTACCAGAGTTCAGGCTCGACCGAAGACCAACGTTTGCTGTTGCAAATCGAAAATCTGGTGGCCCGCTTTCAGGATGTTGCAGGCATGAAATTCAGCAGCTACGAAGGTCTGGTCGGCCAGCTGTTCGCCCATCTCGGACCAGCGATCGAACGCTGTCATTTCGGGATTGGCATCGACAATCTGATGCAGGAAGAAGTAAACCGCATGTATCCGCGTCTGGTACGCACCACACGCGAAGCGCTGGAAGGGTTTGAGCAGGAGTATTTGATCCAGCTTTCAGAAGATGAAATCGGGCTGGTGGCGATCACTTTTGGCGCGTGGCTGATGCAGGGCAATGCGTTGCAGGAAAAACAGATTTTGCTGCTGACCCACAACAATCCGGCGCTGGAAGAAGCGGTCGAACAGCAAATCCGCGAAGCTACCCTTCTGCCACTGAATATCAAATATCAGACGCTGGCGGATTTCTATAAATTCGGTGCCCCGAGCGGCGTGGCGATGATCGTTACGCCCTATGCCACCCGGAGTACCGATGCGGATCCGCTGGTCATTCACACCCAACTGCCGCTGGCGAAAGAGCAGCGAAAACGTATCCGATCGCTGCTCGAAGCGCCTTAACTGACAGGTGTTACCGATGCAGAAGGCGTGACGTTCGGGCGCAGGAAGATAGCAGGAACAGCCAGAATCGCCATCACCCAGAACAATCCGGCATGCAGATGTTCAAACAGGAAGCCGGATACCATCGTCATAATCGCCACCCCGCCGCCCATTGCCAGCGCAGAATACACCGACTGGAGACGGATCACCTGATCGCGCGGACGCGCTGCGATAAAGCGCATTCCCGCCAGATGACAGACGGTGAATGTGCCACAGTGCAGGATTTGAATCACAATCAGCCATGGCAGCGCGGTAAATTCGCCCATCAGCCCCCAGCGCGCCACACCACATATCGCCGACAGCAACAGCAAATCGCGCGCTGACCAGCGGCTGAACAGCTGTTTGCTGAAGGTAAAGACCAGCACTTCCGCCACCACACCCAGCGACCATAAATAGCCGATAGTCGTCGATGAATACCCGACGTCCTGCCAGTAGATGGCGCTGAAGCCGTAATAGGCCGCGTGAGCGCCCTGCAACAGCGTGACGCATAACAGGAATCGCCAGACCGGCGTTTCGCCGAGCAGCGCTTTCCAGGTGATGGTCGGTGTGCCGCTCTGACGCGGTTCCCCCACCGGCTTCACGCTCGGACGCAATAACATACCGAGCAGCATCGCCGCCACACCGGCGGTCAGCGTGTACAAAATCGCATTATGCCCGTAGACCTCCACCAGTTTGCCGGTCAGCGCTGAGCCTATTACAAACGCAATCGAGCCCCAGACGCGCACTTTGCCGTAATCCATGTTGATCTGACGTTGCAGCGTGCCCGCCAGCGCATCGGTCAGCGGCACCAGCGGCCCGAAGAACAGGCTGAAACCAGCAATGTTGATCATCAGCCACGCCCAGCCATTGCCGAACCAGAAGCCAACGGCGAAGGCCAGTGTGAGTAATGCCAGGATGCGCAGCCCGGTGACTAAATGAGAAGGGTCTTTAATAGAAGGAGAAATGATTAACGTACCAAGGAAGCGTGCGACTAATCCTGCGCCGAGCAGCAGGCCAATATTTTCGGAAGAAATCCCCTCGCCTTTAAGCCATAACCCCCAGAAGGGAAGAAAAATACCGTAACTGAAAAAATAGGTGAAATAACTGAGTGACAGCCAGCGTGTGGAACGCAATTCCATAGATCCTCCGGTGTGAGGCCAATACTTTGACAGAGCTCACAATCGCTAGCAATCCGCAAACCTCTTCATAACAAAAGAATGTATGCCAGCTCACAAATTCTGATTCATACGTATAAAAAAACCCGCCGGAGCGGGTTTTAGCACCTGACGGTTACCGCAATATTATGCGTAAACCGGGAAGCGTGCACAGATGTCGAGAACTTTGTTTTTCACGCGTTCGATAGTAGCTTCATCGTTCACGTTGTCCAGCACGTCACAGATCCAGCCAGCCAGTTCACGGACTTCAGCTTCTTTGAAACCGCGACGTGTCACAGCCGGGGTACCGATACGTACGCCAGAGGTCACAAACGGGCTTTTCGGATCGTTTGGCACGCTGTTTTTGTTCACGGTGATGTTGGCGCGCCCCAGAGCGGCATCAGCTTCTTTACCCGTCAGGTTTTTGTCAACCAGATCCATCAGGAACAAGTGATTGTGCGTACCGCCGGAAACCACTTTATAACCACGTTCCAGAACCACAGCGACCATCGCCTGTGCGTTTTTCGCCACCTGTTGTTGGTACACTTTGAACTCGGGTTCCATCGCTTCTTTCAGTGCTACCGCTTTACCGGCAATCACGTGCATCAGCGGGCCGCCCTGACCACCAGGGAAGACAGCGGAGTTCAGTTTTTTGTAGAACTCTTCGCTGCCGCCTTTCGCGAGTATCAAACCACCGCGTGGGCCAGCCAGCGTTTTGTGTGTGGTTGTGGTGACGATGTGCGCGTGCGGAAGCGGATTAGGGTAAACGCCTGCGGCGATAAGGCCAGCAACGTGTGCCATGTCGACGAATAAGTAGGCGCCAATGCTGTCAGCGATTTCACGTAGTTTGGCCCAGTCAACGATACCGGAGAACGCGGAGAAGCCGCCGATGATCATTTTTGGTTTGTGTGCTTCGGCCTGACGTTTCACATCTTCGTAGTCAATATCGCCACTTTCGTCGATACCGTAAGGCACCACGTTGTACAGTTTACCGGACAGGTTAGCCGGTGAGCCGTGCGTCAGGTGACCGCCGTGACCAAGGTTCATCCCCAGAATGGTGTCGCCCGGTTGCAACAGCGCAGTGTAAACCGCGAAGTTCGCCTGTGAGCCGGAGTGTGGCTGAACGTTAGCGAAATCAGCACCGAACAATTCTTTTGCACGGTCGATAGCCAGTTGTTCAACGATGTCGACGTACTCACAGCCACCGTAATAACGTTTGCCAGGGTAGCCTTCGGCATATTTGTTGGTCAGCTGCGAGCCCTGAGCCTGCATAACGCGCGGGCTGGTATAGTTTTCTGACGCAATCAGCTCGATATGTTCTTCCTGACGAACAACTTCTTTTTCCATTGCTGCCCACAGCTCAGCATCATAATCGGCAATGTTCATTTCACGCTTTAACATCCGCATCTCCTGACTCAACAAACTAAAAATAAACGCCCCTTGCGGGTTCTGCGCCACAGTGTAAATGTTTAAGCGACCTTCGGATAGGGTCAGTTTAAGGTTTTTAAGCAAACGATTGGCTCCAGATACAGCAAGGCTTTGATCTGCGAACCTCTGTCCATAATCAAGGGAGTTTTATTCACCTGAACATGTACAAATTTCAGCTTTGTGAGCCATCCCTCACCTGATAATAGCCCTACCCCTTTAGGGGTGTTTACAAAAATTGTGGGTTTACATAAGATGCATTTAAAATACATGTTATTGCATTCAATTAAAAAGACACGGAGTTCACCATGCTTGACAGTCAAACTATCGCAACCGTTAAATCCACCATTCCTTTGCTCGCCGCGACTGGCCCGAAGCTCACCGCGCACTTCTATGACCGCATGTTTGCCCACAATCCCGAGTTGAAAGATATCTTCAACATGAGCAATCAGCGCAACGGCGATCAGCGTCAGGCGCTGTTTGACGCCATCTGTGCTTATGCCGCCAACATCGAAAATCTCGCGGCGTTGCTGCCTGCGGTTGAACGTATTGCGCAAAAGCACACCAGTTTCACAATCCGCCCGGAACAGTACAACATTGTCGGCACACACCTGCTGGCGACGCTCGATGAAATGTTCAGTCCGGGTCAGGAAGTTCTGGATGCGTGGGGCAAAGCCTACGGCGTGCTGGCGAACGTGTTCATCAACCGTGAAGCCGAAATCTATCAGGACAGCGCGGAGAAAACCGGGGGCTGGAGCGGCACCCGTGAATTCCGTATCGCCGAGAAACTAGCGCAAAGCAGCCTGATCACCTCTTTCCTGCTCGAACCGGTCGATGGCCAGCCGGTAGCGGACTTCCAGCCGGGACAATATCTGGCGGTGTATATCCGCGACGCCTCGCTGGAGAATCAGGAAATTCGTCAGTATTCCCTGACGCAGGCACCCAACAGCAAAACCTATCGCATCGCGGTGAAACGTGAAGATCAGGGCGCGGTGTCGAACTTTCTGCATAACCACGCACAGCCTGGTGACACCATTCACCTCGCCGCGCCGCACGGTGATTTCTTTTTGGACGTCAGCGAAACCACGCCGGTCGCGCTGATTTCCGCCGGTGTCGGCCAGACACCGATGCTGGGAATGCTCAATACGCTGGCGCTGCGTGGCCACACCGCCCCGGTGCAGTGGCTACATGCTGCCGAAAACGGCGCCGTTCACGCCTTTGCCGGTGAAGTGAAAAATGCCCAGGCGCGACTGCCGCTGCTGGAAAGCTATGTCTGGTATAACCAGCCACACGAAAGTGATCTTGCGGGCGAAGATTTCCAGTATCAGGGGCTGATGGATTTAAGCAAAGTCAGCGCGCAACTGAGCGAGCCGTCGATGAATTTTTACTTGTGCGGCCCAGTCGGCTTTATGCAGTTTGCTGCGAAACAGTTGCTGGCGATGAACATAAGCGAAGACAGAATTCACTATGAGTGCTTCGGCCCGCATAAAGTGATCTGACTTTGAAAGGCTTTAAAGCAAAAAGGCTGACGCGATGTCAGCCTTTTTTCGTTCTGCACCGCACAGCGGATCAGATCGCTTCTTCATCCTGTTCGCCGGTACGGATACGTACCACGCGCGCTACGTCGAACACGAAGATTTTACCGTCGCCGATTTTACCGGTCTGAGCGGTCGTCATGATAGTTTCCACACAGGTATCCACGATGTCGTCAGCCACAACAATTTCGATTTTTACTTTTGGCAGGAAATCGACCATGTATTCAGCACCACGGTACAGCTCAGTGTGACCTTTCTGACGGCCAAACCCTTTCACTTCGGTAACGGTCATCCCGGTAATCCCGACTTCTGCCAGTGCTTCACGGACGTCGTCGAGTTTGAATGGCTTGATAATCGCATCAATCTTTTTCATGGCGGACCCTTATAATCATTCGTTTGCTCTCCGCCTTCCTGAGCGGCAGCATGGTTCACAATCTGGCTTCGCGGGCGCATGGCACACGAAGGGGCTAAAGGTATCATAGTTCAGGGGCGGGAATGTACCCGATGGCGCTGATATTCTTTACAGTCTTTACTCTTTAAAATCGGTCGCTTCCAGTTCGTGGCGCGACAGCAATTTATAGAACTCGGTACGGTTACGCCCGGCAATACGCGCCGCCTGCGTGACGTTGCCTTTGGTTATCTGTAAAAGCTTACGCAAATAATTCAGCTCGAACTGATTACGCGCATCGGCAAATGTCGGCAGCGCGGTGTTTTCACCTTCAAGCGCCTGTTGAACGAGCGCTTCGCTGATCACCGGCGCAGAGGTAAGTGCGACACATTGCTCAATCACGTTCACCAGCTGACGCACGTTCCCCGGCCAGCTGGCCGCCATCAGACGTCTCAGCGCATCGGTAGAAAAACTGCGCACAAACGGCTTGTGCCGCTGCGCCGAGATCCGCAGCAAATGATTGGCGAGCAGCGGGATATCTTCCGCCCTTTCACTTAACGTCGGCAATTTCAGACTGACGACATTCAGACGATAGAACAGGTCTTCGCGAAATTCCCCTTTCTCCATCGCTTTCGGCAAATCACGGTGAGTGGCGGAAATAATCCGCACATCGACATCAATATCATGATTGCTACCGAGCGGGCGCACCTTGCGCTCCTGCAAGACGCGCAGCAGTTTAACCTGCAATGACAGCGGCATGTCGCCGATTTCATCGAGAAATAACGTTCCGCCGGTTGCCGCCTGAAAAAGCCCCTCCCGGCTGCTAACCGCGCCGGTAAATGCACCTTTAGCATGGCCGAACAGTTCGGATTCCAACAGTTGTTCCGGCAGTGCACCACAGTTGATGGCGATAAACGCTTTCTTGCCGCGCGGGCTGGCACCGTGGATCGCCTGCGCCAGCACTTCTTTACCGGTGCCGCTCTGGCCGTTGATCAGCACGCTGACGTCAGACTGCGCGACCATGTTGGCCTGTTCCAGCAGGCGTAACATAATCGGGCTGCGGGTGACGATCGCTTCACGCCAGCTTTCATCGGCCGATGGGCTGGACTGCGCTAACGCTTCATCGATGGCTTTATAGAGTGCATCGCGATCGACGGGTTTGGTGAGGAAACTGAATACGCCCTGCTGCGTGGCGGCGACCGCGTCCGGGATCGAGCCGTGGGCGGTAAGAATGATCACCGGCATACCCGGTTGGAATTTTTGGATCTCCGCGAACAGCGCCATGCCGTCCATTTCATCCATGCGCAAATCACTCAGCACCAGATCGATACGTTCACGGTGCAGCACGCGCAACGCCTCGGCACCGCTTTCGGCAGTAGTGACACGGAAACCTTCACTGGTCAGTCGCATGCCCAGCAGCTTTAACAGGCTGGGATCGTCATCGACCAGCAATAAACTGGCAGCTTTTCGTAGCGTCATTTTGCGTTCGGATCCTTAGGGGGCGTGTAAGTCTCAGCCGGTTTCACGGAGGATTCAGAAGCCGGTTTCGCCAGCGTAGCGGGATCGTTATCGGGTAAGTCGCCCTGAATTTGTTTGCGCGAGGAGAGCTGACGTTCGATATCGGTCAGGTTCTCAAGCTTACGACGCGTATCAGCCAGACTGTTTTCCAGCGTCTGCTGTTGTGAAGTCATGACCTGAAGTTTTTCTTCATTTACTGACTGCTGGCGGAGATTCCGCGCTTTTTCGTCCCCCAGTACCACCTGCAAATTCTGACGCTCGCGCCACAGCTGCACCAGCGGGCGGATTGCTCCCGGCATCTGTCCGCGATTCTGGCTGACTTTGTTCAACAAGGCACGGCGCTGCGCAAGATCAGGCTCAGTACTGGATAGCAGGATGCTCTGTTTGAAGATCTGATCCCAACTGGCGGCGGAAATCTGCTGCGCCTGAAAACGCGCCTGCGCATCGCTCATGCGATCGGCACAATCCATTGCACGCAACCAGTAGAGGGAGTTGGTCAGCGCATCGTCATCGTCCAGCGCCCAGAGGGTCTCACAGGGCGCAATACGAAAATCAGTCACTTTGCTTTCAGGAACAACATGACTGGAAACTTGCTGATAATAGCGATTATCAGCAGTGTGCTGCACGCATCCCGCCAGTACCAGCGCGGTAGCGATCGACAAAAATCGGCGAATGGATTTAATCAGTAAGGTGAATGCGCTCATTGGCCGCACCCGCCAGCAAATATCGTCATTATTTATTCTTCTCAGCCGTCAGGGGCAATTCGATACGGAAACAAACGTCCGCATCCTCAACGGCAACCAGTTGCAGCTCTCCATGCATGCGGCGAATACAGTCCTGAGCAATGCTTAACCCGAGACCGCTGCCTTTTACAGCCCCTTTTCTCTGCTGGCTACCCTGATAAAAAGGTTCAAAAATCATCGCGCGCTCGGCGTCGGGGATCGGGGCTCCGGAGTTCGCCACCTCGATAATCACCCGCCCTTCACCATACCGGCTGCGCACCCAAATAGTACCGGATTCGGCTCCGTAGTGCACCGCATTGGAGTAGAGATTATCCAGCACCCGGCGCAGCAGCGTCGGTTCTGCCAGACACTGTGGCGCATCAATAATCACTTCACTGCGGATCTTCTTAGCCCGCGCAGGCAGACTGTTGGCCGCCACCACGTCGGTGACCAGCGCTTTAAGATCGACATTCACGCTGAGCGTTGGCGCATCCGCGAGCTTACGGTTGTAATCGAGCAATTGTTCGATAAGCGTCTGAAGATGGCGACTGCTGTTATTTAAGATAGCCACCACTTCTTTCTGATCCGGCGTCAATGGCCCGGCCACTTCGTCGGCAAGCAGTTCGGTGCCTTCGCGCATACTGGCAAGCGGTGTTTTCAGCTCATGAGAGATGTGGCGCAGGAATTCATGACGTTGCGATTCCAGCCAAGCCAGTCGTTCGCTCAACCAGACGATGCGCTGTACCAACGAGCGAATTTCCCGCGGGCCTTTAAAACGCGAGACATCCCCAAGATTTCGCCCCTCGCCCAGCCGGTTGATCATGCGTTCAACGCCTTTCACCGGACCGATAATCATGCGGGTAAACAGCACTACCAGCGCACCACTGAGCAGGAACAGCACCAGCGCCTGCCAGCCAAAAAACTGGCCGCGCTCGGCAATTTCTCGCTGTAACTGTAAACCGCGTGAAAACACCACTTCACGGGTGGCCTGTACCATTTCAGCGTTCGTGCGCGAGAAGTTTTCCAGCCGCGCTGAGGAATCGTCGTCCGGCGAGTTATTGCGGCAAACAGGAGAAGTCAATTGGGTCAGCAACGTGCGCAGCGTCTGGTAATAACGTAAATCCGGCAAAACGGAAGAGTGGGCATCCAGTAATTGCGAATATTGTTTGCGTTGATTCTGGTAAAGGCGGGAAAGCGTCGGATCGTCGAGGACACAGTACTGACGGTAACTGCGCTCCATTTCCAGCGCGATGCTGGACATGGCTTCGCTTCGACGGGCATCGCTTAGCGTAGTGCGGTTGATCCGCGCCGCCTGACGACTGAGCTGGTCCAGACTGTCATAGGCCTGATAAGCCAGCACCAGTAAAGGCAGCAGGACTAACAGGAAAGCCATCAATACCAGCTGGCGTAAGGAACCGGGGAATAAACGTCCTCTTTTCAACGCATTCATCTCATTTTCAACAGATGAAGTCATGCTAGCTGACAACGGTTTGAACAGCCAGTGTGGCAGCGAATCGTCTTTAAGGTTTTGAGAAGGCTAAAAACAGAAGATACAGGAGATAACAGAGGGGGTGGTATTGCAGAACATCGACTCCGATGTTCTGCAAACCGGAAGAGGTGGTGCCTCACTCAACGTGTCGTTCGATGCTTGATAACGTGCTTGCGCAACGATTATCGGTCTGGTGAACGATAGGCACCGTTTCTTAGGCGTCATTCGGGCATTATGAGCATATCAACGCTTTCGCGTGAGCCAATCATAATCAGGTGAATGAGCAACTGACATGATACTAGCATGATACATGCCAACATTTAAATAAAAAACATATAGCACTGAAATTTATCATTTTTTATTTAAATGTGATTTTATTGTTCCGCCTGCAACCTCGATAAACCGCTGAAATAACCCCCAGAGTGTCGCCAAAAACCAACACCCCGAACATATTTCATTAAATTCATTTAAAATCAATGCGATAAATGTCTCCAAATAGAGACACTCATTCAGGCACTTGTCGTCATATTATGACAATAACAAATCAGTGGCTAATCACCGCGCGTTTAATGAGCTGCTTCTGACTGTACATCGCCTGATCGGAGTCTTCCAGCAGGCTGTGGACGGAGGCATGTTTCGCCGCGTCATACTCTATTTGCCCAACGCTAAATTTAATGTTGTAGCCGCGCTGTTCCTGCAAATTCCACGCGACCACCGCTTCGTGCAGCCGCTGCATGATTTCCGACGCTTCAAGATGGCTGACGTTGGTCAACAGCGCAACAAACTCATCGCCGCCAAGACGCCCGACCACGTCAGTTTCGCGCAGCAATCCGCTGAGGATACCGGCGAACACGGTCAGCGCCCGGTCGCCTTCGGCGTGCCCGAATTTATCATTAATCACTTTAAAATCATTCATATCGAAAAAGAGCATAGTGGCCGGCAAGCCCAGACGCTGGCACGCATTCAGCGTCTGCTGCGCCTGCGCTTCGAATCCACGACGATTCGCCACCAGCGTCAGTTCATCCATCGTCGCCATTTGCAGCGCACCAATTTCCTGCTCGGCCATTTTGGCTAAGTCGCGCAGCAACTGGCGTTCATCATCGCCCATCTCACGTGGTTTCACGTCGATCAGGCACAAAGTGCCCAGTGAACTGCCGTTGGGAACAACCAGCGGGCATCCGGCGTAAAAACGAATACCAGGATCGCCGGTGACCAACGGATTATCGTAAAAACGTTCGTCGCAAAGGGTGTTGGGCACCAGCATGACATCGTTTTCCAGAATCGCGTGAGCGCAGAAAGAAACATCTCGCGATGTTTCGGTAACCGCCAGCCCCTGGCAGGATTTAAACCACTGACGGTTGACGTCTACCAGCGACACCAGCGCGATAGGCACGTCAAACAATCTTCGAGCGAGACGGGTCAGGCGATCAAAACGTTCTTCCGGCGGGGTATCGAGCAGATTGTAGGCACGCAACGCGTGGATGCGCTTCGCCTCGTCAGTAGGGATTTCTGGCGTTTTCATTCACAGACCTCATTTTTCATGCTCCGCTTTTCATCACAAAAACAGATGACACAAACGCGAAGCAGATTTCCCGGGTTCAAAATAAGTACAAAAATACGTATTGCGGATGTTCTGAAAATAAAGACATCATCCTGTTTAGCATGTGTTGTTTATTTAAAAGCTTCATCAAAACAATAGCAAATAATACAACCACGAGGAGGATGGTAGATGCTGAACAAGTCAGTTTGAACTAAGAATTTTATTACTTAAGCAATATCTTCACGCTGAAAAGCGGGGAGAACCCCGCCACATCAGCGCTCGAACCATGAATTCAGAGAAGTCCGTAAAGTGCACTTAACCCCTAAATCCCGGTGAAAAAGTCGACATAAAAATGATCAATGTTCGCTGAAGCCCAGTGAGTTTGGCGTCGGCACGGGCTGTTCGCAATCGATCGGATTATCCGCTTTGGCCGGATCGCACTGAGTGGCCTGTTGCGGAATAAAAATATGATCGAGGATCGCACGCGCCGTCGGCCCGGCGACAACGCCATCGCCTCCGCCGTTTTCCAGGATCAACGCCATCACCACCGAAGGATGTTTATACGGCGCGAACGCGGTATAGAAGATATGGTCACGCAGGCGAACTGGCGTCATTTTCGCGTTATAGATTTGATTCTCACGCAGGCTGAATACCTGAGATGTCCCTGATTTCGCTGCTATCTGATAAGGCGCAGTGTGGAACAACTTGTAGCCGGTGCCGTTAGGCAAATTCGCCATGCCGAACATACCATTTTTGACGATGCCCCAGACAGGTGATGTCGGATCGGCAATTTGCTGTGTCGGCGGCATTTTATACGGCGTGGTCGTTTTGCCGCTTTTTGACGAATACAGCAGATGCGGCGTTTCGAGCTTACCGTTATTCACCAGCGCACTCAGCGCCCGCACCATCTGAATCGGCGTCGCCACCCAATAACCCTGCCCGATACCGACCGATACCGTATCGCCCTGATACCAGCCTTTCTTATGTACCTTCATTTTCCATTCACGGCTTGGCAGGACACCGTTGTACTGCTCGTCCAGATCGATGCCGGTAGATTTGCCGTAGCCGAATTTGCTCAGCCAGGTGTGAATACGGTCGATGCCCATTTCAAACGCCACCTGATAGAAGAAGGTATCGGCAGATTCTTCGATGGCTTTGGTAACATTGAGCATACCGTGGCCGGTTTTCAGCCAGTCGCGGTAATGTCGCTGCGTGCCCGGCAGCGTCCAGGTCGGCGCGCCGAAGAAAGTGGTTTGTGGTGTGATGACCCCTTCGAACAACGCCGATGTCGCCATAAACGGTTTTACCGTAGAAGCTGGCGGATACAACCCTTGTGTCACGCGGTTGATCAGCGGCAGATCCGGATTCTTCAGCAGCGCGCTGTACTCTTTACTGGAGATGCCGTTCACAAACGGATTCGGGTCATAACTCGGGCTCGATACCATTGCCTTAATGCCACCGTCGCGCGGATCCATCACTACCACCGCCGCACGCTGGCCTTTCAGCACCTTCTCGATGTACTGCTGCAAACCGAGATCCAGCGTCAGATAAATATTCTGCCCCGCCTGCGGCGGGACTTCTTTCAGCAGACGCACCACGTGGCCGTGATTATCGACCTCTACTTCCTGATAACCGGTGCGACCATGCAAAATACTTTCGTAGTACTTTTCAACGCCCTGCTTACCGATATCATGATCTGCCGCGTAGTTCTCGGAAATCCCCTCGGCATCGAGTCGCTTTTCATCTTTATCGTTAATCTTAGATACGTAACCCACCACGTGCGCCAGCTCCGCGCCGTAAGGATAACGCCGTTGCTGATAGGTACTTATCGACACGCCGGGGAAATTAAACTGATTTACCGAGAAGCGTGCGACCTCCACATCGGTCAGCGCCAGCTTGAGCGGAATCTGCGCAAAGCGACGCCCGTGGATCATCGCGTCATGGAAGCTGTCGAGATCGTCCTGAGTCAGGTCAACAATCGGCTTAAGCGCATTAAGCGTTGCCTGTAAATTTGGGACTTTGCCGGGGATCATTTGCAACTGATATAGCGTAATATTTTGCGCCAGCACCACGCCGTTGCGATCCATGATAAGACCGCGGCTGGGGGCAATCGGCAGCATTTTGATGTCGTTCTGATTTGAGCGGGTCTGATAAAAATCATGCATTCCCACCTGTAAATGATACAGATTAAGCACCAGAACGGCGGACAACAGAAACACGACCATAAATGCAATCACGGCGCGGCGGACGAAAAGGACGGACTCGGCGGTATGGTCGCGGATTTCGTCGTTAAGTAAGGCCATAAGCGGGCAACTACCTTTATTGTCTGCTTCTTAAAGCGGGCGAAATGAAAAAGAGTGGAGTCTGGAAAAGTGCGAAAGGATAGCCCGCCCTGCAACAGGCGACTATAAGAAGTGTGCTAATGAAGTAGCAGGAGTGTTTCTATTTATTGCAGGCTTATTGCAGATATAGCGCAGTGCGTGGCGGATCCAACCAACGCACCTGCGACTAAAAGTGCGTGCCAGTTATTTGGCGGTGTTGAGTTTGCAATCCCCGTAGACATAGCCTTCCGTCTGGGTAGCGACCACAAAGCTGTCTTTCGTGTGGATATACATCAGGTTATCCTGTGCACCCGCTTTCATCGGCTGATTATCTTTGCCAATAATGTCGGTCAGTTCAGGACTGGTGATCAGTTTGCTACCATCCGGTGAAAAGCTGAACGTATTACCCGCATCATAAACCGCTGCGTTTTTATTCACGATTTCAGATACATCGCTGCCATCATCGGATTGCGTATGATGGGTTAAAACACATTGATACTGCGTAACAGCCGATGCTGAAAATGACGCCAGCGCCAACATCACCGCTACCCAACCACCTAACCTGACCATCAGATACATCCATAAAGTGAGTAAGAACGCCATGCTATCACTTGCCCGGCAGCCAGGAAGAGCCTGCGAAAGAAATATTCATATGCAGAATGTCTTAAGCCAAATTACTTCTCATAAATAATGGGTTGGAAAACACCTCTCCGATAACTCGTTTTTTATACAGTACTAAAGAAAAAACCTGCTTATAATCCGCACATTACTCTCTTATAAAAACAAAGGATTGAGATGAAATCTTTCAAAGTACCCGGAGCGGACTTCCATCTGCGTTTCCACGATTTATCAGGGCTTGGTATTCCGCTTGTATTTATACACGGTCTGGGTTGTGCATCATCCTGCGATTTTCCCCGTGTGGCGACCGATGCATCACTGCGCCCGCGACGTTCCTTCCTGCTCGATTTAGCCGGTTCTGGTTTCAGCGACAAGCCACAGGATTTCAGCTACAGCCTGCAGGCTCACGCTGACTGCATAATCGCCTGGCTGGAAAATCTCGGCGTGCCACAGGTAAATCTCATCGGCCACAGCATGGGCGGCAGCATTGCGATTATGGTCGCGTCTCAGCGTCCGGATCTCATCCAGCGACTGATCGTCGCCGAGCCGAATCTGGATGCCGGTGGCGGCACGTTCAGCCGTGCCGTCGCAAAATATAAGGAAGAAGAGTATCTGACGGAGGGACATGCGCGTCTGATTGAAATCGCGTTACGGGGTAATGATCAAATATGGGCAGGTTCGATGGCGGTGGCCTCACCGTTGGCAATCCACCGTCAGGCCGTCGGGCTGGTGAATGGCCAGGCAACATCGTGGCGTGAGCAGCTTTATCAGCTTGAAATGCCCGCCACCGTATTATTCGGCGAGTTTTCCCTGCCGGAGCCCGACGTCGCGGTTCTGCCGCAGCACGGCATTCACACCGCCGTTGTCCCCCAGGCTGGCCATTCGATGATGTGGGAAAATCCGACCGGTGTGGCCGCCGCAATCAACACGGCGCTGAATGCGCAAGGGGTGTGATCCCCCTCAAATTGTTCCGAATAACAGGGGCAAATTTTCGCCCCTTTTCTCCCAAACGCCCCTGCCCCAAAAAACTAAATAACCGATCAGTGATCCAGATCAACTAAAACCCGCGTCCCGCAAGGGCTGCAGAGGCGTTTTAAGTCGAATTTCAAGACGTTTTTAGCCCAAAAATGGCGACTCATACCCCCATCAATGCATTTCATTCCGCAACTCATGCATCTCACGCCCTAAATGAACCGCGCATATTCGCGGGGACTATCATAGCCACAGTTAATTGAATCTACTTCGCTCGGGAGAACCCACTATGAGTGACAAATCTGGCATGCCGAACTACAACCGTACCCGCTGGCTGACTCTGGCAGGTACTATTCTGACTCAGCTCGCGCTGGGATCCGTGTACACCTGGAGTCTGTTCAACGGTCAGCTTTCTGAAAAACTGGGCGAGCCGGTCAGCCGCGTCGCACTCACCTTCGGGATCCTGAGTCTGTGTCTGGCTATCTCTTCTTCAGTCGCCGGAAAACTGCAGGAACGTTTCGGCGTACGCAACGTCACCATCGCCGCCGGTGTACTGATGGCTGCCGGGTTCTTCCTGACTGCACATTCCGACAATGTGATCATGCTGTATATCAGCGCCGGTGTGCTGGTTGGTCTGGCGGACGGTGCAGGTTATCTGCTGACGCTCTCCAACTGTGTAAAATGGTTCCCTGAGCGTAAAGGAATGATCTCCGCCTGCGCTATTGGTGCGTACGGTCTGGGCAGCCTGCTGTTCAAATTCGTTTGCGGTCATCTGCTGGCGACGGAAGGTTTGCAAAATACCTTCATGATCTGGGGCGGCGTGGCGATGGTGATGGTAATTACCGGTGCGCTGATGATGAAAGATGCGCCGAAACAGGAAACAGCCGATGTGACTCGCGAAGAGAACTCTCTGAACGATAACAGCAAAGACAGCCGCGAATTCACGCTGGCCGAAGCGGTTCGCGCACCACAATACTGGATGCTGGCGCTGATGTTCCTGACTGCCTGCATGAGCGGCTTGTACGTGATTGGTGTGGCGAAGGATATCGGACAAAGTCTGGTGAAACTCGACGCACTGACCGCAGCCAACGCCGTGACCGTCATCGCAATTGCTAACCTGAGTGGTCGTCTGGTGCTCGGCGTACTGTCTGACAAAATGCAGCGTATCCGTGTGATTTCTATCGCGCAGATTGTCTCTCTGGCCGGGATGAGCATGATGTTGTTCACCCATATGAATGAAACCATGTTCTTCATCTCGGTGGCCTGTGTCGCCTTCAGCTTCGGCGGGACTATCACTGTCTATCCGTCACTGGTCAGCGATTTCTTCGGCCTGAACAACATGACCAAAAACTACGGTCTGCTGTATCTCGGTTTCGGTATCGGCAGCATCTTCGCTTCTCTGGTGGCTTCGCTGTTCGGTGGTTTCGCGGTGACCTTCAGCATCATCACCGTATTATTGATGGTGTCATTAGTTCTTTCTGCCACGATTCGCTTACCGAATAAATCAGAAGCAGGTCATAATACGCTCCAGCACGTGTAAACCAGCACTTGAGCACATCACAAATGATGAACGGGAGCGTAATTAGCTCCCGTTTCTTATGAGTAAAGCATATTCGTTCAGTGACTGGTTCGCGCAACACTTATGACCAGATGTGAATACACCGGACACCCGACCATGAAACGCACCACCCTCGCTCTTTTCAGCCTGATGCTCAACCTTACCGCTTTTAACAGTTTCGCCGTCGCCTACCCTTCCAGCGCACAGGAAGTCGCCTCCGAGCTGAGCCGCAAAGCCAGCGAAAGCAGCACTATGCCGTCTACCACCCTCGATGCCAGCGCGCACAGCACGCTGACCTCCGGTAGCGATTACCTGTAGTCAGCGCACCAGCGTCGCGCGCTTACCGTCAAATTTCCATCCCTGTATCAGATACTGCATCGCGATCGCATCATTGCGGTCTTTTTGCGTCAAATTGTTGTAGCGCTGATGGGCAATACCGACCGCGTCCATATCCAGCTCTACACCCAGCCCCGGCAGTTCGTTAAGCGCCAGCTTACCGTCCTTGATTTGCAGCGGATTTTTGGTCAGATGCTGCCCTTCCTGCCAGATCCAGTGCGTGTCAAACGGCGTGATGTCACCGGGCGCGGCGGCACCAAGATGTGCCAGCATGGCCAGCGACACATCAAAGTGATTGTTGGAATGGCAGCCGAGCGTCAGCCCCCACGCATTACATAACGTCCCGATGGTATTCGCACCGCGCATCGACCAGTAATGTGGATCTGCCAGCGGAATATCAATAGCGTTAAGCTGTAACGCATGGCTCATCTGCCGCCAGTCATTGGCGATCATATTGGTTGCGACCGGTAATCCGGTGGCGCGCTTAAACTCCGCCAGCGTTTCCCTGCCGGAAAATCCCTGTTCCGCGCCACAGGGGTCTTCGACGTAAGACAAAATCCCGTGCATGTTTTTACACAACGAAATCGCCTGATCCAGCGACCATGACGCATTCGGATCGACAGTGATCCGCGCCTGTGGAAAACGTTGTTTCAGGGCCCGCACGGTATCGATCTCCACCTCACCTGCCAGCACGCCGCCCTTGAGTTTGAAATCCTTAAAACCGTATTTATCCTGCGCGGCTTCAGCCAGCTGAACGACTTTCTCGTGCGTCATCGCTTCCTGATGTCGCAGGTGATACCACGGATGCTGCCCCTGCTGCGCTTTCCCTTCCTGGTAGGCGAGATCGGTTTTCTGCCGGTCGGCGATATAAAACAGATAACCCAGCACCGGCACTTCATCGCGCTGTTTGCCCGGTCCGAGCAGCTGCGCGACCGGCTGGTTGAGATGTTGCCCCATCAGATCCAGCAGCGCCGTTTCAAGCACGGCAACCGCGTTGTGGTGCCGCTCAAGATCCCACGGACGAAAGCCCGGCAGCACTGGCTGCGGCGTGCGGTTTTCTTCCAGATCGCGTTTATGCAGATCGCTGACCAGCTGATTCATTTTGCCGATCTCCTGACCGACAATATGCGGGATCGCCTCATTAAGGATCTTCAGCACGACGCCGGTCGCGGGCGACTCGCCAACGCCGGTGTGCCCTTCGCTGTCTTTAAGCACGAGCAGAATGCGTGTGAAATAACAATTATGCGCACCGGCGATGTTGAGCAACATGCTGTCGTAACCGGCGACCGGGATGACCTGCATTTCGACAATTTTAGGTGTATCAGACATGGCGTTTTGGCTCCAGTCCCTGCGGGGCGTGATATTCAGGTTGGGTTGGCGTGCGGTTAGTTTTAGTGAAAAACAGCGTGATGGCAGCAAAGACGGACACGCCGCTAAGGATATACAGTCCGGCAGTCGTGCTGCCGGTAGTCTGTTGCAGATAGCCAAATACCGCTGGCGCGAAGAAACCGCCGAGATTGCCGAGGGAGTTGATCAGCGCAATGCCCGGCGCGACGATAGAAGACGGCAGCTGACTTTGCGGGATAGGCCAGAACAGCACTGCGCTGGATTTCGTACCGATGCACACCACACACAGTGCGAAAAGACCAAACCACGGGCCACCGAGCGTACACAAACAGGTGCCGATGGCGGCGACAATCAGCGCCAGCGCCAGAATGGTTTCCCTGTTACCGCGGAACCGGTCGCTGACGCGGCCAAGGATATTGATGGCGATAATCGCGCAAATCCAGGGTACCGAATTCAGCAGGCCGATCTGTAAAGGCGACAACCCCGGAATGCGCCCGATGATTTCCGGCTGCCAGAACACCAGCGTGTAGCCGGTCATGCACATGACAAAGAACAGAAAGCACAGATAGGCCATTTTACCGTCGGTGATAAGTTTCCAGCGTGACTGTCCCTGCGTATGAACATCACGCGAACTCGCCTCTTCCATCAGCGCGGTACTCAGGGCCTGCTTTTCTTCGACGGTCAGCCATTTGGCTTCCTCTGGCTTAGAAACCAGAAAAAAGGCGGCGACGATCCCAACGAATACTGACAGTGCGCCTTCGATAAACAGGACCCACTGCCAGCCCGGCAATCCCATAAAATCATGCAATTCCAGCAATCCGCCAGTGACCGGGCCAGATAACAGATAGGCCGCCGCCGAACCGGTGAGGATCAGCGCCGTGGCACGCCCGCGATAGACGTTAGGCACCCATTTACGGAAATAGAACAAGATCCCCGGAAAGAATCCCGCTTCGGCAACGCCGAGTAAAAACCGCAGCACGTAAAACTGCATCGGCGTAGTGACGAAGCCCATTGCAAAGACCACCGCGCCCCAGGTGATCATAATGCGGGTCAGCCAGACGCGGGCGCCGTACTTATCCATCAGCATATTGCTGGGGATTTCGAACAACGCGTAACCGACGAAAAACAGACCGGCGCCAAAACCGAATGCGGCGGTGCTGATACCAACATCCGTTTCCAGACTGTGTTTGATAAAACCGACGTTGGTGCGATCGATTTGATTAATAATCAACATCAGGATAAGCATCGGAATGGTGCGGGCAAAGAATTTGCGGTTTGCACTTCTTACCGCTTTGTTTTCATGACCGTTCATGGTGTTCCCTTAGCGTTGAAATAATGAACAACTGCAACACTACTAAAGAAGCGAACACGGTGAATTGCCATTGTGCACTCGCCCAATGTTTGATCATTCGCAAAGACTCACGACAACAATTAATTCAGATTATCAATACATTGGGTGATGTGCATAAGCACAACCGATAATTAAAGGGTGTGACTCTTTTTGAACGGATTAGCGAGGCGCTTCACAGTTTCCGGCGGGTCTTTTTCAGATGAAGTGCTTAAAATAAGAGCACATAATTATCCATGTAGTTTATATGTTTGGTATAATTACACTTTGAAACCGATCGATGGGACACGCCGTCCCGACACAAGGAGTGTGAAATGAAAGCAACTGCATTTTGGTTAATCATGGCCGGAGGTTCCGTAGCAATTGGCTACGCGATGGCGCTAATGATGGAGCTTTTGTAACGTCTGACGCCGCTCCGCCCTTTTCGATAAGGACATATCTATGGCATTTTACAGCCCAAAGCGCATCATACTTTATACCGCTGCGGCCATAGCGCTGCTGATCATCGTCGGTCTGGTGACGTACTTCACCGTCGGCCATCTCGCTGTATAACGATATCTGTATTCTGAACCCGTGGCGATACACAAGGTATCGCCGCATAATGCCTGCCTGAAAACCAGCACTCGGCCTCACACTCACTGAGAGAAGAAACATGACGTACAAGGGATTACTGGTGGTTGCCGTCGTTATTTTGCTGGCAAGCATCGGTTCGGAGTCGTTGATTAAGAAGGGAATTGCGATGGCTGACGCCAAAATCGATCAGCTCATTGGTCATTACGCAGACAAATAAGCCTTACATCTGCTGGAGTAACCTTACCGGGCGATGACAAAACCATACACAGCATTTGGTATCGTAAGTCCATCAAATGTTGTGTGATGTCCCTGTGTAATACCCCTGTAGAACCCTGTTATTTGCCCGCCGCGTGCGGGCTTTTTTTTGGCTTTTTTTTGAGTTTGTTTTCTATGCGTAAGCCAATTCCCAAAACAATTCGAGTTGCAGGAAGGCGGCAAGGGAAGGGATCCCGGTGAGCTTACTCAAATTCGGGTGACTGAGTGCAGTCAACGAATCTGCAGCTCGAAGTATGAAGGGAATTTGCCGGTGCTTTCCCGGCCGTCATATTGTGGCGTAAGCGTCCATCGTACACTCCTACATTACGCGGCCTGAGCGCGGCCTTATCACAACAGAAAAAACGGCTGAGTTTTTTATTTCCTGATTATCTATTTTCATTTCGATAAAAATGGCGAGAAAAAGAAACCGGCTTTTCTGTTGTGGCTCCCGAAATAATTCTGGAAGCTTTTAAATAATAAACCCCGGCGTTGGCCAGGGTTTATTTTTGTGGTTCATAATGTCGATATTGAAACAACGATTCCTGTCTGCTCCGGGTTTAACCCATCTTCGCTATTGCAGGTGATTTGCCTTCAATATCAGGCGACATTACAGAACGACAACGTTACCCGCTGAAGGGCCTTTCTGGCCTTGTTCGATGGTGAACTCTACGTTCTGACCTTCGTCCAGGGTTTTGAAATCATTGCTCTGGATTGCAGAGAAGTGTACGAACACATCTTTGCTGCCGTCTGCAGGGCTAATGAAACCGAAACCTTTACCAGCGTCGAACCATTTTACTAAACCAGTCATTTTAGTAGACATAGGAAATACCTTCTTTTTTATTTTATGATGCCATAGGGCAATATAGGTCTGTTTTTATTTGAAATACTTATGGATGCATCAGAGAAGGAAATTCGTCGGAGAAAGGATTTGCTATATCACTTGAACCAGGAACTGCTTTACTAAATGTCTTACATAAATAGGTCTTAACCACAAACCGTTGACGCTATTTACACACAGCAGGATTTATTAAGCAAGCCTTTATTTCAACGCAATTCTGTTTATCGCCTTTATATTTGTTAATGGAATAACCCGCAGGGCACGCAGGGCGGCGGCTGTAGCCTGATTAAAAAAGAATTAAGCCTGCCGGATTCAGACAGGCATTAAGACGATTCTCACCGTGACAGGAATGAATCTCAGCGCGCCGTGGCTCTTTTAACGCAATCGGCGCGGCGTCCGTCGACCCGTTTGGCGAACCATGCGGTGGTCAGCGTGCGGGTTATCTTCGGACTTTCCAGTGTGATCCCCGGTAGCATCTCGCGTGGCTGACGCTTCCCGGTAGTTTTATCCGCCAGCGTAAACACCTGTTTATAGAGTTTAGTGTCTTCGAACTCCAGCTGTTCGCCCTTCTCCAGCGCCTTGCGGATAGCCGAATGGCTGATATCCAGACGTTTGCTCAGGGTACGTACCGCCAGCTCGGTGCTACCCGGTTTATCGGTGCCGTAGTTGATGAGGTCACCATCCAGCGCCAGCGGAATGCCCGAGGCCTTACTGACCGCACTCTGGAACGCGGCGTTGCGGCTGGCATACCAGCCCGCATTGAAGTCCGCGAAGCGGTACAGCGGCTGAGAGTAATTCGCCGGATAACCCAGCAGATGTTTCACGCCGAAATACACGCCGCCGCGACGGCTGAACACTTCATTACGTATCGAGCCGTCCACCGGATATGGATAGCCTTTGGCATTCTGCTCGGCAAACGCGATGCTGACCTGCATCGGGCCGCCAGTATGCACCGGGTTCAGATTGCCAAACAACTTCTGCCCCATCGGCACCATATCGATAAAATCATCGAAAATCGCGCTCAGCTGCTTCTCAGTTTTCACGTTATCCAGCCGCTCGCTGTAGGATTTACCATTCGGCGATTTCAGCAGCAGTGCGGTGTGTACCAGGAAATTCGGTACATGAACCGCATCTGCCCGGCGGTCGATCTCTTTCCAGGCAATTTTTCCAAGCCCTGGCACCGGCGCGTCTGCGTTGAAGTTAGATTCCTGCTGCGCTACCGCCAGCACCGAGCAGATATTCTCGGTGGTCGGCGCGATGCCCTGCGCTGAAAACGCGGCGGCAATGTCCGTCGCCCAGCCCTTGCGATCCGGCGCAGTGGAAGGCATCAGCCGCACTATCTCCGCCCTGGTGTCCTGCGGATTTTTCACCGGCGCATCATTTTTCTTATTCGATGTACACCCGGCGAGTGTCAAAATTGCCAGTATGCCGAGCGTGCGGTGTGTGGAAAATCGCTTACCGTTCAAAATCATACATTTCCTGAAGAGGGAGTTACGTGTGTGCTTTCGTGACGTTAACTAAGATAAGCGCGGCTTTCTAGTTAAAATTTCGGCTTTTTACGCTAAGGTTAATCTTCTGAATATGGAGCAAAAGGAGCAAGGAATCTATGCAATACGCGATCAGAACCTCTCATTTCAACCGCACTTTCCTGATGCCATTGATGCTACTGATGATGATTTTTGCCGTCAGTGGCTGTGGTGATAAAGAGCCTGCACAGCGCAAAGCGTTTATGGATTTCCTCCAGTCGCGCATTCTCGACAAACAGGTGCTGGCCGTGCCGCAGCTGTCTGAAGCAGAGAAAAAACAGTTCGGCGATTACAGCAAAGATTACGCGATCATCACCGGGTTCCATCACCAGATGAACACGGAGCTGGATTCCTCGCTGGTGCCGGTATTTGCCGGTATGAACGGCGTCAACAGCGTCAATGCGCTGGTCGAACAGCGTGATGATCTGAAGAAGATGGCCGACAGCAGCCTGAACTGGAAAGAGAAAATTATCACGCTGAGAACGCAGGCGGATACCCAGCGCGCGGCGCTGAAGCAACCGGATGATCTGAAAAAGGTTTACGATCAGGCTTACGAGAAAACGGTGGTGAAACCGTCTGAAATCACCGAACAGGTTTTTGATCTGCTGCCGCAGGTATTGAATCTTATCGTCGCCAAAGCCGACTTTATCAAAAGTCAGGGGAAAAACGTCACCATTACCGGCAACCGGCTGCAATTTGCCAGCCAGAAACAGCTGGATAAATACAACGCGATCCAGCAACAGCTGGTACCACTGAACGCCCAGCTGATGCAGCTCAGCCGCCAGATGCAGCAAATGGTACGCTAAAC
Source organism: Enterobacteriaceae bacterium Kacie_13 (assembly GCA_013457415.1). Lineage (NCBI taxonomy): Bacteria > Pseudomonadati > Pseudomonadota > Gammaproteobacteria > Enterobacterales > Enterobacteriaceae > Enterobacteriaceae bacterium Kacie_13. The sequence continues at coordinate 3,529,591 of CP045665.1, forward strand.
CACCACCCGAACGTTCAGACCGTCGCAAGGCGGTTTTTTCATGGCGGCGCTTTTGTTATGGTGTGCGGCACTTAACTAAGGAGATACCGATGAGTGACGAAATTCTTGCCAAACGCGTCGATCAGCTTGAGCGCGTAAACCGTGAACTTCTGGTACAAATTTCCGCGATGCGCCTGTTATTCGGCAGCGTGGGTAACGTGCTCAATGCCAGCCAGGAAAATGCCTTCACCGTAGCCGTCAATCAGGCGCTGGAAGCCAACCGCGCAGATGTCGCTAATCAGACGGATCTGGATGAGGCCTCACGCAAATTCCGGGAAGACGTCTTCAAATGCACCGAGTCGCTGCTGCCGGGCAGCCGTTAATTGGTGATAACGACAAAAGGCTCATAAACACGGTGAGCCTTTTTGTTTTCCCCCTTCAGATGCCCTCTATATATTCGGGCACACCAGCGCCAGCTCCGCCTTTTCCGGGAACAGTCTTTCGCTGATAAAATCGATAAATACCCGAAGCTTAGGCGTCATATAACCGCCCGATGGCCACAGGATATAAAAATCTGCGCTGCGACTGATATGCTCGTCCAGTACGGTCACCAGTTGCCCACGTGCCAGTTCCTTGCGAACGCTGAAATCCGGCAGGCAGGTGATGCCCAGCCCCTGCACCGAAAAACAAAGACGCGTTTCTATGTTATTGCATACCATTGACACTGGCAGTGCGACATCCACATGCGCCGGAATCGGCCACGGCTCCAGTTTACCGCTGTTGGGATAACGAAAATGCAGGCAGCGATGCGTCAGTAAATCCTGCGGTTCACGCGGCGTACCGTGCCCGGCAAAGTAGGCCGGAGAGCCGACCAGCAAATGATGAAACGTGCCAAGCTTACGCATCGACAGCCGTGAATCCACCATCTGCCCGGTGCGCACCACCGCATCAAACCCCTCTTCCACCACATCGACCACTCGATCGGTGAAGTCCAGATCCAGTTCGATGTCCGGATAGCGACGCATAAACTCACCGAGCACCGGCAGCAGCAGCGTGCTGACCAGCGGCAGACTCATGCGCAGTCGGCCTCGCGGGCTTTCCGACAGCTGCGACAACTCGCTTTCCGCAGCTTCCAGCTCCGCGACAATCCTGCGACTGCGTTCAAGAAACAGGGCACCTTCCGCCGTCAGCGTGACGCTGCGGGTGCTGCGGTGAAAAAGACGCACCTTCAGCTTGGTTTCCATCCGCGCGATGCTTTTACCCACCGCCGATGCCGACACGCCCAGTATCCGCCCTGCCGCGACGAAACTGCGGGTTTCAGCGACATGCACAAACACATTCAGACTGCTCAGACTTTCCACCGCCACCTCCAATTACGGACACCAACGTCCGCATACTCTGGAAATCTACCCTACTTTTTCCGCACCAGGGAGATCTCTATTGTTACCCGACACATTCTTTCATTGAGAAATCACTATGAATTCACCCCAGTCCGCCTCGCCGTTGCCGTTTTCCGCCCTGCTGGCGATGGCGATGACCGGTTTTATCGGCATCATGACCGAAACGCTGCCCGCCGGGTTATTGCCGCAGATTGCCGAGGGACTTAACGTTTCCCAGGCAATGGCCGGGCAGCTAATCACCCTTTACGCCGCGGGTTCGCTGATGGCAGTCATTCCGCTGGCGGCGGTGACACGCGGCTGGAACCGCCGCACGGCGCTGCTGACGGCAATCCTCGGTTTTCTGGTGTTTAATACCCTCACCACCTTTTCGACAAATTATCTCCTGACGCTGTTTGCCCGCTGGATGGCCGGTGCGGCTGCCGGTCTGGCATGGGGATTACTGGCAGGCTACGCGAGACGCATGGTGCCGGTGCATCAGCAGGGGCGCGCGCTGTCGGTGGCGATGCTCGGTGCGCCGGTGGCGCTGTCCGTCGGCGTACCGCTCGGCACCTGGATGGGCACCTTGCTCGGCTGGCGAATGGCGTTTGGCGTCATGTCCGCTATTACGTTGGTGCTGGTCGTATGGGTGATACGCAAAGTCCCAGATTATCCTGGACAGGCGGCCGGACAGCGTCAGTCGCTGCGTCACGTGATAATGATGCCGGGCGTGCGCAGCATACTGGCAGTGATCTTATTGTGGATGCTGACGCACAATCTGCTTTATACCTACATTGTGCCGTTCCTTGCCCTCTCCGGTCTTGCAGAACGTGCCGATCAGATCCTGCTGGTATTCGGCATCGGCGCCCTGGCGGGTATCGGTTTCACCGGTATGCAGGTGGATAAACGCCTGCGGAAAACCCTGCTGGCCAGCCTTGCGCTGTTTGCGCTGATTTCCCTCGGGCTGGCACTCGACGGCCATTCGCCGCTGATGGTTACGCTGTGCGTCGCCATCTGGGGGCTGACTTTCGGCGGCGCGGCGACGTTACTGCAAACAGCCATCGCAGACGCTACCGGCGAACAGGGCGATATGGCGCAATCGCTGGTTGTGGTGTCGTGGAATCTGGCGATTGCGGGCGGCGGCTTATCCGGCGGCATTCTGCTTAATACCGCCGGGATCGGCATTTTCCCGTGGGCGATGCTGATTCTGTTGCTGGCCGCGCTGATTATCGCCTGGTGCGCGAAACGTCACGGTTTTAAGCCGGGTGCGCGATATGCAGAAAATCCTAAGGATCCGGTCGCGGAGGGACAGGATCAAAGTTTCGCATCGTCTGAGCGGGTATAATTTCCTAAACCCTTTCAGAACCAAACGCCTGAAACCTCCTCAGAGTCAGCACTTTCTGATAGAGTAAAAAACAGGCAATGCAAAGACGATGAGATCCATGGAAGCCCAAAAGAAAGCCGCTATAATTTTGACTGTACTTGCCGCAACGGCCTTACTACTGGTGGCTTTCGAGTGGCTCGCCGATCAGACCGTTCCCGAATTAAAGGAACATGTTGTTCACTACGTTGACCGGCACATCACCGGTTAACGTGGATTTAATAACACCTAAGCTCAATACAGGGAGGATCCGATGGTCACCAAAAGGATGATGAGTAAACACTGGAAGATGGTCGTCGTGTTGCTGTGCATCTGCGGCGGCCTGCTGTTACTCCGCTGGGCGGCCATGATTTGGGGTTGAGCTGATATTGTTAGCGATACTATTTTGAGTTAAGTTGACGCCCCTATGAAGACCCCAAAACCGCGTCGTCCCCACGGGCGATGGACCTATTACATTATGTACGAAGACATTCTGTGGCCCTGCCCGGTTCGCTGGGAGTGGGAGAATGGCTACGGCGGCTGGCTGCCCTTTTACTATTCTCCGACGCTGGAATTTGTCGCCGGGGATCCGCTCAAAGCCACCAAAGTGCCCGGTTCCAAAACCCGGCCCCCCGTTAAAACCTCCCGCATCCCTCAGTACGATTACTGATCCGGCCGTTCTGGCGATCACAGGGTTTCAATCAATCCGCTGGCCCGCAATACCCTGCGCTGTACCGCGTCAGGCAGCACCGCATTCATTCCTCCGACACAGCCTAAACTGAACCAGTGACGTGCACGGGTAATGCCGGTGTAAATCAGTTCACGGGTGAGGATAGGACTGAGATTTTCCGGCAGCAACAACGCGGTATGGGTGAATTCCGACCCCTGCGATTTATGCACCGTCATTGCGAACACGGTTTCCACCGCCTGCAACCGGCCTGGCATCACCCAGCGGATACTCTGAGTGCCGTCGCCAGCCAGAAAGGCCACGCGCGATACCCACACCGTCGATCCATCCGCCAGTGTTTGTGGGATTTGCAACGTAATTCCGATATCGCCGTTCATCAGCCGCTGGCCGTAATCATTGCGCGTCACCAGCACCGGACGCCCCGGATACCAGCCTGCCGCAGCCTCCAGCAGCCCTTCTTTCCATAAAATTTCCGCGATACGCAGATTCAGCCCTTCAACGCCCCACCGCCCGCCGCGTAAGGCGCACAGCAGCTGGAACTGGCTGTAGGCCAGCAGCACTTTGGTTGCCCAGCGGTTGAAGGCGTCGATCGTTTCGTGAATTTCCGGCCGCTCATTTTTCACCACGGTCAGATAATGGCGATAACCAACCGGCGGCGGGACGCTGTTGCGCGCCGTGTCGGCAGGAAACTGCCCGGCTGCACCATTAACCACCCAGTCGCGCAGCGCCAGATCGTCGGCTGCGCTGAGCGTCAGCTGCGCCAGATCGCCGTAACCCTGCTTCCACACCTGCTTCAGCGCTTTGACGTCACCTTCGTTGACCGCTTCCGCCAGTCGTCCTATGCCGCTTTGCGCATCGAAACGGTAGCTGTGACGCAACATCACCACCGCCTGATCCATCGCCGTTCCGTGTGCATCGACCAATGCCTCCGGGATGTTCTCCCCGGTCACGCTTTCCAGCCAGTCACGGGTTTGCGGCAGATAATGCCCCCCCGCCGCACGCTGGCACAGTTCGCTCAGCAACGCGCCCGCTTCCACCGACGCCAGCTGATCTTTATCGCCGAGCAGAATCAGGCGCGCCTGCTCCGGCAACGCTGCCAGCAGCGCGGCCATCATTTCCAGATCGACCATCGATGCTTCGTCGACCACCAGCACATCGAGCATCAGCGGATTGCCGGGATGATGGCGGAAGTGCCGCGTGTCCGGACGGCTGCCGAGCAGGCGGTGCAGCGTCACCACGTCAGTATTAATGCTGTCGCGCACGTCATCGCCGTTGCCGAGCGCGGTGAGATCCAGTACAGAGACTGCACCGGCAATTGATTCATTGAGCCGCGCCGCCGCCTTACCGGTCGGTGCCGCCAGACGGATACGCAGGGGCTGGCCATTGTCTTCCAGCGCCAGCGCTTGCAGCAACGCCAGCAGGCGTACCACGGTGGTGGTTTTGCCGGTGCCGGGGCCGCCGGTCACAATGCTGAACGCACTGCCCGCCGCCAGCGCACAGGCCAGTTTCTGCCAGTTAGCCTGACCGGTATTGCCCGTAGCAGGAAACAACGCATCGAGCGTTGCGCGCAGAGGTGCCACCGGCAATGCGTCCGGCTGACTGCGCGCCAGACGTTGTTCAATCGCCCCGCGCACGTCCTGTTCATACTGCCAGTAACGGCGCAGATAAAGGCGGTGACCAATAAGCACCAGCGGTGAATTTCCCATTCCGTTGCCCACCAGTTGCGGATGCACCAGCGCCGCCATCCATTCCGTCAGGCTGAGATTTTCCAACACTGCCGCCGGGCGGATCACCGCGCCGTCAGCATGATCACCCTCCGGCGGCAGCGAAAGCGAAAAGGCGCTGTCGGCAAGGGTAGCCTGCAAATCCAGACACACATGGCCGCGACCGAGCTGATAGCTGGTCAGCGCCGTCGCCAGCAGAAGCAGCGGATGCGCGTCCGGTGACGCTTTCGCCAGAAACGTGACCAGTGCACGATCCAGCTCCCGCAGCCAGCCGCACCCGACCCAGCTTGCCAGCAGGTGCGTGATATCTTCACGGCTGTTGATTTTCATGCGCGTTTCTCCTGATTGCCGCTAAACAGCAGGTCGAGTTCATCCATTAAAGCTTTATCCGGTCGCTGCACGCAGACGCCGTTACCGGCCGCATGGCTGCCGCGCAGGAATAAATACACCGCGCCACCGATATGACGGTCGTAATCGTAATCCGCCAGACGGGATTTCAGCAGGCGATGCAGCGCGAACAGGTACAGTGTAAATTGCAGATCGTAGCGGTGATCCAACATCGACTGTGTCATAGATGCATGGTCATAGCCGCTGGCGTCGCCACCCAGCCAGTTGGATTTGTAGTCGAGCACGTAATAACGTCCGTCGTGTTCAAACACCAGATCGATAAAACCTTTCAGCATTCCGTTAAGATCTTCCGCCAGTAACGGTGCGCGTTCTGCACCGTCCAGCGTGTATTGCGATACCAGCTTATCAAGGCGGCGGGTCGATACCTGCGTCAGCGAGAACCAGAACTCCATCTCCACCTGATAAGGCGGCAGTCCGGCCAGCGTAAACGCATCCCTGCCCGGCAGCGGTAACGGCTGCGTCAGCAGGGAAGTCAGCCATGCGGTCAGGGGTGCAATCCATTTCTCCCAGCCGCGCGTATTACAGCGCCGGGCTACCTGATCGGTGATTTTTTCCGGCTCCGCCGCCAGTGCGGCAAATCCTTCGTCCCCCGCCCATTCCAGCAAACCGTGCAGGAAATTACCCGGTGCCGGGCCACGCGGAAACGCATACAGATCCGCGCCGGTCATCGGCTGAGACAAGTTTGCCGGCGGTTCGATATCCTCCAGCCCTGTCGTCTCTAAGTTCTTGTTTTCAAGATAGGTATCCTGCGCGGCGCTTTCGATTTCAACCGGCGGCTCCCGCGTCACCACTTCAGGGGCGATATAGGTGCCAGCGGGTGCAATTTGCAGGCCGGAGAAACTCGAGACCCACCAGCGCGGTGCTTTGTGCGTGCGCAGCGGCGGGCGCGGACCAAGCGCAGGCAGCGCCTGTTCATTACGGAACACCGCGCCGTCCGGTACAGGCAGCGGCCATGCACGGATATTCGCCGTTTCCAGCGCCTGTAAACTGGCAGGCAGCGCGTCGGCCTCGATAGCGTCTCCTCCATGGATAAGGTAGCCGGGAGCACTCTTTTCAAACTCTTTCAGCGGTGCCATGCCGAGCCACAACGCGTAACGCGAGCGGGTAAGGGCGACGTAAAACTTACGCAGATCTTCGCCCAGCCGTTCGCGGTCGGCGAGAGCCAGCTGATCGTCGGTAGCGCTTAATGCCACTTCCAGCTCACCCTCCGGCGTGTGCCATTTCAGCGGAGAGTCCTGTTTTTTTACCGCGCGGAAGGCGCAGGCAAACGGCAGGAACACCAGCGGATATTCCAGCCCTTTTGATTTATGCACCGTCACTACTTTCACCAGTTCGGCATCGCTTTCCAGCCGCAACTTACGCGCATCCCCGCCCTGATGTTCATCCTGACACTGTTCCGCCAGATAGCGGATCAGCGCGTGCTCGCCGTCGAGCTGCACGCTGGCCTGTTGCAGCAGTTCGGAAAGATGCAGCAGATCGGTCAGCGCGCGTTCATCGCCGCGTCCAAGCAGGCGACGCGGCACATCGAACTCCCACATCAGGCGGCGTAGCATTGGCAGAATACCCTGTTTGCGCCAGCAAATACGGTACTCCTGGAACTGGCGAACGTAGCGATCCCACTCCTGCTCGTCCTGATTCAGGCTGTCGAGCGCTTCCCAGCTTAAATTGAGCGACGGCGTGCCGAGCGCGGCGCGTAGCAAACGATCGTTTTCCGGCGCAGCACAGGCCGCCAGCCAGTACTGCAGTTCGCCCGCCTGCGCACTTTGAAATATTGATTCTTTGTCAGACAGATAAACGCTGCGCACGCCACGTTTGTACAGCGCAGTACGGACAGCCGCGGCTTCACGGCCGGTATTCACCAGCACCGCGATATCACCCGGCATTACCGGTTCCAGCATTTCACCAGGCTGGCCGAAACCGGCAAAACCCTGCTGCCCGAGACGAAGCAGGCGAACGATTTCCGTCGCACAGCCGTCGGACATCACCTGGATGTACTGCGTTTTCGGCAGCGCTTCAGCCTGATTTTCCGGATACCACAATGTCATGGCGGCTGCTTCGGCGTCGTCAATCACCAGCGTATCGGCGCGCCCTTTGGCTTCCACCAGCAAGAACGGCACCTGATTCTCATCGCCCCGGCGGAACAGAAAAGCGCCCTCGCCGGATTTACGATTTTCTGCAAGCCCGAAGACTTCATTAACCGCAGCCACCATCCCGCGTGTAGAACGGAAATTAGTCGCCAGTGTGTAGTGGCGTCCGCCGGTGTCGCGGCGGGCGCGCAGATAGGTATAAATGTCAGCGCCACGGAAGGCATAAATCGCCTGTTTTGGATCGCCGATCAGGATCAGCCCTTGCTGCGGCGAGTTTTGCGCCACGCGGTAAACGGTGTCGAAAATGCGATATTGCAGCGGATCTGTATCCTGAAATTCGTCGATCATCGCTACCGGGAACTGAGTGCGGATAATCTCCGCCAGTCGTTCACCATTGTCGCTGCGCAGCGCGGCATCAAGACGGGTCAGCAAATCATTGAAACCCATCTGGGCACGCTTTTTCTGTTCGGCGTCGAAGCGGTTTTCTATCCAGCGGCAGGCGTGTTGAAGCAAACCGCTGCGGGCATCCGGCAGATTTTCCAGCCGCGCTTTGAGGGTTTCCATGGCGGTCAGCGCCGGATGCGCGGGCGGCTCGCCCTGCTTCCAGCATTCCTCAAGGCCAGCGCGTGTAAGCCGCTCCCAGCCTTTGTTTAAATCCGGTTTGATCTCATCCGTCGTCGCCCAGGTGTACAGTTTCTCCAGCCACGGATTGAAGAACCGCGCCTGAATCTTTTTACCATCCACCGCTTTCGCCGCCACCGCGCCTTCGAGAAGAGTGCGTAGTTCCTGCGTCCACTCCGGCCAGCCCTGTTTCAGCGCCGCCAGCTCTGCCGCTTTCTGCTGGCTGACCGTTTCGAAGACCTTAGCGGGTGTTTCGTCGCAACCCAGTTCTTCGGCATATTCCAGCAGCGGCGCAACCTTGCTGTGCAACTCTTCCGGCGTCCGCCACTCTGCGCGCAGCGTGCGGATATCGGATTCCGGCAACGCGAAATAGAAGCTGCGCCAGTAGTCGCGTACCACCTCCATCAGCAGTTCGGTTTGATCGGTTTCTAATGTCTGGGTAAACAGGCTGTCACTGTCGAACGCGTGCTCGCCGAGCATGCGGTTACACCATCCGTGGATGGTGGAGACCGCCGATTCGTCCATCCATTCCGCCGCCAGTTGCAGCTTGCGTGAACAGCCTGGCCACTGTTCGGGCGAATATTCAGCACGCAGCGTTTGCAAGAAATCGTCGCCGCCTGAGGCTGCGCCACCAAAATCTAAAAAGTATTCCGCTGCCTGCGACAGACGCGCACGGATACGGTCGCGCAGCTCTTTGGTGGCAGCATCGGTGAAGGTTACCACCAGAATTTCAGGCGGCGTCAGCGGACGACTGAAAGCGTTGTCGCCGCCATGGCCGAGCACCAGCCGCACATACATTGCGGCAATGGTAAAGGTTTTCCCGGTACCGGCGCTGGCTTCAATCAGGCGGCTGCCGGTCAGCGGAAAATTCAGCACATTCAGGGCCGAGGGCACAGTGCGATCCATCATTCCTTGCCTCCTTTCTTACTGCGGGAAAGATGATTAAGAAGCGGTGCCAGCAGTGAACCCGCAAGCCGGGCGAATTCACCGTCGGACCAGAGCGTCACGAAATCTGGCCATGCGCGTGCCAGATAACGGTTGCTGTCGCGATCACCGAATTTCATGTTGGCCGGATCGTGATTTTCATAAGCATCCCGCGCCGCAAACCACGCATCGCTGTCCAGGGCACTATGTTCATTGCCATCCTTTTTCAGCCAGACGAACGCCGTTTTCACGGCCAGCGGCAGAGGTCGTAATTGCCCCTGCTGCCAGGCTTCGACCAACGTTTGCCACAGCGCTTCAGCCTGTGCAACCTCCAGCGGCGGCAGTTCAGCGGTGCCATTTTTACTGACGATAATGCTGTGCATCGGGTGACCGTTCAGGTGCCCGGCCAAATGCGCCACCCAGTAAGGCAGCAGTTTGTCGAACCGGTAGCTGCGCTCTTTGGTCATCAGACCACCGCTTTCGAGCACCACACGCGCACGCTCCCCGTTGTGGTTCGTCCGCAGATCGCCGAGCCAGTCGGAGACATTCACCCCGCCGATATCAGTCGACAGTGCTTCGTTGCCCAATGCCAGTGGCCACGCCTCAAGCACCTGCTGATAGCTGGCGAAAAGTTTGTCCATCGGTTCGGCAAGATCCTCACTGAGCACCGCCGCAAATTCGCCCGGAGCCAGTTCCCCCCGCCGTTCAATGCGATCCAGCTGCTGGCGCAAGACGTCCTGACGCGAAACGCCTGCCTCCAGCGCCCGCTTCTGCGCACGGATCAGTTCGTCTTGCAAACGCCAGTTTTCCAGCGTATTCACATCGAAAGGCTCCTGATCTTCGCTCCCCGGATCATCTATCTCAAAATAGATGTTCAGCCGCTGGCGGAAGAAACTGCGTACCGGATCGAGCAGGAAATCCGACAACTGACGCAGCGTCAGCGCACCTTCCTGTTCCAGCGGTTCAAGCGGTGCGAATGCCGTCAACAGCGCGCTGGCGTCCAGCCCGGCGCGCCATTCGTGGGCATAGCTGAACAGTGCGCCGTCTTTCGTGAAGTAATCACGATTGAACGGTTGCAAACGATGTTCGACGGTCAGCGCGTGCAGTAAATCTTTGCCGTCGTTGAGTTTCCAGCCTGCCGCCAGATGGTCGCGCAGCTGTGCCACCAGCACTGACGGTGGCCGCTCAGAGTTATCATGAATGCTGCGGCCAACCCAGCTGATGTGCAGACGCTCGCGCGCAGAAAGCAACGCCTCAAGGAACAGATAGCGGTCATCTTCGCGGCGTGAGCGATCACCCGGACGGTAATCGCGTCCCATCAGGTCGAAATCCATCGGCACGCGGTTACGCGGATAATCGCCGTCATTCATGCCGAGCAGATAAACGTGGCGGAACGGAATGGCGCGCATCGGCATCAGCGTGGCAAACGTGACCGCGCCGCCAAAGAACGGCTGCGTCAGGCCGGACTGGTCGAACTGCGCCAGCCAGTGTTCGCGTACCACTGAAAGCGGGAGTTCGGCCTGCAAATCCACGCTTTCGCAGGCTTCCAGCCAGGTTTCAAGTTCGGTATGCAGACGCACCAGAATAAAACCATCTTCACCATCATCTTCAGCAAAATACTGTGAAAGGATGTCGCGCAGGCGTTCGCCCCACACCGGCGGCGCAGCCGGTTCGCACAGCTGACGCCAGGTTTCATCAAGGCAGTTTAAAAGATGCGACAGCGGGCCAATCAGTGCCGCGTCCAACCCGCCGATTTCATCCAGCGGTTCGATATTCGCCCACGCATCACCGCTGCCGACGGCATAGCCCAGCAGCATCCGTTGCAGGCCGAAGAACCAGCTGTTTTGCTCCGGCGACAGCGGCAGCCCGAGGCTCTGACGTTGTTCAGCATGCAGCCCCCAGCGTACGTTGGCGGCGCTTATCCAGCGGTGCAGCAGTGGTAACTGTTCTTCTTCGATACCAAACCGCTCGCGCACCGACGGCACGTCGAGCAAATCCAGCAAATCGCTGACCGCTAACCGCGACTGCGGCAAATTCAGCAGTCGTTCCAGTGCACCCAGCAGCGAGTTATTTTGACGTGGCCCCTGATCGGCGACGGTGAACGGGATATAGCGCGGATCGCTGCGCCCCATCAGGCCAAATACCGCCTGAATATGCGGCGCATAGCCGTTGATGTCCGGCACCATCACGATAATGTCGCGTGCCTTCAGCGTCGGGTCCGCTGCCAGCGCGGCCAGCAGCCTGTCGTGCAGTACTTCCACTTCGCGCTGGGCGCTGTGAGTAATGTAAAAACGCAGGGAATCATCCTGCACATCCAGCAGGGGCCAGTGATCTTTGGTTTCCGCCAGCGGGCGTAGCTGCAAAATATCTTCCTGCAACTGGTGTAAAAGCGTATCGGTACCGTTCGAGGTGAAGAGATCGATGCGCGGGATCACCGGCGCGAGCTGCGCAGCATAGGATTCGTGATTGTCGTATTCATTGAGCAGGCCGATGTAATCACGCCCCTGTTTGCCCCATGCCGCCAGCAGCGGATGGGCATGCTGGTGAAGTTCATCTTCGGCAATCACCTGCGGCATGCCCGGCTTGCGCAGCTGGCGGATGCGTTCAGCACGCAGCAGATCTTTATCGGCGATGATATCGCTCCAGTCATGCTCACAAGGGTTATGTACGCACATAAAGATGTGGGTCCAGCGGCCAAGAACCGCCAGCACTTCGAGAGATTGTTGCGGCAGTGAAGAGATGCCAAAGACGATCAGCCGTGCAGGCAGACCGGCCGGGCGCTCATTTTCCGGGATAGTCAGCGCATGTTGCAGAAAACGCTGATGCAGTGCGGCACGGCTGGTGTTGCGTTCGTTTTCATCAACATCGGCCAGCAGCGCGCGCCACAGTTGCGGTTGCCACAGCAGGTTTTCCGGCAGCGGCTCACTGCCCTGACGGCTGGTGCGCAGCACATCCTGCCCGTTGCCCCAGTCTTCCAGCCAGTCGGCGCGGTACACCTGATACTGATCGAACAAATCCGCCAGACGCTGCGCCAGCTGGTGAAGTTTACGCATGTCGCCGTCGTCTTTTAAGAAACGCGCCAGCGGCGCAAAAACCGGTTCGGTGAGTAACTGAGGCAAAAGGCGAATTAGCCGCCAGGTCAGCAGCGGGCGGTCGAACGGTGAGGATTCCGGCACCTGCTCTTTGCCGAGCACAGCGCGATATACCTGCCAGAAGAAACGTGCGGGCAGTTTGATGTCCAGCGCCGCCGCAATACCGCAGCCGCCTTCGTCAGGATCACGCGCCAGCGCCAGTTTCAGCCACTGATTGATACCGTTGCTTTGCACCAGAATCACTTCATTTTCCAGCGGCGGGAGCGGATGCGCCGCCATCCACGTGATCAGCACATCCCTCAGCGCTTCTGAGTGATTACCGTGTAACACCATCAAACCTGAATTCACGCTCGCATCCCTTGTTATCGCCGGTTGAGGAGAGAGATTTTGCGTTGATTTGGAAAGGATTGGAAGGAAAAGAGGCGGCGACGGCGGGAACTGCCCGTCTGTCTGTGGCGTATAATTATTTATCACGCCTCTAATAACTTACTTAGCTGAATAATTAGTTTTAATTATAAATTTTGTATATACATTCAACTCTTCAATACTTTCTGTTTATTAGAAATAAAAATAGGATTTTCTCTATTTTTAAGAAAACAGCTTTTGTGTAAAAAAAACTTAACTGATATAAAGTCAGTATTAGTGAATCACTACATAACTAAAATAAATGGATTGGTAAATAAGGATATTTGCAGTGAATATTAAATTCGCCTGCTGCGGTCTTTTCCTGGCGGTACTTCCGATACACGCGGCGTTGCTCAGCCCGGCAGACAGGGAAAGTATTGAGCAACAACAAAGAGATCTATTGCAACAGCAGCAAATTCAGCGTGATGAACTGGAAAAAGGTCAGACTATTTCGGAGCCGCCACCCGCACCCACCGATTCTGGCGATCAGCCGTGCTTTACTATTTCCACCATCAATATTCATCAGGCCACACATTTATCAGCCAGTAATCAACAGGCGTTAACGAAACCCTTTATTGGAAAGTGTTTAGGTATTCAAAAAGTCACCTTACTGGTTCAGGAAATATCAGATACATCTATCGAACGCGGGTATATCACCAGCCGGGCCTTTCTCCCCGAGCAGGATCTTTCCCGGGGGGAACTGAATATTATGGTAATGGAAGACAAGCTTGATGAAATTCAGTTAGATAAACGCAGCAATCGTATTTTGGCGATGGCGTTCCCCGGCCTGAAAGGCAAGATCCTTAACTTGCGCGATATTGAGCAAGGCATGGAGCAGATCAACCGCCTGCGCCAGACGCCGGTGCAAATCGAAATTCTCCCCGCCGCACAGCCCGGTTACTCCATCGTTAATCTCACTGCAACGCCGGAGTTTCCTCTTAGCGCCGGAATCGGGTTTGATAACAGCGGACAAAAAAGCACCGGCACAGGCCAGGTGAACGGTTCGCTGACCGCAAATAATCTGTTGGGGATCGCCGATCAGTGGTTCGTCAGCGGCGCGCAAAGCAGCGATTTCTCCAGCAGCCACGATGCCCGCAGTCTGCAGGCTGGTGTAAGCCTGCCCTATGGCTACTGGCTGCTCAATTACAGTTACAGCTATAGCGATTATCTCAGCACCGTGAATTCTCAGGAATTTGGCTGGCGCTCCACCGGTGATTCCCAAACACACCGCATGAACCTTTCGCGAGTTTTGTTTCGCAAGGGTGACATCAAAACTGCCCTCTCAGCAGGCATCAGCCGCAACCTGGGGCGCAACTACCTCAACGATGCGCCACTGGCCAGCAGCAGCCGAAAACTCAGCAACCTCAACGTGGGCATCAACCACAGCCAGAAAATGTTGGGCGGATTGTCCACGCTGAACCCAACGTTCAGCCGGGGCGTGCCATGGCTAGGCGCAGAAGACGATCGGCATAAACCTGAAGACGCCCCCAAAGCGGAGTTCTCCAAATGGTCGCTATCTGGCAGCTACTACGCGCCGGTCAGTCAGAAAGTCACCTTCCTCTCCAGCGCGTCAGGGCGATATGCAGCTCGATGCCAGCGGCAAAATGGCGCTGCGCAACAGCGCAGCTGCCGGCGCACTGGTGGCAAATGCGCAGGAAATGCAGCTTGCTGGCAACCATCATGCGCAGTCGATGACGCTCAGCAGCATCGGTGATATGCAACTGCAAAACGCCACGCTGGCCAGCAACGGTAATCTCAGCGTCACCAGCGGCGGCCTGATACAGACCGTCGGCACTCAACTGACATCGGGTCAGGACGGCCAGTGGCACGGACAACTGACCGCCGGACAGGATGTGCAGCTCACCAGTTCCACTTTCACCCAACAGGGAAAAATTACCGCGAACCGCAACGCTACGTTCAGCGGTAAGCAACTCAGTAATCACGGAGATATCCAGACGCAGGGCAACCTTTCCCTCAATCTGGATATCTTCAATAACACCGGGCAGGCACTGTCCGGCGGTGTGTTGGCGATTTCAGCACAAAATACTGATCTGAGCGGCACCCTCAGCGCTCAGCAAGACCTAACTTTCACGGGCAACTCCCTGCATCTCAACCAGGGTGGGCAACTGCTGGCCGGACAGAAACTGGATCTTACGGCCAGCTCCCTCCGTATAGAGGGTGAAGCAAACGGGGCGCAGAGCATATCGCTCAACTCAGCCCTTTTTACCAGCACGCAAAACAGTGTGCTCACCAGCGATGGCGACATCGTTCTACACCATAACGAGGCCACGATTGACGGGCTGATAGCTGCCAAAGGCACGCTGGCGGCGGGCAACACTCTCCAGGCCAGTACCACCGGCAGTTTCACGCAAAACGGTACGGTGCAGGGACAAAGTGTCGCGCTCAGCAGCACCGGCAGTTTTAGTAATCAGGCCACCCTCACCGGTGGTAACGGCGCGTTCATGATTAACGCGGGCAGCACCATCCAGAGCGACAACGGCAGTTTGCAATCCGGCGGCGACGTCAGCCTGATAAGCCGCGGCGCCATCACCAACAGCGGCCTGCTCTATTCAGCCAGCGATATGACGATGTTCGCCGACCGCATCAGTAACCTGAAAGGCGACATTCTGGCGGGCAACAGCCTGTGGATGATTAAAGACGCCAGCGAAAACGGCGTGAAAAGTGCAGACATAATATTTCCTGAGTGAGTGTAATGACGCGACAATCAAAGTGCCGCCGGAGGATTAACCTGTGGGGTGAGTAGAGTATTTTCCCCGTTTTGGGATAATTCAATCGGTGCTCTCTAAGGCACTGCAGATGCCGGCAAGATGCAGTAAACCGCCTGATATCATGTTATTTTCAGCACCTGATCTGCTTTGTAATACATCGATAAAACCATCTTAAAAGGGTCATACCATGGAAAAACTTCCGGCCATTACCATCACGTATTGTTCTCAGTGCAACTGGCTGCTGCGCGCGGCGTGGATAGCGCAGGAGCTGCTGAACTCGTTCAGCACCGATCTGGCATCGGTGACGCTGGTGCCGGGCACCGGGGGAATTTATGAAATCAAAGTCGATGACGAACTGATCTGGGAACGCAAGCGTGATGGAGGTTTCCCGGAGGCGGCGGCGCTAAAACAACGGGTGCGCGATATCTGTTTCCCGGAACGGTCTCTGGGACATGTGGATAAGAAGAAAATTCCTGAAGACGGACAGGCAAGCTGATCAAAAAAGCAACCGCGCCGTAATCCCCCTTCTGCATCCATCAGCGCGACGCTCATCCCGGAAGGCACGGTGTCATTTATCGCCACAAACCGGGTATCGACGCCGTTCTGTTCAAGCACGCCGCGCAGAAATAGCAGGAAGGAAGATTTGATCTCTATAAACCTCCGTTAATGCGCTGACATCCAGCACAGCTCGACGGCATGGTGCAACAGAAGGCTCAGAGGGTTCAGGGATCCTCCAGCGCGGCCTCAGCCTTGCAGAAACAGGCCACCGGGCTGGCGGTCGTGGTCGGGCATTTCAGGGTTGATCAGGCCGCCTGCCTAAAACGTTCATCACAGCCCCGGACCTTATCCTCCGGGGCTTTAGCTTTATTTCTTCGCGTTCCCCAGGTTATTCCCGCCGCTCTCAGATTTTTATGACTGTTTTATGCTAGAATTTTGACAAGAAAATATAAAGACGGCGTCTAACTTTTGAGGAATAAGGAATGAAGTACCCCGTTCAGTTTCGATGGACTCAAAAACATGAGGATTATTGTTTACAACATAAGGTCCATCTTAAATTCCCTGAAATGGTGAAAGGGATATATAAAAAGAGAAATCTATTCCTTTTTAAAAAAGGGGAAAAGTTAAAATTTACCGCCGATGTCTGGGTGGAAGAATATGCCTCCATGCCGCGAAAAAGTTTCTGTTCGATGGGCGCGTATTCTTACGCGTGCAGTAAATTACCTAATAACCTCAAAACCGGCCGATTTTGCAGCCTGGCGGCAGGCGTGCGGGTTATGGGGCCGCAACATCCCATACACCGGTTTACTACCAGTCCGCTGACGTATCATGATTTCTTCTCGAAAGTGGCGCAGGAGCAATTTGGGGAAACGCTGAACATTGCGGGCTTCGATTATATGCCACCCGCGACGGCATTAGGTCATGATGTCTGGGTGGGGGAACACGCCGTATTAAAAGGCGGCATCACCATTGGGAATGGCGCCATTATTGCGGCCAATGCGGTAGTCACCGCTGATGTACCGCCTTACGCCATCGTCGGCGGTATTCCGGCTAAGATCATTAAATACCGCTTTGCGCCAGCAATCATCGACCGCCTTCAGGCGATTGAATGGTGGGATTATAAAATTACCGATCTGCCGGATGTCACCCAGTCGGATGACATCCTTTATTTCATCCAGCAGATGGAAGAAAAAATAGCCCGTAGCGAAATAAGTAAACATCAATATAAAATCATGAATATCGCGCAGGAACTGGCGGAGTTATAAAGACTTGCCCCGCTCCCCAATTGTAAGCGTAATTGAAAAGGCCAGACACGTATTGCATCTGGCTTTTTTTTCGCTCGCCTTAAGCAGGTGAATCAGGGTTTTAGTTCTCGTTCTACCAGCGTGGTCAACACGCCGATGCCCAGCGCAATGATATCGTCATTAAAATCATAGCGCGAGCTGTGCAGCGAAGCGGAAGGCGTGGCGCCATCGGCTCCCAGCCAGAAATATGCGCCAGGGCAGGCTTCGAGCAGATAGGCAAAATCCTCGGCAGCCATTGATGGCGCATTGTTGAAATGCACCTGCGTGATCCCCGGAGCATTCTCTGCTGCATCACGCAAAATCACCGCCTGCGCCGGATGGTTTTGCGTCACCGGATACCCAAACTCCCAGCGCACCTCGCCTTTCACACCGTACGGCTGCGGTACGGCCTGAACGTATTCTTCAATCAGCCGCCAGCACGTTTCCCGCGTCGTCCGGCTCAGGCAGCGCAATGTACCGGACATGTGCAGCGTTTCAGGAATGACGTTAATCGCTTCGCCCGCCTGCAATTGCGTGAGGCTGATGACCGTCTGTTCCAGCGGCGACAGGCGGCGGGAAATCAGGCTTTGTAACGATAGGATCAACTGTGCGCCCGCCACCACCGGATCCGCGCCCAGTTCAGGCATCGCCGCGTGGCAGCCCTTTCCGGTGAGTGTGATGTAGAAATTATCCTGCGAGGCCATCATCGGGCCCTGACTGACCGCAATTTCGCCGACCGGCAGACCAGGCCAGTTGTGCAGCGCGTAAACGGCCTGCATCGGGAAGCGCTCAAAGAGCCCTTCTTTGACCATCATCTCGCCGCCGCCGACGTTCTCTTCCGCAGGCTGGAAGATGAAGTGGACGGTACCGTGGAAGTGGCGATTCTCACTCAGATGACGTGCCACGCCGAGCAGAATGGCGGTATGGCCGTCGTGCCCGCAGGCGTGCATCAGGCCGGGGTGTTGGGAGATGTGGTCAAACTCATTGAGTTCCTGAATCGGCAGCGCGTCGATGTCTGCACGCAGTCCCATCGACGGGCCTTCGCCGTTACGAAGCGTCGCGACAATCCCGGTCTCAGCAATCCCGGTATGGACTTCAAGGCCGAACGACGACAACAGTTCGCTGATAGTTTTGGCAGTGCCGTATTCTTTCAGGCCAAGTTCGGGGCGGGTGTGGAAATCCCTGCGCCAGATTTTCGCCTGCTCAATAATCTCTCGGGAAATGACTGCCATAAACCCTCTGTGCTGATCTGAATTCCTGCCGGAGCAAGTCGCTCACCGGCAATATGCTGGTTCAAAGTATCACATTCGCGCGTGAACAGATAAACGTGAAAGCAATAGCGAAAAAGGATGTCAAAGCAGTGGGATAAATGCCGCATTGGGGTAGACGCCGGGGACGCAAACATAGACCATAAGCCATCAATTATGGTTAACGGGGCTTCAATGAGCGACTCGCCGCATCCCGTGCGTAAGCACCCCATGAAACTCAGCACATCTGTCAGCCTGATGATCAGCGCCGTGATCATTTCGGTTCTGCTGGTGGTGCATCTGCTGTATTTCGTTCAGGTCAGTGACACCACCCGCGACGGCGTGAAAGATAAGGCGCTGGCCGTGGCGCGCACGCTGGCGGATTTGCCTGAAATCAAACACGCGCTCGCTCTGCCCCCCGACAGCGGCATTATTCAGCCCATCGCCAGCGCGGTACAAAAACGTAACGATCTGCTGTTCGTGGTTGTGACCAATATGGACGGCATCCGTTATTCACATCCAAACGCGGACGTAATAAGCCATCACTTTATCGGCAACGATATCGATCCGGCGCTGCTCGGCAAAGAGAACGTCTCGATCAATAAAGGCACGCTGGATAAAGCGCTGCGGGTGTTCACGCCCATCTATGATGAGGATCATCATCAGATTGGTGTGGTGGCGATCGGCATCTCACTGGTGAAAGTGACCGAGCAGATCGATAAAAGTCGCTGGAGCATTTTGTGGACGGTTTTGTTCGGCATGATGGTCGGTGGACTGGGTACCTGGATTTTAGTGAAAATGCTCAAACGCATTCTCTTCGGGCTGGAACCTTATGAGATCTCGACGCTGTTTGAACAGCGTCAGGCGATGTTGCAGTCGATCAAGGAAGGGGTGATTGCCATTGATGACAGCGCGCAGGTCACGCTCATCAATCAGGAAGCCCGGCAGATGTTTCTGGAAACCGGCACGCAGTTAAGCACCCGCCCGGAGGATAACCGTGAATCTCAGCCGCTGCTGCTGGCGCTGTGCGACGTCTTACGCACCGGCATTCCACGCCGCGACGAAGAGATCAACTTTAAAGGCCGTTATCTGCTGAGTAATACCGTACCGGTGCGCAGCAATGGCGTGATTATTGGGGCAATCTGTACCTTCAGGGATAAGACCGAGGTCAGCCAGTTGATGCAGCGTCTGAGCGGCATGGTAAACTACGCCGATTCGTTACGTGAACGCTCACACGAATTCATGAATAAGCTGCATGTGATCCTTGGATTGCTGCACATGAAAAGCTATGCGCAGCTTGAAGATTACATTCTCAAAACGGCCAATAACTATCAGGCAGAAATTGGCTCCTTGCTGTTGAAAATCAAATCACCGGTGATTGCGGGCTTTCTGTTAAGCAAGATTAACCGCGCTTCGGATACGCGCCATCTGTTGACGCTCAGCGATGACAGTTTCCTGCCCGATAACGCTAATGAGAACCAGGTAGCCGCGCTGATTACCGTGCTCGGTAATCTGATTGAGAATGCGCTGGATGCGCTGGCGGAACAACCGGCCGGTGAAGTAAGCGTGTTACTGCATTATCAGAATGGCTGGCTGGCCTGCGTGGTCAGCGATGATGGTCCCGGTATCCCGCCTGATGACCTTGAGGCTATTTTTGAGAAAGGGGTCTCGTCGAAAGGCTTTGATCGCGGAGTCGGGTTATTCCTGGCAAAACAACAATTAGAAAACCTGGGCGGAACGATTGCCGTTGAGTCTGAACCTGACGTTTATACTCAATTTTTTGTTCAACTTCCGTGGGATGGTGAGAGGAAAACTGCATGATCAATGTGCTGGTAGTCGATGATGACGCCATGGTCGCAGAGCTCAACCGCTGCTACGTGGGCCAGATTGCCGGGTTTACGTGCTGCGGAACGGCTTCGACGTTACAGCAGGCAAAAGACATGGTGCTGAATACTCAGTTGCCGATCGACCTGATCCTGCTGGATGTCTATATGCAGCAGGATAACGGGCTGGATTTGCTGCCGGAGCTGCGAAATGCCAGACGTCCGGTGGATGTGATTGTGATTTCATCTGCGGCAGACGCTAAAACCATCAAGAAATCACTCAACTATGGCGTGGTGGATTATCTGATCAAACCGTTCCAGTTCTCCCGCTTTGAAGAGGCGCTGACCGGCTGGAAACAAAAGAAAGCGCTAATGGATAATCAGCAATATTACGAGCAGTCGGACGTTGACCGGTTAATTCACGGTAACAATCAGGCGACAGCGGACACCAAAAAACTGCCCAAAGGCCTGACGCCGCAGACGCTGCGCACGCTGTGCCTGTGGATTGATGCCCATCCTGATACGGAATTCTCAACGGATGAGCTGGCGCACTCGGTGAATATCTCGCGCGTCTCCTGCCGTAAATACCTGATCTGGCTGGCAGACAGCCACATTTTGTTCACCAGTATTCACTACGGCGTGACCGGACGACCGGTGTACCGTTACCGTTTGCAGGCGGAGCATTATTCATTGCTGAAACAGTACTGTCAGTAAACCGGGCGGAAAGCGTTATCCAGCAACGTGAAGCTAAACTGACGCTGTGAGGAGAAAATCACCTGCTGATCTTTGGTGACGAAAATGGCCTCGATATCCGGGATATCCCGCAGGTACCGCAGGCTTTTTTCAACGCCCATGCCGTACAGCAGCGTGGTGTAGATGTCGCCGTCGATTGAATCATCAGAAATAACGGTGACGCTGAGCAGTTCATTATCCAGCGGGTAGCCGGTTTTTGGATCGAGAATGTGGTGGTAGCGGCGGCCCTCGCATTCGAAATAACGTTCGTAAATGCCGGACGTCACCACCGATTTGCCGTTCACATTAATCACTCCGATCAGCGCATCCGGTGCCGAAAATGGCGTCTTCAGACCGATGGCCCATGCCCCTTCCCCGCCTGCGCCCAGCGTCTGCACATTCCCGCCTAGATTGATCAGCGCATTCTCCACCTTTTCCTGCATCAGAAAATCCCGCACCACATCGGCAATATAGCCCTTGGCTATCGCCCCGAGATCAATTTCCATTCCGGCTTTTTGTAGGAGAACCGAGCGCGTGGATTCGTCGAGAATGACGTCATGAGGGTTTGTCAGCGGGAGAAGCGCCTGGAGATCATCTGCATCGGGCACGCTGTTACCGCTAAAGCCGATTTTCCAGCGTTTGACCAGCGGGCCGATGGTGAAATTGAAACTGCTGTCCGGCGACTCACTGACAGCTTTCGCGCAGCGGATGAGATTAAACACCGGCTGGCTGACGGCCACCGCATGGCTGCCCGCCGCATGGTTGACTGCCATGACCTCGGAATCGTGCCGGTTCACCGTAAAGATATTTTCCTGCTGTTTGATAAGCCGGAAAACGCGGGACGCCAGACCCTCATTATGTTCAAACAGCTTGAGAAGAATGGGGGAACCCATCAAAACAGCGGAATAAGCATAAACACGGGCGTCTGGCGTCATAGATAATACCTGAACTGAAGAAGTGAAAACCTGCGCCACAGGGCGCGACGCAGGTTGTTAGCCGTTACCGCAGTGCGTGAATGGCGGCATTACGTCCCGCCAGAATACCGAAGATGATGATATCTGCAACGGCATTCCCGCCGATGCGGTTCGCACCGTGGATCCCGCCCGCCACTTCACCCGCCGCAAACGCCCCGCGGATGACCTGCTCGTTGGTGTCCAGTACACAGGTATCGGTGTTGATCGTCACGCCGCCCATGGTGTGATGCACGCCCGGCGCAATGCGGATCGCGTAGAACGGCCCCTGATTGATCGGATGGCGCAGCGCAGTTTTACGGCCAAACTCGGCGTCGTCCTGTTTATCTACGGCCACATTATAACTTTCCAGCGTGGCGAGCAGCGCGTGATGTTCCATCTCCAGCTTCGCCGCCAGTTCCATCGGTGATGCAGCACTGATAACAAAACCGCGTGCGATGTATTCATCCGCTGCTTTGTTGTTCAGGCGAATCTGCTCGTCAAACACAACATAAGCAAATTTCTCCGGCAGGCCGATAATGTTTGCCGACACTTTGTCGCGGGTTTCCATTTCATTAAAGAAACGCTTGCCCGCCTGGCTGACCAGAATCGCACCGCCGCCACGAATGGCTTCGGAAATCAGGTAGGAGGTGGTTTGCTCCACGGTCGGGTGGATCTGGATTTCGCCCATATCCACAGCGCCTGCGCCTATTTTCTGCAAAATCGCGATGCCGCTGCCGGTCGCACCTTTATGGTTGGTGGTCACGAAGCCATCCAGCTCAGGGCGATATTTCACCACCATTTCACTGTTGGCGCTGAAACCGCCGGTTGCCACAATGACGCTTTTGGCATTAACGATCAGCACATCATTATCGTCGTTGAGCAACTCCACGCCCTGCACCGCGCCGTCGTGATAACGGATTTCGGTGACGGACGTATCGAGCATCACGTCGATATTACGCTTGTTGAGATTCTTCACCAGACCGCTTATCAGGAAGCCGCCGACGGCGCTGCGATCTGCCGGACGGTGTGTGCGGTCGATGCTCATGCCGCCGGTGATGGTGATGTCGCTCAGCTCAATGTTGTGCTCAGCCAGCCATTCAACTGCCTGCGGGGCGCGCTCGACGAACTCTTTGAGCAGCACGGTGTTGTTCTTGAACTGGCCGCCTTTCAGGGTTTCCTGATAGAACAACTCTTTACTGTCTTCGATGCCTTTTAGTTTCTGATAACGGGTATCCGCAGCGTTCATGCCAACAGAGGCTTTGATAGTATTACCGCCAATAGTGGACATTTTTTCCACGATCAACACTTTCGCCCCTTCATCACATGCCTGTATCGCCGCAGCCAGACCAGCGCCCCCGCTGCCAACCACCACAACGTCATAACGTTGCGGCTCAGACAGACTGCCGCCCTCTTCCAGCAACTGCGCTTTGCAGGATTTGGCGATGGCTTTGGAGACGGCTTTTTTCACCGCTTCACTCTGCTCGGTCGCACCGGTTACCGCATCAACGTGCGGGCTGTTAGCATCGAGAATACGCGTACGGATGATGTCGAAACTGGTGGTGAACTCGACGTCAACGTCACTCTCCGCTTGCAGTTCGATATCAGTAATACGGTCGGTTTCCAGGCTGACGTTAATCGCCAGCTCATTGACCGGATCCTGCACTTTTTCCCGGAACACGCCGGCTTTAAATTTTTTCGAGCTCATACTCATATCGCGGATCATCGCGTCCACCAGCGAGAAGCGCCACAGCGGTTCAGGGATGGTCAGCGCTTCGCGTTGGGTGCTGTCGATGAACAGTTCGAGTTTCTGATCGTTAGCAATGCGGTCAGTCCAGTCGGGATAGGCGATGCACGCTTTCCCGATGGCAATCATGTCGTAACCGTGGGACATCGCCAGTTCGGCGTCGGCTCTATTAACGATACCGCCTACGCCCATCACCGGGATTTTCGCCAGCGTTTCTGAACGCATCGTGACGTATTTGTCGATAAGCGGCGTCGGATCAGTGGTATCGACAATAGAAGGACGCAGCGAGTATCCCAGCGAGAAATGCAGATAATCCAGACCGCGCGCCGCCAGCTGCTCCAGCAGATACATCGTATCGGCGAAACGAATGCCTGGCTCTTCCAGCTCTTCCGGCGAGAATCGGTATCCAATGATGAAAGAAGAATCGGCGTACTTCTGCGCCATGCTGTGAGTGATATCGAGAATGGCCAGCGGGAAACGGGCGCGGTTTTCGCGGCTGCCGCCCCATTTGTCGTCGCGCTGGTTGGAGTTCGGTGAGAAGAACTGCTGGATAAGGTACGTGTTAGCGCCGTGGATTTCCACGCCGTCGAAACCCGCTTCAATGGCACGGCGCACGCCTTCGCCGAATTTGGCGATCATGCCGTCTACTTCTTCTGCGGTCAGCGCGACCGGCGTTGCCGCACCCTCACGCGGCGCGGCCAGTGCGCTTGGTGCGACCGGCGTCTGGCCGCCAATCAGTTTGGGTTCACTCATGCGGCCGCCGTGATAAATCTGCAACACCGCTTTAGAACCCTGAGATTTCACGGCGTCGGCGATTTTTGCCAGACCGTCAATTTTGCTGTCGTTATCGATGCCAATCGCACCGGGGAACGCCAGCCCTTTGTCATCGATAAAGCAGCACTCGACGATCACAGTGCCGATGCTGCCTGCACGTGCGCGGTAGTACTCCACCAGTTCGCTGGTGACGGTGCCGTCGTAAAAACCGGTACAGGTGGTCATCGGTGCCATCAGCACACGGTTTTTCAGCACGGTGCCATTTGGCAGAGTGAACGGGCTTAATAATTGCGGGTTATGGCTCATAATATCCAGCTCCAAATTTAGAAAATATTTAATAATCTGTGAATTCGTTATCGGATTTGTTTTATTAATTTTATTTGTGGCCGATGTCATAGGAGTAATATAACGATATCTTTACTTTCAAAAGGTGTAACGTTAGTTTATTAACTATTTATCCATTAATAGAATACCCGCATTATTAAATTAATGTTAACCATGTTATTAAACGATCACATTAATTTAAATTAAGAACCATTTCACCTGTAATTTAAAGCCGTAGTATTACATTCAGACGAGGGTAACTGGCGTCAGGACAACGCTCACAGCGTCTGGCTTTAGTGGTTTGATGCAGTCTGAAGGGGCATTTCAAAAGCCGTTTCACTACTCCTTTTTTCACCTGGTTTAGATGCGGGAAATACCCCTGTTCCGCAGCAGGAATAAACACAGCTAAAATAAAGCCCACATCGACTCTCAATACTTTTCTTAAATTTACATAGCTCCGTATTTTCTTGATCGAGATCAACAGTAATAACTACGAAAAACGCATTATATAAACATAATCTCCCCATTAAGGGGAATGAGAGTAATTAAACTCAAATAACAATAATGGAGCAATTTAAATGCCACCATTAAATAACTAAAGAAACTTGAGTAACTAAAAAAAGCATAATCATCTTACCTATGTATCAACAAACCTATTCTCAACTACTTGTAGACAAATAAAATGACAGATATCTCAAAAACTACGGTTACACCGCAGGCGAACAAACCGGCAGGGGGCAAGAAAAACCGCCTTCTTCTCATGTTCTTACCTGTGCTGGTTGCAGTGTTGTTGTTACTCGCTCCCGTCCCCAACGGTTTAGAACCGCATGCATGGCACTTCTTTGCCATCTTTGTCGGCGTGATCGTGGGCCTTATCTTCGAACCTTTACCGGGTGCCGTTATTGGCCTGACCGGCGTCGTGGTCATCGCATTATTCAGCCAGTGGTTGCTGTTCAGCCCGGCGGAACTCGCTGACCCTAAATTCAAAATGGCGGCGCAGTCCTTTAAATGGGCAGTGAGCGGCTTCGGCAACTCAACGGTCTGGCTCATCTTCGGCGCATTCATGTTTGCCGCAGGCTACGATAAGACCCAGTTCGGCCGCCGTCTGGCGCTGATTCTGGTGAAATATCTTGGCCGCCGCAGCCTGACGCTGGGTTATGCCATCACCTTTGCCGATTTACTGCTGGCGCCGTTCACCCCGTCTAACACCGCGCGTAGTGGTGGCACGATCTACCCGATCATCGCCAACCTGCCGCCGCTCTACGGCTCCAAACCGAATGACCCGAGCGCCCGTAAAATCGGTTCATACCTGATGTGGGTAGCGATCACCGCCGCGTGTATCACCAGCTCTATGTTCCTGTCCGCTCTGGCCCCTAACCTGCTGGCGCTGGGCATCGTGAACAGCATCACCGGGATCAACATTTCCTGGGGTACGTGGTTCTTCGCCTTCCTGCCAGTCGGTTTGCTGTTGCTGCTGACCATGCCGCTGCTGGCATACTGGTTTTATCCGCCGGAAGTAAAAATTAATGATGAAGTGCCGCGCTGGGCGACCGCTGAGCTGGCCAAACTGGGCAGAATGTCCCGTCACGAAATCCTGCTGCTGGTCTTCGTATGTTGTGCACTCGCCATGTGGATTTTTGCCGCCAGCTTTATCGAACCGGCGATGGCAGCACTGTTAGTTGTCGTGCTGATGTTGTGGACCGGCGTTCTGAACTGGAACGATATCACCAGCAATAAACCAGCCTGGAACACCTTCGCCTGGTTCGCCACGCTGGTCGCACTGGCTGACGGCCTGTCCCGCACCGGCTTCATCGCCTGGCTGGGCAAAGAAGGCGCGGCCACCATGGGCGGCATCTCTCCGGGTACCGCGACTATCGTGCTGCTGCTGGCGTTTTATCTGCTGCACTACCTGTTCGCCAGCACCACGGCGCACACCACCGCGCTGTTACCGGCTATGCTGACCATCGGTGCTGCCATTCCGGGCATTAACATGCAGGTATTCTGCCTGCTGATGGTGACGTCACTGGGGATCATGGGGATCATCACGCCATACGGTACCGGCCCGAGCCCGATTTACTACGGCAGCGGCTATCTGCCAACCAAAGACTACTGGCGTCTGGGCACCATCTTCGGTGCGATTTTCCTCGCCGCGCTGCTGCTGATTGGTTACCCGTGGATGATGATGATGTTCTGATACGGGCGATAAAACACCCCACAAAGCATTAACAGAGCATTTACTGGAAGAAAACATATAAACCACGTTGCCAGCCCGTGTATAAGGCTGGCAACATAGAGAAAGCATATAAACGTCGCCCGATTTGTCCCTGATACACCCGAAACGAGAAGTCCTGCTAGTGGCGGCAATAACGGATAAAGTGAGAAAACAATGTCGAACAAACCATTCCATTATCAAGACCCGTTCCCCGTAACCAAAGACACGACCGAATACTACCTGCTGACCAAAGATCATGTTTGCGTAAGCAACTTTGACGGCCAGGAAGTGTTAAAAGTTGAACCTGAAGCGCTCACCCTGCTGGCACAGCATGCCTTCCACGATGCCTCATTCATGCTGCGCCCTGCGCATCAGCAGCAGGTGGCTTCCATTCTTCACGATCCGGAATCGAGCGAAAACGACAAATACGTCGCGCTGCAATTCCTGAGGAACTCTGAGATCGCCGCAAAAGGCATTCTGCCGACCTGTCAGGACACCGGCACCGCGATCATCATGGGTAAAAAAGGCCAGCGCGTCTGGACCGGCGGCGGCGATGAAGCCAGCCTGTCGAAAGGCGTCTATAACACCTTCATCGAAGACAACCTGCGCTACTCACAGAATGCCGCGCTGGATATGTATAAAGAAGTGAACACCGGCACCAACCTGCCGGCGCAAATCGACCTCTATAGTGTCGATGGCGACGAGTACAAATTCCTGTGTATCGCTAAAGGCGGCGGTTCTGCAAACAAAACCTATCTGTATCAGGAAACCAAGGCGCTGATCACTCCGGCGAAGCTGAAAGGCTATCTGGTGGAGAAAATGCGCACGCTCGGTACCGCAGCCTGCCCTCCATACCATATTGCATTTGTGATCGGTGGGACTTCCGCTGAAGCGACGCTGAAAACCGTTAAACTGGCCTCCACACATTACTACGATGGCCTGCCAACCGAAGGCAACGAGCACGGTCAGGCTTTCCGCGATGTGAATCTGGAACAAGAGTTGCTGGTCGAAGCGAATAATCTCGGCCTGGGCGCACAGTTCGGCGGCAAATACTTTGCACACGACATCCGCGTCGTACGCCTGCCACGTCACGGCGCATCATGCCCGGTCGGCATGGGCGTTTCCTGCTCCGCAGACCGTAACATCAAAGCCAAAATCAACCGCGACGGCATTTGGATCGAAAAACTGGAAGACAATCCGGGCCAGTACATTCCGCAAGCGTTGCGTCAGCAAGGCGAAGCCGGGGTGGTGAAGGTGGATCTGAACCGTCCGATGCCTGAAATTCTCGCGCAGTTGTCTGAGTATCCGGTATCAACCCGTCTTTCCCTGACCGGTACCATCATTGTTGGTCGCGATATTGCTCACGCTAAACTGAAAGAGCGTCTGGATAACGGCGAAGGCTTGCCGCAGTACATTAAAGATCACCCGATCTACTACGCAGGACCTGCGAAAACGCCAGAAGGTTATGCCTCCGGTTCTCTCGGACCAACCACCGCTGGCCGCATGGATTCCTATGTGGATCAGCTCCAGGCTAACGGCGGCAGCATGATCATGCTGGCAAAAGGTAACCGCAGCAAACAGGTAACTGACGCGTGCCAAAAACATGGCGGCTTCTATCTGGGCAGCATCGGTGGCCCGGCAGCGGTTCTGGCGCAGCAAAGTATCAAGAGTCTGGAATGCGTGGAATACCCAGAGTTAGGCATGGAAGCGATCTGGAAAATCGAAGTAGAAGATTTCCCTGCGTTCATTCTGGTTGATGATAAAGGTAACGACTTCTTCGAACAGATCCATGCCAGCACCTGCGCGAAGTGCGTGAAGTAAAAAACCCGTCTTTAAGATAAACAAAAGGCCTGCCGGAAACGGCGGGCCTTTTTTATGCAATATATTCCACTGACGCTACAAATTGATGGCGCAAACCAAATGAAAAATTACTTATGATCTCTGCGATATAAATCCCACTCGTCGATACGCTCCCCGCCCGGCAGAACACAATCCGACCGCTCGCCCTGCGACGTTTGGACGCGCACCGACGTCCCGCCTTTTTCATAACAATACACCGCCGCAGGATTTGCCATGCCGACGGGCAGAGATTTTACCGGTTCTGACTGAGCACCCGCGCAACCAGCCAACACTAATGCACTCATCAGAAGAAACTGTTTGTTCATAACAGACCTTGTTTGGAAATTTCATTACCGGAAAAAGTGAGCACATTTCAAAAGTCACCTCATCTCACATACCCGCACCCGCTTTAGGACTATGATAATTTTGTCTTAACGACTTCATAAATTTGGGAGGGATGATATGGAAAGGTACCAAAATCGGGGAGGAAATTCAGGTATCGTCGCTTTCGCAATAACGGAAGATTCAATCACACTGAAGTTTAAAGATGGCTGGCATTACATTTATAACGCCGTCCGGCCTGGGCAGACAGATGTGACCCTGATGAAGGCCATGGCAAAATCCGGCAGCGGACTTCACGGCTATATCAACCGCAAGATCCAAAACAATTACTTCCATAAATACCGCTAAAAACGAAAAAGGCGGCAATCGCCGCCTCTTCTGCTTACTTCTTCGAATCACTCATTTGAGCTTATTTATACAGCTCAGCCGTACCGTACATCTGGTTGTTACCGGAAGCACCGATGATGCGGTATGAACTTGCACCCGCCTGAGCTGCTTTCGCATTCAGTTCTGATTGCAGACCTGAAAGATCACCATTAGACGTTGCGCTTACCACACCGATGGTCTGCTGACCGGCCGGAGCGGACTGAACTTCAGTTGCTGCCAGAGTAGAGAAAGAAGCGCTAGCCAGTGTCAGAGCGGCGATTGTCATTGCGATAGTTTTCATGATGTTTTGTCCTGTCAGTCAATTTTGTGTGGGTCACCTGCTTGAGCAACCCCGGTTTCGGGTCAACGTTATTTATTAATTAACGTTTGATAAACAAATAATAGAGACTGTAGGAAGTTTGCGCAAGCAATTTATTTAATGATCGTTAACTTATTGTGCCATTGAGTGACAGAAGGACAAATGGGTTTAAGGGAGATTGGGAGACAGGCAACGTACGGGAGCGATCGCCTGACTTGAAGGTGAATTGATCATTGCAAAGGAGACTGGCGTCGAGGTTAAGGTGATTTGCCCAAGCCGATATTTTGATGGGAAAACAGGAACAACAATAGACAGAAATCTGAGGTGAGAGACGAGTTGATTTTTTGATCAGGATGGAATCTTAAAGCAGAAATGGTGCGACTACCGGAATCGATGCATTGTGTTATTTACATGATAAATATAAATTAATTTAGATTTGATAAATCTTATACCCTCATTTGTACCCTCGATCTCATTTCATAGCAAATCAGAGATTCAAACTTAGGTGCGAGAAGGAAGCATGGAAGGAAAATGTTTCGCCACTATGTCATTCATCTTATCAACCAAGTCCGGTCTTTTAAAGGTGATATGCCCCGTGCCTTTCTGAAAGTAACGAATACTAAAGTAGTCGTCCTCGTAGACATGCGATGCTTTCTGTAAACTGACATGTTCCATCAGCCGGGTACTTATGTCGCCCCGATTATCAGGGATCGGTTTTCTATCCAGCAGAAACAGCATCCGTTCCAAATCGGCCAATTGATCTCGTCGCCAGCCACCGCTCAGACTGAAGCCCCAGCGATTGTGAGTCACCAGATTGTTGATGATGATCTTCTTTCCAAAACTACACGGACTGTTAGTTTTGTAATCCCCCGCCAATGCTGCTGGTGGTTGCCGAGATGCCTTCAAGCTGGAAGATAAGGGCTTCAGTCTGTGCCAGCGCGGCGTTACGGCCCGTGACGATCCGCTCGATATTGGTCGAGCAGATAAGTTCAGTAGGGTCAGTTAATACTTCGGGTTCTGCCTGCATAATGTGTTTTCCGTATCTGTAAGCAAAAGAGTTAAACCAAGAAGGCAGCTCGGATGAAATTCGTTTATGCCAACTAATAAAAAAGCGAGAGGCCGTGAAGCCCCTCGCTCGATGAAATGGATTTATATTGCTTCAATATTTATGGGTAATTATTCGCCTTTGCTCCAATGGCTTTAGCAGCCAGCATGGCGGCAATCACCATAAACAGATGGCCTTCGGCGGAGTCCAGTAAGAAGGAGTTGAATAGATGGCAGGCCATATAGGCACTCAGTATTGCGACCATCAGATTACGAACCGGTACCGGCTGTCGCCAGGATTCGCGATAGCAATACAGCATCCAGAGCAAGAACAGAGCAAGCCCCACCAAACCAGATTGCACCGTCTCCAACAGGTACTGATTGTGTGGATTATTGACGTTGTAACCGGTCTCGGGATTGCCGTACCAGAAGCTTCCCGCCCCATTACCCAACCACGGCGCTTGCTTAATCAACCTTAGAGATTCCTCAACAAAGGCCGTGCGCTGCCCCATCGATGTTTTGCAGGAATCAAAAGCATCTCCATCAGCCAGCACCAGACAGTCGTGTATTTCTGCCACACCCAGTGCGACCCTTTCCGTCGCCCGGTTAGGGACAAAGGCCAGTACGCAAATCACGCCCAACCCTAAAGCCATCACGGCCAGACGATGGCGTAGCCCCAAAGATAAGAGCAGCCATGCGCCCAGCCCAACGACCAGCGCGACATAGCCGGTGCGGCCCAGTACCAGAAACAGGACGTCATAGCTGGCCAGGGCAACAAGAGTGGCATAACCCCAGCGCTTCATGCCTCGATGAGCAAAAGCTCGCGACAGCCAAAGCAGCGCCGCCAGCGCCATGAAGAAGTTTTGGGTAATGTGCAGCTTAAAGACGGTGGGGTTTAGAGGATTTAAATGGCCTATCTGCAGATGAAAAATACCCATTGCGAGACTCACCAGAAGTATCACTGCATTGGCCAGTAAAAATCCGTTCACGGATCTGTTTATGGCTGCGGGTACCTGCAGAAAAAACAGCGCCAGAGGCAGGACAAATAACAGCTTTTTGTACTTACCCAGCATCTCAGTGCCATAGGCATGAGGCTGTATAAAGAGAGATAATGCCAGCAGCGTAAACATCAGGGCTGGCAACCACACCAGCGGATGCTTGATTAGCGCCTTCACGTTTTGTCGATCCCACCGCCATAAAACACACAGCAGAACCAACCCAAAAGCAAGGTTCATCAGAGGGTTCGAAACCGGTAACGACACGCCCAATAAAAATGCCGTCAGACCAAACAGTCTGCCGGCGCGGTCGTGTCCGAATTGAGATTCAAGAATGGGTACAAGTGGGGTCATGATTGACTCATTTCAGGTGAAAAGTGGTGAGATTTGTTCGCTATAGCTGGGCGTTGAACCGCGCCCAGACGCCGCACAACGGCAGTAATGACATCGGCGACCGGGATCGCATCGAGATAGCGTTCGGACGTATCGGTATTAATGTCATCGGGGGAAGGCAGAGGACGATAATTCCCCGCCCATATCAGGGTGTGCGGAGCCTGCCAGGGGTGCCACTGTTTGAGATTGCTGGGACCGAACAGTACGACAGAGGGCGTTTGCAGCGCGGCGGCCATGTGCATCGGTGCAGAATCCACGCCGATAAACAATTTGGCACGGTCAATCAACACCGCCAGCTCAGGCATATCCAGCTTACCCGCCAGATTGATAATCTCCTCAGGGTAAAGGCATCCGTTTAGAATTTGCCGGATACTGCTGATTTCCTCTTCAGAACGCCCGCCGGTTATCACTATCTTTTCTCCACGCTGCATCAGGTGGTCAATTAGCTGACTATAGGAGGTTATTGACCAGTTTTTGAAAGCCCAACGGGCGGTCGGCTGGATAACGATATAGTCGGTCAGTGGTCTTTTTCGGCAGAGTAATTCAAGGTGATCGATATCCATTCGTCGGTATGACATCGTGACGTCAGTGCATATGACAGGTAACGCGAGCAGCTCAAGAATACTGAGGTTATTCATCACGGTATGGCGCGATGGCTGCAGGTCAGTATCAACCAGCGCCGAGTGGCAGAACCGCCATAAACGGTTATTACGTCTGGGATAACGAAAGCCAATGCTAAACGTGGGTTTAAGCCTGTAACAGTAAAATGCCGCACGCCATTGGTCCGACAGATTAAGGATCAGATCGTAATGCCCGGTACCCAGACTGCTCAGCAGCGCTTTCTCTCCCCGGTATTGTCTCTTTAGGCCTTGTTTCTTCAGCGCCCGGTCGACGGTATAAGTGAGATAAACCGCCTTATTTCCCGCCAGCATCACCTCTGTGCCTTCATAGACCAGTACGTCAATCAGGGCCTGTGGGTAATTTGCCTTTAACGTATTGATTAACGGCGTGGTCAATAATACGTCGCCAAAGTGACGGAGTTTTATCACCAGGATACGTATCGGTTGGTCACGGTTTGGCAGGTTGTGATTAAACGTTATGTCGTGGCTGATTTTCTTTTCGTTATTCATTCCGTCATCTCAAAAAATGTGCAAAGAAAGTCCTTCCGACAGGGATCGAAATAATGAGGATTTACGTCATTTACATGACTTTGGAGTGAACAGCGAAAGCCAGGCCAACCTGACCTCCCCTGTGATATTGCCTGGTGTCGGCGGGGTGTATGCGAGTGCAAAATCCTGATGAGACAAGCACTTGCAATACTC
Source organism: Enterobacteriaceae bacterium Kacie_13 (assembly GCA_013457415.1). Classification (NCBI taxonomy): domain Bacteria; kingdom Pseudomonadati; phylum Pseudomonadota; class Gammaproteobacteria; order Enterobacterales; family Enterobacteriaceae; species Enterobacteriaceae bacterium Kacie_13. The sequence continues at coordinate 3,563,194 of CP045665.1, forward strand.
AATGACCCGTGGCGATCTTATCGGCAGGTGAAACAAAAAGATAATTGGTTGTACAGATCAATCCGATCGTACCGATCGGTGAAAACGATCAATCCATTACTGAGTGAAAGGGCATTGTTACGAGGGCTTTAAGAAGAGAGTTGCAGCATGTTTTCGGCCATCACCCACAAGGCGCGATTAAGTTTAATATCACCATCAATACCCTTTACCGCTCGTGTGTGAGCACGTTTACCGGCAGCGGTTCGGCCACTCAGACCGCCTTTGAGCATGTTTTCCTGGATACGCTGATAGGTGGTCCACAAGTCATCTTGCCGGTCCTCCCAGCGGCGAGCGGTCAGAAGCTGAGACTCGGTGACGGGGTGGTGTTCTTCACCGTATCGATAGTTGAGAACCGCATGCGCGAAGGCCTGGCGAGCCGGTGCGGACAGATTCAGGCATTGCATGGCTTCGCGCTGCTCTTCAACACGTTCAAAACTTCATATGCCCCCTCTGTCACCCGGCCAACCACGTCACCTTTATGCGGGACACGTACCTCACCAAAGGTATCCAGCCCGTTGGCACAGACTGACGGTACTTGGGTCAGAGCAGAAATATTTCCCCTGCAAAGACAGCAGCGCTGTTATTGCCCTGAATGCTTAAACCCTCTGAGATTTCGTATCACTCACACGGAAGGCCGCTTTTTCGAGCATGACCTTGAACACGGTGATATCAATACATTGGAGCGATGCCCCCATTTACTCACATCCTCACCCTTTCTAACGACGCCCCTGCCAACCTCATTCGAGTACACTGCTCAGACAACGGTACGGAACGATTTTTCTGGTTTGGGTGCCCCAAAGCCGCAACGTTAACTTTGCGTAATGTGCAACTACGAGTTCAACGGACTGAAAATCTGTCCCCGCTGCGATAATCGTTTGTACTGCACAGAAGTGATAAACAGGAGTACGGTAACCCTATCGTTTAAGTTTGCTCAGTAAATCCGGAACACGGCTCTAAAATCTCTCCAAAGTGTAATAAAAGGATAATTCCTACAAAGGGGAAATTGAACATGAAGCACTAAAGAGTACTTAAGGCATCGGCCGCTGGTGAAGAATGAGCGATATAAACGACCACCCCACACTTAATTACTAAGAATTTTCCCACAAAATATCTTAGTAATACATTCACAGGAATTATCTTAATAAAATACCGACCCGAACTTACTAATAATTCAGTGACACCTTTAGATGACATACCCTATTTTAATGCCCCTTTGATTTATGGTACTTTCTGCTGCATTGGTTCAAAAGGCTTCGGGGTTAGTTTATGTATGTTCTGAATACAACTGCTGTTCAGCGAACTCATGCATTAACACCTTTACCATGCCAATTAATTACAGATATTGCATTTGTAATTGCTATTGAAAAGTAGCTGACCTATTTAAATAATCGTCTGAGTGACTGCCTGAAGGGCAACTGATACAAGCAACCGGTTTCGAGCTGATGTCGCTACGTAATGGTAATTGCGGTGTAAATCAGGATTAACGTTCAAAAGGAATTAAACGATGGGCATTCAGGAATACATTCTTGCCGGCAGTAAATTGCCGATCCACAACCACTATCAGCTGCGGTTGACCAAGCTTGAATCTCAACAGCCTGGTGTCGATATTTCGGTACTCAAATTCTCAGGGACCGAGGCCATCAGCGACATTCTGCGTTATGAGATTGAGTTCACCAGCACGGTGAAAGACATTCCCGCCCAGCACATCATCAACTATTCCGCGCTGTTCCTGATGTACCCCGACGGCAAGCCCTACGAGTCGGTCACACCGCGCGTTCTTCCCGGTGTCATTACTCAGTTTAGCCAGTGCGGCACCTCTGCCGATGAAACCCGCTACGTCGCCACGCTCGAACACCGTCTGACGCGCTTAAATCAGGGGACCAATAACGCGATTTACCAGAACGATTCGGTGATCAGCATGACCGAAAACACCTTCCTGCGTTACAACATGGACCGGCTGGATTTCCGCTTTGCGCTCAATGATCAGTACCCGCTGAAGAAATTCATGATGCAGTTCGGCGAAAGCGAGTACGCCCATATCGCCCGCCGACTGGCCGACAGCGGCATCTCGTATTTCTTTGAATATGACGAAGAGAATAACTGTGACGTGATGGTGCTGGCCGACCATTCGTATGCCTGGCCTGAAACACTCGCCATCCCGTACCGTCATCCGGCAGGCCTGTTCGACGGCGGGCTGGAATCGGTCTGGGAGATGTCGGTCAGCCGTAAATCCATCCCGAAAACGGTGATGGTCAACGACGACTACTTTCCGGCGGCGCAAAGCGATATGAAGGCGGTCGCTGCGACCAATCCTGACTATCCGGCCCTGGTGGCCGAAGATTATCGCTGGGGTGAGTATTATCCTGAACCCGGTAAGGAATACAGCACCGAACCCGGACAGGGCATGTGGTATGCCAGACGCCGTCAGGAGCGCTACCTCACCGAGCAAATCACCTTTGAGGGCAAATCGAACTGCATGACGCTGCGCCCCGGCATGGTGATCACTACGCCGGGTAAGGACTGGCCGGAAGCGCCGGACGGCCTGCTGATTGTTTCCACCGAGTCTAAAAACGTCGCCCGCGACACGGCCTATGTCATCACTTTCACTGCTGTACCACGCAATACGCAACATGCCTACCGCCCTGCTTTGCTTCCGTGGCCCGTCGTCACCGGCACGCTGCCCGCCCGCATATCCAGCGCCCATCCTGATGAACCCTATGCGCACATCAATGCCGACGGCTTATACCGCGCCCAGTTTGGCTTCGACCGCACCGAGTGGCAGAAAGGGTTTGAGAGCTGCTGGCTACGTTTAGCCAAGCCCTATTCCGGCGATACCTACGGCTTCCATATGCCGCTGCTGGATTCCACCGGCGTGGCGATTGCGTTCGAGAACGGCGACGTTGACCGCCCTTATATCGCCTATGCGTTGCACGACTCACGGCACCCTGACCATGTGGCGTTGCCGAATTACAAACGCAACGTCATAAGAACTCCCAGCGGAAATAAACTGCGCCTGGACGACTCACGCGGTAAAGAGCACATCAAGCTCAGTACGGTTCACTCGGGTAAGAGCCAGCTCAGCCTGGGGCATCTGGTCGACAAAGAGAGAAAACTGCGCGGCGAAGGGGTGGAATTACGCACGGACGCTTTCGTTGCGGTGCGAGGCGGTAAAGGGATTTTGGTGTCCACTGAGCCTAAAAACAATGCCCAGGGCCAGCAGTTAGATATGGATGCCGCCATTGCTCAACTGGAAAAAGCGCTGGTGCTGGCGAAAACCCTGAAACAAACCGCCGATATGGCCCAGGCCTCTCCGGCTGAAACCACTGAACAAGAGCAACTGAAAACAGATTTAACCAGGCTGGCACAGCCCGGTGTACTGATTTATGGCGATGCAGGGATTGCGCATACCACGCCGAAAACGTTGCAACACACTGCCGGTAAAAACCTGGTGGCCACCGCAGGTCAGGATGCCAGCTTCAGCGTCTTCCGCCGTTTCTCTGTTGCCGCCGGTGAGATGTTCTCCGTCTTCGTGAATAAGCTGGGCATCAAGCTGATCGCAGCCGCCGGTAAGGTAAAAATACAGGCGCAAAAGGACCAGATGGAGCTGACTTCGTTTGAAGATATGCAAATCACCAGTACCAACGGCCGCATTGTGCTGAACGCCAAGAAAGAGCTGTTGCTGATGTGCGGCGGCGCCGGCATCCGTATTAAAGACGGCATTATCGAGCAACTCGCCCCGACACGAATTACCCAAAAATCGCCGGTTCTGGAATATCAAGGCGGCGAAAGCGTGAGTCAGGCAATGCCGTCGTTTAAGCAAGGCAATTATGCCATCCAGTACCGTCTTCATGCAGAAGATGATCCAACGCAGGTATTGAAAAATCAAAAATTCCGTGTCCATCGCCAGGATGGTTCCACGACTGAAGGTATAACGGATGCCAACGGTGAATCATCATTATTACAGATGAACGAACTGGAAAATGTAGCGATTGAGCTAATCAAAGGACGATGAAAATGAGTGATTCACAAAGCGATAGCCTGCGTAATGATGGATTTTTATCCGTTGGGGATATTTGCCGTCCAGTCACCGCAGGCGAGATGGTCAAACAAAACTGTCTGATAAAACGTCCGCTGCCGTGCATTGTTATTCTGGTACATGGTGTCAACGATGTTGGTGAAGCTTTTCAAAATCAGGATGAGGGTATTTGCAAGGGACTGAATACCAGACTAGGCCGCACAGATCTATTTCCCCATAGCTGGAAAGAGCAAGAGTTTCAGATCTCTGATGCGGACGGCAGCGTGTTTACTCAACAGTGCTCTGTGGATAAACAGACCTGCGTTGCGCAGGCTAACCGTTCCCCCATCATTCCCTTCTACTGGGGATACCGACCAGTGGAAAAAGATGTCTGGGAAGAGGATCAAAAGCGTTATAGGGCTGAGTTAAGAGATAAAAAGGATGAGGCAGATTTGCCTTTTGATTCTTTCGTCGAAAACGATGCAAAAAAAATAAAAGCCCATCACAGCTCTAAGATTGATAATTACGCTAACTGGCTCGACCCCGCCAAATCGAAAGGCGGTGGTACTTTCGCCAATGCGACGACCAACATCCCTGACATGTTCGGCCCGGGAGGTACGGGTTGGACGATGGGACTGGCGGGCTGGGTTTCACGAACCCATATCACAAATAGCGGCGACTGGAGCCATCCCATCTATGACAACCCGCATCGTATCTATCAGGCTTTTGCGGCAAGACGGTTGGCTGATTTGATCCTAGCGATCCGAACGAACCCTAAAACTAAAACAGATACAATTAATATTGTTGCCCATAGCCAGGGCACCATTATCACCATGCTGGCTAATATGTGGGTTCAGGAGGCAGATGAACATCCTGCTGATTGCGTGATTTTGAATCACTCACCTTATTCCACTGATTTTCGCGTTATTGAAAGCTGGAGCCCGGGTAATCAACAAACGACGGCCGGGCGCGAAAAGACGCTTATAAACTTTTGCCAACTGATGGCTACCAACCCGAAATATACGCCAAACGGGCAATACGTTGCTGATGACCTGCAAAAGCTGAAAGATAGTCTGTGTCTGTCAAATAAAGCGCAATGGAGTGATGCTCGCTATAGCCGGAACAATTTCGGTAAGGTCTACAACTACTTCTGCCCGAATGACACCATTGTTTCCATGCAGCAAGTTCAGGGCTTTGGCTGGAGTGGTATTTCTGACCCATTGCGGGCAAAACTGGGTGCCAACTTTAATCAGCGCGTGTTTTGCAAAGATGTTTACGTCGGGCACAACAGCGGGGAACGCTTTGAATTTTCTAAAGCAATGAGTGATTCAGGGCAAATGGGCGCTAAGAATGCCAGCTACGATTTCAAAAACATCACCGTTGATGCACCTATTTTACCCGCTACATTCCAGTTCAAGCTGGGTGGGCAAGATAATGCGGAAGAGCATAAAAAGAACCCGAATATCCCCGCAGACCCCTACCGCACCAGGCTCAGTGGCCTAGACCCTAACGTCGCAAAAACGGCGCTGGCTAACGAGCAATTTATACATGAAACCCGTCCACTCCCTGCAGGGCTCGGCTACATTCGCGATCAGCATACTTTTGATGCTGCAGAGCTGACTGTATTAAGCGAGGCTTATCAAATAGAGGCTATCCGAGCCCTGGCGACGGGCCCAATGAGGAACATGATAGCCACCCAGGTCGAGATCACCCGACGAATGAACGATGCTGAGTTAGAAGAGGCTGTTAATAATGCCAAAAATGATATTCAAATCAGCCAGCACTCATCCATTGTGACCAGTAAAGACGTGCCTGAAAAAGCCATGGCGTACGACCTGGCAATTGGGGAATGCCAGGCATTTGAGCATAAGGATATTTGGGAGGGGCTGCTGTTGCGAGCAGACTGGAGGCAGGCAGCAAACCCACTAGTCGAAGTCACAAATTATTATCGGAATGGCCAATTACCTCCTGAATTTAAAACTCTTATGAATAAACCAGAAAGAGAACACGGTGCTCCAAAAGGGCAATTCGGTGTAGTCAATGATTACGCCCCTTCTAAAACTCGGCAAACACCACCAAAAGATATTTACGGCCAAATTGGTACTGATACCAGCGAGCCTGTGACTGAACTGCAATGGGCTATGCCAAAGCCATTGGTTTAAGGAAAATATTATGAAAAAGATAAATGGATTTTTGGTATTAGTCAGCCTGTTCTGTATTTCCGCTTGTGTACACAGCGCAAACAATTCCTCTGCTCCGCCAACGCAGGTGGTTTACCGCTTTGACGATCACCGTTACCTAGAACTGACCGGGTTTAACTGTGAAGGTCGTCTGAGATATATCGATCCCCAAAGGAATATTAATACTGATGTCTACGATGGCTACTCAGGTTATCGGGTCTACACCAAAACTTATATTCATCCGTCAGAGCGTTATATCGTCATCCCAGAATATGAAGATCTTAGTACTTTCACTATTTCTAAAGATTACGGACAGACTTGGGAAAGAGCGCGTTATTCACCAGGCGGAGGGGCTGATCCTTACGGGAAACGTATTCCCGCAAGAAAAACCGATTCCGGGCTTCCTGTTGTAGCTGGTGAGGATACTTATCCTATATACGAAGACGTACTCTCGCTGACAGTCGTTAACGACCAAGGTTTTATTCAGACCAAATGGGGCGATATTTATATGAGCTCCAAGCCTTTCGACGCCTATGACCCTGACGGACACGGTGGGGAATGGGGGAAAGAATATACATCATGGAACTCCTTTGCTGGGCCAGATCACTGGTCAATTGACGCTAACAGAAAAAATTTCCAGGGCATTCCCAACAAAGTTCCCCCAGTCAAAAACTACACAGGTTGGGACAAAATGCGCTGTAATCCCGATTTAGGCTTGCCTCCAGCGGAGCAGGGAAAATGAGACTGATGAGAATAGTGATGATGCTTTCTACCTTCACCGTCCTTAGTGCCTGCCATGCGGCATCAAAATCGCCTCCTACACAGGTGGTTTACCGTTTTGACGATCATCGTTACCTGGAACTGACCGGTTTTAACTGTGAAGGGGGACTTACATACACCGACACGGAAAAAAGCATCCATACCCAAATTTATGAAAACTCTGATAATTACCGGGTCTATACCAAGACATTCATTCATCCTTCGGAGCGCTACATTGTAATTCCCGAATACGAAGATCAGAGTACTTTCACTGTTTCTAAAGATTATGGAAAAACATGGGAGGGGGCGCGTTTTTCACCGGGTGGTGGCGCAGACCCTTACGGTAAGCGAATCCCCGCCAGAAAAACAGCATATGGAATGGAAGTTGTTGCAGGCGAAAATACCTCGCCTCTGTATGAAGACGTAATCTCTTTTACTGTCATCAACGATCAGGGTTTTTTACAGACCAAATGGGGCGATATTTATATGAGCTCCAAGCCTTTCGACGCCTATGACCCTGACGGACACGGTGGGAAATGGGGGAAGGAATATACATCATGGAACTCCTTTGCTGGGCCAGATCACTGGTCAATTGACGCTAACAGAAAAAACTTCCAGGGCATTCCCAACAAAGTTCCAGCAGTCAAAAACTACACAGGTTGGGACAAAATGCGCTGTAACCCCGATTTAGGCTTGCCTCCAGCGGAGCAGGGAAAATGAGACTGATGAGAATAGTGATGATGCTTTCTACCTTCAGCGTCCTTAGTGCCTGCCATGCGGCATCAAAATCGCCTCCTACACAGGTGGTTTACCGTTTTGACGATCATCGCTACCTGGAACTGACCGGGTTTAACTGTGAAGGTCGTCTGAGATATATCGATCCCCAAAGGAATATTAATACTGATGTCTACGATGGCTACTCAGGTTATCGGGTCTACACCAAAACTTATATTCATCCGTCAGAGCGTTATATCGTCATCCCAGAATATGAAGATCTTAGTACTTTCACTATTTCTAAAGATTACGGACAGACTTGGGAAAGAGCGCGTTATTCACCAGGCGGAGGGGCTGATCCTTACGGGAAACGTATTCCCGCAAGAAAAACCGATTCCGGGCTTCCTGTTGTAGCTGGTGAGGATACTTATCCTATATACGAAGACGTACTCTCGCTGACAGTCGTTAACGACCAAGGTTTTATTCAGACAAAATGGGGAGATATTTATATGAGCTCCAAGCCATTTAATGAATCCAATACGCATGGTGGTAAGTGGGGGAAAGACTATCTTTCGTTGAATGCAATTCAGGAATACCGATCAACGTTTGCTGATAGAAAGAATTTTCAGGGCTTACCTACTAAGGTCCCAGTAGTAAAAAACTATACCGGTTGGGACAAAATGCGCTGTAACCCTGATTTAGGCTTGCCTACAGCGGAGCAGGGAAAGTGAGACTGATGAGAATAGTGATGATGCTTTCTACCTTCAACGTCCTTAGTGCCTGCCATGCGGCTTCAAAATCACCTCCTACGCAGGTGGTCTACCGTTTTGACGATCACCGTTATCTGGAACTGACCGGGTTTAACTGTGAAGGGGGACTTACATACACCGACACGGAAAAAAATATCCATACCATAATTTATGAAAATTCAGACCGGTATCGGATCTATACCAAGACGTTTATCCATCCTTCAGAGCGCTACATTGTGATCCCTGTATATGGCGAAAGCGAAAGCCTTACCATATCCAAAGACTATGGGCAGACATGGGAGGGAGCACGTTTTTCTCCCGGCGGTGGCGCAGACCCATTTGGTAAGCGAATTCCCGCTCGGAAAGATAGATTCGGTGCTACCCAGGTGGCTGGCGAATACACCTCACCAAATTATGAAGATATTCTCGCCTTTACTGTCATCAACGATCAGGGTTTTTTACTGACCAAATGGGGCGATATTTATATGAGCTCCAAGCCATTTGATGAACCCAATACTCATGGCGGTAAGTGGGGGAAAGACTATCTTTCGTTGAATGCAATTCAGGAATATCGATCAACGTTTGCTGATAGAAAGAATTTTCAGGGCTTACCTACTAAGGTCCCAGCAGTCAAAAACTATACCGGTTGGGACAAAATGCGCTGTAACCCCGATTTAGGATTGCCTCCAGCGGAGCAGGGAAAATGATATCCATGATGCCCCAGGAGAGCCACGGTAGTGAACAGAACAGGCTACTCACTACCGGATATGACAATCGCCGGTTTTCGCAAAAAATAACACATTCAGGGAAGGATATTTCATGCACGGCGTTATTCGTTTAGGCGATCCCCATTCTCACGGCGGCAACGTCAGTTCGGCCTCTGGTCCGCTATTTGACGGTAAACCGGTGATGTTGGCCGGTGACACAGTGAATTGTTCTCAGCACGGTACGGTGCCGGTCAATCAGGGGCACCCGACCTGGAAAATGAACAGCAAAGCGGTGATTGTGGATGGCTGCACCGCGCAGTGTGGCTGCACGTTACACACCACATTACCCAACGCCGGGGCGCAGTGATGAATTGGCGCCTCCCTGAGATGGTTCGTCACGCCGTGCCACGACTCCCCGCATGGTGGTGGTGGCTGGCGGTGCCTGCGATCTGCATCGCTCTTGCAGCTATTGGCCTGTTTTTCACCTGGCCGGTGCAACGGGGTTACGCGGATCCTCGCTTCTGGTTCTGGCTGTTATTATTGCCCATGTTGCTGTCGTCAGCCGTGATGACCTTTGTGTTGAGCGGCACGCTGCAATCCCGTCGGCAGGTACAATGGCGACACCTTTTCATCGACCGCAAGTATGCCAACTGGCAATACTGGGGACGCCGCTCACTGCGTTTGGTCGCCTTTCACGCCCTGACGCCTGAGCCAGATGTGGCCAGCCGCGCCCTGGGTCTGGAAGGCCAGCCACCACAGGCACCGGCTAAGCCAGCGAATCTCATTTTGACGGAGCCGGTGTTGATCGGTGAATCACCGCTCAAAAGCATTCTCACGCAAACACTGACGCCTCTGCATAACGCTTTACGCTCCCTGCCCAGCATTGAAATATGGTTTTACGCCAATACGGATGAACAACAGGCACTTCCCGTCGTGGAACAATATTGGAGCAGTCAGCTCAATAAGCGTCTTAACCTGGAAAATATCCACTGGCAGAGCGTGGCTCCGGATGCCTCTCTGCTGCATGACTGGTGTGATGAGGACATTAAGGTTCCGCGACTGGTGATCGCCCTGCACCTGGTGGAGGGTAAAAGCCGCGCCAGCGCCTGCAGCAGCGCCCTGCTTTTCCAAACCTCTGCCGGTCCGGTGGTGAAAGTGCCGCCTTTTCGCCCTGTTTTTTTATTCCGCCCGCTGATGACGCAGGCGCACGACCTTGAGGCCGATTTCCCGCGCTATCTGGCTACCGGTCAGACTGATCCCAAACGTCTGAGCCATCTGTGGGACGCCGGTCTACAGAGCCGGGAACGCGGCGCTCTGCTGGCGTTGATGGATGAAAGCGACGTGGCGCTGCCCGCGCCGGGGCGTCATGACCTGTCGCTGCTGTTAGGCCCCAAAAGTCCGGCCTCATTCTGGCTTGCCCTGTGTCTGGCAGCGCAGGGATGTGATTTAGGCCAGCGTGGCCAGCTGGTAGCCGCACAGACCGACGAGGCCATCAGCCTTATCCAGCTCAGCACCCAGCCTGCCGAACCGGTTACTGCTCCGCCCGATACGATATCCCGTTACCCGTTGGCCTATCTCGGCGGCATTTTTGCCGTGATGCTGGCCCTGATTTTACTGCCTGCTGAGCGCAACACACAGATGGCCATGCTGCCCTGGCTGGGCGGCGGCCTGGTGATTGTCGCGGCCTTGCTGAGTTTCTCCATCCCACTGGCGCTGCGTTTATGGCGTAAACAACTGGATGTTGAGTGGCACCTGCTGGAACAAAAACCTCATGATTAAGAGTCTTCACGCGCTGCTGGTTGTGTTGCTTACGCTGGCACTCGGCCTGCTGTGGCTAAATGCCAGCAAAGAGACAGTTGAGTACACTACCGCCTGGTGGGGCACCGGCGTCATGCTGCTTAGCTATTTCCTGCTGGCCCGCTACGTCTTCGCCGTGCAACTGCTGGACTTTAACCGTCCCCCGGAAAAACAGGACGACGAGCGGGTCTCAGCCTTTGAATCCCTGCGCTTTACCCTGCGCCACCGCTATGGCTGGAAGTGGAAACACCAACAGCCCTGGCTGCTGGTGACCGGCGAACGTGATGCGGTGGAAAAAATCGCCCCCGGACTGACGCAGGTGCGCTGGCAGGAAAGCAGTGCCGCCGTTCTGCTGTGGTGCGGCGAAGCGCAGGCGCTGGATTTACCTGCACTCAAGCAGCTGCGCCACCTTCGCGGACGGCGAGCGCTGGATGCCGTGCTGTGGGTGACCGAATTCCCCTCTGACGCTGCCCATCTGTGGACCACGAACAGCGCACCGGTGAAGCCTGAGCAGCAGGACGGCACTGACGCGGTTTATCGCCAGCTTATCGCGCTCGGCCAGACCCTGAGCTGGCGACCGCCGGTGTTCGGCGTCTGCCTGAGTGACCCGCAGTGGGAGCAGGATGACCGACCGCTGCAAAGCGTCGGCTGTTACTGGCCCGCAGGCCAGCCGGTCTCGCTTAATGAGAAACTCAATGAGCTGACCAGCACGCTGATACCCCAGGGCATGGCCCAGCTGGCCGACAATATGCGCTGGGCTTATCTGCTCAAACTGGCCAACGATGTGGCTCACAGCACCGGTTCGCGGCTAACGCAGCGCTTTCAGCCGTGGCTCGAGGAGCATCAGCGCGTCTTACTGGCCGGGTTATTCTTTATGCCCGCCGCCGCGGAGTCCGCCTCCCCGTTGCAAAGCCGCAACGCCTGTTATCTGTCACCCGCATGGCATGGGGTGATGGCCCAAAGCCAGCAACAGCGCGGGCAGCGTGACCACTTTTCCACCGGTGACAGGCTGACGCTCGGCGCGGTGGCATTGCTCGGGTTATGGGTACTCGGCATGGCCGTCTCGGCGTACAATAACAGCACGCTGATTCAGGAAAGCCAGGCGCTGCGTCAGGCGGCGGCCTCACCGGCATCGCCGTCAGACTCGCTCACTCGCAGCGTCGCCCTGCAAGACGGCATCGACCGCTTGTTATGGTGGCAGCTGAACGGTACGCCGTGGTCACACCGCTTTGGTCTGGACCAGCGTGATGCGTTGCTCAACGCGCTGTGGCCGACCTATACGCAGCAAAATCAGACGTCACTCATCACCCCGATGGTCAGCGCGCTAAAGCAGCAGTTGCAGGCGTTTGTTTCCCTGCCGCCGGGTACGGCCGAACGTCGGCAGGCTGGTAAGCTTGCCTATCAGCGACTGAAAACCTACCTGATGCTGCTTCATCCTGAACGCGCCGAACCGGCCTTTATGCAACCGGTGCTGGCACCGCTGTGGCCCGCACCAGCGGGCGTTACGCCGGGCGAATGGATAGCCCGCTCGGATAAACTGCTGGGGTTTTACCTGCAACAGTTGCCGCTGCACCCTCAGTGGCAACTGCCTGCCGATGACAACCTGGTGGCTAACGTGCGCACTATCTTGCGCAGTCAGAAAGGGATGAGTAACAGCGAAAACACCCTGTACCAGCAGGTTCTGCTGTCGGTCTTGCCGCACTACGCCGACGTCACGCTCGACAGCCTGCTCGGCGATACTGCCGGCAGCCAGCTGTTCACCACCGGTGAAACCCTGTCGGGCCTGTTTACCCGTCAGGCCTGGGAGGGTGAAGTCAGTGACGCCATTGAGAAGGCGGCTTCGGCCCGCCGCGTGACCTCCGACTGGGTGCTTGATGACACCGGCGAACAGCAGCTGCTGAGCAAAGAACAGCTTTTACAGCGCATGACCGAACGCTATTTTGCCGACTACGCCAGCGCGTGGCTGAACTTCCTCAACGGCATTCAGTGGAATAACAGCGACTCGCTGAGCACTTCGCTTGACCAGTTGACCCAACTGGCCGATGCGCGCCAGTCTCCCCTGCTCGCCCTGACCAGAAGCGTGCGTTATCAGGCCGCCGCCGGACAGAACCGCGCCGCACTCGGTGACTCGCTGCTCCAGTCCGCGCAAAAACTAGTGTCGAACGGCGCAGCGCAAGACAGTGCGGCAGGAAGCAATAACGACCCGACCCGCGTACTGCGCGACACTTTTACCCCGCTGCTGGCTATCCTGCCGCCGGAAACGCAGGTTGCCGGTGAGGTGCAAAATGCGCAGAGCGCCACGGGCGTGACGCTGGCTAACTACCTGCTGCAGGTATCTCAAACTCGCCTTCAGTTGCTGCAGGTGGCTAACGCCTCGGACCCGCAGGCGATGGCGCAAAGCATGGTCAAATCGGCCTTCGGCAACGGCAATACCACGCTGGCGCAGGCCCGCCACTATGCACAGCTGCTGACGGCCAGCCTCGGCGGCGAGTGGAGCAGCTTTGGTGACGCGGTGTTTGTGCAACCACTCGAGCAGGCGTGGAACGGCGTGCTGCTACCGGCACAAGAGGGGCTGAACAACGCGTGGCAGATGCAGATACAACACCCGTGGCAGGCCGAATTTACCGGTCGCTATCCGTTTGATAACACCAAAAACGACGCGGCCTTCGCGCAGCTGGCGCACTACCTGACGCCGGACAGCGGCCTGATTGACCAGTTTATTACCCAGCAACTGGCTGGCGTACTGGAAAAACAGGGCGACAGCTGGGTAGCGAACCCGCTCAATACGCAGGGGCTGGATATCAATCCCGACTTTCTGAATGCCGTTAACCAGCTAAGCCAACTGGGGCGGCGCTTATTCCCACAGGGAGAGGCCGGCGTCACCTTTGAGCTGCAAACCCGCTCTGCCCGCAACGTGGTGGAAACCGACCTGCAGATTGACGATGCCACCATGAAGTACTTTAACCAGATGCCGGGCTGGCAGACATTCCGCTGGCCGAATGCTGCCAGCGACCACCCTCAAGTCGCGCTGGCCTGGTCACCGGTCGCGGCCTCCGGGAAAAATGCCGATGCGTTTCAGACCTATTTTCAGGCCGACGGAAGCTGGGCTTGGTTGCGCCTGCTCGATAAAGCCCGCGTGGAACAACTCGACAATGGCCGCTACCTGCTGAGCTGGCAAACACCGACCAAAGAGACGCTTTCTATGGTGCTACGTACCCAGAGCGGCGGCGGCCCGCTGGAGCTGCTCGCCCTGCGCCGCTTTAAGCTGCCCACGCAGATATTTACCTCGCCGGACGTGGTGACCTCACCGCCTGAGGAGGCAACCCACCATGACGCACCGTAAAATGACCCGAATGAAATATGCCGTGGCGCTTTTGTTACCCCTGCTGTTAAGCGGCTGCGGCCTCTCGCAGCGCGTCGGTCAGGGCGCATCGTCCGTGGCCGACGTGGTGTTTTATCGCAAGATTGACACTCTGCACCTGACGCTTTCTTCACGCAGCGCCCTGAACAACAACGAAGGGGGGGAGGCGTTGCCGACGGTAGTCTGGGTTTACCAGCTCAAAGACCGCAAAACCTTCGACACCACCAGCTACAGCGCACTGCTAAAACAAGATAAAACCCTGCTGGACGCCGACCTGCTCGACAAACAGGTGGTACAGGTGATGCCCGCCAGTGACGCCACGCTTGCCGTGCCGATGCATGCCGATGCCCGGTTTGTGGCCGTGGTCGCGCTGTTTATGGCGCCTGACGTGAAGAACAATACCTGGCGTAGGGTCATTGAACGCAATGACCTCGACCCGGATAAAGGCCGGGTGGTTGAGCTTAATGACAACCGGCTGCTGCTCAGGAAACCGCAATAATGGACGATGATTTCTTAAAATACTTCGACGGCGAAATGCGCTACCTGAAGGAAGCCGGCATTGAGTTTGCCGAAGCGTTTCCTGAATTAGGCAGAGCGTTAGGTCTTGACGGCAGTCCGGTGCCTCGCGATGAATCGGTCGAACGACTGTTTCAGGGTTTTTCCCTGATGATGGCCAAACTTCGGCAGAAGATTGATGACGACATTCCTGAGCTGACCGAGCCGCTGCTCGGCCACCTGCTGCCGGTGGTGAACCGCACGTTGCCCTCCACGGCCATCGTTGAACTGACGCCTGCCGCGCCGGAGCTGCACGTGCGCGAAGAGGTGCTGCCCGCCGAGAGTGAACTGTTTACCCAGCCGCTGGGCAATGACCGCCAGCGCTGCGCCTACCGCACCACCCGTGCGCTCACCGTGCATCCGTTTGCGCTCGAGAGCGTCAGCTTATTTACCCTGCACGAAGGCCAGCAGGCGCTGCGCCTGCGCTTTACCCTGCCCGTGCTGACTGAAATTCGCCCCACCGACTGGCAGAACATCAGCCTGTATATCAACGGCGACCGGCCATTGCAATCGGCGCTGTATCTGGCGTTGAGCCGTCAGGTGAAACGGGTGCAGGTACGCTTCGGGCAGAGTTCGCCAGAACTTACGCCAGTCAACGCGCAGTTTGTCCCGCGCTGGCAGACCGAGCAGGACGCCAGCCTGTGGCCGGAAAGCGACAGCCCGGCGCTGTGCGGGGAAATGCGCCCGTGGCTGGAATATTTTACCAGTCCCGAACGCTATTTCTTTATGCAGCTGCGCGGGCTGGAAACGATGGCCTTCCCGCCGGACACTACCGCTTTTGATATCGAGGTCACCCTGAGTGAGCGCTGGCCGGTTGATTTAACCGTACCGCCTGACGCCCTGCGCATGCACTGCGTGCCGGTGATCAACCTGTTCCGTCTGCTGGCCCAGCCGCTGACGGTGACCACGGCGGTCAGCGATTATCGCCTGCGCCCGCACCGCCTCAGCGACGGACACACCGAGATTTACGCCGTCAACGACGCGGCGCAGGTGACCGAAGACAATGCCGAATTCAGCTATGTGCCCTACAGCCAGTTTCGCCAGAAAGGCGGGATGCTGAAATACGAAAAGTCGTGGCCCGACCGCTATTACCACACGCGGATGGTTCGCGGTCCGTCAGGGCTGAACGAGACGATTTTAATGCTCGGTGGCCGTACCCACGACGCACAAAACGGCCTGAAAATGCGCCTGAACATGACCTGTACCAACGGCGCTTACCCGCGCATGGCGCTACGGGACACGGTGTTTGACGGCGAGATGGCGCTGGGTAATCTCGCGCTAAAATGGGCCACCCGCACCAAACCGGCCATGCCGTACTACCCACCCACCGCCGAGCTTTACCAGTGGCAGGTGATGTCACTGCTGCACCCGCAGGCCATCGCCAGTCTGATGGAAATCGACACCCTTCGCCACGCCCTTGGACTGCTGGACTGGACGAGTGACCCGAACAACGCCCGCCGCATTGCCGGTATTACGCACGTTGACTACAAGCCGTCCCACTACCCCGCCGAAGGCTGGCACGGGGTGGCTATCCGCGTGACGCTGGATGAAACGCAGTTCTTCGGCCAGGGCGACGCCCTGCTGTTTAGCGAAATCCTGGAGCAGTTTTACACCCAGTACGCCGATATTCGCCGGTTCATTCAACTGACGGTCCAGCTCAGCCCGTCCGGTACACTGTGGTCATGGCCAGAGCGACGCTTAACGCGGGTGCTGTTCTGATGGACCAGGGTAACCGCGATAACCCGGACAACCACGTCCCAGCGTTCTGGCGGGACAACGACGGCGATGACCGCGCGCACGCCTTCAACTTCTACCGGTTCTGCCAGCTGCTCGAACAACAGATGTCAGGCAAACCGCCGCTCGGCAGCACCTTTTCGCCCAAAGATGACCCGGTGCGTTTTCGCCCGCATCCGGGCATGGGTTTTCCGGTCAGCGAACTCAAAGCGGTGGAGACTGACCCGGAACGTCCTGATAAACCGCCCACCGTGCGCACCACCTTTATGGGGCTGTACGGCATCGATTCCCCGATGCCGAGCAGCTACGTCGATGACATCACCCAACGGCGCGAAGGTCATGAAGGTCTGGAAGCCTTTTTAGACATTTTCAACCACCGGATGATGACCCAGTTCTACCGCATCTGGCGTAAATACAGCTATCCCGCCACCTTCGAAGCGGGCGGCATCGATAAAACCTCGCGCAGCCTGATGGCGTTGACCGGCATGACTGACAGCGGCGATGTACCCGCGTCACGACTGCTGGCGATGCTGCAACCGTTAGTCCGCACCACTCGGACTGCCGAGGGGATCGCCAGCGTGATCAACACCCAGGCACCGAATACGCAGGTCACCATCAAGCCTCACAAGGTCACCCGAATGCCCGCCGGTCAGCAGGCGAGATTCTCGCTTTCTGCGCTGCAAACGCTGGGCGACCCTCTGGTTCTCGGCAGTCATACCGACGATGCAAACTACTGCATTGGCGTCGAGATGTTCACCGAGGATCCGAGCGAGGCCAAAGGCTGGCTGCCCGGAGGCCAATTGCGTGAAGACGTCTTCACCCTGTTGCGTGTGTATCTCGGCTGTGACTACGACGCCAGCCTGAAACTGACAATCCCAATTGAATTGGCTCCCCTGCCGCGCCTGGGCGATCGTTCGCTGCTGATGGGCTATAACGTGGTGATGGGACTGCGGGAAGATAATCTGGATGAGATGCCGGAGAAAGTGACGATGACCTTGGGGCTGATTAGGGATAAAAGGTAAGAATTGTTCAGAAATCTGAAGGATACAAAACTAATTACCAAGGTGATAAAAAACGAAAAAAAATTTCGCATCAACAGTTATAGAGACCCCCCCCTTCTCCGGAACAGAGTGAGCCTTTATCCCCATGTTAACTACACATAAAATTCATGTAGTTAATACACATGATTTAAGCACCGCTCGATTCTGCTTTCAGGCCACTACACTCCAGTGCCTGTAGCGAAAGCGGCACCAAGTGCGGTGTTCGCATTTTAGAACCTCTGTGCGAATACTTAACGCCTGGAAGTGGTTTGCGTTCAGAGGGGATAGTCCACATCGATTTATCAAAATCTATCTCCGACCAGCGAGCAAAGCGTAGTTCACTGGAACGAATGAAAATCAGCAGTGTCAACTTTGTCGCCAGTACCGTCAGTGGCTGCCCCTTGTAGGATTCGATTCGATTGGTAAGTTCATTAATACGATCGAGAACGAGAGCCGGTCGGTGCTGACGCTTTACAGTTGTCAGGGCCCCCGCCATATCATTAGCAGGGTTATAGCTGATAATGCCAGATTGCGCCGCATATCGCATAAATACGCTGTTGCAGGTAGAATTTGATTGAATTGGGTTGAGGTGAAATTGGTGAGAATGGTTGATTTAGATGGTCATACAAAGCAAAAGCGGACCTATATGGAGTTCCGTTGATGTGAATTTGGTGCCGACTACCGGAATCGAACTGGTGACCTACTGATTACAAGTCAGTTGCTCTACCTACTGAGCTAAGTCGGCATTTTGAGATGTTACCGGGGAACTACGGGGTCATAAATTATTGAAATTTGACGCTGCCGTCAAGCCCCTGACGATGCGTTTGCTGCTTTTCTCGTCGTTCCGCGCAAATTAATGAATTCGCACCGGTTTCATAAACAAAAATCCACCGGTGCAACGCCGTTACGGACGCACTAAATCGTCGCCGTAACCAATCCATTTGTAGGTCGTCAGGGCTTCTAATCCCATCGGACCGCGGGCGTGCAGTTTTTGCGTACTGACCGCGACTTCTGCGCCTAAACCAAACTGACCGCCGTCGGTGAAACGAGTGCTGGCGTTGACGTACACCGCAGAGGAATCAACCTCACGCACGAAGCGGTCAGCACTGCTGATAGAACGGGTGAGGATTGCATCGGAATGCTCGGTGCCGTAGGTGCGGATATGCGCCACGGCGGCGTCCAGACTGGCGACCACAGTGACGTTCAAGTCCAGCGACAACCATTCGTCCTGATAATCCTCCTCAGATACAGCCAGCACTTTCGCCGGGCCATTTTGCAGATGCGGCATGGCGGATTCACTGGCGTGCAGTGTCACACCTGCACGATGCATTCTGGCGCTCAGCTCTGGCAGGAAACGCGCGGCAATTGCCTGATGAACCAGCACGGTTTCCAGGCTGTTACAGGCGCTCGGGCGCTGCACTTTCGCGCTTTCAATCACGGTCAGCGCTTTGTCGAAATCGACGCTCTCATCCACAAAGGTATGACACACACCGATACCGCCGGTGATCACCGGAATGGTAGATTGCTCGCGGCAAAGCTTGTGCAGTGCAGCGCCACCGCGTGGGATCAGCATGTCTACGTATTTATCCAGGCGCAGCAGCTCGGCCACCAGTGCGCGATCCGGGCTTTCGATCGCCTGAACCGCGGCTTTCGGCAACCCGCACTCTTCAAGCGCCTGCTGAATGACTTTGACCGCTGCCTGATTGGTATGATGCGTCTCTTTACCGCCGCGCAGGATCACCGCGTTGCCGGTTTTCAGGCACAGACTGGCGACGTCGATGGTGACGTTCGGGCGCGCTTCATAAATCACGCCAATCACGCCAAGCGGCACACGGCGGCGCTCGAGGCGCAGACCGCTATCCTGTAATGAACCATCAATCACCTGCCCGACCGGATCGCTCAGGCGGCAGACATCGCGCACGTCGCTGGCGATTGCAGACAAACGGGCGGGCGTCAGCAACAGGCGGTCGAGTAAGGCTTCGCTCATGCCACTTTCGCGTGCAGTGGACATGTCTAGCTCGTTGGCAAGAATAATGCTCTGGCTGTCGGCCTCAAGCATATCGGCCATCAGCATCAGCGCGCGGTTTTTCTGCGCTGTGCTGAGGGTGGCAAGCTGCCAGGACGCCGCTTTGGCGGCCTTGCCCATCTCGTTAAGCATGGTAACTCCTTAACTGACAATCATGTCGTCACGATGTACGGCCACCGGGCCGTACTCATAACCGAGAATATCGCTGATCTGCTGGGAATGATGACCGGCAATCATGCGCATCGCATCGCTGTTGTAGCGGCTGACGCCATGCGCCAGATCGCGCCCGTTCAGATTACGAATACGGATCACTTCGCCACGCGAAAAATCGCCTTTCACTTCGCGAATGCCTTTTGGCAACAGCGAACTGCCGCGTTCGAGCATCGCCGCGACTGCACCATCATCAATGGTGATTTCACCGGCAGGCGGTGCGCCGAAGATCCAGCGTTTGCGGTTCTCCAGCGGTGTCTCCATCGCATGGAAACGTGTACCGACGGACACACCATTGATCACATCTGCGATAACACCCGGAAGATTCCCGGCGGCAATAATGGTATCGACACCCGCACGGCACGCGACGTCCGCCGCCTGCAATTTGGTGGCCATGCCGCCGGTACCAAGGCCAGAGACACTGTCACCGGCGATGCCGCGCAGGGCGTCGTCGATGGTGGTGATCTCACGGATCAGCTCCGCTTCGGGATTGGTGCGCGGATCGGCGGTGAACAGGCCGCGCTGGTCGGTCAGCAGCAGCAGTTTATCGGCACCGGCCAGGATCGCCGCCAGCGCAGATAAATTATCGTTGTCACCGACTTTGATCTCGGCCGTCGCCACCGCATCGTTCTCATTAATCACCGGGACGATATGGTTATCGAGCAGCGCATTCATAGTGTCGCGGGCGTTCAAAAAACGCTCACGGTCTTCCAGATCGGCGCGGGTAAGCAGCATCTGGCCAATATGAATGCCATAAATCGAGAACAATTGCTCCCAGAGCTGAATTAAACGGCTTTGCCCGACGGCAGCCAGCAGCTGTTTGGAAGCAATGGTGGCGGGGAGTTCGGGGTAGCCAAGGTGTTCGCGCCCGGCGGCAATCGCGCCCGAGGTCACAATCACAATCCGATGCCCTGCCGCATGTTGCTGCGCGCACTGGCGGACAAGCTCAACAATGTGAGCCCGGTTGAGGCGGCGGGAACCGCCAGTGAGCACGCTGGTGCCCAGTTTTACAACCAGTGTTTGGCTGCCACTCATAGTCATCTGCCGTTTAATTAGTGTGTTTGATTGAGTTGAAACGCTTTGCTTTGATGTGTTTGTATCAGGAGAGAAGCGTTATGCCAACCGGCATAACGCTATAATAGCAGCATTCATGATGGGAATGGGTAGTACACAATGGTGCAAAAGGTCAGGCAGAAAGCTTCACCGGTTCTTCGCTGAAATCATCAGCAGGTTCCAGTTTGAAAGACATTTCTACGATCATGGCATTGAGTTTTTTGTGAAACCCTACCAATGTCGTCTCAAGCTTCTCGCGAACTTCAGCATCCTTAATGTTTTGAGCCTTCCAGTCGCCTTCTTTGTCGAACAAACCGAAGTGATACACATAGGTAAAACGTTCGGCTTCGGCCTGTAACTCAATCCACCAGCCCCAGAACTCACGCTTCTCTGGCGCGGGCTTCACGTTGACACAGACAGCTAAGCAGTCAAAGAAAAAGCGGTCGTTCTCGCATTTCCCTTCTCTAATGTACGGCCCCAACGTACCGAAACGTTTCATTAGTCTGCTTTTAGGATGACCACTTGGTAACGTCATAGTACAACCTCCATATAAAGACGATCCTTTTTAGCAAAACGTTAAGAATAAGCAACCATTAAGTTATTGCATTCTCTTTTGCAGCCATTCGCAAATCTCATGTAATGCACGATCAAAATGCTGATAAAGCGGCTCACTCTGGATTGCCATCAGCTTGCCGTCAGAGGAGGAATCCGCTATCAGCTTCGCTTCACTCTTCGGACTGAACACGTCGTTCTCCCAGTATGCGGCCAGCATCGGCGTCGGCGTTCTGCGCCCCAGCAGCCCCTGCATTTTGAGAGAATAACGATTAAGTTCGGTTTTCAGCGCAGAGTCCGACGCGCTGGACATGCCGATGCGGCTGGCGAGCACGTCCATGTACATATCCGGCACCTGTTCCTGACATTTTGGATCACTGAGCAACGTATGCACCAGTGCACCCAGCGTGGCGACAGCGCGCACGCGGCGCGGTTCGAGATACGCCAGACGCACGGCAACATTGGCACCAAAACGGTAACCAAGCAGGCTGACGCGACCGGCATCCACCCACGGCACATTCGGCAACTGCTGCAACACCTGCTGATGCAGGAAACTGGTGTCCTGCGTCAGTTTCCACTTCGCGGAAAACCCGATCGACGGCATGTCGATGGTCAGCATCGCAATGCCCATCGGCGCAAGATAAGAACGGAATAGTCGCTGATGATCACTTTGTAACGTATCCAGGCCGCCGCAAACCATCACTGTCGGAAAAGGCGCTTTGCCTTCATTCGGCAGGTGCAGGAAACCGGTGATTGGCGCGCCGCCGGGGATCGCAAAATCCAGTTCTTTGAGTTCGTAAGGCGAATGTTCAGAGGATTTCTCGAACGCTTTATTCGCCAGGGCTTCGGCCTGTTCCGCCAGCGTATCCCCTTTCAGATGCGGATAACCGGCGATGCTGTAAAGGTTGGCGGCTTTCAGCCAGTATTCGCTGGCCAGATCCGCATCCTGCTCTTCTGCGGCTTTTTTCTGCCAGAGCATGGCCTGATTCGACCATTCATAAATCCAGTTGCCGTTGCGATAGCCGATAACCGTATCCAGCAGCAGCGGATCGCTGTGCTCGGCTTTGCAAACAGCAATGCGCGACAGCACTTCTTCTACTTCGAGCGGATCCACGCCGCGCCACATCCACATCAGACGGTTAATGGTCCGGTACCAGCAATTCACCGTATCGCCTTCCAGCGCTGAGTGCATCGGCGGATGTATATTGTGATGATGAACGCGGCGAACCAGCGTCGAGGTTTCCGGGTATTTGAAGGAAGGTTTGAACAATTTTTCCGTGAGATTGACTGGCGCCATAATGCATGATCCTCCGTTAGCAAGCAGATGGTCGCCCGCAGGCCACCCTTTCATGAGGGGATTATAACGTGTTAACGGTGCGACAAGACAGGAGTGTGGTCAAGCGAAAGGGATTTCAAGCCAATGAAAGCAAAACGCCCGGCAATGAGCCAGGCGTCTTTTATAAGGCGGAGGAGATTATTTTCCCACTAAAGGCGGAACAAACACGACGCCCATATCCCACGGCTGTTCGATCCAGGTGTTCTGCGGGATATCTATCACGTAGTCATCGACCAGCGGTGCGCCAGCCGGTTTCGCAAAGATAGTGATGAAGTGAGCTTTCGGGTACATCTCACGGATGGCTTTCGCGGTGCCGCCAGTGTCTACCAGATCATCGATTACGATGAAGCCTTCACCGTCGCCTTCTGCGCGTTTCAGCACTTGCATTTCGCGCTGATTATCATGGTCGTAGCTGGAGATGCAGACGGTGTCTACGTGACGGATACACAGTTCACGCGCCAGTAACGCCGCAGGAACCAGGCCGCCACGGCTGACTGCAATAATGCCTTTCCATTGTTCTGCCGGCAGCAGGCGTTTAGCCATCGTACGGGCGTGGATTTGCAGCATGTCCCAGGTTACAACGTATTTTTCGCTCATAAAGGTGTCCCAGCCAGTGAAAAGACGGCTTCTAAGAATGTATTCGGGGGAAAAAAGGTTGCGCGGGATTATAGAGATTCTGGCTCACAAAAACCAGCGATTATCTGGCTGGCTGAGCCTAAAAAGACCGGATTTTCTCCCCGCATACGCGCACAGCGAAAGATTAAGTGATATTCTGTCAGGCCACTCGCCACAACGTCTGGCGGGGATTACTTAACCTTAAACCTACAGCATCTCAATCAGTTCGCCTGCACATGGAGCCTGAATGAGCTGACTGTTACAGGAGACTTATAGTGTCTGAACTGTCTCAGCTTTCGCCACAACCGTTGTGGGATATTTTTGCCAAAGTATGTTCAATTCCGCATCCTTCTTATCATGAAGAAGCGCTGGCAAAACACATTGTTGAATGGGCACAGGAAAAAGGTATCCACGCTGAGCGTGATGAAGTCGGCAACATTTTGCTGCGTAAACCGGCCACCAAAGGCATGGAAAACCGTAAAGCGGTCGCCCTGCAGGCTCACCTCGACATGGTGCCGCAGAAGAACAACGATACCGTTCATGATTTCACTAAAGATCCGATCCAGCCGTTCATTGAAGACGGTTGGGTAAAAGCACGCGGCACCACGCTGGGTGCTGATAACGGTATTGGTCTGGCATCTGCGCTGGCAGTGCTGGCTGATGAAAGCGTTGAACACGGTCCGCTGGAAGTCCTGCTGACCATGACTGAAGAAACCGGCATGGCGGGCGCATTTGGCCTGCAACCAAACTGGTTACAGTCTGAAATCCTGATCAACACCGATTCCGAAACCGAAGGCGAAATCTACATGGGTTGCGCAGGCGGCATCGACTTCACTGCTACGCTACCGCTGAGCCGTGAAGCCGTTCCGGCCGGTTTCACCACGCTGAAACTGACCCTGAAAGGCCTGAAAGGCGGTCACTCCGGCGCTGACATTCATCTGGGTCTGGGCAACGCAAGCAAATTGCTGGCGCGTTTCCTGGCCGATCACGCCGACTCTCTCGGCCTGCGCCTGCTGGACTTCACCGGCGGTACGCTGCGTAACGCGATTCCGCGCGAAGCCATTGCTACGCTGGCGATTGCCTCTGATAAATCTGACGCATTGAAAGCGGCTGCGCAGGAATTCCTGGCGACGATTCAGTTTGAACTGTCTGCGGTAGAGAAGAAAATTGCGCTGGTGGTTGAAGCGGCACAAACCAACGCGAAAGCGCTGACAGTGGAAACGCAGGGTAAATTCCTCGCACTGCTGAACGCCACACCAAACGGTGTTATCCGCATGAGTGATGACGTGAAAGGCGTGGTTGAAACTTCCCTGAACGTCGGCGTCGTCACCATGAAAGATGACGAAGTGGCGATCAACAGCCTGATCCGTTCCCTTATCGACAGCGGAAAAGAGTATGTGGTCAGCATGCTGAACTCACTGAGCGCGCTGTCTGGTGCGAAAAGTCTGGCAAAAGGCAGCTATCCGGGCTGGAAGCCAGAGCCAAGTTCACCGGTGATGACGCTGGTGCGTGAAACTTACGAAACGTTGTTCAACAAAACCCCGAACATCATGGTGATCCACGCCGGTCTGGAATGCGGCCTGTTCAAAAAACCGTATCCGGACATGGACATGGTCTCCATCGGGCCAACCATCACTGGCCCGCACTCGCCGGATGAGCAGGTTGAAATCGAAAGCGTTGAGCTGTACTGGAAACTGCTGACGGCGTTGCTGAAGGCGATTCCTGAACGCAATTAATACTCGATCCCCTAAATCATTCGGGCTGTATCAAGGCGACAACTGAGTAAAACCCGGGAGCATACATCAGTATGTGACCGGGGTTTGCGAGGGCAGGCAACGCAGAGACAGCTTGAAGGATGACGGGGATTATTCCCAGGGCAACAGCAACTGCCGCTCTATTTGCGGATCCTGCAACGTCACGTGCAGCCCCACCAGCCTGACGCCGCGCCCGCCCCGCCGTTGTTCCCATGCTTCCCGCGCCACTTTCAGTAAATCTTCCTTATTAAGCACCGGCCAGACGTGCTCCTGCGTGGTCTGTTGGAAATCATGAAATTTGAGTTTTACACCCTGTCGCGCAATGCGAAGAGTAGGGCTGACTTTGCTCAGTCGCGTATGTAATTCGGGGTATAAACGGTCGATCAGCGCCACACACTCTTCCCAACTGTGAATGTCTTCCGCCAGCGTCCGCTCGACGCCAACCGATTTACGCAGTCGTTCAGCGGAAATTTCCCGCTCGTCAATTCCCTGACAGCGCTCCCACAGGACACGACCAAACTTGCCGAAACCCTTGAGTAACGTAGCGAGATCGTAGCGCTGCACGTCGCCGCAGGTGGTAAGCCCATGTTCGTGCAAGCGCTGCGCGGTGACTTTGCCAACCCCAGGAATTTTGCTCAGCGGCAAATTTTGCAAAAAAGCCTCGACTTTATCCGGCGTGATCACGAACTGGCCATTGGGTTTATTCAGGTCAGAGGCGATTTTTGCCAGAAACTTGATCGGCGCGATACCTGCCGAGGCGGTCAGATTGATTTCATCAGATATCGCCTGACGGATTTCTGCGGCGATAAGGGTTGCCGAGCCGTTGCACTGGGTGGCATCGGACACGTCCAGATACGCTTCGTCGAGAGACAAAGGTTCGATAAGCGGTGTATAACGCGCAAAGATTTCGCGGATGTGGTTTGAAGCTTCTTTATAAGCATCCATTCTGCCGGGGATAACTTTCAGGTGCGGGCAAAGTTTTAGCGCCATCCCGGTAGGCATCGCGCTGTGGACCCCGAATTTTCGGGCAGGATAGTTGGCGGTGCTGATCACACCGCGGCGATCGCGACTGCCGCCGATGGCGATAGGAATATCGCGCAGGGAAGGATCATCGCGCATCTCGACGGCCGCGAAAAAGCAGTCCATATCCACATGAATGATTTTACGCATAGCCCTCCCCTTGATAACTGTATAAGTATACAGTGAAGATGTGCATTTTCAAACATGGAAAATGGCGGTCAATTTGGCTTAATTAATCACCGATTCTGGCAAGCGCAGATAATTAACAATACGACACTCATTATTCATTATTTGGTGATTGCTAAAATATTAATCAGTATTAATATGGCAACGTTTCAGACAGGCAGTACATAAGAAATCAATCAGTGGCGGTCTTAAAGATGATCTCATCTGAGAGACAAAACATCAGAATTATTATCAAGCAGGATTTAGAATGATCAGAATCGCGCTGTTCCTTGCGATGCTCCTCAGTTTGCCTTTATTTACAGCAAATTACGCCGTGGCCAGCGAACCTGTCCCGGTTAACGCTGCGCTTAAAAAGCAGTTGTTAGGCGCTCCGGTATATATCCAGATTTTCAAGCAAGAACGTAAACTCGAATTGTATGCCCAGCTCGACGGCGAATTTCGTCTGATCGGTAGCTACGGCATCTGCGACTTCTCTGGTGGTTTAGGGAATAAACGTCGCGAAGGTGATTTCAAAAGCCCGGAAGGTTTCTACAACGTGGATATCCACCACCTGAAACCAGACAGCCGCTTTTATCGCGCGATCAATATCGGTTTCCCGAACGCCTACGACATTTCTCAGGGTTACTCAGGCAAGTATCTGATGATCCACGGCAACTGTAAATCCATTGGTTGCTACGCGATGACCGACGGCTACATGGATGAAATCTTCACCTATGTTCAGGCCGCTTTCCAGTACGGTCAGCGTAATCTGCAAATCAGCATTTATCCGTTCCGGATGACCGATGCCAACATGCAGGCGCACAAGAACTCAAGCTACATCAACTTCTGGCGTCAGCTACAGCCGGGGTACGCGTACTTTGAGAAACACCATCAGGCACCGAATGTGGTGGTGACGAACGGTCAATATGAAGTGCTTCAGCCGCTGTCCAATACCCCGCTGTCCTCACAGCTGGCGTTCACCCAGGTGAAATAACGCGAACTCGCCTGGAGCAATCTTGTTCCAGGTTTCGTTTGCGGTCAGCGGTTGCGTGGCAATCACGGTGACGACATCATTGGGTGTCGTCTGCTGCTGAAAATCAATCTCCACATCCTGATCCAACAACGTGGCCTTACCGAACGGCGCACGGCGGGTGATCCAGTACAGATTTGTCGAACAATAGGCCATCACAAAATGCCCGTCCGACAACAGCATGTTAAACACCCCTTTCTGCCGTAACTCATCCGCCAGCGACGCAATGTAGCGAAACACGGCAGGCCAGCTCGCAGGCCGGCGCGGATAACGTTCCGTCAATTTGTGCAGCAGCCAGCAAAAAGCGTATTCGCTGTCAGTCTGGCCGATCGGGCGCAGCGTGCCGGTATCGAGCTGGCGATAACCGCGCAACTGACCGTTGTGCGCATAGGTCCAGTTGCGGCCCCAAAGTTCGCGGGTAAAAGGATGAGTATTTTCCAGCGCCACTTCGCCACGGTTTGCCTGACGAATATGGGAAATCACCGCGCAGGATTTGATCGGGTATTCCTGAACAAGGCGGGCGATGGGCGAATTAAAGCTCGGCAGCGGATCTTTAAAAGTACGACAACCATTCCCCTCGTAGAAGGTAATGCCCCAGCCGTCTTTATGCGGGCCTGTCCCGCCACCGCGCTGCACTAATCCACTGAAGCTAAAGCAAATATCAGTAGGAACGTTAGCGCTCATCCCGAGCAATTCGCACATCTCCCGCCTCCTTTACAACAAAGGTCTTACGCCTTCGCCATCTCTTTTTCGATCAAAAGAATTAAAATATGAATGACTTTAATATGGATTTCCTGCACCCGGTCTGCAAAACCAAAATGCGGAACGCGGATTTCCACATCTGCGGAACCATCCATTTTACCGCCGTCTTTACCGGTCAGGGTAATGACTTTCATGCCTTTGGCACGGGCAGCTTCAATGGCTTTAATCACGTTACCGGAATTGCCTGAAGTTGAGATGCCAAGCAGCACGTCGCCTTTCTGGCCAACGGCTTCCAGATAGCGGGAGAAGATGTATTCGTAGCCGAAATCGTTGCCTACGCAGGAGATGTGGCTGACGTCGGAAATTGCAATCGCCGGATAGCCCGGACGGTTTTCACGGTAGCGGCCTGTCAGTTCTTCCGCGAAGTGCATGGCGTCGCAGTGTGACCCGCCGTTGCCGCAGGAAATCACTTTCCCGCCTGCTTTGAATGAATCCGCCAGCAGTACTGCTGCACGTTGAATAGACTCAATATTTGCCGGATCGCTGATGAATTTATTCAGCGTTTCAGCAGCTTCGTTCAGTTCAGTACGGATAATATCCTGGTACATAGCAACCTCTTTTATGTCCATTTGCAGCCGTGTTAAACGCGGCCGATAGCAATAAAACTTTCCGCTGTGCAGTGTAACGGATCGACTGATCGGCGAGAAGCAATGAAGCGGTAATGATTCCGATAGTTTCATTTTTTGACGCTTCGTGCGGCCGGTTTGTGAGCTGTGTTGTAATTAGTATGTAAACACATTGATAAAGAAATGAGCATGGACTAAAACCATTATATCCCTACAACAGGTCAGACCTCCTACTACTCAGGAGCTTTACTATGATGGTTCTCAGCATTGTTGCATTTGTCGTTATCCTGGGCGCGCTGTTCTATCACCGCGTCAACCTTACCCTTAGCAGCCTGATTTTACTGGCATTTACCGCCATAATGGGCGCGATTAATCTGTGGACACTGTGGCTTTTGCTGCCGCTGGCGATCATTTTGCTGCCACTGAACATCCCGGCTGTACGCCGCGCATTATTCTCCGGACCGGCGCTTCGCACATTCCGTAAGGTCATGCCCGCCATGTCCCGCACGGAAAAAGAAGCCATTGAAGCCGGTACAACATGGTGGGAAGGCGATCTGTTTGGCGGTAAGCCAGACTGGAAAAAATTGCAGGATTACCCGGAACAACGCCTGACCGAGGAAGAGCAGCGCTTTATCGACGGCCCGGTGGAAGAAGCCTGTCGTATGGCAAATGATTTTGAAATAACTCATGAACTGGCGGATTTGCCACCGGAGCTGTGGGCGTATCTGAAAGAACATCGCTTCTTCGCGATGATCATTAAGAAAGAGTACGGCGGTCTGGAATTCTCCGCTTACGCTCAGGCACGCGTTTTACAGAAACTAGCCGGAGTGTCCGGCATTCTGGCAATCACCGTGGGCGTACCAAACTCCCTCGGCCCTGGCGAGCTGCTGCAACATTACGGCACCGAGGAACAGAAAGATCACTATCTGCCGCGTCTGGCTGAAGGTCTGGAAATCCCGTGCTTCGCGCTGACCAGCCCGGAAGCCGGTTCTGATGCCGGTGCGATCCCAGATTTCGGTATCGTCTGTAAAGGCCAATGGCAGGGCAAAGAAGTGCTCGGCATGCGCCTGACGTGGAACAAGCGTTACATCACGCTCGCGCCGATTGCCACCGTGCTCGGTCTGGCGTTCAAACTGAAAGATCCCGATCACCTGCTCGGCAATGACACTGAACTGGGTATTACCTGCGCACTGATCCCAACGGATACCAAAGGCGTGGAAATTGGTCACCGTCACTTCCCGCTTAACGTCCCGTTCCAGAACGGACCTACGCGCGGTAATGACATCTTCGTGCCAATTGATTACATCATCGGCGGCCCGAAAATGGCCGGTCAGGGCTGGCGTATGCTGGTCGAGTGCTTGTCCGTTGGCCGTGGCATTACACTGCCGTCTAACTCCACCGGCAGCCTGAAATCACTGGCGCTGGCGACCGGCGCTTACGCTTATATCCGCCGTCAGTTCAAACTGCCTATTGGTAAAATGGAAGGGATTGAAGAACCGCTGGCACGCATTGCGGGCAACGCTTATGTGATGGATGCCGCGGCAACGCTTATCACCAACGGCATCATGCTCGGCGAAAAACCGGCTGTGCTCTCGGCAATTGTGAAATATCACTGTACCCACCGTGGCCAGCGCGCCGTGATGGATGCGATGGATATCACCGGCGGGAAAGGCATTATGCTCGGGAAAAGCAACTTTGTGGCCCGTACCTATCAGGGCGCGCCAATTGCGATTACCGTTGAAGGCGCCAATATTCTCACCCGAAGTATGATTATCTTTGGTCAGGGCGCGATCCGTTGCCATCCTTACGTTCTGCGTGAAATGGCGGCGGCAGAGAAAAACGATCTGATCGATTTCGACCGCGCCCTGTTCGGTCATCTCGGTCACGTCGGCGGCAACACTATGCGCAGTTTCTGGCTCGGCCTGACCGGGGGTCGCACCAGCGATACACCGGTGAATGATGCCACCGCCCGCTACTATCAGCACATCAACCGTCTGAGTGCCAATCTGGCGCTGCTGGCGGATGTGTCAATGGGCGTGCTCGGCGGCAGCCTGAAACGTCGCGAACGTATTTCGGCGCGCCTCGGCGATATCCTCAGCCAGATGTATCTGGCAACCGCCACGCTGAAACGTTTTGATGAAGAAGGCTGTCACGAAGCCGATTTACCTCTGGTTCACTGGGGCGTGCAGGATTGTCTGCATCAGGCAGAAGTGGCGATTGACGATTTACTGCGTAACTTCCCGAACCGCTTCATCGCGGGTGTCATGCGTCTGGTGGTGTTCCCGTTGGGCGGCTCTCATGCGGCACCGTCTGACCGTCTGGATCATGAACTGGCGCGCATTCTGCAGGTGCCGTCCGCGACCCGCAGCCGTATTGGTCGTGGTCAGTATCTGACGCCAAGCGAGCACAATCCGGTCGGTCTGCTGGAGCAGGCGCTGGAAGATATTCTGGCCGCCGAACCGGTTCATAAACGCTTGTGCGATGCGATGGGTAAAAAGCTGCCGTTCACCCGTCTGGATATTCTGGCGCAGAAAGGTCTCGACGCTGGTCATCTGAGTGCCGACGATGCGCGTATTCTCAGCCGCGCGGAAGAAAGCCGTCTGCGTTCTATCAACGTTGATGAATTCGAGCCGCACGAACTGGCCGCGCACCAGCCGAAGGAAGAGAAAACCAGCGTAAAAAAGGATGAAGCGAAACCGCGTCATACCGAAGCCGCATAATCCCTAAGATTAACGGATCCCAAAAGCCTGAGTGTTTACGCACCCAGGCTTTTTTAGTCTCTCTAAAATTACCCTAAATAATTCAGGTAATCAGAAGAAGTATTTGAAGCGGACACGCCCGCCATAGCGCTGATCGCTGTCGTTATCATTGCTGTAATGTTTATCCGCTTCCAGCATCGACACATACGCGCCCAGATAAACATTGAAGTTCTGCATATTCATTACGTTCGGGATCAGGTAACTCGCGTGAATTGTATGAATATCATAGCTGCCTGGTTCGCTGAACCAGTCATCACCGGCGTTATCGTTATCCATCGGGCGCAGGCCGTTGGCATTAAATTCCTCTATGCGGTTATGTGCGAAGATGTAACCCAGCTCGAAGTTCTTCCACAGCGCATTGGTGCCGATAGTGAAATCTTTCTCGTCAGAAGCATCCATGTACGCGGTACTCAGGTTCGCCACGATACCGTCCTGCGGATCGGCCTTCTGGCCGTTCCACGTCATCGTCATACCGTAACCATTACGCTTAGACTGATCGATGGTTTCGCCCTGATCGTTCTTATAGCCGTAAGCATTATTGACGACGTTGGTTTCCATTGCCGCCGCGATGGAGAACGCCTCCCCTTTCCAGGCAATGATCGGACGCAGATACGCGACGTTTTTATCCTGCTCGAGTTTGTTGCCGTGATAGTTCTGATCGGCAAACAACGATGTGCCGTTTTCCATCAGCGTATTCAGCTCGAAATACCAGTTGCCGATATTTTTGTTCAGCAGAATATTACCGCCGCTGTCACTACGTCCGCGCCCTTCTTTCATCATGTACACGTAGCCATAGCCGTCTGCGTACAGATCGTTGGCGGTGTTACCGGAGTATTCGATAAAAGTATCCTGATTCAGCGGGAACATATCGTACGCTTCGAAGCGGCCGATTTTAGCCATCCAGTTTTTCTCTTCACCGAAGAAGAAGGCCGCATCATCGACATTGGTCGAACCGTTTAAATCTGCAGTCGGTTGCACGGAGAAACCGGAGAATTGCCCGTTGTCATTACGGCGGTAACCATCAAGGCCGATCAACAAACGGCCATTAACATCCCAGCGTTCATTGCTGCCCGCCCATTTATTTCCGTCACCGCTTTTAGCCGATATTAATTGGCCGGTACGGCTTGCGCCGTCTACGTTAAATTCCACGTCACCATACAGTTTCAAATTATCGAAGCCATTTAGCGTTAATGGTTTGCTGGTCGAAATACCGTCAGATTTCACTTCCACCGGTGTAGCTTCTTTCACGCTGGCAATTTCCTGCTCGCGTTGTACATCTTGTTTTTTCAACTGTTGGATCTGTTTCTCTGCCGTATCTGCCCGCGCTTCAGCCTGCTGAAGACGCTGTTCAAGCAATGCCATCCGGGCTTCCAGACTGGAGGATGAACCCGAAGCCAGTGCGGAGCCAGACACAGCAAGACCAATCAATAAAGCAATCGGTTTAATTCTTCTCATATGGTGATGTCCTTTTCTTATACCCAGATTAACGATCAGCATTGAATTAAATTCAGCTGTATTATTTTAATAAAATAAGAGCCAGAGGCGTTTTGGCGAGATGAGAAGATAATAGGCACAGGAATGAGCTGTCAAAAAACAAACCGGTGAAACGTGAAGTAAAACTGATATAACGAAATTTCGTTGTTAGGAAACCAATAAACGTAAAACGGGACGCTTTTATTCAAAGCGCCCCGTTTACTATGTTATTCAGATAAATATATTTTGATTATTTATCGGCTGAATGTTCATTACTCAGCTTTTTTTAGGACGGACTTTAGCAGTCAGACCTTTCAGGAAATAACGCAAAACCTGATCGCCGCACGGGCGGTAGTTCTTGTGGCCTTCTTTGCGGAAGAACGCACTCAGTTCACCTTCGGAGACTTTGAAGTCGGCTGCATTGAGCACGGCGATCAAATCTTCGGTTTTCAGCTCAAACGCCACACGCAGTTTTTTCAGCATGATGTTATTGGTCAGACGTTTTTCAACTTCCGGCGCAGGGAAACGGTCATCTTTACCACGTTTGAAAGTAATCAGGCCGTTGAGGAAGTTAGCCATCACTTCGTCAGGCACTTCCATATAACCTTCTTCGTCTTCTTTTTTCAGATAACGGGACATCACGTCAGGGCTGACCGGCGTGCCCGTTGTCTTAAGGATCTCAATCAGTTGACCTTCGCTCATATCCAGCATGTAGCGGACGCTGCGTAAGACATGGTTGTGCATCATAATTCTGTATTCCTGTTAAAAGTAAACCGAGGAAATGCCACCGGGTTTACCCCTACGCACCTCGAAGGCGGGCATTATACAAGAAACTCACAGGATTAGCTGAACTGACGGATGCGTGCGATGAGAGACTCCACGTCGTCAATTTGTGATGCCGTAATAATTAACTTTTGCCCCAGGCTCAGCGCATGACGCTGGCAATCGGCGCGCATCGCGTCATCTTTGATAGCATCGAGATCGGCTACGTGTGCCAGCCCGATAGTGCGGCGGATCAGTTCCGCGCCGCAGTAGCCGACCGCATCGCGCCAGACGTCCTGCAGGAAAAGTTCTGCATAGCCGGCTTCCGCCAGTGCCGGATCCTGAGATTTTTCACGTGCCAGTTGCAGGAAGCGTTCGTTAAAACTCAGCCACAACTCTCGCACATCTTTCAGGCGTTGCTCACGGCCCTCCGCCGCCTCGCGCACGCCCACCAGCCCCGGCAGACCGCAATAGTTCAACAGAAGGTTACCCATAGCCGAACCCGGATCAAATCCGATCGGTCCGTAATAGCCAAACTCGGCATCAATCGCTTTCAGTTTACCTTCGGCGACAAAAATTGAGCCGCTGTGAATATCGCCGTGCAGCAGTGCTTCGGCTTTACTCAGGAAACGGTGTTTCAGCGAAGCCACCGCCAGACGCAGTGGTTTATCTTCACGCAGCGCATTCACTTCCGGCAGCAACAGCGGGTCAAAATTATTGCGCTCGTGATCGACATACGGATCGGTGAAGAACAGATCTTCGGTTATCTGGCACAGTTCCGGATTGGTAAACCGCGAAACTTCGGCTTTCTTAGTCTGCGCATTCTGGTAAAAATCGGAAGTGTGGAACAGCGTCTGTGCCAGATATTCCCCCAGCTGGCTGGCGGCCTGCGGAAAATACTTCCCCTGCACCAGCTCGCTGCGCCAGATCTGATGATCCGACAAATCTTCCTGCACCATCACCGCCAGTTCCGCATCGTGATGTAAAACGGTGACGGTATGCTGCGGACAATATTTTCCGTGAATAATCAGGGTTTCGGCTTCGATCCGCGCACGGTCTAACGTCAGTGGCCAGGATTCCCCCACGCAACGCACGTAAGGCAGCGCCTGTTTGACAATCACCCGGCTTTTCCCCGCCGTATCGCGGATCTTAAATACCAGATTCAGGTTTCCGTCACCGATCTCATCGGCGGTCACCAGGGATTGCGGATCCGCCACGCCACCAAACTGGCGGGCATATTCAACGGCATCTGCGGCGGTAAACGTGTGATAGCGCGACATCCTGACCTCTCGAATTCTTTTTTCAGCCTTAAAAGCGTTTAGACGTCTATACATCTATAAAACATGTTGGCAGAATAAGTAATCAGATGCAACCGGGCAACAAGGATTTAACTAATCATGCAAAGCCTCACAACCACCAGTTTACGTATTCGTGAAAATCAGCTGTGGATCCTCGATCAGCAGGCTCTGCCACAGCGTTCCGACTGGCGTGAATGCCGCGACGTCAGTGAACTGGTGGATCACATCCGCACCCTGCGCGTGCGCGGCGCACCGCTGATTGGCTTATCCGCCAGCCTGCTTCTGGCGTTGCTGGCCGAGCACGGTATGCCTCAGGCAGAACTGCATCATTCACTTGATCGGCTTCGCGCTTCGCGCCCGACGGCAGTGAACCTGATGAACAATCTCGACCGGATGAAAATCGCTTTGCAGCAGCCTGATTTCGTCTCAGCGATGGTGGATGAAGCGTTGCGCTTAGTAGATGAGGATCGCGCATTGTGCGACAGCATCGCGACCTATGGTGCCCCTCTGGTCACCCCCAGCAGCCGCTTACTGACTCACTGCAACACAGGCGGACTGGCAACCGCAGGCGTCGGTACCGCGATTGGCGTTATCCGCCGCGCGCACGAACAGGGCCATGTGCAGCAGGTTTGGGTAGATGAAACCCGACCGTTGTTACAAGGCGGACGTCTTACTGCCTGGGAGCTTGGCGAGCTGGGCATTCCCTATCAGCTGATTTGTGATTCGATGGCCGCCAGCCTGATGGCGCAAAAACAGGTCGATGCCATTTGGGTCGGCGCTGACCGTATCGCCGCCAACGGTGATGTAGCGAACAAAATCGGCACTTACAGCCTGGCCGTTCTGGCGAAATATCACGGTATTCCGTTTTACGTCGCCGCGCCGCACACCACGCACGATCCGCACTGTCCGAATGGCGCCGCCATCCCAATCGAACAACGCGATGCCCGTGAAGTTACCGGCGTTTCTGGCAGCTTTGGTGCCGTTCAGTGGGCACCCACGGATGCGCAGGTGTATAACCCGGCGTTTGATGTGACACCGGCAGAATTGATCAGCGGATGGGTCTGGGATGGCGGCGTGATTACACCAGAGCAGGTTCGGGATGGGGTGTTTGCGAAGGCGTTGAAGTAACCTTTTCCCGTCCCAGCAAACTGGGGAGAAGGACTCGTTTTTACTCCTCCCCTGCGAAGGGGGAGGAGTAAAACATCACTCTCCCAGCCTCGGATACGCATCCGCTATCTTATCGCCCGTAAAGTGCGCTACCCATCCTTCCTGATTATCAAACACGCGTATCGCCGTAAATGACGGAGATCCGCCCATATCAAACCAGTGGCGGGTATTGGCAGGAACGGAAATCAGATCATTTTTCTCACACAGGATCTGGAAAATTTTATCGTTAAGATGCAGACAAAATAGCCCGGCGCCTTCGACAAAGAAACGCACCTCATCTTCGCCGTGGGTATGCTCGGAGAGAAATTTAGTGCGCAGCACTTCGCGCTGTTCATTGTCAGGGCGCATGCTGATGACATCCCAGCTCTGATAGCCCTTTTCGGCTACCAGCTTATCGATTTCGTGCTGATAGGCGGCGATCACGTCCTGCGGCTGCGGGTTATCGCCTAAATCACGATCGGCCTGCCAGCGCTCGAAACGCACGTCAATTTTGTTCAGTTCGGCGGCAATGGCGTCGCCGTCACGGCTTTCCCAGAGGGGAGCCGAAGGATCCTGGTCACTAAAAATCGTCAATGCACTCATGGTCAACCCTCTT
The DNA here is from genome assembly GCA_013457415.1 of Enterobacteriaceae bacterium Kacie_13. Classification (NCBI taxonomy): domain Bacteria; kingdom Pseudomonadati; phylum Pseudomonadota; class Gammaproteobacteria; order Enterobacterales; family Enterobacteriaceae; species Enterobacteriaceae bacterium Kacie_13. The sequence continues at coordinate 3,599,987 of CP045665.1, forward strand.
ATAAGAATGTTTCT